>NZ_JBHVZE010000029.1:0-1014 GCF_042880135.1 Cellulomonas sp. NPDC058312 | reverse complement strand
GCCCGAACTCCTCGACAGCAGACTGGACCGCACCGAAAACGGCGTCGCGATCGGTGACGTCGAGAGCGACTGGCAGCACGGCGCTACCGAATTGCTGCACCAAGTCGTCCAAGTCGCCGGTATTACGGGCGGTCGCTGCGACACGGTCTCCACGACCGAGCGCGTTCCGGGCGAATTCCTTGCCGAAGCCTCGGCTCGCGCCGGTGATGAACCAGTTCTTACTCATGTGCGTCGTTCCTTCCAGTATCACGATCTGCGTTACTCTTCCGAGCCCCAGTTTGCATCATACGCCTAAACTGTCACTTAGTGTCAAGTTGGGCAATGGGCTATGCTGTGCGCATGGGTTCCGAGTTGGACATTGCACAACCGACACTGCGAGAGCGCACGCGGCGAGCGGTGCAGGCGGAATTGATCGACGTTGCGCAGCAACTGTTCGTCGAGCAGGGATACGAACTCACGACTGTGGACCAGATCGCTGCCGCTGCAGGAATGTCCAAGCGCAGTTTTTTTCGCTTCTTCGGAAGCAAAGAAGCCATTATTACGGGTAAGTACGAGGCCGTGATCGAGGTTTTTGTCGAGTCGCTCAGGGGCCGCCCCGGCGACGAACCGCTCTGGACTTCGCTGCGCCGTATCTTCGACTACGTCGTGGACTACGCCGATGACGCAGAACTCGCCCAGCGCATGGCCACAATCGACGCCATCGTGCAGTCCTCGGACGTGCTGAGAGGTGCGCACTTCGCTCGACTTGATCGTGCACAAGAGATGCTGACGCAGGTTGCGCGCGACCGTGCGTCAGCCACAGGGAAGGAATGGGGCGATCCCGGCGATCCTAGTCCGAGGGCCATCGTGGGTGCAGCATTTGCGTGCTTACAAGCTGCCCGCCGCGTTGCAGCCACTACCGGCAAACCTCTTGGGCCCCTTCTCGACACGTCAATGGCGACCATCTCCCCAAGCATCGACACCTAACCACACAGGGCAGCGGATCCAACCCAGCCAAATGGCATGAGTACACAC
>NZ_JBHVZE010000028.1:0-1015 GCF_042880135.1 Cellulomonas sp. NPDC058312 | reverse complement strand
TCAGTGTTCGTCGTGACTCAAACGTGTGCAGTTGTGCGTTCAAGCAGAAAGTCCAGTCCAGTGCTGTGAACTCCTCGGTTTACTTAAAAGCGCGGCATCGCTTGACCGTGGCCCGGTGAGAAGCTCAAATCGCGCATTGGGAAACGGCACGGGCGACGGCCGCACCCTAACCAGCCGGCGTGAGTTGGTTCTGCTCGCCAGCGATGACCGGTGCCGGTGCCATGATCGAGCCAAGTCGGTCAAGGGCATCGTGAGCGTCGCCAACGTCATGAGCTCATACAGCCAGAGGTCAGAGACGGGGCCGCTTCCGGTGCAATTTGACTAGGTTGTTGGGTTTGCAGTTGCAGGCGACTGGCGTATCACGGGGTCGTTCCTTCGCTAATTGGTGGCACTCCGATCATCATGTGGCATACACCACACACGCAAGTGCATAATGCCTACACTATGGGCGGCCGCTTGGGCGTTAGGCCCAGGGGCCAGTTATAGGTGCGAAGGGGAGATGTGTTCTGTGTCAGATGAGCTGGACCTTGATCGAGTTGAGTATGTGGTGCGCACCGTAGCCGCGCGGTTCCTCGACCCGGAGTACTGCGACCTCGAGAAGGTGGAATGCGTAGCATTGGTTGGGGCTGGCACCCCGTTCAACACGGATTTTGTCATGACGCGTGAAATTCGTGAGTCGACGCGTCAGAACGTTCGTCAATGGGCGAGCAAGATGGCGTCGTCCCCACGAGACGCTGTACCGCCGGCGCCTGCCGGGGCAGTCGTCGGAATTGCGCGCGAGGTGATACGTAGAGGAGCCGACCGTGCTGTGTGGACTGCATATCACGCTGCCAAGGATGAGATCCTGCGCCAGTGGATGTGGCGTGCCGCCGAAGTTGAGATGAACCCAAAGATTCTAAGTGCGGTAATGGAGCTGACGTCCCGCTCGCTGGGAGAGTGGGTGGAAGGCGCCCTAAACCAAGTCACCGAGCAAATCGAGCGGGAACGCGTGGAGTATCTCTGGCAAGCGCACACC
>NZ_JBHVZE010000027.1:0-1154 GCF_042880135.1 Cellulomonas sp. NPDC058312 | reverse complement strand
GGTTTGAGGGCGTCCTGCGAAAGCCAGCGGCGGACCGTCGTGACGGAGGCGCTGATGCCGTCGATCACCAACTGCCGGGCCAACTCCGGGGCGCTCCACCGCGACAGGGGCAGCTCGTGCTCGGTAGGAAGCTGACATGCCCATGCCTTGACCGCGGCGACCTGCGACGGACAATATTTCGGTGGGCGTCCCGTACGCGGTGCGTCGGTGAGTCCCACGATTCCCCGGTGATGGAACCGGGCCCGCCACTTGCGAGCGGTGTCCACGCAGACACCGAGCTCGGCCGCGATGTGGGCGTTCGAGTCGCCGTCGGCGGCCATCAGCACGATCAGTGCCCGCAGCACCGTCCTCTGCGGTGTGCTCCCGGCCCGCACCCAATCCTCGAGTACCTGACGGTCGGTGCCGGTCAACACCACCCGGTATGGGCTGGTCATCACCACGTGGCACCATCCGCCCGAGAACAACTTTGATTACTCACGGCACATAGATCACACCGGCCACAGGGATCCCCGAAGCAGCGACACGCCGACCACCACGAAAGTCAGGAGGATCGGGCACCATCACACACATGCCGACACCACCGGAATCGACGAAGAACTCGCTGCGCTGGAAACTGCTGGATCGGGCCCGAACCAGGTGGCCGCAACTGTCCACGATCAGCACTCGATTCCGCAGCAACTTCGCCTACGTCGACGGGGTGCTGACCGACGGGACAGTGATTCCGTTGATGCGACTGCGGTACGGCGGATCCGCCAGTGTGTGGGGATTCGCGATCTACCTCGGCAGCAGCGGCAAGTACCAGGACTCGATCCTGCCCAACGGCGACTTCGCCGGCAGTGTCGAGGATGCACTCGACTGCGCCTGCGGCCTGTACCTCGCCGACCCGACCGCCTGGCAACAACCCCCGACGAACTAATGGGTCAGACCACTAAGCCTTGATCCGTGGAGAGGTGATTTGGGCGGGATTGGTGGTAGTTTCGGTTCTTCGGGTTGTCGGTGGGTGTGCGTGGTCCGCTGACCGGCGTCAGCTCATCCACGTTGTCGGGAGTCCTCAGGGTCGGGCCGGATGGCGGAACGGATCGGTCACGCCAGTTGTGGTGGCGCAATTCCCGATCCGATAACCCAGCACCACAGGGTGTTCCACTGCTTCTGCC
>NZ_JBHVZE010000026.1:0-1399 GCF_042880135.1 Cellulomonas sp. NPDC058312 | reverse complement strand
GTGTCAACGTCATCGACAACGGGGTCGACCACGAGGTAACGGCCCCCCGCTGCATCAGCAGCTTGCACGGACCGAACCATTGCCTCGACGAGAAGGTCAGTTCCGTGGGAAGTACCCTTCACGGATTCGCAGCGTGCCAACTTGCAGAGTAGATACCCCGGGTAGCCGTCATTACGCTTACCCTCAAAGTCCACGATCGTGGTGGGACAAAGAGTGAAAAATCCCGTCACCTGGCGGTCCTCGTCATCGGCCTTGCGGGAGACGTGGGTACGGGAAAGCCCCCCGCTGTGAGCGGGGAGCGATTCCTTGACTAGCCATCGATCTAGGCCATCGTCACCAGATTGAAAGAAACCTATGTCGTGTGTCTTCGAGATGGGCTCGTAGACAAACCCCGGCACCCTTAGTGAGTTTCTGCGCGGCGAGCAGCGAACCTCTGGCTCAACTGGGAAGGAATCGGAGTTTCAGCGTTTGCCATCTTGCTGAACTGTCGAGAAGACACGTACGTCACATCCGCCCCGGAGGCACCCAGAGTGGCCTTCTTTTCAAATCGGCGGTCGGACATTTCGCGCCCCTTTCTGCGGTCAACCTTGCCGTCGCGGCAATGTATAAGGAAGGCAGCCGCTTTCCCGCTGCGGCTCGGCGGGCTTGACCCGCAAGACCCATGATGCGATTTCCGCGATCAGACCGCAATGGGGAAGAACTCCTCTAGAACGCCTCAAGGGGTGGTTGAGACATGGGGGTGAGACCAAACGTGTCATGTGGATCAAGCTGGGGGCCAATTCGGTGCCTGTGGATAACTCGCTCGCTATTGTAACAATTGCGTAACGGAAGGCGCTCAATGCTTGCTGTCAACCCAAACGGCGGCGTGTCGCCGATTCACGCGAGCGGACAGAGTTCACTACATGCCGAGCGCGTTCGAATGGATGATCGATCCCGGCGAATGTTAGTCACCCTCCGCACTTTGCCCATGCCCTGAACGGAGCCACTCGTACGAAACCCCGGTACGAGAAGCCCACAGCCTCAAAGTTTGAACCGAAGGATTGCGTGCGCCACTGAGCCACCGTCCGACCGACTCCCGAGCAACCCCCAGGAATTCCGCCATCTCCCCGGCACTAAGGCCGGCGTGGCGAAGCGATTTGCGCATGCGGTCGGTCAGATCGAACTCGGGAATCACACCCGCCGACGTGGGGTCACTGGCCTCGGTACCGATCACTCTCACCCCTTCGATTCGCCGTGCGCGGTTCACATCTTCTCACAGGCACCACCAATGGTCGAGGACGTGACTTTTGGTCACATAATGGACATTGGGCCAAATCTGGTCCATAGTTGGTCACATTCGTGACGTTCGGTCACGCTTGATCAACCGTCCCAAGGAGTGCGCAGTGAGCATCCGCATAAT
>NZ_JBHVZE010000025.1:0-1446 GCF_042880135.1 Cellulomonas sp. NPDC058312 | reverse complement strand
GTCTGTGAGGGTTGGGTGATTCTCGATCAGATGTAGCAGCGGCGCCGCGGTGTAGGGCGCCGCCTGATCGACATCGTCACCGTCGCCGAGTTGACCGTCGATTCCGCCGCGAAGAAACCCGCTGCTGTCGGTCGACATCCTCGCGACCGGCGCGGACGGCTACACCGCCGCCCTGACCTGGGTGAGATCATCGGACCGATCGCGCTGGCCGCCACCAAGACGGTCGCGCCAGCGTCGACACGATGATCTCCCCGGACTTCGCCGCCACCGACGTCCTCGTCGCGTACACCGAGGACGGGTAACCCCTCGCCCAGCCGCGACTGGTCGTGCCCGGCGACATCAAGGGCGGGCGGTACGTCAGCGATCTCAACCGAACTGGCCGTGGTGAACCTCGCGCAGCAGTGATCGGTGGACTCCTGTGTCGGCCGCGCCCCGGCTTGTCGCGGGCACTCAACATTGAGGTGCGGCTTTTCGTGACCGCCAGGAGGAAGGCGGCGGAGTGGGCACGGTACGCGACACGGGCCGTTCACCCACCTGGGAGACGATTCCGCCGCGTGGTCGGATCTGACGGTGGTCCTCGGCGCGAACGAGTTGATCGGTGTCGCCGAGTGCACTGCGGGCTGTGCACGTACGTGTCCGCTTCGCGACCTATTCGAAAGATTCGAAAGGTTCCGGGTCCGCACTCCTCGGTTTGTCGTTGCAGTCGACGCGGTCAGCCTGAAACTTCGCCCGGGAGTCGTAACGTCGGCCGTGCCTATCAGAAGCACTTTCCTGACGCGACCTGCGACATACCTACGTCAGCTTGTCGGCAGGTGGCGGCTCAGCCCAGTTCGCTCCAGCCCAGTAGCCGGCGGTAGAGCATCTCGTTCGGTTCCGGGGCGGGCATTGAGCGAGGCTCATCCGCCCAACATCCTACGACCGGGTGGAGATGGTCGGTGACCTGTGGTTGATTTCGAATTAGAAAGTGGGAGAACGCGTCCAGGTATCTCATGGTCGCGCTGAACAAGGTTGTGGCCAGGGTGGCAACATCACTGACGTAGGTACTCGGCGAGAACGGGACAGTCGACTCAGCCTTCACACGCCAAGCCGGTCCAGCTGGGATTGGGTGAGAATGGTCGGTTCTGGGTCGAGTTCAGGGAGGCCGGTGAGTTCCACGGCGACGGTGGTGGACTAGCCATAGGTGCGGGAGAGTTGAAATTCGGTACCGAGTGGCAGCGAGTGGATGCGATTGCGGAGCTGCCCGGCGATCCACGCGTAGGGTGCGACTGCTCTGATCGCGCTGGCATCTGCGTCGGGGAATCGCTCGATGATGCCGTCGAGTTCCTGCATGGAAGTCAGTGAGCCCCGTTGCTTTTCCGGGTCCAACCGGACATCGAACAACGAGCGGCTGACTCGGCCATAGCGGTCCAGTGCCGCGCAGAGATACAGCAGTGTTCGGTCGAGAGC
>NZ_JBHVZE010000024.1:0-1447 GCF_042880135.1 Cellulomonas sp. NPDC058312 | reverse complement strand
GGAGAGCGGGGCCGCGATCGACGTTCTCGCCGCGAAGTATCCGCAGTACGTCGACCGCCGCCCGGACGGACCGGTGATCGCGATCCACGACCTGCGGTGGCACCACTGGAGTGCCTTCGGCCCGTGAGTACTTATTAACCTGGATCCACCGATGTGGTGTCGGGGTAGGTGAGTCGAAACGGCGAGATGCCCTTGCGTGCTGAAAGAATTGGACTTCTCACAGAACCAGTTCGATCGACACGAAGGGCATCTCTAGGGTGCAACTATCCCACACCCACCCGGTGACGGCCTCGGCGTTCGACGACCGCAATCTCCTCGCCGCGGCCGGACTGATCCCGGTCCTGGGGTTGGCTCAGGACTGCGGCCTCGATGACCTGGCAGACGAGCATCTGACGCTGCCCACCGACAAGGGCGCACACGCGGGCCGGAAGGTGACCGCACTGGTAGCGGGCATGGTCGCCGGCGCCGACAGCATCGACGACATGGCGTTGCTGCGGCACGGCGCCATGCCCACGGTATTCGACCACCCGTACGCCCCGTCGACGCTGGGCTCCTTCCTGCGGACGTTCTCCTTCGGGCACGTCCGCCAACTCGACGCCGTCGCCGCCCGATTCCTGCAAGGCCTGGCCGAACGAACACCGCTGGTCGATGGGCCCGAATCAGGTGGGCGGATCCTCGTCGACCTCGACGACACCATCGTCGAGGTGCACGGGCACGCCAAGCAGGGTTCGGGCTACGGATATACGGGGGTCCGGGGGTTGAACGCGCTGATCGCCACCGCCACCACCGACGGGCGGGCACCGGTGATCGTCGGCCAACGCCTGCGCCGCGGCGGCTGCGGATCCCCACGCGGGGCATCCCGGATGGTCAGCGACGCCCTCGCCACACTCGGCCGCCTGCGCCCGCAGCTGTCACCGGGGTCTGTGCTGGTGCGGGCCGACTCGGCCTTCTACGGGCACCCGACCGTGTCCGCGGCACTGCGCTCCGGCGCCGACGTCTCGGTCACGGTGCGGATGACCGCGACGGTGAAGGCGGCGATCGCCGCCATCGACGAGGATGCGTGGACCCCGATCGAATACACCGACGCCGTCTACGACGAACAGGCCGGCCGGTGGATCTCCCGCGCCGAGGTCGCCGAGATCGACTTCACCGCGTTCACCCGCCTCGCCTCCGAGCGGACACCGGGCCGGTTGGTGGTGCGCCGCATCCCCGACCTGCGGGAACACACCGATGGTCAGGGCACGTTGTTCGACGCCTGGCGGTTCCACGCGTTCTTCACCACCACCGACCCCGCCGTCCTGGACACCGTGGCCGCGGACAAGGTTCACCGCGGGCACGCGATCATCGAGCAGGTCCACGCCGACCTGAAGAATTCCGCGCTCGCGCACCTGCCGTCGGGGCGGTTCGCCGCCAATAGTGCCTGGCTGGTGCTTGCGGTGATGGCGTT
>NZ_JBHVZE010000023.1:0-1557 GCF_042880135.1 Cellulomonas sp. NPDC058312 | reverse complement strand
GGACTTGGAGGACAGATCTGTCTCAGGACTTTGAGGACAGTTTCTGGTAACGCGTGGTCCTGTCGAGTGTAAGTGTGCGGACGGTCGTGTCGCCGATCATCACGACGACACGATCGCCCTGCCAGTAGACGGTCGCGGTGGTGTTCTTGTGTCGGCGGCCGAGGATGATCGAGAGTCCGTCGAACTGGATCACGCCGGTAGTCGAGACGGGGCGGGTGGTGCATCCCGATCGTGCCGCCGGCCCGGGCGTCGGCTGGGCCGGATGTGTTGCGTCCCAGCGTTGGTTCGGGGTCATACCGTCGATGCCCTGGTGGCGCCTGTTGTTGTAGAGCTGCCGGTAGGTGTCGAGTTGGGACTGCAGCTCGGTCAGGGTCGCCGCCGGTGGCTGCTTGGCCAACCATTTCCGCAAGGTCTGATGGGCGCGTTCGTTCTTGCCGCAGGTCTGCGGGTGCCGGACCGAGGACGCGATCGTCACGGTCCCGAGGGCGGCGAGGTTGCGTTCGACCTCGGACATCCCGCCCCGGCGTTTCCCGGAGAAGGCGAGCCCGTTGTCGGAGAGTAGGTGTACCGGCACCCCGTGCCCGTCCATCGCCCGTTGCAGTGCCGCCCACGCGTCGGCGGAGGTTTCGGCCCGGGCGGCATACGAGCACACGTCCAGACGCGAGTGGTCGTCGAGAATCTGCAGGATGCACACCACGGTGCCGTCGGCGAGATAATGCTCGAGGCCGTCGATCTGCCAGCACCCGTTGGGGGCGGAGTACTCGAAACTGCGGCGTGAACGGGGTTTCTTGCGTGGCTGAGGAACGATCTGTCCGCACTCCCTCAGTACCCGGTACACCGTTGAGCGCGACGGGGTCGGGTCGAGTCCCTGGGCCTCGAGGCGCCACACGATCGAGATCGGGCCGTTGTCGAAGCCCTCGTCGTCGAGTTCCTTGCGGGCACGGACGATGGCCTCACACACCTCGGGTCCGGTACGGGTCGGGCTGTGGTGTGGCCGGGTCGAGCGGGTGGTGAACGCTGCGGCGCCCTCGGTGCGGAACCTGCCCACCAGGACGTAGAAGGTATTGCGGGAGATGCCCTGCTCTCGGCACAGGCGGGACACGTTCACCCGTGCCCCGCCTGCGACCGCCGAGACCGTGGCCACGATGTCCGGATTCATCGAAAACCCTTTTCCACCCATGCCCGATTGTCACGGGCACGGGTCGTCAGTGTCCTCGATGTCCTGAGACATCAACTGTCCTGCATGTCCTGAACTCAGACAGGCGGGCACGTCGGTTGACGAAGCTCACTCGGGCAACGTCCTAGCGCGGGCACAGGGCGTTACTGATTTCGTCGATGAGTCCCCACGCCAGGGCGGTCTCTGTGTCGAGGGCGGCGCCCGTGGCGCACAGCCAGAAGGCCCGCCATCGGCCGATCCGTCGCGGCACGCTCACCGTTCCGCCGGCTCCGGGGATCAACCCCATGGACACCTCCGGCAAGCGGAACACGGTGCCCGGCGCAGCCACGATCCGCCCAGCGAATGCGGGTACCTCGATCCCGGCCCCGACACAGCTACCG
>NZ_JBHVZE010000022.1:0-1653 GCF_042880135.1 Cellulomonas sp. NPDC058312 | reverse complement strand
CTCATCTCGGTCCTCCTGCAACAGTTGCGGGCAGTCCACTCATCACATCACCCTCCGTGCCTTCATCCCGCTCATCAGCGGCGCTTCCTTCACGACGTCACCCGTGGTCGGGGCGTGGATCATGCGCCCGCCTCCCAGCGCTACGCCGACGTGACCCGGTCCGGAAGCGGCCCAGGATCCGAATACGAGGTCGCCCGGTTGGGCCTGCTCGATCGGGATCTCGATGCCGACGGTCCACTGCTGCTCCGAGGTCCGCGGCAGTGTGACCTTGCCACCGCTGCCGGTGAAGATCGCGTAGCTGGTCAGTCCGGAGCAGTCGAAGCCACCGCCGGACGGTCCGCCCGTGCTACCTCCACCCCAGACATAGGGGGTGCCGAGGTACTGCCGCGCGGCCGCGACGACCTGGCCGCCGTCCTTCGACCCATTCGGTACCAGGCGGCCGGTGGAACTCAGGGACGTGTACTTGGCCTGGCCGAGGACGATCTTCGCGACGTAGTTCTGGGTCTCGGCATATGGGGGAATACCGCGGTGCGACTGCACCGCACCGAAACCGGCGTTGTACGCGGCCAGAGACAGCTCGACCGGATCTCCCGTCACCGTGCCGGCCGCGAGCGCGGCGTTGACCTGGTCATTGAGCGCGCACATGAAATGCCCCTGGGCCATGACTGCGTCGCCGATCGAATTGGGGTCGACCTTGCCGTCGCCGTCGTAGTCCTTGCCCCAGGTCGCCCAGGTTCCGGGCATGAACTGCGCAGGCCCGAGCGCACCCGACGGTGAGACCGGGGCGTTGGCGCCGTGCCGAAACTGATTCTCGGCGTAAAGCTGCGAGGACAGGATCGGGGGCCGAATGCCGGGGCAGATGCTGCCGGCCTTGCGGATCCACGGGTCGAATTCGGCAGGCACCGATCCGGCGGCCAGCTCACCACCACCGACGGTGCCGAAGCCCGCGCAGTCGATCGGCGATGTCGCGGCCGCGAGCTCAATATTGTCCGAACCCGCGGCGGTATCGGTGGTCGTTGCGGCGCCGCCGAGCTTGGTCATCGGGTCGACGGCGGTGCCGCCTTGGAAGCGGCCACCTTCCCAGTACTCGAAATGCAGGTGGGCGCCGGTCGACTCACCGTCGTTGCCGATATTGGCAATGTGGTCACCGGCCTTGACCTGCTGGCCTTCACGGGCGATCAGCCCGTCGGCGAACATGTGCCCGTACACGGTGGACACCGGTGTGTCGCCGACGAGGGAATCGATGACGATCCAGTGCCCGAATCCCGTGGCCGTACCGGAGCGGACCACGACCCCGTCGAGGGCGGCGTAGATCGGCGTACCGACGGCGCCGGCGAAGTCGACGCCCTTGTGCTCGGTACCCCACCGTGGCCCGAAACCGGAGGTGAACGTGGTGGTCCCGGCCTTCGTGGGCGCCGTGATCGGCCCGGACGCGCGCAGCTGGCCACCGGCGCCAGCGTCGTTGTCGGCGGAGGTGGTCTTGCACCGATCGTGAGGAATGACCGGCTGAGGTGCGCACGCCGTCGTCCCGAGGACCGTGGTAGCCGCGGCCGCGAGGAGCAGCGCGGTCCCGCGCCGGCGCAGGGTCACAGGGCCCCCGGGATCGGCGTGTCGAGTTCGGGGATCGGAATAGGCCCGGGCACCGGCACAGGT
>NZ_JBHVZE010000021.1:0-1657 GCF_042880135.1 Cellulomonas sp. NPDC058312 | reverse complement strand
ACGCCCAATAATTCCGGACAACGCTTGCACCCTACGTATTACCGCGGCTGCTGGCACGTAGTTGGCCGGTGCTTCTTCTGCAGGTACCGTCACTTTCGCTTCGTCCCTGCTGAAAGAGGTTTACAACCCGAAGGCCGTCATCCCTCACGCGGCGTCGCTGCATCAGGCTTTCGCCCATTGTGCAATATTCCCCACTGCTGCCTCCCGTAGGAGTCTGGGCCGTGTCTCAGTCCCAGTGTGGCCGGTCACCCTCTCAGGTCGGCTACCCGTCGTCGCCTTGGTAGGCCATTACCCCACCAACAAGCTGATAGGCCGCGGGCCCATCCTGCACCAGTAAACCTTTCCACCCTCAGCCATGCAGCCGAAGGTCATATCCGGTATTAGACCCAGTTTCCCAGGCTTATCCCGAAGTGCAGGGCAGATCACCCACGTGTTACTCACCCGTTCGCCGCTCGTGTACCCCGAAGGGCCTTACCGCTCGACTTGCATGTGTTAAGCACGCCGCCAGCGTTCGTCCTGAGCCAGGATCAAACTCTCCGTTGAAGACTCTAGATTTCACAGGCGAACCTGCCAATCAGTCATAGACATCGAGTCAAATCACTAGCAATCAAAAACTCAAACTAGCATTTCAAACACTGACCCCCCTCCGACGGAAGAAGGAGAAGAGCCAGCAAATACCCACACCACCAACACCCCGAAACCCCAAGGCCCCGAAAGCAATCCGTGATGCGGAGTACCAAAAACATTTGGCACTGACATTCATCGACACACTGTTGAGTTCTCAAAGAACACGCACACACCATCACTACCGAAGTCTCAACTTCGGCCGCTCCGGGGCAACCGTTCCATCTTATCCTACCAGCCTCACCGGCGCAAGCCGAGACGCTGATCAGAATCTAACCGGGATGGAAGCACCACCGTACACGACGGTGAACCTCCGATGTACCAGGCGCCTTCGTCCAACCTCGTGTCCCCCGCCTTCCGGCCGGGGTCGGTGTCCGTGTCGCTCTGACCTGGAATAAGTTACGCGAAGGGAAACAAGAACACCAAATCGCCAGGTCAACCGAGTGAAACCGGCGATTCAGGGCACCCAGTACTTGGCAGCCAGCTCCTCGATCACCACATCACCGTCCGAGGCCTGCTCCAAAGCCGCGAGGTCGGCGTCGATGGAAACCAATCGTGGATCGTCCCCCTCCGCCTCCTGGACTGGGTGCCCCCCGTCCTCGGCCAGCTGACGCAACAGCTTCTCGCGCACCCGGTCCTTCAGCGAATCGCTCATATCGAAATCATGACCGCGCGGCGGTGGGTTGTCGAGAGTGCACCGAACTCACTCCTCGGTCTCGTCCGGAGCCTTCACGTTGTCGCTCTTGCCGAAGACTCGCAGCGCGGTCGGAATGAGGACGATCAGCGCGCCCAGGATCGCGATCAACGAAAAGACCTGCATTGCCATCTGTGAACCGACTCTCTGTTTCGTGCCCGCGGCGACCAGGTGTCAGGCCGGCGCGAGCCAGCTTCCCCAAGATGTGTTCCTGGTGACGGTAAACGCCGCAAGGAAAATGAGCACACCGACTGTCACTCGCGGACCGAACACGATCGTGCGATCGCGTTTCCCTCGCCATCGGCGACGTGCCCATCCGATCCAGGCGAACACCTTCAC
>NZ_JBHVZE010000020.1:0-1806 GCF_042880135.1 Cellulomonas sp. NPDC058312 | reverse complement strand
GCGGCCCGACAGTGCGGCAACAGTCGACCCGGTCACGGTCTTCTTGACCATGCCATCGGCGATCGTGCGGGGGAGGTTCTTGAGGTTCCCTGTTCCGAAAACGGCCATGGGAGTTCCCTTTCTGGGTTAGTTTCCGCTGAAGAAGTCGCGGACGAACGAGCGCTCGTCGGACGCTCCAGCGGTGGATGTGTTGCCCTCGCGGGGCACGAAGTTGCTCTTCTTGCGCTTGCCCGACTGGCCGACGAGTCGGTCCACCTGCTTCTGCAGCAGTTCCGGATCGTTCGCAGTGAGGAACAGTTCGGCGTCCTCGGCTTCGATGCCGTGTAGGGCGACGAGGTGGGTGCGGAGCGCGTCGGCGACCTTCGATGGAACCGAAGCGGCCTCGGATTCGGCCTTGGCGATTCGATCGGCCGTCTTCTCAGACTCCGTCTTCTGCGCGTCCTCCAGTTCGTCGGCCCGCGCGGCCCTCACCTTCAGTTCCTTGATGGATTCCTTCTGGGCCGCCAGCGTCTTCACCAGGGGGTGATCGGCTGGCAACTCGATGGGCTGCTGCTGGCCCTCGGTCGCCGTTTCGGTGACGTCGGCAGTGTTCTCGGACATGCGTTCTCCCCATTTCGGGTTGGTCCCCATCCATTTCGGTGGGGTGGTCTATTTGTTGTTCTGCCGCATCGCGGCTTGAACGGCCTGAACGTCGATCGCGCCGTACTTCCCTTTGCCGGGAGTCGCCGCGACCGCGTCCTTGTATTCCTGCTCCCACTTCGCGACGTAGTCCGGAGGCTCGTACTTCGCGCCCGGTCGGACCTGCACAGCAACGCAGTGGCAGTGGTCGTGGAATTTGTCGCCGAGCTTCTGGGTTCCGCGCGTGCGAACGCCCTTTGCCTGGCCGCCGCGCTTGCGCTTCCCGTTCTCATCGAAGTTCGTCGAGACATCCTTGCCGCGGCCGCCGACGAACATCGCCGACTGCTCCGAGGTGTAGACCGCTTTGCGGGTCGCGACCATGCGGCAGAACTCGCACGCGTTCGCCGAGGCGTGTCGCGCCCAGCGCGCCCCGGGCTCGGTCTCAGCGTTCAGGATCGTCGTCTGGCGAGCCATCCCCCAGACGCCCCGCTGCAGGGTTCCTGAGAGCTTGCCGAGTGCGGCGACGCCGCTGCTGGTGTTCAGCGCCCACTGAGCCGATTGAGCGAACTGCTCGAACGGTGGCAGCTCTGCGGGCGTCGCGGTGTAGGCCAGCTCCGGCGCGGCGTCGTCGTACCAGATGGTGGACAACTCGGCCGCCATCGTCCCGTATTCGAACGCCAGCTCGGGAAACGCCTCCACGATGAACGCGTAGAAGTCGTCGAACCCCTGAGCCTGCCGCCAGAGTGCGTCCAGGTCCGCGAGACCGAGGTCGTGCAGTTCCTGCAGGATCGCGCGCTGCTCCGCCAGCGAGGCCACGGGCTACTCCTCGGCCGCGGTCGTCGCCTGGACCTGCTCATCTCGCGGCGCCGGTCGGTTGCGCATGAACGCCTGAACCGAAGCCCGTCGCTTGTCGGCGAGGGCCCGCTTGATCTGCTGCTCGTCGAGGCCCAGCAACTCGAGCCCGACCTCGGTCTCCGCCAGCCAGGGCACGGTTGCCAACTGCTTCGCACCAGCGTCCGCCTGCGCAGCGCGGGACAGGTACACCGGGGAGCGCCACTTGGTGTCGACTGTTCGCCACTTGTCGGGGATCGACTTCTCGCCGTTGGCGATCGCGAGCGCGCGAATCATCGACCGGCGCAGCGCCGGGGCCCAATCGTCGGTCGCGCCCTCCGCTTCGGCGATCAGATC
>NZ_JBHVZE010000019.1:0-1900 GCF_042880135.1 Cellulomonas sp. NPDC058312 | reverse complement strand
CTGATGCACTCGGTGAGGAACCCCTCGTCCCCCGGGATGTGCGGATCGATGCCGTGATTGATCGTCAGGATGTAGCCGTTCGGCTCGACCACGCCGCAGGCGGGGCAACGCCACCCCGGGACCACGGTGCCGGCGGGCCCGTAGCCGCAGTCGTACGGTGCAACCCAGTCGGCAGGCTGCATCCGATCGAGCCAGGCACGTTTCGCCGCTGACTCGGCGTCGTAGTCTCGTTCGTCGAAGAGGTCAAGCTGCTGCTCAGTCATGACGCACCGTCCACGCCGGGCTTGTCGGCAGAATGCGCGCGCCCGTCGCCCGCGCACAGCTCGCACTCGGCGTACGCGCCGGAGGCGGTCTCGGGACCACATCCCGACCCCTTGCACTCGGAGCAGGAGTTCCAGCGCTCCATCTGCTCGCACTCGTCGCACCACACAGGGCATTCGATGTGCTCAAGCTCAAGCGCGGTGAGGCTCGATGCACGCTCGACGATGTCGGCGTGACTCGCCGTGTGCCACCCGTGTCCCGGGACGAGCTCGGCGTATCCGAGTGCGACCGCGATCTCGATGCGCTTCTTCTCGGCCGCAGCTACGTTTTCCCGCTCGGCGTCCCGCTCCTGCCGGTAACGGTCGACGACGGCGAGCAGCCGCGTGTTCTCCTCGCGCAGGCTGTCTATCTCCCGCACGATGCCGGCGATTGACCGACCGCAGTCGTGTGTCGCGGTCATGACCGAGCCTCATTCCAGATCCCCTTGAGGCGTGGCATCTCCTCGGCGGGAATCCGCGCCCCGATCGGCAGGCTGGCGAGGTACCGGTCGGCGTCATTGGGCACCGAGCGCCAGCCGCGGAACTTGCCGCAGAGCGCGCACTTCCCGTAATCGCCGCAGTCGAACAACGGGTCGGCGCACAGGCACTTCTTCTGCGCGTGCTCCACTGTCGAGCAGTCGTGATGGAACAGCCCCTTCTCGCCGCGCCACATTCGCGTCCGGTGGTCGGTCCAGGAGTGGGACACGTTCACGGGGTCGCGCTTCACGGAGCGACCGCCACACCATTCGCAGCGGGTGAGGAGCTTTCGGCGCCAGTCCTGCAGGAAGCACCACTGGATCTGCCAGTGGTGGATATGCCACTTCCAGTTCGTGCCGCGGCACTCACCGCGGAGTGCGTCCTCGCCGTTCGGCTCGACGTGCCAGACGGTGATCAGCGACGCGAAGTTGTACTCCTGGCCGGCGAGTGTGATGAACGAGCTGCCGCGGCGATAGTGCCAGCGAGGCGTCTTGCCTGGTCGACCGAACTTGTGGGGCCAGGGTCGGCGAATCTTGAACGCCACCACCATTGGGTCATGCATCAGAGTGCCTCCAGCCCTTCGATCGCTGGTCGTGCTGGTCGAGTTGGCTCAGACCAGGCCGGGATCGAGCACAGCAGGACGCGCTTCGCGACGGTCTCCATGGAGCCCCCCTCGCCGTCGATCTTCACGTCGCGGTAGATCTCCCACTGATAGGCGGCGTGATTGAACGCGACCTCGATGTCGTCGATCGCGGAGACGTCGATGCAGCCGAGGACGACCGTGTCCACGTTCGGAGCGAACCGCGTGTACGACAGCTCGACGTGCAGCGTGCGGCCACGCTGAGTGATCTCGTGCTGGGACTTCTTTGCGGTCACAGGCCGTCACCCGCCCCGGCGCGGACGAACGGGGCGAGGCGCTGCATACGCGCCTCGTTGGAGTCGGACAGATGCCGCCTCCCGTCCCTCCTCTGAACCCAGCGCTTGCCGTCGGCGTGGTTCACGAAGGTGAGGGTGAGTCCCATTGCCGGTGCTGCTGGCCCATCGGCAGCGCTGCGGTAGAGAACGCCCGTGGGCACGTCCCCCCACGTCGCCCATGACTCGGGCCCGGGTTCCGGGAACAGGGC
>NZ_JBHVZE010000018.1:0-2415 GCF_042880135.1 Cellulomonas sp. NPDC058312 | reverse complement strand
CTTCAATCCCACCCAGCTACACCGAACTGCCTGGTCAGAAACCTACCCATCCCGTGCCCCGGCACGGGATGGGTAGGTGGCGTTTTTCGTGTTCGGGGGCTTGATTCCGGCGTGTTTTTGTGGGCGGTGTACGGATCGAATTCTTTTGTTGTGCAGCGTGTTTCGGGTTGTTTGTGTCGGTGGGGTGGGCTATGTTTTCGGTGTCCCAATTGATGCGGGGCGGAGGGGGTTGACCACCTTTCCGCTCCGGTGAGCCCGGGGTGTTGTCCGGGGGTTTGGAGTTGTGATGTCTGTGGACGTTGCAGTTGTCGAGAACGTGACGAGCGGGGCGGGTGTAGCCGCTCCTGCCGGTGGGGTGTTCCCGGCGGATGGGGTGTTCGTCGAGGTGCGGGAGGGTGAGGCGTGGACGGCTGGCTGGCTGGTCGCGGATCGCACCGACGTGGCGGCGTTGTCGGTGAACGGTGTCGCCGAGGACAAGCGTCTGGTGGCGGTGGCGTTGGTGCCGCTCTCGCCGGATGCGCCGGTGTGGCAGGGGCGGGTGCGCCCGGATCAGGTGGTGGTCGCGTCGTTGCAGCGCCCGGTGCCGGTGTGGTGGGAGCGGCTCGCCACGTCGTTGGCGGAGGCGATGCGCGATCGCCGGGAGGTGGCGTGGCTGCGTGAGCACCTGCAGGCCAATCAGAAGGCGCACGCGGACTGGGTGGAGCACATCGCGAAGGACGCGGGTACCTGGGCGGATGAGAACAACCTGTGCAGTGAGTTCGATCGGTTCATGGAGGAGCACGGGCTGCCGCCGCGCAGTCGGGAGTTCACGGTCGAGGCTTTGGTGACGATCACCGCGAAGGTGTCGGTGTCGGTGTCGGCCCGGTCCGAGGAGGTTGCCGAGGACGAGGTGGACGGGGAGGTGCTGGCGCGGGCTTTGGGCCGCCGGATCGGTGGGTTCCGCCGTCACGGTCTGGACCTGCGGGAGTACACGGTGACGGAGGTGCAGGCATGAGCGTCACCGGCACGGTGACCGCGCAGGCGGTGCGGATCGGTGTGGACGGGCGTCCCGTGGTGATCGACCTCGGGGCGCGGGTGAGCACTGGGGCGGCGATCCGGTCGGCGATCGGGTGCCGTTGGTTCGACGTGGTGCGGCTGACCCGGGATCTGGATATGTGGGTCGATGATGAGGGCGCAATCCAGGCCGATGCCCAGGTGAATCTGATGGCGACGGCGGTTGCGCGCGCTCACGGGGCGATCTGGCAGCCGTTCTGCGGGGCTGTGGTGTTCGCGGCCCATGACGGTAACGGCGCGACGGTGGGCCTGTCTGATGCCCAGAGGGATGCCCTGCTGACCGGTGCGGTGTTCGCGCCCACCGTGAACCACTGACTGAGGAGGGAAACCCCACGATGACAACGACGACGACGAACACGAATATCCCCACCCCTGCCGAGGTCTACATGTCGCAGGGCGAGCGCGCCCTCAATCGCGGCACCCACTTCATCGAGGAATCGATCTGGGTGTATCTGATGCGCGACTGGGACGGCATCGATCGGTGGGTGCTCGATCCGGTGACGGTGGACGGCTGCGGGCTGGACTCGGGCCTCGAGGACGGTGCTCGCAACAGTGAGTGCATGTGTGAGGACAAGGTCGAGTGCAACGCGGTCCGGGATCGGATGGATCGGGCGGCTCTGCCGTCGGCGGATGATCTGCTGCACCTGTTGGCGGAGTGGCTCGGCTACACCGTGACGAAGGCGGTGCAGGCGTGACGGTGGAGGCGGTGATCGTCCGCGATCCGGATGGGCCGACCAGCGTGTGGGTGTTCGTGGATGGTGAGCCGGTGGAGGCCGTGGAGAGTTGCATCGATGCCGGTGCGGGCTGGGAGTGGGTGGACTGGTGCGAGCACCGGGACGAGATGCTCGCCGGTGCCTCTCCGGCGGCGCGTGAGTTGCTGCTCACGCTGCTCGATGGTCCGCCGGGTGGGGTCTATGTGGAGGGCCGTGGCGGGCGGCCCTGGCTGGACCCCGCAGCGTAGTTCGCCTCTCTCCGTGCATGGCCCGCACCCGACTTCCGGGGTGCGGGCCGTGTGCTGCGTGCGACCGTAATGGTGCTGTGACCTGGTGTGATGACATGTCCCCGGTTTGTGATGTGAGGGTGCCGGCGACGTGTCGGGGGTGTGCCGGCGCCGGGTGTCGGCGGGCGCGCGGGTGCCCGTTTCGTCCGTTTTGGAGCCAGTTTTGAAAGGTGTTGATTTGCAATATGTTTGGGTAATCACTTGAGAAATAGTTATTTACGTATGTTGTGCACAAATGTCAGGTTGTAAGGTTCGTAATTTGTTGTTGATCAACAGTTTTGGATGTTTTGAGATTTTCGACTGTTTGGGTTGCGTGGGGGTGGGGTGGTATGCTGTGGGTATGACATGGAGCGGCGCGGGAA
>NZ_JBHVZE010000017.1:0-2448 GCF_042880135.1 Cellulomonas sp. NPDC058312 | reverse complement strand
CTCGGGGTCGGGCTCGGTCATCGTGTCCAACCCGACCGACCAGCCGATGAAACAGAAATGGATCGTCACCCGCGGCAACTGGACACTGCCGGACGTCTCCTGGCGAGGTAAGCCCGGCGCCCGGTTCCGCGGTATCGACAAGCTCCGCGCCCGGGACGACTCGAATCGAATGATCCTGATGCCGCCCATCGGCGCGATTCAGGGCGGCGCCACAGTCGATCTCGACACGGATAACGAGCTGATGGTTCGCGATGCCCACAACACGAACCTGCTCGGACAGATGCCGGTCCCGGGCCGGTACTTCATGTACGTCATTCCCCCGTACACGCAGGAGACCGAACTGCCGGTCTCAGTGACGGGCGCTCCCGCTGGAGGTGCCATGGTCAAGCTCGTTCAGCCCCGGCGCTGGTCCACTCCGCGAGGGATGGAGCTCGCGGCATGACCGCGACTATCGACTTCGAGCTGTCACTCGAGGAGCAGTGCGAGGCGATCTGGGCGGCTACGCAGGAGCAGGCCGCGCAGGAGAAGCGGTTCCGCGAGATCCCGCCGCTGGTGCAGCTGTGGGACGGCGACATGCACCTGCAGCACATCGTCACGGCGGAGTACGCAGGCGACTTCGATCTGGTCGACGGTGACACCGGGCCTGGAGAGATCCGGCATCCGTTTGATCACCCGACCGGGCAGTGGCTCTACGACTCGTGGGGCCGCATGCAGCGTGGCGAGAAGCGCAACGTGGTGATCACGGTCGACTACACAGGCGCCCGTTGGGGCGGCATCATGTCCGACCTCACCCTCGAATCCGATGAGAACGGCGACCAGATCGTCGTCGCCCGGTTCGCATCGGACTACGAGCAGCTCAAGTGGTACACCGTCTGGTCGAATCCGTTTCTCCCGGCGGCGGTGCAGTTTCCGCGTGTGTTCATCCTCCCCGGCCCGGTTCCGTGGGTGGCGTCCTGCACGCTGCACCTCCAGCTGCTCCGAGAGAACCTGAGCCTCTGGGCAATTCCCGACGACCCGATGAACCCGGCGAGCTGGGGCAGCCTCGATCAGTCGAACTGGCCGATCGTCGTCAAGCCGCTCTCGTTCATGGAGTCGATGGCCTCGGGCGCGATCTGGGGCATCGCGACCTCGCGGTGGAAGAACTACCACGAGTCAATGAAAGCGATGATCCGCGACGCCGAGGTGACTCCGGTGATCCGCCGATACCTCGAGGGTGACCCGCCACCGTGGCCCGGCGCGAACATCAAGCACGGCGCGCTGGTCGTCTCGTTCGAGGACAAGTCCGGAAGTTACACGGGCACGTCCAACGGCGGCACCATGTTCGACGGAATCGCGCGCACCTTCCAGGAGTGGGCGTCCGACTTCATCGACACCACCGAGCAGCTCGTCACCGACACCGCGGTTCCGGCCGAGTACTACCAGCCCGGCAACCGGCTGACGAAGAAGGAACTGCCGTTCGCGGTGTGGCCGGCCACCTCGACGATCGGCTACAAGTTCAAGCAGACCCCATCCAAGGGTGTGCAGATCCTCACTGGTGGCCACTCGATGCCGGGTGTCAACGAGGCGATATCCGCTGGCATCCAAGCGATCGGTGACATCCTCGGCAACCTCGCTCAGATCGGCTCCATCGGCGGCAGCGTCGACACCATCTTGAAACCGTTCTACGAGGACACGATCCTCGCCTGGATATCGATCAAATCCCTGGCGAGAGCCCAGAACTCCGGATGGGTGAGGTACTTCGAGTACTTCCAAGAAGGATCCGGAAAGGCCTACACCATCAGCTCCTTGATGGCGTTGCGCGCGGGGTTCTGGGCGACACGATCGTTCGAGACATTCGAGATGGAAGTCGGCGACGGTGGACCGTTCCTCATTGGCGACCAGGGCCAGGGTCACATCTTCCTCGGTGACCGTGGCGGCGTCTGCAACATCCCGAAGGACAAGACGGGGCGCATCTACATCCAGCGGATGTCGAAGCTGAACCTCTCCTGGGATCGCCAGAAGCCCGTCGGATGGAAGCCCACCTTCGGTGATGACCGCGCCCTACAGGACCCCGCCGAGCGGGCGAACGAGTGGCTCGAGTCCATGCAGTCCAGCCTTCAGCAGTTGGGAGTGTTCTAGTGGCAGTCGCGAAGCTCAAGGAGTTCGAGGAGTACCCCGCATGGGAGGGCTCCGGCGTTCCCACGCGGGAGAACTGCGATCTCCGCAACCCGCGCCAGGCGTTTCTGTGGATGTTCACGGGAATGCCTGGCGTGAAGGGTGCGCCGCTGATCTTCCCGACGGAGTACTGGGAGATGGTCAGTTATCACCAGTGGGAGTGCGGGGCGCGTCCGAGCGCGAAGCCGACGAAGAAGTACCAGGTTTCGCGCGAGTCGATGATGAATCACTGGACGGCCGCCGGGAAGTGGGTCGGGCTCGACGAGCCCGACGCTCCGCAGACGACCCTCGCGG
>NZ_JBHVZE010000016.1:0-2463 GCF_042880135.1 Cellulomonas sp. NPDC058312 | reverse complement strand
GGTCGCCGGTAACGTCATCGGGCATGTTGACAGCGGCTGAGATCGAGCAGCACATCGAGGACGTCGGGCACGAGACTCGCGGCATCGAGTTCAAGGGCGCACCGAAGGTCGATACGGATAAGAAGTACTACCTCGCGAAGATCGTCCGCGCCGCGTTGAGCATGGCAAACCTACGCGACGGCGGACACGTAGTGCTCGGAATCGCCGAGAGCAAGGGCGGCCTCGTAATCGAAGGACTAAGCAACGACCAAGTTGCCGAGTGGACTGACTTCGACACCGTGTCGAGCGCTTTCTCGACCTACGCGGACCCACCGATGACCTTCGAAATCTCCGCAGTGGCACTGGCAGGCGGCGACAAGGTAGTCGTCATCCAGGTCGACTGCTTCACTGACATCCCCCACCTGTGTGCAAAGGGCTACAACCTCGGCAAGGATGAGGTCCTACGCCAAGGCGCTCTCTATGTGCGCAACCGGCGCATGCCGGAGACCAGTGAGGTCGCGTCCCATGTGGAGATGCGTGACGTTCTCTCGATCGCCACACAGAACGCGCTTCGCGATTTCGTGGCCACCGCGCAGAACGCCGGCGTCGAGCTGCACATTTCGGAACGTGCCAGCGCGCCGCACTCTGTCACCGAGGAATTCGTCAAGGAAGCTACGTCGCTGTGGTCCGGCGATGATGAGTATGCACGCCGAGGTCTCGCTCACTGGGACATCTCGATTCGTCCGAAACCCTTCCGCTCCAACCGCTTCGGCCGCTCAATGCTTGAATCGATCATCGAGCGGTCAACCGTGCGAATGCGCGGATGGCCAGTCCCATACACCGGAGAAATACTCAACCGGACAGCATGTATCGGATCGGACGTCGACGCGCGAATCACCCCGCATGAGGAGAAGTGGCGGCTTTCAACCTCAGGGCAATTCCTTCACCGCCGCGTGGTGATGACCGAGTTCACTGACCATCCCGAGATGATCCCCATTTGGGAAGTGCTGTTCTACCTCACGGAGGTAGTCGAGCTGGCAGCACGGCTTGCGCAGTCGACGACTACGCCACCCCAGATGACGATCGAAGCCACGTTGTGTGGCGTTGCGGGACGCATCCTGGTCGCCGACCACGCGAAACACGACCTTCATGGTGATCACAGGACACACGACGAGTCGCTGACCGCGTCCGTTGAGGTGCCGGTCACTGAATTGCTTGCGAATCCACGTACGCTCGCCGTGCAGATGTCCAAGTCAATTTTTCAGGGTTTCGGCTTCCATCCGAGCGATGAGTTCCTCAGCGACTACCAGAAAGAGCTGACGAACTGACGGGCGACGCTAGCCCTCGCTCGGGGACGGTGGATGAATCATCCGGACGACGGTGAGTCCACCCTGGTTGATGCAGTCTTCCGCAAGATCATGGACCTGCTGGAAGAAGCCCAGGCTGTCGGCATCCGCACGGACGGTTGTCAACACCGGGCTATAGCGAGCCAGAGGGATTGAATTATCCACGAAAGGATGTCCGAACTTATCGGCCGACTGGATGACTAGAGGTGTTCCGCCGGTCCATTCGATCCCGATACTTGCCTCGTACTCGTTCGTGCCTCGGCGTTCACTCACGGCTCGGATCATGCCCATGAGATCAGCGACTGCGCATTCAACGGCCGAAGAGTCGATGAGATGGCCCGGGTTGTACCGCTCCGCCGCGGCGGGGTGCCCACCAATCGCGGCGGCAAGGGAGATGGCCCCGTCGTGATGGGCGCTCACCCATGCCTCTCTCCAGCGCGAACGTTCCGTAGTGGCGGTGTTCGCTGCAATCCAACGACGAAGACCGGGACGCGGGTTGAGGAGATCCACCGATTCGAGGGGATGGATGCCACCACGGCCCGCGTAGGTCAGCGCGAGGGATTCAGCGCTTCCGAATATCTCGCGCGCCTTGTCCTGAGTTGGGCGGGTGGTCTGGGCGGCTGGTAGGCGGGGATGGGCCACGGCGATGAGCCAGGCGCGCTTATCGATGTCCCTGCCGGCGGCCGCATCCTGGTAGAGATTCGCGAGCGCTTCTGCCTCGTGCCGGCGCTCGTCGAACCGCGCCCGGTACATGGCTTCGATCTGGCGTTCTTTCATCCACACGGTGTCGGCGTCGTTTCGGATAGGTGCCCCGAAATACTCGTTTCGGTAGATGAGGTGGGGTCCGTCGACACTGGCCGGAACGACGATTGCCACCGCTCGATTTCCGGGTTCGCCGAGAACATGGATACCGAGCCCGAATATCGGTGGACTGATCGCTGTAATGGCCGCACTTCGCAGAGCGCGTTCATGGGCTTCGTCGAGTTCCCCGGCGTCGCGGCGCTCGATCGCTGCCTTCTGCGACTCCTCGATCCCGTAGACGATCGTGCCACCGCCACTGTTAGCCATCGCAGCAATGTCCTTCGGAAAGTCCGTCTGCGGCAGCCCTCTGGCGGGCGGCAGCTCGGACTTCCAATCC
>NZ_JBHVZE010000015.1:0-2553 GCF_042880135.1 Cellulomonas sp. NPDC058312 | reverse complement strand
CTTCATGCGTGAATGCGGACATGCGGGTCTCGTTCCGTGAGAGGTGCTGGGTTGGAACCGGAGCCTGGCGGGGTGGGGCACTCGCCAGGCGCCGGGTCAGTCGGGGACGGGCGCGGCAATCTAGGCGTCGCTGCCTATCCCCTGGTTCCCTGCGCCAGCCGGTCGCCCGGAGGCAGCGAGGGAGGTCTGGTCGTCAGCGTCGAGTACCTCGGCGATGACGCATTCCCGGATTGATATAGGGTTATTCATGATTCGTCCTTCTGAACGAGGGATGCTGGCCCTCAGGTGTTGGCCCACCTGAGGGCTTCTCTATGCGCAGCGACTTCGAGTCCTGCTCGGCCGCTTCCCCATTCGCCAGGCGATGGCGTGCGACGGCAGGATCAGCCACGCACCTTTGCGGCCAGCTCGCTGAAAAGCCGGCAACTCTCCTCGCTGGCACGCCTTCAGGACCGTGTCGTAACTGGGACTTGTCCGTGTGCCCGAGCCCTGCCAGCCGAGAAGGCGAGCAATCTGCTCAACCGTCTGGGGGATCTCGGGGATATCGGCGGCCGTCATTCGGCACCGTCGCTCAGATCGGACGAACTAGGAATCAGGTCGTCATGCCCAACTCCGAGAGGTTCGGCGAGTCGAACGATGTCGTGCAGCTTGAACGCAGCAAGGCCCCGCTCAAGCCGTTTGAGGGTCGAGTACTTAATCCCGCTCGATTGAGAGAGGGATTTGATGGTTAGGTTCGCGTTCTTGCGGGCGCTGCGCACCCGCCTCGCGGTGAGTTCGTTTATCAAGACCATGCGGGCCACCATATGGACCATACGGACCAAGTGTCAAGACGTACGGGATCAAATTAGGACCGCTCGGTCTTGTCTCGTGTCAGTCTGGACCGGATTATGGTCTAATGCGACTCATGGATATAGACAAACTGAACCGGATGATTGGCGACGAGATAAGGGCGGCACGCGCCCGAGTGAATCTGAGTCGCGAGGCGCTCGCCGCGAAGTCAGGAATCAGCGCGAAGACCATCCAACGACTTGAGAACGGCGAGCGGCCGGCCGACGTAACTCAGATGCAGGCACTCTGCGAGGTGTTTGGCGTGGAGATCACAGACCTACTTGGTCGCGCGATCGCGCGCACCACAGAAGATTAACCGCCAGTCGATTCCAAGCGCTTGGGCGATGACGACCAACTCGGCAACAGTGAAGCTGCGCTCGCCGCCAATCTGCTCCTGGACATGCTTCACCGTCTGCTTGGTCATGCGTGCCACCTGATCCACAGTGACCGACCCAGTTACTACAACGGCGCGGTACAGCTCGCCCGCTAGATCCATTACTCCACCTTTGCTCGATGGTTCGTTCGACGTTACGAACGTCACTCGAACATATGTTCGCACATAAACAGACTCGTAAGTTCGTTAGTGAGGTATAAGACATGGCGACCTTCAAGTCCTATCGAACGAAGGCCGGTCTCAGATACAAAGTTCGCTACATGAAGCCGGACGGGAGCCAGGGCAGCAAGAGCGGCTTCATGACCCAGGAGGCCGCAAAGGACTGGGCCTCTCGCGTCGAAGTCCGGAAGGTCGACGGCGAGTTCGTGGATCCCCGGCATGGGCGCGTGACAGTTGCCTCGCTCGCGGGCCCTTGGCTTGCAACGAAGAAGGCCAAGCTGAAGCCATCGGCATACCAGCCCCTTGAATCCTCCTGGCGCATTCACGTGCAGCCGGAGTGGGGCCACTGGCAGCTGGCCAAGATTGAAATTGTGGACGTCGAGGAATGGATAACCGACCTCGTTACCGAGATCCGCGATCCCCGCGATCCGGAGACGGTGATCCGGAAGCCTGCGTCGGCAACGACCGTCATTCGTGCGCACTCGGTGCTTGCCGGCATACTCGACAGGGCAGTACGCGACCGGAAGCTCGCGTCGAATAAGGCGCGTGAGATCGACAATCTTCCTAAGAAGACGCCCAAGCGAAAGATCTATCTCACCCACCAGCAGGTAGCGACCATGGCCGAGTCGGCGGGCAGTTGGTCGACGCTTGTGTTACTGCTCGCCTACTGCGGTCTTCGCTGGGGCGAGGCTGTGGGGCTTCGGGTGGCCGATCTCGACATGCTGCGTCGCCGCATAAATGTCGTTCGTAACGCCGTCCAAGTCGGCGCACGCATCGAGGTCGGCACCCCTAAGTCGGACAAGCCGCGTTCGATCCCGATACCAGCATTCCTGGTCGAGGAGCTGGCTGCGCATTGCGTAGGCAAGCCGCGCGACGCCCTGGTGTTCCCTGGGCCGGACGGAGACTTCCTTCGGCGACCGAACTCTGAGCGCGGCTGGTTTCGTTCGGCAGCGCGCAAGGCAGGTGCTGAAGAGCTGACTCCGCACGATCTTCGGCACACCGCGGCGAGTCTCGCCGTTTCCGCCGGCGCAAACGTGAAGGCAGTTCAGCGGATGCTCGGGCATGAGTCTGCGGCGCTGACACTCGACGTGTACGCCGACCTATTCGACGACGATCTTGACTCGGTCGCGGACGCCCTGGACGCTGCTCGACGTCGTGTTGCGTCGGCCTGACTG
>NZ_JBHVZE010000014.1:0-3183 GCF_042880135.1 Cellulomonas sp. NPDC058312 | reverse complement strand
CGTCAGGACTCGTCGGTGTGGCGGAGCAGTTTCTGCGCCAGCTCGGGGTCCACGGGGTAGTTGATGCCGAACTCGCGGACCAGTCGGCTCTCGTCCTCGGCGCTCACGGGCGGGAACTCGGTGTCGGTGACACTCCCGACCTGTCCGTCGATGGTGGTGGGGGTGTTCGCGGCCGCGACGGCGGGGCCGATGAACAGGACGATCACCGGGAGCCAGGTGCTGTAGTCGAACTCGGACAGGTATCCGAGCGCGATCAGGACCGCAGCGACCGCCGCGATCACCGGGTAGAACCACCTGCGGAATCCGTTCGCGGTGTTGATCGTGGCGATCGCGGGCGAGGCCACGGCGGCGACGAGGGTGACCAGTAGTCCGGCGAGGTTGCTGTCGGCCCAGCCCTTGGCGACGAGCACAGCGGCGAGGACCGGGGCGGCGACGTGGACCAGGGCACGCAGGTCTGCCCAGGATCGGAGGTTGAGCAGGCTCGGTGTGGGGGTGGAGAAAGTCACGGGATGTTCCTTCCGGTGGGTGTGGTGGCACAGGGACGCCCGCCCCGGACGGTTGCCGGGGCGGGCGTGGGTGGTCGAGAGAGGTCAGTCGCTCTGGCGTGCGATCGCGGCGTTCGCCCAGAACATGGCCTGCTCGAGGTTCGTCAGCGCGAGCGCCTTCTCACGGCTCGGCGGGACGTTCCGATCGAGGAAGTGCGCGAGCGACTTGCACTCTGCGCGGACGCTTCCGTGGTCGCCGCGCTTCTCCGCGGAGGTGGCGGGGTGGAAGTCGAAGCGGTGGTCGATGTCCTGCGAACTGCGCGGGTCGTGGTAGCTGTGCTCGCTCATGCGGTCGCGTTCTCCTTCTTGTCGAGTGCGCCGGGGATGCCGGCATTGGCGGCGAGGGCGGAGGCCAGGTCGTAGAGAGTGCGGCCGCCGCCCTGCTCGAATCCCTGGAACGGGCCGCCGGGGACGTCCTTGCCGAGCAGCGCGTCCGCGGTTCCGAGTCCGCCGAGCTGGTCGAGGATCGCGGCGAGCAGCAGCTGGTTCTGCCGGTGCACTTCCATCGACGCGTTGACGGTGACCTCGGTGCGCGCGAGGCGGCCGTCGATCCACGACAGCATCTCCCACGCGGGCATCTGCGTTCCGAACTGAGTGGGGATGGGAATGTCCCAGATGTTTGTCACGGGTGCCTCCGGTGTCAGGGTGGGTGCGGGCGTGGATGTGCCGGGTTGCGGGATGCCGTAGACGCCCAGGTGGCCGTTGTTCAGCTTGTCCGCGAAGGACTTCAGTCGGGCAGCGTTGACACCGATCTGGTAGTGCATCTCGTCGACGCGCGCCCAGTCGCGGCCCCAGAAGATGCAGCCCTCAAACAGCTTCAGCCCGGCACGGACTTTCGCTACGCGGTCGGCCGGCATCGTCAGCCGGGTCCAGGGGTACTGGGTCGCGTTGATATCCACGGCCGTCCCGCTGAGATGGTTGCTGTTGGGGACGTCGTTGTCCCAGGAGAAGCCCCAGTCGTCTCGGGGCTTGAATCGGTCGATCGGTTCGACGTTGCGGTGGTACCAGATCATCCATCCGACGAGGACTGTCGCGACGTCGCCGCGGCGGACTTCGATCTGCTGGGTGGTGCCGGGCACGGTGACGGTGACGATCTCCGCGGTGTCGACGATGGGCCACCCGTTTTCCGAGTGGGTGTAGCCCTGGTATGAGCGTGTGCCCATGGGTATCTCCTCTGTCGAGTGATGTGATGTCAGCTTGCGAGGGCGAGCTTGTTGGCGAACGCGCCGAATCTGCGGATCTTTCCGAGCGCGAGGGCACCCGGTTCGAGGTCCGTTGTGCCGTCCCCGATCTCGATCTCAAGCTTGCCCCGCTTGGTGTCGGAGTCCTCGTAGTCGATCGCGTACAGGTAGTCGGTCTGGATCTTCCCGCGCTTCTCGTATCCGATCGGCGAGCCCAGCCCCATGTGCAGTCCGACGTAGAACGGTTTTCCGTTGGTGACGGTGATGCGGTGCGAGACCCAGCCGCGGTTCTCCCACAGGGCCGTCTTGATCGCGGCGAGCGCGTCGAGCGACAGCCCGGACGAGCACTCCTTGAACACCTCGCGGAACCGCCACGGCCCGGCCCGGATCGCGCGGGGTCTGTCCTCCCAGGTGTGGAACGCCATCGCGACGTCCTTCACCTCGTCCTCGAAGATGCCAATCGCCAGACCGGGGATACCGATCGCGAGCCCGAGATACCCGAGCAATGCGTTGCTGGCAGCCACGGCAGCTTTGTTCACCCAGCCGGGACTCTTCCCGCCGACCGTCGCGCGAGATGCCATGGGCTTGTGCGTCTTCGACGAACTCGAAAGGCACGTGCCCTTGTGGTAGACGATCCACGGTTTGTAGGGCAGGGTCCCGAACAGGTTCTGGAAGTAGTCCGAGTAGTCGTCCTGGTCGAGGATCGGGTACGCCAGCCACGACAGGCCGTCGTCGAGGATCTCCAGACCGGTGCGAATGATGCCGTCGATCACCGTGCCGGTGAACGCGCGCAGGTCCGCCTTCTGGACGATGTCGATCAGCATCGTTGTGCGAGTCAGTTCCATGATCTCGGGGAACGGTTGCTCGGACTCACCGTGGATGTACAGGTCGAACGTGAGCTGCAAGCCCTCGGTCTTGAGGATGTCGACGATTGCGTCGCCGCCATTCTCGAACCGGGTGGCCATCGCGGTGATGTTGCTGGTGTCGTGGATGACCGACGTCGGTTTGACCATCAGTGGCCATTGGGCGTTGCGGAGCAGGTTCCACGACTGCAGGTTGAGCAGGTCGCCGTCCGGCAGCGAGAAGAACGGCGCTTGCAACCGGGCGAGGTTCGGGAGGATGTACCAGTACTTGATCAGTGAAATCGCCGGGCCGATGCCGATCCACTCTTTGGGCAGCTGGAACTCCGCCGGCATGGCTGGCGAGGCCCAGAAGACCGTGCGGTTGATGTACTCCCACGCGTTGATCGCGATGACTTCGAGGTACTCGCTGCCGTCTTCGTCCTCGACCTCGTCGAACTCGGTGACGAACCAGACCGTCTGATAGCCGGGCAGGTCGACGATGATCGGAATCGCAGCGTCGACGTCGACGTCGACGAACGCCTCGAGCCACTTGTCGGTGAGCGGTCTCGTATAAACAAAACCGAGCCCACGAGAACACCGACTAAGTGGTATTGC
>NZ_JBHVZE010000013.1:0-3518 GCF_042880135.1 Cellulomonas sp. NPDC058312 | reverse complement strand
CTCGTCCTCTAGGAATCGGAGGAGGCCGAAGATTCCCCCAGGCCCACCTTCGATGCTTCTTCCCAGTGCTTCGAGATCTGGGTAATCTCGCCGTCGGTCAGCTTGGCGAGAGTGTCGTACTGCTTCGGGGCGAGCAGCTCGAGCAGCTTCAGGGTGCAGGCGCGGTCCGTGGCCTTCTTCGCCTTCACCTGGGCCTCGAACCACTCCTTGTATTTGTCGGAGATCTCGACCGGGAAGAAGTGCAGCTTCGGCACCGAGAACGACAGCGGGTTCTGGCGACCCTTGATGGGCACCTCGAACTCGATCTGAACGGACGGGTCGTGCGCGGGGATGATCTGGAAAGCCATTGCGTCAGGCCTTTCGATTCGGAGAAAAGTGTTGGTGCGCCGGGCCTTTCAGGCCCACCCGACAGGGGCGGCCCGACGCAAAGGGGGTTGTGAATCAACCCCTGCCGGGTGAGTTCACACCGACCTACGCGTAGGTCAGGGTCTTGCTGGCGGACGGCCCGGTGGCGTTGGTAACGATCACGGGGTACGTACCAGCAGCCTTCGCCGGAACAGCGAACACCAAGGTGGAGTCGTCGATGACAGAGAACTCGGGCGCGGCCGTGCCACCGACCGTGATTCCCGTGGTGCCGACGAATCCAGAGCCCTCGACGTGGACCAGGTCGCCGCCCGCGGGCGCAACGGAGGTCGGAGCGAAGGTGACGAGGCTCGCAACGGCGGGCAGCGCGCCGTCGTCGCGGAACTCGACAACGTTTCCGCCCTTGAGTTCCACCGAGGTCGGCGAGTAGGTCTTGATGGTCAGCGTGCGCGACGTGACGTTGGTGTGGACGTCCTTGATCTCGGCGACGTTCACGACCTGGCCGTTCTCGACGTAGTACCGCTTCAGCTTCTTGCCCGACTGGGAGTCGATGACAAACGAGCTGATCGGCAGCGGGTCGGCGGTGTGGTAGATCGTCTTCTGCTTGCCGTGCGACACCGTTGCCGGGGTCACCTCGACATTCGCGTCGCCGAAGGCGGTCTTGAGGACTGCCTCGTTGTCGTCCTCGAGCAGGGTGATGGTGATCTGCTCGTCGTAGTTCGTCTGCACGGTGACGAACGTCTTGCCGCCATACATCTTGACGTCGGTGTTGTCGCGAGTCTGCGCGACGGTGACACCGTCTTCGCCGACAGCGCCGTGGTCCTTGAAGTTGGCGTGCAGCTCATCGAGCGCATCACTCGGACCCGGTGTCCCGATCTGCGCGCGGTAGAAGACACCGCCATCGATGGGAGGTGTTCCAACGAACGCGTTGAGTACGTTCACAGCCATTGTTTTGCCCCTCTCAGGCATCTATTGCGTCGAGCCGAATGGGTGAGCTATTGGAGGGCGAGCGAGAGTTCGCCCGTGAATTGGAATCGGGCATGACTGGCGACGTCCGGATTCTCGAACTTCACCGGACCCGCCGTATCGGTCCAGCGGACCAGGACGCCCCCGAACTCGCGGCCCCGCGCCCACTTCAGTGCCGCCCGCACACGGTGGGCCAGGTCCTCGGCGTCGATCTCCGTCCGGGCGTAGCACTCGAACACGAACCGGGGCGCGTCGGTGGCGAAGTTCTCCTCACCGCCACCGATCAGAGACAACACGACGAACGTGGCCAGAGACTCAGTGTTCGGCGGTAGCTTCGTGGACACCTTCGATGCGTCGCCGAGGATGGACAGTCCGCCGAGGACCGCGGCGCGCGCCGTCTTCTGCCCGTTCGGGGCGACCGAGATCATCAGCCACCCCCAAGGTTGCGCAGAAGCGTGTTGTTCCGGCCGAGATCCCATCGAGCCGCCCACGTCTCGGGGTAGACGATTGCCCGCCACCGGCCCTGCGGAGCCTTGCGGCCCTGCTGAGATCCCCAGGCGTAGCCGCTACCCGACGCTGTGGCGATGCGCTCGGCGTGCCGCATGACCTCGGCTCGGGCGCCCGGCATCCGTCGAACCTCGTACAGGGCATTGGGATGCAACTGGATCCGGACCGTCACGGCACATCCTCGTACTCGGCGTACGCCCACGTTTCGCGGTTGTACGCCTTCGTGACGACGTTCCGGGACCGGTCCGCGAACACCAGCAGGACCCCCTCCTCGACAGAGAACGCCGGTTCTCCAAGGTGGGTGTCCTCGCCGAGTGCGTGGGTGACCTTGAGCTGCTTCATCCGACCTCGATTCGTCGCAGATTGACGGGCTTCCGTCCGGGCTGCCACCAGGGCCCGTGATCGAAGTCCTCGGGGTATCCAATGACTTCGAAGTCACGGCCATCGATGACGACCCGGTCCCTGGGGCCGACCGCGGTTGCGGAGTCGACGACCATGACGAGGTCGACGACGACGCGATCGTGGCCGGCCATCTTCTGCTCGGACGTGGCCACCGAGCTGGGCGTCCACCAGACCGCCGAGGTTTCGACCGCGGTGCCCCACCCTTCGGTGGGGTTACCGAGGTCGTCCTCTGCGGATCCGATGAAGGCGCGCAGGCCGGCCGTGAAGGGAAGTGGGATCATGGCTGCTCCCACAGCGCCGAGAGCCCAGTCAGGAGCGCACCACACGAGCAGTACGTCGCGCCGAAGTTGATCGCGCAGATGTCTGCGTGTTCGATCGGCCCGACCGTCGGCACCGTATCGACGGCGAATGCCTTCGATTCGTCGGCGTTGCAGAGCTTCTGTAGCCGCTCGATCTCTGACGGCCAGAACAGCGACCGCCGGGGGTTCGAGGTGTCGACGGTTTGCCCGAATGGGCCCGCCGTCTGGGAGACCACCGCGCCGGACCCGGCGTCGTTCCAGCGGAGGATCGCTGCGCGGAGGATCGCCTTCGCGGCGCCGGGGTGCGCGAACTCGTCGGTGAGAATGCAGGGGGCGACCACGGCCGCCGTAGCCACCGCGTCTTCGATCATCGCCTCCGCCTTCACCTCCTCGATTTGAGGGGCAAAGATGCGCAGGTCATCAACAGTGATGGTTACGGCAGGCATGGGTCACCACCTCACTCGTCGTCGGGCTGTGCCGGTTCGGCCTTCTTGCGCGGGGCCCTGCGGGGCTTCGGCTCCTCGAGCGGCTCCCACTCGTCGCCGAGCTTCGCGGCAAGCTCGTCGTCGACTGAGACCAGAACGCCCGAGGTCCGGTTCTTGAGCCGCCGCATTAGGGCGTCGCGTTCTCGATGATGGCGAAGCGGTCAGCGAAGACGTACCAGCCGTAAACGATCTCCAGGCGCAGCGCGATCTGGTTGTTGCGCTTGAGGTCGCCCTGGCCGTCCGGGTCACCGAACTGGATCAGCTCGAGCGGGATGTCGCGCTGGACGCCCCACCGGATGCCGGACTGGAAGTCGCCGAGGATCGCCTTCACCTTGGTGTCGGTCGCCTCCGGCTGGGCCGAGACGGTGTTCGACACCGACGCGTTGATGCCCAGGAAGTTGCTGATGTTCGTCCCGAAGCCGAGTTCGGGGAACTTCTTCCGGCCGTCGGGGTAGCGCGCGGTCGACAGCGTCCAGGCGTACGACGGGTCGAGGGC
>NZ_JBHVZE010000012.1:0-2500 GCF_042880135.1 Cellulomonas sp. NPDC058312 | reverse complement strand
AACGGCTTGGCAGAGACTGTTTCGTTCCCACATGTGGAACGGCAGACGCTCATGGGTGGAACACTGACAAACTTTCCCGCGTCACGGTCGATCAGATGATCGGCCGGCGGGTGATATATCGATGCACTGTTGGGTCCTGAGGGAACACGCGAGTGTTTTTTCTAGGCAAGAACTTACAAGTGATCATGGTGGTCATACCGGCTGGGGTTTTCCTGGTGTTCGGTGGCGACGAGGACATGGTTGGTTGTGTGTTGTTTGAGAACTGCACAGTGGACGCGAGCATCTTTGTTGTAAGTAATGAAGAGCGTACGGTGGATGCCTTGGCACCAGGAGCCGATGAAGGACGTAGGAGGCTGCGATAAGCCTCGGGGAGCTGTCAACCGAGCTGAGATCCGAGGATGTCCGAATGGGGAAACCCAGCACGAGTGATGTCGTGTTACCCGCACCTGAATATATAGGGTGTGTGGAGGGAACGTGGGGAAGTGAAACATCTCAGTACCCACAGGAAGAGAAAACAATAGTGATTCCGTGAGTAGTGGCGAGCGAAAGCGGAAGAGGCTAAACCATGGATGTGTGATAGCCGGCAGGTGTTGCATTCGTGGGGTTGTGGGGTTCATCTTGTCAATGCTGCCGTGTTGGCCGACAGTAAGAAATCATTGTGTTAGTGGAAGTGGTCTGGAACGGCCTGTCGTAGAGGGTGAGAGTCCCGTACACGAAAACATGATGACTGTCGTGATGGAAACCCAAGTAGCACCGGGCCCGTGAAATCTGGTGTGAATCTGTCGGGACCACCCGATAAGCCTGAATACTCCCTGGTGACCGATAGCGGACTAGTACCGTGAGGGAAAGGTGAAAAGTACCCCGGGAGGGGAGTGAAATAGTACCTGAAACCGTGCGCTTACAATCCGTCAAAGCCTTTGCACACTTCGGTGTGGGGGGTGATGGCGTGCCTTTTGAAGAATGAGCCTGCGAGTTAGTGGCATGTCGCGAGGTTAACCCGTGTGGGGTAGCCGTAGCGAAAGCGAGTCCGAATAGGGCGTTTTAGTGGCATGTTCTAGACCCGAAGCGGAGTGATCTACCCATGGCCAGGTTGAAGCGACGGTAAGACGTCGTGGAGGACCGAACCCACTTAGGTTGAAAACTGAGGGGATGAGCTGTGGGTAGGGGTGAAAGGCCAATCAAACTCCGTGATAGCTGGTTCTCCCCGAAATGCATTTAGGTGCAGCGTCGCGTGTTTCTCACCGGAGGTAGAGCTACTGGATGGTCTAGGGGGCCCACAAGCTTACCGAAATCAGCCAAACTCCGAATGCCGGTGAGTGAGAGCGCGGCAGTGAGACTGCGGGCGATAAGGTTCGTAGTCGAGAGGGAAACAGCCCAGATCGCCAGCTAAGGTCCCTAAGCGTGTACTAAGTGGAAAAGGATGTGGGGTCGCGAAGACAACCAGGAGGTTGGCTTAGAAGCAGCCACCCTTGAAAGAGTGCGTAATAGCTCACTGGTCAAGTGATCCTGCGCCGACAATGTAGCGGGGCTCAAGTACACCACCGAAGCTGCGGCATTCACACAATGCACCCCCTTGATTCTGCGGAGTCTTGGGCAGTGGTGTGGATGGGTAGGGGAGCGTCGTGTGGCCATGGAAGCGGCGGGGTGACCCAGCCGTGGAGGCCACACGAGTGAGAATGCAGGCATGAGTAGCGAAAGACGAGTGAGAAACTCGTCCGCCGAATGACCAAGGGTTCCTGGGCCAGGTTAATCCGCCCAGGGTGAGTCGGGACCTAAGACGAGGCCGACAGGCGTAGCCGATGGACAACGGGTTGATATTCCCGTACCCGTGTGAACGCGCCCCTGGTGAATCAGTGATACTAACCATCCTGAAGCGTCCTTACGCCCCTTCGGGGGCCCTGGATGTGGATGCATGGGACCTGATCTGGTAGTAGCCAAGCGATGGGGTGACGCAGGAAGGTAGCTGAGCCAGTCAGTGGTAATACTGGTGTAAGCCTGTAGGGCGAATGGTAGGCAAATCCGCCATTCACACAGCCTGAGAGGTGACGCATAGCCGAATGAGGCGAATTCAGTGATCCTATGCTGCCGAGAAAAGCCTCTAGCGAGCTTTCACACGGCCCGTACCCCAAACCGACACAGGTGGTCAGGTAGAGAATACTAAGGCGATCGAGATAACTATGGTTAAGGAACTCGGCAAAATGCCCCCGTAACTTCGGGAGAAGGGGGGCCTCGTCCGGTGATCACTCTTGCAGTGTGAGCTGGGTGGGGCCGCAGAGACCAGTGAGAAGCGACTGTTTACTAAAAACACAGGTCCGTGCGAAGTCGTAAGACGATGTATACGGACTGACGCCTGCCCGGTGCTGGAAGGTTAAGAGGACCGGTTAGCCACTTCGGTGGCGAAGCTGAGAATTTAAGCCCCAGTAAACGGCGGTGGTAACTATAACCATCCTAAGGTAGCGAAATTCCTTGTCGGGTAAGTTCCGACCTGCACGAATGGCGT
>NZ_JBHVZE010000011.1:1332-3707 GCF_042880135.1 Cellulomonas sp. NPDC058312 | reverse complement strand
CGCCTCCGTTACATTTTAGGAGGCAACCGCCCCAGTTAAACTACCCACCAGGCACTGTCCCTGATCCGGATTACGGACCGAGGTTAGATATCCAGAGCGACCAGAGTGGTATTTCAACGTTGACTCCACCGACACTGGCGTGCCGGCTTCACAGTCTCCCACCTATCCTACACAAGCCGCACCGAACACCAATACCAAGCTATAGTAAAGGTCCCGGGGTCTTTCCGTCCTGCTGCGCGTAACGAGCATCTTTACTCGTAGTGCAATTTCGCCGAGTTCGCGGTTGAGACAGCGGGGAAGTCGTTACGCCATTCGTGCAGGTCGGAACTTACCCGACAAGGAATTTCGCTACCTTAGGATGGTTATAGTTACCACCGCCGTTTACTGGGGCTTAAATTCTGAGCTTCGCCTTGCGGCTGACCCGTCCTCTTAACCTTCCAGCACCGGGCAGGCGTCAGTCCGTATACATCGTCTTGCGACTTCGCACGGACCTGTGTTTTTAGTAAACAGTCGCTTCCCCCTGGTCTCTGCGGCCCTCCACGCTTCCCGGGCGAACCGGTACACGCTTCAGGCCCCCCTTCTCCCGAAGTTACGGGGGCATTTTGCCGAGTTCCTTAACCACGATTCTCTCGATCGCCTTAGTATTCTCTACCTGAACACCTGAGTCGGTTTGGGGTACGGGCGGCTAGAACCTCGCGTCGAAGCTTTTCTCGGCAGCATAGGATCACCCAATCATCCAGCATACGCTGTCACCATCGGTTCTCAGGCTTGATGAGTGGCGGATTTGCCTACCACTCGCCCTACGGCCTTGGACGTGGACAACCATCGCCACGCTGGGCTACCTTCCTGCGTCACTCCTGTTAATACGCTTACCTACTACCGGATCGGGTCGCGCGCTCCTCGTAGCGGTGACTCCCGAAGGAATCGGTGCTACGACTCGGGCGCTTAGCATCACCGGGCTCGGTATGGGCGGTTCTTCGCCGGTACGGGAATATCAACCCGTTGTCCATCGACTACGCCTGTCGGCCTCGCCTTAGGTCCCGACTTACCCAGGGCGGATTAGCCTGGCCCTGGAACCCTTGTTCATTCGGCGGACGGGTTTCTCACCCGTCTTTCGCTACTCATGCCTGCATTCTCACTCGTGTAGCGTCCACCACTGGGTTACCCCGCAGCTTCACCCGCCACACGACGCTCCCCTACCCATCCACACGCCTGGACCACGAAGGCCTAGCGCAAGTGTGAATGCCACAGCTTCGGCGGTATACTTGAGCCCCGCTACATTGTCGGCGCGGAATCACTTGACCAGTGAGCTATTACGCACTCTTTCAAGGGTGGCTGCTTCTAAGCCAACCTCCTGGTTGTCTGTGCAACTCCACATCCTTTCCCACTTAGCATACGCTTAGGGGCCTTAGCTGGTGGTCTGGGCTGTTTCCCTCTCGACTACGGAGCTTATCCCCCGCAGTCTCACTGCCACGCTCTCACTTACCGGCATTCGGAGTTTGGCTAACGTCAGTAACCTGGTGGGGCCCATCGGCTATCCAGTAGCTCTACCTCCGGCAAGAAACACGTGACGCTGCACCTAAATGCATTTCGGGGAGAACCAGCTATCACGAAGTTTGATTGGCCTTTCACCCCTAACCACAGGTCATCCCCCCGGTTTTCAACCCAGGTGGGTTCGGTCCTCCACGCGGTCTTACCCGCGCTTCAACCTGCCCATGGCTAGATCACTTCGCTTCGGGTCTAGAGCACGCGACTGTGTCGCCCTATTCGGACTCGCTTTCGCTACGGCTTCCCCACACGGGTTAACCTCGCCACGTACCACTAACTCGCAGGCTCATTCTTCAAAAGGCACGCCGTCACCCCTGCTAGGGAGGCTCCGACGGATTGTAGGCACACGGTTTCAGGTACTATTTCACTCCCCTCCCGGGGTACTTTTCACCTTTCCCTCACGGTACTTGTCCGCTATCGGTCACTAGGTAGTATTTAGGCTTAGCAAGTGGTCTTGCCAGATTCACACGGGATTTCTCGGGCCCCGTGCTACTTGGGATCCCCTTCGGGAGGCCACATGATTTCGTCTACGGGGGTACCACCCTCTGTGCCGGGCCTTTCAATGCCCTTCGACTATCACGCGACTTTCTGACTCCCTGACGACTCGGCAGAATCATCTGAAAGGTCCCACAACCCCGTACACGCAACGCCTGCCGGCTTGACACGCATACGGTTTGGCCTGATCCGCTTTCGCTCGCCACTACTCACGGAATATCTCTTCCTGCCGGTACTGAGATGTTTCACTTCCCGGCGTTCCCTCCACACACCCTATATATTCAGGTGCGGGTCACACGACATGACTCGTGCGGGGTTTCCCCATTCGGAGA
>NZ_JBHVZE010000011.1:0-1236 GCF_042880135.1 Cellulomonas sp. NPDC058312 | reverse complement strand
GCACACGAGGTTCCACCCGCTCCCGAAGGAGACGAGGTACTGACGCGCACCAGCTGCATGAGCCGCCGTAGTTGATGTTCCACCCGTGAGCACCACCCCGGACGCGTTCGGTCCAGGCCTGGCCTCTGCACCCACCACGCTAAGCGGTGAGCATCAGATGCTCCTTAGAAAGGAGGTGATCCAGCCGCACCTTCCGGTACGGCTACCTTGTTACGACTTAGTCCCAATCGCCAGTCCCACCTTCGACGGCTCCCCCCACAAGGGTTGGGCCACCGGCTTCGGGTGTTACCGACTTTCGTGACTTGACGGGCGGTGTGTACAAGGCCCGGGAACGTATTCACCGCAGCGTTGCTGATCTGCGATTACTAGCGACTCCGACTTCATGGGGTCGAGTTGCAGACCCCAATCCGAACTGAGACCGGCTTTTTGGGATTCGCTCCACCTCGCGGTATCGCAGCCCTTTGTACCGGCCATTGTAGCATGCGTGAAGCCCAAGACATAAGGGGCATGATGATTTGACGTCATCCCCACCTTCCTCCGAGTTGACCCCGGCAGTCTCCTATGAGTCCCCGGCATGACCCGCTGGCAACATAGGACGAGGGTTGCGCTCGTTGCGGGACTTAACCCAACATCTCACGACACGAGCTGACGACAACCATGCACCACCTGTACACCGACCTTGCGGGGCAACCATCTCTGGAAGTTTCCGGTGTATGTCAAGCCTTGGTAAGGTTCTTCGCGTTGCATCGAATTAATCCGCATGCTCCGCCGCTTGTGCGGGCCCCCGTCAATTTCTTTGAGTTTTAGCCTTGCGGCCGTACTCCCCAGGCGGGGCACTTAATGCGTTTGCTGCGGCACGGAACTCGTGGAATGAGCCCCACACCTAGTGCCCAACGTTTACGGCATGGACTACCAGGGTATCTAATCCTGTTCGCTCCCCATGCTTTCGCTCCTCAGCGTCAGTTGCGGCCCAGAGACCTGCCTTCGCCATCGGTGTTCCTCCTGATATCTGCGCATTCCACCGCTACACCAGGAATTCCAGTCTCCCCTACCGCACTCTAGTCTGCCCGTACCCACTGCAAGCCCGAGGTTGAGCCTCGAGTTTTCACAGCAGACGCGACAAACCGCCTACGAGCTCTTTACGCCCAATAATTCCGGACAACGCTTGCGCCCTACGTATTACCGCGGCTGCTGGCACGTAGTTAGCCGGCGCTTCTTCTGCAGGTACCGTCACTT
>NZ_JBHVZE010000010.1:0-3974 GCF_042880135.1 Cellulomonas sp. NPDC058312 | reverse complement strand
CCCCAATAGATGATCTTCTGCTCGAAATTCTGCGCGCGACCCTCGAAGTATTCGTATTCCTCGCCCGTGGGCCAGCCAGCATTGCCGATACCGCCCATTTGGTTGAATTTGTTCAGGATCTCGCCGTGCACCCAGTAGGGGGAACTCCCGGACTTGAAGTAGAGGTTCCCATTCTGGAACCCTTGCATAAGGCCTGCGCCCAGATCCTCTTGGTCCGCCAGCGGGTAGCCGAGTTCGCCCCCCTCGTAGCCGAACTGGCCCCACCTCGCGCCCAGCGTCCCGCCAATCGAGGCGGGACCGGTAGCAGGTGACCAATAGATCGAATAGTCGCTTTCGAATGCCTGTCGGTATCCGACGCCATCAGGATTGAGAAATTCATCGCTGACCGGGTATCCCAGACCGTTCTCCCATCCCAACTGGCCCCAGTGATAGCCGATCTGCCCCCATACAGGATGCGCCCCTGTGGTGGACGTCCAGTAGACGGTTCCACCCCAGAACCACGTCGTCCGACCTCGACCATCAGGAAGGACATTTTCGTTAGAGCGTGGGGCTCCGAGCTTCCCACTCATCCCTCCCAACGAGTTCCACTTGGCGAGGATGTCGCCGCAGACTTCGAACACGCCCTCGGACGTCGAGACGTCGACGCACCCGGGTCTCGCCAACGGCTGAACTCGTGCGCTAGGTGATTCCGTTGTTGTCGGCGGCCCCGTCGTAATCGGAGTTGGCGTGGCGGAGGGAGGGATCGACGTCGATGGCGGTCCCGCCGACGGTGCTACCAGCCCGCGCTCCGGAGTCAGTGGACGCGCGGAACTCGGCGAGCTGGTCGTGCTCGGCGGCAATGAGGGCGATGCAGCACCGTTCTCCTGCCGCCCGTTCTCCGCCTCAGTGTCGGGTGCCCCAGGCAAGGGTGGAGTCGGTGTGGTGGTTGTCGTGGTAGTCGAACTTACGCTCGGAGCCGGTGTAGGGGTAGTCGTCGGTTGTGCCGTAGCGCTCCCTCCTCCGGCCGCGAGCAAGACCGACGCGAGTGAAACAACGATCAAGCTTTTTGCTGGCGAACTTCGTTTCGGGCATGACAAATTCAGGTACTTCGTGGTTCTGGCCATCTGACGCCTGTCTGTAGCGCGGACTTGGGTCAGCGGCGGGCCCGTCGCTCTTTAGTAACCTAAACCAACGACTCACAGTTACCCCACAGACAACAGGTGACGCTTCTATAACAAACTGGACGGAATGGTAATATTGGACATATGGGACGGCCGAGCTGGCTGTGAGGCTAAGGATGCGGTTCGGCCCACAAGACGCCACCTACCAGGCGAGCGGGAGCCTCTTCGTCAGCTAACTTGCCGTAACCCGACCGAGGCTCCGCCTGTGCTCGGCCTGTGATTCTGCGATGTGCCGTCGGTGCGTGCGAGAATGGCCGGCAGTTCGATCAGCGCGGGTGTGGTCGTAGCTGACCCTTGGCCGATAGCCCCGACTACGACCTGGGAGCGAACGACCGCTCATCTGGTCGACGACATCGAGTGCCTGCGGGAACATCTCGGGATCGAGCGGTGGATCGTCGCCGGAGAGTCATGGGGTGTGAGCCTGGGCCTGGTCTACGCACAGAAATATCCGGAGCGGGTCATCGCGGCGGTGTTCGGAGCGATCACCGCGGGCACCCGCACCGAGATCGACTGGATCACCCGTGCCATGGGACGGGTGTTCCCGCAGCCGTGGGGAACAGTTCGTCGCGGCGCTGCCGGAGTCCGCAGCGAAGACCCGGCCGACTATGCCCCGTACCTCGAAGCGATGGGACACGGCATGCCCCCGCACGGCGGGTTCGCTATCGCCTGCAACGGTGGGTTTCGCGACTACTCGAAGCCGACAACATCCGATACGCCACCCTCTTCCCCTCGGGACACCCACCGAGTCCGCCCCTGAGACCGAATGCGAACGAACGGCGCCGGTTGCGTGCTGCGGCCGCGCGTCGAATCCGTGTGTGACGTATGCGATCGAACGTGCATTGCGGGGCGGGTATCGACTGCACTGCACAGTTACACAGGATGCGCAGCGACATCACCCACCCGTACATCAGATACCGCATCGACGACCGCGAGTGTCTGTAGGCGGCACGGATCCGCGCCTTTCGCGTCATGGCCGTTAAACCGGCCTGATCCCGTGCCGCCGGCGAGTCGATGGACCCGCTACCACCGACATAGTTCAGGTTCCAGTCGCGGGCAACAGTGACTTCGTCGCCGAAAACCTGCGCCCATCCTGTGTTTCCCGTCAACTCGGCGGCCACCGCCGCCGCGTTCTGGCTACGCGCCAACGCATGGTTCACCGAGCACGGCATCACGGTCGAAAAGGTGCTGACCGACAACGGTTCCTGCCACCGATCACACGCGTTCCGAGACGCACTAGGTGAGATCAAACATCGCCGAACCCGCCCCTACCGACCCCAAACCAACGGCAAAGTCGAACGCTTCCACCGCACCCTGGCCGACGAATGGGCCTACGCCCGCCTCTACACCAGCAACTGCGAACGCTGCGACGAGTTCCCACGATGGCTGCACACCTACAATCACCACCGCGGCCACACCGCACTCGGCGGCCAACCACCCGTCGCCCGCGTACCCAACCTCTCAGGTCAGCACAGCTAGCGCTCAGGCAAAATGCGTCCATGGGCCAATCCTTCAGCCATCCCCTTGTCCAGACGTACGGAATCGCTGCGTTGCGCCATCTGCTGAACTCACCCGAATCTGCCCTCGAGGCCCGGTTCGGTGAGGACCAAACGGCGCTATCGCCGGAGGCCGAGACTGCCCTCGGTTTGCTACAGCAGGTGGAGAGCGCCCTCCCCGGCGACCCCGACGATGCATTCTTCCGTCCCATCGAGCGGCTAAGGCGGCTATCTCGGTACCACGAAGAGACCGGGACAACCATTGCGGATGCCATACGCCAGAGTGCCGGCGGATCGAAGCAAGCCTTCAACGGTACTGACGAGCTGGAATGCTCACTGATCGAGCTCGCCTGGCACGCATACCCCCTGCTCACCCTCCAAGACACACACTCGCGGCAACACTTGCCCGTACATGTAGTCAATTGGGAGAGCCCTGTTCGCCATCGATTCGAAACGGCACTCTTCGCCGACCCCGACCTGCGACCGCTCTTCGCGGAGAAGGAAGAACACGGCGACCACCTTGGTTTCGCATACACCAGCACCGGGTCGGGCGGCACCACCCAAGTTTTCGGGTTCGCCGACCGGATTCTCAGTTCCAGCTGGAAGCTCGCGCATTTCCGCAACGAAGTCCCCACCGAGGAACAGTTTCTTGCCGCGGCGCGCGAACTCTTCGGCACCCTCAGATCCGCGATGCGCGGCGAGCAGGCAACCGTACCGGTGCGGGTGGGACTCGCTGGCGTCCTGCCTCCGGATGGAATGACCACGAGTGACTGGGGGTGGGCGCGGATCCGGCCGGTCGACAGTAGGGACAAGCGATTCTCACAACGAACACCATTCGGGGATGGTGACCACTCACTGCAGCACTCAGGCCCTGATGGTCAGGACGTGCAGATTCGGTACAGCGGCGACCTCGTTGTGGAGATCGACCTCCCCTATCGAATCAAAGCCGGCAAAACCCCCGGTGAGGGAAACATGCCTTCGAACCCCTTGTCGGAATGGCGGACCATCGAGGAAACCATCGACAACGTCCGGCTCGCACTCCTCCTCACCGGGAAGGCGGACAACATCACCGCAGTACCCACCTGGCGAACCTTCGTTGACCCACTCTCTCACCCGGACAACATGGGCTGGAACGACCCCCGGAACGCCCCACGGCTGCGACCCACGCAACTCGACCAGCAACAGATCAAGGAATGGGGAGAGTGGGCAGCGAGAATCGCGGCGACACGAACCAAAGGCATCGGGATTGCAATCCGTCGGATCCTGCGCGCAGTCGCCGAACGAAGACAAGCCGAGGACGTCCTTGTTGACGCAATTATTG
>NZ_JBHVZE010000009.1:0-4439 GCF_042880135.1 Cellulomonas sp. NPDC058312 | reverse complement strand
CCATCGGCCAGCCATGCGGCGTACTCGTGTGCCGCCATCGCTCCGCGGGACAGGTTCCACTGCGTGACACCGGCGGTCGTATCGCCGATGTATTCGATGATGCCGAGGACCGCGATCCCGACACCGGTGGCACCGTGCACGTTGATGGTCGCACCGGGATTGGTGACCCGGGTGATCGTGCGGTCACCGGTCGAATCGATTGTGACCGGCGATCCGGCGGCCGGGGTGATGACGAGGTTGCCGCCGTAGCCGGTGGTGATCACGTCGACGGCGGTCGTTCCTGCTGACAATGTCCAGGTGACCTCGTCGACGTTCGACGCGTGTCCACGCTGCAACCACAGGCTGCCGGGAATGCCGATCTGGGTAGTGAGGTCGTCGAGTGCGAACCCCGTTGGGGCGAGTGTCGCCGGTGACCACTCGTAGTTACCCGGTGCCAGCGGCGTCGACGGGCCGACCCACCCGCGGCCGCCCGCGGCGAGTCCGAGGTTGGTGCGCAGCAGCTCGGCGAGCTTCAGCGGCCACGTCTTCGACCACGCGTTGGGCCCACCAGGTTTGCCATAGCCGTCGTTTGTGGAGTCACCGAGGGTGAGCAGCTTCAGGCGCGACGTATCTGCGCCAGAAGCTGCAGACCGGTAGACGGACGATGCACGAGCAAGTGGACCATCACCAATGACCCAGATGAACAGGCCAGACCCGGGAGGGTCTTCCACCAGACTCGGTATGACATCCAACTCGCCCCTGACCGGTGGGGTCAGCTCGGTACGACCGACCGATTCGGAAGGTACCTCACCCAGTTCTGGGACCGGCACGCGCCCGACCTCGGTGGCATCGCTGTCACCGAGCTTGAATACGAACTCCCCGTCTTCGCCGACCACTTCGCCGACTGCGTAGCCTCGCGGACCACGTGCGAGCTGCACGGCAGTCGAGTTCGGGGCGACGTTCACGTGCTCGGCGAGATTGATCTCGGTGTCCGGGACGGCATAGAAGAAGATCGGGTCGAGGCTTGTCGACTTTGTCCCGTACTTCAGGTTCTTGAACGTGGCCTTCCACTGCAGCTCGGCCATGTTCGTCGTCGCCGCAGTGGGCGCGACTACCTTAAGGTAGTCGCGGTTACGGTGCGAAATATCGCCAGTCACACCAAGGTCCGCCTCGAACTCGGTGAGCGCCTTCAGTTTCAGCACGCCATCGTCGTCGTACTGGATCGCTCTTCCCGTCTGGACCATCGGGGTGAGGACGATCGTTCCACTCAGGGGCGTGTCATCGGGAAGGTCGTCCGAGTCGATGCCGTCGATTACGAGGGCTGTCACGTTCACGCGGACCGTGGAGTATCCGAGCGCCATCAGGCCTCCTCATCTGTGTTGCTCGCGTCAGCGAGCTCGTCGAACGCATGGTTTACGAGGTCTATCCAGTACTGGTCGCGAAGCGCCGCCTCTGTTGCAGCGGAGTTCTTCAGCGCCATCGCTAGCGGTTCCGGATCTGCGTCCGGATCGCCGGACGCCGCGACGATGTCCCGGGCGAGCTGCTCCCACTCCTCATCGGTGCGATGCTCGATCGGCGCGAGTTCGGGTGTAGGCATGGCAGGGTCGCTCTCCTATGAAGTTTCGGTGCTGCGCTTTTCGACGGACAAACCGTTGAACTTGCTTCCGGTCTGGACGTTGCGCGCGATCGCGGCGGCGACCCAGAGTTCGACTCGATAGCCGGCGGAAGGGACCGTGAACGGAACATGCAGGGTGAGGGTTTGCCGTTGAGCGCCATGATTGACGTTGGTCGCTGTGAAGTGCGGGTTGCCGGACGGGTCGAACACCCGGATCAGCACCTCTGTGTCCTCACCTACCCCGAAACCGGCGGGGTCAAAGGTCACTCGGGCGTCGGCTACCCACAGCCCTTTCGAGCCGAGGTAGTAGGCGCCATTCGTCAGGACGGCACCTTCGACTGGCCCGACCTGGTTGTCCACCCCGTACTTGATCGCGCCGATGGCGAGCGAGATTCCGGCGTCGCAGTAGCCGTGGGCGTAGCCGATGACACCCTCGAGCGCCTGCGTCTTGCTCTGCAATTCGGCGAGGTCTGCGTCCGTCCCGGAGCGGAATTCGGTTAATCCCGTGAACCAGTCCTTCAGATTCTGGAGGGCTTCGTTGATCGGGGTTACAACGAGACCCAGGAAGATGTCGATGATTTGCTGGGTGATGCGCTCGAGTGTCTCGATTCCGTCCTCGACCCACTGGAGTGCAGTGTCGAGGAGATCTTCGAGCCAGCCTCCCCGCAGCCATTCCGCGATGAGTGCGGCACGCTGCGCCATCGACTGCATGCCGTCACCGGCGGACGGTGTGACCTGGCTGGTCGGCGGCGTTTGCGGGGCGAACTCTTCCACGTAGCTCATGCCGCCCCTATCAGTTGGATACGCAGCTGCGCGTTGGTGTTCCGCACTGCCCAACCGAGTAGGAAACCCGACCGCAGGACTGCCGACACGTAGACGGTGACGGACGTGCCTGGCGTGATGACGCCGACCGTCGAGCCGGGCTGATACGCGACGTTGGAGTGCGCACGGAACTGGACCTCGCGCCATCCCTCGGAGTCCTGTCCCTTGCCTAGGCCGACGAGGGTGCCGCTCACTGCGTTGTCGAGTCGGATCTCTGTATCGACCTGGTGGCCGATGCGGTTGTCGACGTCGACGCCGCCGGAGAAGTCGAATCGGTATGGATAGTCCTTCGCGGGGATCGGTACAGCGAGGAGTTGGTGCCGTTGGTCTGAGGAGTTCTTCGACGCGTTCGGGAACGATGCCGGCGGAATGACGTACTCCTCGATCACTGAGAGGGGTCGCCGTGGCCCCCAAGAGCCGTCTGTCCGCTTGGCGAGGACCTGCCCCGCTGTAGCTGCGGTGCCGTCGTCTTCGTAGTCCTCGGACGCTTCGATCGCCGCGGCCGGACCGGTGTCGCCCTTGAGTCCGGGCGTGGTGGGTATCCCCAGGGACAGCACCTGGTTCGGTGCGGTACCGGTGATGTCGAAGGTGGGTTCGACGCCGGGGGCGAGCATTTCGATCGATCCGGCGGTCAGGTTCGCGGCGGGTCCGGGCGGGCCTGGGTCGCCCTCGACGCCGAGCCAATCGGGGTGGGTGACGAATCCGATGTTGGTCCAGAACTTCACGGTGGTCGAGCCCTCGACCCGCCAGCCCTTGCCGATGTCGGCGTCACTCAGGGAACCTGGAGAGGGGATGTCTGCGGAGGTGGCGACGAGGTAGATCTGCGTCGCGGGCCCGCGGTCACCCTTGTCGCCCTTGTACGCGGGCAGGCCCATCGCGGCCTCCGCGGCGCCGTCCTGGCGTTGGCGGATCTGGAAGAACGCTTCGGTCTGCGCTGGCTGGCCCGGCATCTGGGCCATCCCGAAGACTTCCACCTCCGCGGTGAAACGTTCGATCGGGTCACGGTACGACTCAACCATTGTTGACCTCCACATTCTTCGGCTTACCGTCCTCGATCACGACGGCCACCTTGGCCAGTTCGGGGTGCACCCGCAGCCCCTGTTTCCACCACTGCGTCGCCACCCGCGCCACGGGTCCCATGAAGACGATGTCGACTTCCGGGAACGGATTCTGCTTGGGCACGTAGATCCGGGCGATCAGCGCGGCGAGATGCTTGATCTCCTCCTGCGCTTCCTCGGGTAGCGTCTCGTCGAAGCCGAACGGGTTGACCATCTTGCCGGTCAACTCGGCGCGCAGCTCCGCCGTCCGCTTCTGCTTCTGCCTCCGGTTTGTTCCCACTGGGGATATTCCTTTCGCTGCTTTTAGTTCTCGGGCGCGGACGGGTACTCGACGTCGTCGACGCGGCAGTACCTCGCGTGATAGACGTCCTGCTTCGTTGACCGCTCGCGCCATTCGTTGCGGGACTTCGTCATCCGGTCGTAGCGCTCTTCCATCGCGTCGGCGCGATCCCACGCCTCGCGCTCACTGGCCCGTGCCTGTGCGAGCTGGGCAACGATTGCCTGCGCCTGGGTGTCCTCGCGCGAGCGGGCGCCGTGGTGCCTGGCCCTGATCGCACTGATGGCCGCCTGCACGGTGGTTCCACCGCCGAACGCGGTGACGAGCAAGGCGATGTCGCTCGCAGACAGCCCGAAGATCATCGACTACCCGCCTTTCTGGGCTGATGCTCCTGCGAGTCGACGAAGCTGGATGTGGCGGGCGAGCAGGTGCAGCGCGTATGCGGTGATGACCGCGGTCTGCGTCAGCCGGGTGATCTCGCCTTCGAGGGTGATCGCCCACAGGGCGACGAGGTAGACGACGAGCCCGGCGATGATGATCAGGATGGCGGGGTACTCGATCAGGTAGCGCTCGGTCATGGACGCGGCGACGCAGACCATGCCGCCGAAGACGAGCAGCAATCCCCACACGGTGGCGGTGCCGGCGCCGAGCACGCCGGTGATGGTGTTCGGTGTCCACAGGATCGAGG
>NZ_JBHVZE010000008.1:0-15156 GCF_042880135.1 Cellulomonas sp. NPDC058312 | reverse complement strand
CGCCGAGTACAAGGCTCAGGTTGACGCGAAGTACGACGGCATTCGTGACATGAGCATCCATAAGCCGACCGTGGAGGAAGCCCGGAATCGTTCTGCGTGGGTGATGTTCAACCCGCAGGGCGAGTTCGAAGGAATCCGTGGGTTGGCTTCGGAGATCCGATCTGCCGAGGAAGCGCACAAGAAGTTCACCCGGTTGAAGCGCGACCGTGAGCGTGAGATTAGCGACGGCTACGTGGTGCGGCTCTGCGGTCCGGAGGAATGGCAGGCGCTACTCAAGAACCTCGTGTCCGAGGGGTCGCAGCGGTGACGATCGACAACGACGGCAACCCTCTGGTCGACGGGTACTGCGGTACCCATCGGTGGCAGGAGAAGCCCTGCCCCGAATGCGCAACCGCGAAGGCCGCGCAGGCGCTCCTTTCCGGAAGCAACCTCTTCGCCATCTGTGCTCTGTGCACGGCGGAGTTCATGTCCCTCGGTACCGACTCCGAAGTATGCCCGAGGTGCGATCCCATCGTTCCCCAACAGACAGGACTGCTGTGAGTACTTCTCGACGACGCTGCCCCGGTAACTGTGGAAAGGCGGTGCGCAAGAACCGCTTCTCCTGCGCCGACTGCCTGACCCGGTTGCCCGATCATCTGCGCAGGCCGATCATCGCGACCGCTGGTAAGCCGTCCTCGGTCGGCAAGTCGGTGGCGTGGGCGAACGGAAACGAGTTCCTCGGAAAGCGTGGCTACTGATGACGGCGGCGAATGACGACGGCATGCGCGCACTGAGCACCGAACTCGGACCGCAGGCCGCGGTGCTTCGGATGCCGCCGACCCTCGCTGAACCTTGGTGCTCGGACGACGAGTTGGCCGCGGTGCAGACCGTGCGACTCTGCGACGGCACCAACGGCATCCAGGTCGCCACCGCCGGCGCGCTCACCCCGCGGACCGCACTCGCCCTCGCTGGTGCCCTCGCTGCCCACGCTGCTGTAGCGATCGCGACCCAGTCCAGCTGATGTCTCAGTGCAGGGAATGCAGGCAGCCGATCGTGTGGGCGAAGTCGATGGCCCGTGAGGACTCATGGATTCCGCTCGACCCGTCGACGGACACCGCGACCGGCTGCGTCCGCAAACGCTTCGTGGAGGACACCCCCGGCAGGCCCACCGTGTACGCGGAGGTCCTGAAGGGGGAGGTCCTGCACGCGGCGATCGCGAACGGCGAACCCCTGTGGACCCTGCACCGCGAGTCCTGCAACGCGCACCGACCGCGTAACCCGATGCCTGCCCACATCCGTGACTCCCTCCCACGAAAGCGACGGACCTTCAGATCATGACCGGCACAACGACACACAAGCGAGAGACGATCCGCGTTACTGCGATCCTCGCGCACCCGAAGAACCCCCGCCGCAAGCTCGGCGATCTCAGCGAACTCACCGCCTCGATCAAGGCGCAGGGTGTCCTCCAGGACCTCGTCGTCATGCCCGGCGGACTCAAGGACACCTACATCGCGATCGCCGGCCACCGCCGCCAGGCCGCCGCGAAGAAGGCCGGACTCACCGAGGTTCCCTGCGTCATCCGCGAGGACCTCGTCGGCGACGAAGCCGCCCAGATCCAGGCCATGCTCTCTGAGAACCTGCAACGCTCCGACCTGAACGTCGTCGAAGAGGGCGACGCATTCCAGGACCTTCTCGACCTCGGAGTGAAGCCCGCCGAGATCTCCAAGAGCACCGGCCGCACACAGAAACTCGTCAAGGAACGCGCGAAGATCGCCGCCGCACCCGAGCACCTGCGGTCGAAGCTGATCGCCCGCGAGGCCACCCTCGACGAGGTCCTCACTTTGCAGTCGTTCGCCAAGTACCCGTTGATCTACGAGCACCTGGCCGAGTACATCGGCACCCACAACTGGGCTTTCAAGGTGCAGTGGGCGAAGGACGACGTCAAGCGCCTGCAGAAGATCGCCAAGGTCACTGCTGAACTGATCGCCGAGAGCATCCGCGTCCTGCCGCTGCCGAAGGACCTTGCCGCGTACCGCCTCGAACGCTCCCACACACTGGGCGTCAACCTGTACTGGTCGAACGAGCCGAGCCGACCCGACGACGCCGCCGGTTCGCAGGACGTCGCTACGACGTTCCGGCACGGCAATCCGGACGATCTGCAGTGGTGCCGACTGCTCACCGAGCAAGACGCCGACGACGACACCCCCACCGCACAGCCGTCCAAGCCGAAGCCCGTGACGGACACCCCGCCGGCCGACACCGACGAGGATGCAGAGAAGGCCGCCACCCAACTCGCCGCCGACCTGGCCACCGCAGCCAAGGTCCGCCGCGACCACCTCGCCAAGGTCCTGCACGACGGCGGTGACAACGACCACGACATCGCCACCGCCTGCCTGCGCGCGACCATCGACCTCGCCCTCGTGGGTGTTGACGGCGACGAACTCGACTACGTCGCCGAACTATTCGGCATCGACCCCGCCGACCAGACCGCCGACGACACCGAGCGCGCCATCCTAGACCGCGCCCAGAAGTTCAACCTCCCACAGCTCGCGATCCTGCTCCGCCTCATCGAACAGGCACCCGCCGAACGGCTCCTCGCAACCCCATACGGCTGGACCCCCACCGGATACAGCCGCCGCGACCAAGACACCTGGCGAGCAGAAGTCGGCAACGTCTTCGGACACGAGTGGTCCGACGTCGAACTCGACATGCTCCACCGCATCGAGATCCACGACGGCGACGAGGAGTAACCCGTGGACCCGGCCCGCGCCGCCGACGACTGGTGGAACTCCCTCCCGCCCGAGCGCCGAGCCCAGATTCACCACTGGGTCGACCGCCCCGCCACCCACGCGGAAGTCGAAGGCCAGTACGAAATCCCACTCCCACGACAACGAACAAGGAGGTGACTAAGGTGGCATCGATTCTCGTCGGCACGAAAGACTTCCGCGCCGCGATGCGCTCCGTCATCGTCCACACCGGACGCAACCCGAAGTGGCCCGAGTACTCCCGCGTCCGCCTCGACATCGGACCCGAGAACGTCACCCTCACGGCCACAGACCGATTCACCACCGGTCTCGCGATCGTCTCCGTGATGACCCACCTCGAAGCGGAACTCGAAGTCCTGGATCTGACCCCCGACGACGCAGCGAAGATCCTCAGCCTGTTCAAAGCGGGCACCGAGACCGACGACGAACCGGAATACCTTCTGCGGATCGAGACCGACGAGACCCACGTGAAGATCACCGACTCGTCCGGAATGATCGACGGCCGTTCCTTGAAGCTTCCCCGCCAACCCCTCGAGGAGAACTTCCCCGACGTCGCCCGCCTGCTGTCGAAGGCCCACCACGCCCCGCCCACGATCCTGGAAGCGATGGCCGTCAACGGTCCACTCCTCACCCGGTTCAAGGACGCCGCGGCCGCCTACAAGCAGCCCCTGATCCTCGAAGCGAACATCGGCTGGCGCTCGATCTTCGTCCGCTGCGGCGACTCATTCCTCGGAACCGTCTCCCCGGCCCAAGTCGACGACGCCCTCAACAAGGGCTGGGCCAGCGACTGGACCCGCCGCCTACCCGACCCCAACACCGAACCGGAAAAGGATGGATCTGCCGATGCCTAACCCTCCGATCGTCTTCCTCGACACCGAAACAACCGGACTGCACGCAGACCGCCGGCCGTGGGAGATCGCCATGATCCGCCGCGAACACGGACAAGAGGACCGGTCAATCACAATCCAGATCTCGGACGTCGACCTCTCCACCGCAGAGCTGATCGGACTCAACATCGGCCGCTTCTATGAGCGACACCACCAGTACGTGATGCCCGACGTCGCACGGCCACAAGACTTCCGCGCGGTGTATGAGCCCGCAGCAGCCGGGTACGTGGAGGCTTGGACCCGCGGTGCCCACATTGTGGGCCTGGTCCCGAACTTCGACACCGAATGCCTCGCCGCGATGCTCCGCAGGCACAACCTTTCCCCTGCCTGGCATTACCACCTGATCGACGTCGAAACGATGACAGTCGGATGGCTCGCGCAGGCGCGACGCTCCGAAGAGATCTTCCTCCACAACGCCACGCCCGACCTTCGCGAACACCGGGGAACCGGATTCGTCGACCGGTACACCGCGGCGATGCAATTGCCGTGGTCATCGGAAGCGATGTCCCGTTGGTGCGATGTCGAACCGCCCACCGAAGAGGAACGCCACACAGCCATGGGCGACGCCCGCTGGGCTCAACGCTGGTACGACGCGCTGACAGGAAACCTACTGTGAACGCGAACGAGCACTACCGCGCCGCCGAGCAGCTCCTCGACGCCGTCGACTACCCGCAACGCGTCGTCAATGGCTGGGATGGCAAGACCCCGACCCGCGAGGACCTCCCGAACGGGTCGGCTGCCTCCTGGATGTTCGTTTCGTCTGAACCGGAGACGACCAACGAGGCCGCGCTGATCGCCCGCGCCCAGGTCCACGCAACCCTCGCCCTCGTCGCCGTTCAACGCCCCGCCGTCGCACTCAACCCGACAGGCAAAGCCCGGCACTGGGGAGACACCGAAACGAGTTGCTGGGGAGAGCCGAGATCCAGCGATGAATGACACCTACTGCACATGCAACCACCACAGCAAGAGCCACACCCGCGGCCGCGGCCGATGCAAGGACCTCGACTCCTACGACTGCCCCTGCGCCTGCCCCTCATTCGAGCAAGACCCCAACGACGATTCGGAGTAGTAGACATGACGGATACATTCACTCCCGAGGAATGGCAGACGGCCGCAAAGGTTGCCCGCCGCAGCGTCTTCGGGAACAAGAAACTCGCTGACGCGTGGGACAAGGCCGCCGCGCAAGCCGCGGAGCGCAAGGCGAAGGAGATCGACCTCGACAAGCTGCTGGGGATCTTCACGCACACCGGCCACGGCTACCCCGACGATCCTCGCCGCGCGGGATTGTCGGCGATCCTTCACAACCTCGCCGAGAACGGCCACCTCGCTACTGCCGGCGGAATGGTCATCGACGCCGACACCGTCGAAGACATCCGCGAGTTCCTGTCATGGGCCGCCGGCCCAAACATCGGCGCCCAGCATCCCGACGCCGCCGCGAACCGACTCCGTGCCGTCTTCACCCAGCAGTCCTGGACGGTCTCCGATGCCACCGCCGTCAACCCCGGTGGACGGACTCCGGCGCGCTACGCGTTCGTCGGCCAGGTCCCCTTCGGTGTCCGTTTCCGACCGGAAGGCATGAAGACCGAGAGCTACTGGACCCGTGACCGACGCGGCATCACCCTCCACCCCAACGGGGACGCAGAGCTGAAGCTCTGGTCCGGTCGACCCGTCAGCAGCTACGGACCCTTCGTCGAGGTGATCGGCTGATGAGCGCCGAACACAAACCAGACATGATGGCGGGGGCCCGCTGCGATACCTGCATGCCTGTCGCCGAGTGGCCCTGCCGCCCAGCCCTTCTGAAAGCGCACGCGAACCACCAAGCTGACCTCGCCGCGATCGCAGGATGGCAGCAGCGAATGAAGACCCGCCACGACTGGCCGCGCGCCACACCGAACGGTCACACATACGAGCGCCCGCGCACGTGGGAAGAACTCGAAAACCTGATCCTCGTCATGGGCGTCGCCGAGATCGAGGGCTGGGACGAAGCCGAACGACCGCCGGAACCCGTCTGGGAAATGATCGGCCTCGCCCAGCAGGAGATCCTTCGACTGGGCGTGAAGCTCGCCAAGATTCGCGATCGAGCCAACGGGGAGAACGCCAGCCTCAACGGCATTCGGGCCGACATCCTCGCGATCCTCGCGGACGGTGAATGATGATCACCGTTCTCTGCTGCCGCGGTATCGGCGAAGGCAGGCGCGAGAACCTGCTGAGCGACATGACCAGGCGCCTGGACCCCTGGCGTTTCCGGGCACGTGAAGTGCCGTGGCAGGCATCGTACGGCCCGGTGCCGGACCCGTGGGGATCGGCGTTCGACGCGGCGCTCTACGACGGCAGGAACCTGCTGCTCGAGATGATCCGCCACGACCCGTACCCCGTAGTCCTCGCGGGCTACTCAGGCGGCGGAGCGCTGGCCGGCAACGTTGCCGCCGAGATCGGCCGCGGTGAGCACCCCGACCTCGACGTCCGCGGTGTCGGCCTGGTCTCCGACCCGCTGCGTTCGCTGAGCAGCACCGTCAATCCCGGTGCAGAGGGTTGGGGAATAGCTGGACGACGCTACATTCCACGCCAGTTCCCCGTGTGGCACCTCGCGGACCCAACCGACGTCATCACGTGCTGTCCACCCCACAGTCCGCTGCGCACGATCGCCGACCAGTCAGCGGCGTTCTCGCTCGCTGATCCGGCGGCGTGGGGAGGGGACCTGATCGACCGACTGAAAACGAAGCGTTGGCAAGAGGTCAAGGTCGATTGGATGAAACTCTTCGACACGTTCGCCCAATACCGGCAGGCGCAGCATGACGCCGAGGGCTACCTCTTCCGCGGCGACCACACGAGCTACGCAACCCGTCGAGTCCCCGGCAGCACGCGCACCTACACGCAGTGGCTCGCGGACCGCATCAACGAGATCGGAAGTGTGCAATGAAGCCAGCATTCGTCTACCGAAGCACGGACCCCGAATTGGTAGCCGCTCTCGTCCAGCAAAAGGCTGACTGGAAGTCGTTCAAGTCGCGGTGCGAGGCATGGTCGGCCGAGCATCGTCTGGACCACCAGGAACGCCAGCTCGCCGCCTTCTACTCGCACGACGGTGGCGCGGTGATGTGCGGCTACTTCCCGTTGGATGGGGACAACACCACCTACGCCCGTCGGGTCGCGGACGCAGTCTTTCCTGGTTGGAAGTTCACCCGCAAGTCCGGATTCTGGGAGCCGGATAATCGGACCGAGGCTGGAAAGAGGCTCGTCCGCTCACTTCCACGCGTAGCGGCCGCCGCGACGATCGCGGAACGCCTTACAGGTCTGTCCACGTGGATCAAGGTCGCCGGCAGCGAGAAGGCCGATGGCTCGTACCGTGCGGGCGTCGCACACATCACCGTGACCGAAGGTGTCGCGCAGGCCGAGTGCTACGGCGATCCACTCGAGCGCATCAGTGACGGCAACCGGGAGAAGTTCGATCACTACTGGTCGACTGTGAAGCTCTCCGACTTCTACGCAGAGCAAGGACTATGACCAGCCGTGAACGATCAGTTCGACTTCGGTGATGAGCCAGACCCGGTCCGGTGGTTCGAGGACCCCGAACGGCACTGCGTCGGCACCGGTGAGGCGATGTGGTTCGTTCCGGACGGCCATCGCCACGTACCGGAGCTGAACCGTGCGAAAGCTCTCTGCGCCGACTGCCCAGTGCTGCTCGACTGCGCCGCCGACGCATACGAGCTGGGGGACCGACACGGAGTCCGAGCAACTGTCAACCTGTCGTCATCAACAGCCCGCCGGAAGCTGGCGGAGATTTTGGGGATCGCATGAATGAGAACGACTTCCAAGCAATGAAGTGCTGGGACAATCCGCAGTTCCCACCGGAGGAGCAGTTTCCCCCGCAGTGGCCGGACCTGTCCGCGTGCCTGTTGCCCTTCCAGAAGGCGGTGGAGCAGTTGGTCTCCGCCGCGCAACTGGCACTCGTGCCGATCAAGCAGGTCGCGGACCAGCTCGGCGTCGAACTGCCGCCCCGGCCTCGTGAGGATGGCCGCCCGCACCCGCCTCGACCGTCGACGACGCCGCCGATGTGGGCGCAGAACCCCGGCCGGACCCGGCGCAACCGAAACAAGTCCACCGACGCCCGGACCCCGTTCGTATGACCAGCCATCCGCCTCTCACCCGGGCGCCACCGCCACCGCCTGTCCCAGCCCAACCGATACCCCCGTGAGGACGAAACGAATGATGCTCTCCGCTCTCAACTTCCACAGCCGTCAGGTAGGTGGCTGACGTGCCGTGGGTGCGGTGGGGCGACACGTCCGCGAACCATCCGATCGTGCTGTCGGTTCTCGAACACGAAGAATGCGACGACAGGCTCGTCAACGAGGTCCACGGCTTCATCAGCCGATGCTCGGCGCAAGCAGGCGCACACACAACCGACTACGTCGTTACCCGCGGTACAGCGGTTCTGATGGCGGGTCCGTCCCGTGTCGACGTCATGATCGCCGTCGCGATCTTCGCAGGCTACATATCCGAGATCGAGGTCGACGGCCGCACCGCATACAAACTCGTCGACGACGACCACGACTTCCTTCACCTCCGGCTGAAGGAAGAGATCGACTGGGAGAAGCAGCGCAAGTCCGACAACTCCAACCCCGCCCTGATCGTCCCCGTCCGTCTCCGCGACGGTGACGCCTGCCGCTGGTGTGGAAACGTCGTCGACTGGTCCGCCAAGACCGGCGGACGCGCAGGCACATACGACCACCTCGTGCCCGGCCACGCCGCGACGATCGACACCTACGTCGTGTGCTGCCGCAGCTGCAACGCCTCCAAAGGCAAGAACGCACACCCCGAGAAGCACCCCACGCTCCTCGGAGTCCCCGTGCAGCCGTACTTCTCCCGCCACTCGATCGACTGGCTCACCGAGAACAACTGGCGCAAGGACCAAGGTCTCAGCGTCCCGCCACGACCCCGCAAGGTCGTAGCCCCCGGAACACCGGCCCCCGGCACCCAGCCGCCGGCCACCACGAAGACGCCCGGCCAGAGCCCCGCCACGGCGGCGAGTTCGGCCACCGCAGGAGAGCGACCCGACCACCAGTCGGGGACCGCGGGCACGCCCGATCAGACCAGCACCGCGCTCGGCTCTGACACTCCTGCCCAGCGAACCGACGAAATGTCGGTGACCGCGGCCTCTTCAGAGCGACCCGACCACGTGTCGGCGACCGCCACCAACACCGGGGAAGACCAGCACGAATACCAGTCCTGGCAGGACCCTGACAAGACGCCGCAAGATCCGATAAGAGCGCAGACTGCGGATCCTGTCGGAACCGGTCGGGGCGGGTCTGGTCGGGACGGGTCGGGACGGGACGGGAGCCCAGCTCTACCCCCACCCTCAGATACCCGTCCTGCACAGTCTCGGAAATCCTCACGTGGACGCCGACGCCGTAAACCACGTTCCTCACACAATCCCCACACCACAGGAGCAACAGATGCCTGAACTCACTGACTCCGAGATCGCCCGCATCGACTCCAGTGCATACGAACTCGTCGGCATCGTCCACGGCGAAGGTGGACCCGAGGACGTCGCCCGGATCGTCCGACGCATGGACCGCGACCACCTGATCGGCCTCGCCATCTCCTGCGCCGCCATGGTCGACCCCGGCAAGCCACTGAGTCAGCTCCTCGCTTGGATGACGCCGGCCGACCCGATGGAGGGCTGGACAGACGGGGAACTGAAGAAGGCCCACGCCGACTACCGACGCGGCGTACGGACCCCACGCGTCACCCATGGCCAGAGCATCTATATCCGCATGCGCAAACGCCGCCGCGCCGCTGCCGCGGCCACCCCGCCGATCCACGTCGCACCGCAGAACACAGGAGTGACCGCATGACCACCACCAACCCCGTCGACGGAATCTCGATCAGCGCAGTCATTTGCGATCTCGACTACCTGATCGAGGCGTGGCCGCACGTCGTCGGCAATCGCATCCCTGGCACGGACCGCTCCTGGGTTGAAGAGCCCCGCAAGGCCGTCGTCTCCGAAGCGGACCTCGAACGGATGGGCAAGCAGGGCATCCCGCGGCCGGCGCCGGTCCGTGTCGGCGTCCTGGACCTTCTCCAGCAGTACGCCGCCCGATCCGAAGAGATGGCCCGCTGCATCGTCGAGGTCCTGGCCCTCGGGGCGAACGCACTCGACGACGCCTACGACCGCGGCGAACCGTGGGAGTACCGGCGCACTGACGGAGTCGAGATCGCCCGTCGCTGGTTCGAGCGGTATTACCTTCCCGAGTCGGCCGCGTCGAAGGACCCACGGCCGTGGCTGCGAACCCTGCGCCGCTACACCGAGGACGCGCACGACGCCGACGACAAGACCGCACCATGGCTCGCCGCCATGATCGCCCCGCTCGTCGACGTCACCGCCCGACTGCTCGGCGACGTCCGCGCCGGCCAGGTGATGAACGCCGTCTGCCCCTACTGCTTGGGCCGCACTGCCCGCGGTTGGATCGGGGAGCGCACCCTCACGATCGAGTTCCCCGACGCGAAGTCGGTCGAACCGATGGTCGTCTGCCACGGGCTGGAGTGCGACCCGCCGTCCAGTTCCTGCGGTACCCGCGTCGACAACCAGCCAGCCTGGCCGCGCCGCGAGTGGGACTGGCTCGCATCTCAGCTCCTTCCCGCAACAAACAACGAAAGGATCGGCGCATGACCAACAGAGTGAGCGGCTGGTCGGAGCAGTTCGAGTTCGAGCGGCATGATGTCTACTCGCTGGCCGCTCTGCCCGCGCCGTGCACCACGCACTTCCACTTTGTCGATCCATGGGGTCGGTGCCGATGCGGCACGTTCCCTGTACGCACCACGCCGACGCGCGCTGAGCAGTTGCAATCGAAGTTATCCACAGGCTAAGGTCTCACCTGTCGACCCGCCATGCCCAAAAGCAGGCGGGTCGCGGTGTTTCCGGGGGCGGGCGCCAACGACCCTCACCCGATGATGCGGTCGTGTGCGCCACCCCGAACATCCGACATAGAGCTTGGGACTGAGGCCGATCACGTTGGTGATCACGGGTCGCTCCTGATTCGCGGAGGATCGACCTCAGTCCCGACCCCTCGACCGAGGAGGTCAGGCATATGGACCCGTTCGTTTCCCTCGTTACTACCATCACGGGCGGAGTACTGCGCCGCATCGCTGATGCTATCGACAGCCAGGCCGGGCAGCCCGCCCCGACCCCGGTGCATATCGAGAACCTTCACATCCACGTCACGCAGCAAGAGGCCGGCGGCACTGCCCGCACCTGGTTGCGAAGCAAGAGCACGAAGGGGTAACCGATGGCGTGGCCACGCAACAGCAGCACCAGACACGTGCCGTACTCGGCGCAGCGCGCATGCTTCGAACGCGACCGCTTCACCTGCCGCCGTTGCGGATACAAGGGCAAAGGGAACGGCGACCTGCATGCCGATCACGGCATACCCGTGCACCGCGGTGGCACTCACGACCTGGCCAACCTCGTCACCCTCTGCGTGCCCTGCCACGACGAGAAGACCAGGGCCGAGAACAGCACGCTTGCCAAGCAGCGAGCCGCCCGCCGCCGCCTACCCGAACGCAAGCACCCCGGCCTGCTGTGAGCCAGCGGGAGGGGTGGGGGGTACCCCCGAAGCGCCGAAATCCCCTGCCCCGCTACGCATACCGCCTCCGATCCTGTACGGGTTAGGAGGAAAACCCGCAGGTCGGGATGGGTGCGCCCCAGATCGCACCGAGGCGGCCGAACGGGCAGGATCGAGGGTGAATCGGACCCCTGGAACCATCAACCTGCCTACCGCATCGCGTCGTGACCGCGGATCGAAACCGCAGGTGAGACTAGGTAATTCGTTACAGGTGGGCTAGACTGAGGTATGCCTTGCAAGTGGTGTGGAGACCGGATTGTGCGAAATGGCGCGCGCGGTAGGACGGCGAGTTTCTGCTCGGGCCGGTGCCGGGTGGCCGCGCACCGCGACCGAGCGAAGCTGCCGGCCGAACTCGTGACCGAAGATCGGTGGGTTCGCCGCGACGGCAAGCGGCCGATCACGCCAGTCGGGCGGGCCGCGTCGAGCACCAACCCGCTCACCTGGTCCTCGCTCGCGGACGTCGAGGCTGGGAAAGCCGGAGACGGCATCGGCTTCGTCCTCAACGGTGACGGCATCGCCTGCATCGACATCGACCACTGTGTACGCCCTGACGGCTCGCTGGAGCCGTGGGCGGCGCGATTCCTACGTCGGGTACCCGAAACGTGGATCGAGGTCTCTCCGTCCGGTACAGGGCTTCACGTGTGGGGCATCGCGACGGTGGGTGCCGGCCGAATGCTGAAGCGCCCGGACGGCGGTTCCATCGAGGTCTACGACCGCGGTCGCTACATCACGGTGACCCGCAGGCCGTTCGGCCACTGCCCCCGCACTCTCGCGGACCTGTCCGGCGTCGTCGACGCCCTACTCGACCAGGAGGTGACGCCATGTCCGGACCGCCCCCGAAGCGCAGCAGTGAACGGCGTCGCCGCAACAAGGACACCGGCGCGACCGATGTCGTAACGATCGTCGGGGCGAAGGTCGTCAAGCCTCCCGCCGAAGACCGCGAGTGGCACCCGATCGCCAAGGGCTGGTATCGGTCGCTCAAACAATCAGGGCAGGCCAAGTTTTTCGAGCCCTCGGATTGGCAGGCCGCCCGGCTCTGTGCTCACGTGATGACCCAGCACCTCAACGCAACGTCGCTCCGCGCGGGAATGGTGCAGCAGATCTGGGCAATGATGGGCGATCTGCTTACGACCGAGGCCGCTCGGCGACGCGTGCGCGTCGAACTGTCCCGTACGGCGACTGGTAACCCGGAGACCGACGCGACGGTCACGATGATGCGGGATTACCTCGATGAGCTCGGCGGGTAAGCTACCCGCCGCCGTCGACCGACTGATCACACTCCCTACCGGGGTTCCGAAACTCACCCTGGGGTGGGAGGCACTGCGATTCGCAGCTGAATATCTGAGGCACCCCAACGGTATTCGCGCAGGAATGCCGTGGAAGTTCACCACGGAGCAAGCGCGGTTCATCCTGTGGTGGTACTCGCTGGACGAGGACGGTCAGTGGCTCTTCTACCACGCCGCACGGCGTCTGTCGAAGGGCTCGGGCAAGTCGCCGTTCGCGGCCGCGCTCGCGCTGATCGAGTTCTGCGGACCGGTGCGGCTGAAGGACTTCGATCCCAGCCTGCCCGGTGGCTGCGTCGGCAAGCGGGTGGACATGCCGCTGGTGCAGATCGCGGCGACGTCGGAGAAGCAGACCGCGAACACCATGCGTCAGGTGCGGGCGATGGCGCCCAAGGGAAGCAAGATTGTCCGCGACTTTCTGCTCGATCCTGGGCGGTCGCAGTACAACATGCTGCCCGAGGGCACCCTCGAAGTGATCACGTCGTCTGCGGCGACGGCTGAGGGCGCGGAAGCGACCTTCGTGGTCGGCGACGAAACCGAGCATTGGCTGCCGGCCAACGGCGGCCCGGAGCTGGCGGCGACGCTGATCGACAACCTGACCAAGTCCGGCAACCGGATGCTCGAGACCGCGAACGCACCCAAGCCCGGCAAGGGCTCGGTCATCGAGGACACCTTCGAAGCATGGGTGGCGCAGGAGGAAGGCAAGAGCCGCAACGAACGGAAGATCCTCTTCGACTCCCGGATCGCGCCTCCGAACACGATTCTCGAAGACGTCGAGAGTCTGCGGACCGCACTCGAATTCGTCTACGCGGACTGCCCGTGGGCGGATATCGGCGCGATGGTCACGCGTATCCACTCGCCGAAGGCGAAGGCGGACGACTCCAAGCGCAAGTACCTCAACTGGCCGACCGCGCCAGCGAACGCCTGGGCGGACCCGCAGGAGTGGGCCGTCATGGCGCGCCCGGACATCGTCGTCGAGCAGGACACCCCGGTGGTCATGTTCTTCGACGGATCGAAGTCCCGAGACGACACCGCGCTGATCGGATGCCGCCTCGACGACGGGCACGTGTTCACGATCGGAATCTGGTCTCCAGGTAACAGCCACGAGGACGAGGATGCCGTTCCGACGATCGACGTCGAGGCAGTCGACGACAAGGTCGATTGGGCGATGGACTACTACGACGTGCGCGCGTTCTTCGCGGACGTCAAGGAGTGGGAAGGCTTCACGAAAGTCACCTGGCCGAAACGGTATCGGGATCTCCTCCCGGTGCACGCGGTCCCTGCCGGGAAGTCGCCGGAGCCGATTGCGTGGGACATGCGCAGCCGCGACTACGAGTTCACTATGGCCGCCGAACTCGTCGAGGCCGAGATCCACGACGCCGCGTTCACTCACGACGGCAACGCGGACCTGACCGATCACGTCACCAACGCTCTCCGCAAGGACGGCCGATGGGGCATCTCGGTGGAGAAGAAGACCCCGAACAGTGCCGAGAAGATCGACGGCTGCGTGTGCATGATCGGCGCACGCATGGTCCGCCGTCTGGTGCTGAACAACCAACCACCGGAGAAGGAGCCCAACGAGGCGTTCTTCCTGTAGAAAGCGAGGTCTGAGTGAACAAGACCCAGGCCGTAGAAGCCGCTCGGCACCTGCTGCAGGGACCGCGGGCGTACGAGTCGCAACGGTTGGATCGGATCGCGGCGGCGATGGCGCCGTGGACCCGGCAGACCGCGCTGACGAAGGTCGAAGCCAAGGGCCTGACCGGTGACCTGTCGAAGCATCCGCTGGCCGGTCTGGCGCTCAAGTCGCAGACCAACTTCCTGCCACTGGTGCTCGACACGTTCTCGCAGTCGATGAAGGTCGACAACTACCTGTCCGGGCTCGGTAGCCAGGACTCGGCGCGGCCGTGGAAGTGGTGGAAGCTCAACAAGCTCAACGCCCGTCAGACTGGTGTGCACCGCAGCGCACTGCAGTACGGCGTCTCGTACGCGACCGTGCTGCCCTCGCTGGTCAACTCGAAGTCGGAGGCGGCATTCATCCGCGGCGCTTCGCCGCGGCAGATGACCGCGCTCTATGGCGAGCCGATGGAGTGGGACCCGCGGACCGACACGCCGGTCGACGATGACTGGCCGATCATGTCGCTCGAAGTGAAGGGTCCGATGATCCGGCTCTACGACGAGAAGTCCGTGCACTTCATCGGCGCGAAGTCGGTGCCGAAGTCGCAGTTCGGGTGGAGCGATCCGCTGTACTGGCGGGTCGACAACTTCGAGTACATCGAGGGCCGCAACCACGACGTCGGGGTGTGCCCGATCGTTCGGTTCCAGGATCGGATGCTGCTCGACGGCGAGGAGCAATACGGGATCATCGAACCGCTGATCACGATCCAGGACCGGATCGACGAGACGACGTTCGAGATGCTGGTCGCCCAGTTCTATTCGGCGTTCAAGCAGCGGTACGTCATGGGCTGGATTCCCAGCGATCAGCAGGAGGCGCTGCGCCAGGTCGCCAGCGACGTGTGGTTCTTCAAGGACCCCAACACGAAGGTGGGCCAGTTCGATGCGACGGATCTGAAGAACTACCTCGAATCGAAGGGATCGGCGGTCCGCGACATGACCTCCATCGGCC
>NZ_JBHVZE010000007.1:0-90810 GCF_042880135.1 Cellulomonas sp. NPDC058312 | reverse complement strand
TGCCGGACATCAACCGGACCAGCGAGATCGTCGGCTCGCCCGGGATGGACTCGCGGACCTCGTCGGCGCGGGTCTGGTAGGCGTTGAGCACGTCCTCCGCCTTGGTCTCCTCACCGAGCGCGTCCGCGACCAGCAGGAAGTTCTCCTTCCACGGGAAACCGGGGCGGATGCCGAACACGGTCGGAGCAATGGACGACAGCTGCGGGTACAGCTTGTCGGCGCGCAGCTTGCTGCCCAGGATCAGATCGGGCTGCAGCGCGGAGATCGCCTCGAGATTCAGATTGTTGGTGGTCCCGACGTCCGGCACCCCGGCCAGCTTGTCGGCGAGGTAGGACGGCTGACCGGCGGCGCTCTCGGGGCTGGCCAGTCCGACGGGCGTGATTCCCAGGGAGAGCACGTCGTCCAGCTCACCGCCGTCGAGGACGATCACCCGTTCGGGTTTCTTCTCGATGACGGTCTCGCCGAGGGCGTGGGTGATGGTCCGGGGGAAGACGCCCGGTTCGGCGTCGGTGCCGAGCTTGGCGGTCTCGGCGTCCGCCGTGGCGAACTGCCTGCCGCCGGTGGCGACGTCGGCGTTGCCGGCGGACGATCCGGTGTCGGTGGTGCCGCAGGCGGCGAGAAAGACGGTGGCCAGGGCGACCAGCCCGGCGCGTACGTAGAGCCTCGAAGACATGAGGTGAGGCTAGCCTGAGGTTTCGGATGGGCGCTCGCGGGGTCTGTGAACCCGGACAACGCCTCCACCATGCAGAAGAGGCCCTGGCCGGCGAACCGGTCAAGGCCTCTTCTCGGTGTCTCACACTGTCGGGGTGGCGGGATTCGAACCCACGACCTCCTCGTCCCGAACGAGGCGCGCTACCAAGCTGCGCCACACCCCGGTGAAGCCTGCCCAGCATAGCCGACGTCGGACGGTGGTCGTGAATCGGGCGTCCGCCGCGTGGCCTCAGCCCGCGACCAGCGTCAGCAGCGTCGCCTCCGGCCGGCACGCGAACCGCACGGGCGCGTACGGCGACGTCCCGAGCCCGCCGCACACGTGCAGCCAGGTGGAGTCCGCACCGCCACGGGCGTCCGGGCGGGGGCCCGGCCAGCCGTGCAGGCCCTTCGCGCGGCCGCGGTCGAGGTCGCAGTTCGTCACGAGGGCACCGAACCCCGGCACCGCGAGCTGACCCCCGTGGGTGTGGCCCGCGAGGAGCAGGTCGACGTCGTCGGCGTGCATCGCGTCCAGCACCCGCCGGTACGGCGCGTGCGTCACGCCGAGGTGGAGGTCGACGTCGCCGGACGCGGAGCGCAGCACGCCGGCGTCGTCGCGGACCGGTCGGGGGCGGACGTCGTCGGGGCCGCCCGCGGCGGGGAACCGGTCGCGGTCGAGGTGCGCGTCGTCGGTGCCCACCAGCGAGATCCGCCGGCCGGCGGTCTCGACGACCCCGCGGCGGTTGGTGAGGTCCACCCAGCCCGCCTCGGTGAACCGGGCGCCCAGCTCGCGCCACGGGAGCGCGGCCGGCGGGGCGGCGGGCGTCGTGCGGGCGTCGGGCAGCAGGTAGCGCGCGGGGTTCTTCGGCGACGGGGCCACGAAGTCGTTCGACCCCCACACGAACGCCCCGGGCCGGGCGAGGTGCGGCTCCAGCGCGCGCAGCAGGGCCGGCATCGCGTCGACGTGCGCCCAGTTGTCGCCGGTGTCCACGACCAGGTCGGGCTCCAGCGACGCGAGGTCGCGCACCCAGTCGACCTTGCGCCGCTGACCGGGTGTGAGGTGGAGGTCGGACACGTGCAGGACGCGCAGGGGGTCCTGGCCGGGCGGCAGCACCGGCACGGTCACCTCGCGCAGCGTGTACCAGCCGGCCTCGACGAGGCCCCACGCGACGGCTCCCGCACCGGCGAGCGCCGCGGCGCCGAGGGTGCGGACGACCGGGTGGGTCACGGGCCGTTCCCGCCGCCGTTGCCCCTGCCGTTGTCACCGGGCTGCCCCGCCCCCGGCTGACCGGCACCGGGCTGGCCGGCCCCCGACCCGTCGGAGACGGTCAGCGTGATCGGCGTCCCGGCGGGAGCGCTGCCCGACGGGCTCTGGCTGACCACGGACCCGGCGGTCTGCGGGGAGGGGGTCGTCCCGCCGACGGTCGCGGGGAAGCCCGCGGCCTGCAGCGTGTTGATGGCCGCGGCCTGGTCCTGGCCGACCACCGAGGGCACGGGGATCGCGCGACCGACGCGGATCTCGCTGCTCGGCTCGGTGAAGCCGGGGTTCGGCTGACCGTCCGCGAGGATCTGGTCCATCGTGCGCTTCCACGTCTCGCCGGCGATCGTCGCGCCGAACACGCGGGTCCGGTAGATGCCGTTGATCGGCATCCGCTGCATCGGCTTGAAGGCGTCCGCGAACCCGACCCACGTCGCGCCGACCAGGCGGGGCGTGTACCCGACGAACCAGGTCTGCTCGTTCTCGCTGGTCGTGCCGGTCTTGCCCGAGGCCGTGTAGCCGGACGGGGCGCCGACGCTCCGGGCCGTGCCGTTCCACACGTTGCTCAGCGCGTAGTTCATGCCGGCGGCGACGTTCGGGTCGATCGCCTGGCGGCAGCCCGCGTCGGGGATCGGGAGGTCGGTGCCGTCCGCGTTCTTCACGTTGGTGATCGCGGTCGGCTTGCAGTAGATGCCGCCCGACGCGAACGTCGCGTACGCACCGGCGAGGCTCAGCGGGGTCGTGGAGTCGGAGCCGAGGACGCTGGACGGGTAGGCGTTGAACGGCTTGCCCTCCGAGCTCGCGCCCGACTGCGTGACGCCGAGGTCGGCGGCGCCGTTCATGATGTTGCACAGGTCGAGCTGCATCGCCATCGTCAGGTACGCGAGGTTCACGGAGTTCTTCGTCGCGTCCATGATCGTCATGGTCCCCGCGCCGCCCTCGGAGTTGCCGGGGGTCCAGCTCTTGCCGCCCAGCCGGGAGCCGCACGCGGTGAACTGGTTCTCGTTCAGCGGCCGGACGGAGCCGTTGACCCGCTCGTTCAGGCTGTGGCCCTGCTTCAGCCACTCGAGCAGCGTGAACGGCTTGAACGTCGACCCGGGCGCGAACCCGCCGGAACCGCCGTACGAGTACGAGGTGTTGTAGTTGACCGCCAGGTTGCGGCCGGTCGCCTCGGCGGTGTTGTCGTAGACGCGGTTCTGCGCCATCGCCTTGATGAACCCGGTGCCCGGCTCGACCACCGACATCGCGGAACCGACGCCCGACGGGTCGTCGACCGGGACGCCGGCCTTGACCTCGGCGTCGGCGATCGCCTGCTGGCGCGGGTCGAGCGTCGTGGTGATGGTGAGGCCGCCGCGGTACAGGGTCTCCTCGCGCGCCTCGGGCGTCTCGCCGAACGCGGGGTCGTTGCGGATCACGCGCGTCACGTAGTCGCAGAAGTAGCCGGAGCCCGCGACGACGTCGCCCGCCGCCATGCAGCCGCTGCGCGCCTCGCTGACGACGAGCGTCGCGATCAGCGGGGTCGCGAGTCCCGCGTCGAGCTCCTCCTGCGTGATGTAGCCCTCGCGCAGCATGAGCCGGAGCACGGTGTCGCGCCGGGTCTGCGACGCCTCGGGGTTCTTCACCGGGTCGAGCGCGGTCGGGCTCTGGGTGACGCCGGCGATGGTCGCGGCCTCGAGGTAGCTCAGCTCCGCAGCGGACTTGCTGAAGTAGCGGCGGGCCGCCGACTCCACGCCGTAGGTCGCGACGCCGAACTGCGCGATGTTGAGGTAGTTCTCGAGGATCTGGTCCTTCGTGAGCTCCTTCTCCAGCGCGATGGCCAGCTTCGCCTCGCGGAGCTTGCGGGCGTAGCCCTCCGGGCCCTCGGCCTCGCGGGCCGCCTCGACGGCGGCGAGGTCGTCGTTGCGGACGGCGGTCTCGATCAGCACGTTCTTCACGTACTGCTGCGTCAGCGTCGAGGCCCCCTCCTGGGAGCTGTTCAGCGAGTTCTTCACCAGCGCGCGCATCATGCCGGCGGGGTCGATGCCGCCGTGCTGGAAGAACCGGCGGTCCTCGGTCGCGATCACGGCGTTCTGCATCGGCAGCGACACCTGCTCGAGCGACACGACGACGCGGTTCTCCGCGAAGAACTCCGCGAGCACCGTGCCGTCGGCCGCGAGCATCACGGACTTCTCCGACAGCGGCTTGCGCTCGAGCTCGGACGGGAGGTCCTCGAACGCCTCGGCGCTCAGCTCGGTGGCGGTGTTCGCGACGGCGACGGTCGGCAGGACCAGCCCGGCGGTGAGCAGACCGCCGACGCCGGCGGTCAGCACGAAGGCGAGCAGCAGGGCCAGCGCCTGCACGACGGTGACCTGCCGCCCGCGCGGCGTGGGGGAGGGAGCCATGCCCGCCAGGGTACGGGAGGCCGCTGGGCCCGCGCGGGGCCGTCGACCGGGCCCGCGGGGACCTGCACGGTACCTGCACAGGGCGCCGCGCGTGCGGGTTCGGTGAGATCCGTGCCCGAGGCAACCCGAACGGAGGATGACTCGGGAAAGCGCCACCCGGTACGGTCGGGCCAGCAGGGGGACTGCCGACCGGGTTCCGCCGCACCCAGGGTGCGCGGGGCCGGGCCGGTGACGTCCCGTACTCAGGGGGCGAGGGACGAGGCATGGCGATGACGGGGCCCGACGGGCACTGGACGGCACAGGCGGCGTGCGGGGCGGGCAAGGTCTCGCCCGACACGCTGTTCGTGGAGGGCGCGGCGCAGCGGGACGCACGATCGGTGTGCCAGTCGTGCCGGGTACGGCTGGAGTGCCTGGCCGACGCGCTGGACTCGCGCACGGACTTCGGCGTGTGGGGCGGCATGACCGAGCGGGAGCGTCGGGCGCTGCGCCGGCGCCGGCCCGAGGTCGAGTCCTGGCGCGACGAGCTGGTCGGCGTGCAGGCCGAGGAGGCCGCGCAGCCCGCGGAGGCGATGGCCACGTGACGCCGCCCCGCTAGGGTGGCGGCATGGCCACCACCACGTGGGAGTACGCGACCGTCCCCCTCATCGTCCACGCCACCAAGGCGATCCTCGACCAGTGGGGTCAGGACGGCTGGGAGCTCGTCCAGGTGCTGCAGTCCGAGACCGGGCTCGTGGCGTACCTCAAGCGCCCGACGGGCGAGAAGTGACGGGCCGCGTCCTCGACCGCCTGGCCGAGCTGGGGATCGAGCTCCCGCAGGTCGCGGCGCCGGTCGCCGCCTACGTGCCCGCGGTCCGCACCGGTGACTACGTCCACACGTCCGGCCAGCTGCCGTTCGTCGGGGGCGAGCTCCCCGCGCGCGGCAAGGTCGGCACCGGCCCCGGGCAGGTCTCGCCCGAGACGGCGCAGGACCTCGCCCGCACGGCCGCGCTCAACGCCGTGGCTGCGGTGGCGTCCCTGGTCGGTGACCTGGACCGCGTGGTCCGGGTGGTGAAGGTGGTGGGGTTCGTGTCGAGCGACCCCGCGTTCACCGGCCAGCCCGGCGTCATCAACGGCGCGAGCACGCTGCTGCACGAGGTGTTCGGCGAGGCGGGCGTGCACGCGCGGTCCGCGGTCGGCGTCGCGGTGCTGCCGCTGGACTCGCCCGTCGAGGTCGAGATCGTCGTGGAGCTGGCCCCGGAGGCCTGACCCCCACCCGGACGCCACGACGGCCCGCACCCTGCGAGGGGCGCGGGCCGTCGTGGCGTGCGGAGACGGACGCTCAGCGCGCGCGGCGCTCCAGCCGCTCGAGGTCGAGCAGCACGATCGCCCGACCCTCGCGGCGGACCCACCCGCGGGCGGCGAAGTCGGCGAGGGCCTTGTTCACGGTCTCGCGGCTCGCGCCGACGAGCTGCGCCAGCTCCTCCTGCGTGAGGTCGTGGGCGACGCGGACGCCCTCGTCGGTCTGCTGGCCGAACCGGTGCGACAGGTCCAGCAGGGCCTTGGCGACACGGCCGGGGACGTCCGAGAACACCAGGTCGGCGAGCGCGTCGTTGGTGCGGCGCAGCCGACGGCCGAGCGCGCCGAGCAGGTGCTTCGCGACGGTCGGGTTCTGCTCCAGCCACGGGATGAGGTCGCCGTGGCCGAGCTCCAGCACGACCGCGTCGGCCAGGCCGGTCGCGGTGGCGGTGCGGGGACCCGGGTCGAACAGGGACAGCTCGCCGAACATCTCACCCGGGCCGAGCACCGCGAGGAGGTTCTCGCGGCCGTCCGTCGAGCGGCGGCCGAGCTTGATCTTGCCCGAGCGGATCACGTACAGGCGGTCGCCCGGCTCTCCCTCGTGGAACAGCACCTCGCCGCGGGCGACGTGCAGGGGCGCCATCGAGGCGAGCAGGGTGCGCGACGCCTCGGGGTCCATGTTCGCGAACAGGGGCGCCGAGAGCACGACGTCGTCCTCCACTGGGAGAACCTCACCTTCTGACCGGGATGTGACGGTTCTCAGTCTGCCTCATCAGGCGCGCGCGGGACCGCGGAGCGCGTCGACACCGCCCTCGGCGACGTCCTGCGCGAGCTGGTCGATGTACTGGTCCGTGAGGTCGCGCAGCGCGTCCTCGAGGCGCATCTCGTACCGGGCGAGCCGCGTGTCCAGGTCGCGCAGCCGCGGCAGCTCGTGCACCTCCGCGATGGGCAGGGCGCCGCGGACGGCCGCGGCGAGCTCGGCGGCGGCCGGGACGTCGGCGGCGGCGGGACCGAGGGCGGCGCGCACGTCCGGGCACGCGCCCGGGGTCTGCGGCGGGGCGGCCGCGGCGACGGCGAGCTCCAGGCGGTCGCGCACCAGCCGGCGCCACCGCACCACGTGCTGGTGCTCGAGCCGCAGGGCACCACGGCGTCGGCGCAGGTCCACCAGCTGCTCGGCAGCCGTTCCGGCCAGGGTCATGCGGTTCCGCCGTCCTTCTCGTCGCACCCACGGGGGCAGGCGCTCACCAGATGACGTGTCGACGCCCGGCGGCGCGGACTTGAGGACTTGGTCATGTGATCCACTCCCCCGGAGGAATGCGTTCCCCCGGGGGAGCGCGCGGCCGCCCTACGCTGGTCCGGTGCCCGCCTCCCCGACGCCCGCCGAGCGGCCCGACGTCGCGCTCGTCAGGCGTGCGCGCCGCGTGAACCGGGCGCTGGCCGCGCGGTGGCCGGACGCGCGCTGCGAGCTCGACTTCCGCACCCCGCTGGAGCTGCTGGTCGCGACCGTGCTGTCCGCGCAGACCACCGACGTCCGCGTGAACCAGGTGACGCCCGCCCTGTTCGCGCGGTACCCCGACGCCGCCGCGTACGCAGGCGCGGACCCGGCCGAGCTCGAGGCCCTGATCCGACCGACCGGGTTCTTCCGCGCGAAGGCCCGGTCGCTCCAGGGCCTGGGCCGGGCGCTGCTGGAGCGGTTCGACGGCGAGGTCCCCGCCCGGCTCGAGGACCTGGTGACCCTGCCGGGCGTGGGGCGCAAGACCGCGAACGTCGTGCTCGGCGACGCGTTCGGGATCCCCGGCATCACGGTCGACACGCACGTGGGCCGCCTCGCGCGGCGGCTCGGCTGGACGACCCAGGACGACCCGGTCAAGGTCGAGCGGGACATCGCCGCCCTGATCCCCCGGGCCGAGTGGACGCTGCTCAGCCACCGGCTGATCTTCCACGGTCGCCGCACCTGCCACGCCCGCACGCCGGACTGCGCGAGCTGCCCGGTCACGCGGGACTGCCCGTCGGCGCTCGTCCGGGCGGAGGCACTACCGTTGCCCCGTGCTGCTCTCCGACCGTGACATCTCCGCCGAGCTCGACTCCGGCCGGGTGGCCCTCGACCCGTACGACCCGGCGATGCTCCAGCCGTCGAGCATCGACGTGCGGCTCGACCGGTTCTTCCGGCTGTTCGACAACCACAAGTACCCGGTCATCGACCCGGCGCAGGACCAGCCGGACCTGACCCGCCTCGTCGAGGTCGACCCCGACGAGCCGTTCGTGCTGCACCCGGGGGAGTTCGTGCTCGGGTCGACGTTCGAGCAGGTCACGCTGCCCGACGACATCGCGGCGCGCCTCGAGGGCAAGTCCTCGCTGGGCCGGCTCGGCCTGCTCACGCACTCGACCGCGGGGTTCATCGACCCCGGGTTCTCCGGGCACGTGACGCTGGAGCTGTCCAACGTGGCGACCCTGCCGATCACGCTGTGGCCCGGCATGAAGATCGGCCAGATGTGCTTCTTCCGGCTGTCGTCCCCGGCGCTGCAGCCCTACGGGTCCGGTGCCAGCGGGTCCCGCTACCAGGGCCAGCGCGGACCCACGGCCTCGCGCTCCTGGCAGAACTTCCACCGCACCCAGGTCTGACGGGCCGGCGATGGTGAGCCTGCTGCCCCCGCTGCCGGACGTCCCCGCCGCGGCCGGCCCGACCCCGCCGCCCGGACGGCACCTGCTGGTGCTCCCGGAGGGCGTGGCCGCGGACGAGGTCGAGGTGCTCGCCGTCAGCCGGTTCCCGCACGCCCGCTGGGAGCGACCGCCGCGGGTGCCGTCGGGCCGCCGGGCCTCGGGTGCCGCGCGCGGCGCCGCACCGGGCGCGACGGCGGGGGTGCTGCGGCTCGGCCGGCTGTCGACGCTCACCGGGCCGTTCGCCCTCGAGCCCGGTCAGGTCGCGCGCTGGGGCCTGCCGACGGGCAGCCGCGTCGCCTGGGTGGTCGACTGCCCGCGCGAGCGCGTCGAGGCGCCCGCGTACGGCGGCGACCGCGACGGCCTGCGCCGGGCGTTCGGCACCGCCGGCCCGGTCCGCGAGGAGCTGCGGGTCGTGCAGTGGCTGGTCGCCGCCGCGCGCCGGCTCGGCGGCGCGCTGCGCACCGAGACGGGTGTCGTGCTGGAGCCCGAGATGGACGCGGCGCTCGACCTCGTGGTGCTGACCGACCGGTGGGCCGAGCCCGCGGTCGTGCTCGACGCCGCGCGCCGGGTCGTCGCCCGTGCCCGGCTCGACGGCCCCGGCGCGGACCCGGGTCGGCCGCGCGCCACCCCCGCGGAGGCGGGTGCGGCGCTCGCGCAGCGCGAGCAGGCGGGTGCGGGCGTGGCCGACCCCGCGGAGCGCCGCCGGCTGCACGCCGAGGCCGACGCGTTCGACCAGCACATGCGCGAGAACCCGCCGCCGTCCGAGGCGTTCGGCGTGCAGGTGGACCTCGGGGTCGACGGGATCGTCGTGGTCGAGGTCGCCGTCGAGCACGAGGTCCCGTCGGTGCTGGGCGGGCTCGACTGGGCGCGTGGCGAGGTCGTCGCCTACCAGGTCCGGTGGGAGGCGCCCGACGTGGAGGAGCTCGAGTCCGAGCGCCCGTCGCTGACCCACCGCGTCGCGCGCGGCCGGGCCGCCCGCGCGGTGCGGGGCATCGCCCGCGAGCTGCACGGCGAGGTCGGCGGCGAGATCGCCGACATGGGCGGGTTCCTGGTCGACCCCGCCGACCTCTGAGGGACGCCGGCCGCCCCCGGTTGCGGCCCCCGGGAGCCCGTCCGACGATGACGGGACACGACGCCCGCTGTCGCACGACGGCGGGCGTCGGCGTTCCCCGAACCGGATGTGAGGCATCACCCGTGGCCGACCAGTACACCTTCCAGGACCCGATCGCCCAGTACCCGACGCCCGAGCCGCCGGAGCAGAGCCAGGACGGCCCCGGCCTCGACGCGGACCTGGAGCCGCTCGCGGACCACGGCCAGGACACGTACCGGGGCACCGGCCGGCTGACGGGGCGCAAGGCGATCATCACCGGCGGCGACTCCGGCATCGGCCGCGCCGTGGCGATCGCGTTCGCGCGGGAGGGCGCCGACCTGGTGCTCAGCTACCTGCCCGAGGAGCAGGAGGACGCCGAGGTCGTGGCGCAGCTGGTCCGCGACGCCGGCCGGACGGTGGTGCTGGCACCGGGTGACGTCGCCGACGAGGCCTACTCGCGCTCGCTGGTGCGGATCGCGCTGGACGAGCTCGGCGGTCTCGACACGCTCGCGGTCGTCGCCGGGCGGCAGCAGTTCGTCGAGGACATCGCCGACCTGACGTCGGAGTCGTTCGACCAGACGTTCCGGACCAACGTGCACGCCCTGTTCTGGCTGGTGCAGGAGGCCGTCCCGCACCTGCCGAAGGGGTCCAGCATCATCACCACCTCGTCGATCCAGGCGTACCAGCCCGCGCCCATCCTGGTGGACTACGCGACCACGAAGGCCGCGATCAACACGATCTCCAAGGCGCTCGCGCAGCAGCTCGCCCCGAAGGGGATCCGCGTGAACGTCGTGGCGCCGGGGCCGATCTGGACGCCGCTGCAGACGGCCGGCGGGCAGCCGCCCTCGGCGCTCCCGGACTTCGGCACGCAGACCCCGTTCGGCAGGGCCGGTCAGCCCGCCGAGCTCGCGCCGGCGTACGTGTACCTCGCGTCCCAGGAGTCGAGCTACGTGAGCGGCGAGACGCTCAACGTCAACGGGGGGATGCCGACCCCGTGACCGAGCAGCCCGGTCTGGAGAACCTGGACGGGGACGCCGGCACGCGGACGCAGGGGTCGGGGCACGCCGCGGCGGAGGAGCTGCGTGACCCGACCCCGCGCACCGACGGGTACGCCGACCTGCGGGCGTACGCGGTGCTCGGTGACGGCCGGACCGTCGCGCTGGTCGCGGACGACGGCCGGGTGGACTGGTTCCCCGTCCCCGACCTGGACACCCCGCCGGTGTTCGCGGCGCTGCTCGACGCCGACGCCGGCGGGCGCGTGGAGCTCGCGCCGACCGTCCCGTTCCGGCTGCGGCGGCAGTACGTCGTCGGCACGAACGTGCTGGAGACGACCTACGTGACCGCGGGCGGGTCGGTGCGCGTGACCGACGCGATGAACACCGGCGTCGCCGGCCGGCTGCCGTGGAGCGAGCTCGCGCGGCGGGTCGAGGGGCTGAGCGGGTCGGTGCCGATGGCCTGGCGGGTCGCGCCCGGCACGGTGCTGGGCACCGCGTCGCCGTGGGTGCAGCGCACCGTGCGCGGCCCGGTGCTGCGCGACGACGGCGTGACGCTGACCGTCCGCACGCTCGGCGAGATGACGTCCGTCGTCGACGACCAGGCCTGCACCGGGGCGTTCGAGGCCACCGCGGGCTCGCGGCACCTCGTCGCCGTGGTCGGCACCGAGCGCGAGCCCGTGGTGCTGCCCGACCCGGAGGACGTCGACAGCGGCATCGACCGGACCATCGAGAACTGGCGGGCGTGGACCCGCGAGTTCCACTACGACGGGCCGTGGGGCAAGGCGGTGCAGCGCAGCGCGCTCGCCCTGAAGCTCCTGCTGCACGAGCCGACCGGGGCGATCGCCGCCGCCGGGACCACGTCGCTGCCCGAGAGCCGCGCGGGCGGCAAGAACTGGGACTACCGCTACGCCTGGGTGCGCGACGCCGCGTACACGCTGGACGCGTGGATCGGCTTCGGCCTGCGCGAGGAGGTGCACACGGCGATCTCCTGGACGCTGCGCACCCTGCGCGAGCACGGCGTGCGGGTGTTCTTCACCCTGGACGGCGGGCTGCCGCGAGGCGACGACCGCGCGCACGTGCCGGGCTGGCGCGGCATCGGGCCCGTCGTCACCGGCAACCGCGCGGACGGCCAGCTCCAGCTCGGCGTGTACGGCGACCTGCTGGCCGTCGTCCGGGGGTACGTCGACGCCGGCAACCTGCTCGACGCCGACACCGGTCGGCTGCTCGCCGCGGTCGCCGACGAGGCCGCGGACGCCTGGCACCGGCCCGACGCCGGCATGTGGGAGCTGACCGAGGAGCGGCACTACACCTCGTCGAAGCTCGGGTGCTGGCAGGCGCTGCGCTGCGCGGTGCACCTGGCCGAGCGCGGGCAGATCCCCGGCGACCCCGACCGGTGGCGCGCGGAGGCCGAGCGGATCCGCGCGTGGGTCGATGAGCACGGCTGGTCCGAGCAGCGCGGCGCCTACGTCATGCACCCCGGGAGCGACGCCCTGGACGCGTCGGTGCTGCTGCACGCCCGCAGCGGGTTCGACACCGGCGAGCGGATGAGCCGCACCGTCGACGCCCTGCGCGCCGAGCTCGGCGACGGACCGCTGCTGCACCGGTACTCCGGGATGCCGGCCGAGGAGGGCTCGTTCGTCGCGTGCGCGTTCTGGGGCGTCTCGGCGCTGGCCCTGGTGGGCCGGACCGAGGAGGCGCAGGCGTGGATGACGGACCTGCTGGCGCTCGCGAACGACGTGGGGGTCTGGCCCGAGATGATCGAGGCCGGCACCGGGGCGTTCCTCGGCAACCTCCCGCAGGCCCTCAGCCACCTCGCGCTGGTGCAGGCGGCGCTGACCCTCGCGCCGGCGCTGCGCGGCGAGCCCGCGCCCGGCGCCACCGACCCGACGGGCTGACCCGCCCGCCACCCCCGGCGCCCGTCGACCGACGCCGCGCCCCCGACCGAGGAGGACCTCATGGACCTGGGCATCACCGACCGCGTCGCGCTCGTCACCGGCGGCGACTCCGGCATCGGCCTCGCGACCGCCCGGCTGCTGCTGGCGGAGGGCGCGCGCGTCGTGCTGACCGACCAGGACGCCGACGCGCTGAACGCGGCGGTCGCGGACCTCGGGGCGGCGCCCGACCGGCTGCTGCCCGTGGTCGCCGACCTGACGTCGCCCGGCGACGTCGCCGCGCTGGTCGAGCGGGCGGGGGCAGCGTTCGGCGCGCCCGAGATCCTCGTGCACGCCGCCGGCGTCACCGGGGCGCAGGGTCTGTTCCACGAGATCGACGACGAGGGCTGGGCGCGGACCATCGAGGTGGACCTGCTCGCCGCGGTGCGGGTGGTCCGGGCGGTGCTCGGGCCGATGCGCGCCGCCGGGCGTGGACGGATCGTGCTGCTCGCCTCCGAGGACGGCGTGCAGCCCTACGTGGACGAGCTGCCCTACTGCGCCGCCAAGGCCGGGGTGCTGTCCCTGGTCAAGGGCCTGTCGAAGGGCTACGGACCCGAGGGCGTGCTGGTGAACGCGGTGTCCCCGGCGTTCATCGCGACGCCGATGACCGACGCGATGATGGACAAGCGTGCCGACGAGCGTGGCACCGACCGCGACGAGGCGATCCGGTCGTTCCTCGACGAGGAGCGGCCGCTGATGGCCCTGAAGCGCCGCGGGGAGGCCGCCGAGGTCGCCGCGGTGATCGGGTTCCTGGTGTCCGAGCGGGCGAGCTTCGTCAACGGGTCGAACTACCGGGTCGACGCGGGCTCGGTCGCGACGATCTGAGCCGCGCCGGCGCGCGGTGCCCGCCGCGCGACGTCGAGTCAGGACCTGCGCGCCGAGTCAGGACCTCCGCGGGTCCTTCCTCGGCGCGGGGGTCCTGACTCGGCGTGGCGTCCGGCGTGCGGCGCCCCGGGGGGGTCAGACCTCGGGGGCGGGGCCGCGGTCGACGGGCTCCGTCGGCGGGGCCGGCTCGGCGCGGCGGGCGCGGCGACGCGGGGGCGGGGCCGGGGTGGAGTCGGTGACCGGCGCCATGACGACCGTGGGGTGGTCGTCGGCGTCCGCCGCGGGCGGGCCCGCGAGGTCGTCGACCGGGGCGTCGACGACCGTGACCGCGTCCGCCGCGTCCGCCGCGTCCGCCGGGTCCGCGACGTCCGGAGCCGGCGCCGTCGGGGTCGGCGCGGACGGCCCCGCGGCAACGGCCTCGCCGCCGGACGGGTCCGCCGCGGTCGCCACCTCGGGCAGCGCGGGCGGGTCGAGCTGGATGGCGGTGGTCGTGGCCGCGGCGACCGGCGCGCCGGCCGCCCGCCCGGTGGTCCGCCGGGCCGAGCCGCGCGGGGGCACGATCTGCGCGACCGCCCGGCCGTCCTGGGTCAGCGTGACCGTGCGTCCGGTGGCCGCCACGGTGACGAGCTCGGGCAGCCGCGCGGCGGCCTCGGCCAGGTCGACGGCGTCGGGGGTGGGGGCGACGACGGACCGCGGGGCGGTGCCGCGCGCGTCGACGGCCCGGGTGACCGCCTTCAGGGCCTCGACCAGCAGGAACACCAGCAGCGCGAAGCCGAGCGTGAGGCCCCAGGCGCGGATGCCGATGGGTGCGGAGTCGAACCAGGAGTTCATGAACGGCACGTAGGTGAAGACCAGCTGCAGCACGAGCAGCGCGCCCGCGGCCAGCCAGACCACGCGGTTCCCGCGCAGCACCTGGAGGGTCACGCTGGACGCCCCGAGGAACCGGCAGTTGAACAGGTAGGCGAGCTGGCCGAGCGCGAGCATCGTGACGGCGGTGGTCTGGGCGACGTCGGTGGCGGTGCCCCGGGCCTGCTCGATCGCGAAGACCGCGAGGGTCGCGCCGCCGATCAGCAGGGACACGACGACCACGTGCAGCAGGGACCGTCGGGAGATCACGGACCCGGTGGCGGTGCGCGGCGGCCGGCTCATCAGCCCCGGCTCGCCCGGCTCGTACGCGAGGGCCAGCGACAGGGTCACGGCCGTCACCAGGTTGACCCAGAGGATCTGCACCGGGGCGAGCGGCAGCGTCAGCCCGAGCAGCACGGCCACGAGGATCACGAGCGACTGCGCACCGTTCGTCGGCAGCAGGAACACCACCGACTTCGCGATGTTGTCGTAGATCCGCCGCCCCTCCTCGACCGCGCGCTCGATGGTGGCGAAGTTGTCGTCCGCGAGGACGATCTCGGCGGCCTCCTTGGTGGCCTCGGTGCCCTTGATGCCCATCGCGATGCCGACGTCGGCCCGGGTGAGCGCGGGGGCGTCGTTCACGCCGTCGCCGGTCATGGCGACGACCTCGCCGTGCGACTGCAGCGCCCGGACGATCCGGATCTTGTGCTCGGGGCTGGTGCGCGCGTAGACGTCGACCTCGCGGACCCGGGTGCGCAGCTGCTCCTGGGTCATCGCCTCGAGGTCGGCCCCGGTGAGCGACGGGACCCGGCCCTCGGGGGCGGCGATGCCGAGCTCGCGGGCGATGGCCGTGGCGGTGCCGACGTGGTCGCCGGTGATCATCTTGACCCGGATGCCCGCCCGGTGGCAGTCGGCGATGGCCTGGACGGCCTCGGGTCGCGGGGGGTCGACGATCCCGAAGACGCCGAGGAACGTCAGCCCGCCCTCGAGGTCGTCGGCGTCGAGCGTGGCGGTGCCGTCGGCGACGGGCCGCTCCGCGGCGGCGAGGGTCCGCAGCCCCTGGCCGCCGAGCTCGTCGATGACGGCGTCCCAGCGGGCCTGGTCCAGCGGCTCGAGGGTGCCGTCGGCGGCGCGCTGGTGGGTGCAGCGGTCGAGCAGCCGGTCGGGGGCGCCGACGGCGCGCACCCGGGTCCCGGCGCCGGGGACGCGGTCGAGGGTGGCCATGAACTTGGTGGCCGACTCGAACGGCAGCGACGCGAGCCGCTCGACCCCGGTCAGGTCGGCGCCGGACTTCTGCACGAGCGTGGTGATGGCGCCCTCGGTGGGCTGGCCGACGACGCGCCAGCTGCCGCCCTCCTGGACCACCCGCGCGTCGTTGCAGGCGCCGGCGGCGACGAGCAGCGCCCGCAGGTCGGGGTGCGCCTCCAGCGGGGCGTGGGCGCCGTCGCGGGTGATCCGCCCCTCGGGCGCGTAGCCGAGGCCCTCGACGGCGTACGTGCCGGCTGCGGTGACGACCGTGCGGGTGGTCATCTCGTTCTTGGTGAGGGTGCCGGTCTTGTCCGAGCAGATGGTGGTGACCGACCCCAGGGCCTCGACGGCGGTGAGCTTGCGGGTGATGGCGTTGCGGCGCGCCATCTGCTGGACGCCGAGCGCCAGGGTGACGGTGACCAGCGCGGGCAGGCCCTCGGGGACGGCGGCGACGGCGAACCCGATCGCCGCGGACACCAGGTCCGGCAGGTCCCAGTCGTGGATGACGCGGCCGATGACGAGCATGACGGCGGCCATGCCGAGGATGCCGAGCGACAGCGTCTTGCCGAACCGGGCGAGCTGGCGGGACAGCGGGGTGTCGAGGTGGTCGACCTCGGAGATGAGCGCCTGGATGCGGCCGATCTCGGTGCCGCTGCCGGTGCTGGTGACGACCCCGACGCCGGTGCCCGCGGCCACGATGGTGCTGGAGAACAGCATCGACGCGCGGTCGCCCACGCCCGCGTCGGCGCCGACGGCCTCGACGTGCTTGGTGGCGGCGACCGACTCGCCGGTGAGCGCGGCCTCCTCCACCTGGAGGTTCGTCGCCTCGATCAGCCGCAGGTCCGCGGGCACCCGGTCGCCCGAGCGGACGCGCACGACGTCCCCGGGCACCAGCGTCTCCGCGTCGACGACCTGCCACTCGCCGTCGCGGCGGGCCTGGGCGTCGAGCGACAGCATCGTGCGGATGCCGTCGAGCGCGCGCTCGGCCTGCCCCTCCTGGAGGAAGCCGACGCCCGCGTTGATGACGGCGACCGCGAGGATGACGCTGAAGTCGATCCAGTCGCCGAGGATCGCCTTGAGCACCGCCGACGCCAGCAGGATGTAGATGAGGATGTCGTCGAAGTGCCCGAGCAGCCGGCGCAGGGCGCTGGGCCGGGGCGGTGTCGGCAGCCGGTTCGGCCCGTGCTCGGCGAGGCGGCGCGCGGCCTCGCCCGCGGGGAGCCCGTCCGGGTCGGAGCGGAGGCCGGCCAGCACCTCGGTCGGGTCCTGCGCGTAGGGGCGCGGCTGGTCCGTGACCTCGGTGGAGGGCGAGGACGGCGTGCGGGTCGGGGTCGACATGTCACCACCTGACTGATCGGCTGCCCGCCATCGTGGCACGGGGGTGCCCGCGCGGACGAGCCCGTCCGCGCAAGGGCCGTCCGGGTGACCCCCCGGGTGAGGTTTTACGTGGAGTTCACCCGCCGAGGGTGCGCGAGCGGCGTCCGCCCCGCAGGATGGCACCGTCCGAACGGATCGAGGGGGGCGTCATGGAGATGGCATCGAACGACCAGCAGACGGCGGAGTCGCAGTACGAGGACGCCGGCTGGACGAGCGTGAGCAACCCCCGGCGCGTGCGCATCTGACGCGTCGGACCAGACCCGCCCGGTGACCTCCGCACCGGGCGGACACATCCTCCCCGACGGCCCCGCGGCCTGCGCTGCGGGGCCGTCGGCGCGCTCGGGGTGGACGGGCCCGGGCCTGGGCCTCAGCCCCGCAGACGCCCCAGCACGGTCAGCGCGTCGTCGAGCGCGCCGGGGTCGCGGACGCCGGTGACCGCGTTGTAGTACATGCCGTCGCCGAGCAGCTGGACGACGTGCGCGACGGCGGGGTCTGCCAGCTCGGCGAGCAGGGCGTCGTACCAGTGGGTGCGCAGGTCCTCGAGCACGGCGGTGGCGTCGCCGTCGGACTCCTCGGCGAGCCGCACCGCGGCGATCAGGGCCCGGTCGAGCGGCCCGCCCGACTGCATCGACTCACGCAGGTAGTACTCGGCGGCGCCCTCGGGTGCCGCGCGCATCGCGGCGACGTCGGCGGTGCCGAGCTCCGCGAGCCGGTCCCGCTGGCCCTGGACCAGGGCCGCCTTGCTGGGGAAGTGGTAGAGCAGGCCGCCCTTGGACACCTCGGCGGCGGCGGCCACGGCGTCGAGCGTCGCCGCGCGCGGGCCGTGCGCGATGAGCAGGCCCTCGAAGGCGTCGAGCAGCCGGTCTCGGGTCTCGGACATGGGAATGACCGTAGCGGTCCGCGGGTTCACCTTCCGTGTGAACCGTCCAGACGGTACAGTCGCTGTGCTTCCCGATGATTGAGGTCCCCACCATGTCCAGCCCCGCCGCGCCCGCGACGGTCCCCGCCCCCGCGACGCTCACCCCCGCGCCGACCACGCTGACGCACCGCGGCCGCCCGGTGCGGCCCTGGGCCGTGCTCGTCGTGCTGATGCTCCCCGTGCTGCTGATCTCGGTGGACAACACGGTGCTGAGCTTCGCGCTGCCGTCGATCACGGCGGCGCTCGGCGCGTCGGGGTCGGAGCTGCTGTGGATCGTGGACGCCTACCCGCTGGTGCTGGCCGGGCTGCTGGTGCCGATGGGCAGCCTCGGCGACCGGGTCGGGCGCAAGCGGCTGCTGATGATCGGCGCGACCGGGTTCGCCGTCGTGTCGCTGCTCGCCGCCTGGTCCACCAGCCCGGCGATGCTGATCGCCGCCCGCGCGGCCCTCGGCCTGTTCGGCGCGACGCTGATGCCCTCGACCCTGTCGCTGATCCGGAACGTGTTCCTCGACCGCGCGCAGCGCCGCCTCGCCATCGCGATCTGGGCGTCCGGGTTCGCCGGCGGCGCGGCTCTCGGCCCGATCGTCGGCGGCGCGCTGCTCACCCACTTCTGGTGGGGCTCGGTGTTCCTGCTCAACGTGCCCGTGCTGCTGGTGCTGCTGCCGCTCGCCGCGGCCCTGGTGCCGGAGTCGAAGGACCCCGCGCCCGGCCCGCTCGACCCGTGGAGCAGCGTCCTCGCGCTCGCCACGATGCTGCCGCTGGTCTACGCGATCATCGCGACCGGCGAGCACGGCCTGACGGCCACCACCGTCGGCAGCGCGCTCGTGGGCCTGGTCGCGGGGTGGGCGTTCGTCCGCCGCCAGCGTCGGCTGCCCGTGCCGATGCTCGACGTCCGGCTGTTCGCGAACCCCGTGTTCTCCGGGGCGGTGTCGGCCAACCTGCTGTCGGTGCTCGGGTTCTCGGGGCTGCTGGTGATCGTGTCGCAGCTGCTCCAGCTCGCCGCCGGGCTGTCCCCGATGGCCGCGGGCGTGGTGCTGCTGCCCGGGCTCGTCGGGTCGGTCGCGGCCGGGCTGCTCGCGGTCCGCCTGGTCCGGCACGTCCGGCCCGGGACGCTCATCGGGTCGAGCTTCCTGCTCGCGGCGGTCGGCTACGGCGTGCTGACGCTGGTGGGCGACGTGCCGACCCCCACCTCGGTCGCGGTGGCGTTCCTCGTGATGGGCGTCGGCGTGGGGCTGGCGGAGACGCTGACCAACGACCAGATCACCACCGCCGTCCCGCCGGAGAAGGCCGGCGCGGCGTCGGCGATCTCCGAGACGGCCTACGAGCTGGGCACCACCCTCGGCGTGGCCGTCCTCGGCTCGGTGCTGAACGCGACCTACCGCGCGCGGCTGACGGTCCCGGAGACGCTGACCGGCGACCAGGCGCACGCCGCCGCGGAGACGCTCGGTGGCGCCACCCGCGTGGCCGGCGACCTGGACCCGGCGGTCGCGGACTCCCTGCTGGAGTCGGCCCGCCTGGCCTTCGACGCCGGCGCCCAGCACGCGTCGGCCGTCGGCGCGGTCGTGGCGGTCCTGGCGGCGGCGGTCTCGTTCGTGACCCTCCGCCGCGCCACCGCCCTCTGACGGGCTCGAGGTCGAGGGTTTCGCCGCGAACCGGGGGCTGAAACCCTCGACCTCGCGCGAAACCCTCGACCTCGGCGCGCGCGAGGTCACGCCCCCGCGCGGATGCGGGCGAGCAGGAGCTGGGCGATGTCGGTGACCTCCGGGACGCCGACCGCGGCGCGGTCGACGTCCGGCGGCGGCGTCGCGGCGGCGACGCCGTCCGTGAGCATCACCGTGCAGTAGGGGCACGCGGTCGCGACGACGTCGGCGCCGGTGCCGACGGCCTCCTCGGCGCGGGCGGTGCCGATGCGGGTGCCGATCGACTCCTCGACCCACATCCGCGCGCCGCCGGCGCCGCAGCAGAACGAGCGCTCGCGGTTGCGGGGCATCTCGACGACCTCGACGCCGGGGATCGCGGCGAGCAGCTCACGCGGGGGCTCGTAGACCTGGTTGTGCCGGCCGAGGTAGCAGGGGTCGTGGTAGGTCACGCGCTGCGGGGCGGCGTCCGGGGCGGCGACCGGGCGCAGCCGGCCCTCGCCGACCAGCCGGTCCAGCAGCTCGGTGTGGTGCACGACGTCGTACCGGCCGCCGAGCTGCGGGTACTCGCGGGACAGCGTGTTGAAGCAGTGCGCGCAGGTGACGACGACGGCCCGGGCCTCCGCGGCGGCGAGGGTCTCCACGTTCGCGGACGCGAGCATCTGGTAGAGCACCTCGTTGCCGGCGCGGCGGGCCGGGTCGCCGGTGCAGCCCTCGCCGTCGCCGAGCACCGCGAACGTGACGCCCGCGGTGTGCAGCAGCTCCGCGACCGCGCGGGTCGTGCGGCGGGCCTTCTCCTCGTACGCGCCCGCGCAGCCGACCCAGAACAGGTAGTCGACCTCGGCGGCGGTCGCGACGTCGGCGCCGACCACCGGCACCTCGAACGGCAGGTCCTTCGCCCAGTCGAGGCGCTGCCGGGCGGGCAGGCCCCAGGGGTTGCCGCGCCGCTCGAGCTTGGTGAACGTACCGCCGAGCTCGGCGGGGAACGCCGACTCCATCAGGGTCTGGTAGCGCCGGATGTCCACGATGGTGTCGACGTGCTCGATGTCGACCGGGCACTGCTCGACGCACGCGCCGCAGGTGGTGCAGGCCCACAGGGCGTCGGCGTCGATGATCCCGGACGCCACCAGGTCGACGTCGACGTGCCCGGGCTCGACCTCGTCGCCGGCGCGCGCGGCGCGCAGGTACGGGGCCGTCGCGGCCGCGTGGTCCCGCAGCGCCAGGGTCAGCAGCTTCGGGGACAGCGGCTTGCCGGTCGCCCAGGCCGGGCACTGGTCCTGGCAGCGCCCGCACTCGGTGCAGGTGGTGACGTCGAGCAGGCCCTTCCAGGTGAGGTCCTCCACGGCGCGCACCCCGAGGCGGGCGTCGTCGGGCAGGTCCTCCAGGGCGGCGACGTCGAGGTCGCGGTCGCCGACCCGCAGCGGCTGCAGCGGGCCGAGCGCGACCGCGCCGGACGGGGAGCGCTGCGCGTAGACGTTGAGCACCGCGAGGAACCGGTGCCAGGCGACGCCCATCGTCGGCTGCAGGCCGACCACGACGAACCACGACGCGGACACCAGGATCTTCACCGTCGCGCACAGCACGACGGCGGCCTCGACGGCGGCGGTCGACGCCCCCGACCACAGCCCGCCGATCCACGCGGTGGTGGGGAAGTGCCACGCGGACGCCAGCGCCGACCCGTCCCGCACCGCGAGCTCGTGCTCCAGCCCGCGCAGCAGCAGCACCGCGAGCACGACGAGCAGCACCGTCGCCTCGACGACGACGGCCTGCGCGGTGCTCGACCCGAAGAACCGCGACCGGCGGACCGGCTCGGTCGGGGCGGGCCCGCTGCCGTCGCCGACACCGGCCCCGGCGGCGGCGACCGCCCGTGCGGACGTCCGCGGCAGCCCGCGCGGCGTCGCCCGGACCCGCACGGCGATCAGCGCGAGGATGCCGACCAGCGACAGCCAGGCGATCCCCTCGGTCAGCAGCTCCCACGGCGGCAGGTGCCCGAGCAGCGGCAGCGCGGCCCGCGGGTCGACGACCTGTGCGTACCCGGTGACCAGCGTGAAGAACAGGATCGGGAACGACACCATGACGACCCAGTGCGCGGCCCGGACGACGGGCGTGTGCCGGAACCGGCCGTGCCCGACCATCTCCCGCAGCACCAGCAGGGTGCGCCGTCCGACGGGCCGCAGGCGTCCCGGTGCCGGCCGGCCCGACCGCACCGTCCGCGTGATCCGGGTCGCGCCGTGGGCGAACACCCCGACGCCGACGACGGTCGCGACGAGCACCACGACGAGGCAGGTCAGCCGGAGCGCATCCACGCCGTCACGGTAGCCGCCGCGACCCCGTGGGCCGCCGCCGGAGGTCCCGCCCGTGGCGAGGACCACCCCCCGGCGCCGGGTGGGCGTGGGCATCGCTTGATAGAGTGCTGGCAATCCCTCGACCCTCGGTCGGCCCCGTCGGTGAGCCCTGCTCCCGCGGCGTCGTCGGCGGCGACGGGTGCCGACCTGCTGACAACACCACACCCCGCCGGCTGCCGTCGGCACCGACCGACCGACCACCCGCCCACGACAGGACGGAGCGGACGTGCTGCAGCTCCTCGCGGTGCACCTCGTCGCAGCCCTGGTCGCGCCCGCGCTCGTCGCGTGGATCGGCCGGAGGGCGTTCTGGGTCCTCGCGCTCGCCCCCGCCTCGGCGGCGGTCTGGGCGCTCACCCTCACCGGCGAGGTGATGGACGGCCGCGGGCCGGTCCAGTCCGTCGCCTGGATCCCCGGCCTCGGCCTCGAGCTGTCGTTCCGCCTGGACACGCTGTCCTGGCTGATGACGCTCCTGGTCGGCGGCGTCGGGTCGATCGTGCTGATCTACTGCTCGGCCTACTTCAAGCCGCACGCGAGCGGCCTCGGCCGGTTCAGCGGCGTCCTGGTGGCGTTCGCGGGCGTGATGCTCGGCCTGGTCACCGCGGACGACACGCTGCTGCTGTTCGTGTTCTGGGAGCTGACCACGGTCTTCTCCTACCTGCTCATCGGGCACTACCACGAGCGCAAGGCCAGCCGCCGGGCGGCGATGCAGGCCATCGTCGTCACCACCGCGGGCGGCCTGACGATGCTGGTCGGCGTCGTGCTGCTGGGCGAGGCCGCGGGCACCTACCGGCTGTCCGAGACGATCGCGCACCCCCCGCACGGGCCCCTGGTCACCGCCGCCGTGGTCTGCCTGCTCGTCGGCGCCGCGAGCAAGTCCGCGCTGATCCCGCTGCACTTCTGGCTCCCCGCGGCGATGGCCGCCCCGACCCCGGTCAGCGCGTACCTGCACGCCGCCGCGATGGTGAAGGCCGGCGTCTACCTGGTGGCGCGGTTCGCGCCCGCGTACTCCGACCTGTCGGTCTGGCGCTGGATGATCGTGCTGCTCGGCGGCGGGACCCTGGTGCTCGGCGGCTGGCGCGCGCTGCGTCAGCACGACCTCAAGCTCATCCTCGCGTTCGGCACCGTCAGCCAGCTCGGCCTGATCGTGCTGCTGATCGGCTACGGGACGCGGGCCACCGCGCTCGCGGGCCTCGCGATGGTCGGGGCGCACGCCATGTTCAAGGCGGCGCTGTTCCTCGTCGTCGGCGTGGTCGACGCGGCCACCGGCACCCGCGACCTGCGGCGGCTGTCCGGCGTCGGCCGGGCGCTGCCGGTCACCGCCCTGGCCGGCGGGCTCGCGACGCTGTCGATGATCGGCGCGCCCCCGTTCGCGGGCTACGTCGCGAAGGAGGCCGCGCTCGAGGCGTTCGGCCACGGCGGCGAGCCGCTGGACGTCGTCGTGCTGGTGGTCGTCGCCGTCGGCTCCGCGCTGACCGTCGCGTACGGCCTGCGGCTCTGGTGGGGCGCGTTCTGGACGAAGCCGGTGCTGTCGCCCGCCGCGGTGAAGCGGCTGAGCGCGGCGAAGGACGCGCGGTACGCCGCGGAGGACAAGGCCGCCAAGGACGTGGCCGAGGCCGCCCCGACCTGCGACGACGACCGCGCCGACCCCGCGCCCGTCGGCCGCCCGTCGCTGCTGCTGGTGTGGCCCGCGATGCTGCTGGCCGTGCTCGGCCTCGCGGTCGCGCTGCTGCCCGGGCTCGGCAAGCAGCTGCTCGCCCCGCACGCCGACACCTACCCCACCGGCGAGGCCGGCCACCTGCTGCTGTGGGGCGGGTTCACGCCGACGCTGGCGATCACGGTCGCGGTGCTGCTGTCCGGCGCGCTGCTGTTCGTCGCGCGCGGACCGGTCGAGGCCGTGCAGGCGCGCGTCCCGCACGTCCCCGAGGCCGACCGGTTCTACCGCCGGATGATGCGCAAGCTCGACGACCTCGCCGCGGACGTCACCGCCCTCACCCAGCGCGGGTCGCTGCCGTTCTACCTCGGCGGGATCCTCGTGGTCTTCGTGCTCATGGTGGGCATCCCGCTGGTCGCGCTCACCGAGCTGCCGACCGAGGTCCGGGCCTGGGACCGCCCCGCTCAGCTGGTGATCGGCCTGTTCGTGGCCGTCGCCGCGGTGCTGGTCGCGCGGGCCCGCCGCCGGCTCAAGGCCGTCATCCTGCTCGGGGTCGGCGGCTACGGCGTCGCCGCGCTGTTCCTGCTGCAGGGTGCACCCGACCTGGCGCTCACGCAGGTGCTCGTCGAGACCGTCACGCTCGTCGTGTTCGTGCTGGTCATGCGCCGGCTGCCCCCGTACTTCTCCGACCGCCCGCTGGTCGGCTCCCGCTGGGTGCGGCTCGGCATCGCGCTGGCCGTCGGGCTCACGGTCGGCGGGCTCGCGCTCGTCGTGCCGGGCGCGCGGGTCCACGACCCGGTGTCGGTCGACTTCGCCGAGGAGGCGTACTCGTTCGGCGGCGGCAAGAACATCGTCAACGTGACGCTGGTCGACATCCGCGCGTGGGACACGATGGGCGAGATCTCGGTGCTGCTGGTGGCGGCGACCGGTGTCGCGTCGCTGGTGTTCCTGCGCAAGCGGTCCGGCGCGATCTTCCGGGCCGGCGACGCCCCCGCGCACCGTCAGGTGTGGGGCGGCGGCGGGGAGGACCCCACGGCCGCGCTGCGCCGGCCCGTGACCGACCGGCCGACCTACCAGTCGCGCGAGTGGCTGCGCGCCGGGCGGACCCTCGCCCCGCGCCGCCGGTCCGTGGTGTTCGAGGTCGTGGTCCGGCTGCTGTTCCACACGATGATCGTGTACTCGCTGTTCCTGCTGTTCTCCGGCCACAACGCGCCGGGCGGCGGGTTCGCGGCCGGCCTGGTCACGGGGATCGCGCTGATCGTGCGCTACCTCGCGGGCGGCCGGTACGAGCTCGGGGAGGCCGCCCCGGTCCAGCCGGGTCTGCTGCTCGGCAGCGGCCTGTTCCTGTCCGCGGGCGTGGGCCTCGGCGCCCTGGTGTTCGGCGGCAGCGTGCTGCAGTCCTGGATCATCGACGCCTCGATCCCGCTGGTCGGCGGGCTGCACCTGGTGACCTCGCTGTTCTTCGACATCGGCGTGTACCTGGTGGTCGTGGGTCTGGTGCTCGACATCCTGCGCAGCCTCGGCGCGGAGATCGACCGGCAGGCCGAGGCGGACGGCGACCCCGAGGGCGTCGGCGGGCACGCCGACCCGGGCGAGCCGGTGCAGGTGCTCGCCCCGACGGGCGAGGGCCTGGACGTGGGACGCGGGACCCCCCGCGGGACGGGAGGCGCCGCGTGACCATCGACATGAGCCCGAACCTGGTGCTGGTCGGCGTGATCGTCGTCCTGGTGACCACCGGCGTGTACCTGCTGCTGGAGCGCAGCCTGTCCCGCGTGCTGATCGGCGTCGTGCTGATCGGCAACGGCGCGAACCTGCTGTTCCTGGTCGCCGGGGGCGCGGCGGGGCGGCCGCCGATCGTCGGGCTGGAGCCCGAGGGGCGGATGAGCGACCCGCTGCCCCAGGCGATGGTGCTGACCGCCATCGTCATCACCCTCGGCATGACGGCGTTCCTGCTGGCGATGGCCTACCGGTCCTGGCAGCTGCACCAGCACGACGAGGTGCAGGACGACGTCGAGGACCGCCGCATCGCGCGGCTCGCCGCCCGCGACGAGCGCGCGTTCGAGGACGCCGACACCGAGGACTCGACCACCACCCTCGACGAGGAGGCGGCCGAGACCCGCGACGAGACCGACGAGGGCGAACCGGTGCCCGCGGGCGCGGACCGCCACCACACGACCGACCGAGGGCAGGAGGGCCGATGAACGACTACGCGTTCCTGGTGCCGCTGCCCGTCGTCGTCCCGCTGTTCGGGGCGGGCCTCGCGCTCGCGCTGTACCGCCGGCCGCGGCTGCAGCGCATCATCAGCGTCGTCTCCCTGAGCATCGTCCTGGTCGTCGCCGCGACGCTGCTGGTGCTCGCCGACGACGGCCCGCTGGTCGTCGACATCGGCGGCTGGGCGGCGCCGGTCGGCATCGACCTGGTCGCGGACCGGCTGTCGGCGCTGATGCTCACCGTGTCGGCGGCCGTGACCCTGTGCGTCCAGCTGTACTCGCTGGCCCAGGGCGAGGCCGACGGCGACGAGGCCGCGCCGGTGTCGATCTACCACCCGACGTACCTGATCCTGACCGCCGGCGTCGCGAACGCGTTCCTGTCGGGGGACCTGTTCAACATCTACGTCGGCTTCGAGATCCTGCTCGCGGCGTCCTACGTGCTGCTGACCCTGGGCGGCACCGGCGAGCGGATCCGCGCGGGCAGCATCTACGTGGTCGTCGCGCTGCTGTCGTCGCTGCTGTTCCTCGTGGCGATCGCGATGATCTACGCGGCCACGGGCACGGTGAACCTCGCCCAGCTCGCGGAGCGGCTGCCGGAGATCGACGCCGACGTGCGCCTGCTGCTCCAGGCCATGCTGCTGCTGGCGTTCGGCATCAAGGCGGCGATCTTCCCGCTGTCCGCCTGGCTGCCGGACTCCTACCCGACGGCGCCCGCGCCGGTGACGGCCGTGTTCGCGGGCCTGCTGACCAAGGTCGGCGTGTACGCGATCATCCGCACCCAGACGCTGCTGTTCCCCGAGGGCCGGATGGACGACGTCCTCATGTGGGCGGCGCTCGCGACGATGGTCGTGGGCATCCTCGGCGCCGTCGCGCAGGACGACCTCAAGCGGTTGCTGTCGTTCACGCTGGTCAGCCACATCGGCTACATGATCTTCGGCATCTCCCTCGCCTCCGAGACCGGCTGGGCCGCGGCGATCTACTACGTCGCGCACCACATCATCGTGCAGACCGGGTTGTTCCTGGTCGCGGGGCTGATCGAACGGCGGGGCGGGTCGACGTCGCTCGACTCGCTGGGCGGCCTGGCGAAGGCCGCGCCCGTCCTGGGGATCCTGTTCTTCGTCCCCGCGATGAACCTCGGCGGGATCCCGCCGCTGTCCGGGTTCCTCGGCAAGGTCGGCCTGATGCAGGCGGGCGTGCAGGACGGGTCCGGGCTCGCGCTGACCCTGGTCGTCGGTGGCGTGCTCACCTCGCTCCTCACGCTCTACGCGCTGATCAAGGCCTGGAACAAGGCGTTCTGGCAGACCCCGCCCGAGCCGCTGCCCGACACGCACCTGCCGAAGGGCATGGTCGGCTCCGCCGCCGCGCTCGTCGTGCTCGGCCTGACCCTGACCGTCGCCGCCGGCCCGCTGTACGGGTACGCGGAGCGCGCCTCCGCCGCCCTCGCCGACCGGTCGGTGTACGTGCAGGCGGTGCTCCCGGACGGCAGCCGCGGCTCCGGCGAGTCGGTGGACGCCACCCGCGAGGACGAGTCGGTCGACCCGGCCCTGGAGGAGGACGGATGAGCCTGCACCCGCGCCGCCACCGGCTGGCGACCCAGTGGCCGACGATCATCTGGCTCGTCGTCGTCTGGGTGCTGCTCTGGGGCGACCTGTCGTTCGGCAACGTCCTGGCGGGCACCGTGGTCGCGGTGCTCGTCACCGGGCTGCTGCGGATGACGCCCATCGACTTCCACGGCCGGCTGCACCCCTGGGGCCTCGTGGTCCTGGTGACCCGGTTCGTCTGGGACCTGCTGCACGCGTCCGTCGAGGTGTCCTGGGTGGCCCTGCGCCCCCGGCACACCCCGCGGGGGGCCGTCATCGGCGTCCAGCTGCGGAGCCACTCCGACCTGTACCTGACGATGACCGCGGAGCTCTGCTCCCTGGTGCCCGGGTCGCTCGTCGTGGAGGCCCACCGGCTGACCGGGATGCTCTACCTGCACGTCCTCGACGTCGAGCAGACCGGCGGCGTGGAGCGGGCCCGGCAGAACGTCCTCGACCAGGAGGAGCGGGTGCTGCGCGCGTTCGCCTCCGACGCGGAGCTGCGGGAGGCCGGCCTGGAGCCGCACCCGCGCCGCGCCGCCCGACGCGCGGAGGTGCGCGCATGACCGTCGTCCTCATCATCTGCGCCGTGCTGCTCACGGCAGCCGGGATCCTGGCGCTGATCCGGGCCGAGCGCGGGCCGTCGATGCTCGACCGCACCGTCGCGCTGGACATCATCGTGACCGTGGTCGTCGCCGCGGTGGCGCTGTACGCCGCGTCCGAGCGCCGGACCGACGTGGTGCCGATCCTCGTGGTGCTGTCGCTGGTCGGGTTCGTCGGCTCGGTGACGATCTCCCGGTTCGCGTCCGTCGAGCCCGCCGGCGAGGGCCGGGTCCGGTCCCGCGAGGAGATCGCCCAGGAGGAGGCCGAGCGGATCCGCGCCGAGGAGGAGGCGGAGGCCGCCCGCAAGGCCCGTCGCGCCCGCGAGGTCGAGGCCGAGGTGTCGACCGCGGAGGCGGTCGCGCAGGACGGGCACCACAAGGAGGCGCCGGCCGAGGACGGCACGGCGAGCGACGAGGGGAGTGCCCGATGAGCTGGGACCTGGTCGCCGACGTCGCCGCGGCCGTGTGCATGCTGGGCGGGGCGCTGCTCGCGTTCGCCGCGGGCGTGGGCGTGCTGCGGTTCCCGGACCTGCTCTCGCGGATGCACGCCGGCACGAAGCCGCAGGTGCTCGGCCTGATCCTCGTCCTGGTCGGCCTCGCGCTGCGGCTCCGGTCCGGCGGGGCGGTGTGGGCCCTGGTGCTGGTCGCGCTGTTCCAGATGCTCACCGCGCCCGTCGCGGCGCACCTGGTGGGCCGCGCGGGCTTCCGGACCGGCAAGGTCCGTCGGGACCTGCTGGTGGTCGACGAGCTCACCGAGGCCCAGGACATGGCCACGGAGCGCGACGCCCCGGACCTGCCCCGGAACACGGCGACGTCGCTGCCGCGCAGCGAGGAGCCGGACCGACGCTGACGCGCGGCCGCACCCGAGCCCTCGGGAGGCGTCACCGCCGCAGGAGCGCCACCTGGAGCAGGTCCTCGCCGTACGTCGTCGCGTCCCGGACCCGGCGCATCGGGCGCAGCTCCACCTCGGTCAGCCAGTCGAACGCCCGGCGCAGGTCGTCGGGGCCGTAGGCGAGCCCGCCGCCGAGGCTGCCGGTCCGGTACAGGTCGAGGTCGTCCGCCTCCGTGCCGCCGTCACCGGCGTGCCCGGTCGTGAAGCAGGTCAGCGCGAGGTGCCCGCCCGGCCGGAGCACGCGCTCCAGCAGCCACCGGTACGAGACCCGGCGGTGCGGGGGCAGGTGGTGGAAGCAGCCGGAGTCGACGACGACGTCGTAGGGCGCCTCGCCCCGCCAGCCGAGCACGTCCGCCCGGACGAACCGCACCGCGACCCCGGCGGCGTCGGCCCGCTCGCGGCCCCAGGCGAGCGCGGTCGCGGACAGGTCGAGCGCGTCGACCGCGCAGCCCTGCTGCGCGAGCCAGACGGCGTTCCGGCCCGGCCCGCAGCCGAGCTCGAGCACCCGGGTCCCGGGGCCGAGCGGCAGCCGGCCGTCCGCGTGCCAGGCGACGAGGCTCTCGTCGGGGGCGTCGCGGAAGAACGGCACGCCGCGGCCGCGGTCGGTGTAGAACGCGTCCCAGAAGTCCGTGCCGCCGCGGTCGGACCACCGGTCGGCGCGCTCCTCGAACAGCTGGTCGAGGAGCGCGAGGACGTCGTCGACGGTGTGCACGGAGCGACCCGTCGCACGGCGCTGACCTGGGCTTTCGTCGGTGGAGGGCATGGCCCAGGCTACCGTCGCGGTGGGACGCGACGGGGGGACCTGGGGGCCTTGCGCGACCGCCTCAGCGCGGCAGGCGGCGGTTGGTGTCGACGCGCTTCGCGAACTTCTTCGTCCCGCGGGTCGCGAGCACCCGGGCGATCGTCACGGCCGCGGACGTGATGGCCGCGGCGGCGACGACCTCCCCGATCCGGATGTCGTCGGCGTCGTCCTCGGGCTTCGGCGGCTTGTGCCCGGACGCGGCCTTCCACGCGGTGTCGACGGCCTTCGTCGCGAGCCACGCGACGGCGCCCGCGACGATCAGGCCGGTGACCTTGGCGATGGTGGACTGGGTCTCTTCGTCGGCCACTGCGACCTCCTGCGCTCGTGCGTCGTCCGGGCGGCGGCTGCCGGGCCCGGTGCTGCCCTCACGCTAGTGCCGCCGCCCCCGCGCCGCAGGTCACCGGGCCCGTGCGGGACGCCCGCCGGACCGGGTGTAGCCTCGGCCCCGAACGACAGGGGAGCGTCCCGGGCGTCACCGCAGGTGGCACCCGACCGACGCTGAGAGTGCGGACGGAACCGCAGACCCTCGAACCTGATCCGGTTAGCACCGGCGGAGGGAGTCGGGAATCTCAGCCACCTCGTGCCGTCGTGCCCCGTGCTCGCGCGCGGGTGCGCGTCCGGGACGGGACGGCCCCCTCGGTGCACATCGAGGAGGAACCACCATGACGCGCACGCGTGCGCACCGCCGGACGCTCCGGCACACCGCCCCGGCCGCGCTGGCCGCCACCGCCCTGGCCCTGACGGGCTGCTCGGTCGCCGGGGGTGCGTCCGACGACGCGTCGACCGGCGCCGCCGGCGGGACGGTCACGCTGGTCACGCACGACTCGTTCGCGCTGAGCGACGGGCTGCTCGAGCAGTTCGAGGCGGACACCGGCCTGACCGTGCAGCAGGTCGCCCCCGGCGACGGCGGCGCGCTGGTCAACCAGCTGATCCTCACCAAGGACGCCCCGCTGGGCGACGTCGTCTACGGCATCGACACGACGTTCGCGTCGCGGGCGATCGACGAGGGCGTGCTCGCCCCGTACACGTCGTCGGCGCCCGCCGCCGCCGACGCCGCGGCGTACGCGCCGGACGACTCGGGCTCGCTGACCGCGGTCGACGTCGGCGACGTGTGCCTGAACGTCGACCACGCCTGGTTCACCGCGCAGGGCGTGCCCGAGCCGACGACGCTCGAGGACCTCACCCAGCCGCAGTACCGGGACCTGACGGTGGTCACCAACGCCGCGACGAGCAGCCCGGGCCTGGCGTTCCTGCTGGCGACGGTCGGCGCGTTCGGCGAGGACGGCTGGCAGCAGTACTGGACCGACCTGACGGCGAACGGCCTCAAGGTCGCCGAGGGCTGGTCCGACGCGTACTACACCGACTTCTCCGGCGGCGGTGGCGGCGGCTCCCGGCCGATCGCCCTGTCCTACGCGTCGTCCCCGCCGGAGACCGTGCCCGAGGGCGGCGACGAGCCGACCACCGGGGCGCTGCTCGGCACCTGCTTCCGGCAGGTCGAGTACGCGGGCGTCCTCGCGGGCGCGCAGAACCCCGAGGGCGCGCAGCAGCTGCTCGACTGGCTGCTGTCCGACGAGGTCCAGGCCGACATCCCGGGCTCGATGTACATGTACCCGGTGAGCTCCGCGGTGGACCTGCCCGAGGAGTGGGCGCGGTGGGCCCCGCAGGCCGAGCAGCCGATCGAGGTGCCGCTGGCGGACATCGCCGAGCACCGCGACGAGTGGGTCCGCGACTGGACCGACCTCGTGATCGGCTGACGGCGCGACGATGAGCACCTGGGCGCAGGCGTCCCCGACCGGCACCGCCCGGCCGGGGACGCCCGCGCGCCCGGGCGACCGGGTGTGGGCGTGGGGCCGCGCGGCGGCGTGGGCGCTGGCCGCCGTGGTGCCGCTGGTGTTCCTCGGGGTGTTCTTCGCCTGGCCGGTGCTGACGCTCGTGAGCCGCGGGTTCGTGGCCGACGGGGCGCTGGACCTGTCCGGGTTCGCCGAGGTGTTCGCGCGGCCGCGCACCTGGCGGATCGTCGGGCTCACGCTGGCGCAGGGCGCGATCGGCACGGCGGTGTCCGTGCTGCTGGGCGTGCCCGGCGCGTACGTGCTGTACCGGTGCCGGTTCCCGGGCCGCGGGGTGCTGCGGGCGTTCGTGACCGTGCCGTTCGTGCTGCCGACCGTCGTGGTCGGCGTCGCGTTCCGGGCGCTGCTCCGCGAGGGCGGACCGCTCGGGTTCCTGCACCTCGACGGGACGTTCACCGCGATCGTCGCGGCGCTGGTGTTCTTCAACTACGCGGTCGTCGTGCGGACCGTCGGCGGCCTGTGGGAGCGGCTCGACCCGCGGCCCGAGCAGGCCGCCCGGTCGCTGGGCGCGTCGCCCGCCCGCGCGTTCTGGACGGTGACGCTGCCCGCGCTGACCCCGGCGATCACCTCGGCCGCGTCGCTGGTGTTCCTGTTCTGCGCGACGGCGTTCGGCACGGTGCTGGTGCTCGGCGGGCTGCGGTTCGGGACCGTCGAGACGGAGATCTGGATCCAGACGACGCAGTTCCTCGACCTGCGCGCCGCCGCGGTGCTGTCCGTGGTGCAGGTCGTGGTGGTCGTCGCAGCGCTGGCCGTCGCCGGTCGGGCCCGGGCGCGACGCGAGCGGGCGCTGCAGCTGGTCGGCGAGCCCGAGCCCGGCACCCGGCAGCCGCACCCGCTTCCCGCCGCGGTCACCGCCGTGACGCTGCTGCTGATCGCGCTGCCGCTGGGCGCGCTGCTGCTCGGGTCGCTGCGCACCGGCGACGGCTGGGGGCTTGACCACTACCGTGCGCTCGGCACGACGGGCGGGCGCAACGCGCTGACCGTCACCGTGTGGGAGGCGCTGGGCAACTCGCTGCGGGTCGCCGTGGACGCGACGCTGCTGGCGCTCGTGGTCGGCGGCCTGGTGGCGCTGGTCGTCTCGCGCCGGCCCCGACGGCCCGGGGCGCGCCGGGCCGTCGGCGTGCTCGACGGGGTGTTCATGCTGCCGCTCGGGGTGTCCGCGGTGACCGTCGGGTTCGGCGCGCTGCTCACGCTCGGGCACCCGTTCGGGATCGCCACCGACCTGCGCAGCACCGGCGTGCTGGTGCCGGTCGCGCAGGCGGTCGTCGCGGTGCCGCTCGTCGTCCGGTCGCTGCTGCCGGTGCTGCGGGCGATCGACCCCCGGCTGCGCGAGGCCGCGGCCACGCTCGGCGCGGCGCCCGGCCGCGTGCTCGCCACCGTGGACGGCGCCCTGGTCGCCCGGTCGGTGGGCCTCGCGACGGGGTTCGCGTTCGCGGTGTCGCTCGGGGAGTTCGGGGCGACGTCGTTCCTGTCCCGGCCCGACCGGCCGACGCTGCCGGTCGTGGTGTTCCGGCTGATCGGGCAGCCGGGCGCCGACAACTACGGGATGGCGCTCGCGGCGGGCGTGGTGCTCGCGCTGCTGACCGCGGGCGTGATGGCGCTCGCGGAGCAGCTGCGCGGGCCGGTGGGAGGAGAGCTGTGACGGACCAGGTGACCAGCCCGACGACGGCCGGGGCGACCTCCGCCCCCGACGCCCGCGCGGCCGGGCTGGCGGTGCGCGACCTCGTCGTGCGCTACCCGGGCGGGCGCGGGTCCGCGGGCGTGGTCGCCGTCGACGGCGTGACGCTCGACGTCCCCGCCGGCGAGGTGCTGGCGCTGCTCGGCCCGTCCGGCTGCGGCAAGTCGTCGCTGCTGCGCGCGGTCGCGGGGCTGGAGCCGCCCGCGGGCGGGTCGGTCCGGTGGGCCGGCGGCGACGTCGCGGGGGTCCCGGTGCACCGCCGCGGGTTCGGCCTGGTGTTCCAGGACGGCCAGCTGTTCCCGCACCGGGACGTCGCCGGGAACGTGGCCTACGGGCTGCGTGACCTCGACCGCCGCGCACGCGCCGAGCGGGTCGCGGAGCTGCTGGACCTCGTCGGACTGCCCGGGTACGCCCGGCGCCCGGTGGCGACCCTGTCCGGCGGCGAGCGGCAGCGGGTGGCGCTCGCCCGGTCGCTCGCCCCCCGGCCCCGCCTGCTGCTGCTCGACGAGCCGCTGTCCGCCCTGGACCGGTCCCTGCGCGAGCGGCTGGCGGACGACCTGCGCGAGGTGCTGGTCGCGACCGGCACCACGGCGCTGTTCGTCACGCACGACCAGGACGAGGCGTTCACCGTCGCCGACCGGGTCGCGGTGATGGGCGGCGGGCGGCTGCTGCAGGTCGCCGCGCCCGAGGAGCTGTGGCGGCGGCCGGCGACCCGTGCGGTGGCGGAGTTCCTGGGGTACCGGACGTTCCTCGCGGGGTTGGGTGCGGGGCCGGTCGCGGGGCCGGGCGACGCGGGGCCGGGCGGGCCCGCCGACGCCGAGCTCGTCCCGGGCACCCTCGCCGTGGCGCCGGGCGGCTGGCGGGTGCTCGCCGCGGACGAGCCCGTGCCGGACGGTGCGCCGGTCCGCTCGGCGGTCGTCGCCGGTCGGCGCACCCGTCGCGGACGCGTGGAGGTCGAGGCGGTGCTCGAGCCCGAGGACGTGCGCGTCACCGCCGCGCTGCCCGCGAGCGGCACGGACCCGGCGGCGGGGGACCGGGTACGGCTGGTCGCCGACGAGGGCGCGGTGGCGGTCGTCGGGGGCTGAGCCGGCGCCCCTGCCGTCTCAGCCGAGCCGGAGCTGCCACTCCCCGGAGCCGCCCGCCGGCCGGAACCCGAGCGCGACGTTGATCGCGAGCATGTGCGCGTTCTCCTCGGCGTTCCAGGTCCCGATCCGCCGGGCGCCGGGCTGCACCTCGGCGAGCCGGGCCAGGTTGGCGGTCTTCACCAGCATCCCGAGCCGGTGCCCGCGGTGCTCGCGCAGGACCAGCGTGTCGTCCTGGAACACGAACTCGTCGGAGTCCGGGCGGCTGACCAGCGACGTGTACGCCACGAGGTCGCCGGTCGGCTGGTGCAGCGCCGCCGCGACCCGGTAGGGCATGCCCCGGTCGACGTAGGTCTGCTCGGCGGCGCGCACCCGGGCGGCGTCCCAGACGTCCTCGCGCAGGTCGAGGCCGCCCTTCGGGGCGTCGGTGCTCATCCGGGTCTGGAGATGGGCGAACTGGTCGACGAGCTCGTCGGGGCAGCGCGCCTCCCACCGGACCACCCGGTAGTCCGGTCCCGCGGCCCGTGCGGCCGCCGCGGCGTGGCCGGCCAGCACCGGGGCGTCGACCGGCAGGTCCAGCACCGACCGCCGGACGACCTGCTCCAGCGTCCAGCCGCGGTGGGCGAGGAAGGCGACGCCCCGGTCGTCCGCGCGGACCCGGCCGGTGCCCGTGCTCGGGGCGAGCGTCCCGGGGCCGGCGTCGGGCTCGGCGGCGTGATCGGACGAGGCGGTCAGGGTGCTGCGGCCGTGCGCGCGGGCGGTCGCGATCACCAGGTCGTGCAGCGCCGCGCCGATGCCGCGTCCCCGGTGCGCGGGCCGGACCTCGACGCCGGCCGAGCCGGTGTGCGTGTTGTCCTGCCGCGGCAGGTCGAGGACGGCGCGCCCCAGCACCCGTGCGGGGTCCGGCGGCCCGGCCTCCGGCGGCGCGTCGAGCGCGACGAACCGCAGCCTGGTGACGTACTCCTGGTCGCGCAGCGCCGCGAGCTGCTCGCCGGCCACCCGGGCCTCGTCGCGGGTGCCCCAGGTGTCGAGCAGCACGTCGTTGACGGCGTCGACCATGCCGTGCAGCAGCCACGCGTCGGGGGCGTCGAGGTCGGTGGGCAGCGGGAGCGGGACCAGGACGGGTGCCGTCCGCGGGTCGGCGGTCATCCGGCCATGCTGCGCGCGGTCGGGGTGCGGGTCGAGCGATTTCGGGCCGGGTCCCGGGTTGTCGGAGCGTCGCTACGGATACCTCCGGGCCTGGCGGGCGGTACCTTCTCGCCATGCCAGTGCTGGAGATCATCGGGTGGGTCGGGTCCGCGCTCGTCGTCGTGTCGCTGATGCAGGCACGGGTGCTGCGGTTCCGGTGGATGAACCTCGCGGGGTCCGCGATCGCCGCCGGGTACAACGCGGTCGTCGGGATCTGGCCGTTCGCGGTGATGAACGCGGTGATCGCGGTGATCGACGTCTACTGGCTGTGGCGTCTGACCCGGGAGCGGCACGACGCGGACGTCTACCAGGTGGTGCCCGTCGGTGCGGCCGACCACTACCTGCGGCACGTCGTCGGCGTGCACGCCGAGGACATCGCCCGGTACTACCCGTCGTTCCGCGGTGCGGCGGAGGCGGACGGCCGGTGGGCCTACCTGGTGCTCCGGGGCGACGAGACCGTGGGCGTCGTCGTCGTCCGCGACGCCGGCGACGGGGTCGGCGAGGTCGAGCTCGACTACGTGACGCCGCGGTTCCGCGACTTCACCCCGGGTGAGTTCGTGTACCGCCGCAGCGGGGCCTTCGACGGCACGGGGCTGCGCGCCCTGGTCGTCGCGCCGGACGCCCGCGACACCGGGGACTACCTCGAGCGGGTCGGGTTCCGCCAGGAGGACGGGCGCTGGCGCCGCGAGGTGGTCACCGCCGCCTGAGCCCGCGCGACCGGCGGAGGGGCTCGGGCGCGCCCGTGTGCCTAAACTGAGTTCGGACATCCGAACTTGGAGGTGCGGTGAGTACGAAGACCGAGCGGCGCGCGGGGGTGCGCCGCCCCGTCCTGCCCCTGCTGGGCCCGGCGTTCGTCGCGGCGATCGCCTACGTCGACCCCGGGAACGTCGCGGCGAACCTCACCGCCGGCGCCCGGTACGGGTACCTGCTGCTCTGGGTGCTGGTCGCCGCGAACGTCATGGCCGTGCTGGTGCAGTACCAGTCGGCCAAGCTCGGGATCGTCACCGGCGACTCGCTGCCCGGGGTGCTCGGGCAGCGGCTGCGACGCGGGCCCCGGCTGGCGTTCTGGGCCCAGGCCGAGGTGGTCGCCGCGGCCACGGACATCGCGGAGGTCGTCGGCGGGGCGATCGCGCTGCACCTGCTGTTCGGGCTGCCCCTGGTCGCCGGCGGGCTGGTCGTCGGCGTGGTCTCCATGCTGCTGCTCGCCACCCAGAACCGGTACGGGCAGCGACGGTTCGAGGCGCTGGTGGCGGCGCTGCTGCTGGTCATCGTCGTCGGGTTCCTCGCGGGGCTGCTGGTGGGGCCGCCCGACCCGGCGGGGATGCTCGCGGGCCTGGCGCCGCGGTTCGCCGGCACCGACTCGGTGCTGCTCGCCGCGTCGATGCTGGGCGCGACGGTGATGCCGCACGCCATCTACGTGCACTCCGCGCTGAGCCGCGACCGGTTCGGCCGCACACCGGCGCCCGAGGAGCGGCGCGGTCTGCTGCGGGCGACCCGCTGGGACGTCGGCTCGGCGCTGACCGTCGCCGGGACGGTGAACATCGGGCTGCTGCTGCTGGCCGCGGCGAACCTGCGCGGGGTCGAGGGCACCGACACCATCGAGGGCGCGCACGCGGCGATCTCGTCGGCGCTCGGCGGCGGCATCGGCGTGGTGTTCGCGGTCGGGCTGCTCGCGTCGGGGCTCGCCTCGACGTCGGTCGGCTGCTACGCGGGCGCGGCCGTGATGGAGGGGCTGGTGCACCGCCGGGTGCCGCTGCTGGTCCGGCGCGCGGTGACGCTGGTCCCCGCGCTGGTGCTGCTCGCGGTCGGCGCGGACCCGACGTGGACCCTCGTGGTGAGCCAGGTGGTGCTGAGCTTCGGCATCCCGTTCGCGGTGATCCCCCTGGTGCGGCTCAACCGGGACCGGGCGCTGATGGGCGAGCACGCCAACGGCCGCCGGCTGCAGGCGGTCCTCGTCGTGGTGGTCGCCCTGGTCGTCGCCCTCAACCTCGCCCTGCTGGCCCTCCTGGCCACCGGCGCCTGAGCCTCTCCTGTTTCCGTAGCCCCACTCCCACAACCCGCCCCCACCTGCGCCTGCGCGCTGCACGAGTGGTCACGACACGCGGGTCCAGACCCCGCGACGCCCGCGTGTCGTGACCACTCGTCGGCCGCGCGTCCCGGGGAGGGGAGGAAGTCGGAGTGGCGCTACCGGAAGGAAGTGGTAGTGCTGCTACGGTTACCGGCGTGAGCAGCGGAGACGGGCGGACGCGGCGGGCTGCCGCCTCGCGGGGGCGGATCGCCGACGCCGCCACCGGGCTGTTCGTCGCGCAGGGGGTCCCCGGGACCGCGATCACCGCGATCGCCCGCGAGGCCGGGGTCGGCGTGCAGACCGTCTACTACTCCTACCCCACCAAGGCCGACGTGCTCGTGGGCTGCCTCGACCGCGCGGTCGACGGCGCCGACCGCCGGGACGCCGCACCGGACCTGGCCGACCAACCCTGGGTCCGCGCCGTCGCCGCCGAGCCCGACCCGGTGCGCCGCCTGTTCCTGCACGTCCGCGGGGCCGCCGAGCTGATGGGCCGCGCGGGCCCGGTGCTCGACCTCGTCCGGCTCGGCGCCGCGGGCGAGCCCGTGCTCGCCGCCGCGTGGGACCGCGACGAGACCCGCCGCCGCGCGGTGCACCGGGTGCTGGTCGACGCCTGCGACCGCGACGGCGTGCTGCGGTCCGGTCTCGACGCGGAGCAGGCCGTCGACCTCGTGACCCTGGTGCTCGGGCCCGAGACGTGGAACGCGCTGGTGCGCCGGGGCGGGTGGAGCGGCCTGGCGTGGGTGCGGTGGGCGCACCGGACCCTGCTCGCCGACCTGGTGCCGTCCCGGTTCGAGGCGGACGCCTAGCGCTGCGAGGCCCGGCGGGACAGTGGAGGCGCCCACCCCGACGAGGAGGTCGACATGTGCCGGTGGATCGCCTACACAGGCTCACCCGTGACGCTGGACGAGCTGCTGTACAAGCCCGAGCACTCCCTGGTCATGCAGAGCAGGCAGAGCCTCCTGGGCTCCGAGCCGATGAACGGCGACGGGTTCGGTGTCGGGTGGTACGACGAGCACTCGCCGATCCCCGGCCTGTTCCGGAGCGTCGAGCCGGCGTGGAGCGACCAGAACCTCCGCGAGCTCGCCCAGCACATCCGGTCGGGCGTGCTGTTCGCCCACGTGCGTGCGACGACCGGGTCCCCGGTGCAGCGGACGAACTGCCACCCGTTCCGCCACGGCCAGTGGCTGTGGATGCACAACGGGATGATCGACGGGTTCAGCGCGCTGAAGCGGGACCTGCAGCTCGCGGTCGACCCGTCGCTGTACCCGCTGATCGAGGGGTCGACGGACTCGGAGACGCTGTTCTACCTGGCGCTGAGCGCGGGCCTGACGGACGACCCGCCCGCGGCGGTCGCGGCCGCGGTGGGGCTGGTCGAGGAGGTCGCCGCCCGGCACGGCGTCCACTACCCGGTGCAGGGCACGGTCGCGACGACCGACGGGCAGCGGCTGTGGACGTTCCGGTACTCCTCCGAGGGCCGGTCGCGGTCGCTGTTCCGCAACCGCGACGTCGCCGTCCTGCGCGCGCAGTACCCGGACAACCCGGTGCTGCACGGGCTCGCCGACGACACGCGGCTGGTGGTGTCCGAGCCGCTCGGCGGCCTGCGCGGGGCGTGGCTCGAGGTGCCCGAGAGCTCGTGCCTGGTCATCGCCGACGGGGCCGAGGAGCTGCTGCCGTTCGCGCCGGCGCTGTCCGCGGCGTGACCGCCGCGCCGGTCACCACCGCGCCGGTCACCGCCGTGCCGGTCACCACCGCACCGGTCACCACGGCGAGCGGGCGTAGTCCTTGAGGAAGCAGCCGTACAGGTCCTCGCCGGCCTCGCCGCGGACGATCGGGTCGTACACCCGCGCGGCCCCGTCGACCAGGTCGAGCGGCGCGTGGAACCCCTCCTCCGCGAGCCGGACCTTGGTGTGGTGCGGCCGCTCGTCGGTGATCCAGCCCGTGTCCACGGCGGTCATGAGGATGCCGTCGGCCAGCATCTCCGCGGCGCTCGTGCGGGTCAGCATGTTGAGCGCGGCCTTGCTCATGTTCGTGTGCGGGTGCCCGGGGCCCTTGTAGCCGCGGGAGAACACGCCCTCCATCGCGGACACGTTGACGATGTACGTCCGGCGGGCGGGCGACGCCGCGAGGGCGGGGCGCAGGCGGCTGACCAGGATGAACGGCGCCGTCTGGTTGCACAGCTGCACCTCGAGCAGCTCCATCGGGTCGACGGCGTCCACGGTCGCGACCCAGCTGTTCGTCTCGGCGACGTCGGGGACCAGGCCGCCGGCGTCGATCGACGTCCCGGCGACCAGGCGCTCCAGGCTGGCGGCCTCGGCGGTCAGCGACTGGGCGGCGAGCTCCTCGGCGGCGGCGCGGGCCGCGCGCTCGATCGCCAGCGCCGGGCTGGTCAGCTCGCTCACGGACCCGGCGAGCGCGCGCGGGTGGGCGTCGCTGGTGTGCCCGAACGTGGTGATCATCCGGGTGCCCTCGCCGGACAGCGGGGCCTGCTCGGCCTCGGTGATCCGGGAGTACGCCCCGGGGAGCCGGCGCACCGTCTGGGCGGCGTTGTTGATGAGGACGTCCAGCGGCCCCTGCGCGGCGACGTGGTCGGCGAGCGAGACCACCTGGGCGGGGTCGCGCAGGTCGATGCCGACGACGTGCAGCCGGTGCAGCCAGTCGGCGGCGTCCGGCATCGCGCTGAACCGGCGGACGGCGTCCTTCGGGAACCGGGTGGTGATGGTCAGGTCCGCGCCGTCCCGCAGCAGGCGCAGGGCGATGTACATGCCGATCTTCGCGCGGCCGCCGGTCAGCAGCGCCCGTCGGCCGGTGAGGTCGGTGCGGGCGTCGCGCTTGGCGTGGTGCAGCGCCGCGCAGTCGGGGCAGAGCTGGTGGTAGTGGGCGTCGACGACCGTGTAGTCCTGCTTGCAGACGTAGCAGGGCCGCGGGCGCAGCAGCGTCCCGGCCACCGCACCGGTCGCGGCCGAGGTCAGCGCGAGGCCGGCGGTCTCGTCGTCGATGCGGCCGGGGCTCCCGGTGGCGGTCGCGGCGACGACGGCGGCGTCGGCCGCGGAGATCGCGCGGTGCCGCTCGCCGCGGCGGTGCTTCTTCGCCGCCTTGTAGAGCCAGGACGACGCCCGCCGGGCCGCGGAGTGCTGCGGGTGCTCCTTGGGCAGCGCGGCGACCTGGTCGACGACGCGCAGGAACGTCGCGAAGTCCTCGGGGTCGATGCCGGGCTGGTCGGCGGGGGTGTCGCCGGCCTGCGGTGCCGGCTCGGTGGTCTGCGCGCTCATGCGCCGTCCGTCCTGGGTGGGGAGAGCTGCCGCGGTCGCGCGGGCCCGGAGAATCGTACGCGTGCGGCGCGCAGGGCCCGCGGTGCGGCCGGTCACACCGCTGCGCCCGCAGGGGGGACACTGGGGGGAGCATCTGCTGCCGTCACGAGGAGTCCGAAGTGCCCCAGGGAACCGTCCGCTGGTTCGACGCCGAACGAGGCTTCGGCTTCCTCGCCCGCGGCGACGACGCCGAGGACCTGTTCGTGCACGCGTCCGAGATCGTCGACGGCGACGGGACGCGCGCCCTCCGGGAGGGCCAGGAGGTCGAGTTCGAGGTCGGCGAGGGCGACCGCGGTCCGCAGGCGCGGCGCGTGCGGGTCACCGCCGAGGCCCCCGCGAGCACCCTCGGCGTGCTGGGCACGGTCGCCTGGTACGAGTCGACCAAGGGCTACGGCTTCGCGACGGTCGACGGCGGCGGCGAGATCTTCGTGCACAGCTCGGCGATCGTCGGGGGCGGTGTCGTCACCGAGGGGCAGCGCGTCGCGTTCCTCGTGGTCGACGGGGAGAAGGGGCCGCAGGCGGACCACCTGCTGCCGCTCGGGCCGCAGGCGGGCCGGCAGGCGACGTCCGACGGCGCCGACGGCACCGTGGTGTTCTTCGACGTCGCCAAGGGCTTCGGGTTCGTCACTCCCGACGACGGCGGCGAGGACCTGTTCGCGCACGCGCGGTCGCTGGTCGGCGGCGCCACCGAGCTCGTCGAGGGCGACCGCGTGAGCTACCGCGTCGCCGACGGCGAGCGGGGCCCGCAGGCGCAGGACGTGCGGATCGTCGGCGGCCAGCAGCGCCGGGGCCCGTCGGGTCCGTCGCGCGGCGGTCACGGCGGTCAGGGCGGGTTCGGCGGAGGTCGGCAGCAGGGCGGCGGCCGCGGCTCGGCGCGCGGCGGCGAGGGCACGGTCGCGCGGTACGACGCGGACCGCGGCTTCGGCTTCATCTCGCCCGACGACGGCGGCCCGGACCTCTTCGTGCACGTCTCGGTCGTCCGGGACGGCGAGGTCCTCGAGGAGGGCGACCGCGTCCGGTTCCAGGTGCGGCAGAGCGACCGCGGGCCGCAGGCCGACCGGGTGGACCTGGTCTGAGGGGGCGCCGGCGCGTCCCTCCCCTGCCGGGCTGATCGCATCGGGCCACGACGATCGGGTCGAGGCACCCGTGCGGGCGTCAGGGTGGACCGCGGAAGGGAGCACCGTGATCGCCTCGCTCAACCGGCTCGTGGACCTCGTCGAGGACGATCTCGCCGGGGATCTCGACGTGGCCCGCCTGGCCGTCGCCGTCGGCACGACGGAGTACCACCTGCGTCGGATGTTCTCGTCGCTGGCGGGGATGCCGCTGTCGGAGTACGTGCGCCGACGGCGGATGACGGTCGCGGCGGCTGAGCTGGTCACCGGAACCGGTGACCTCCTCGGCGTCGCCGTGCGGTCCGGCTACGGGTCGGCGGAGGCGTTCGGCCGGGCGTTCCAGGCCGTCCACGGCATCGGTCCGGGTCGCGCCCGGCAGGACGGTGGCCCCTTCCGCGCCCAGGCCCGTCTCAGGTTCCGCCTGACCGTCGAAGGAGCTGTCCCGATGGACGTCCGACTCACCACCCTGCCCGCGCACCGCCTCGTGGGGCACGCCGCGCGCGTCCCCCTCGTGCACCACGGCGTCAACGCCGCCGTCCAGCAGCACGTCGCGTCGATCGACCCTGCCGAGCACGTCCGCCTGAAGGCGATCGGCGACGCCGAGCCCCGCGGGTTGCTCGCGGTCAGCACCGACCTCGACCCGGACCGCCGGGAGGGCACCGGGCTGACCTACCTGCACGGCGTCGCCGTGTCGGACTCGGTGGAGGTGCCCGGCGACCTGGACGTGCTCGACGTCGACGCCGGTGCCTGGGCCGTGTTCCGCGCCGCGGGTGCCTACCCGGACGCCCTGCAGGCGGTGTGGGCGGCCACCGCGACCGAGTGGTTCCCGTCCAACCCGTGGCGGCTGCGGCCCGGCCCGGAGGTGGTCGCAGTGCTCGACCGGGCGGCGGACTTCAGCACCGCGACGGTGGAGCTCTGGCTGCCGGTCGAGGAGGCCTGAGCCCGTCGAGGTGCTGGGGGTCAGCCCGGCTCGTGCCGCAGCAGGTCCCCGGGCTGGCACTCCAGCACCTCGCAGAGCGCGTCGAGCGTGCTGAACCGCACGGCCCGCGCCCGCCCGTTCTTGAGCACCGCGAGGTTGGCGGGCGTGATGCCGACGCGCTCGGCCAGCTCGCCGACGGTCATCTTGCGGCGCGCGAGCATCACGTCGATGTCGACGACGATCGGCATCAGATGACCTCGTCGAGCTCGGTGCGCAGCGTCGTGGCCTTCGCCAGCAGGGTCCGCAGCACGAGGACGAGCAGGGCGATCCCGGCCGCGCCGACGCCCCCGAGGACGACCAGCAGCACCAGGCCCGGCGCGACGGCCTCCCCGGGTGCGAGCACGAACGCGAGCACGATCGCGAGCAGCCACGCGGCGACGGCCGCGCCGATGACGACGTCGACCCAGCGGAACGCCGCGCGGGAGAACACGGTGTCGCGGCGGGCCATCGTCAGCAGCTGCCAGACGCCGACGAGGGCGACCTCGACGGTGCCGACGCCGAGCAGGGCGATCAGCCCGAGGGGCCAGCGCAGGTGCGCCGCGTCGGGCTCGGCGGCGAGGTCGCGCACCATCGCGGGCACGACCATCACCTGGACGGTGACGAGGCCCGCCGCCAGCAGCACGATGAGCGCCCGCAGCGCGAGGACGGTCCAGCGGTTCATGGGGCAGCCCTTCGTCGGTGTCTATCGAAAAACGATAGTAAACCATCGACCGTCGATCGTCACGGGTGCTCGTCGACGGCACGCGAGCTGCTGAGCGACAGGGCGCCCACGCCTACCAGGAGCCCGACGACGACGGCCAGCGTCGTGAGCACGACCCGCTCGCCGTGGAAGAACGACGCCACCAGGTCGCTGGTCCAGGTCCCGTCGGGCAGCACGGTCGTGACCAGGACGGCGATCAGCGTGCCGACCACGGCGGTCCCGACGCTGCTGCCGACCTCCTGCGCGGTGTCGTTCAGCGCGGCGCCCAGCGACGTCCGGTTCTCCGGCATCGCGGACACCAGGGCGACGGCGCAGATCGTCATGACGGTGCGCAGGCCGAACGTGAACGTGACCATCAGGGCGGCGATCGCCGGGTAGCCGTGCTCGACGCCCCAGGCGAGGCCGCCGAGCGACCCGGCGAGGAACACGGCACCGACCAGGCAGGCGACCCGGTGGCCGCAGCGCCGCGCGAGGCGCTCGGAGAGCGGGGCGGCCAGCACCATCGTCGCGATGAGCGGCAGGTTGGCGAGCCCGGCGCGCACCGGGCTCCACCCGTACGCGTACTGGAAGTGCAGGATCAGGCTGAACATCACGCCGGCCATCGCGATCGCGGTGCCGACCTGGGCGAGGGCCGCGCCGCGGACGATGCCGTCGCGGAACAGGGTGAGGTCCAGCATCGGCTGGGCGGTGCGGCGCTCGTGCCGCAGGAACCCGACCAGCGCGAGCACCGCGCCCGCGCCGGAGGCCCAGGTCCACGGCGACGTCCAGCCGTGCTCGACGCCGCTGGTCGCGGTGAGGCAGGCCAGGCCGATCGCGGCGATGCTCAGCAGCGACCCGGGCAGGTCGAGCCGGTCCTGCGTGAGTCCGGCGGGGTCGTCCGCCGCGACGCCCTTGCGGACGCCGAGCCACGCGACCAGCGCGACCGGGGCGTTGACCAGGAGCAGCCACTGCCAGCCGACGTGCGCGAGGGCCGTGCCGCCGAGCAGCGGCCCGAGGACGAACCCGCTCATGCCGACGACGATCATCACGGTCATCGCCCGCGTCCTCAGCTCCTGGGAGTCGAACAGCCGGAACACCAGCGAGTTGGTGATCGGGGCCATCGCGGCCGCGGCGACGCCGAGCGCGGCGCGCAGGGCGATGAGCTCGCCGGACGTGCCGACCGCCGCGGCCAGGAGGCTGATCAGCCCGAACGCGGCGAGGCCCCAGAGCAGGACGCGGCGGCGGCCGATCCGGTCGGCGGCCGAGCCGGCGGTCAGCAGCAGCCCGCCGAACGTGAGCGAGTACGCGCCGGTGACCCACTGCAGCGCGGTGGTGCCGGCGCCGAGGTCCCGGCCGATGGTCGGCAGGGCGATCGTGAGCAGGGTGTTGTCGACCATCTCGACGAAGAAGGCGAGGCAGAGCGCGGCCATCGGGATCCACGCGGCGCGCAGGGACGGGTAGGCCCGCGGGGTCGCGGGTGCGGTGAGAGCTGACATGACGGAGTCCAATCGAACGGCGTTCGGTTACCGAACAGTGTTCTACACCCTCGAACGGTGTTCGGTACAGTGCTGCCATGCGTGAGGACGAGGTCGTGGCCGGAGCAGCCCCCGGGAGCCGGGGGGAGCCGGCCCGGCGTCGCGGGGGTGCTCGCGCCGCCGGTGGCCGGCGCCGCGCCTCGCACTCGATGGACGCCGTGGTGGCCGAGGCCGTCGCCCTGCTCGACGAGGCCGGCGAGCCCGGCCTCACGTTCCGCGCGCTGGCCGGACGGCTCGGCGGCGGGGTCGGCAGCATCTACTGGTACGTGTCCAGCAAGGACGAGCTGCTCGAGCGTGCGGCGGACCACGTGCTGGCCGAGGTCGTCGCCCGGACCGCCCACCTCGGCGCGGGCGTCGACCCGCTCGACGACCTGCGCGAGCTGGCGATCGCCTTCTACGAGGCCACCGTGCACCGGCCGTGGCTCGGCGCCTACTTCCTCCAGGACTCGGGCACCCAGGTGAACGGGCTCACCCTGTACGACCGGATGGGCCAGCAGCTCATGCGCCTCGACCTGACGCCCCGGCAGCGGCTCGACGGGGTCGCCGCCGTGATGGCCTACGTGATCGGCGTGGCGGCCGACCGGGGCCAGGACCCGCCGCCGGAGGTCCGTGACGGCCGGGTCGCCCGCGAGGAGTTCGTCGCCGAGTTCCGCGGCGACCTGCGCGCGCTCGACGAGGACGCGTTCCCGTTCCTGCACCACGTCGCCGAGGAGTTCGCCGCCCACCACGACGACGAGCAGTTCCGGGCCGGGCTCGACCTGCTGATCGCGGGGCTGCGGAGCCAGGCGGCCTCCGGGGCCTGACCTCCGCGGGGTGGGAATGCCCGCCGGGGTCGCGGAGTTGAGTGGGGTGGACTCAAGTTCGCCCCCGCGGAGTTGCCAGCACGGCGACCGCGTCGCAGACTTGAGCGCAGCAGGCTCAAGGCGCCCCGGCCACCACGGCCACGGACGCCCCACGGACACCGCACGACGAAGGAAGAGGCACTCACATGGCACGAGCAGTCGGCATCGACCTGGGCACCACCAACTCGGTGGTCGCCGTCCTCGAGGGCGGGGAGCCCACCGTCATCGCCAACGCCGAGGGCGCGCGCACGACCCCCTCGGTCGTCGCGTTCTCCAAGACCGGTGAGGTCCTGGTCGGCGAGGTCGCCAAGCGCCAGGCCGTCACCAACGTCGACCGCACCATCGCCTCGGTCAAGCGCCACGTCGGCACCGACTGGACGACCGAGATCGACGACAAGAAGTACACGGCGCAGGAGATCTCCGCCCGCGTGCTCGGCAAGCTCAAGCGCGACGCCGAGGAGTACCTGGGCGAGCCCGTCACGGACGCGGTCATCACCGTCCCGGCGTACTTCAACGACGCCGAGCGCCAGGCGACCAAGGACGCCGGTCAGATCGCCGGCCTCAACGTCCTGCGCATCGTCAACGAGCCCACCGCGGCGGCCCTGGCCTACGGCCTCGAGAAGGGCAAGGAGGACGAGCTCATCCTCGTCTTCGACCTCGGCGGCGGCACGTTCGACGTCTCCCTGCTCGAGGTGGGCAAGGACGACGACTTCTCCACCATCGAGGTCCGCGCGACCTCCGGCGACAACCGCCTCGGCGGCGACGACTGGGACAACCGGATCGTGCAGTGGCTCGTCGGCCAGGTGAAGAACAGCACCGGCGTCGACCTGTCGAAGGACAAGATCGCCCTCCAGCGGCTGCGCGAGGCGGCGGAGCAGGCCAAGAAGGAGCTGTCGTCCGCGACCAGCACCAACATCAGCCTGCAGTACCTGTCGATGAGCGAGAACGGCCCCATCCACCTGGACGAGAAGCTCACCCGGGCGCAGTTCCAGGAGATGACCAAGGACCTGCTCGAGCGCACGAAGGCGCCGTTCCAGGCCGTCATCCGCGACGCCGGCATCAAGGTCGCCGACATCGACCACATCGTCCTCGTGGGCGGCTCGACCCGCATGCCCGCCGTCACCGACGTGGTGCGCGAGCTCACCGGCGGTCGCGAGCCCAACAAGGGCGTCAACCCGGACGAGGTCGTCGCCGTCGGCGCCGCCCTGCAGGCCGGTGTCATCAAGGGCGACCGCAAGGACGTCCTGCTGATCGACGTGACCCCGCTGTCCCTGGGCATCGAGACCAAGGGCGGCGTGATGACCAAGCTCATCGAGCGCAACACGGCCATCCCGACCAAGCGCAGCGAGATCTTCTCGACCGCCGAGGACAACCAGCCGTCCGTGCTGATCCAGGTGTTCCAGGGCGAGCGCGAGTTCGCGCGGGACAACAAGCCGCTGGGCACGTTCGAGCTGACCGGCATCGCGCCGGCCCCGCGCGGCGTCCCGCAGGTCGAGGTCACCTTCGACATCGACGCGAACGGCATCGTGCACGTGTCCGCCAAGGACCGCGGCACCGGCAAGGAGCAGTCGATGACGATCTCCGGCGGCTCCGGCCTGCCGAAGGACGAGATCGACCGCATGGTCAAGGAGGCCGAGGCGCACGCCGCCGAGGACAAGCAGCGTCGCGAGGAGGCGGAGACCCGCAACTCCGCCGAGCAGCTCGTCTACTCCACGGAGAAGCAGCTCACCGACAACGACGACAAGCTGTCCGACGACGTCAAGTCCGAGGTCCGCGGCGCCGTCGACGACCTGAAGAAGGCGCTGGAGGGCGAGGACCTGGCCGAGGTCACCGCCAAGCACGCCGCCCTGTTCGCCGCCAGCCAGAAGATCGGCGAGGCGGTGTACTCCCAGAACCAGGACGCCCCCGCCGGTGAGCAGCCCGCCGCGGAGCAGCCCGCCGCGTCGTCCGACGACGACGTGGTGGACGCCGAGATCGTCGACGACGAGGGTGACAAGAAGTGACCGACCAGCCGAACCCGCAGGGGCGTGATCCCGAGGAGGAGGCCCCGCGCGTGACCGACAAGCGCCGCATCGACCCGGAGACGGGCGAGCTGCGCGAGCCGACGCCCGAGGAGCAGGTCCTCGCCGAGGCCGAGCAGGCGGCGTCCGCCGCCGAGCAGGCCATCGCCGGCGAGGGCCTGGCCGAGGCGCAGCAGCTGGCGGCCGAGCGGCTCGACGAGCTGCAGCGGCGCAACGCCGACTACTACAACCTCGAGCAGCAGTACTCGGCCTACGTGAAGCGGTCGAAGGCCGAGGCCCTGAACGCCCGCGACCAGGGCGTGGCCGCGGTCGCCGAGGCGCTGATCGGGGTGCTCGACGACATCGAGCTCGCCCGCCAGCACGGCGACCTGGTCGGGCCGTTCGCCTCGATCGCCGAGAAGCTCGAGGCGACCGTCGGCCGGTTCGGCATCGAGCGGTACGGGGCGCCCGGCGAGGCGTTCGACCCGCAGGTGCACGAGGCGCTCATGCACGGGCACTCGGCCGACGTGACCGAGCCGACGGTGCAGCAGGTCCTCCAGCCGGGCTACCGGCTGGGCGACCGCATCGTCCGGCCGGCGCGCGTCGCGGTCGTCGACCCGGAGGCGTGACGAGCAGGATGAGGACCCGCCGGGCGCACGTGCCCGGCGGGTCCGCCCGGTCCGGGGCCGCGCCCCGGCGGACCGGGGACCACCGACCCACACGGAGGGAGGCGCAGTGAGCGGTCAGGACTGGCTGGAGAAGGACTTCTACGCCGTGCTCGGCGTCCCCAAGGACGCCGACGCCGCCGCGATCAAGAAGGCGTACCGCAAGCTCGCCCGCACCATGCACCCGGACCACAACCCCGGGGACGCGGTCGCGGAGGCCAAGTTCAAGGAGGTCGGCGAGGCGTACGCCGTGCTGTCCGACCCCGAGCAGCGCCAGCAGTACGACCAGCTGCGCGCGATGGCCGGCGGGGCGCGGTTCCGCGCCGGGACCGGCGGCGCGGGCGGGGGCGGCGGCGCGAACGGCGGCTTCGAGGACCTGTTCGGCGGCGTGTTCACCGGCGCCGGCGGCGGGGGCAGCCGCGTGCGGTTCCCGCAGGGCGGCGGCGGAGGTGCCGGCGGCGGCGGGTTCGAGGACCTGCTGGGCGGCCTGTTCGGCGGGGGCGGCGGCTTCGGCGGCCAGACCCGCGGCGGCCGGCGCGGGGCCGACCTGTCGGCCGTGACCACGCTGCCGTTCCGGCAGGCCGTCGAGGGGTCGACCGTGGCCCTGGGCGTCGAGGGGCGGACCGTCAAGGCCCGCATCCCCGCGGGCGTCCGCGACGGCCAGAAGATCCGGCTGCGCGGCAAGGGCCGCCCCGGTGAGCACGGCGCCCCGGCCGGTGACCTCGAGGTCACCGTGCGGGTCACGCCGCACCCGGTCTTCGGGCTCGACGGCAACAACCTGCGGGTCACGCTGCCGGTCGCGTTCGACGAGGCCGCGCTCGGCGCCGACGTGACGGTGCCGACGCTCGACGGCGGCACGGTCCGCCTGAAGATCCCGGCGGGCACCCCGTCGGGGCGGACGCTGCGCGTCAAGGGCCGCGGCGTCACCACGGCGAGCGGCACCGGCGACCTGCTGGTCACCGTGCAGGTCGTCGTCCCGCAGCGGCTCAGCGCCGCCGCGAAGGAGGCCGTGCAGGCGTTCGGCATCGCGACGTCCGGCGAGGACCCGCGCGCCGACCTGCTGGCGCGCGCCGCGGAGTGAGCCACGACCGGCCGGGTGCGGCGCACGCCACCCCGGCCGGTCCCCGAGCGAGGAGGGTGTGATGGCGTCCGAGGACGCGCAGGTCTACGTGATCTCGGTGGCCGCCGAGCTCGCCGGCATGCACCCCCAGACCCTGCGGCAGTACGACCGGCTCGGGCTCGTCCAGCCCGGCCGCACCCGGGGCCGCGGCCGCCGCTACTCGCTGCGCGACATCGCGACCCTGCGCGAGGTGCAGCGGCTCTCCCAGGAGGAGGGCGTCAACCTCGCCGGGATCAAGCGGATCCTCGAGCTCGAGAACGAGGTCGACCGGCTCCGCAAGCAGGTCGAGTACCTGCGGGCGTTCGCCGAGCCCGGCCGGCGCGTGTTCACCGCGCACCCGTCCGGGGACGTCGTCGCGATGGGACCGATGGGCCGCAGCCAGCGCCGGCGTGGCGAGGCGCCCGTGGACCCGCGCGCCGTCGGAGCGCCGGGGGCGATCGTGCTGTGGCGCCCGGCGGGGCGGTGACGTGACCCGCGGTCTGCGTGCCGTCGCGGGGGCCGTGGGCGTCGCCCTGCTGCTCGTGGCGTGCGGCGCCCCCGCGGACCCGCCTCCCGCGGACCCGACCGCCCCCGCGCCGTCGACCTCCGCGCCCGCCGACCCGCCCCCCACGTCCGCGGACCGCACCGCGTCGGTGGTCGACGGCCTGGTCGCCCTGGAGCGGTCGTCCGGCGCCCGTGTCGGCGTGTACGCGGTCGACACCGGGTCCGGTGACGTCGTGACCTACCGGGCCGACGAGCGGTTCGGGTACGCCTCGACGCTCAAGGCGCTCGCGGTGGGCGAGCTCCTGCGGGGGCAGCCGGTCGCCGCGCTCGACGAGGAGCTGCCGCTCGCGCCGGAGGACGTCGTCGACGCGGGCTACGCCCCGGTGACCGGCGCGCGCGTCGGGGAGCGGCTGTCCGTGCGCGAGCTGGGCGCGGCCGCGGTGTCCGAGAGCGACAACGGCGCCCTGAACGTGCTCCTGCGCCGCCTCGGCGGGCCGGAGGCGCTGCAGGCCGCGCTGGTCGCCGCGGGCGACTCGACGACGCTGGTCGACGCGGGCGAGCCCGACCTGAACCGGTTCACCCCGGGCGACCCCGCCCGCTCCAGCACCCCGCGCGCGCTCGGCGAGGGCCTGCGGCGGTACGCGCTGGGCGACGCGCTGACCCCGGAGGTCCGGGACGTGTACGTCGGCTGGCTGACCGGGTCGACCACCGGGGACGCGACCATCCGCGCCGGGGCGCCCGCGGGCTGGGTGGTCGGCGGCAAGACCGGGTCCGCCGGCCGGTACGGGTCCCGCAACGACGTCGCCGTGCTCTGGCCGCCGGACCGCGACCCCGTGGTGCTCGCGGTGCTGACCGACCGGCCGGAGGTCGACGCCGAGCCGGACGACGTCGTGCTCGCCGCCGCCGCGTCCGTGGTGCTGGCGGCGTACGGCGGCTGACGCCCCCGGGCGCCGGCACCCGGTGCGCGACACGCCGGTGCGGGACGACACGCCGGGTGTTCCGCGCGCCCGCTCCTGGGACGTGCGTCACGACCGCGGGCCGGTCCCACGGTCGTCCACATGTGGGTCCGGGTGTGGGCGGGTCTGGGGATATCTGTGGACGACGGCGCAGGCCCGGCGCGTGGCCAGCGGGAGGGCCGGGTGTCAGTGGTCGGTCGTAGCCTGTGGATGAACCCGGACACCGGGAGTTCTGCACAGGCTGTGGACGAACGACACGCGTGTAACACCAGTCCTAGTGGTCCGTTGCGGGACGCACCACTAGGTGTAGTGTTCCAACTCGCTGCTCGACGCGGGGACCGGACTACCGGGAGACCCGCCCGGAGCGGCCCCAGAACAGCATTCAGACCGGGGAGACCACGATGACCATCACCGTCTACAGCAAGCCGTCGTGCGTCCAGTGCAACGCGACCTACCGCGCGCTGGACAAGGCCGGCCTGCAGTACGAGGTCGTCGACATCACCGAGGACGCCGACGCCCGTGACTACGTCATGTCGCTCGGCCACCTGCAGGCGCCGGTCGTCGTGGCCGACGGCCAGCACTGGTCCGGCTACCGCCCCGACCAGATCAAGGCGATCGCCGACCGCGCCGCGGTCTCCGTCGCCTGAACCGATCGCACGCCGCCCGATGACCCGGGCGGCCCGGTCGCACGGCAGCACGATCGAACGCAGGCGCGGGGGAGGGCGAGCATGAGCTCCCTGGTCTACTTCTCCAGCGTCTCCGAGAACACCCGCCGGTTCGTCGACAAGCTCGACATCGACGCCACGCGGATCCCGCTCCGACCCTCGGAGCCGTTCCTGCGCGTGCAGGACCCCTATGTGCTGGTGGTCCCCACGTACGGCGGCGGCAACGAGGGCGGCGCGGTCCCGCGGCAGGTCGTCAAGTTCCTCAACGACCCGGCCAACCGCTCCCTGATCCGCGGCGTGATCGCGGCGGGGAACACCAACTTCGGCGCGCACTACTGCATGGCCGGAGACATCATCGCGGCGAAGTGCCAGGTCCCGTACCTGTACGCCTTCGAGCTCATGGGAACGACCGAGGACGTGTCACGCGTCCGAGACGGATGGGGACGGTTTTGGCAGCGACACTCACAGATGACGGCGTGACGGACGCGACCGAGGTCATCACCCTCACGCCCGAGATGGACTACCACTCGCTCAACGCGATGCTGAACCTCTACGGCCGCGACGGCGAGATCCAGTTCGACAAGGACCGGGAGGCGGCGCGGCAGTACTTCCTGCAGCACGTCAACCAGAACACCGTCTTCTTCCACGACCTCGAGGAGAAGCTGGACTACCTGGTCGAGCACAAGTACTACGAGCCCGAGGTGCTCGCGCAGTACGACCGCGCGTTCATCAAGAGCCTGTTCAAGCACGCCTACTCGAAGAAGTTCCGGTTCCAGACCTTCCTCGGCGCGTTCAAGTACTACACCTCGTACACGCTGAAGACGTTCGACGGCAAGCGGTACCTGGAGCGCTTCGAGGACCGTGTCGCGATGGTGTCGCTCGCGCTCGCCGAGGGCGACGAGACGTTCGCCCTCCAGCTCGTCGACGAGATCGTCTCCGGCCGCTTCCAGCCGGCGACCCCGACGTTCCTCAACCTCGGCAAGGCGCAGCGCGGCGAGCCCGTGTCCTGCTTCCTGCTGCGCATCGAGGACAACATGGAGTCGATCGCCCGCGGCATCAACTCCGCCCTGCAGCTGTCGAAGCGCGGCGGCGGCGTGGCCCTGCTGCTCTCGAACATCCGCGAGCACGGCGCCCCGATCAAGCACATCGAGAACCAGTCGTCCGGCGTCATCCCCGTGATGAAGCTCCTCGAGGACTCCTTCTCCTACGCGAACCAGCTCGGCGCGCGCCAGGGCGCGGGTGCGGTCTACCTGCACGCGCACCACCCCGACATCATGCGGTTCCTCGACACCAAGCGGGAGAACGCGGACGAGAAGATCCGCATCAAGACCCTGTCGCTGGGCGTCGTGATCCCGGACATCACGTTCGAGCTCGCCAAGAACAACGAGGACATGTACCTGTTCTCGCCGTACGACGTCGAGCGCGTCTACGGCAAGCCGTTCGCCGACGTGAACGTCTCCGAGAACTACCGCGCGATGGTCGACAACGGGCAGATCCGCAAGCAGAAGATCAAGGCCCGCGACTTCTTCCAGACGCTCGCCGAGCTGCAGTTCGAGTCCGGCTACCCGTACATCCTGTTCGAGGACACGGCCAACAAGGCCAACCCGATCAAGGGCAAGATCACGCACTCCAACCTGTGCTCGGAGATCCTGCAGGTCTCGACGCCCTCGACGTTCAACGAGGACCTGTCGTACGACCACGTCGGCCGTGACATCTCCTGCAACCTCGGTTCGATGAACATCGCCCTGGCGATGGACTCCCCGGACTTCGGTCGCTCCGTCGAGACCGCGATCCGCGCGCTCACCGCCGTGTCCGACCAGACCGACATCGAGTCGGTGCCGTCGGTCAAGCGGGCCAACCGCGGCGGGCACGCCATCGGCCTCGGGCAGATGAACCTGCACGGGTACCTGGCGCGCGAGCGGATCTTCTACGGGTCCGAGGAGGGCCTGGACTTCACGAACATCTACTTCTACACGGTGGCGTACCACGCCATCCGCGCGTCGAACCTCCTCGCCCAGGAGCGGGGCCAGGCGTTCGCCGGCTTCGAGGACTCGACCTACGCCTCGGGTGCGTACTTCGAGAAGTACGTCACCGGCACCTGGACGCCGAAGACCGCCCGCGTCGCCGAGCTGTTCGCGACCTCCGGCGTGCACATCCCGACGCAGGAGGACTGGAAGGCCCTGGCCGAGTCGGTGCGCGAGCACGGGCTCTACAACCAGAACCTCCAGGCCGTCCCGCCGACGGGCTCGATCTCGTACATCAACAACTCGACGTCGTCGATCCACCCGATCGCGTCGAAGATCGAGATCCGCAAGGAGGGCAAGCTCGGCCGCGTGTACTACCCGGCGCCGTTCATGACGAACGACAACCTGGAGTACTACGACGACGCGTACGAGATCGGCTACGAGAAGATCATCGACACGTACGCCGAGGCCACGCAGCACGTGGACCAGGGCCTGTCGCTGACGCTGTTCTTCAAGGACACCGCCACCACCCGCGACATCAACCGCGCGCAGATCTACGCGTGGCGCAAGGGCATCAAGACGATCTACTACATCCGCCTCCGGCAGATGGCCCTCGAGGGCACCGAGGTCGAGGGCTGCGTGTCCTGCATGCTCTGACGTGACCGGCGCCGGCCGGGCCCTCCCCGTGAGGGCCCGGCCGGCGCGTCACCGCGAGGGTGCAGAATCAGCAGCAGACGTGAACGACACCACGATGGAGCAGTGATGGCTGAGAAGCTGAAGTTGGTCGACCGCGTGCAGGCGATCAACTGGAACCGGGTCGAGGACGAGAAGGACGTCGAGGTCTGGGACCGGCTCGTCGGCAACTTCTGGCTGCCCGAGAAGGTCCCGGTGTCCAACGACATCCAGTCCTGGGCGACGCTCTCGGACGTCGAGAAGCAGATGACGACCCGCGTGTTCACGGGCCTGACCCTGCTCGACACCATCCAGGGCACCGTCGGCGCGGTCTCGCTGATCCCCGACGCGATCACCCCCCACGAGGAGGCGGTGTACACCAACATCGCGTTCATGGAGTCGGTGCACGCGAAGTCCTACTCGTCGATCTTCTCGACGCTGATCTCCACCCCCGAGATCGACGAGGCGTTCCGCTGGTCGGAGGAGAACCCGAACCTGCAGCGCAAGGCCGAGATCGTCCTCGACTACTACCGGGGCGACGAGCCGCTCAAGCGCAAGGTCGCGTCGACCATGCTCGAGTCGTTCCTGTTCTACTCCGGCTTCTACGCGCCGATGTACTGGTCCAGCCGCGCCAAGCTCACGAACACGGCCGACCTGATCCGCCTCATCATCCGCGACGAGGCCGTGCACGGGTACTACATCGGCTACAAGTTCCAGAAGGGCCTGGAGAAGCTCACCGAGGCCGAGCGCACCGAGCTCAAGGACTACACGTTCGAGCTGCTCTTCGAGCTCTACGACAACGAGGTCGAGTACACCCAGGACCTCTACGACCCCCTGGGTCTCACGGAGGACGTCAAGAAGTTCCTGCGCTACAACGCCAACAAGGCCCTGATGAACCTGGGCTACGAGGCGCTGTTCCCCCGGGACGAGACCGACGTCAACCCGGCGATCCTCGCCGCGCTGTCGCCGAACGCCGACGAGAACCACGACTTCTTCTCCGGCTCGGGCTCCTCGTACGTCATCGGCAAGGCCGTGAACACCGAGGACGAGGACTGGGACTTCTGAGCCCTGCCTGATCCGTACGACGACGCCCCGTCGAGCAGCCGCTCGGCGGGGCGTCGTCGCACGACCCGAGCGCAAACCGCGCAAGCCGCTTGCGCTCCCCGGCGTAGAGTCGCGGGCATGTCGAGACGACTGGCCGACGTGGCCACCAAGGTCGGGGTCAGCGAGGCCACCGTCAGCCGGGTGCTGAACGGCAAGCCCGGGGTGTCGCAGGCGACCCGTGACGCGGTGCTCACCGCCCTCGACGTGCTCGGCTACGAGCGGCCCACCAAGCTGCGGGGCGAGCGCGGCCGGCTGGTCGGGCTGGTGCTGCCGGAGCTGGCGAACCCGATCTTCCCCGCGTTCGCCGAGGTCATCGGCGGCGCCCTGGCGCAGCACGGCTTCACGCCGGTGCTGTGCACGCGGACGGCGGGCGGGGTGTCCGAGGCCGAGTACATCGACCTGCTGCTCGGGCAGCACGTGTCCGGGGTGATCTTCGCAGGAGGCTTCTACTCGGAGCGGCGCGCGGACCACGGGCACTTCCGTCGGCTGGAGCAGCTGGGGCTGCCGGTCGTGCTGATGAACGCGTCGATCGAGGAGCTCGACTTCCCGCGGGTGTCGACGGACGACCTGATCGCGATGCGGCAGGCGCTCGGGCACGTGACGTCGCTGGGCCACGAGCGGGTCGGGCTGCTGCTGGGCCCGGCGGACCACGTGCCGTCGGAGCGCAAGCTCTCGGCCGCGCGGTCGTTCGCGGACGCCCACGGCCTGCGGCTCGACGACGAGCTGGTCGCGCACAGCCAGTACTCGCTCGAGAGCGGCCAGGCCGCGGCGCACCGGCTGGTCGAGGCCGGCGCGACGGCGATCGTGTGCGCGAGCGACCCGCTGGCGCTGGGCGCGGTGCGGGCCGTGCGGCGGGCGGGCCTCGACGTGCCAGGGGACGTGTCCGTCATCGGGTACGACGACTCGGCGCTGATGAACTCGACCGACCCGGCGCTGACCACGGTGCGGCAGCCGATCGAGCCGATGGGCCGGGCGGCGGTGGACCTGCTCGCCGGGATGATCGCGGGCGTCGACGTGCCGCGCGACGAGCTGCTGTTCGAGCCGGAGCTCGTGGTCCGAGGGTCGACGGCGGCGGTGCGTCGGCCGTAGCCCGGCGTCGCAGCACCGCGGGGCGTCGACCACCACCGGTCGGCGCCCCGCGGTGCGTCCGCGCGCACCGAGGTCGCGTTTCGATAACGCTCCTGTCAGGTTCTTGCGCTGATGCAGTCGAGTAGTTACGGTCGTGCTCGACGACGTCGTCCTCGCCCCGGTGAGCGCGGCCGTCCCGGACCGCCGACCCCGGCCGCCCGCGCCGCAGCACGAGAGCAGACGAGGACCCGGTGAGCGACACCCAGCAGGCCGACCCGCAGTGGTGGCGGACCGCCGTCATCTACCAGGTCTACGTCCGCAGCTTCGCGGACGGGGACGGCGACGGGACCGGCGACCTGGCCGGGGTCCGCGCGCGCCTGCCGTACCTCCGCGACCTCGGCGTCGACGCGATCTGGTTCACCCCCTGGTACGTGTCCCCGCTGGCCGACGGCGGCTACGACGTCGCGGACTACCGCGCCATCGACCCGCAGTTCGGCACCCTCGCCGACGCCGAGCGGCTGATCGCCGAGGCCCGGGACCTGGGCATCCGGACGATCGTCGACGTCGTCCCCAACCACGTCTCCGCCGAGCACCCGTGGTTCCGTGCGGCACTCGCCGCCGGCCCCGGCTCGCCCGAGCGGGAGCGGTTCTGGTTCCACCCCGGCCGCGGGGCGGACGGCGCGCAGATCCCCACCGACTGGGTGTCGGACTTCCAGGGCAGCACCTGGACCCGCACCACCGACCCCGACGGCACCCCGGGCGAGTGGTACCTGCACCTGTTCACCCCCGAGCAGCCCGACCTGAACTGGAACCACCCCGACGTGCGCCGCGAGCACGAGGACGTCCTGCGGTTCTGGTTCGACCGCGGCGCCGCGGGCATCCGGATCGACTCCGCGGCCCTGCTCATCAAGGACCCGGCGCTGCCGCCGGTGCCCGAGGCGCCCGGGCCGGGCGAGCACCCGCACGTCGACCGGGACGAGATCCACGACGTCTACCGCGCCTGGCGCGCCGTCGCCGACTCCTACGCCGAGCCGCGGGTGCTGGTCGGCGAGGTGTGGCTCGCCGACCGCGAGCGGTTCGCGCACTACCTGCGCCCGGACGAGATGCACACGGCGTTCAACTTCGACTTCATGGCCCGTCCGTGGTCCGCGAAGGAGCTGCGCGAGTCGATCCAGACGACCCTCGACGCGCACGCCCCGGTCGCCGCGCCGCCGACCTGGGTGCTGTCGAACCACGACGTGACCCGCCCCGTGACGCGGTACGGCCGCGAGGACAGCTCGTTCGCGTTCGCCCGCAAGCGCGCCGGCACCCCGACGGACCTCGCGCTCGGTCGGCGGCGGGCCCGCGCGGCCGCGCTGCTCACCGCCGCGCTGCCGGGCGCCCTGTACGTCTACCAGGGCGACGAGCTCGGCCTGCCCGAGGTCGAGGACCTGCCCGCCGAGGCCGTCCAGGACCCGATGCACGCGCGGTCCGGCGGCGTCGACCCCGGGCGGGACGGCTGCCGGGTGCCGCTGCCGTGGCACCGGACCGGGACGACGTACGGGTTCGGCCCCGAGGGCGGCCTCCCGGCGTGGCTGCCCCAGCCCGCGGGCTGGGGGGACCTGTCGGTCGACGCGCAGGCGGCGGACGAGGCGTCGTTCCTCACGCTCTACCGGCAGGTGCTCGCGACCCGCCGCGCCGAGCCCGACCTGCACGGACCCGACCTCCGGTGGCTGACCGCGCTCGGCGGCGCGCCCCTGCCGGACGACGTGCTCGCGTTCGCCCGCGGCGACGTCGTCTGCGTCGTGAACCTCGGCCCGGAGCCGCTGCCGCTGCCCGTCGGCGCCGAGGTGCTGCTCACCAGCGACGCGACCGGCGACCGGCTGCCGCCCGACACGGCGGCCTGGCTCCGGCCCTGACCTTCCCCACCCCCCCGCACCACCCGACCAAGGAGCGACGATGAAGTCCACCCGGTACACGACTGCCCTCACCCTGGCGGGGGCTCTGGCGGTCGGCACGCTCGCCGCGTGCTCCAGCAGCCCCGACGACTCCGCCGCCGAGGACGGCACCGTGACGCTCAAGGTCGTCGCGCTGCTGCCCGGCTCGACGGACGAGGCCGTCGAGGCGTTCGACCAGCAGGTCGCCGAGTTCGAGGAGGCGCACCCGGACATCGACGTGCAGCCCGAGGAGTACGAGTGGAAGGCGACGACGTTCGCCGCCCAGCTCGCCGGCGGCACCCTGCCCGACGTGTTCGAGATCCCGTTCACCGACGCGCTGGGCCTGGTGGAGAACGGCCAGCTCGCCGACATGGACGAGCAGTTCCGCGCCCTGCCGTACGCGGACAAGTTCAACCCGACGATCCTCGAGGCCGGCACCGGCCCCGACGGGCACGTCTACGCGATCCCCGCGAAGAACGCCTACCCGGTCGCCCTGCACTACAACCGCGAGCTGTTCGCGTCGTCGGGCCTCGACCCCGACGCGCCGCCGACCACCTGGGACGAGGTCCGGACCGCCGCCAAGGCGATCGCCGACGCCCACCCCGGCGTCGCCGGCTTCGCCACCATGACCCAGAACAACACCGGCGGCTGGCAGCTCACCGCGCAGACCGTCGCGCACGGCGGCCGCACGGTGGAGGTCGACGACGAGCAGGTCGCCACCGCCACCCTCGACAACGACGGCACCGTCGCCGCCCTCGAGCTGCTCCAGCAGATGCGCTGGGACGACAACTCGACGGGCGCGAACTTCCTGCTCGACTGGGGCTCCATCAACCAGGAGTTCTCGGCCGGCCAGGTCGGCATGTTCACGTCGGGCTCGGACATCTACACCTCGATGGTGCAGACCAACGCCATCGACCCGGCGATCTACGGCCTGGCGCCGATCCCGCTCGAGGGCGCCGACGCCGCGACGCTCACCGGCGGCACCCTCGCCGGCGTGCCCGCGGGCGTCGACGACGCCGTCAAGGACGCCGCCATCGACTGGATCGACTTCTTCTACCTGGACAAGCTCGTCGACGAGGACCGCGCCGTGGCCGACGCCGAGACGCTCGTCGCCAACGACCAGCCGGTCGGCACGCCCGTGCTGCCGATGTTCTCGCGCGAGCAGTACGAGCAGAACCAGGAGTGGATCGCCGACTACATCAACGTCCCGCTGGACCAGATGGCGCCGTTCACGGACGCGATGTTCGACCTGCCGCTGGTCGGCGAGCCGTCCCAGAAGACGCAGGAGATCTACGCGCTGCTCGACCCGGTGGTGCAGGCCGTGCTGACGGACGAGGACGCCGACGTCGAGGCCCTGCTGGAGCAGGCGAACACGCAGGCGCAGGCCCTGCTCGACCAGGGCTGAGCGTGTCCACCACCACCACGACCCCGTCGCGCCCGGGTCGCCGTTCGCCGGCGACCTGGGTGCGCGGCGGCGGGCTGAGCACCCTGGTGTTCCTGGTCCCGCTGCTGCTGGTCTTCGGCGTGTTCTCCTGGTTCCCGATCGTGCGGGCGCTCGTGATGAGCCTGCAGGAGACGAACCTGGTGACCCCGCCGACGTTCGTCGGCCTGGACAACTTCCGGCACGTGCTCGCCGACCCGCTGCTCGGCACGGCCGTGCGCAACACCGCGTACTTCGCCGTGCTGGCGCTGCTGATCGGCTACCCCGTGCCGCTGGTGGCGGCGGTGCTGATGCGCGAGGTCCGGCGCGGGCGCGGGCTGTACTCGGCGCTCGCGTACCTGCCGGTCGTCGTGCCGCCGGTGGTCGCGGTGCTGCTGTGGAAGTTCTTCTACAAGGGCGGTCCGCAGGGCGTGTTCAACACGGTCCTCGGCTGGGTCGGCCTGGGCCCGTTCCCCTGGCTGCAGGACGCCACGTGGGCGATGCCCTCCCTGGTGCTCGCGGCGACCTGGGCCGGTGCCGGCGGCACGATCATCATCTACCTGGCCGCGCTGACCAGCGTCCCGCCCGAGCTGTACGACGCCTCCGAGGTCGACGGCGCCGGCCTGTGGCGCAAGATCTGGCACGTCACGCTCCCGCAGCTGCGCGGGGTCCTGCTCATCACCCTGATCCTGCAGGTCATCGGGACGGCCCAGGTCTTCCTCGAGCCGTACCTGTTCACCGGCGGTGGCCCGAACAACGCGACCGTCACCGTCCTGCTGCTGATCTACCGGTACGCGTTCCAGAACAGCCTCGGCGGGGACTACGGCGCCGCCACGGCGCTGTCGCTGATGCTGGCCGCGTTCCTCGCGGTGCTGTCCCTGGTCTACTTCCGCCTCACCCGGTCCTGGAGCACGTCATGAGCACCGCACCCGGCAGCGTCCTGGAGCCCACCGCCCCGGCAGCGCCGCCGGTCCCGCCCGCGCCCGCCCGACGCGCACGGCGGCGGCGCCGGTCCGAGGAGGGCACCGACCGCGGCGCCCTGTCCGAGGCCGACTGGCGCCGCCCGGCGGTGCGGTGGGGCATGGGCGGCACCCACGTGGTGCTCCTGGCGCTGCTGGTCGTCGCCGGTCTCGGACCGATGCTCCTGCTCGCGAAGTTCGCCGTCACGCCGACGCAGGACATCCTGCGCACCCCGATGGCGGTGTTCCCGAACGGCATCGCGTGGGACAACCTCGACCGGGCGTGGAACGACGTGCGGGTCAGCACCTACTTCCTCAACACGGTGTGGCTCGCGGCGGGGTCGTGGGCGTCGCAGATCCTGGTCGCGACCACGGGCGGGTACGCGCTGTCCGTGCTGCGCCCCCGGTACGGCAGGGTCGTGCAGGCGCTCGTGCTGTCGACGATGTTCGTGCCCGCCGTCGTGCTGCTGGTGCCGCTGTACCTGACGGTCCTCGACCCGCCGCTGCTCGGCCGGTCGCTGATCAACAGCTTCTGGGCGGTGTGGCTGCCCGCCGGGGCCAGCGCGTTCAACGTGATCCTGGTGCAGCGGTTCTTCGACAACCTGCCGCGGGAGGTGTTCGAGGCCGCGCGGGTCGACGGCGCCGGGCCCTACCGGCTGTTCTGGTCGATCGTGCTGCCGATGTCCCGGCCGATCCTCGGGGTGGTGTCGGTGTTCGCGGTGATCGCCGCGTGGAAGGACTTCCTCTGGCCGCTGCTGGTGCTCAAGGACCCGTCGATCCAGCCGCTGTCGGTGCGGCTGCCCGCGATCGAGGCGTCCACGGAGCTCGGCGTGTTCCTCGCCGCGCTGGCGATCGCCACGATCATCCCGGTCGTCGTCTTCGTCGCGTTCCAGCGGCTGTTCCTGCAGGGCGCGGGCATGGGCGGCGCCGTCAAGGGTTGAGCCGGGAATTGCGTCACGGGAGCCTGACGTATTTCTCCCAGAATGCAGTTCTCCGCCGCACAGGGCGCTGACCTGCGGTGACGCGAGTGAGCCAGGCCTTCCTCTCTAGACGCGCGCAGAATGTCGATCTACCGTCGGGACGGTCAGCCTGAACGCCCCAACCCGGAGGTCATCATGAGCACCCTCATGGAGCAGCCCCCCGTCTCCGAGTGCTCGGTCGACGGATGCTCGTACAACCACGCGCACGCCTGCAGCGCCGCGGCCATCACGGTCGGCGGGGGCAGCGGCGACGCGCAGTGCGCGACGTTCATCCCGCTCGGCGTCAAGGGCGGCCTCGACCGCGTGGTCTCGCACGTCGGCGCCTGCCAGCGCGGCGACTGCGCCCACAACGAGCACCTCACCTGCGGGGCCTCGTCGGTCCGCATCGGCGCCGGCCACGACCTGGCCGACTGCCTCACCTACGCCCCGGCCTGACCCGCGGCGTCACCGACCCCCGTTCCCCTCGCCGGGACCGGGGGTCGTGCCGTGCCCGGGGTCAGTCCTCCGGCTCCAGAGCGGCGGCGATGGCCGCGGGGACCGGGGTCTGCCCCTCGGACAGCTCGAGCACCAGACCCGCGGTGAGGGGCTCGTCGAGCAGGGCCACCAGCACGGCGGCGACGTCGTCGCGGGGCACCTCGCCGCGCGGGATGTCGGGACCCAGGCGCACGTGCCCGGTGCCGGGGTCGTCGGTGAGGGCGCCGGGGCGCAGGATCGTCCAGTCGAGGTCGCGGGGGCGCAGGTCCTCCTCCGCCGCGGTCTTCGCGCGCAGGTACGCGACGAAGGTCGGGTCGGTGCCGGCGGGCGGCTCCGAGCCCGCCCCGACGGACGACACCAGCAGGTAGCGGCGGATCCCGGCGAGCGCGGCGGCGTCGGCGAGCAGTCCGGCGGCCCCGCGGTCGACCGTGTCCTTGCGCGCGTCGCCGCTGCCCGGACCGGCGCCGGCCGCGAACACGACGGCGTCCACGTCCGTGAGCCGCGCGGCGAGCGTCTCGGCGTCGGTGTCCTCCAGGTCGAGCACCACGGCGCTGGCCCCGTCGGCCTCGACGTCGGCGACGTGGTCGGGGTTCCGCACGATGGCGAGGGGGAGGTCCCCGCGGTCCGCGAGCTGGCGGCTGAGTCGGCGGGCGATCTGTCCGTGGCCTCCGGCGATGGCGATGCGCATCTGCCCACCGTAGGAGCGCGGGTCGCGGGTCGCGAGCGGGGAGCCGGTGGGGTGGGACGTGGTTCGCCCCCCGGGTCGCGTCAGAGGGGGGCAGTCCGCGGGCCCGGGGGGCGAGTGACCGCACTCGGCCGGGGGGTTGGCCTCGTGCGGGTCGCAGGCCCCGCCCCGGGGAACGAGTCCGCCGGGGTGGGGCTGCTCCGCCAGATTAGGTCCGGTCGCGGCTCGTTGAGTACTGATGAGTAGCGTGACGCCGCCGCCCTGGGTGGTGGAACGTCGAGGTTGGGTGCTCCGCGGTCCGCCTCAGGCGGTGCGCTGAGTGGTGTCAGCCCGTCGCGGCGTCGCCGGCAGGGTGCTCGAGGGTCCGTAGCGACGCGAGGCGTGCGCGCAGCGACGGCACGTCGTCCGCTCCGGTGCCGGGCACCAGCGACAGGGCGGTGAACGTCTCGGCGGCGGGCAGCAGGTCCCGTGCGAGGTCCCGCAGCGCCTCGGCGACCTCCGCCAGGTCGGCCGCGTGCGCCGCGTCGAGCTCCGGCCCGTCGCCCTGCAGGCCCACGTACAGGACGAAGCCGGCCCGGGCGGGCTGCCCGTCGGGGGTCGTGGTCGTGCGCCGCGGCGGGGCGAGGGGCAGGACGGGCGCGCGGCGTCGGGCGCCCGACGCAGGGCGGGCGACGGTCGCGGGAGGTCGGGTTCGGGCCACGGGGTGCTCCAGGGTGCTGCTCGGGGGTGCGCGGGGACCGCGGGCCTCGGCGGGCGGCGGTCGGGGAGTCGGGCGGGGACGGCGGTGCGTCAGGCCCGACAGCGCGGATACGTCCCGGGGCGGTCGCCGACGGACGCCGGGGCGGCGTGGGTCGGGCGGCGGCGGGACGTCATGCGTCGATCGTGGCAGGCGCGGCGGCCACGGCCAAGGGGATAGCGCGCGGTCTCAGCGTCCGAGACCGGATGTCCGGGTCCTCGCGGGCCCGGGGGCGGTGCGGCCGGGGCTCAGACCACGCCGTACAGGCGGTCGCCGGCGTCGCCGAGGCCCGGGATGATGTACGCGTTCTCGTCGAGGTGGTCGTCGACCGCTGCGACGACGATCGAGACGTCGATCCGGTCGCCCAGGTGGTCCTCGAGGACCTTGAGGCCCTCCGGCGCGGCCAGCAGGCAGACGACGGTGACGTCACGGGCGCCGCGGTCGAGCAGGAAGTCGATCGCCGCGACCAGCGTCCCGCCCGTGGCGAGCATCGGGTCGATGAGGAAGCACTGCCGGCCGGTCAGGTCGTCGGGCAGCCGGTTGGCGTACGTGACGGCCTCGAGCGTCTCCTCGTCGCGCTGCATGCCCAGGAACCCGACCTCGGCGGTCGGCATCAGGCGGGTCATGCCGTCGAGCATGCCGAGCCCGGCGCGCAGGATCGGGACGACGAGCGGCAGCGGCTCGGCGATCTTCACGCCCGTGGTCGTCGCGACCGGGGTCTGGACCTCGACCGGCGCGGTGCGGACGTGGCGCGTCGCCTCGTACGCCAGGAGGGTCACCAGCTCGTCGACGAGCTTGCGGAACGTGGGGGACGACGTGTCCTTGTTCCGGAGCACCGACAGCTTGTGGGCGACGAGCGGGTGGTCGGCGACGTGCAGGCGCATGTGCCCAACCTACCGCGCGCCGGGGGTGCCCGACGCCGCCGGGCGGGCCGGGGAACGCGACGGCGCCGCACGACCGGGGTCGTGCGACGCCGTCGCGGTGGGTCGGGGTCAGCCCCGCGCTGACCGCCGCCGGACCACGAGCGCCGCGCCACCGAGCAGCAGCAGGGCCGCCGCGAGCGCGAGCACCGTGCGGAGCCCGGAGGCGCCGGTGGTCGCCAGGCCGGCCGCGGTCGAGCCGGACCCGGCGGCCGGGCTCGCCGTCGGTGCCGGGTCGGAGCCGGCCGGGGGACCGTCCTCACCCGGAGTCGTCCCCGCCTCGTCGCCCGGCGTCGCCGCGGCGCGGAGCACCAGCCCCGCGTCCACGGTCGGGTCGACGTAGTCGGCCTGCGCGCCGTCACCGGCGACGACCGGGCGGACCCGGGGCTCGCCGGCGCCGAGGGTCACCGTGCGGGTCCAGCCCGTGGCCGGGTCGGCGTCGGAGTCGCCGGCGGCGTCGCCGCTGCCCGCGTGGGTGAACCCGTAGCGGGCGGCGAGGTCGCCGTCGAGGACGAACTGCACGCGGTAGTCGCCCGCGGGCAGCAGGTCGACCAGGTAGCGGCCGTCCGCGTCCGTGGTCGTCGTGGCGACCGGCACGTCCGAGCCCGCCGGGTACACCCGGACGGTCACGCCCGGGACGCCGGGCTCGCCGTCGCCCTGCCGACCGTCGCCGTCCCGGTCGAACCAGACCCGGTCGCCCACCGCGTAGGTGCGGTGCACGGCGACACCGGCCCGGTTGGGCTCGAGCGTCTCGTGCTCCAGGCCCGACGGCGTGACGCTGGCGGTGGTCACCACCATCGTGTTCCAGGCGGGGGCGTCGACGTCGGCCGCGGCCGGGTCGTAGGACGTCGCGGAGCGGGTCCGGAACGTCGCGGTCACCGTCTCGCCCGGGTCGAGGTCGTCGGCGGCGAAGTCCAGGTCGATCCGCAGGCCGCGGACCTGCGTGAGGTCGTCGACCTCGTCGGCGGGCGTCCACACGTCCGCCGCGCAGCCGGTGCCGAACGGGTCGGCGGAGCGCGGGTCGCCCGTGTAGGCGCAGGTCTCGCCCGCCAGCAGGTACGACACGGCGCTCACCGCCCCGGCGGGCAGCCCGGTCAGCTGCAGGTCGCCGAGGAACTCGGTGGCCCACACGCTGCCGCGCGCGCTGGTGCTCTGCGAGCGCGACGTGCCGGTGTCGCCGGCGGCCGGCAGGACGTCGACCAGGGTGGCGCTCGCGGTGGGCAGGTTGCCCGTGTTGGTCACCCGCAGCCGCCAGGTCTCCGTGCCGCCGGGCTGCGTGCGCACGAGGCACGGGGTCCGGTAGAACCCGTCGGCCGACACGCACTCCTGGCCGTTGGACGAGGTGTTCACCACGCCCGTCGGGGTCGCGCCCGGGGCCAGGTCCTCGGCCACGTCCTTGACCCGCAGGTAGTTCGGCAGGGCGACGACGTCGACCTGGGCCTGGGCGCTGCGGGTGAACCCGTCGGCGGCGTCCAGCACGAACGTGTTGGTCAGGACCGTGCCCGCGGGCGTGCCCGCGCGGACGGCCATCGGCACCGTGGCGACGACCTGCTCGCCCGGCATCAGCCGCGTACCGGCGGGGAACGTGACCCGCACCTGGCCCGCGTCGGCCGTGACGACCGGCTCGACGGCGGCGATCGCCGCACCCGCGGGGGTGGCCGTGACCGTCGCCGCGCCGTACGCGTCGGGGTCGTAGACCAGCTGCGCGGTGCCGGCGTCCGTCGGCAGCACGTCGGTGAGCACCGGGTCGACGATCGGCGCCGTGCCGGTGTTGGTCACCGTGAGCCGGAACGGCAGCCGTGCGCCGGGCCCGGTGGTGGTGGTCGTCGGGGTCTTGGTCACCGTGGCGTCCACGACGCCCGGGGTGACCTCGTAGGTGGCCTGCGCCGGGTCGAGCACGACCGGGGTCGGCTGGTGCTCGGCCTGGACGGTGCCCGTGACGACGTTGGTGAGCGTGCCCGCGGGCACCTCGGCGCCCGTGCTGCGCAGCGTCGCCCGGGGGCTCAGCGTGAACAGCGCGGTCGGGCCCTCGAACCCGCCGACCTGCCGGTTCGCGAACCAGGAGCCCGCGGGCGCCGTGAACGTGACCCGCACGCCCGTGACGTCCGCGCCCGTCGTGCCGTCCGGCAGCGCGGCGGCGCCGTCCGGCAGCGGGGGCATCGTCGTGCTCACCCCGGCGGGCAGGTCACTGGTCACGGCGTCGGTCCACGCCCCGGCGACCCGGTACTGGACCGCCGCGGTGTAGCCCGCGCCGTCGGCCGCGCTCACGCCCGCGAGGGCCTCGAGGCCGACCAGGTCGAACGCGTCCCAGAACTGCTCGGACGTGTCCTCCAGGACGTACTGCGCCGGGCGGCTGACCGCCGCGTCGCTGGTCCGGCGGCTGGTGAGCGAGAGCCGCACGGTCCGGTCGGCGTCCGCGGCGTACCGGGTGCCGGTGCCGGGGGAGACCGACTTGGACAGCGCGCCGTCGAGCGGCTGCAGCGCCTCCGGGTACAGGACCGTGCCGGCCTGCGCCGGGTCGGCGGGCGTGCCGTCGCCGAGGTCGCCGCGCAGCGTGTTGGTCAGCGTGGTCGACGGTGCGCCGTCCGCGGTGCCGAGGATCGGCTCACCGGCACGGGTCTGCGCGCGCAGCACCGTGTCGGCGACGACCACCAGCGCGGCACTGTCCGGGATGGTCCCGGTGGCGCGCGCCTCGACGGACACGACGTCGGCGAGGTCGGCGGCCGACAGCGCCGCGACCGCGGCGGCCGACGCCAGGTCGTGCAGCACGGTGCCGTCCGCCCCGCGCAGCACCACCGCCAGCGACTGCGTGCCGGCCGGGGCCGTCACCGCCAGGCGGGTCAGGTCGACGTGGTCGAACGCGTTGCCCGCGGTCTGCGGGTCCGGGTCGGTGAGCCGCAGCGTGCCGACCGGGACGCCGGTGACGTTCTGCACCCGCATCGTCAGCCGGTTGGTGGGTCGCTGCGCGCCGGGCTCGGTGTTGTCGACCCCGATCAGCGCGGAGGCGTCCCGCCAGGACTTGCTGGCGTCGACGCGGCGGATGTCGACCGGGTCGTCACCGGGGCCGAAGGTCACGTCGTCGGTGCCGGGCGACACGCCGTCCAGGCCGGCGCCGACGCCCGTGCCCGTGCCCGTGCTGGTCGCGGTGTTGCGCAGCGTCGTGCCCGCGGGTCGGGCCTGGTCGAGCGCCATCACCAGCGCGACGCGCGGCGCGAACGTGCCGTCGACCGGCAGCGAGGCCCCGGTGGAGGTGTAGACGAACCGGACGCCGTCGACGCCGGCCGGGACGGCCAGGTCGAGCAGCGACGCGGCGTCCGTGGTCGGGCCGGCGACGGTCGTCCAGCTGCCGCCCTGGCGGACGAGCACCTCGACGCGCGAGCCCGCGGGCACCTGCACGGAGCCGACGCGGGCCAGTGCGGCCGCGTCCCACAGGGTCGACCCGGCGTCCCCGCCGGCGACGTCCTCGACCACCAGCGACCCGACCGGGACCGTGGTGTCCGCCGAGATCCGGCCGGTGATCGTCGCGACCAGCTCCTGGCCGACCGCGCCCGGCAGCGGCGCGCCGGCCGCCTGCTGGGTGAGCGTCTTGCTCGTGGTGGTCACGACCCGGCGCGGCTGCACCGTCAGAGCGGCCGAGGCGGTCCGCGGGCTCGCGACGGAGCCGTCGGCGGCGTCGCCGTCGACCGTGACCTCGTTGGTGAACGCGTGCGTGGCGGACCACGCGCCGTCGGTGAGCACGCGGAACGGCACGGTCGCGGCCGCGCCGGCGGGCAGCGTGCCGGTGTACGCGACGGCGAAGCCGGTGACGACGGCCCCGGCGGGCGCCGCGGGCCAGGTGCTGGTCGCGCCCGTGGGGGCGGCGACGGGCAGCGCCACGCCGGTCCCCGGGCCGGTGCCGACGAACGTCACCGTCGCGCCGGTCGCGCCGGCCGGCCACGCGGACGCGGGCACCTGGCCGTCGCCGGCGGTGCCGAAGCCGTCGAAGCCGAGCAGGCCGTCCGCCGGGTCGCCGAGCGGGCTGGCGGTGCCCCCCGACGGCTCCGTGAGGCGCAGCGCGGACAGCGCCGTGTTCGAGGAGTTGCGGGCGGTCAGCCGCACGACCGAGGGCTGCCCGGCCACGACCTCGGCGCGCCCGGCGCCGTCGAACGTCTTGCCCGCCGTGACCTCGACCGTCACGGGGTTGATCTGGAACGTCGCCGACGCGGTCGCCGTGGCGTCGCCGCGCGGCGTGGTCAGGGCGGCCGCCGCGGTGTTGGTCACCCGCGTGGTGGTGTCGCGCGGTGCGGCACCGGACTGGCCGAGCACCAGGGCGACCGACCCGGCGGCGCCGCCGGCGAGGATCGTCCCCTCCGGCGTGCCGTCACCGGCGAACCGCAGCGTGACCGCGGTGACCGCGGCGGGGTCGACGGACCCGGTGCCGAGCGGCGTGCCGGGCGCGAACGGGCCGACGGTCGTCGTGCCGTCGGCGGTGGTCAGGTCGACGGACACCGCGGTCGCGCCCTCGGGGGCGGTCCACGCCCCGAAGCCGCGGAGCTCGAGCGGGGTGCCGGGGCCGAACGCCGCCGGCGCCGAGGCGCCCGGGTCCGCGACCGTCAGCGCGGTCGCCGCGACCGGGGAGGTGTTGCGCGCGCCGAGGGTGACGGTGACGTCGCCGGTCTCGCCCGCGACCTGGTCGGACGGCGCGACCTGCTTGGTCAGCGCCACCTGCGGGGTGACGGGCACCGCGACCGCGACGGTCGCGTCGGCGCTCGCCGGGTCGGCGTTGGTCGCGGTCGCGTCGGCGGTGTTCGTCACCGACCGGCCGTCCCAGCTCAGCGGCGTGCCCGCGGGGAGCGTCGTGCGCAGCAGCACGGACACGCTCTGCCCGGCGGCCAGCCCGACCGAGCCCGGGTGGTTGCCGTCGGTCTCGCGCAGCTCGACCCGCGCGTCCCGCCCGGTCACGGCGACGACGGCCTGGCCGGTCTGCTCGGCCTGCACCGTGACGCCGTCCGCGTCCAGCACGAACGGCTCGGGCACCGCGTCCGCGACGACGACGTCCTCGCACATCGCGATGATCGACTCGCACGTGACCTCGACGGTCCACGTCACCCGGTCACCCGGGCGGGCCGTCGTCGCCGACGCCGTCTTGCGGACCGTCAGCGTCCCCCGGTCGCCGTCGGCGGCCTGCGCCACCCCCGGCACCGCCACCAGCATCCCGACCAGCACCAGCGCGAGCACCGTCACGCACGCGGTGAGCCACCGCACGGGTCGCCCGATCGCCACGAGCGCGCTGCCGTGGCCTGTTCCCGTTGTCATCCCCATGTCCATCCGTCTCGACGCCGCCGGCGGAGCAGGGCGCGAGCACGCGCCCGGAGTCCGGCAGATCGGGCATCGGAGCGGACGCAGGGGTGACGGAGGTGAGCCCCGGGGTGAACGCCCGCAGCCCTTGACGCCGAGATGGCACTGCTCGCCTGGGCGGGAGGGGCGCCGCGCAGACGCGGGCTGCCATCTCGGCGGGGGTGCCCGGGGCGGGGGTGCCCGGGGCGCGGGGCGCCCGGGGGCGCGGCGCGGGGAGGGGGTTAGAGGAGGCCCTGGTCGCGGGCGCGGGACAGGGCGTCGGCGCGGGTGCGGACGCCGAGCTTGCGGTAAGCGGAGCGGACCTGGGTCTTCACGGTGTTGTGCGAGACGTGCAGGTGCGCGGCGACCTCGGCGAGCTCCGTGCCGTCGGCGAGCGCGCGGAGCACCACGAGCTCCCGCTCGCTGAGCCCCACGCCCGCCCGCGCGTCGGGGACGGTGGTCGGCACCGCCGCGAGGTCCGCGAGCAGCGCCGCCAGCTCCGGGTCGCCCGCGACCAGGTCGGCCAGGGCGGCCCGCTCCGCGGCGGACACCAGCGACCAGCCGGTGCGCGACCCGCCGCCGGCCAGCACCGCGGCGGCCTCGTGCAGGGCCCGCAGCGCGACGGCGGCCCGGCGCTCGCGGTCGTCGCCGTGGGGGTGGTCGGGTGCGGCGTCGGCGCGGGTCGTCGCGTCCGCGGTGGCGCCCGCCGTCACGCTCGCCGCGGCCAGGACGAACCGTCGCGACGCGCGCAGCCGCGGCCCCTCGTCGGGGAGGTCCGGGGCGGCGAGCAGCGCCCGCGCGTCGTCGTGCCGGCCCGTGGACAGCAGCAGCCGGCCGCGGGCCACCCGCGCGGCGGGGTGCGCGGCGGGGACCGGGTCGAGCAGGGCGAGGCCGCGCTCCGCCTGGCCGCCCGCGAGCGCCAGCAGCGCCCGGGACGCGACGAGCCGCCCCCGCCACGCGGCCGTCGCGGGCGCCCGCCGACCCCGGCGCAGCGCCTGGGTGAGCGCCTCCTCGCCGGGGACCGCCCGGCCGCGCAGCCGGTCGACCGTGGCCTGGACCTCCGCGAACGCGGGCCAGAACTCGTTGGTGCGCAGCTCGTCGGCCATGCCGTCGAGGAGCGCCACCGCGGCGTCGAGGTCACCCGCCTCGACCGCGAGGTGCACGCGGGCGAGGTCGAGCGTCGACCGCCGGTACGCGGTCTCGGGGCGGCGCGGGGGCTCGAGCGCCGTGGCCGCCCGGACCTCCGGCCGTGCCGCCCCGAGGTCGCCCTGCACCGCGAGGAACCCGGCGGCCATGCTGTGCGCGCTGAACGCCGCGACCGACCCGGACCGCTCGTGGGCGAGCGAGGCCCCGAGGACCTGGACGCCGTGCTCGACGTCGCCGGCCGCGACCAGCGACACCCCGAGCTGGCGGTGCAGCAGCCCGCGCAGGGCGTCGACGGTCGGATCCGTCCCCGGGGGTGCCGCCGCCAGGTGGTCGAGCGCGGCGAGCGCCGCGGTCCGCGCCCGGCCGCCGCGCCCGAGCAGGCGCATCGCGACGCTCTCGCCCGCGCGCAGCAGCGCCCGCTCCGGCGGGGTCGCGCGCGGCAGGTGGTAGACGGCGGCAGCCGCGGCCAGGGCGAACCACTCCAGCGCCCGGACCCGGTGCTCCGCCCGGGTGTTGTGCAGCAGCGCCAGCAGGAGGGCGAGCTGCGGACGGCGCGCCACCGCGCCGCGCGGCAGCTGCTCCAGCACGCGGATCGTCTCGCCCGCGTCCCGGGCCTGCCCGGACCCCCAGACCCGGATCACGGTCGCCGTCACCAGGTCGAGGTCACCGGTCTCGGCGGCGGCGTGCAGCGCGGGGTAGTAGCGCTGCGCCTCCAGGCCCCAGGCCGCGACGGTCCGGAGCAGGCCGGGCACCTCGCCCGGGGCGGCGCGGTCGAGGTCGGCGCGCAGGGCCGCGCGGATCACCGGGGTGAGCATGAGCTCGGCGGGGGCGTCGTGCCACGTGCCCAGGCCGTCCGCCTCGAGCCGGGCCAGCAGCTCGTCCGCCGGCCCGCCCGTCAGCGCGCCGGCGAGCTCCGGGGTCAGTCGCTCGGCCACGGACAGCCGACGGGCCGCGACCAGGTACACGTCGTCGTGCGTCGCCGTCCCCAGGCCGAGCACGACGCCGCGCGCCGCGATGTCGACCAGGTGCTCGTGCCGGGCGGTCGGCAGGTCGACGGCGCCGCGGGAGGCGGCGAGCGCGACGGCGCGCACGGCGACGGCGAGGCCAGCGGTGGCGTCCGCGACCCGTTCAGCGGCGGCGCTCGCTTGCGGCAGGCCCGCGCGGCTCAGCACGTCGGCGACCTCGTCGCTCCCGAGCCGCAGGTCCGCCGGCCCGACCTCGGCGACGTCGAGCCCGAGCCCGCCGGCCGCGACGAGGCGCGCCGCCGCACGGCGGGTGGTGACCGCGACGTGCAGCCGGTCGACGCGACCCAGCACCCGGACGAGCTCGGCGTCGGTCGACGCGGACGCCACCGCCTCGTAGCCGTCGACCACCACGAGCACCGGCGCCGTCAGGCCGTGCAGCACGTCCACGACCGCTGCGCCCGCGCCCCGACCGCCGCGCGCCGCGTCCACCCGGGCGCGGTCCGTCGCGCTCCCCGCGAGCAGGCCGGCGTCCGCGAGGGCCGTCAGCGCCCGGGCCCACAGGTCGTCGCCGGACGGCGCCGCGGTCGCGTCGAGCCACAGCACCGCGCGGTCCGCGGGCAGCGCGTCCCGGACCCAGCGCGCGAGCAGCAGCGACTTCCCGGAGCCCGCGGGCCCGTGCACGACCAGCAGCGACGCGTCGGGGTCGAGTCGGGCGGCGGCCGCGTCGCGCGGGACGAACCAGGACGGCACCCGGGGGACGCCGACGCGGGGCGGGGTCGCGGGCGTGGCGGTCACGGGCGTCCCCCCGAGGGCTGCCGGGCGCGGGCCGAGGCGAGCAGCGCCGCCGACCCGGCGACCAGCGCCAGGACGGCCGGGACGCCGGGGTGCCAGCCGTAGCCCGCGGCGGCGACCGTGGGCCCGACCACGAACGTGAGGGCGTTCACCGCGTTGACGAGCCCCGCGGCGTCGCCCTGCTCCCGAGGACCGACCGCCGCCGCCGCGGCCGCCGTGCACCCCGCGGCGGCGGTGCCGACGCCGGCACCGAACAGCAGGGCGACCACGGTCAGCGCGGCCGCCGGCACCGGCACCGCGTAGACGGCGACCGAGGCGACCACGACCGTCGCGCCGGCCCGGACCAGCCGCCACGGCGCCCAGCCGAGGCGCGGCACCGCGACGCCCTGCGCGACCAGCGACCCCAGCCCGGCGACCAGCAGCAGCGCCCCCGTCAGCGCCGTCGCCCGGCCTGCGACCAGGTCGTACCGGTCCTGGACCAGGAACCCGATGCTGCCCTGCACCAGGGCCATCGCCAGGAACACCCCCGCCGACGCCGCGACCGCCGTGCGCACCGCGGGCCGCCGCAGCCCGGAGACCCGGGGGAGCGCGGCGTCCGGGGCCGTCGGCGTCTCCGGTGCCGGGGCGTCCTCCGCGCCGCCGCGCACCGCGAGCGCCCACGCACCGGCACCCGCGAGCACCACCGCCGCCGCGACCACGGGCAGCGCCGCGCCGAGGACGCCCAGCCCGGCCGCCAGCCCCGCGCCGACCATGGTGCCGACCCCGCGCACCGCGCCGGCGCGGGCGATCCAGCCGGTGCGCTCCTGCGGGGTCCGGGCGTCGGCGACCAGCCGCACCTGGGTCGCCGGGCCCACGGCCGCGACCGCGGTGCCGATCAGCAGCCCGCGCACCACCAGCAGCACCAGCCACGCCGCCGTCGCGGGCACCGCGTCGACCACCAGCAGCACCGCGGCGAACCCCAGCGTCCCGAGCAGCGCCGCCAGCACACCCGCGAGCACCACCGGGCGGGAGCCGAGCACGTCGGCGCGCCGGCCCCAGGCCGGGCTGGTCAGCACGACGACGGCCGCCGACGCCGAGGTCACCGCACCGGCCTGCCAGTCCGCGAGGCCGAGCAGCCGGGTGGTGGCCGGCAGCACCGCGGCGGTCGACGCCTGCGCCACCACGACGGCCAGCAGCGCGAGCAGCCCCGCGCCCCCGGCGCGCGACGGGACGAGCGCGAGCCGGCCCGGGGCACGCCCCTGCTGCGTCACGGCGCCCGGCGGCGGGCTGTCCTGGCTCGGCGGCACGGGCGGCAGGATAGCTCCGCGACCGGGGACGACCCCGGCCGTGACCACCCGTCGGCGGCCGCCCGCGTGCGGGAGGATGGCGGCATGTTCGCGCGCGCCGACGACCTCACCGCCATGGGCCTGGCCCTCACCGAGGCGGCGGGCTGCGCGGCCACCGGCGACGTCCCGGTCGGGGCGGTCGTGCTGGGGCCGGACGGGGAGGTCGTCGGGGCCGGCCGCAACCGCCGCGAGGCCGACGCCGACCCGACCGCGCACGCCGAGGTGCTGGCGCTGCGGGCGGCGTCCGCGGTGCTCGGCCGGTGGCGCCTCGACGACTGCACCCTCGTCGTCACCCTCGAGCCGTGCCTGATGTGCGCGGGGGCGACCGTCCTGGCCCGGGTGCCGCGGCTGGTGCTCGGCGCGTGGGACCCGAAGGCCGGGGCGTGCGGGTCGCAGTGGGACGTCGTGCGCGACGTGCGGCTCAACCACCAGGTCGAGGTCGTCGGCGGGGTCCGCGAGGACGAGTGCGCGGCGGTGCTGCGGGAGTTCTTCGCGGGGCACCGGGGGCGCTGAGCACCCGGTCAGAGCCGCGCGGCGAGCTCCTGCAGCGTCTCCGAGGCACCGGCGTCCAGCGTCATCGTCGCCAGCGGGTCCCCGCGCGTCGCACCCCGGTTGAGGATCACCACGGGCCGTCCGCCGGCCGCCGCGTGCCGCACGAACCGCAGTCCCGACTGCACCGTCAGCGACGACCCCGCGACCAGCAGGGCGTCCGCCTCGTCGACCAGCGCGTACGCGGCCGCCACCCGCTCGGCGGGCACCGTCTCCCCGAAGTAGACGATGTCCGGCTTCAACATCCCGCCGCACGGCCCGTCGCCCCCGTCGGGGTCCGGCTGCCAGCAGTCCGCGACGACGAAGTGCGACGTCTGCTCGATCACCGCGTCCGCGTCCGGGGCGATCTCCACGTCCCCGACCGCCCCCACGGACTCCGCGAACCCCGGGTTCAGCGCCTCCAGCCGCTCCGCGAGCTCCGTCCGGGACACCACGCGGTGGCAGCGCAGGCAGATCACCCGGTCGTACCGGCCGTGCAGGTCGATGACCCGCCGCGAGCCCGCCTGCTCGTGCAGCAGGTCGACGTTCTGCGTGATCAGCCCGACCACCGTGCCGTGCGCCTCCATCGACGCCAGCGCCCGGTGCCCGGCGTTCGGGTGCGTGCGGTGCACGTGCTGCCACCCGATGTGGTTGCGCGCCCAGTAGTGCTGCCGGAACGCCGCGTCCCCCACGAACTGCTGGTACGTCATCGGGTTGCGCGGCGGGGAGTCCGGGCTGCGGTAGTCGGGGATCCCCGAGTCGGTCGACAGCCCCGCACCGGTCAGGACCGTCAGCCGGCTGCCCCGCAGCAGCGCCACCGCGTCGTCGACCGTGCCGGGGTTCGGCCGGACGTCGTCGTGGGCGGGAACGGGCAGGCGCAAGGACGTCACACCCCCACGGTACGACCCCGATGCGGGAGATCCGTCCGGCATCCGGTAGTCTCCCTTGCCGAGGTAGCGTGTCCGAGCGGCCTAAGGAGCACGCCTCGAAAGCGTGTGTGGGTGAAAGTCCACCGTGGGTTCAAATCCCACCGCTACCGCGTGTGAGGGAGTCAGGTAACTGGACCCCTCGGAGTCATGAAACCCCCGCCGGGTTCCCGGCGGGGGTTTCATGCTGTCCGGGGTGCCTCGAGCGCGTCAGTGGTCGGAGTTGTGCGGCGTGTCGTAGCGGTCGATGTCGCCGTAGACGTTGAGCTCTTCGTGGCCGAAGAACTCCTCGGGACCGCGCAAGATCACGTCCGCCTCGGGTCCCTCGTCCGGGCCGTTCACGGCGATCTCGCCGAGTGCGAGACGCAGGTTCTGCGACATGACCGCGACCGCGAGCATGAACGAGACCTTCACGATGCCGCGCAGCTGGATCCAGCCGCGGCCGACGTCCTCCGTCGCTCCGGACTTCATCGACGCGTACCCGCGTTCGACCGACGGGCGCTTGTTGTAGAGCAGCGCCCACTTCTCCGACTGCCACTGCAACCGCTGACGGGTCTTCGGAGACACGTCCTCGTACACGGTGATCGACTGGCGGAAGCAGATGCCGTCCGCAACCTGCAGCGCCGGCCGTGGAGGAGTCACCTCCGGCAGGAGGTCCGAGTCGGGGAGTTGCATCGTGAACGCCCGCAACGGGCAGACGACCTTGCCGTGCAGCGCCGGGCACGCGAACCGCTCCTTGCCGGCGCCGTTGCCCGCGATCCGCACAAGCGCGTAGGGCTCGCGCAGCGAGGTGATGCGGCGAGCCCACGCCAGCGCCTTCTTCAACGCGTCCCACGCGGACCGTTCCTTCAGCGGCTCGTCCGGCCCGGGACGAGGGCCGAGCGTGCTGCGCGCCGGACGCTCCAGCGGGAGCAGGTGCCCCGGCATGCCGGGGCAGAACGCCCCGCCGTCGAGGAACATCGCACCCCGGTAGTGCTCGACGCCTCGGTCGAGCTGGTGGATGTCCATGACTAGCTCGGCGCCCATGGCGCGCATCGGGTGGTGCCACCGCTCCGGCTTCGCGTGGGAGTACTCACGGTCGGCGATCACCAACCCGAACTTGCGGCCGGCGTTCGTGAGCTTGCGGTGCAAGAGCTCGGCGAGCCGCATCGCCGGCTCCTCGCCGTGCTCGTGCGCCGGGCGGACCTCCATCGCCTCGATGTAGGCGGGCAGCGGGGCGATCAGCGTGTAGCTGGACTTCTTGTACCCGAAGACCCGGTCACGGTCACCGGTCTGGAATGTCGGGGTGCGGTGTCCCCACCGTGCTTCGCTCTCGTGGCTGATCGCACCGGCGGCGTCCTTCGGGCGAGTCCATGGCTTGCCCCAGGACTCCACGGCCGTGTTGTCGACCGCCCACGAACCAGACAGGCGGTGGCGCATCGGGATCGTCGCGGCAGCCATCGCGCACACGAGGCCACGAAGCGTCTCGCGCCGGTACTCACGCTCAAGGTCCGACAGGCCCTTCTCGTCCTGGTTCAACCGCGCCGCGAGCTGGTCGAGGGGACCGCGAACCTGAGCGACCGAGATCGGACGGGTGACCGCGTCCGAGCCGACCGCGCGGCGGCGCAGCCCGAGACGCACCTGCAGCGAACGCGGCAGATCCTGGGTCAGGACCCGGTGCGCGCGCACCTCGAACGCCCCCGACCCGGTGATCGTCGCCACGACGAACGCGGCGAGCCACACGTCCAGACCGAACTGGCGCGGACGCCCGCCCGCGCGCTCTCCGGGACGCAGGACCTTCTCGATCCGTTCGACGACGTCACCGGCACGGATGATGTCCAGGACCCACAGGAACAGTTTGCCGTTGATGTTCATCCGGCCTTCCTCCAACTCCGGTGCACGTTCGCGAACAGGGTGGCGACGTAGGCAGGGTCGAGAGGGTCGCAGTACCCCTGCAGGTCCACGAGAGTCGTCGCGTACTTCAAGCCGGCTGCCTGCATGACCTCCCGCACCGGGATGCCTGCTTGCATCGCGGCGACCAGCCACGTGTTGCGCATCCGAGGACAGCTCACATGAGGGCGGTCCTCGGGGCGAGCCGCGCGAGCGTGCCTGATCGCGGTCTGGACGACCGAGCGACGGTTGCCCTCCGTCCCGAGCACGTACGCACCGGCGCCCCGACCGATCTCGTCGTGCATCGCCAGCGCGAGTTCGACGGTCGGGCGCATGACGTCGGCGACGACCGCGACCCGTGTCGCGGTGCCGTCGGTCACCTCGACGGTGAGGACGTCACCGCCGCCCGGCACCGGGAAGACCACGAGGTGGTGGCGTCGCACCAACGCCAGGTCGTGCCCGTCGAGGCCAGCGCCGAGCGACAACCCCACGATGAAGCACAGCGACCGTCGGTTCGTCGAGGTGCGCTGCTGGTGGGCGTACTGCACGACGACCGGGACCTCCGGGCCCTGCAGGGGCACGGAAGCAGACCGTGTGTGCGGCACCGGGGTGGGCTCGACCCCCTGGGACCTCTGCACCGCTCTGCGCACGAACGACACCAGGTTCGCTGCCGTGGAGTCAGCGGCCGAACGGCCGCTCCGGTACAGGTCCAGGAGGTTGGGGTAGTCGACCTCGTCGAGCCTCAGTGCCGCTGTCACATCGACCCGGTGAGGCTGCGACACAACCCACTCCAGATACCGGGACAAGTGCCACATGACGTTCCGGGCGTTCTCCGGACTCTTCGGCCTGTAGTAACGGGCGAGCGTCCGGCACATCGGCGCGGTCAGATCCCACGACTTCACGGCCTTGCCTTGTGGACTGTAGGCAGCAATCGTCGCCTCGATCTCGGGAGGCAAGACCGGCAGTGGCGCGGGTCCGCTGTGGCGGAGCGCTCCGAGCGCTGCGGCGTGCTTCCGCTTGCCTTCGGCGACTCTGGCCGCGCGGGACAGAGTCTTCATGCGAGGCGGCTTACCTGCAGGTGAGACCGAGTCAATCGAGGTGGGCATCAGACCACCGACCTGTGCTACTGCGGGGTTCAGGAGCCTCCACGACGGGGCGGAGGGTGGCAGCCGAGACGAGGGCTGCGAGTGCATCGCTGCGAACTCGAAGGTCAAGTCTGACGCCGTTGAAGCATCGTTGTCCAGAGCTCGGTGCGCACTTTCAGCAACGTGTCTCGTGGTCGGTGTCGCCGGGTTGGTGACCCGCGTGCGGACTCTCTGGCGTCGAGCGAGGCGCATCAGCTGCGTGCGGTCGTCGCCCGGCCGCGAGCGCACACCCACCAGGGCCAGGGCATGAGCGTTGATGGTCTCTTGCCGGAGAACGCGGTCCAAGTCCAGAGGCGAACGTCGGTCCCACGCGGTCGTGAGGCTCAAGAACATCACCAGGGCCCGAAGCATCGACTTCATCGTGTGGAGGTTCGTCGGCCGGCACGATCGGACTCGGTCATGAACGCCGTCGCGCGCCAGAGCCCACGCGGGCGCGTCGAGCCTGGCGGGATGCCACGTCGACAGGTACTCCTCGAGCGTCGTCGACAACCGTCGAGGACACGCGGAAGGATGGGGTGGTAGCCCGGCTTCAGGCATGCGAGAACCTCCGTCTGTGGGCGCGACGGGCGTAGGCCCTTGCCGTGCTGCTCAGACGGGGTAGTCTGTGGGCAGCACGATGCGCCCATTAGTTGCTTGCTGGTAGGTCAAAGTGCTCGCCGCCGGCTCGAGTTCGCGCTCGACCGGCGGCATTTTTCATGCCTACACGGCGCCCACCCCCGGCTTGGCGAACGTGCCGTTCGGGTTCTTCACCAGAGCGCCCCTCGCCACGAGCTGGCCAGCTTTCGCGCGGCAGCTCTCGATCTGAGAACGGGTCGGCTCGCCGTCGTGCAGCGTGCGGGCGAGCTCGACCGCCTTCCAGGACGTGCCGGGAGCGCTGCGATCCACAAGTTCTGCCATCCGACCGAGCAGAGTCGCAGGGTCGAGCTGGGCCGACTTGACAGGGCGATCGGTGCTCGGCGCGGCGTCCGCAGGGCGAGGAGAGACACTCGCACTGGGGGACGTTTCGCTGACCAGACTGCGCAGCACGTCACGTGCGTGCTTGAGGTCGCGCAGCTTCGCCTCGAGGCCGGCGATGTGCTCATCGACCTGGCGGATCGACTCCATCATCGCGCTGGTCAGGTCGGGCATGGGATGACACTACAGCCGTCCCGCACCTGCGCAACACCCTGCGTCAATCGTTCAGGCCGACCATTCTGCGCAGACGGTTGCGTTGCCTTGCGTGATCGTGAGCGAGGTCCGTGCCGAACGAGTGGACCTCGGTGCTTCCCATCCCCGGTCATTGCGCGCATCGTTCACGCAAGACGTCACCGTTGCGCGCGGGTGCTCTGCGACGATGCGGGCGTTGACGAGATCGTCACCGAGGTTCTCAAAGTCGCCGCCGGGCTCCTGGGCGCTGTCGTTGTCGCTCTGCTCAGTCCGCTGTTCCGGACGTCACGGCGGCTGAGGGACGAGCTCCGCGCCGACGCGCAGTTCGTCGAACGGGTCCCGTCGGGTGCCCGTGCCGAGCTGCGTTCGGAGATTGCCAGACGTACGCACCTGTTGGTCTCGCTGACTCGGCACCCGCCGGTGACGAGGGCCGACGTGCTCACGATCGGCTCGTGGTCGGTCTACCTCGCGGTCGGGGTGTGGATGACCTTGAACATCGTCGATGTGCCGCTGGCGGACGCGTTGATGGCGGTCGCGGCGATGGTGACGTTCGGGCTCGGTGTCCTCACCTCGCACGTCACCACATCACCATGTTCGGTGGCTGGTCGCGGCGGGCGTCCGCCCGAATGTTCTACGTAGCGGAGCACATCGGTGAGGACGAAGCCGTCACCGTGGCCCGGATGGTCCGGTCCGCACGAACGTGTTCGCGGCTGCCTGCTGTGTGCTCATCGCCGCCACGGTCGAGCCGATCGTTCCGATCCTGATCAACAGGACACCGATCGAGGTGGCGTCGTTCGGTGTCGCGCGCGGCGCTGGCGATGGGCGTCGTGGTCTCTGGGCTGCTGACCTCGCACTCGACGCAGGGTGCGTTGCGCGCGCTGCTGAACGACCTGCTGGGTCCTGCTCCTTCGGTCGGGCCTGTTCCGGAGCGCCGGTCTCAAAGCGCCGCGGCGAGCGACGGCAACTCGTCCATGAAGCAGGGACAGCAGGCAGTACCGGCGCGGTAGCCTGGGGGCCGCGGTCGACGCAGGTCTCTCGGTGCGGGTGCCTGACCACGCGGTCTGGCATCGATGGTGCCCGTCGTGGTGTCCGCGCTACTCGGTCACGAGCGTGTCCGGCGTTAGGAAGTTTGCCGGGCCGTACAGGGTGAGGAACCAGGTCCCGGCTTCGGATTCAGTGGCAGGGCTACCGTTCTCGTCGATGCGGATCCAGCGCAGGGCGGTGTCGTGGACCTGCCCGTCCACGTGCAGCCTGACGTCGACGACGGCGACGCTCGCCGCGGTGTGCCGCACAGCACGAAGCTCCCAGCGTGTGAGTTCGAGCGCGCCGTAGGCGTCCTTTGCGACGAGCGCCCGCCTCCCGACCGGGGTGTGCTGCTCGCCGTGCAGGTGAGCGCTGGCAGGGCCCCACTGGTGGCGCTGCCACTGCTGGAGGAACTCGGTGCACGTCTGCGCGACCTCGGACGGCTCATCGTCACCGGGGGTATACGTGTGCGGATGCCACGCATCGATCCGCGCTGATCGGGCGCGGACCTCGCGCCAACGCCCCACCGACTCCCGCAGTGACGGCGTCGGCTGCACCGGTTCCCGCTGCTTCGCGCGTGCGGCCGCCCAGTCGGTCACCGCGAAGAGGCGGTTCCACGCCTTCGTCGCCACGACGACGTTGTCGAAGTTCACCACCATCCCGTGCAGGATGCCGTGCCGGTAGAGCTCGGTGACCTCGTCGGTCTCGGTCTTGCGGAATGACCTCTGGAACGTCTGGTGAGCGTGCGCGAGCCCGAGGTGGTGGGCCGTCACGCTGTTCCACGCGACCATGTCATCTGCGTCCCTGGCGTGCAGTCCACGCCTGTTGGTGGTCTCGACGTCGTTGACGAACCCGTCCATGACGGGGATGAGGGCGAGCGCGACCGCGTAGTAGCGCCCCTCCCGGTAGTCGTCGAGCGCGTGACGGACCAGCGGAAGACGTGGGCGCAGCTGCTCGAACCGGAACAACTGCTTGACCACGAAGTCGAGCCGGCCGTCCTCTTGGTAGTACGCGATCAGCCGCCGCTCGGCTTCCTCAGGGTCTGTGGCGGCGACGACCTCTTCGATCTTCGTGGTGGCGAGATCGTCGGTGTAGACCCAGTTCCGCGGGCCGAGCAGCCGGTAGAAGTCGTCGACCATCCTGGGGATGCGCCGAAGTTCCGCCTCAGTGGCTCGTAGCTGTGCGCGCTGCTTGGCCGGCAGCATCCAGCCGATCACCTTGAGCGCGGCGAGCTGCTGCTCGAGCTCCTTGATGACCGGAAGGTCCTTGGCCGATCCGTACGGCGTGACGCGATCCGCGCTGTCCATGAGGGAACGCTAGCGACCGGCGCCCACACCGGATGGTGTTCTCGCGGTGCTGCCGTGCGCTAGGGCGTCCTGCTCGGTGGGACGTCCTCGGGGTCGACGAACGGGAAGAACGCCCGAGGTGACACGTGGAGCGCACCGGCGAGCTGCCAGATCGCGTGCAGTGAGATGTTCCGGCGTCCTGACTCGACGGTGTTCAAGTACGTCCGGTCCAAGCCCGAAGCCAGCGCGAGCTGCTCCTGCGTCATGCCCGCCCCGACCCTGATGAGCCTCAACGTCGCGCCGAAAGCGCGCCGCTGGACGGCTTGCAGGTCGGAGTCGGGCACTCGCTCGACGCTAGGGACGGCCGACTGACCCGTCGACCGACTATGAGCAACACTCCAAACGTTCCTCACTGTCTAGACGCTACCCGGGCCAAGGAGCGTCGACGCGAACCTGCAGATCGCCCGTGGGGCTTGATTGAGTGCGTGCAAAGCGTACTATGAGCAACGTTGGTCTCAGGGCTACGTACCTGAGCGTCGGAAGGCCACCTTCCACCGCGCGTGCTCCACCCCACCGTCGAGGGACAGCAACCATGACCGACACGACGAAAGATCGGCACCCCGCGACCCGGCCCTCGCACGCCTGGGCGTACGCGCGATGGTCGACCGGCTCGCTCCTGATCGCAGGGACAGCCCTCGCCGGTGCGCTTGCCGAGCTGCTCAACGGCGGGCCGCTCGGCACCTGCCTGGCACTGCTCGCGGTCACCGTCGTCACAGGACGTGGACACATTCGTGCTCGCGACCAGTTCCGTCGCGGGTGGCGATATGGATACGAGAGCGCCATCCGTACGGCCCTGGAGTACCAGGCGGGCAAGATCCCTGACGTCGAGACGCGGGCCGCGGTCCTGGGAGACCCCATCCCCGAGCCCTGGGAGCAGCACGTCTCACCGGTCAAGCCGCGGAGCTCGCAGTGAACGCCCCGCACGTCGACGAGCTCGTCCTGGCAGACGCGACCGGGGTCTGGGCGATCCGGTCGCTGTCGCGGACTCAGTACTTCCTCGACCTGGACTCGGTGCTTCTGCTGCGTCTGGCCGCGCCCACGTCCTCGCGCGGACCCGGCGACGGGCGGTGGGTGCCGCTGGTGTCCGTGAAGTCGGTCTTCCACGGTGACGTGGGGGTGATCCGGGTCGGGGACCGGCACGAGTACGTCTTCGACTGGGACCCCTGCGGTCCGGAGTTCGGATTCTGGATCCAGCGGCTGGTGACGTCGATCGACTACGTCGAACCCGAGGAGCTCGCCGGGTTGCCGGCCTTCCCGCAGGACGACGCGCTGTGACCGGCATCCGACGCCCGTGGTTGTGGTCGTTGCCGACCCGGGTGGAACTCGCCGAAGGCACCGTAATCCAGTTCAAGGAGCACGGGCAGTCCGCGATCAGGTTCACCCAGTCGCAGCTCGACAAGATGTTCGAGGCCGGGCTGATGCAGCCGCCCCGGACGTCCGGGCGCGACCCCGACTCGGCCGCCGGTGTCACGCTGGACGGCGACGCGAAGTTCCTCGTCGGTGAGGTCGACCTCGGCCCGGAGGTCGGCTTGGAGGTCCTGGCGCGCGGCCTCGAAGTCGCCATCGACGCCTCGTACCGGGAGTACCGCGAACGGCACCCGCGGCCGGAGTCCGACGACGACGGCGAGGACTCGGGTCTGAGTGAGGGTGCGTTCCACGAGCCGGACCTGCTGGGTCTGTCCCGCGAGATCGTTGTCCCTGTTGAGGAGGTCGAGGACCGGTTCGACGATCTGCTGGACGAGGTCGAGCGGGGCGCCCAAGTCGTGGTCGTCAAGGACGGGAAGCGGGTCGCGGCCATGGTGTCGTGGTCGGCGTACGTGGACGTGCGCGAGAAGTTCGCCGCCATGGCCGTGTCGTTCTGGTCCGCCTGGCGTTCCGGGGTGTTCGACGTCGCCGGGCACGCCACCGACCTGGCACGGACCCTGCGCCGCCACCCCACCGCGAAGCCGAACCCGCCCTCGGACGACGAAGGCCGCACGCCGGAGGGGGGTGACGGCGATGAGTCCGCTCGGTGACGGGCGCCGCAGGTTCGCGTGGGAGCAGACCGAGCGCGTGATGCCGGTGGCGGGCGCGATCCCGAAGTACAAGAAGATCCGCAGCGGGGTGAATGCCGGCGTCCCGATGTTCTGACCGACGCCGACACACGCATTGCGGTCATCGTGGGGTGGGACTTGTGGACGCTGCAGCACGAGCGGTAGGTGTACGCGGCCGCGACGTCCTGGGGGTTCTGGCGCAACGGCAGGTTCGACGCCGCGGGGCCGGGTGGGAGGTCCTGGCGTACCTTCGCCCGCCGATGCAGGAGCGCCTGCACTCCACCGTGCAGCCCGGCGAGGACGGAGGACCCGATGAGCGGCGTCGCTGACCCAGTGCACGCCCGAGGGCGGTCGCAGGCGACGACCGGGTGGGCAATGCACCTGATCGAGTCCACAGGCCCGGACGGCATGGTCACTGCGACTGGGCTACCGCCGGTCCGGCAGGGCGCCCCTGGTAACCGGTGCCGGCGGGGCGCGGCGCAACGGCGAACCGGCGGGTGCCCGACGAGAACGACCATGCGAACGGTGGTGACCGCGATGAGCGAATCCGATGACGGACCCAGCCCTCGCTCCTGGGACGCACCGGATCAGGTCGTGCCGGTGCAGATGGTCATCCCGCAGTACGCGGAGCTCGAGATCGACAGATGGTCGCCCGTGATCCTGGTCCAGGACGGCAGGCGCCTCGCGATAATCGTCGGGTGGGATTGGTGGACGGTGCAGCAGGAGCGGTACCTGCACGCAGCCGCGGTCGGGTGGGCGCACTGGCGTGGGGGGAAGTTCGACGCCCAGGGCTTCGGGTGGAGGGTCATGCCGTTCCTGAGCTCTCCGCAAGACCCGCCGGTCCACCCGGAACCGCCCCCGCCCTCGGCACACGTCGATGACGACAGCGACGACGATGTCCGCCCCGGTTGACCCAATGCACACCGCCGGGCGGTGGCTCGTCACGACCGCGTCCGGGGCGATGCACCTGATCGATTCCACCGGTCCGGACGGCACGGTCACCGCGACCAGGGTCACCGCCGGACCGGCAGGGGACGACCCCCGGTTCCCGCTCGGCAGGCTGCGCCGCGACGACCAGGCCGTCACCGTGGTGGGCATCCGGCATGTGACCGGCACATCCATGACCGAAGGCATCGTCGTGGGGCAGGACATGTGGCTGCAGCTCGAACCCCTCGACCCGGCCGCCGCCCTGACGCTGCGCCGGACGACTCCCGTGGTCGCGGTCGAGGCGCTGCCGGAGGTAGACGCCGGTGGGTGACGACGGCCCCCTCCGACGACGGGTACCCGACACGGCGCGCGGGAGCGCGACCGCGGTCAGACCGAGGCCCACCGCCAATTGCCGGACGCCCGAACTGGGACCGTCCCGGTAGGCGGACGTTCCCGCAGGTCGTAGGGCAGGTCCGCGCGGCGTACGGTTTCGTCAGTGGGGGCGCGAGCCCCCTGCCGCAACAGGGCCCTGGCCTCTGCGCGCGGTCATCCCTCCTGACGAAGCCGCACCCGGGAGCGACTGCGAGCTGCGGCGTACAGGTCGATCTGGGCAGTCTCACGCACCGCGATCTCAACGGCCAGCGCATACGGCTGCACACGCCTCTTGACGTCGTAGTCAGCCTTCGCCCACTGGTCGGTCGCCTGGGTGACCACCACCTGGAAGTTCGTGTCGTCGGGCGACCAGGACGCGCTCGTCCCGCGACGCAGGATCAGGGTGTTCGACCCCAGGGTCGCGGTGCCGCGGTCCATGGCGAAACGCTGCGGCGACTTGGGCAGTGGACGTTTCGCCGCCGCGAGCTCCACCGGGTCAGGGAAGTTCCTCGCGTCCGGCTGGTGCTTGTAGATCTCCTTGAGTTGGTCGAACGTGTGGTTCTTGATGATGTCAACCTCCATCGACGCGCCGACGTACGCGCGCCTACTGCGACGCACCGGAGGTGTGAACGCCAGAGCCACGGCGATCCGCTGCTCGAGGCCGATCTGCAGGAACTCCTCGGGGATCGGCAGGGAGTGGATCTCGGAGTCGTTGAGCTCCATCGCGCCCTCGTACGTGAACACGACCCGGTGGGTACCCGACTCCAAGATCCGAGCGGCGTCGGGTTCGCCGTAGACAGCCACGATCGATGTCGACGTCGTGCCGTGAGCGTCGTCGGGCTGGAACTGGTCCGGTTGGAGCTTCCGGGAGGACAACGCGGTCAAAGCGCGCAGCAGGTTTCCGCCCGCGTCGGGGTACCGGGTGGCGATCCGCGCGACCTGGTGCGCGACGTACGGCGCCGAGAAGCTCGTCCCGGTCACCGCGGCCGCGATGCGACCTCCCGGTGATCCGGGCGGGGCGAGCGACACGACCGCCAACGCCGCGTCCTTCGTCGGACCGAGCTGGTGGAACTGGTGATCCCACGCCCAGTTACCGCCGTGCGCGGCGAACTCGGGCTTCGCGGTCCCGGCCCTGTCGCGTCCTCGGCTGGGGCCGAGCCGCGTGAACGGGGAGGGCCATTCCGTGGTGTGGGCGATCGCGACGTGTGCGGGGTTGCTCGGCGTCGTGTGCCGGGCGAACCCGCCGACCGTGATCGCGTTGACCGCGTTCCCGGGTTCAGCGATCCGGGACTGAGGCGTCGACAGGTACGTGGGGTAGTCCGTCTGCCAGTGGTGCGGGTCGACCGAGGTTCGGTTTCCGCTGGAGACGATGATGACCATGCCCGTGTCACGGGCTAGCTGGTCGATGATCGTGGTGAGTTCCGATGGCAGCGCGCGGCTGTCCGGCCCGTCTTCGTTGATCGAGCAGACGGCGACCTTAACGCCCTCCTGGTGCAGCCACTTGATCGCTGCCTCGAACTGGAGGTGCGGGGTGCCCGGCATGCGCGCACGCCCAGGGTCGTGGGGGTCCTGGTCCATGACGCGTGCGCTGACGATCGGCTGCGGGTTCGACAGCGCACCGGCAGCCGGGTCGACCAGCGGTGTCAGGTCTCCGTAGGCGGCGATCGCTGCGACCTGGGTGCCGTGCCCGGACGGTGGCCCGAACGTGGCACCTGCACCCGGGAAGCTGGCACGGCCCACGACGACGTTCTTCAGGTACGGGTTGTCGAGCACGTCGTCGTCGATCACCCCGATCGCGGCACCCGCGGGCACGATCGGTGTCGTCGGGGGCTGCACGGCGATCAGGTCGGCGATCGAGACGCTCGGCCGCAGCGGCGGTCGTACTCGTTCGACCAAGGGGTGCGCGAGCAGCTCCTCGAGCAGGTCGCGGTCCGCTGCGACACGAACCATCGCGACGTCGGGTCGGTCGTCGCGAGCCACCACCCGGATCGACGGGTTCCGGAGGGCACCGGCGTCGACGACGCCCGCGACGTCGTCCACCCAGCGCTTCGACACATTCGCGCGCCGGCGTGAGTGAATCAGCGACGACGGCCAAATCATCACGTCGATGAGCTCCACGCCGGTGAACTCCAGGTCGTCCAGGCGTGGGTCGTGCCGGTCGCGTCGGTCGTACAACCGGATGCCCGAGATCGCGTCGAGTTGCTTGGCCCACGTGGCGTCGTCCGACCAGTCCGTCGCGTTGCCGTACCACCCGAGCTTCTCCGCGAATCGCGCGCGGGCCTCCGGCGACGACAAGATGTAGACCTCGTTCTCGGTCGTCTCCCCGAGCGGGGTCATCTTGAGTCCGGCGAACGGCGCCGGCGTGATGGGCCGGTCGCCCTCGAACACCAGGACGAGCAGGCTCTCGTCCTCCTCCTGTGCTGGCGTGTCCGTCGGGTCGGCCTGGCCCGGGTACGGAAACCCGAGGCCCTCAAGGATCCCGGCGAGGGTCGTCGCGTGCTCGCTGCGATTCACCGGCGGTGCCGGTGTCGGGTTCCCGCCGCCTCGTCGCGATCCAGTGGAACGGGGCACACCCAACGTCAGGTGGTCGGCCATTCCTAGAGGCTAACCAGACCGATTGCTCAGAGGTGGGCCTTTGTGCTCTTTTCACACCCACGGACGAGTGGCGGTCTCCTCCGCGGCCCCTCTCAGGTCGTGCTTGTCGATGGTTGACCGGCCGGTCATGATCGCGCGGCGCTTCGCGGTGTGTGCCGTGTGCTCGACTGCCGCGAATGACAGTCCGGTCAGCTGCTTCACGACCGGGTCGAGCATCTCGTCGTTCGAGTGCAGGTGGAGGAGTCGTCCGAGCAGCGACCTGATCTGCTCCGGTCGGGGCAGCGGGATCTCGACGACCTCGTCGAACCGGCGCCACAACGCCGTGTCGAGCACACCCGGGTTGTTCGTCGCCGCGATGAGGATCGACGGGCCCTGGTACTTGTCGATCAGCTGCAGCACCGCGTTCACGACACGGCGCAGCTCGCCGTGATCGCCGGGGTCGTCCCGGACCTTCCCGAGGGAGTCGAACTCGTCCAGCAGCACGACCGACGGGGCGGCGGACGCGAAGTCGAACAAGCTCCGCAGGTTCGAGGCCGTCTCGCCGAGGTAGCTCGACATCAACCCGTCGACTCGTGTCGTGACGAGCGGCCAACCCAGCTGGTTCGCGAGCGCTCCGGCAATCGACGTCTTCCCGCATCCCGGCGGGCCGTACAGCAGCACCCGGTTGCGGCGCGGAACTCCGGCGGTGTCGAGCACCGGCCAGTACGCGACCTCGTCAACGAGTCCTTCTAGACGATCTGCCAGGTCAGGGTCGAACACCAGGTCGCGCAGCACGGTGTCGCCGCCCGCCGTCACGTCCGCCAACGGTGCGTTCGAGTCCCTGTCGCGAGGAGGCTCCGGCAGGCGCGGCTGCGCGTCGATCGAGAACGACCGCGCGCCGGCTGCCAAGAGCTTCCGCAGGTCACGGGCGAGCGTCGTGTGCCGCTTCGCCTCTTCCTCGTCGATGATCGCCAGCGCCGCGCGACGGAAGGCAAGGTCGTCACGCGCGTGGTAAGCCGTGACGAGCTCCTTGAGATGCCTTCCAGCCATGCGATCATGCTAGCACTAGCGGCTAACAAAATAGCGCTAAATTTCTGGTAGTTTCGACGCCATGGTCGGCCGCCTTCCCCGAGACGCGAGTCCGCACCTCGATGCGGCGCGGCGTCTCGCGGACGCGATCCGGGCGCGCCGGATCGACCTGGATCTGACGCAGCAGGCGGTCGCCGAACGGGCGGGTGTCGCGTACGGCACCGTCCGTGCGATCGAACGTCGTGCGGTCGTCGACCCGGGGGTGTTCACGATCAGCTCGATCGCTCGTGCGCTCGACACCACGGTTGACGAGCTCCTCGGTCGTCGACCACGGAGGCGCACCGCTGCGCGACCGACCGCCCGCTGAGCTCGCCCTGGACGTGGCTCGCGCAGCGTCGTCAGATTGCTCAGGTTCCGCGTGAGCCTCGCGCACTCCGCCGAGTGAGGTCGTGCACCTGCACCCGTCGCCCGCGACGCGCAGGTCGAGGGCGACGGGCGCGCCTGTCTTCTAGGCCGTGAGCGTGCTCGTCGGACCTATCGGGTTTCACGTGGGGCCGTTCCCCAGTCCAAGGGCCGGTGGCGCGTCGGGCGCCGGTCAGACGTCGAGGTCTCGCAGCCACTGCTCGACCGTGCGCGAGCTCGGGCGGGTCTGCTGCATGAACGGGCACAGCAGGCCGAGGACCGCAGCGGACTGCTTGGCGCAGATCGATCGTGCCGACGTCGTCTTCGCCTGGCTGGACGAACTGGAACCCAGCGAGCACTGCACCGCCTACGGAACTCGCGTAGAGGTCGGCTACGCCCTCGCCCGCGGTAAGCACGTCCTCGTTGGCGCGTCGCGAGCACCGCAGGAGCCAGGTGACTCGGGGATCGCCGCCCGAAGCCCGATCGACGACGTCTGGTTCGCGTGGACAGTCGCGAGCCAGCGCGTGATCGCTCGGTCTCCCCTGGCGGCTCTGGACGAGATCGCGGTGGGGGGTCGCGCGTGGCGGTGAGCCCGAGGGCCTGCACCCCGGTGGGGCTGAACGCTCAGCCGTCTCTTATCTCGCGCAGGTAACACCGCTAAGACTCCGACGATGACATCCACGCACTAGTCCGACCGGGCGAAGGCATGAGGAAATCAGGACGCAAACACCTGCCCCACGCCACTGAAGTCCGGGTAAATGGTGGCCCTCGTGAAGCCGAACTTCGTCTCGAGACGATTGAGGAGTACTGGCTTGACCGCAGCGGGGACGAAGATCCCGAGTGCCTCAGGGAAGTTGGTTCTCCTGCGTCCGCGGCCCGCCGTTCCTTCCGCGTTTTCGAGGTCATATATCTGCTTCGGGGTCCCACGTTGGCGGTGCCCCGAATTCGCCGAGTTCAGAGACCTTCGAACCCGCTGTCTTGTCGGGGTCGCTATGAAGCACGAACAAGCCCCGCTGCGCTGCGATACGCGGGTCGATCGTGGGCGTCGAGTAGATCAGCCGGGCGGCCTTCCTAGTGTGCAACTGGGAGTATGATCCGATCGCGTGGGGGTTGTTGATCGTCCCGAACGCTCTCCGTTGAAACGCGAGAAGGAGCCCGGGTCTCACCCGAACGTTCACTCCCGCCACCATCGAGTCGTCGTCACAGAGGAACCAGAGCGCGACGAACGGGTCGGTCGACAGCGGTTCTCAGGCGGCGAGTGCGACCTGAGTGGTCATGATCGTCTCGTACTCGATGGGTGTCAGGCGGCCGAGGCGGGGTCTGGCGTCGGCGGCGGTGGTAGGTCCGTTCGATCCAGGTGATGATCGCCAGGCGCAGCTCGTGGCGGGTGGCCCAGCGTCGCCGGTCCAGGACGTTCTTCTGCAGCAGCGAGAAGAAGCTCTCCATTGCGGCGTTGTCGCCGGCGGAAGCGACCTGGCCCATCGATCCGATCAGGTCGTGGCGGCGTAGTTCGGCCAGCAGCTTCCTGGAACGAAACTGACTGGGCTCAACCGGTGGTTGCAACACCTGTTCTTTGGAGCGACCGTAGCTGTTCGTCGAGGACTTCGGCTGGTGTTCTCCAGCCGAGGATCT
>NZ_JBHVZE010000006.1:0-254330 GCF_042880135.1 Cellulomonas sp. NPDC058312 | reverse complement strand
TCCGCGACCGGAGGCTTCTTCTTCCAATCTACCAGAGTTCCTGGCTCGCTTTGCCGCCGTTTCCCGCGACTCGCTCGCCTCAAACCCTACCAGAGTTTTCAGACCGTCTTTCCGGGCTGTTCTTTCCCGTTCCGACCTCCGAAACCCTACCAGGCTTTCCGGGCCGCTTTGTCGGCGAGCATTCCCGCCGGCGAACCTTCCTGCCTGGTCCAGCACGAGCGGAGGCGCGCCGAGGCGGCGACCGATCCTGCTGGGGTGTGCTGCTCGCGGGACCAGCCACCGGGTTCGATCCGCGGTGTCCGTTCCTCCCTCTCGGGCAACTCGGAGGACACTACGCGTCCACCTGCCCGTCGTCAAACCGGCCTCGCGGGGTCACGCGGGGCCGGTCTGCGCGGCTCACGGCAGAGTCGTCAGCGCGGCCGTCGCCACCCGGAACCCGGTGCCGGTCTCGGCGACCACGCACGACATGCCGTCGGTCCCGCTGGTGCACGTGTAGGGACCGAGCTCCTGCGAGCGGCCGTAGTCGAGCACCGGGGTGTCGGCCGAGGCGACGGTCGGGGGCGCCCCCTCCACGCACGGGGTGGTGACGCCGTCCGACTCGTTGAGCACGATCACGTGCCCGGTCGTGCCGGTGCACCCCTCGGCTGCGGGGACGTCGAACTGCTTGTTCGCGATCGTGCAGGTGACGCCGTCGGCCGACATCGTGCACGCGATGTTCCCGCTCGGCGACGCGAAGGAGCGCGCATCCCCCGCCGCGGTCGCGTCGTCGCCCGGCGTCGACCCCCCACCGGGGGTGCTCGACCCGGACGCGACCGGCGCGGGACCGGCACCGGCGCCGTCGGCGGTCCGGTCGTCGTCGCCGCCGCCGAGCACCACGATCGCGGCGACGACGAGCGCGAGCACGAGGACGACGTCCACGGCCAGGAAGATCTTCACGCCACGGCTGAGGCCGGCGAACGCTGCCATCTGGTTCCTCCGGGTGTGCGGACCGGGCGGGGCGGCGGTGCCCCGGGTCCCGGTCGCGGGTCGACGGGTCGGACCGGTCAGTCGAAGACGGGGCCCTTGGTCCGGGTGCGCTTCAGCTCGTAGAACCCGGGGACGCCGGTGACGAGCACGAAGCCGTCCCACAGTCGGCCGGCGTCCTCGCCCTTCGGCGCCGGCGTCATCACGGGGCCGAAGAACGCGGAGCCGTTGACGGCGACGACCGGGGTCCCGACCTCGTCGCCGACCAGGGCGATCGCCTCGGCGTGCGACGCGCGCAGCTGCTCGTCGAACTCGTCGGTGTCCCCGTACGCCCGCAGCGACTGCGGCAGCCCGACCTCGTCGAGCGACTCACGGATGATCGCCCACGTGTCCGTGCGGCCGCCCGGGTGCCGGCGGCTGCCCAGCGCGTCGTACAGCGGCTTGAGGTGCTCCGCGCCGTACAGCTCCTTCGTGGCGGTGAGCACGCGGACCGCCGCCCACGAGTCGTCCATCAGCGCGCGGTACTCCTCGGGGAGATCCCGGCCCTCGTTGAGCACGGACAGGCTCATCACGTGCCAGCGGACCTCGACGTCCCGGACCCGCTGCACCTCGTCCATCCAGCGCGACGTCATCCACGCCCACGGGCAGGCGGGGTCGAACCAGAAGTCGGCGGTGTCGCGGGACGTGGGCGGCTGCGTGTCGGTCACGTCAGGTGGCTCCTCACGGGGCGGTCGGTGCGGTGGCGGACGGGCGGCTGCGACCGCCGGGACCGACCGCCGCGCCCGCCATCATGCCCCGGCACCCCCGCCCGTTGTCACCCCGAACGGCCACCGACCCGCCACCAACCAGCCCCGGAGCGGCCCCGGAGCGCCCCGACCGGGTGCGGAACCGACGCCGGTTGGTGGAATGATGCGGCGACCGGCCGCTGAACCGACCTCACGAGGAGACACCCGCGTGCCTGCTGAGAACCTCACCCGCGAGGAGGCCCGCACCCGGGCCGCCCTGGTGGACGTGCAGTCGTACGACGTCGCGCTCGACCTGACGACGGGTCCCACGACCTTCGCGTCGACCACGACGGTCCGCTTCACGAGCCGCGAGGCGGGGGCGAGCACGTTCCTCGACCTGATCGCCCCGGTCGTGCACCGCGTCACCCTGAACGGCGCCGACCTCGACCCGGCGGCGGTGTTCGCGGACTCCCGCATCGCCCTGGACGGGCTCGCCGAGGACAACGAGGTGGTCGTCGTCGCCGACGCCGCCTACATGAACACCGGCGAGGGCCTGCACCGGTTCGTCGACCCGGTCGACGACGAGGTCTACCTGTACTCGCAGTTCGAGGTCGCCGACTCCCGGCGCGTGTTCGCGGTCTTCGAGCAGCCCGACCTGAAGTCGACGTTCCGCTTCACCGTCACGGCCCCGGCGCACTGGGTGGTCGTGTCCAACTCCCCCGCCGTCGGCGACCCGGTCGCGGTCGACGGCGGCAGCAACCGCAACGGCGGCGCCGACGAGGGCAGCGCCACGTGGACGTTCGAGCCCACGCCCCGGATCTCGTCGTACATCACGGCCGTCGTCGCCGGGCCGTACCACCACGAGCACGGCGAGCTGACCAGCAGCGACGGCCGGACGATCCCGCTCGGGGTGTACTGCCGCGGCTCGCTCGCGCAGCACCTCGACACCGAGAACATCCTCGACATCACCCGTGCCGGGTTCGCGTTCTACGAGGAGCAGTTCGACTTCGCGTACCCGTTCGCGAAGTACGACCAGCTGTTCGTGCCGGAGTTCAACGCCGGCGCGATGGAGAACGCCGGCGCGGTGACGTTCCTCGAGTCGTACGTGTTCCGGTCCAAGGTGCCGGAGGCCACGGTCGAGCGCCGTGCGGTGACGATCCTGCACGAGCTCGCGCACATGTGGTTCGGCGACCTGGTGACGATGCGCTGGTGGGACGACCTGTGGCTGAACGAGTCGTTCGCCGAGTACGCGTCCACGCTGGCGACGGCCGAGGCGACCCGGTGGACCTCCGCCTGGACGACGTTCTCCTCGCTCGAGAAGGGCTGGGCGTACCGCCAGGACCAGCTCCCGTCGACGCACCCGATCGCGGCGGACATCCGGGACCTCGAGGACGTCGAGGTCAACTTCGACGGCATCACCTACGCCAAGGGCGCGAGCGTGCTCAAGCAGCTCGTCGCGTGGGTCGGCCAGGAGCAGTTCTTCGCCGGCGTCCGGGCGTACTTCGCGAAGCACGCGTGGGGCAACACGGAGCTGCGCGACCTGCTGACCGAGCTCGAGGCCACCAGCGGCCGCGACCTGTCCGCGTGGTCCGGCCTGTGGCTGGAGCAGTCGGGCGTCACGCTGCTGCGCCCGGAGATCACCTCCGAGGTCGGCGCCGACGGCGTCGAGCGGATCACGGCGCTCGCCGTCCGGCAGGAGGTCCCCGAGACCCACCCGGTGCAGCGCCCGCACCGCCTGGTCGTCGGCGGCTACGACGTCGTCGCCGACGAGTCCGGCGAGACCCGCCTCGAGCGGACCCTGCGCGTCGAGCTCGACGTCGACGGCGAGCGCACCGAGGTCCCCGAGCTGGTGGGGCGTGCGCGCCCCGACCTGCTGCTGCTGAACGACGAGGACCTCGCGTACGCGAAGGTCCGGCTCGACGAGCGCTCGCTCGCGACGGCGGTCGCGCACCTCGGCCACTTCACCGAGTCGCTGCCCCGCACCCTGGTGTGGGCGGCGGTCTGGGACGCCACCCGCGACGGCGAGACCCCGGCGCGCGACTTCGTCGACCTGCTGCTCGGCAACATCGCGCACGAGACCGACTCGTCGGTGGTCCTGGTGCTGCTGCGCCAGCTGCACACCGCGCTCGACCTGTACGTGGCCGCCGAGCACCGGTCGGCCACGGAGGTCGCCGCCGCCGACACGCTCTGGACGCTGGCCACCGACGCCCCCGCCGGGAGCGACACCCAGCTGCAGCTGGTCAAGGCGTTCGCGGCCCGGGCGAGCACGCCGGAGCAGCTGGACGCGGTCGCCGCCCTCGTGGACGGCGGCACCCGGCTCGAGGGCCTGTCGATCGACACCGACCTGCGCTGGGAGCTGCTGACCTCGCTGGTCACCGGCGACCGGGCCGGCGCCGCGGAGATCGACGCGCAGCTCGAGGCGGACCCGACCGCGACCGGCCAGCGGGCCGCCGCTGCCGCCCGCGCCGCGATCCCGACGCCGGAGGCCAAGGCCGCCGCGTGGGCCGCGGTCGTCGAGTCGGACGCGCTGCCGAACGCCCTGCAGGCGGCGACGATCACCGGGTTCGGCCGGGTGCACGACCGCGCGCTGCTGCGGCCGTGGGTCGCGCCGTACTTCGAGGTGCTCGACCGCGTGTGGGCCGAGAAGACCAGCGAGATGGCGCAGAACCTCATCGTCGGCCTGTACCCGACGGAGCTCGCCGACGACGCCGAGGCCGACGTGGCCGGGGCGACCGACGCCTGGCTCGCCGCGCACCCCGACGCCGCGCCCGCACTGCGCCGCCTGGTCGTCGAAGCGCGCGACGGCGTCCGCCGGACCCTGGCCGCGCAGGCCGCGGACCGGCAATACCACGAGGACTGAGCCGCCCGGCTCGCCCGGCGGATCCTCGCCGAGACAGGGCCTCCGCGCCGAGACAGCGCCCCCCACGGGCCTGTCTCGGCGCGGACGGCCTAAGTCGGCGACCCGGCGGACGACGCGGGGCGCACCGGGGGCAGCGCCGCCAGCCAGCGGCGGGCCTCGCGCGGGTGCCGCAGCCGGACCACCGGGATCTCGCCCGAGGCGGCCTCCCGGCGGTACTGCTCGCGGTAGGCGTCGTGCTGGGTCCACGCCCAGAGCACGATGTTGTCCTCCGGGTCGCGGCGGGCCAGCGAGCGCAGGTCCTCCCGGTTGCCGTGCCAGAGCTCGCGCCGCAGCAGACCGCGCGTGAGCGTCCGGCGGACCACCCGGGGCATGACGACCCACCGCGGGTAGTCGAGCCACACCAGCACGTCGACGTCCTCGGCGAGCCCGGCGCGCATCTGCGTCCAGTTGCCGTCGACCACCCAGCCGCCCGGTGACCCGTCGAGGAACTCCCGCAGGATCGCGCGGGCGACCTCGCCGTCCTTCTTCACCCAGCCCGAGTCCCAGAACACCTCGTCGAGCTCGCGGTGCGGCAGCCCGAGGCGGTGCGCGAGCGCCCGCGCGAACGTGGTCTTCCCGGCGCCGCTGTTGCCGACGACGCGCACGCGCCGCGGCGGCCAGGTGGGTGCGTCGGCCACTCAGCGCTCCGCGAGGACCGCGGCGAGCGACCGGAACCGCGTGTTCCGGAACAGGTCGTCGAGGAGCACGAGCCGACCGCCGCCGTCCGCCAGCGGGACCCGCCAGTTCGGGTACTCCTGGTCGGTGCCGGGCTGGTTCTGCGCGCGCCGCTCCCCCACCGCGTCGGCCAGCGACACCCCGACGAGCACGCTCGGGGTGCGCAGCACGTACCGGTGCAGGGCCTCGACGACCTCCCGCTCGGAGGGGTCGTCGCCCAGCATCCCGAGGTCGCGCAGGGCGGCGAGCATCGCGGCCCGCTCCGCGCGCGCGGCGCGGCGCACCTCGGCGACCGGCTCCGTCAGCAGGCCCAGCCGCTCCCGGAGCGCGACGTGCTCCTCGGCGAGGTACCCGGCCGTCGGGGGCAGGTCGTGCGTGGTGACCGAGGCCAGCGCGAGCCGGCGGTAGCCCTCGGGCGGCAGGGGGCGGCCGTCGGCGTCCTTCTCGAACCAGAGGATCGACGTGCCGAGCACGCCGCGCTCGGACAGGTAGTCCCGCACCCACGGCTCGACGTTGCCGAGGTCCTCGCCGATGACGACGGCCCCCGCGCGGTGCGCCTCGAGCGCGAGGATGCCGATCATCGCCTCGTGGTCGTACCGGACGTAGGTGGCGTCGGCCGGGGAGCTCCCCGTCGGGATCCACCACAGCCGGAACAGGCCGATGATGTGGTCGATCCGCACGGCGCCGGCGTGCCGCAGGACGGTGCGCAGCAGGTCCCGGTACGGGCGGTACGCGACCCGCTCGAGCTCGGCCGGGTGCCACGGGGGCTGCGACCAGTCCTGCCCCTGCTGGTTGTACATGTCCGGCGGTGCGCCCACGGAGGCCCCCCGGGCCAGCACGCCGCCGAGCGCCCACGCGTCGGCACCCGAGGGGTGCACCCCGACGGCGAGGTCGTGCATCACGCCCAGCGCCATCCCCGCCTCGTGGGCGGTGCGCTGGGCGGTCGCGAGCTGCTCGTCGGCCAGCCACTGCAGCCAGCAGAAGAACTGCACCCGGTCGGCGAGCTCGGTCCGGGCGCGCAGGGCGCCGGGCGCCGCGGGGTCGCGCAGGTCCGCGGACCACGGCGGGGGGCCGTCGCGCTCGACCAGCGCGCACCACAGCGCGAAGTCCTCGAGCCCGCGACCCTCCCGGCGGCGGAAGTCGTCGAACGCCGACTGGCGGGCCGCGCTGCGGGGTGCGGCGAACACGACCTCCAGCGCCGCCTTCTTCGCGGCCCACACCACGTCGCGGTCGATCGGGCCGTCGTCGGTGTCGAGCGCGACCGCCTGCTCCGCGGACCACTCGACCAGCGCGCGGTCGGCGGACGTCAGGTAGCCGGTCTCGTGCACGTCCTCGACGCGCAGGTACAGCGGGTTCACGAACCGGCGCGTCGTCGGCAGGTACGGCGAGGGGGTCAGCGGCGGGACCGGCTCGGCGGCGTGCAGCGGGTTGACCAGCACGAACTGCGCACCCGCCTCGTGGCCGGTCAGCCAGGCGAGGTCGGCGAGGTCGCGCAGGTCGCCCGCGCCCCAGGACGCCCGCGAGCGCACCGAGTACAGCTGGACCATGAGCCCCCACGCGCTGCGGTCCTCGAGGGCCGCGGGCAGCTCGAGGCGGTCGGGGGTCACGGCCAGCGGGCTCGCCGCCTCGCCGGACGGGCCGGCGGTCCGCAGGAGGTGCCAGCCGAGCGGCAGGCCCGCGGGGACGACGAACGTGGCCCGGCCGACCTGGCGCCCGTCGACGGTCCGGGGCTCGACGTAGACGTCGGCCTGCTCCAGCTCGACCCGCTGCGGCGACGAGCCCGCCGCCCGGCGGCCCCGGCCCTCCGCCGCGTCGACCTCGACCCACGCGCGGACCGCGTCCCCGTGCGTGACGTGCACGGGGACCTGGACCTCCTGGGACTGCCGTGCCACGACGACGGGCGGCAGCACCCGGCGCCAGGGGGCGTCCTGCGCGTGCCGCAGCGCGACCTCGACCCGCTCGGGGGACGAGGCGTCGACGCCGAGGGCGGCGAGCACCGCGACGAGCGTCCCGGCGGCGACCTGCTGGGTCCCGCCGGCGAAGGCCTCGAACTCGGGGGCGACCCCGTGCGCCCGCGCGAGGCGCACCAGGGACTCGGACGGCGGTGTGAGGTCGGCCACGGTCGCGATCCTGCCAGAGCGCGCGGGACCTCGCCGGGCAGCGCGCCGGGGCGTCGCGGGCGGGAGGTCGGCGGGGCGGCGGGCGCGTGCCGGTGCGGGCGTCGGTGCTGGCGAGAGCCGGGGTGGACTGGGGTGGACCGGGCCTGGGGACGACGGCCGGACGGTGCCCGGCGCGCCGTAGGGTGGCGCGCATGACCGACCCCGCCACGCCCCTCGACCCCGCGACCGCGTACCCCGCCGCGCCCCGCCTCGACCTCGTCGAGGACCTGCACGGCCGGACCGTGGCGGACCCGTACCGCTGGCTCGAGGACGCCGCCGACCCCGCCACCGAGGCCTGGTCGACCGCGCAGGACGACCTCTACGCGCGCTACCGGTCCGGCGTCGTCGCGGGTGCAGCCGCGGACGGCCCGCTCGCCACGGGCCCGCTGATCGCGCGCCTGTCCGCGCTGCTCGGCGCGGGGTTCGTCGGCACGCCCGCGTGGCGCGGCGACCGACGGTTCTTCGCCCGGCGCACCGGCGAGCAGGAGCACGCGGTCGTCGTCGTCGCCGAGCCCGACCCGGACGTCCCGGGGGCGGAGCGCGAGCGCGTGCTGGTCGACCCGGTCGCGCTGGACCCGGCGGGCACGACGACGCTCGACGCGTGGCAGCCGAGCAAGGAGGGCGACCTGCTCGCCTACCAGGTGTCCCACGGCGGCACCGAGGAGAGCGTGCTGCACGTCCTCGACGTGGCGACGGGAGCGCTGGTCGACGGCCCGGTCGACCGCGCGCGCTACTCCCCCGTGGCCTGGGAGCCGGGCGGCGGCGCGTACTTCTACGTGCGCCGGCTCGCCCCGGAGCTGCTGCCCGCCGACGAGCAGCAGTACCACCGGCGGGTGTGGCGCCACGTCGTGGGCACCGACCCGGCCCAGGACCTCGAGGTGTTCGGCGACGGCCTCGACCTGACGAACTACTACGGCGTCTCGGTGTCGCGCGACGGGCGCTGGCTGCTGGTGTCCGCCTCGGCCGGCACGGCGCCGCGGACCGACGTGTGGATCGCGGACCTGGCCGCCGCGGAGCCCGGCACCGTGCCCGTGTTCCGCGAGGTGGCGGTCGGCTACGACGCGGAGGTGGGGGCCTGGGTGGGGCGCGACGGCCGCCTCTACGTGCACACCACGCTCGACGCCGACCGCGGCCGGCTCGCCGTGGCGGACCCGGCGGACCCGGGCGTCCCGCACTGGCGCACGCTGCTCGCCGAGGACCCGGAGGCCGTGCTGGAGGACGTCGCGGTCGTCGACGGCGGCGGAGACGACACCGCGCCCCTCCAGCTGCTCGCGTCCTGGCGCCAGCACGCCGTCAGCGAGGTCACCGTGCACGACCCCGCCACGGGCGCACGGCTCGCCGGGGACGCGGGCACCGTCGCGCTGCCGGGCCTGGGCTCCACGGGCGGGCTCGCGACCCGGCCCGACGGCGGCCCGGACGTGTGGTTCACGTACACCGACCACACGACCGTCACCGAGGTGCACCGGTACGACGCCCGCACCGGGCGCACCAGCCTGTGGGCGGCGCCCCCCGGGGTGGTCGCGGACGTGCCCGACGTCCGCGTCCAGCACGTGGTCGCGACCAGCACCGACGGGACGCCCGTGCGCGCGTTCGTCGTGGCCCGCGCCGACGCGCTCGACGCCGACGGCCGCCCCCTGCGCGCGGCGCCGACGATCCTCTACGGGTACGGCGGCTTCCAGATCTCCCTCGACCCGGCGTACTCGGCGGCCACGCTCGCGTGGGTCGAGGCCGGCGGGGTGTACGTCGTGGCGAACCTGCGCGGCGGCGGCGAGGAGGGCGAGGCCTGGCACCGCGCCGGACGCCGCGAGCACAAGCAGCACGTGTTCGACGACTTCCACGCGGTCGCGGACCACCTGGTCGCGCACGGCTGGACCACCCCGGACCAGCTCGCCTGCTGGGGCGGCTCGAACGGCGGGCTGCTCGTGGGCGCCGCGCTGACCCAGCGCCCGGGCACGTTCGCGGCGGTGGTCTGCTCGGCGCCGCTGCTCGACATGGTCCGTTACCAGCGGTTCGGGCTGGGCACCACGTGGACCGACGAGTACGGGGACGCCGACGACCCCCGCGAGCTCGACTGGCTGCTGTCGTACTCGCCGTACCACCGGGTCGTCGACGCCACCGCGTACCCCGCGACGCTGTTCACGATCTTCGACGGCGACACCCGGGTCGACCCGCTGCACGCGCGCAAGCTCGCGGCCGCGGTGCAGGCCGCGACCTCGGCCACCCCGGCCGAGGCGCCGGTGCTGGTGCGGCGCGAGAAGGGCGTCGGGCACGGCGGCCGGGCGCTGTCCCGGACGATCGCGCTGACCGTCGAGCAGCTGCAGTTCGTCGCGGACCGGACCGGGCTCGCGACCGGGCTCGCGACCGGGTCCGCGGTGGCGTCTCCGCAGGCGTGACGACGCCGTGCAGGCGGCGTGCGGGTCGCGTCGGGGACGCCCACGGCGGCGACGCGACCCGCACGCCGTTGGCTAGCGTGTCCGGGTGATCCTCTCGACCCTGCGCTCCGTGCTGCCCGCCGCCGACGCCGACCCCGGGGCCGTCGTCACCGACGGCGCCAGCGCGCTCATGACCTGGTTGCTCGGCCCCGGCCTCCGCATCGGCCTCATCATCGTGATCGGTGCGGTCTCGCTGCTCGTCGTCCGGCGGCTCATCAAGGCCGTCACCGAGCACATCGCCGACGGCACGTCGCTGCTCCAGCGCGGGATCGGCAAGCCCCTGGCCGGCACCGAGGTCGCCGCGGCGCTGCGCAAGGTCAGCCCCGTCGCGAACGTCCGGCGCACGCAGCGCGCCCGCACCATCGGGTCCGTGCTGCGGTCGACCGCGGGGATCGTGATCGGCTCGATCGTCGTGCTGCTGGTGCTGGACCAGGTCGGCGTGAACATCGCGCCGTTCATCGCGTCGGCGGGGATCGTCGGCGTCGCGTTCGGGTTCGGCGCGCAGAGCCTGGTCAAGGACTTCCTGTCCGGGCTGTTCATGCTGCTCGAGGACCAGTACGGCGTGGGCGACGTCGTGGACGTCGGCGCCGCCCAGGGCACCGTCGAGTCGGTCGGCCTGCGGGTGACGAAGATCCGCGACGCCGACGGCACGCTCTGGTACGTCCCGAACGGCACGATGCTGCGCGTCGGCAACAAGACCCAGGGCTGGGCGAACGCGGTCGTCGAGGTCAAGGTCGACTACTTCGCGGACCTCCAGCAGGTGCACGACCTCCTCGTCGAGGCGGCGGCCCGCGTGGCCGCCGACCCCGAGGTCGGGTCCGCGGTCGAGGGCGTCGCGACCGTCACGTCCGCGGAGGACCTCACGTTCGACGCGGTGACGCTCAAGGTCACCCAGCGCACCGCGCCGTCGCGGCAGTGGGCCGTCGCGCGGGCGCTGCGCGCCGCCGTCCGCGACGCGCTCGAGGCCGCGGACGTCCCGCTCGCCGGCCAGCGGGACGCCCTCGTCGCGCACCGCGAGCGCCGGGCCGCGACCGAGGGCACCCCGGACGCGGGCTGACGGCCGGAGGCCGGGGCGGATCCCCCGGAGACGACAGAGTGGAAGGTCCTGCCCGACACGCTCGGCGTGTGGGGCAGGACCTTCCACTCGGTGGGCCGGGGCCGGGGCCGTGGACCCGTGGGGTCAGCGGAGGCCGTCGAGCTCCGCGGCCAGGCTGTCGGCCTCGGGGCCGACGATGACCTGCACGATGCGGCCGGACCGCACGACGCCGAACGCGCCGGTCGCCTTGAGGCCCGCGTCGTCGACCCGCTGGGGGTCGGTGACCTCGACCCGCAGCCGGGTGATGCACGGCTCCAGGTCGACGACGTTGCCGCCGCCGCCCAGCGCCGCCAGGATCTGCTCTGCCTTGCTCATGGAACCCCCGTGGTGCCGTCTTGTGCCGGATCTGCCCCCGCGGCCGCAGGGAGCGGCCTTCTGCACCCCAGCCTAGTCGGCGTCCGCGACCGGGGCGCCCGGCGGGGCACCGCGGCCCCGGTGGGGCACCGGGGCCGCGGTGGGAGACTGGCCGGCATGACTGTCCCGCAGCCGCAGCACCGCGACACCGTGCCGTCCCGCACCGCCCTGCCGCTCTCCGCCGCGACCGCGGCGGCCGCCGCGACCCCCGCCGACCCCGCGACCCCCGCCGCGACCCCGGCCCCGGCGTCCGGCGCCGACGAGGCCCGCCGCCGCGAGTCGTTCTACGAGGCGGTCGGCGGCCACGAGGCGTTCGTCCGCCTGGTCGACGTGTTCTACGAGGGCGTCGCCACGGATCCGGTGCTCAAGCCGATGTACCCGGAGGAGGACCTGGGTCCGGCGCGCCGCCGGCTGACGATGTTCCTCGAGCAGTACTGGGGCGGTCCGACGACGTACTCCGAGGAGCGCGGCCACCCGCGGCTGCGGATGCGGCACATGCCGTTCGTCGTGGACCCCGACGCCCGGGACCGCTGGCTGGCGCACATGCGGACCGCCGTCGACGCGCTGGCGCTGCCGCCGCTGCACGAGGCCACGCTGTGGGACTACCTGGAGCGGGCGGCGCACTCGCTGGTGAACGCCGCGGGTCCGCGCTGACGGGTCCCGTGAGACGCTGGCCCGCGTGACCGACGCTGCCACCCCGGGCGCTCCGACCGCCCCCGCCTCCCCAACGCCCGACCCGATCGCGGCGCTGCTCGCCGTCCTGGACGTCGCCCCCGGCGCCGGACCGGACGCGTTCACCGCGCACAACCTGCCGAAGCCCGGGGGGCGGGTGTTCGGCGGGCAGGTCGTCGCCCAGGCGCTCGTGGCCGCGGGTCGCACCGTCCCCGGCGGACGGCTGCCGCACTCGCTGCACGGGTACTTCCTGCGGGCGGGCGACGTCGCGACGCCCGTCGAGCTCGGCGTGGAGCGGCTGCGGGACGGCCGGTCGTTCTCGGCCCGGCGGGTGCACGCGGCGCAGGACGGGGAGGCGATCCTGTCGATGATCGCCTCGTTCCAGGAGGACCAGGAGGGGGTGGACCTCACCGAGCCGGCGCCCGAGGTCCCGGAGCCCGAGGACGTCGAGTCCGCGATGGACCGCATGGGGCACCTCGACCACCCGGTGGCGCGGTTCTGGACGCACGAGAGCGCGTTCGACGTGCGGCACGTGGGCGGGTCGATCTACCTCGGACCGGCGCCCGCGCCCGAGGGCCGGCAGCGCGTGTGGATGCGGGCGAAGGGCGCCCTGCCCGACGACCAGCTGCTGCACCGCGCGGTGCTCGCGTTCGCGTGCGACCAGATCATGCTGGAGCCGGTGCTGCGCCGCGCGGGGCTGTCGTGGCTGACGCCGGGCCTGTCGGTCGCGAGCCTCGACCACGCGATGTGGTGGCACCGGGACGTGCGCGTCGACGACTGGCTGCTGTTCGACCAGACCAGCCCGTCTGCGCAGGGTGGGCGCGGGCTGGGCGCCACCCGCGTGTTCGACCGGGCCGGCACGCTGGTCGCGTCGATCGCGCAGGAGGGCATGGTCCGCATCCCGGCCTGACCGGACCCGCGGCGCGCCCGCCCGGCGCGGGCTTCCGCTGGCGGAACGTCCGGCGCCGGGGCACGGTGTGCCGGTGGTGAGACTGCGACGCGTCCGGATCGACTCCCCCGGGTGGACCCGGCGCCGTGCCGGGAGCGGGTTCACGTACCTGGACCACGACCGGGTGCGGATCACGGACGTGGTGCACCTGGACCGGATCGGCGCGCTCGCGATCCCGCCGGCCTGGCACGACGTGTGGATCAGCCCGTGGCCGAACGGGCACATCCAGGCGGCCGGGCTCGACGACGCGGCCCGGCGCCAGTACCTGTACCACGAGCAGTGGCGGCGTCGGCGCGACCGGCTCAAGCACGACCACGTGCTCGAGGTCGCCCGCCGGCTGCCCGCCGCGCGCCGCTCGGTGCGCCGGGACCTCGCGCTCGACGGGTTCCCGCGCGCGAAGGCGCTGGCGCTGGCGTTCCGGCTGCTCGACCTCGCGTACTTCCGGGCGGGCGGCGAGGGGTACGCCCAGCGGAACGGCTCCTACGGCCTGGCGACCCTGCGGCGCGAGCACGTCCAGGTGCTCGAGGACGACGGCACGGGCGCCGCGGTGCGGTTCCACTACCCCGCGAAGTCGGGGCAGGTCCGGGACGTGGTCGTGGCGGACGCGCAGGTCGCCGAGCTGGTGGGCACGCTGGTGCGCCGGCGCGGGGGCGGGCCGGAGCTCCTGGCGTGGCGGGACGACGACGGCTGGCACGACATCACCAGCGCCGAGGTGGGCGCCGACGTGAAGGCCCGCCTCGGCGACGACGCGTCCCCGAAGGACTTCCGGACGTGGCACGCCACCGTGCTCGCCGCGCGCGGGCTTGCGGCCGAGGGCGCCCCACCGGCGTCGGACCGGGCGCGCCGGCGGGTCGTCGCCCAGGTGGTCAAGGACGTCTCCGAGGAGCTCGGCAACACCCCCGCGGTGTGCCGGGCGTCCTACATCGACCCGCGGGTGGTCGACCTGTGGGCGCAGGGCACGACGATCCGCCCCACCCGGTCGCAGGCGGTCGCGGAGAAGGAGACGCTGGCGCTGCTCGGCTGACGTCGGGCGGTCAGTCGCGCACGACCGCGAGCGCGAACCCGTCCCAGCCCTTCGACCCGACGGTCTGCAGGGCGGTGGCGTCGAGCCGCGGGTGGTGCCCGAGGTCGTAGAGCACGGCCCGGGACCCGATGACGGCGGGGTCCCGGGCGCCGGGGTCGGCGACGGCGCCCCCGCGCACCACGTTGTCCACCACGATCACCGTGCCGGGGTGGGCGAGCTCGACGGCGAGCTCGAGGTACAGCGGGTTGCCGGGCTTGTCGGCGTCGATGAACACGAGGTCGAACGGCGGTTCGCCGTCGTCGACCAGCCGCTGCGCCGAGTCCGCCGCCGGCCCCTCGATCAGGCGCACGCGGTCGGCGAGCCCCGCGCGGGCGAAGTTCTCGCGCGCGACGGCCGCGTGCGTCGGGTCGAGCTCCAGGGTCGTGACCTGCCCGTCGGCGCCGACCGCGTCCGCGAACCAGAGCGTGCTGTACCCGGCGAGCGTGCCGAACTCGAGCACCCGGCGGGCGCCCGCGACGCGGCACAGCAGCGCGAGCAGCCGGCCCTGGTTGGGCGCGACCTCGATGGCCGGCAGGCCCGCCGCCCGGCCCGCGTCGCGCGCGGCCGCCAGGTGCGGGTGCTCCGTGACCACCTCGCGCACCAGGTAGTCGTCGACCGCTGCCCACTGCGCCTCGCTCATGGCCCCGATCATGCCCCGCCGGTGCGGGTGCGGGCACCCCGTCCCGGATGCGGGCGGGCGGGCCGCGCCGCAGACTGCGGACGTGCCCGCCGATCCCGCCATCACCCAGCCGACCGACGACGCGCCGCTGGGCGCCGACCTGCTGCCGGAGCCCGTCGCCCGGACCCTCCCGCACGTCCCCGGCGTCGGCGCGGACGGCCGCCCCCGGCCCGACGCCCCGCTCGTCGCGGTCACCGGGGTCACCGGCTACGTCGGCGGCCGCCTGGTGCCGGAGCTGCTGGCCGCCGGGTACCGGGTCCGCGCCATCGCGCGTCGACCGGAGCGGCTGCGCGGCCGGCCCTGGTACGACGCGGTGGAGGTCGCCCAGGCGGACGCCGCCGACCCCGCGGAGATCCGCGCGGCGCTCGACGGCGTCGACATCGCGTACTACCTGATCCACTCCCTGGGCACCGGCCGGCGGTTCGAGCAGCGCGACCGGTCGACGGCGCTGACCTTCGGCCGGGCGGCGCGCGAGGCCGGGGTCGGGCGGATCGTCTACCTGGGCGGGCTGTCGCCGGACGTCGAGGACCTGTCCCCGCACCTGGCGTCCCGCAAGGAGGTCGGCGAGATCCTGCTGGCGTCCGGCGTGCCGACCACGGTGCTGCGCGCGGCGGTCATCCTCGGGTCGGGGTCGGCGTCGTTCGAGATGATGCGGTACCTCACCGAGCGGCTGCCCGCGATGACCGTGCCGCGCTGGGTGGAGAACCGGATCCAGCCGATCGCCGTGCGCGACGTGCTGCGCTACCTCGTCGGGTCCGCCGCGATGCCCCCGGAGGTGAGCCGGGAGTTCGACATCGGCGGGCCGGAGGTCCTCACCTACCGCGAGATGATGCAGGGCTACGCCAAGGCCGCCGGGCTGCCCCGCCGCCTGATCGTGCCGGTGCCGGTGCTGACCCCGAAGCTGTCGAGCCTGTGGGTCGGCCTGGTCACGCCCGTGCCGTCCGGCCTGGCGCGGCCGCTGGTCGAGTCTCTGGTGCACGAGGTGGTCTGCGAGGAGCACGACATCGCCGAGCACGTCCCGGACCCGCCCGAGGGCCTGATCGGGTTCGACCGCGCGATGCGGCTCGCGCTGGCCCGGATCCGCGAGGCCGACGTCACGACGCGCTGGTCGTCGGCCGGCGTGCCCGGGGTGCCGAGCGAGCCCCTGCCGTCGGACCCCGACTGGGCGGGCGGGTCGCTGTACGTGGACGAGCGGCGGATCACCGTGGACGCCTCCCCCGCGTCGCTGTGGCGCGTGCTCGAGGCCGTCGGCGGCGAGCGCGGCTGGTACTCCTGGTCGCTCGCCTGGCGGATCCGCGGGCTGGCCGACCGCGTCGTCGGCGGTCCGGGTCTGCGTCGCGGCCGCCGCGACCCCGACCGGCTGGTCGTGGACGACGCGGTGGACTTCTGGCGGGTCGAGGAGGTCGACCCCGGCCGGCTGCTGCGGCTGCGCGCCGAGATGCGCGTGCCCGGGCTGGCGTGGCTGGAGCTGCGCGTCGAGCCCGACGGCGAGCAGCCCGAGGCCGCCGGCGGCGGTCCCGGCCGGGCCGCGCCGGTCGACCCGGACCGGTGGGCGACCCCGCCGACGACGTTCGCGCAGCGCGCGGTGTTCCACCCGCACGGCCTGCTGGGACAGCTCTACTGGTGGTCGGTCTACCCGTTCCACGGGATCGTGTTCGGCGGGATGCAGCGGAACATCGCGCGGGCGGCGCAGACGGCGGAGCGGGCGCGGCGGGACCGCGCGCGGGGCTGATCCCACCGGCCCGACGACGCCGCGACCACCCGCCGGCGCGCCCACCTGGCACGATGCCGGTGGCGGCGTCCCGGTCCCACCCAACGTTCTGCCGCCCCGACGACTTGTAGGGGTATGACACGAGCACGGCGGGACGACCCGCCACCCGACTTCGCGGCCTGGTACGCGGCGGAGCTGCCGCGGACCTGCCGGGCGCTGACCCTGGCGGTCGGCGACCCGGGCCTGGCCGAGGAGGCCGCGGCCGAGGCGTTCGCCCGGGCCCTGAACGCCTGGGACGCGGTGAGCCGCATGGAGCGACCCGCGGCGTGGGTGCACACCGTCGCGCTGAACGAGGTGCGCCGGACGTGGCGGCGCGCCCGCCTGGAGCGCCGCTACGTGCAGCGCCTGCGCGAGGAGCGCGAGGAGGCCCCCGCGCTTCCGGACGACGCGCTCTGGCACGCCGTCGCGGCGCTGCCACCCCGGACGCGCACCGCGGTCGCGCTGCGGTACATCGCCGACCTCACCGAGCCGCAGGTCGCCGAGGCGATGAACATCTCGCGCGGCACCGTCGCCTCGACCCTGTCCACCGCCCGCCAGCGGCTCGCCGCCGCGCTCGGCCCCACCCGTGAGGAGCTCGCCCGATGAGCACCGACCCGCTGTCCCGCCTCGCCGACCTCGACCAGCCCACCGCCGCCCCCGACCTCGACGGGGTCACGCGCCGCGCGCGGGCGATCCGGCTCGCCCGACGGCGCACCCGCCTCGCGGGTGGCACGCTCGCGCTCGCTGCCGTGCTGACCGTCGGCGGCGTCGTCGCCCCGCAGCTCGGCGGCGGCACCCCGGGCGTGCCGAACCCGCCGGGTGTCGCGCTCGCCCTGGGTGTCGCTCCCGCGCGCGCAGCGGACGCGGCCACCGGCTGCGGCACCGGGTCCGCCGAGTGGGTGGACGCGGACGCGTGGGCAGCGGACCCCCGCATCACCCGGGCGGCCGTCGTCCTCGACGACGCCCCGTGGCCGCTGGTGAGCGTCGGCGTGCACGAGGCGACCATGAACTGCCCCGACGCGGTACCGGCCGCCGTGCTGCTCGACCTGGACCCGGTGCGCGCGATCACCGTCTACGCCGACGTCGCCGACCCGTTCCCCACGGGGACCGAGGACGTGACGGACGCCCGAGTCCGGGGGGTCGACGGGCGGCTGCGGGACTTCGGCGGCGGGCTGCTGCTCAGCTGGGTCGACGACGCCGGGCTCCGGTGGGTCGTCAACGGCAGCGGCCTGTCCGCGACCGAGCTGGTCGGGGTGGTGGACGGGCTCGACCTCGACGGTGCGCGGGTCGACGCCGCCTCCGTGCCCGACGCGTACGAGTGGGTCCCCGTGCCGGACGCGCCCGCGGACCCGGTCACCCGCACCTGGTGGGTCACCTACGGCGACACCGTCGCGGTCGAGGGTCCCGACGGCACGGCCGTCCAGGCACCCGGTGGCGGCGTGCAGGTCGAGGCACGGGTGGCGACGGCGCCCGCCGAGGTCGCGGCGAGCTACTGGGCGGCCGAGACGGCGTTCGTGGACGTGCGGGGCAGCCGCGCCGTGTTCAGCCCCTGGGGCGACCCGGACGTCGACGTGGGCGGCTGGCTCACGTGGGACGACGACGGGATCCGGTACACGGTCTCCGGCGCGCTCCCGGTCGACGAGCTCGCCGCGCTCGCCCGCACCGTGGTCCCCGCGGACGTGACCGACCCCCGGTTCGCGGGGCTGCCGGTGCTGCCCGACGCGGGATGACGGGCGCGGCACCGGCACCGGCGCCGGCGCCGGCGCCGCGCGGTCAGCGCCCGCGGCGCCGGAACGTCGGCGCGTCCTCGACGTACGGCAGCCACGCCGCACGCTCGGCCTCGCCGATCCGGCGCGGCGACCCCGAGGCGGCGTCGACGAGCACCAGCGTCGTGACCGCCCGGGCGTAGGGGTCGCCGGTCGCGGCGCCCTCGTCGCGCACCTCGTAGCAGACGTCGATGCTGGCGCCCCCGAGGTGGCCGATCCACATGTCGACCGCCACGGGGGTCCGCCGGTAGCCGAGCGGGCGCAGGTACTCGATCTCCTGCCGGGCGACGAGGGTCGCGGTCCGGGCACCGGGCCCGGCGTCGAGCACGGCAGTGGGCCAGGTCTCCGGGGCGGGCGACGGGGCGGGCGAGGTCGCCGCGGCCTCGCCGAGCGGCTCGGCGGGGGCGGGGTGCGCCCAGAACGCCTCGATCCGGGCCTCCTCCAGCAGGCGCAGCATCTCGACGTTGTTCACGTGCCCGTACGCGTCCATGTCGGACCACCGCAGCTGGACCGGCACCCGCAGCCTCGTCATGCACCCACTCCGTCCCGTCGGGCCCGGCCGGTCGACCGGGACCCCGCCATCCTGCCTCCTGCGCGGCGGGCCTGGTCGCGGCAGGTCGCGAGGTCGGCGAGCACTCCCGCCACGGGGTCGACGACCCGGGCGCGCGCGACCGCGGCCACGGCGGCGTGCAGCCGGGCCCGGGCGGCGCGGGCGCGGCGGTGCGCCCCGACCCGGGCGAGCAGCGACGCCAGCAGCGCGAGCAGCACCCCGGCGAGCACGCCCCCGGCCAGCAGCGCCGTCGGCGCGGGCAGCAGCCCCCACTGTGGGGTGCGGGGCTCGGGGAGCCGGAGGTACGCGAGCCCGGCGAGCACGCCCAGCCACACCGCACCGGCGACGGCCGCCGCCAGCAGCACCCACTGGAGCGCCCCGACCGCGCGGGCCCAGGCCGCCGGGCGGGTCGGCAGCAGCGGTGTGGCGGCGACCGCCCGGTCGAGGTCGTCGGCCAGGGCGTCGCCGAGGTCCGCGGCGCCGACGCGCGCCCGGGCGTCGAGCGCCCACGCGTCGGGGACGCCCTCGGTGGCCGCGTCCACGTACCGGCGGACCGCGGAGCCGGCGGCGGCGCGGGCGGCGGGCCCCGGGGCGGGCAGCGACGTGCGCGCGGTGCCGTCCGCCGGGACCTCGCCGGCCGCGAGGTGCAGCCGCCGCAGCGGGTCGGGCCGCAGCCGCGCCAGCCACCGGACCGGCGGCCACCCGGTGCGTGCCGTGACCCGGCGGACCGCGGCGCCGCGCACCGCGGCCACGACGACGGGCACCCCGGCGGCGTCCGCGAGCGCCTCGACCAGGGCGTCGGGTGCCGGCGTGCGCGTCCGGCCGCGTCCTGCCTCGCCGACGGCCGTCAGCACCTGGTGGGCGGCGACCTCGACCTCGGCCTCCCACCGGCGGGTCGCGGCCTCCCGGCGGGCGGCGGCGTCGTCGAGCAGGTCCCGCAGCGCGTCCATCCCGGCGCCCGTGCGGGCGGAGACCGCCACCGCGCGGACGTCCCCCAGGCCGTCCTGGGCGGCGAGTCGGCGCAGGTCGGTGAGCACCGCCGCGGACTCGGCGGGCGCGAGCCGGTCCGCCTGGTTCAGCACGAGCACGACGACGTCGGCGTGCCGGGCCAGCGGGCGCAGGTAGCGCTCGTGCAGGGCGGCGTCCGCGTACTTCTGCGGGTCGACGACCCAGACCAGCAGGTCCACGCGCTCCAGCAGGTGCTCGGACCGCAGCCGGTGCTCGGTGACGACCGAGTCGTGGTCGGGCAGGTCCAGCAGCACGAGGCCGCCCGCGCCGGCGGGCCCGTCGACCTCGTGCCGGCGGCGGACGCCCAGCCAGTCGAGCAGGGGCGCCGCACCGGGCCCGCGGACCGCGGCGAGGGCCTCGGAGGTCGTCGGCCGCTGGACGCCCGTACCGGCGAGCTCCTGGCCCACCAGGGCGTTGAACAGCGACGACTTGCCCGAGCCCGTGGACCCGGCGAGCGCCACCACGGTGTGCTCCGCGGACAGCGCGGCGCGCTCGGCGGCGCGGGCGACGACCGTCCGCCCGGCGTCGAGGACGGCAGGGGGCAGGCGCGGCCCGCCCGCGTCGAGCGCGGCGGCCAGGGCGGTGGCGCGCTCGTGCAGCGTCGGGCTCATCGGGCGTCGCCCCGGCCGAGCAGCCGGCGCCAGAACCCCGGGCGGGCCGGGGGCTCGGTGGTGGGCGCGCCGGGGGTGCCGGTCCGGTGCGTCCCGGCCCGGTGCGTCCCGGCCCCGCGCAGCCGGGTCGTGGGCGCGGCGGACCCGTCGTCCTGCGGGATCCCGGTCGACGCCGTCCGACCGGCCCGCTCGGCGGCCGCCGCATGCTGCACAGCGAGGGCCGCGGACCGCAGTCCCGTGCCGCCGACGACGGTCAGCGCGTCGAGCTGCGCGGTGTACCGGGCGGCCTCGCCGGACAGCACCTGCCCGACCCGGGCGTCGAGGCGCTCCCGGGCGGTCGCGGTGAGACGGCGCACGGCGTCGTCGCCGAACACCGCCTCCAGCAGCTTCTGCGCGACGACCGCGGTGCCACCGGCGATCCCGACCTCGATGCCCGTCAACCCGCCCGTCGACGCGAACGCCAGCACCATCAGGCTGACGCCGAGCGCGTTGACCCCGAACGACAGCGCCCGCGCCGTGCCCCGCCGCTGGGACCCCTGCTCGCGGACCAGGTCCAGCACGTCGGACTGCCAGTCGCGGACCTGCTGCTCGACGTGCGCCCGCAGCGACGCGGACGACCGGGACAGGTCGAGGTCCGGCAGCAGCGCCGCACCGGCGGCGTCCCCGCGCCACGCGGCGTGGGTGCGCTCGGCGGCGGCGTCGGCGGCGTCCAGCACGACCGCCGCCAGCCCGTGCGCGATGGCCTGCTCCACCGGCGGGGCCGCGGCGGGCCGCCCCCGGACGAACCCGACGACCACGTCCCGGACCCGCCCGACCCGCTGCTCCACGGACCGCAGCAGCTCCCCCGTGCCGACCAGCTCCTGCCAGCGGGCGAGCACCTCGCCGCGCAGCATCGCCCCGTCCGACGTCGCGGCGGTGACCTGTGCGGCCGCCTCCGCGTACGACCGGGCCACGGCGTCCCGCAGCCGGGCGTCGGCGACGACCTGCGCGTCCGCCGCGGCCGCGAGCCCCAGCGCGCGCCGTGCGAGGTCGTCGACGACGCCGTCCCGGGTGAGCAGTGCGACGGACGCCCGGGCGTCCGCGTCGCCGAGCGCGGACAGCCACCCGGCCAGCTCGGCGACCGCCCGCTCGGGCAGCAGCCCGTCGGCGTCGAGCCCCTCCTCGACGGCGAACAGGGGCGCGGCGGTCAGCCCCGCCTCGTCCATCATCCGCCGCAGGTCCGTCACCGCCGCCCCGGCGCCCGGGTCGACGCGGTCGGCGACGAGGGCGACCTGCGCGTGCCGCTCGGCGGCGCCCTGGAGGAGGTCCCACGGCACGGCGTCGGCGTACCGGGCGGCGGTGGTGACGAACACCCACAGGTCCGCGGCGGCCAGCAGCTGGGCGGCGAGCGCGCGGTTCGCGACCTCGACGGAGTCGACGTCCGGGGCGTCGAGCAGGGCCAGCCCGCGGGGCAGGGCCTCGCTGGCGACCAGGCGCACCGCCGCCGTGCCGCCGCCCGCGGGGTCCGGGGAGTCCGTCGGGCGGGGCCCGGCGCCCGACGCCTGAGGGCCGCCGGTGCCGCCGGGCCCACCGGTCACGCGCGCGAGTCCCGGCAGCACCCGGTCGCTCGCGAACCAGCGCCCGTCGAGCGGGTGGTGCACGAGCACCGGCGAGCGTGTGGTAGGCCGCAGCACGCCCGGGTCGGTCACCCGGGCGCCGAGCAGGGAGTTGACCAGCGTGGACTTGCCCGCGCCCGTGGAGCCGCCGACGACCACCAGCAGGGGGGCGCTCCCGGCCCGCAGCCGCGGCAGCAGGTAGTCGTCGAGCTGGTCGAGCGCGGCCCGCCGGTCGCCGCGCGCCGCCGGGGCGTCCGGGGTCTCGAGCGGCAGGGCGAGCTCGCGAAGGCGGGCGTGCAGGCGCTCGAGGGCGTCGACCAGGGCGGCGTCCGCGCCGGACGCCGGTGCGGGTGCCGGGCTGTCCGTCGCGTCGACCATGCGCCCATCCTGCCGGGCGGGGGCCGACGCGGCCACGGCGGTGTCGGCGAGGGCGGCCGGGCGGGGCGGCCCCGCGGGGCGGCTGGGCGGAGCGGCCCTGGACGCGGACCGGCCGCGGACCCCCGGGTTCAGGGGGCGGCGGCCGGTCCGGGCGTGCGCGGGTCGGTCAGTCGCGCGTGAGCTTGCGGTAGGTCACCCGGTGCGGGCGGGCCGCGTCGGCGCCGAGGCGCGCGATCTTGTTCTCCTCGTAGGAGGCGAAGTTGCCCTCGAACCAGTACCAGCTCGACGGGTTCTCCTCGGTGCCCTCGTACGCCAGGATGTGCGTCGCCACCCGGTCGAGGAACCACCGGTCGTGGGAGACCACGACGGCGCAGCCCGGGAACTCCAGCAGGGCGTTCTCCAGCGAGCCGAGGGTCTCGACGTCGAGGTCGTTGGTGGGCTCGTCGAGGAGCAGCAGGTTGCCGCCCTGCTTGAGCGTGAGCGCGAGGTTGAGGCGGTTGCGCTCACCACCGGACAGCACGCCGGCGGGCTTCTGCTGGTCCGGGCCCTTGAAGCCGAACGACGCGACGTAGGCGCGGGACGGCATCTCGACGTTGCCGACCTTGATGAAGTCGAGCCCGTCGGACACGACCTCCCAGAGGGTCTTCTTCGGGTCGATGCCGCCGCGGGACTGGTCGACGTACGACACGGAGACCGTCTCGCCGACCTTGAGGGTGCCGCCGTCGAGCGGCTCCAGGCCGACGATCGTCTTGAACAGGGTCGTCTTGCCGACGCCGTTCGGGCCGATGACGCCGACGATGCCGTTGCGGGGCAGCGTGAACGACAGGCCGTCGATCAGCTTGCGGCCGTCGAAGCCCTTCTCGAGGTCGCTCGCCTCGAGGACCACGGAGCCCAGGCGCGGGCCCGGCGGGATCTGGATCTCCTCGAAGTCCAGCTTCCGGGTGCGGTCCGCCTCGGCGGCCATCTCCTCGTAGCGGGCCAGACGTGCCTTGGACTTGGCCTGGCGGCCCTTGGCGCTGGACCGGACCCACTCGAGCTCGTCCTTGAGGCGCTTGGCGAGCTTCACGTCCTTCTTGCCCTGCACCTCCAGACGGGCCTGCTTCTTCTCCAGGTAGGTGGAGTAGTTGCCCTCGTAGGGGTACAGGCGGCCGCGGTCGACCTCGCAGATCCACTCCGCGACGTGGTCGAGGAAGTACCGGTCGTGGGTGACGGCGAGCACGGCGCCGGGGTACGACGCGAGGTGCTGCTCGAGCCACAGCACGCTCTCGGCGTCCAGGTGGTTGGTGGGCTCGTCGAGGAGCAGCAGGTCGGGCTTCTCGAGCAGGAGCTTGCACAGGGCGACGCGGCGGCGCTCACCACCGGAGAGCACCGTCACGTCGGCGTCCGGCGGCGGGCAGCGCAGCGCGTCCATCGCCTGCTCGAGCTGGGCGTCGAGGTCCCACGCGTCGGCGGCGTCGATGGCCTCCTGCAGCACGCCCATCTCGGCGAGCAGGGCGTCGAAGTCGGCGTCCGGCTCGGCCATGAGCGCCGAGATCTCGTTGAACCGGTCGATCTTGCCCTTGATCTCGGCGACGCCCTCCTGGACGTTGCCGAGGACGGTCTTCTCCTCGTTCAGCGGCGGCTCCTGCTGGAGGATGCCGACCGTGAAGCCGGGGCTGAGGCGCGCCTCGCCGTTGGAAGGCTGGTCGAGCCCGGCCATGATCTTGAGGATGGTCGACTTGCCCGCGCCGTTCGGCCCGACGACGCCGATCTTGGCGCCGGGCAGGAAGTTCAGCGAGACGTCGTCGAGGATGACCTTGTCGCCGTGCGCCTTGCGCGCCTTGTACATGCTGTAGATGAACTCAGCCACTGGCTCTTCGTCCGCCTCGGTGCTCGTCGGTGCTTCGGGTCGCGCGCGTCGGGTGCGGCGCTCGGGTCGTGCCCGAGACGTCGCGGGCGGCCGGGGGCGTCCCCGTGGGGGACGGTCGGCGGCGCCGGGCGACGTCGCGATCCCCCAGCCTAGGCGATCACGCCCGCCGGGACACGGCCCCCGGGCCCGCCGTCCGCCGCCGCGGCCGCCCGCGCCGCCTCAGGCCGCGGCCCGGACGTCCCCTGCCGGGTCGTCCTCCAGCACGACCACGCCGGTCAGGTCGACCGGCGCCGGCGCCGGGCCGCCCTCGCCGCCGACGCCGGCGACGCCGGCGCCCGGACCCTCGCCGTCCTCCGGCCGCCCCTCCCGCACCGTCCGCTTGAACCGCGTGGACCCGCGCGCGAGGTCGTGCCCGACGGAGTCGGCCGTGATCTCCGCGGTGGTGCGGGTGCTGCCGTCAGGCGCCGTCCACTCCACCATCGCGAGCCGCCCGTGCACGAGCACCGGGTCCCCGCGCCGCAGCGACTCGGCGACGTGCACGGCCAGGTGCCGGAACGTCTTGACCGTGAACCAGCTGGTGACCCCGTCCACGTACGCGTCCCGCGCCCGGTCGTACACCCGCGGGGTGCTCGCGAGCCGGAACCGTGTGAACGCCACCTGCCCGCCCTCGCCCTGGTGGTACAGGGGCACGTTGCCCACCCAGCCGACCACCGTGACGTCGAGCTCGTTGACCGCCATGCGTCCTCCTCGTCCGTGCCGGCACCCGGTCGGGCCGGCCGTGGGACGAGGTTCGCCGCCCGGGTGGCACCGGCGCACGGCCCCGGGCCTCGATCTGGGGACGACGCGCAGCCCTCGTGCCTGTGGAGGGGTCGGTGCCCGCTCGTGGAGCGGTCAGGCCTGCCGGGCGCCGTGCGCGAGCTCGCGGACCCGGCGGTGCTCCGCGAGCACCGCGGCCGTCGGCTCCGCGAGGCAGGTCCGGGCCACGCCCTCCAGCGCCTCGCGACCGTCACGGCGCACACCCTCGGCCCGCCGGACCGCGGCCGACCGTCGGGCGCGCACCGCGAGCACCGCGGCGACCACCGCGAGGACGGCCGCCCCCACGGCGACCGGCCAGGCCAGGCGCAGCGCCTCGCCCAGACCGCCGGTGCCGAGCGCCAGCCCGCCGCCGACCCCGGCCGCCACGAGGGCCGCGGCCCCGAGCACGAACGCCAGGACGGACAGCGTGGCCGCGAGGCCGGACCGGCGGGCGACCACGGCGACCCGGGACAGGGCGTCATCGGCCGCGGAGCGGATCTGCTCGGTGCCGGCCAGCCGGGCGCGGACGGACTCGGCCCAGCGGCGCGGCAGCCGCGCGGTCACGGCGTCGGCCCACTGCCCGCGGGCGAGCGCGACGGCGCCCTCCTGCACGGAGACGAACGACGGCAGCGGGTCCTCGCTGCCCCGGACGACGGCGGCCACGGCGTCGGCGATCGCCGGCAGCCCGGCGGCCTGGGCGAGCGTGACGGCCACGGGCGTGACGTCCAGCACGTCGGCGGGCGGCTCGGCGTCGGCGACCTCCGCCTCGACCAGCCGGGCCGCGTCGGAGATCTCCGCCGACGCACGCCGGGCGGCGAGGCTCTGCCGGCCGACGACCTCGGCCAGGGTGTCGCGCATCTCCGCGACGCCCTCGCCCGTCCGGGCCGACGTGGCACGCACCTCGACACCGGTCAGCCCGTCCTGGACGAGCAGCCGGGAGACGTCCTCGACCAGCGCGTCGCGCTGCCCCTCGGGGACGGTGTCGACCTGGTTGAGCACGACGAGCATCGCGCCCTCGTGCCCGACGAGGCCGCGCAGGTAGCCGGAGTGCAGGGCGTCGTCCGCGTACTTCTGCGGGTCGACGACCCACACCAGCAGGTCCGCCATCGGCAGGAGCCGGTCGACCGCCGCCCGGTGGGCGTCCTCGATGGAGTCGTGGTCGGGCAGGTCGAGCAGCACCAGCCCGCGCAGCGGCGCCTCGGTGTCCCCGTCGAGCGCGCTCTCCCGCTCGATGCGGTGGTCGGGGTCGACCTCGAGCCAGTCGAGCAGCGCGTCGCCGCCCGCGCCCCACACGCACGCGGTGGCCTCCGACGTGGTCGGACGCTTGACGCCGACCTCCGCGAAGTCGAGGCCGCAGATCTCGTTGAACAGGCTGGACTTGCCCGAGCCCGTGCCGCCTAGCAGCGCGACGACGGTGTGGTCGACGCCGAGCGCGAGGCGGGCCCGCACGTGGTCGCCGTTCTCCCGGACGCGCGCCGCGGTCGCCGGGTCGATGCGGTCCCCGCCGACGACCAGCGCCTCCTGCAGCTGCGCGAGCCGGCGGGTCAGCGACGCGGTGTCGCTCCCCGGGTCGGCCTCGGGCGAGGCGGGCGCCGGCGCGGGCGGGTCGGCGGGCACGGCCACGGGGGTCGTCGGCTCGGTCATGTCAGCCCCTTGATCACGGCGAGCCGCAGCCGCAGGGTCGACGCGGCGTCGGGTGCGAGCTCGGGCCGGTCCAGCACCGCGAGCGCGGCGTCGCGCTCCCGCTCGGCCTGCGCGGCGGCGTGGCCGGCGAGCCGGTCGCGCAGCTCGGCGACGACCGCCGCACCGCGCGCGCCCAGCAGGTCGCCCAGCATCCGGTCGGCCGGCTCCAGCCCGGCGGCGGCCGCGAGCGCGAGCGCCGCCAGCCCCTCGTCGCCGAGCGCGCGCTGGGCGGCCTCGGCGCGCCGGGTGGCCCGGGCGGCGGCGCGCCGGGTCGCGCGGTCGGCGCCGTCGGGCACCGGGACCGGGCCGGAGACGATCCCCGTGAGCACGTCGACCGCGCCGCCGACCCACTCGCGTGCGGCGCGCTCGACCTCGCGGGGCCGGTCGGCCGCACGGTCGGTCGCGGACCACGCCTCGGCGGCGGAGCGCGCGCCGGCGGGGCCCGTCGCCAGCGCGTCGCGCAGCGCCCGCTCGGTGGCGGCGCCCACGGCCGCGAGCGTCGACGCGGCGGACGACACCAGGTCCTGGACGAGCGGCAGCACCGCAGCGGCGCGCTCCCGGCCGGTGCGGCGCGAGCGGTCGACCTTGCCGGAGCCGCGGACCACGCCCGCGAGCGGCGCACCGGGTGCCGTCAGCTCGGCCCAGCGGGCCTGCGCGGACCCCTGCGCGACGGTGCCGCGGGTGACGGTGCGGCGCGCGTCGTCGGCGGGGGCGCGCACGGCCTCGTCGAGCGCCTCGCGGACGGTCGTCGCGGCGGCGGCCTGGGCCTCGACGGCCTCGGCGAGCTCGTCGACCCACGGCCGCAGCGCGGCGAGCGAGCCGCGCAGGGTGCGGGCGACGACGGTGCGGGCCCGGTCGGGTCCGGCGAGCATCGACAGCCAGCGGTTGATCGGGGCGACGACGCCGGGCTCGAGCATCCCGGCGTGCGGGCCGACGTCCGGCACCACGAACAGGGGCGAGCCCTGCATCCCGTGCGACCGGAGCCGCTCGAGCAGGTCGCCGCGAACGGTCGGCAGCGACGTCGGGTCGACGCGGTTGAGCACCATCGCCACGGACGCGCCGCGCTCGGTCGCCCCGCCGAGCACCCGCCACGGCAGGGCGTCGCCGTACCGGGCGGCGGTCGTGACGAACAGCCACAGGTCGGCGGCCTCGAGCAGCCGGTGCGCGGAGCGGCGGTTGCCGGCCTCCACGGAGTCCAGGTCGGGGGCGTCCATCAGGGCGATGCCGCGCGGCACCTGCTCGGACGCGACGACCTCGACCGCGTCGGTCACGGGGTGCTCGCGCACCAGCTCGGCGTCCTCCGGGTGGTGCACCAGGACGGGCCGCCGCGTGGTCGGCCGGAGCACGCCCGCCGTGGTGACCTCGGTCCCGACCAGGGAGTTGACCAGCGTCGACTTGCCCGCACCCGTCGACCCGGCCACGACGACGATCGCCGGCGCGGACAGCTGCCGCAGGCGCGGCACCAGGTGGTCGGCGAGCTGGTCGACCAGGCGGGTCCGCGACGCGCGGCTGGCCTCGACGCCGGGGACCTCCAGCGGGAAGTCCGTGGCACGCACGTCGCGCAGCAGGTCGGTGATCGCATCGAGCAGGGACGTGGCGGCGAGCGGCCGGTCCAGGATGTCCCTCGCGGCCGAATCCGCCGCCTGCACGTTCACTCCCCCATCCTCACCCGTCCGGGGGTACGGCACCAAACGTCCGCGCCGCGTGACCTGCGACTGTGTCGATCCGCGGGACGTGCGCGGCGCCGCGTAGTCTGGTGCGCCGGACCGGCCCGCGGCCGGCCCGACGCCTCCATAGCTCAATGGATAGAGCAACGGCCTTCTAATCCGTCGGTTGCAGGTTCGAGTCCTGCTGGGGGCACCGCACCCGGCGGGCGGGCGCCCCCGCCGCGTCACACCACCTCGAACACCGCGACCAGCAGGTCCTCCCGGCGCGACGACCGCCCGACGCGCACCTCGAACGCCCCCGGCTCCACGACCCGCACCCCGGCGGCGTCCACGATCGTGCAGTCCGCGACCGCGAGGTCGACGGTCACGTCGACGGACTCCCCCGGCGGGACGTCGACCTGCCGGTAGGCCGTGAGCTCCTGGTCGGCCCAGGACACCGAGGTGATCGTGTCGGACACGTAGAGCTGCACGGTCTCCCGCGCCGGCCGCGTGCCGGTGTTGGTCAGCGTCACGGTCGCGCGGACCGTGTCCCCGACCGCTGCCGTGGCCCGGTCGAGCCGCAGGTCGGCGTAGTCGACGGTCGTGTACGACAGGCCCTGGCCGAACGCGAACGCCGGGCGCTGCGTGAGGTCGGCGTACCGGTCGCCGTGCTGGCCGCGGATCTGGTTGTAGTAGGTCGGCTGCTGGCCGGCGTGGCGCGCGAACGAGATCGGCAGCCGGCCGGCGGGCTCGACGAGGCCGAGCAGCAGCTCCGCGAGCGCCTGCCCGCCCTGCATCCCGGGGCTCGCGGCCCAGACCACCGCGGCGGCGTCCAGCGCGGAGTCGGGCAGCACCAGCGGCTTGGACGCGAGCAGCACCACGACGAGCGGCGTCCCGGTCGCGGCGAGGGCGTCGAGCAGCGCGACCTGCCCGCCGACCAGCTCGAGGGTGGCCGTGGAGCGCCCCTCCCCGACGAGCTCGATGCAGTCGCCGACGACGGCGACCACGTAGTCGGCGTCCCGGGCGGCGGCGACGGCCTCGGCGATCCGGTCGGCGTCGGGCGGGACGGGCACGCCGATCGGCGGGCGCGGCTGGCCGTCGGGGTAGAACGGCCCGGCGGGGTCCGGCTCGAGCGACACGATGTCGGCGCCGCGGGCGTGGGTGACGGTCCAGCCGTCGGGCACCGCGGTCCGCAGGCCGTCGAGGACCGTGACGATCATGTCGCGCGGGTGGCCGTCGGGCAGCCAGTCGGCCTGGCCGGAGCTGCCGGCCCAGTCGCCGAGCTGGACCTGGGCGTCGTCGGCGAGCGGGCCGACGACCGCGACGCGGCGCGGGGTCGGGTCGCCGGCGCCCGCGCGGACGGCGGCGGGCGCGGGGACGCCGCCGTCGACCGGGATCGCGGCCGGTCCGCCGGGCGTGAAGCCCCCGGCCAGCGGGAGGACGCCGTCGTTGCGGAGCAGCACCAGCGAGCGCCGTGCTACCTCGAGGTTGAGGTCGGCGTGCGCCGGGGAGCCGACGACCGCGGCCTGCGCGGCGAGGTCGGGGCGGCGCGGGTCCTCGAACAGCCCGAGCCGGAACTTCAGCGTGAGGATGCGGCTGACGGCGGCGTCGAGGTCGTGCTCGGCGAGCAGCCCCTGGGCGATGGCGTCGAGGGCGCCCTGGTAGAAGCCGGGGGTGGTCATCACCATGTCGTTGCCGGCCTTGACCGCCGCGGCGGCGGCGTGGGCGTAGTCGGGCTGGACCTGCTGCTCCCAGACCATCCGGCCGACGTTGTCCCAGTCGGTGATGAGCATGCCCGGGTAGTCCCACTCGCCGCGGAGCACGTCGTTCAGCAGCCAGTCGTTGACCGTGATCGGCACGCCGTCCATCGACTGGTAGCCGAGCATGAACGTCGCGCACCCCTCGCGGGCGACCCGCTCGAACGGCGGCAGGAACCACGACCGGAGCTTGCGCCGCGAGATGTCGGCCTCGGACGCGTCCCGCCCGCCCTGGGTCTCGGAGTACCCGGCGAAGTGCTTGGCCGTGGCGAGGATCGCGGTCGGGTCGGCCAGGCCGTCACCCTGGTAGCCGCGGACCATCGCGGACGCGAGCTCCCCGATCAGGTACGGGTCCTCGCCGAAGGTCTCGTCGATGCGGCCCCAGCGCAGGTCGCGGGCGATGCAGAGCACCGGGCTGAACGTCCAGTGCACCCCGGTGGTGGCCGCCTCGAGCGCCGTCGCCCGCGCCACCTGCTCGACCAGCGCGGGGTCCCAGGTCGCGGCCATGCCGATCTGGGTCGGGTAGATCGTCGCGCCGACGAAGAACGAGTGCCCGTGGATGCAGTCCTCGCCGACCAGCAGCGGGATGCGCAGCCGGGTGCGGTCGGTCAGCTCGTGGGCCGTCACCAGGCGGTCCGGCGAGGTGTGCAGGATCGACCCGACGCCCGTGCGCAGCACGTGGTCCTCCAGGTCGCCGCGCGCGTCGAGCTGGAGCATCTGCCCGACCTTCTCCTCGGCGGTCATCCGGGCGAGCAGGTCCTGGACGCGGTCGGCGACGGGGAGGCTGGCATCGAGATAGCGGGGGTTCATCAGGTGGTCGGTCCTTGCGTGGTGGTCGTGGTGGTCGAGGTGACGGCGGTGACGCCGGCGGTGGTGTCGAGGCCCCTGCGGCGCATGGCACGAGCGAGCTCGCCCGCCGAACGCAGCCGGGGGTTGATGTACTCGTCGATGCCGAAGTTCAACAGTGCCAGGGCGACGCCGATCGCGGCGATGCACAGCCCGGGCGGCAGGAACCACCACCACTGGTTCTGGGTGAAGGCGCCCTGGGCCGAGGCCCAGTTCAGGATGGTGCCCCAGTTGTAGGCGTTGACGGGGATGACGCCGATGTAGGACAGCGTCGTCAGGCCGAGGATCGCCGCGGTGACCGAGCCGACGAACGACGACGCGATCAGGGCGGTGAGGTTGGGCAGCATCTCGACGCCGATGATGCGGCGCAGCGGTTCGCCGTTGAGCTTCGCGGCCTGGACGAAGTCGCGATTGCGCAGCGACATCGTCTGCGCCCGCAGCACCCGGGCACCCCACCCCCAGCCGAGGATCCCGAGGATCGCGGCGACCACCCACAGCGGCGGGTTGGTGAACCGCGACGCGATGATGATGAGGATCGGGATGCCGGGGATGACGAGGAAGACGTTCGCCAGAGCCGACAGGGCCTCGGACCGCCATCCCGGCAGGTAGCCGGCCAGGACGCCGACGACGATGGCGATCGCCATCGAGATCAGCGAGGTGAGCGCGCCGACGACGACCACGCCGCGGGTGCCGTAGATGACCTGGCTGAGGACGTCCTCGCCGAGGTGGGTCGTGCCGAACCAGTGCGCGGCGCTGGGCGGCTGGAGCCGGGCGGTCGCGTCGATCTGCGTCGGGGAGAACGGGGCGAGCTGCTCGGCGAACACCGCGACGACCACGAACACCGCGAGGATCGACAGGCCGGCGACCGACTTGCCGTTGCGGAACATCGCGAAGGCCGCGCCGAGCCGGGCGCCACGCCCCAGGGGGGTCGGCTGTGTGGTGGTCATCGCTCATGCCTCCGACTGGCGGGTACGGGGATCGAGGACCGCGTAGGCGACGTCCGCCAGGATGTTGGCGATCAGGACGGCCAGCACGATCACCAGGAACCCGCCCTGCATCAGCGCGTAGTCCTTGGCGTTCGTGGCGTCGAGCAGCATCTTGCCGACGCCGGGGTAGGAGAAGACCTGCTCGACGATGATCGCGCCGCCGACGATGAAGCCGATGGACAGGGCGAACGACTGGATCTGCGGCAGGACGGCGTTGCGTGCGGCGTAGCGCCACAGCACGCGCCGGTTCGGCAGGCCCTTGGCCTGCGCCACGGTGACGTAGTCCTCGTCGAGGACGGTGAGCATCATGTTGCGCATCCCGAGCATCCAGCCGCCCAGCGAGGCGACGACGATCGTGGCGAGCGGCAGCGCGCCGTGCCGGACCACCTGCCCGAGGAACTCCGCCGTCAGGCCGGGCGTGGTGCCGATCCCGTAGGCCTTGCCGATCGGGAACCAGCCGAGCGTGACGGCGAACACCGAGATCGCCATCAACCCGATCCAGAAGTACGGGACGGTCGACAGGAACGTGGTGATCGGGATGAGGGCGTCGAGCCGGGACCCGCGCCGCCAGCCGACGACCGCGCCCCCGACGGTGCCGATCAGGAACGAGCACACGGTCGCCATCCCGATCAGGCCGACGGTCCACGGCAGCGCGTTCGCGATGACCTGGCCGACCGGCTGCAGTCCGTGCGTGATGGCGACGCCGAGGTCGCCGCGGGCCAGCATCGCCAGGTAGTCCACGTACTGCTGCCCCAGCGTCCGGTCGGAGTCCAGGCCGAGCAGGGCACGCAGCGCGTCGGCCGCCTCCGGGGACATCCCGCGGTTGCGGGCGAGGTAGCTGTCGACGGCGTCGCCCTTCATCAGGCGGGGCACGAAGAAGTTCAGGGTGATCGCGGCCCACAGCGTGAACAGGTAGAACGCGACGCGCCGGCCGATGAACCGCCACGGGGCTCGCGCGCGGGCCGGCGTGGTCCGGGTCGCGGTGGTCCCGTCGGCGACCACGTCGGCCGGGGGGCTGCTGGTCGTGGTCATCGCGCACCTCCGGCGCTGTCGGCGAAGAAGCGCTCGGGGTCCGGGGACGCCTCGCGGAGCGCGCGGGTGTACGGGTGCCGCGGGCGCAGGATGACGTCGTCGGCGGAGCCGTGCTCGACGATCCGTCCCTGGTTGAGCACGATGATCTCGTCCGAGAAGTACCGGGCGGTGGCGAGGTCGTGGGTGATGTAGAGCACCCCGAGCCCGTCCTGCGCCTGGATGTCGGACAGCAGGGCGAGCACGCCCATCCGCAGCGACACGTCGAGCATCGAGACCGGCTCGTCCGCGACGAGCAGGGCCGGGCGCGGGGCCAGGGCCCGGGCGATGGCGACCCGCTGGCGCTGGCCGCCGGACAGCTCGTGGGGCCGGCGGTCGACGACGGCGTCGGCGTCGAGCTGCACCCTGGCCAGCAGGCGGTGCACCTCGGCGTCGACCTGCTCGGGCGGCACGACCCCGGAGAGCGCGAGCGGGCGCTCGATGTGGTGGCGGATCGAGTGGTACGGGTTCAGCGACGCGAACGGGTCCTGGAAGACCATGCGCAGCTGCTGGCGGTAGGCGCGCAGCGCCGCGCCCCGGGTCGGGACCGGACGGCCGTCGAGGAGCACCTGCCCGCTGGTGGGCCGCTCCATCTGGGTGAGGATCTTGGCGACCGTCGACTTGCCGGAGCCGGACTGGCCCACCATGCCGATGGTCTGCCCGCTCGTGAGCGCGAACGACACGTCCGCCAGGGCGTCGACCGACCCGGCGCCGCGGACGCGGTAGGTCTTGGAGACGCCGCGGAGCTCGATCGCAGTCACGAGGCCGCCCCCCGCTCGGCCGTCAGGCGGGGGAAGGACGACAGCAGGGTCCGGGTGTACTCGTGCTGCGGCCGGAACCAGATGTGCTCCGCGGTGTCGATCTCGACGATCCTCCCGGCGCGCATGACCGCGATGCGGTCGGAGATCTCCAGCAGCAGCGGCAGGTCGTGGGTGATGAACACGACCGAGAACCCGAACGCCTCCCGCAGGCCGGTGATCTCCCGCAGGATCTCGCGCTGCACCAGGACGTCCAGCGCCGTCGTCGGCTCGTCCATGACCACGAGCTGCGGGCGCAGGGCGAGCGCCATCGCGATCATGATGCGCTGGCGCATCCCGCCGGACAGCTCGTGGGGGTAGCTCTTGATGCGCGCCGCCCCGACCTTGACGATCTCGAGCAGCTCGACGACCGCGGCGGTGCGTGCGGCCCGGGACATCGCGGGCCGGTGCACCTCGAAGACGTCGGCGAGCTGGGCGCCGACCGTCGCCACCGGGTTCAGGGCGCTCATCGCCCCCTGGAACACCATCGAGATCTTGTCCCACCGGAACGCGCGCATCGCGTCGGCGTCCAGGGCGAGGAGGTCGAGGTCGCTGCCGTCGGCGTCGTGCCAGGTGACGGACCCGCCGGGGATGACGGCCGGGGGCTTGAGCAGGCGCTGGACGCCGTAGGCGAGGGTGGTCTTGCCGCAGCCGGACTCGCCGGCGAGCCCGAGGACCTCGCCCCGGTGGACGGTGAGGGACACGTCCCTGACCGCGTCCACGGGTGCGGCGGTCTCGTACCGGACCGAGAAGTCCCTCACCGACAGGAGGGGGTCGCTCATCTGGGTATCTCCTTGCACGAGGGGTGCCGGGGGCGGCGGGCGCCGCCCCCGGCACGGGGTCACTCGACGGGCTCGAGGGTGCTCAGGACGAGGGCGACCTCGGCCTGGGTCGGGTCGGCCGAGGCGTAGGCGTCCTGCTCGGTGGGCCAGCCGGTGTAGCTGCGCTCGTTGAACAGGCCCAGCAGCGGGTGCGAGCCGAGCGGGATCGCCGGGACGTCCCGGACGAACGCCTCCTGCAGGGTCGTCATCGCGGCTGCACGGTCGGCGTCGTTGTCGGTGCTCGCATACGTGTTCAGCGCGGCGTCGACCTCCGGGTTGCTGTACCGCCCGAAGTTGAAGTCGGCCCGCTCCTCGCCGGTCTCGGGGTCCGGCGTGATCCAGCGGGTGCCCATGATGGAGTCGTAGACGCCCCAGGCGCCCTCGCCGTCGAGCCAGTGGATGATCGCGTCGAAGTCGCCGGTCTTGCGGGCCTCGTCCCAGCCGCCCCAGTCGGGCTGCTCGATCGTGACCTCGATGCCGAGCTCCTTCATCTGCTCCGAGAGCAGCGCCTGCTCGGTGTTCCAGTCGGTCCACCCGGCGGGGACCGAGATCGCGAAGGTGACCGGCTCGCCGTCCGGGTCCACGAGCGCGTCGCCGACACCCGTGTAGCCGGCGTCCGTGAGGATGGCCGTCGCCTTGTCGAGGTCGACCTCGTAGGTCTGCCCCGCGAGCTCGTCGACGACGTCCTGCTCCAGCGACGGGCCGAGGCCGGTCACCGAGTCCACGACGGCCGAGGCGCCCTCCCGCGCGATCTCGACGTAGGCGTCGCGGTCGACGGTCCAGGCGAGCGCCTCGCGCAGCGCGACGTCGTCGAACGGCTTGCGGTTGAGGTTGAGGAACAGCGTCCCGGCACCGGCGGTCGGGGTGACCAGGTAGCGGTTGGCCGGGTCCTTGTCGAGGAAGGTCTCCTGGACCTGCGGCAGGAACGCCTGCGCCCAGTCCGCCTCGCCGGTCGCCAGCGCGGTCGCCAGGGCGGAGTTGTCGCCGTAGGAGACGTAGTGCAGCTCCGGGACCGCGAGCTCGCCGTCCCAGTAGTCCGGGTTGGCGGTGAGCGTCACCGACTCCGTCGACCAGCTGGACAGGACGTACGGGCCGGTGCCGATCGCCTCGCCCTCGCCGGTGAGCGCGGCGGTCGAGGGGTCGTCGATGCCGTCCCAGATGTGCATCGGGACGATCGGGACGTGCAGCACCGTGCTGCGCTTGACGAACTTGGAGTTGCCGAACTTCAGCGTCGCGGAGTCGCCGTCGACGTCGGCGCCCAGGTAGTCGAGCGCGGCGGTGTCGGTGAGCCGGCCGTCGAGGTACATGTCGAAGGTGCCGACGATGTCGTCGATGGTGAACGGCTCGCCGTCCTGCCAGGTCACCCCGTCCCGGGCGGTGACCGTGAGCTCGGTGTAGTCCGCGTTCCACTCCACGCTCGACGCCAGACGGGGCGTGACCACGGTCGGGTCGGCGGTGTTGACCAGCGCCATCGTCTCGAACATCGCGTAGCGGTAGCCGTACATGCTGGCCGAGCTGTCGCCCAGGAACGGGTTGTTCGACTCGGTGGTGATCGCACCGTCCGGCTTGGCGATGGTCAGGGCGGCACCGCCCCCGCCGGACGAGGTGCTCCCTCCCCCGCCCGAGGCTCCGGAGCATGCCGTCAGCGCCAGCGCGGCGGCCACGCCGAGCGCGATCGCCGGGAACTTCACCCTCATGGTTTCTCCTTTGAAACGAGGCGCCCGCACGGTCACCTCTGAGGTCGCGCCGCATCGTCGCGATCGCGCTGGCGTGAGGTTACTACACTGTCAGTAAGTGAAATCCAGCCCCCGGGCGAAGCCGTGATGAAGTCGTGACCCCGGCGGCCTCGGCCGCCGTCGGCGCCGCTAGGGTGGCCGCACGCCGAGGGGCGCGCGGAACGAGGATGCGAGGAACGGATGAGCACGGAGAGGCGCGTGCCACGGGCCCGGCCGGAGACCCTGGCCAAGCGCACCGAGATCCTGCGCGCCGCCACGGCCACCTTCGGCGCGAAGGGGTACAACCGGGGCCCGCTCACCGAGATCGCCGACCAGGTCGGCATGACGCACGCCGGGATCCTGCACCACTTCGGGTCCAAGGACCAGCTGCTGCTGGAGGTGCTGCGCTACCGCGACGAGACCGACGTCGCCGGGCTCGCGAACCAGCGGATCCCGGACGGCATCGAGCTGTTCCGGCACCTGGTGCGGACCGCGTTCGCGAACGAGCACCGCTCCGGGATCGTCCAGGCCTACGCCGTGCTGTCCGCCGAGTCCGTGACCGACGACCACCCCGGCCGCCCCTACTTCGAGGACCGGTACCGCACCCTGCGCCGCGAGATCCGCGACGCCTTCACCCGGGTCTGCGCCGAGCGGGGCATGACGGTCCCGGAGACGGTCGACCGCGCGGCGGCCGGCATCCTCGCCGTGATGGACGGCCTGCAGGTCCAGTGGCTGCTGGCACCCGACGACGTCGAGCTCGCCGAGGCGAGCGCGTTCGCCATCGACGCCCTGGTCAGAGCCGTGATCGACCCCGCGCCCTCCGCGCTCGGCGACGCCACCGGCTGACGTCGCCCGCCGGGTCGGGAACAACGCGGCCCTCCCGGACGTCGTTGAGGCATGACCGCACCGACGCCCTCCGACGGCACCGGCCCCGCGCCGGCCGACGCCGGCACCGACGACCTCGCCGCCGAGATCGCCGCGGGCGAGCGCACCGACACCGGCGCGCACCGGTTCCTCGCCCGTCTGCGGGAGCGGCTGGACAGCCGGCCCTGGCTGCGGCTGACCTACAAGGTCGTGGTGACGGTCGTCGGCTCGACTGTGGTGCTCGCGGGCATCGCGATGCTGGTGCTGCCCGGGCCCGGGTGGCTCGCGATCTTCCTCGGGCTCGGCATCCTCGGGACCGAGTTCGCGGTGATCCAGCGCTTCAACCACCGGCTCAAGGCGATGGTGCTGCGGTACTGGCACGCGTTCCGCGAGCGCCGCGCCGCGCGGGCCCGTCGCCGCGACGCCGCCGCCTGACTCAGGCGGCGCCGGCCTCGTTGCCGCAGGCCTCGGCGGGGTCGACGACCGGGTTCTGCGCCTCGAGCCGGTTCTCCGGGTCGAGCGCGCCCAGGACCGCGAGCGCGATGGCGTCCAGCTGCTCGACCTGCTCCGGCGTCAGCCGGTCGACCACCAGGCGGCGGACCTCGGCCACGTGGGTCGGGGCCGTCGCGACCACCTTCGCCCAGCCCGCGTCGGTCAGCTGCGCGAGCGTCGCGCGCCGGTCGTCGGTCGAGCGGGTGCGGGTGAGCAGGCCGCGGGCCTCGAGGCGCGCGGCGACGTGCGACAGCCGCGGCAGGGTGGCGTTGGTGCTGGACGCGAGCCCGCTCATCCGCAGGGTGCGGTCCGGGGCCTCGGACAGCTTGGCGAGCACGAGGTACTCGTAGTGCGAGAGGTCCGCGTCGCGCTGCAGCTGCTGGTCGAGCGCGGCGGGCAGCAGCTCGGCCACGGCCTCCAGGCGCATCCAGGCCTGGAGCTCGCGCGCGGACAGCCAGCGGGGGTCGTCGGTCATGGGGACCATCGTAGCGTTGGTTGACGCTTCAACCTAGACCGGCTATGTTCAGTTGTAGCGACAACTTCTGCCGCGTCATCCCAGTCGAGGAGCAGGACATGACCAGCATCACGATCATCGGAGCGGGCAACATCGGCGGCGCGGTCGCGCGCCTCGCCCTCAAGGCCGGCGCCGCCGTGCAGGTGCTCACCCGCGACGCCGCGAAGGCCGCCGCCGTCGACCCCGCCGTCACCGCCGGCACCATCGGCGACGCCGTCACCGGCGACGTCGTCGTGCTCGCCCTCCCCTACCCCGCGGTGAGCGAGGTCCTCGCGCAGTACCCCGACGGGCTCGCCGGGCGCGTCGTCGTCGACGTGACCAACCCGCTCGACTTCGCCACCTTCGACTCCCTCGTCGTCCCGGCCGGCTCGTCCGCCGCCGCCGAGATCGCCGCCGCCCTGCCGCAGGCCCGCGTCCTCAAGGCGTTCAACACGAACTTCGCCGCGACCCTCGCCACCGGCACCGTCGGCACCACCCCGACCACCGTGCTGATCTCGGGCGACGACGCCGACGCCAAGGCCGCGCTGGCCGGCGTCGTCGAGGGCGGGGGCCTGCGCGCGGTCGACGCCGGCTCGCTGAAGCGGGCGCACGAGCTCGAGGCCCTCGGGTTCCTCCAGCTCACGCTCGCCGCCGGGGAGAAGACGTCCTGGACCACCGGGTTCGCGCTGGAGCGGTGACGATGACGCTGACGATCGACCCCGCGGTGGTCCGGCACGCCGGCAGCACCACCGCGGGGTCGCCCGTGCTCGTGCTGCTGCACGGGTACGGCTCCCACGAGGGCGACCTGCTCGGGCTCGCCCCGCACCTGCCCGCCGACCTGCGGCTGGTCGCGCCGCGCGGGCCGCTCACCGGCGGGCCCGGGTTCGCCTGGGCGCCGGTCACCGTGCCCGGCCGGCCCGACCCCGCCGCCGTGCGGGACGCCGCGGACGCGCTGCTCACGTGGCTCGACGCGACCGTCCCCGCGGGCACGCCCGTCGGGCTCCTCGGGTTCTCCCAGGGCGGGCTGATGGTGACGCAGCTGCTCCGGACCCGGCCCGAGCGGTTCGCCGCCGGCGTGGTGCTGTCCGGGTTCGCCCTCGACACCGACGAGCCCGGCGACGCGGACCTGGCCGCCCGCGCGGTCCCGGTCCTGCTGGGCCACGGCGACGCCGACCCCGTGATCCCCGCCGACGCCACCGCCCGCACGGCCACGTGGCTCGCCGCGCACACCGTCCTGGAGCACCACGTCTACCCGGCCCTCGGCCACGCGATCATCCCGCCGGAGCTGGCGCACGTCGCGTCCTTCCTCACCCGCACCCTGCGCTGACCCGCGTCGGTCGCGCTCCCGAGGTCGAGGGTTTCAGCCGAGGTCGAGGGTCTCGGCCCCCGCCCCGGACCGAAACCCTCGACCTCGGCTGCCGCCATCCCCCGGGGAGGGGAGTATTCGCGTGACCGGGGGGTGTGGGGGGTGGGAGATTCGGATCCACCGCGGTGAGTCCCGGGGCCCGGCCAGGTCCCTCCCCAGCAGCACGGAACGGACCACCCACCATGCACCCCACGCTCACGTTCGACCTGATCCAGGCCGACCACCGCGACCGCATCGAGACCGCTCGCCTGCTGTCCCGGCACGCCGCCCGGCGCGCCGCGGCCAGACCGGTGCCCGAGACCCGTGGTCGACCCCCGGAACGCGTCCCGCGGCCCCGCCCCCGGCTCCTGCTGGTGGCGGCCTCCGCGGTCGGCGCCATCCGGTGACCCGCCGCGACGAGCGGCACCGCACGACCCCGGCCGGCAGCACGACCGCCGGCCCCTGCGCCCGCCGGACCCGCGTCCGGCGGGCGCAGCCGTACCCTGGGCCGGTGAGCACTGTGAACCCCGGGACCCCCGGCAGCGACCGCATCGTCTGGATCGACTGCGAGATGACCGGCCTCGACCGCGAGGCCGACGCCCTCGTGGAGGTCGCCGCCGTCGTCACCGACTCCGAGCTGAACGTGCTCGGCGAGGGCGTCGACGTCATCATCGCGCCCCCCGCCGAGGCGCTGGAGCAGATGGGCGACTTCGTCCGCACGATGCACACCACCTCGGGCCTGCTCGACGAGCTGGCCGCGGGCACCACCCTGGAGGACGCGCAGGCCCAGGTGCTCGCGTACATCCGCGCGTGGGTGCCGGACGCGGGCAAGGCGCCGCTCGCCGGCAACTCGGTGGGCACCGACAAGGTGTTCCTCGACCGCGACATGCCCGAGCTGGTCGAGCACCTGCACTACCGGATCATCGACGTGTCCTCCATCAAGGAGCTCGCGCGTCGCTGGTACCCGCGAGTGTACTTCGCGTCGCCGAAGAAGGACGGCGGGCACCGTGCGCTCGCCGACATCCTCGAGAGCATCGACGAGCTCCGGTACTACCGGGCGGCCCTGCTGGTGCCCCAGCCCGGCCCCGACAGCAAGGCCGCGAAGGCCGTCGCGGAGCAGGTCGTCGCGACCTCCGTGGCCGCCGCGCACCGGTCCGGGACGCCCGCGTCCTGAGGACCCCCGCGGAGCCGGTATGCTTGTCGACGGCCCCGGAGGTTTCAGGGTCGTGGTGGCTATAGCTCAGGTGGTAGAGCGCCTGGTTGTGGTCCAGGAGGTCGCGGGTTCAAGTCCCGTTAGCCACCCCAGCAGAGCAGGCGCCGTACCCCTCGGGTACGGCGCCTGCTCTCGTCGTGGGGTCAGGCGCCCGTGAAGTAGATGCTCTCGTTCGCCGTGTTGGACGCGATCCACAGACCGCCGGGCACCTGGTCGGCCGGCACGGACAGGCAGGTCGCCGCCGTCACGGAGCCGCCGTCCTCGAACACCGGGCCGGACATCCACATCTCGTTCTCGGACACGCAGCCCGTCCCCGACGCCGCGGTGTAGACCACCCCGTCCGCGCCGAGGTACTCGAGGATCACGGACAGCCCCGGGTCCGCGCCGTCCGTCGCGATGTCGATGCCCTGCCCGGCGAGCCGCTCGCCGCTGACCGTGATGGTGAACGTCCCGACGATGAACGCCTCCCCCGGCTGCGGCCCGGGGAGCCCCGGCTTGGCCGCCGTGATCGCCGCGGCGGCGTCCGGGTCCGTGCCGTCGAGCCGCACGGTGAACGCCGACTGCGTCGAGATCGGTGCGGACTCGCCGACACCGAGCGGGTCCTGCTGGGTGCCCGCCGCCGCGACCTCGGGCTCCGGGGCCGGCGTCGTGGGCGTGGCCGAGGGCCGGGTGCTCGCCGCGGACGTGGGGCGGGGCTTCTCGACGGTGCTCCCGGCGGACGAGGAGCCGGCGCCGCACGCAGCGAGCGCGAGGACCACCGCCCCGGTCGCGATCGTCGTGCCGAGCCGTCGTGGCGTTCTCACTGCTGGTCTCCTCCTGGTGCCCGGGCACGACTGCGCCCGCGGCTGTCGGTGCGGTGGGTGCGACCGCGCGGGTCGCCCCCGGGGCATCGGCAGATCGCCCCGGGGACTGAACAGGACCGTGGGGTCAGAGGCGGCGGGTGATCGCGTCCGCGAACCGGTCGACGGCCTCGGGGGCCTGCGCGAAGAAGAACGACGGCTCGATGAGCTCGAGCTCGAGGACCACCGGGTTGCCCGCGTCGTCCGGGATCAGGTCGACCCGGGTGTAGGCCAGCGGCTGCTCGACGCCCTGGATGAGCTCCGGCAGCGCGTCGACGACCCGCTGCCCGACGGCGAGCTCGGCCTCGGAGGCCTCACGCGACGTCATGACCTCCTCCTTGTAGAGCACGCCCTCGGAGTCGCCCTCGCGGTAGGGGCCCTCGAGCAGCGGGGCCTTGCGCACGGTGTGGCTGAGCTGCCCGTCGAAGTAGACCAGCGCGGTCTCCCCCACCGTGTCGACCTGCTTGAGGTACCGCTGCACCATGACGTGGCGGTTCTCCTCGAGCAGGTGCTTCACGTGGGTGATCGCGAGCGCGCGCGACGGGGTCTGGCCCGCGTCGTACCGGCCGGTGTCGCGGGAGCCGGCGCTGACCGTCGGCTTGATGACGAAGTCGCCGAACGCGGGGAAGCGGGTGTGGATCGCGCGGGCGTTGAAGTTGCGCGCGGGGTCCATCCAGATCGTCGGGACGATCGGCAGGCCGACGGCCTCCATCGCGCGCTGGTACGTCTTGTCGATGTTCCAGGTGAGGACCTGCGCGGGGTTGATGAGCCGGGAGGACTGGCTGACGCGCTGCGCCCACCAGCGGAAGTCGCGGGGCCGCTCGGTGTAGTCCCAGGTGGAGCGGACGACGACGGCGTCGTACGACGACCAGTCGACGTCGGGGGCGTTCCACACCGGGGTCTCGACCTCGATCCCGCGGGCCTGGAGCGCCGCGACGAGCGGGGCGTCGTCGGGGTCGAGGTCCGGCAGGGCGGCGCAGGTGGCGAGGGCGAGGCGAGTGGTCACCCTCGGCAGACTACCCACGCACCTCGGCGGCGGGCTCGGGAGCACGGTCCGCGGGGGGCGCGTCGGCCTCGGGCCCGGTCTGCTGCGCGGCGTCCACGAGCCGGTGCAGCGCCGCGAGCAGGCCCGCGGAGTCGAGCTCGCCGACGACCTGGCCGTCCGCGTGCACCGGCACGCGCCCCGACGGCTCGGCGGCGAGGGCGGCGAACGCGGCGTCGAGCGGGTCGCCGACCTGCAACGGTGCGCCGGGCTGCACCGGCTCGCCCACCTGCGCCCGCTCGCCCGCCTGCGCCCGCTCGCCCGCCGGGGCTGCCGAGCCCGGGGCCCGCAGGTCCCGCCGGTCCACGGTGCCGAGCGCGAGCAGCCGCACGGCCGCGCCGTGCCCGACCAGGTCCGCCACGGCCGGGCTCGCGGGGTCCGCGAGAAGCCGCACCGGGTCGGACAGCTGCTCGAGCCGCCCGCCGCGGCTGAACACCGCCACCCGGTCCCCGAGCCGGACGGCCTCGTCGACGTCGTGGGTGACGAGCATCACGGTGGTGCCGAGCTCGCGCTGGATCCGGGCGAACTCGGTCTGCAGGCGGCGCCGGCCCACCGGGTCGACCGCGCCGAACGGCTCGTCCATGAGCAGCACGGGCGGGTTGGTCGCCAGCGCACGGGCGACGCCCACGCGCTGGCGCTCGCCGCCGGACAGCTCGTGCGGGTAGCGGCGGGCGTACCGCCCGGGCTCGAGCCCGACGAGCTCCAGCAGCTCGCCGACCCGCGACCGGGTGCGGGCGCGGTCCCAGCCGAGCAGCCGCGGCACGGTGGCGACGTTCTGCTCGACCGTGCGGTGCGGGAACAGGCCCACGTTCTGGATGACGTAGCCGATCCGGCGGCGCAGGCCCACCGCGTCGACGTCGGTCACGTCGTCGCCGTCGAGGAAGATGCGGCCCGACGTGGGCTCGACCAGCCGGTTCGCCATCCGCAGCGTCGTGGACTTGCCGCACCCCGAGGGGCCGACGAGCGCGAGCAGCTCGTGCTCCCGCACGTCGAGCGACAGGTCGCCGACGGCCACCGTCCCGTCGGCGTACGCCTTGCGCACGTGGTCGAACCTGATCGCCGTCGCCATCCGACGACCGTACCCAAGCGGTCCGACACCCGCCCGCGCACCGGACGGCCTGCGGCTGTCGGAGGTCGGCGGTAGCGTCCGTGCGGTGATGAGCCCCGCGAGCGTCGGCGACCCGGCCGCCAACCCCTGGCTGTCCTGGGACTACGTCCAGCGCAACTGGGCCGACATCTCCCGCGCGCTCGAGCAGCACGCGACGCTGACGGTGCAGGCGGTGCTGATCGCCTGCCTGATCGCGATCCCGCTGGGGATGCTCGCGCACCTGCGACCCCGGCTCGCCGCGCCGATCGTCGGCACCACCGGGGTGCTCTACACGGTGCCCTCGCTGGCGCTGTTCACCGTGCTCGTGCCGTGGACGGGCATCGGCCGCACGCCGGTGCTCGTCGGCCTGGTGGTCTACGCCCTGCTGGTGCTGGTGCGGAACGTGCTGGTCGGCCTCGGCGGCGTGGACGAGAGCGTGCGGGACGCGGCACGGGGGCTCGGCTACGGCCGGCTGCGGCTGCTCCTGACGGTCGAGCTGCCGAACGCCGTCCCCGCGATCGTCGCCGGGATCCGCCTGGCCACCGTGACCACCGTGGCGCTCGTCACGGTCGGCGTCGTCGTCGGCTACGGCGGGCTCGGCAACCTGATGTTCCGCGGGTTCCGGAACAACAAGTACCACGCGGAGATCCTCACGGCGACGCTGCTGTGCCTGGCGCTCGCGCTGGTGCTCGACCTGCTGCTGTGGCTCGTCGGGCGCGCGGTCACGCCGTGGGCCCGCCGCGGACGGGAGGCCTGAGACGTGGACGTCCTGACCGAGGCCCTCACCTGGCTCAACGACCCGCTGAACTGGACGGGGCGGCGCGGTGTGATCGCCCTCAGCGTCGAGCACCTGCGGCTGAGCGCGCTGGCCGTGCTGCTCGCGGCCGCGGTCGCCCTGCCCCTGGGCACCTGGCTAGGCCACCGGCGGCGCGGCGGCGTCGTCACGGTCGTGCTCGCGAACACCTCGCGCGCGCTGCCGACGTTCGCGGTGCTGACGATCTTCGCCTCGACGGGTCTGTTCGGGGCGACGGCCACCGTGCTCGCCGTCGCCGTGTTCGCGGTGCCGCCGATCCTCACCAACACGTTCACGGGGCTGATGGAGGTCGACGCCGACGTCCGCGACGCCGCCCGCGGGGTCGGCATGTCCGGCGGCCGGTCGCTCGCGCTGGTCGAGCTCCCGCTCGCGCTGCCGCTGATCGGCGCGGGCCTGCGCACCGCCACGACCCAGGTGCTGGCGACCGTGCCGCTGGCCGCGCTCGTGGGCGGGACCAGCCTCGGCTCGGTGATCGTGCAGGGCATGGCGCTGCAGCGCTACGGGCAGGTCGTCGCGGGGGCGGTGCTGGTCGCCGCGCTCTGCCTCGTCGTCGAGGGCGTGCTGGCCGGCGTGCAGCACCTGCTCACCCCGGCCCCGATGCGGGCCCACGCGGACCGTCGGCGCGCCCGCGCTGCCCGCCGCGCGTCCGACGAGCCGGTCGCCGCGCCCTCATGACCCGTCGTGAGCCCTCATGACCCGTCGTGACCCGATCGTGACCCGCGCACGGGCCCGTACCGGTTGCCGACCGGGGGCGACGCCGGTCGAATGTTCCGCGCGACCGCTCGACCCGACGGCGCGCCGCGCCCGCCCGCGCACGTGCCCGCACCGCACCGCAGCGGCCCCACCCCCGACCCGCACCTGACCCCGACCCGGCCCCGCCGTCGACCCGAAGGACCTGAACCCATGCGCAGCACCCGCCGTCTGACCGTCCCCGCCGCCGCGGCGGGGCTCCTGCTCGTGCTGGCCGCGTGCGGCGACCCGGGATCCGGCGGAGGCAGCGCCGACCCGACCGCCGCCGACGCCGGCGGGGGCACCGTCTGCGAGCCCGTCGCCGGCGACCAGCTGGTCGTCCTCGACGACGACCAGGGCCTGCAGAACGCCGACAACATCATCCCCGCCGTGAACGCCGCCGCCGCGGCCGCCGACCCGGCCCTGGTGCCGCTGCTCGACGGCGTGTCCGCCGCGCTCGACACGGACAAGCTCATCCAGCTGAACAAGGCGGTCGACATCGACCGGCAGACGTCCACCGAGGCCGCCGAGCAGTTCGTGGCCGACGAGTCGCTCGCCGCCGACGACGCCTCCGTCGGCGCCGGCAAGAGCGTCGTGATCGGCGCCGCCAACTTCTCCGAGAGCGCCACGCTCAGCGAGATCTACGCGGCCGTGCTGCGCTCCGCCGGCTACACCGCCGAGGTCCAGACCATCGGCAACCGCGAGACCTACCTGCCGGCCCTCCAGTCCGGCCAGATCACGCTGACCCCGGAGTACGCGGCCACGCTGGCCGAGTTCCTCAACACCCAGGCGAACGGCCCGGACGCCGAGCCGGTCGCCAGCGGTGACCCCGACGCCACCGTCGCGGCGCTCACCACGCTGGGCGCCGACGCGGACCTGACCTTCGGCGCGGTCTCCGCGGCGCAGGACCAGAACGCCTTCGCGGTCACCTCGGCCTTCGCCGAGGAGCACGACGTCAGCACCCTGTCCGACCTCGCGACCGCGTGCGACGGCGGCGTCGTCCTGGCCGGCCCGGCCGAGTGCCCCGAGCGCCCGTTCTGCCAGATCGGCCTCGAGGAGACCTACGGCATCACGGTCTCGGAGTTCGCGTCCTACGACTTCGGCCTGATCGGTGACGCGGTCCGCTCGGGCGAGGCGTCCATCGGCCTCGTCCTGTCGAGCGACGGCTCGCTCGCCAGCTGACACCCGGCACGACGAAGGGGGCCGGTCCGCGCGGACCGGCCCCCTTCGTCGTCCCCACGGCTAGAGGCCCGCGGTCTCCAGGAGGCGCAGCCAGACCTCGCTCACCGTCGGGTAGGCCGGCACCGCGTGCCACAGCCGGTCCAGCGGGACCTCCCCGACGACCGCGAACGTCGCGGCCTGCAGCAGCTCGGCGGCGTCGGGCCCGGTGAACGTCGCGCCCACGACGACGCCGCGGTCCTCGTCCAGCACGACCTGCGCGGTGCCCGCGTACCCGTCGGCCGCGACGGACGCGCCCGCGACGTCGCCGATCGCGTACGACACCGTGCGCACCGGCAGCCCGGCGTCGCGCGCCTCCTGCTCGGTCCGGCCGACCCACGCGACCTCGGGCCGGGAGAACACGACCTGCGGGACCGCGGCGTGGTCGGCGGTGGCGCGGTAGCGGGTCCAGTCGGCCGCGTCCCGCTCGGCCGCCGCTGCCCCGGCGGCGCCCTCGGCCTCCGGGTCGGAGAACCGCGCGGCCACGACGTCGCCCACCACGCGGGCGTCGTACTTGCCCTGGTGGGTCGTCGCCGTGCGTCCGGTGACGTCCCCGACGGCGAACAGCCAGTCCCCGTCGGCGCCGGTGACCTGGAGCGCGTCGTCGACCTCCAGCGGCGCGCCGGCCTCGAGCCCGAGCACGTCCAGCCCGAGGTCCGCCGTCCGCGGCCGGCGGCCCGTCGCGACCAGCACCTCGTCGGCGTGCACCTCGCCGGGGCCCTGCGGCCCGTCGACCGTCAGGTGCACCCCGTCGGCGTCCCGCACCACCCGCGTCGCGGAGGTCCCGAACCGCACGTCCACGCCGAGCTCCCGCAGCCCCGCGGCGACCTCCTCCGCGGCGAACGGCTCCGCCTGGGTCAGCAGCCGGTCCCCGCGCACCAGCAGCGTCACCTCGGCGCCGAGGTCCCGGTACGCGACCGCCATCTCCACCCCGACGACCCCGCCGCCGAGGACCGCCAGCCGGGCCGGCACCTCCTCGACCGCGGTGGCCTCCCGCGACGTCCACGGCTGCGCCTCGGCGAGGCCGTCGACGGGCGGGACCACCGGCTCGCTGCCGGTCGCCACGACCACGGCGTGCCGGGCGATCACCCGTGTCGCGCCGGCGTCCGAGGTGACCAGCAGCTCCTTGGGCCCGGTGAACCGCGCCGAGCCGCGGACCAGGGCGATGCCCGCGGAGTCGAGCCACGCGACCTGGCCGTGGTCGTCCCAGTGCGAGGTGAACACGTCGCGCCGGGCGAGCACCGCTGCGGGGTCCAGGGTGCCCTGGACGAGCTCGGCCGCACCCGGCACCGCCCGCGCCGCCGCGAGCACGGCCCCGGGACGCAGGAGCGCCTTGGAGGGCATGCAGGCCCAGTAGGAGCACTCACCGCCGACGAGCTCGTGCTCGACGACCGCGACCGACAGCCCGAGGCGGCCCGCGCGGTCCGCGGCGTTCTCCCCCACGGCCCCCGCGCCGATCACGACGACGTCGTACGTCACCGTCTCCTCGCCGCCGCTGTGCTGGGTGCGCTCGGTCATGTCCTCGCTCCGTTCGTCGGTGGGCCGCGGTGGGCGGTGGCACCATCGTGACCCCCCGCAGCGCACGCGGCAGGTCGACGCGAGGACCGGCGCCGTCACTCCACCGGGACTTGAAGGCTGCGTCGTCGGCAGGCTTTCAGGTGAATTGAGGCGTTCTGCGGCCCTCGACCCGGGTGAAAACGGACGTTCCGGGTGCTGAGGGCCGGAAACGGGTGGGACCTTGGGTCCTATGAACACCGACCTCTGGCGCGTCGACGTCACGGACGCCGACATCCGCCTCGCGAAGCGCGCGTGGACCGCCGCCCGCGACGGCGACGCCACCGACGCCGAGGTCGACCGCCGGTACGAGGACCTGCGCCGGCTCGTCAGCGCGCAGGCGCAGCAGATCGCCGACGAGGTCCGCGCCCGCGCGGCGGCGTCCCGGCGCACGCTCGACGCGGACTGACCGGCTCCCGGCTCCCGGCTCCCGGCTCCCGCGCTGCCGGCTCCCGCCGCCGACCTCGAGACAGGGCCTCCGCCCCGAGACAGGGCACCTGAAGGTCCTGTCTCGGCGCGGAGGCCCTGTCTCGGCGTGACCGCTCAGTAGCGGAACCGCGTCACCTGGCCCCGCAGGTCCTCGGACATCCGGGCGAGCTCCGCGACGGCGCTGCCCATCTGGTTGAGGGTCTGGGACGACTCCGCGGCTGCCGACGCCACGCCGGTGATGTTCGTGGCGATCTCCCCGGACCCGGTCGCGGCCTCCGCCACGGACCGCGACATCTCCGTGGTGGTCGCGGTCTGCTCCTCGACCGCCGAGGCGATCGTCAGCTGGTAGTCGTTGATGCTCGCGATGATGTGGCTGATCTCGCCGATCGCGACGACAGCGGCCCCGGTGTCGGCCTGGATCGCCTCGACGCGGCGGACGATGTCCTCCGTCGCCTTCGCCGTCTCCTGGGCCAGCTCCTTGACCTCGCCCGCGACGACGGCGAAGCCCTTGCCCGCCTCCCCGGCGCGGGCGGCCTCGATCGTGGCGTTCAGCGCCAGCAGGTTCGTCTGCTCCGCGATGGACGTGATCGCCTTGACCACGTTGCCGATCTCCTGCGACGACTCGCCCAGGCGGGTCACCTGGTCGTTGGTCGCGGCGGCGACGTCGGTGGCCTGACCGGCGACCTTCGCGGCCTGGGAGGCGTTCTGCGCGATCTCCCGGATCGACGCGCCCATCTCCTCCGCGCCGGCCGCGACGGTCTGCACGTTGCGGGACACCTGCTCCGCGGCGGCGGCCACGACACCGGCCTGGGCGGAGGTCTCGTCCGAGCCCGCGACCACCTGGTGGGAGGCGGCCGACAGCTCCTCAGCCGCTGCGGCGACGGTCTGCGAGGTCTCGACGACCCCGCTCATCAGCGCCCGCAGCGAGGCCTGGGCGTCGTTGAGCGAGCCGGCCATCCGGCCCAGCTCGTCGCGCGACTGCAGGTCCACCGCGACCGTCAGGTCGCCGTCCCCCATCGCCTCGACCGTCTGCTGGACCCGACCGAGGTCGCGGACGATCCGGCGGACCAGGACGATCCCGAGCACGGCGGCCAGCACGGCGCCGACCACGCCGATCCCGATCATCTGCATGCTGGCGGCCGACGCACCGGCGGACGCGTCCGCCACCCCGTCCTGCGCGTTGGCGGAGACCGAGTCGGTCAGCGCCTGCATCGCGTCGCCGATCTCCGTGGTGATGCCGCGCACCTCGTCGGCGTAGGCCGTGTGGTACGCCGTCGCGCCCTGGTCGGCGAGCGGCTGGATGTCGGACGCCGCCGCCTGGTAGCGGCCGTAGGCGTCCTGGAGCGCCGCGTAGGCGTCGTCGTCCAGCACGTAGGGGCCGTAGGCGGTGATGTTCTCCAGCGCGTCCGCGTCGAACCCGGAGCGCTGCTCGTCGATCTCCGCGCGGTCGGCGGCGTCGACCATCCCGTACTCGAGCACCCGCGCGCGGCTCGCCTGGAACCAGCGCTGCGTGTTCACCAGATAGGTCTGCGGCTCGATGGCCTCGCGGCCGAGCGTGTCGATGGACGTCTGCAGCCCGCTCAGCCGGGCGATCCCGAGGGACGCGACGGCGACGACCACCAGGACCAGGACGCCGAGCACCGCGCCGATGCGTGCGCCGATGGGCAGGTCCGAGATGATCCGGCGGCCACGGGGCGCCGGGGTGGCACCGGGTGCGGGCATGGGGGAACTCCGTCCGTGTGGGGTGGGGTGCGGGCGCGTCCGTGCCGCCCACCGTGGAATCGGCCGCGCGCCCGCACCGGTGAGAAACCGACCGGGTGAAAGGTATGACCTCAACCGGCGCGCTGGACGGGCCGCGGAACGGGCCGCGCGCGCCTAGGTTGCCGGTATGGCGCGGGACATGACGGACGTCGAGCTCGACGACGCCCCGGCGGACGGCCCCGACGCCGGCAGCGCCGGCAGGGACCGGCACGTCGCCGGGTCCGGGGACGCGACCGCCGCCCGCCGGGCCGCCGTCGGGCGCGTCCTGCGCCGCTGGGGCCCCGCCGTCGCCGTCGTGCTGGTCGGTCTGATCGGCTGGCAGCTCGTGGCGGGGGCCCGCGAGCGCGCGGTCGCCGAGCGGCACCGCACGGTCCCGGGCGTCGTCGGCACCACCGTGACCCCGCCGCTCGACGCGACCGCGTGGGGCGACCCGGGTGTCTCGCTGCTGCTCCGCGCCGGCGTCCCCGTGGGCGAGGACCGCGTCGTCGGCGTCACCGCCGACGCGGGCGGCGCCCTGCGGACCGTCGTGCTCCTCGACGTGGCGACCGGGTCCGAGCACTGGCGCACCACCCTGCCGGCCCCGGCCGGGAGCGGCGGCGAGGCCGTCTCGTGCGAGGTGGACGCCGAGCCGGCGCGGCGCGTGTGGTGCACCACCACGGACGGCGATGCGCCCGCGCCACCGACCACGACCCTGATCGGGCTGGACGTCGGCACCGGCGCGGTGGTCGCCCGGCGCACGGTGCCCTCGGGCGCGGTGGCGACGGTGGCCGGCGACCTGCTCGTCACGGCCGTCTCCGTCCCGGGGGTCGTGGACCTCGTCGCGACACCGTTGACCCCGTCCGACGCGGAGCGGACCTCGGACGACCCCGCGACGACCGCGGACGGCCCGGCCTGGACCCGGCGCCTCACCCCCTCCGACCCCACGGCCGCGACGGCCGGCCGGTCGCTGACCCGGGTGGGCGACCGCCTGCTGCTGCGGGACCTGGGGCGGGAGTGGGTGCTGGACCCCGAGGACGGTCGGGTCGAGGCCGAGGGCCAGTCCCTGGAGCAGGGTCGGGGCGGCCGGCTCCTGGACGTGCGGGGCAGCAGCGGCACCGGGCTGCTGGGCTCCGACGGTGGCGGCACCGCGCAGGCGGAGGGCACGCCGCTGGTCGTCCACCCCGACGACGGCAGCGCCCCCGACGTCGAGCTCCTGATCCGCCGGGACGGGACGCCCCGGGGTCTGCTCCGTGGGGTGGACGCCACGACCGGCGCGGTGTTGTGGGAGCACCCGGGCCCGCACCCGTCCGCGCTGTTCCTCGTCCTGCTGGACGGGGTGCTCTACGGCGACGACGGCGACGCGGTCTGGGCCCGCGACGCGCGCACCGGCGCCGAGCGCTGGCGCACGCCCACGGGGTCGGCGCCGGTGTCCACGCTGATGACCGACGGCGTCCGCCTGCTGCGGTCCGAGCTGGACCCGGACGGCGAGGGGGTGCGGCTCGTCGGCTACGACCTGGCGGACGGCACCCGGGCGTGGGCGACACCGCTGCCCGGTGGCGTCCGCGACCTGTGGGTCGCACCCTGGGTGCCGGGCGGGCCGCTGCTCGGCCGCACCGAGGACGGCGTGCTGTCGTCGCTGCGGTGACCGCGACGGCGGTGCCCGGATGACCCAGACCCGGACGACGCAGGCCCCCGCCGGGCGGAACCGGTCGGGGGCCTGCGTGCTGGTGCGCCATCAGGGACTCGAACCCCGAACCCGCTGATTAAGAGTCAGCTGCTCTGCCAATTGAGCTAATGGCGCGCGACGCAGAACGTTAGCACCGTCGGAGGGGTGCTCGCGACGTCGGTCGGCCCGGCGGCGTGCGGCGGCCCCGAGGACGACGCGGGGCCAGGGGACGACGCAGGCCCCCGCCGGCGTGAACCGGTCGAGGGCCTGCGTGCTGGTGCGCCATCAGGGACTCGAACCCCGAACCCGCTGATTAAGAGTCAGCTGCTCTGCCAATTGAGCTAATGGCGCGCGGTTGAGAACGCTAGCACCGCCGGGCCGCCGGAGGCGAATCCGCGGCGACGTGGGCGTCCTCACACCGAGCGGGCGGTGGCGCAGGTCACACCGCCCGTCAGGCGCCGTGCGGGTCGTCCGTCGCGTCCGGGTCGGCGGGCGCGTCGTCCTCGGCCACGACGTCCCCGCCGGCGGCGTCACGTCGTGCGCCCTGCTCCCCCGGGGCCGCCGCGTCGTCACCCTCCCACCAGGCGTCGTCCGGCAGCCCCTCGGCCTGCAGGATCGCCTCCGAGCGCGGCTCCGCCACGGCCAGGTCGGCCAGCAGCGTGAGCGGCACGTGCTCGGCCAGCAGCCCCATCACGGCCGCGGCGTCCTCGCGCCCCGGCACCCGGCCCTCGTCGTCGGCCGTCGTCGTCTCGTCGCCCATCACGGCCTCCCCGGATCGTTCCTGCCGACCAGCAGACCACCCGTCCGGAGCGGGCGCAACAGAGCACGCCGAGGGCGAACGCGGCGCCCTCAGAGGTACAGACCGGTCCCCTGGCTGCCCTCACGCGGAGCCGCGACCGCGTGCACGTCCTTCTCCCGGAGCAGCAGGTAGGTGCGGGCCTCCAGCTCGACCTCCGCGCGCTCGTCGGGGTCGAACAGCACCCGGTCGCCGAGCGCCACCTGCCGCACGTGCTGCCCCGCCGCGACGACGGTGCCCCAGGTCAGGCGCTTGCCGACGGCCGCGGTCGCCGGGATGACGATGCCCGCGCTCGACCGGCGCTCGGCGGCGTCCCCGTCGAGCTCGACGAGGAGGCGGTCGTTGAGCATCCGGATCGGGAGCTCGGGTCGGTCGGCGCGGTCGGCGCGGCTGGGGGTCTCGGGGCTGCTCACACCACCGGACGCTACCGGTCGCGGGCGGACACGCACCGGCCGCGCGTCGTACGCTGACCGCGCTCGTCCGCCCGCCTCCGTCCCGCACCCGCAGGAGACCCGCATGCCCCGTCTCGCCGTCGGCGACACCGCTCCCGACTTCACGCTCCCGACCGCCGACGGCGGCTCGGTGACGCTCTCGGACCTGCGGGGCGAGCACGTGGTCGTGTACTTCTACCCCGCGGCCGGCACGCCGGGCTGCACCAAGCAGGCCTGCGACTTCCGCGACTCCCTCGCCTCGCTGCAGGGCCACGGCTACCGGGTCGTCGGGGTGTCCCCGGACGGCGTCGACAAGCTCGCGGCGTTCGCGCGCGCCGAGGAGCTGACGTTCCCGCTCGCCTCCGACACCGACAAGGGCGTGCTGGAGGCGTGGGGCGCCTGGGGCGAGAAGTCGAGCTACGGCCGCACGGTCACCGGCGTGATCCGGTCCACGGTGGTCGTCGCGCCCGACGGCACCGTCGAGCTCGCGCAGTACAACGTCAAGGCCACCGGGCACGTCGCCAAGCTGCGCCGCGACCTCGGCATCGACTGACGACCCGACCGCGCCGACCGTCCAGCACGGTCGGCGACGTCGAGCGGGAGTGGTGTAACGGCAGCCACGCCAGGTTTAGGTCCTGGTGCCCGAGAGGGCGTGCGGGTTCGACTCCCGTCTCCCGCACCGCCTCACCCCCACGGGCCCGCCCGTCACCCGGATGCCCCCCGATACGTGACGCAACCGGGTGACGCCGTGGCAGTTCGCTCAGGCAACGCCCCACCCGCTCGACGGGGACCGTGGGACGTGACGCGTCCCGCGCGGGCGACGGCGGCTGCGGCAGCACTCCGAGAGGTCCAGGCGATGACCGCCCCCACCGACGCGATCCGTCAGCCCGTCCGCACGCAGCTCCTGCCGACGGTGCCCCGGCCCCGGTCCGCGCCCGAGGAGGCGCCGGTGGCGTCCAACTCGACGCGCCGCGGCCTCGGGTTCACCGGGAAGATCCTGCTGACCGTCTCGACCGGCCTGGTGATGACCGTGGTGCTCGGCGTCGTGGCCGTGCTCGCGCTGCGGTCGGCCACCGCCACCACGCAGGAGATGTACGACGAGCACGTCACCGGCATGACGATCGCCAGCGCGGTGCGCACCGAGCTGGCGAACGCGCAGGACCTCGGCGACCAGATGCGGGCCGCGGAGGAGAACCAGGACCCGTTCAAGGCCGAGGGCCTGGGCGAGGACCGGGACGAGGCCGTCCAGGTCGCGCTGGCGAAGCACGCCGAGTTCCTGGCCCTGCCCGACCTGACCGCCGAGCAGCAGGAGCTCGCCGCGGCGATCCAGCAGTCCCTGACCACCTACCAGGGCCTGGTCGGCTCGGCCGCGAACGCCAGCACCGCCGCCAGCGCCACCTCCGAGCGCCTGGACGACCTGATCGCCATCCAGGCGGGTCTGGCCCGCGACGCCGAGCGCGCGGCGTCGACGTCGGGCGGGCGCAGCATCGTGGTGCTGCTCGTGGCCCTCGGGGTCGCGGCGGTGCTGCCGACCGCGGTCGGCGTCGTCGTCGCCCGGCGGCTGAGCAGCCGCCTGGACCGGGTCGAGCGCGCGGCGCAGGCCCTGGCGGGCGGCGACCTGACCGTGCGCAGCGAGGTGACCGGCTCGGACGAGATCGGCCGGACCGCGGCGGCGCTCGACACCGCGACCGCCGCCCTGCGGGAGACCGTCACCGGCATCGTCGGGACCGCGCGCACCGTCGCGGACGCGGCGGCACGCCTCGACGAGTCCGCGCAGCAGGTCGTGCAGGGCGCGGACCGCACGTCCGCGCAGGCCGACGTCGTCGCGGGCGCGGCGGAGCAGGTCAACCGGGACGTGCACACGGTCGCGGCCGGGGCCGAGCAGATGGGCGCCTCGATCCGGGAGATCGCCCGCAACGCCGCCGAGGCCGCGCAGGTCGCGGGCCGGGCCACCGCCGCCGCGGCGGAGACCAACGACCAGGTGGCCCGCCTCGGCGCGTCCTCCGCGGAGATCGGCAACGTGGTCAAGGTCATCACGTCGATCGCCGAGCAGACCAACCTGCTGGCCCTCAACGCGACCATCGAGGCCGCTCGCGCGGGCGAGGCCGGCAAGGGCTTCGCCGTCGTCGCCGGCGAGGTCAAGGAGCTCGCGCAGGAGACCGCCAAGGCCACCGACGACATCGCCCGCCGCGTCGAGGCCATCCAGGCCGACACCGAGGGCGCGGTCGCGGCGATCGCCGAGATCGGCCACGTCATCGCGCAGATCGACGACTACCAGACGACGATCGCCTCGGCCGTGGAGGAGCAGACCGCGACCACGAGCGAGATGTCCCGGTCCGTCGCCGACGCCGCGAGCGGGTCCGGGGAGATCGCCGGGACGATCACCGGGGTCGCGGCCGCGGCGGCGGGGAGCACCGAGGTGCTCGGGCAGATGGGCACGGCGATCGCCGACCTGGCCCGGGAGGCCGAGGGGCTGCGCGCGCGGGTGGCGCACCTGCGGCACTGACCGGCGGTCGTCGGGTCCGGTCGACCCACCGGGACACGACGACCCCCGCCGGACACGACGAGGCCCCGCACGCGCTGCGTGCGGGGCCTCGTCGGTGCGTCGGGTGCGTCAGCCCTGGTTCGTCGCGCCGGCCGCGGCGATCTGGGCACGGACGTCGTCCATGTCCAGCGCCTTCACGGCGTCGACGACCTGCTCGAGCGCCGGCGCCGGCAGGGCGCCCGCCTGGTTGAACACGAGCACGCCCTCGCGGAACGCCATCAGCGTCGGGATCGAGGTGATCTGGAGCTCGGCGGCGAGCTGCTGCTCCGCCTCCGTGTCCACCTTCGCGTGCACGATGTCGGGGTGCTGCTCCGAGGAGTCCTCGAAGATCGGGCCGAAGCGCTTGCACGGACCGCACCAGTCAGCCCAGAAGTCCACCAGGACGATGTCGTTCTCGGTGATCGTCTTCTGGATGGTGCTGGCCGTCAGCTCGGTCGTGGCCATCAGTCGCCTCCTGTTGTCGTCGGACGCCAGTTCAAGCACCCGGGCACCCCGAGTATTCCGGAGACCGGGGCGGAGCGCCGCGCGTCGGGATGTGCGCCGGGGCCCGTGCGGGGTACAACTGCGAGGTGACCGACACGGCTGACCTGCCCCGCGAGCCCGAGCGCCCCTCCGGGTGGCTGAGTCCCGAGGGCATCGCGGCGGCCCGGCGCTCGCTCCCCCTGCTCTACGTGGACGCGGTCCCGGTGCGGGTGGACGACTCGGGCGACGTGGTCGCGGTGGGTCTGCTGCTGCGGGTCACCCCCGAGGGCGTGATGTCCCGCGCGCTGGTCTCCGGCCGCGTCATGTACCACGAGCGGGTGCGCGACGCCCTGCTGCGGCACATCGAGAAGGACCTCGGCCCGGTCGCGCTGCCGCAGGTCCCGCCGACGCCGCAGCCGTTCACCGTCGCCGAGTACTTCCCGACGCCCGGCGTCACGCCGTACCACGACCCCCGCCAGCACGCGGTGTCGCTCGCCTACGTCGTGCCGGTGAACGGCGACTGCCGTCCGCAGCAGGACGCCCTGGACCTCGCGTGGCTCACGCCCGAGGAGGCGTGCAGCGAGCAGGTGCAGGTGGAGATGAACGGCGGCCAGGGGCTGCTGCTGCGCCAGGCGATGGCGCACGTCGGCCGGATGCCCTGAGCCGGTGACCGCCGCCGAGCGCCCGCCCGCGCTGGTCGCGACGCGGGTCCTGCACGCCCTGCTGGCGCTGGCCTCGCTCGCGGGCGTCGCGCTCGAGCTGACCCGGGCCCTGCAGGACGGTCCCGGCGACGCGGGCACGATGACCGAGCGGCTGGTCCGGCTGTTCTCGTACTTCACGATCCAGTCGAACCTGCTGGTGGCGGCCGCGTCGGGGCTGATCGCCGCCCAGCCGCTGCGCACCGGGCGGGTGCGCTCCGTGCTGCACCTCGACGCGCTGCTCTGCATCGGCGTGACCGGGGTGGTGTACCACGCCGTGCTCGCCGAGGACGGCGCGGCGCTCACGCCCAGCGGGGACCTCGCGAACTTCCTGCTGCACACCGTCGCACCCGTCGGGGCGTGGGTCGTGTGGCTGCTGGTCGGCCCGCGGCCGCGGTTCGCGGGCGCGACCGTGCTGTGGTCCGTGGGCTACCCGCTGGTGTGGATCGCGTACACGTTCGTGCGCGGGGCCGTGACGGGCTGGTACCCGTACCCGTTCCTCGACGCGGGCGCGCTGGGGCTCGCGACCGCCGCCCGGAACACCGCGCTCGTGGCGGTCGCGTTCCTCGTGCTCGCGGCGCTGGTCCGGCTGCTCGAGCGGGTGCTGCCGGCGACTCCCGCGGAGCCGCGCCCACGCGCCTAGAGCTCGATCGACGGCCAGTCCGCGAGGTCGGCGCGCATCGCCCGGTCGTGCGTCGCGACGACGACCGCGGCCGACGTCATCCGCAGCGCCTCCGTGAGCTCGTCCACCAGCGCGATCGACAGGTGGTTGGTGGGCTCGTCCAGCACCAGCACGTGCGGCGCCGCGACCAGGGCCGCGGCGAGCTCGAACCGGCGCCGCTGCCCCGTGGACAGCTCGCCGAGCGGCCGGTCCAGGTCCTCCTCCTCGACCAGCCCGAGGGCCGCCACCGGCAGCACGTGCGCGGGGTCGAGCGCGCCGGCCTCGAGCAGGTCCAGCGCGCGCCGGGCCGCGGCCTCGAACCCCGTCATCCGCAGCCGCGTAGGGTCGTCGTCGTCCTGGGTCAGCACCCCGAGGCGCACCCCGTGGGCCACCGCGAGGTGCCCGCGGTCCAGGTCGACCCGCCCGGTCAGCGCGGCCAGCAGCGTCGACTTGCCCGACCCGTTCGGCCCGGTCACCAGCAGCCGGCCGGCGGGCGGCAGCTCCACCCGGACGCCCGCGAGGTCCAGCCGCCCGGCGACGCGCGGCGCCCGCACGTCCAGCAGCGGGCCGCCGGAGTACCCGGTGGGGATGCTCGGCAGGTCGGGGAACGCCAGCGACGGCGGCGGCACCGGGACCTCGACGGCCTCGGCCTCCAGCCGCTGCACCAGCCGGTCGGCGGCCTTGACGTGGATGCGCGCCCGGGTCGCCCGGCGGTGCTTCTGCGACCCCTTCGCGGGCCGCCACTCGTCGGACAGCCCCTCGTAGGACTCGTCCAGGCGCTGGGCCAGCTTCTCCGCGCGCTTGCGCTCCTGGGCGTACCGGGCCCGCCAGCGGCGCAGCGCCTGGTCCTTGGCGAACCGGTAGGTCGCGTACCGGGTCGCGCCGTACAGCACCGGCCGGCCGTCCATCGACGGGTCCAGGTCGAGGATCGCGGTCATCACGTCGTCCAGCAGCCGCCGGTCGTGCGTGACGATGACGACGACGCCCGCCCACTGCTGCAGCTGCGCGGTCAGGTAGTCGATGCCGCCGGCGTCGAGGTGGTTGGTCGGCTCGTCCAGCAGCAGCAGGTCCGCGCGCTCGGCGACGTGGCACGCCAGGCGCGCGCGGTACCCTTCGCCGACGCTGAGCGTGTCGAGGCGCCGGTCGTGGTCGCGGGGCGCGCCGAACCGGGTCAGCGCCTCGTCGACGCGCCGGTCCACGTCCCAGGCGGCCAGGCGCTCGACGGCGGCGATCGCCTCGGTCAGCGCGGCCAGGTCCCCCCGCTCGTGGTCGAACCCGTCGACGACCTCGTCGAGGCGCGCCGCCGCCGCGCGCACGTGCCCCGCGGTGCGGCGCACCAGGTCGCCCACCGTCGCACCGGGCGGCACGTCGAGCTGCTGGTGCACGACCGACACCGTCCCGGACCGGCGGACCTCGCCCGCGGTCGGCACCAGGTCCCCCGCGAGCAGCCGCAGCAGCGTCGTCTTGCCGGCGCCGTTCTCCCCCACGACGCCGACCCGGTCGCCCGCGGACGCGGACACGCCGACGGCGTTCAGCACCGGGCGTCCCGGGTAGCCGAACGTCAGGCCGTCGGCGACGAGGTGCACGTCCGCCACGGGTGACCCGCGCGCCTCAGCCGCGCAGCGCGGCGACGACGACCGGCACGAGCGCCCGGAACGCCTGCCCGCGGTGCGAGATGCGGTTCTTCTCCTCCGGGGCGAGCTCCGCGCACGTCCGGGTGCCGCCCTCGGGGACCAGCACCGGGTCGTACCCGAAGCCGTGCTCCCCGCGCGGCTCCCGGGCGAGCGTCCCGACCAGGTGGCCCAGCTCGACGTGCTCCTGCCCGTCCGGGGTGACCAGCGCGGCAGCGCAGGTGAACCGCGCCGCCCGGTGCGCCGGGGCGATGTCGGCCAGCTGCGCGAGCAGCAGGTCGAGGTTCGCGCGGTCGTCGCCGTGCCGCCCGGCCCAGCGGGCCGAGAAGATGCCGGGGGCGCCGCCGAGCACGTCGACCGACAGCCCGGAGTCGTCCGCGACCGCGGGCAGGCCGGTGTGCCGGGCGAGCGCCCGGGCCTTGATGAGCGCGTTCTCCGCGAACGTGACGCCGTCCTCGACCGGCTCGGGCGCGCCGACGTCCCGGGCACCGACGACGGACGCCGGGTCGAGACCGGGCAGGGCGGGGACGAGGATCGCCCGCAGCTCGCCGAGCTTGTGCGCGTTGTGGGTCGCGAGCACCAGCCGGGCGGGGCCCGTCACGCGCGCACCGCCGCGGCCGAGCCGCCGCGCACCGTCACGGGGGCGTCGCCGAGCGGGAGCGCGAGCACCTCGGCCTGCACGCGGGCGAGCTCGGTGGTGCCGACCAGCGCCAGGTCGAGCAGGGAGTCGAGCTCCCGGCGGTTGAACGGCGCGTGCTCGGCGGTGCCCTGCACCTCGACGAAGTCCCCGCCGCCGGTGACGACGACGTTCATGTCGGTCTCGGCGCGGACGTCCTCGACGTACGGCAGGTCCAGCACGGGCAGGCCGTCGACGATGCCGACGCTCACCGCGGACACCGAGTCCGTCAGGACCGGCTTGCGACCGTCCACCGAGCCCTGCGCGATGCCCCACGCCACGGCGTCCGCGAGCGCCACGTACGCCCCGGTCACCGAGGCCGTGCGGGTGCCGCCGTCGGCCTGCAGCACGTCGCAGTCGAGGACGATCGTGTTCTCGCCGAGCGCCGCCACGTCGATGACCGCGCGCAGCGAGCGACCGATCAGGCGGGAGATCTCGTGCGTGCGGCCGCCGATCTTGCCGCGCACCGACTCGCGGTCCGACCGGGTGGTGGTGGAGCGCGGCAGCATCGCGTACTCGGCGGTGACCCAGCCCTGGCCCGAGCCCTTGCGCCAGCGCGGGACGCCCGCGGTGAACGAGGCGACGCACAGCACCTTCGTGCCCCCGAACTCGACCAGCACGCTGCCCTCGCCCGCGTCCAGGTAGTTGCGGGTGATGGCGATCGGGCGCAGCGCGTCGGCGGTCCGGCCGTCGGCGCGGGTGCCGGTCGCGGGCGCGGCGGGGCTGGTGGAGGCGTCGGAGGTCATGCCCCCGAGGGTAGCCCGCCACCCTGACGCGACGGCACCGCGGCCGGCCCGCGGTGGGCCCGCGGAGAGCCCGCGGTGGGCCCGCGCCGGACCCGCCTCAGAGGTCGACGACCATCCCCGGGCGGGCGAGGTCCAGCGGCCCGTCAAACTCCCCCGCGGCCTCCGCGAGGCTCGCCGACGGGTCGTTCCACGCCACGAGGTGGGTCAGCAGCAGCCGGCGCGAGCGGCCCCGGCGCGCGGCCCGCCCGGCACGCAGCCCGGTGAGGTGCACGCCGCGCGGGGCACCCGGCGTCGTCTCCAGGTAGGCGGCCTCCGCCAGCAGCAGGTCGGCGTCGCGCGCGAGCTCGTCGAGCCCCGCGCACTCGTCCGTGTCCCCGGTGTACGACAGCGTGACGGTGCGCCCGGGGTCGACCGAGGACGGCCCGGTGACCCGGAAGCCGAACGCGGGCACCGGGTGCTCCACCGGCACGGGCTCGATCGTGAACGGGCCGACGCGCACCGGCCGGCCCGCCTGCCAGGTGCCCAGGGCCAGGTGGTCGGTCGTCGCGGTCGCGGGGTCGCGGCCCGACAGCTGCGCGAGCCGCTCGGCGACGCCCTCGGGGCCGTGCAGCGGCAGGGGCTCGGCGCGCAGCCCGCGCGGGTCGTACCGGAGCATCACGCCGAGCACCACGACGTCGGCGACGTGGTCCGCGTGCAGGTGGCTGACGGCGACCGCGTCGAGCGACGCCGGGGCGACGTGGCGCTGCAGCGGGCCGAGCGCGCCGTTGCCGAGGTCGAGCAGCAGGTTCCAGGTGCGGGTGCCGCCCGCGCCGTCCGGACCGTCCGCCTGGAGCAGGTAGCAGGACGCCGCCGAGTCCGGGCCCGGGAACGACCCGGCACTGCCCACGACCACCAGCCTCATCGGCACCACTCCCCAGTGACGGGCCGTGACCCGTCGTCCGCCGGCGGCCCGTCGCCCATGATGCCGTGCGCGGGGCGGCGGCGGGCGGTCGATCCGGCCCGGGTGACGTGGCGCTCGTCACGGGACCCGGGTGGATCCACCCCGTCGACACGCCGCGGCGTGGCGCCCCGGGTGGATCCACCCCGGGCGGGTGGGGGGCGGTGCGGGGGGCGGTGCGGGGGGTGCGGGTGCGGGCGCGGGGGTCAGCGGAGGGCGCCGCGCTCCTCGACGTGGCGGACCTCGGGGCCCAGGAAGCGGCGGGCGAGGGCCGCGAACGGCTCGGGGTCGCCGGTCGCGAGGAACCGGTGCTGCGGCGGCCCGGCGGCGGGGTCGCGCTCCAGGTCGTGCGCGACCAGCGTCCGGTAGACGTCCTTGGCGGTCTCCTCGGCGCTGGACACCAGGGTCACGTCCTCGCCCATCACGTAGGAGATGACCCCGGTCAGCAGCGGGTAGTGCGTGCAGCCCAGCACCAGGGTGTCGACGCCCGCCTCCTTGACGGGGCGCAGGTACGCGTCGGCGACGCTCAGCAGCTCCGGGCCGGACGTGACGCCCGCCTCGACGAACTCCACGAACCGCGGGCACGCCTGCGTCGTCAGGTGCACGCCCGGCGCGACGGCGAACGCGTCGTCGTAGGCCCGGGACTCGACGGTCGCCTTGGTGCCGATCACGCCGATGTGCCCGGTGCGGGTCGCGGCGACCGCCCGGCGCGCGGCGGGCAGGATCACCTCGACCACCGGGATGCCCTTGCGCAGCGTGTACCGCTCACGGGCGTCGCGGAGCACCGCGGACGACGCCGTGTTGCAGGCGATGACCAGCACCTTCACCCCGGCGTCGACGAGGTCGTCCATCACCTCGAGGGCGTGGGCGCGCACCGCCGCGAGCGGCTTGGGGCCGTACGGGGTGTTCAGGGTGTCGCCGATGTAGAGCACCTGCTCGTGCGGCAGCTGGTCGATGATCGACCGCGCGTTGGTGAGCCCACCCACGCCGGAGTCGAAGATCCCGATGGGAGCGTCGTTCACGGCACCGAGCCTAGTCCGTCGCCGGACGGGACCGACCGCCGCCCTCCCGCAGGCCGGCCACCAGCCCGGCGACCAGCGTCTCCTGCCACCAGCCCAGCGCGAGGTACACCGACCCCAGGTACTGCCGCGCCTGGCCCGCGTGGTCGTCCGGGGCGGGGTCCCGGGCGAGCTCGTGCTCCAGCCGCTCGGCCGCCTCCTCGTCCGTGATCCCCAGCCGGTCGCCCAGGACCAGCCGGATGCCGGTGAGCGTCGCCGCGAGCGCGCCGCCGCGGGCCGCCGGGACCCGGAGCGTCACCGCGCCCGGAGCCGAGTCGTCCGCGGTGTCGGCGACCAGCAGCGCGAACAGCTCCGCCAGCCGGTCGGTCTTCTGCCGGCGCAGGTCGTCCTCCGTCAGCCGGCGGAACTCCGCGGACACCGCCGGGTCGTCCCGGGAGGCGTCCGGCAGCAGCCGGTGCACCGCGGGGTCGTCGGGCGTCGGCAGCGCCTCCAGCCGCAGGCGCAGCGCGGGCCCGCGGTCCGCGTCGGGCTCGGGAGCCGCGCGGTCCTCGAGGCGACCGCCGCCCAGCAGCTCCGCGACGTCGGCGACCACCGTCGCCAGCACCTCGCGCTCCCCCGCGTCGACCTCCGCGACCAGCTCGTCGCCCTCGCGCCGGAACGCGCGCACCTACGCGTCGCTCCGCTGCAGCGTGGCCCACAGCCCGAACGAGTGCATGGCCTGCACGTCGACCTCCATCTGCTCCCGGTTGCCCGTCGACACCGCCGACCGGCCCTGCTCGTGCACCTCGCGCATCAGCTTCTCGGCCTTCGCCTGCGGGTAGCCGAAGTACGACCGGAACACGTAGGTCACGTAGGACATGAGGTTCACGGGGTCGTTCCAGACGAGGGTGACCCACGCGTCGGCGAGCGCCCCGTCCGTGCGGGTCGTCTCGTCGGTCGCGGTCTGCACGGGCACCCGACCACTGTAGGTGCGGCGCCGCGCGCGGGGCACGCCGCCGCTTACGGTGAGCGCATGACGTCGAGCACCGCCCTGCTGACCGACCGCTACGAGCTCACGATGCTCCAGGCCGCCCTGGCCGACGGCACCGCCGACCGGCACTGCGTGTTCGAGGTGTTCACGCGCCGGCTCCCGCACGGCCGCCGGTACGGGGTGCTCGCGGGCACCGGCCGGGTGCTGGAGGCCCTGGCGGACTTCCGGTTCGGCGAGGCCGAGCTCGACTGGCTGGGCCGCGAGGGCGTCGTGGACGACCGGACGCTCGCCTACCTCGCGGACTACCGGTTCACCGGGTCGGTGCACGGGTACGCGGAGGGCGAGATGTTCTTCCCGCACTCCCCCGTGCTCACCGTCGAGGGCACGTTCGCCGAGGCGGTGCTGCTCGAGACCCTCGTCCTGTCGGTGCTGAACTACGACTCGGCGATCGCCTCGGCGGCGTCCCGGATGACCAGCGCCGCCATCGGCCGGCCCTGCCTGGAGATGGGCGCACGGCGCGCGCACGAGCAGGCCGCCGTCGCCGCCGCGCGGGCCGCCGCGGTCGCCGGGTTCGCCGGCACGTCGAACCTCGAGGCGGGCCGGCGCTACGGGCTCGCCACCATCGGCACCGCCGCGCACGCGTTCACGCTGCTGCACGACGACGAGGAGACCGCGTTCGCCGCGCAGGTCGCCTCCGCCGGGCCCGGGACGACGCTGCTGGTCGACACCTACGACGTGCGGCGCGGGGTCGAGCGGGCGGTCGCGGCAGCCGGCACGGGGCTCGGCGCGGTGCGGCTCGACTCCGGCGACCTCGGCGTGCTCGCCCAGGAGGTCCGCGCCCAGCTCGACGGCCTCGGCGCACAGGGCACGAAGATCGTCGTCACCTCCGACCTGGACGAGTACGCCATCGCGGCGCTCGCCGTGGCCCCCGTCGACTCCTACGGGGTCGGCACGTCGCTCGTCACGGGCTCCGGCGCCCCGACCTGCGGCATGGTCTACAAGCTGGTCGCCCGCGAGGGGTCCGACGGGACGCTCGCGCCGGTCGCGAAGGCGTCGACCCACAAGCAGTCGACCGGTGGCCGCAAGACCGCCGCCCGCCGCCTCGACGCCGACGGGCGCGCCGTCGCGGAGGTCGTCGTCTCCGGCACCGACGAGGCCGTACGCGCCTGGGCCCCGGCCGACGCGGGGCTGCGCGCGCTGACCGTCCCGCTCGTCGTCGACGGCACGGTGCAGCCGGGCTGGACCGGCGCCGAGGGCGTGGCCCGCGCTACCGCCCGGCACGCCGCCTCCCGCGACGAGCTGCCCCGCGGGGCCCGACGGCTGTCCGCCGACGAGGCCGCGCTGCCCACCGAGCACGTGACGGTCTGACGCCGCCCCGCACGCCCTCCACGCACGACGGCGCCCGCGCTCCCCGAGGGGTGCGCGGGCGCCGTCGTCATGTCGCGGTGCGTGGTTACACGCTGTTCTTCCCGCGGCGCAGCAGGCCCAGGATCAGGCTCACGACCAGAACGGCGATGCCGATCCAGAGGAGGAACTTCGCTGCTTCCACGGCCACACCGAGGACCAGCAGCACGACACCGATGATGATGAGGATCAGCCACGTGGGCATCTGACGGCTCCCTTCGTCCCCCTGCACGTCGGAGCGCACCGGGATTCCGGTGAACTCCCTGTTCACGGGAATGACACTGGCAGCGAATCACCCGGCCCGCACGTCGAACGCTCCGGTTGCGCGAACCCGAGCGCCTGGTATCGCAGCTCGCTGACCTGCGCAGACACCCGGTCCGTCGTGCGGGGCCGGGCGGGTCAGCGCTTGCCGACGAACCAGCCGCGGAGCATCGCCACCCGCGCCTCGAGCTGCCCCGGGTCCGCGAGCGCGACCTCCGGGCCCCCGCAGCGGCGCCGCAGCTCGGTGTGCACGGCGCCGTGCGGCTGCCCGCTCTTGCGGGCCCACGCCCCGACCAGCTGGGCGAGCTCCTTGCGCAGCTCGGCCTGCTTGCGGTGGTCCATCTCGGCGCGGTCCTCGGCGGGCTGCGACCGGGTGCGCTTCGCGGTCTGCTGGCTCGCCTGGCGCTGCCGGAGCAGGGTCGTCACCTGGTCCGGGTCGAGCAGGCCGGGCAGCCCGAGGAAGTCGAGCTCCTCGTCCGAGCCCACGTCCGCGCCGGTGCCGAACTCGCCGCCGTCGAACAGGACGCGGTCGAACGACGCCTGCGCCTCCAGCGCCTCGAACGTGCCCTGGAGCGCGTCGGAGCCCTTCTCGGCCCGGTTGGCCTGCGCGACCAGGGCGTCCTCGGGGTTGTAGCCCTCGCCCTGCTCCTCCGCGGTCAGCGGCCGGTCCAGCGCGTGGTCCCGCTCGACCTCCATCGTGTTCGCGAGCGCGAGCAGCGGCGCGACGCTCGGCAGGAACACCGAGGCGGTCTCCCCACGGCGGCGGGCGCGGACGAACCGGCCGACGGCCTGCGCGAAGAACAGCGGGGTCGACGTGCTCGTGGCGTACACGCCGACCGCGAGCCGCGGCACGTCGACGCCCTCGGACACCATGCGGACCGCGACCAGCCAGCGGGAGTCGGAGTCGGAGAACTCGTCGATCCGGGCGCTCGCGCCGTCGTCGTCGGACAGCACGACCGTCGGCGACTGCCCGGTCAGGCGCGCCAGGTGCCCGGCGTACGCGCGGGCGTCGGTCTGGTCGGTGGCGATCACCATCGCGCCGGCGTCCGGCACGGTGCGGCGGACCTCGGTGAGCCGGCGGTCGGCCGCGGCCAGCACCGAGGGGATCCACTCGCCGTCGGGGTTCAGCGCCGTCCGCCACGCCTGGGCCGTCATGTCCTTGGTCAGCGGCTCGCCGAGGCGGGCGCTGACCTCGTCGCCGGCCTTCGTGCGCCAGCGCATCGCACCGGAGTACGTGAGGAACAGCACCGGGCGGACGACGTGGTCCCGCAGCGCCTCGGAGTAGCCGTAGGTGTAGTCGGCCTTGCTGCGGCGGATGCCGTCCGGGCCGCGCTCGTACTGCACGAACGGGATCTGCGCGGTGTCCGACCGGAACGGCGTGCCGGTCAGGGACAGCCGGCGGGTCGCGCCCTCGAACGCCTCGTGCACCGCGTCGCCCCAGGACAGCGCGTCACCGCCGTGGTGCACCTCGTCGAGGATCACCAGCGTCGGCGCGGCCGTCGTCCGGGCGGCGTGCAGCGCGGGCTTGGACGCCACGCCCGCGTAGGTCAGGGCGACGCCGTCGAACCCGTGGCCGTGCCTGCCCTGGGCGTTCTTGAAGTTCGGGTCGAGCTTGATGCCGACCCGCGCGGCGGCGTCGGCCCACTGGTGCTTGAGGTGCTCGGTCGGCGCGACCACCGTGACCCGGCGCACGATCCCGGCCTGCAGCATCTCGGTCGCGATCCGCAGCGCGAACGTCGTCTTGCCGGCGCCCGGCGTCGCGACCGCGAGGAAGTCCCGCGGCGAGGTCGCCAGGTACTGCTCCAGCGCCGCCGCCTGCCAGGCGCGCAGCTTCCCCGCCGTGCCCCACGGCGCGCGCCCCGGGAACGCCGGAGGCAGCTGCGACGCGGCCGACGTGGACGCGTGCGTGGCGGGAGTGGACGAGGGGCGCTCCGCGGCGCTCACTGGCCGCCGGAGGAGTCGCCGGACCCCTTGCCGCGGCCGAAGCCCCAGCGACGACCGCCGGAGCCCTTCCCCGAGTCGCCGTCGCCGCCGTCCTGCGGCTCACGCAGCCCCTCGAAGATCTCCTTGCACACCGGGCAGACCGGGAACTTGTTCGGGTCGCGGCCCGGCACCCAGACCTTCCCGCAGAGCGCGACCACGGGCTTGCCGGACATCGCCGACTCCATGATCTTCTCCTTGCGCACGTAGTGCGCGAAGCGCTCGTGGTCGCCCGGCTCGGCGAGCTGCTCCTCCGGCCGCTCCAGCAGCCCGGTCGACCCGGCGGTCCCGGGGTCCGACAAGCGGTCCGGCTCGGGACTCGGCGACAGGGGCTCACTCATGCTGCCCATCGTACGACGCCCCCCTGACGCCCCCACCTCCCCGACGTCGCCAGGCGAGGTCGAGGGTTCATGACCGGACGGGGGGCTGAAACCCTCGACCTCGCGCGAAACCCTCGACCTCACGGGCGGAATCGCGGGCCGCGCGCGAGGGCGCGGGCGACGCGGGCGGCCAGCGCGCGCGGGGCGCGGAGGTCGTCCCAGGTGACGCGGAGCACACGCCAGCCCTCGTCCTCGACGGCGTCCTGGCGGCGCTTCTCCGCGAACACCGCCTCCGGCGCCGTGCTGCCGAGCTCCCCGGAGTACTTCACGAACCCGTCGAACTCGACCCCCACCCGGTGCGCCACCCAGCCGAGGTCGAGGAACGCGCGGCCGAGCCGGGTGCGGACCTCGACCTGGAGGTCGGGCTCCGGCAGGCCCTGGTCGTGCAGGTGGTACCGCACGAGCGTCTCGCCGGGCGACTCGGACCGACCGTCGGCCCGCGCGAGGACGGCACGGGCTGCGACGACGCCCCGGCCGCCGGCGCGACCGCGCACCAGGTCCGCGACCGCCAGCCGGTCGGCCCCGAGCCGCAGCGCCGAGTCCGCGACGACCAGCGCGCGGTCCGCGCTCAGCGTCGCCGCGCAGTCGACGACCGTGCGCTCCAGCGCGGTCACCGGGAAGCCGCGCGCCTGCGCCCGCTGGGCCGCCGGGAGCTCGCCGTGGTGCCGTACCAGCGCCTGCCGCGCGCCGGTCGGCCGGGTGGGCTGCGTGATGTGGACCTGCTCGGACAGACCGACGGTCGCGCAGCCCCACAGCAGCGCCGCCGACTCGTGGCTGAACCAGTGCGGCACGGACAGCTGCGCGTGGACCGCCTCGATGCGGGCCAGCGCACGACGCCGGGTGTCCCGCGCCCGCCCCTGGGACGGGACGGTCGGCAGGTAGGCGCCCCACCGCACCCGCTCGAGCTGGCCCCGGGCCCGGCCCCGCGCGACGACCGCCGCTCCCGCGCGCCGCGCGAGCACGACCGCCGCCCCCTCCGCGACGTCCCGCGCCGCTGCGTCGGCTGTCCCCGGCTCCACCACCATCTGGGCACTCTCCCCCACCACCCCCGCCCAGCCCACCCCCGCGCCCGCACCTGTGGACAGGCGTCGGCCGAGGTCGAGGGTTTCGCACGGATCCGGGGGCTGAAACCCTCGACCTCGCGTGAAACCCTCGACCTCGGCCGGCGACCTGACTCAGATGGTCTGCCAGGCGGGCTTGAGGGCGTAGGTCTCGCGGTAGTACGCGGCCAGCTGGAGGCGGCTGGCGGCGGCCTCGTCGACCAGGATCGTCGCGTGCGGGTGGTGCTGGAGGATCGTGCCGGGCCACATCGCCGTGACCGGGCCCTCGACGAGGTGGTGGATCGCCTCCGCCTTCTGCTTGCCGGACGCGAGCAGCACGACGTGCCGCGCCGACATGACCGTCGCCAGGCCCTGGGTCAGGCAGTGGGTCGGGACGCGGCTGACGTCGCCGTCGAAGAACCGGGCGTTGTCCTCGCGGGTCTGCCGGGTGAGGGTCTTGATCCGGGTGCGGGACGCGAGCGACGAGCCGGGCTCGTTGAACGCGATGTGGCCGTCGGTGCCGACCCCGAGCAGCTGCACGTCCACGCCGCCGGCGTCGGCGATGGCCGCCTCGTACGCCGCGCAGGCCGCGGGCAGGTCCTCGGCAAGGCCGTCGGGGCCGTGCACGTCGGCCGCCGCGATGTCGACCCGGGACGCGAACTCCTTCTCGATGACGTTGCGGTACCGCTCGGGGTGCTCGACCGGCAGCCCGACGTACTCGTCGAGCATGAACGCGCGCACCCCGGCGAACGACAGCCCCTCCTGCGCGTGCCGGCGGGCCAGCTCGTCGTAGACGGCGAGCGGGCTGGACCCGGTCGCGATCCCGAGGACCGCGTGCCGCCCCTCGGCGGCGCGGGCCCGCAGCGCGCGCTCCACGGCGTCGGCGGCGAGCCGCGCGAGCTCCGGCCCGGGTGCGATGACGACCTCCATCAGGACTCCTTCCGTCCGGCCAGCGCGGCACCCACGGCACCCACCGGCACTCCGTCGGGCGCGAGCGTGACCCGCTGCGCCATGTGCATCGCGGCCAGGAACGCCGAGTCCCGGGCCGAGCGGTCCAACGACGCGCGCACGACCGCCAGCAGCGGCTCGCCGAGCTCCCGGACCCCGCCGCCGATCACCACGTGGGCGACGTCGGTGGTCAGGAGCAGCACGCGCACGGCGGAGGCCACGGCGTCGGCGAACCGGTCGCGCACCCCCACCGCCTCAGCATCCCCGGCCTCGGCCGCCGCGAACAGGGCCACCGGCGCGGGACGGTCGTCCGGTCCGGGCCACGCGGCGGACAGGGCGCCGCCGGAGGCGTACTGCTCGAGGCACCCGCGCTGCCCGCAGGGGCAGGGCAGCCCGCCGGGCACGTGCACGAGGTGGCCGATCTCCCCCGCCGCTCCCCCGGCCCCGCGGCGCAGCCGGCCGTCGAGCACCAGCCCCGCGGCCAGCCCGGTGCCGAGGGCGAGGAACGCGAGGTCCGGGGTGCCGGGCAGCAGGTGCGCGGCACCGAGGGCGGCGGCGTTGAGGTCGTTCTCGAGGACGACGGGCACGCCGCCGACGGCGCGGGACACCACGTCCGCGAGCGGCACGCCGGCGTCGATGCCGAGGTTGACGGCGTGCTCGACGCGGCCCGCGACGGGGTCGACGATGCCCGGCAGCCCGAGCCCGACGCCGACCAGGTCGTCCGGCACCAGGCCCGCGTCGGCGAGCAGCCGGCGCACCGCCTCGGCGGCGACGGCGGCGACCCCCTCGGCGCCGCGCGGCGTCGGCAGCCGCAGCCCCGGTCCGGCCGTGCCGTCCGGCGCGACCAGCACGCCGAGCGTCTTGGTCCCGCCGACGTCCAGCCCGACGGACCAGCCCGCGGACGGCCGCGCGTCGTCGGTCCCCGGGTGCGCGCCGGAGCGCGGCCAGGTCATCAGCTCGTCCACGTCAGCCCTTCACCGCTCCGGACACCAGTCCCGACGTCATCCTGCCCTGCACGAGCAGGAAGAACACGATCACGGGGACGGCGATCAGCGTGGACGCGGCCATCACCTCGCCCCAGTCGACACCGCGGTTCGCGGACGACGCGAGGAACGAGCGCAGCCACAGCGGCAGGGTGCGCGAGGACTCGGACTGCAGGGCGATGAGCGCGACGGTGAACTCGTTCCACGCCTGCAGGAACGCGTACACGCCGGAGGCGACCAGGCCGGGGGCGAGCAGCGGGAACGTGATGCGCAGGAACGCCTTGGTCCGGCTGAGCCCGTCGACCATCGCGGCCTCCTCGAGCTCGATCGGCACACCGGCGACGAAGCCCCGCAGCATCCAGATCGTGAACGGCACCACGGCCGCGGTGTAGAGGATCGAGACCCCGACGACGCTGTTGAGCAGGTTGACCGACGACAGCATCTTGTACTGGGCGATGAACAGGCCCTCGGCGGGCAGCATCTGCACGAACAGCACCGCGACGACGAACGTCAGCCGCCCGCGGAACCGGAACCGGCTGATCGCGAGCGCCCCGAGGAACGCGAACGCCAGCACGGCGACGACCGTCACGGCGGTGATCGCGAGGCTCATCTGCAGCGCCCCGGTGAATCCCGACCCGTCGAGCACCGACCGGTAGTTGCCGAGCGTCGCGCCCGTGGGCAGGAACGTGGGCGTGGCCGAGCGGAGCCGGGCGGCGGGCAGCAGCGAGGACAGCACCATCCAGTAGACGGGGAACGCCCAGACGACAGCGACGCCGACCGCGAGCACGCCGAGCAGCACGCGCCGGACCCGGCGGGCGGTGCGGCCGCCGGCGGCGCCGCGCGGGGCGGGCGCCACGGGGCCGGCGGGGGTGCCGGCGCGGGCCGGCTGCGCGGCGAGCGGCCCGCGCGACGAGGTGGTGGCGCTCACGCGTCCTCCTTCAGCAGGTTCCGGACGTAGGGCCAGCTCAGCAGCACGGTCAGCGCGAGGACGAAGATCGACACCGCGGCGGCGCCGGCGAAGTCCTGCCGGCCGATGCCGAGCTCGAAGATGAAGTTGCCCAGCAGGTTGGTCTCGCTCACGGGCGCGCCGCTGTCCTGGAGCAGCCGGATCTGGGCGAACACCCGCAGGTCCCAGATGATCTGCAGCAGCAGCACGATGGACAGCACGGGGCGGATCAGCGGCAGCGTGATGCTCCGCAGGATCCGGACCGGGCCGGCGCCGTCGATGCGGGCGGCCTCCAGCACCTCCTCGGACACCTGGGTGAGCGCGGCGTAGACGGACAGCGCCACGAACGGCACCGACATCCACACGATGATGACGGTCGCGACGAAGAAGAACGACAGCGGCTGGGCGAGCCACGCGTGCCCGGCGTACTGGTCGAACCCGAGCTGGACGAGCAGCCAGTTCACGACGCCGGTGCGCCAGTCGAACAGCCACTTCCACACCGTGACGGCCGCGACCATCGGCATCGCCCAGGCCAGCAGCAGCGCCACCTGCAGCACGACGCGGACCGCGGGGTGCACGGCCTTCATCAGCAGTGCGAGCAGCACCCCGATGCCGACCGTGACGAACGCGTTGACCAGGCAGAACAGGATGGACCGGGCGACGACGGCCCAGAGGCGGTCGTCGGTGAAGATCCGCGCGTAGTTGTCGAGGCCGACGAACGTCGGCGGCTGGCCGAACTGCTGGGCGAGCCCGAACTCCTGCAGCGACGTCACGACCTGCCAGAACACGGGGTAGCCGAGGCCGGCGACGAGCACCGCGACGGCGGGCACGAGCAGCAGGTACGGGGTGAGGCGGGGGCGTCGGCGGCGGACGGCCGGGGCGGCCGGCGGCGGCGCGGTGCGCTCCACGGAGGGCGCGGTCATGCGGTTCTCCTCAGGGACGACGGGCGGGACGGTCCCGGCCGCGGGGCGGGGTGCCCCGCGGCCGGGTCGCGTCACTGGCCGTTGAGCATCGGCGTGATGCGCTCGTCGTACTCGGCGGCCAGCGCGGTCACGTCTCCGCCCTCGGCGATCGCCTGGAACAGCTCCTCGTAGACGAACGCGGCCTCGACCGCCGCCCAGCCGGGCGCGGCCGGGGTGAGCTTGGACGCCTTCGCGGTCTCGATCATCGTGGTGGCGAACTCGTCGTCGCCGAGCGAGTCGACGTACTGGGAGTTGGCCGGGCCGAGCCCGTTCTCGCCGAGCATCTGCTGGTACTCGGGCGAGAAGATGATCCGCAGCAGGTTCTCGGACAGCTCGGGGTGCTCGGACTTCGCCGAGATCGCGATGTTCGAGCCGCCGGCGAACACCGGGGCGATGCCGCCGTCGACGCCCGGGAGGGCGAAGATGCCGAACTTGGCGGTGTCCGCCATGCCGTCGCGGACCTCCTCGCCGTCGTCGTTCGTCGTGAGGTCGCCGATGGACCAGCGGGCCCAGCCCGGCGCCATGATCGTGGCGGCGGCCGGTGCGGCGCCGTCGGTGCCGTCGTTCAGGAAGTCCCAGTAGGCGACGTCCCGCTCGGTGGCCGGCACCTTCGACGAGCCCTGGTAGACGGCCTGCCACTGCTCGAGCCCGGTGATGGTCTTCGGGTCGGACAGGGTGGACGTCCACTCGCCGCCGTCCTCGGTGGCGAGCTCGCCGCCGTTGGCGAACACCCAGGAGATGCCGTTGCGCCAGTCCTGGCCGCCGATGGCGAAGCCCGACTGGGTGCCGGACGTCAGCGCGGTGGCCGCGTCCTGGAACTCGGCGAGGGTCGTCGGCTTCTCCAGCCCGGCCGCGGACCAGAGGTCGGCGCGGTAGAACATGTAGCGCGAGCCGAAGTAGTACGGCAGCGCGTAGTTCTTGCCGTCCGCCTGGCCGACCTCGACGAACGAGGGCAGCAGGTCGTCGCCGCCGAGCTCGTCGTACAGGGGCGTGAGGTCGCGGAACGCGCCGATCGTCGTGAACGTCGGCGACTGGGTGTTGCCGATCTCGACGACGTCCGGGGTGTTCGCCGCGTCGGGCAGGGCCGTCGTGAGCTTGGTGACGACGTCCGCCCAGTCCTGCTCCTCGATGACGAGGGTCGAGCCGGGGTTCTCCTCGGCGAACGTGGTCGTGAGGTACTCGCGCAGCTCGTCCGGCGTGTCCGCGCCGTTGAGCCAGAGCGTGATCTCGGCGCCCTCGGGGGTGCCGTCCGAGCCGGTCGCGGGGTCGTCGCCGCCTGCCGAGCAGGCGGTCAGCGCGAGCGCCGCCGCCACACCGGCGGCTGCCATCCGTACGATCTTCACGTTGGTGTTCCTCCCTGATGCGAGGCGAGGCCGGTCGGCGTCGCCGGGGGTGGTGAGTACCAGCACTGCAGGCGGTCGGCTCGGGGTCGTCACGTGACCCCGAGCTGACCGGACAGCACGAGGGCCGCGGCGCCCGAGAGCGCCCCGTCCTCGTCGAGCGCACCCATCCGCAGCACCAGGTCCTCCCCCAGCAGGGGCATGGTCCGGGCCTGGACGGTGGCGAGCGCGGCGTCCCGCAGGGGTCCGTCGAGCAGCTCCGGGGGGCCGGAGAGCAGGACCTCGGCGAGGTTGAGCGCACTGACGACGGGCGCGAGCGCGAGGCCCAGCTTCCGTCCGACCGACGCGAGGACCGCGTCGGACTCCTCGGGGGTGCGGCCGGCGGTGGCGCGGCGCAGGGCGGGCAGCGACAGCAGGGTCTCCAGGCAGCCGGTGCGCCCGCACGCGCAGTCGCGCGGCAGCGGGTCGCCGGCCCGGACGTCGCGGTCGTCGACCACGGTGACGTGACCGATCTCGCCGGCGGCGTGCGCGCGACCCCGGACGAGCGCGCCGTCCAGGACGATGCCCGCGCCGACGCCCTGGCCGACGGTGATGACCATGAGCCCGGAGCCGGTCGCGCCGCCGTAGGTGTACTCGCCGAGCGCGTGGGTGTTGGCGTCGTTGGCGACGTGCACGGGCACGCCGAGCCGCTCGGTGAGCCGGGCGGCGAGCGGGAGGTCGTACCAGCCGCGGTTGGGGGCGGCGACGACGACGCCGGCGGAGTCGATGACGCCGGGCGAGCCGATGCCGACGCCGACCACGGGCCGGTCGGCGGCGGCCAGCAGCTCGCGGCACAGGTCCTCGAGCACGGCGACGGCGTCCTCCCCCGTGCGGCCGTCGAGCGACACGGTGCGCCGCGCGGCGACGGTGCCGGTGAGCGTCATGACCGCGCCGCGCAGGCTCGCGTCGTCGGCGAGGTCGACGGCGACGACGTGGAACTCCTCGGTGCGCATCCCGACGAGGGTCGCGGGCTTGCCGACCCGTCCCTCGGACCGGACGCCCAGCTCCTCGGCCAGGCCCTCGGCGATGAGGACGGACACGAGGTCGGAGACGGTGACGCGGGTGAGGCCGGTGCTGCGGGCGAGGTCCGCCCGCGACGACGGGCCCTGGTGGAACAGGTGCTGGAGGACCATCGCGCGGTTGTGGGCCCGGGCGTGCTCGGGGAGCACCTTGGTGGTGGGGCGCAGCGTGCGTCCCGCACCCCGGAGGGGGCCGGACCGCGTCGTCGTGGTCATGTTTGTTAGTAGACCTTCCTTACTAATGCCGGTCAAGGGGTTCGTGTGACCGTGACCACATCGTGACCGCGCGTTCACCGCGGCGACACGAGGCCGGGAATGCGCGTCCGACCAGCGACGCTTGCACCGGCATGGAGCTCGGTCTGTACACGTTCGGCGACATCCACCCCGACCCGGTCAGCGGCGCGCGCACGTCCCCCGCGCAGCGGCTGCGCGACGTCCTGGAGCGGGTGCGGCTCGCCGAGGAGGTCGGCCTCGACCACGTCGGCATCGGCGAGCACCACCGGCCCGACTACGCGATCTCCTCCCCCGCGACGGTCATCGCCGCCGCGCTCGCGCAGACCGAGCGGATCAGCGTCGGCTCCGCGGTGACCGTGCTGTCCACCGAGGACCCGGTCCGCGTCTACCAGCAGTTCGCGACGATGGACCTGCTGTCCGGGGGCCGCGTCGAGCTGCTGGCCGGGCGGGGCTCGTTCATCGAGTCGTACCCGCTGTTCGGCGCCTCCCTCGACGACTACGACGCGCTGTTCGAGGAGAAGATCGCGCTGCTGCTCCGGATCGACCGCGGCAACCCCGTCACCTGGTCCGGCCGGTTCCGCAGCCCGCTGCACGCCGCCGAGATCCTGCCCCGCCCCACCGGCGACCACCTGCGGATCGCCGTCGCGACCGGCGGCAACCCGGCGTCCTCCGAGCGCGCCGGCCGCCTCGGGCTGCCCGTCTCGTACGCGATCATCGGCGGCCGGCCCGCCGACTTCGCCGGGTTGGTGCGGCTCTACCGGCGCACGCACGCCGAGGCGGGCCACGACCCCGCGACCGCCCGCGTCGAGGTCGCCGGCATGGGGTTCGTCGCCGACGACGCCAAGGGCGCGCGCGACTTCTTCTTCCCCTACTGGCTCGACTCGATGCGCCGGATCGCCGCCGAGCGCGGGTTCGCGATCCCGAACCGCATCGCCTTCGAGTCCCAGGCCGCGCGCGGCGGGGCGTACTTCGTGGGCCACCCCGAGGAGGTCGCGGAGCGCATCGTGGCCCTGCACGAGGTGCTCGGCCACGACCGGCAGATCTTCCAGATGGACCTCAGCGGCGTCCCCCAGCGCGAGAGCCTGCGGGCGATCGAGCTCCTGGGCACCCGCGTCGCCCCGCTGGTCCGCGCGGCGCTGGCCACCTGACCCGCGGTCGATCGCCACCTCATCGGCGACGCGCACCACGCACCGCGGCGGCGATCACCACCTCGACCGCCGTAGGTGGTGTCCGGGGTGCAGCGCCCGGGATGCAGCGTGGGAGCACCGACGCCCGGCACCGACGCCGAGCACCGTCACGAGGAGGCTCGCCATGCGGCACCCCGTGCGGGCGATCGTCGCCGTGGGCAGCACCCTGGTGCTGGGCGGCGGGGTCGCCGCGCTCTTCTCCCCGACGCCGCTCGCCACGTTCGCGCTCGTGGTGCTGGCGCCCGCGGCGCTGCTCGCCGTCCCGTTCACCATCGCCGGGGTGGTCCACCTCCGCGCGCGCCGTCGCCGCGAGCCCTGACCGGCCGGGCGGCGGTCGAGGTCGAGGTCGAGGTCGAGGGTTTCACGCGAGGTCGAGGGTTTCAGCGGGGCTCCGGGTCAGGAACCCTCGACCTCACCGGGGCGGGACGGGGCGGGACCGGCCCGCGGCCCAGCCGAGGGCGCCGGGGTGGCGGACGGAGAGCGTGGCGACGCGCGTCGCCTCGGTCAGGGCCGCCGGGAGGGGCTCGCCGCGGGCCAGCGCGGCCGCGAGGGCGCCGTGCAGGACGTCGCCGGCGCCGAGGGTGTCCACCACCTCCGGCGCGGGGACCGGGGCGACGTCGACCTCCGCCGGGGTCCCGCCGCGCTCGACGTACCGCAGCGGGCCCCCGCCGGCGGAGCGGGCCGCCGACGCCACCGGCCACCGGTCGAGCACGTCCGCGAGCAGGTCCGCACCGCCGCCGAGCCCGTCGGCCGACGCCCCGTCGTCCCCGCCGTCCGGCAGCCGGAAGTCGGCGGACAGCACCGCGTGGTCCACGTGGGCCAGCAGGTCCCCGAGCCCGGGCTTCCACGAGCCCCCGTCCAGCGCGACGGGGACACCCGCGGCCCGCGCGGCGGCCGCGACCGGCACGGCCGCGCCCCGGTGGTGCCCGTCGACGAGCAGCGCCGTCGCACCGTCGAGCGCCCCGTCCGCGAGCGCCGCCCGGGCCGCCGCGCCGAGGTGGGGCGTCCCGGTGCCGTTGACCGACACCACGGACCGCTCCCCCGTCGCACGGGTCACCAGCACCGTGGACACCGGCGGCGTCGCGCCGGTCCCGCGGGCCAGGTCGACCACCTCGACGCCGGCGTCCCGCAGCCCGGCGCGCACGAGGTCCGCGACCGGCCCGGAGCCGACGGCCGTGACGAGCCGCGTCGGGACGCCGAGGGCGACCGCCGTGGCCGCGGCGTTCGCCGCCGGTCCGCCGAACCGCACGTCCAGGCCGTCGGCGACCACCTTCTGGTCCGGGCCCGGCACGGCGTCGACCGTCTGGACCACGTCGAGGGTCACGAGTCCGCAGCAGACCAGCATCGGGGGGCGCACCCGACCATCCTGCCGCCACCGGGTCCGGGTCCGGGTCCGCCGGGCCCGACGTCCTGCCCGCGACCGCACCGGACGCGGATACGGTGTGCGGTGGAAGACCTGAGATCTCGAGAGGGACACCCGTGAGCACTCCCGTGGACGCCACCACCACATCCGCCTGGACCGCGCTGACCGCGCACCGCGCCGACCTGACCCCGGACCTGCGGGGCTGGTTCGCCGCCGACCCGGAGCGCGCCGAGCGCCTGACCCGGCAGGTGGGCGACCTGACCGTCGACCTGTCCAAGAACCTCGTCACCGACGAGACGCTGGCGCTGCTGACCCGGCTCGCGGACGAGGTGGACCTGTCGGGCCGCCTGGCCGCGATGTTCGCCGGTGAGCACATCAACGTCACCGAGGACCGCGCCGTCCTGCACACCGCGCTGCGCCGGCCCGCGGACGCCGAGCCGCCGCTCGTCGTGGACGGCCAGGACGTCGACGCGGACGTGCAGGAGGTGCTGGCGAAGGTCGGCGCCTTCGCGGAGAAGGTGCGCTCCGGCGAGTGGACCGGCGTGACCGGCGAGCGCGTCGACACCGTCGTGAACATCGGCATCGGCGGCTCGGACCTGGGCCCGGTGATGGCGTACGAGGCGCTGAAGCCGTACGTGCAGGACGGACTCGAGGTCCGGTTCGTGTCGAACATCGACCCGACCGACCTGGCGGAGAAGGTCAAGGACCTCGACCCGGCGACGACGCTGTTCATCGTCGCGTCGAAGACGTTCGGCACGCTGGAGACCCTGACCAACGCGCGGCTCGCCCGCGACTGGCTGTGGCAGGGCCTGATCGCGTCGCGCGCGATCGAGGACACCGACGAGGCCCGCACCGGCGCCGTCGCGCAGCACTTCGTCGCCGTGTCGACCGCCCTGGACAAGGTCGCGGCGTTCGGCATCGACCCCGAGAACGCGTTCGGGTTCTGGGACTGGGTCGGCGGCCGCTACTCGGTGGACTCCGCGATCGGCACCTCGCTGGCGATCGCGATCGGCCCGGACGCGTTCGGCGAGCTGCTCGAGGGCTTCCACACCGTCGACGAGCACGTCCGCACCACGCCGTTCGAGCAGAACGTGCCGGTGCTGATGGGCCTGCTGAACGTCTGGTACGTCAACTTCATGGACGCGCACACGCACGCCGTCCTGCCCTACGCGCAGTACCTGCACCGGTTCCCTGCGTACCTGCAGCAGCTGACGATGGAGTCGAACGGCAAGTCGGTCCGCTGGGACGGCACCCCCGTCACCACGCAGACCGGCGAGGTGTTCTGGGGCGAGCCCGGCACCAACGGCCAGCACGCGTTCTACCAGCTGATCCACCAGGGCACCCGGCTGATCCCGGCGGACTTCATCGCGGTCGCCAACCCGGCGCACCCGCTCAAGGACGGCGGCACCGACGTGCACGCGCTGTTCCTCGCGAACTTCTTCGCGCAGACCAAGGCGCTGGCGTTCGGCAAGACCGCCGAGGAGGTCCGCGCCGAGGGCACCGCGGAGGAGATCGTCCCGGCCCGCGTGTTCTCCGGGAACCGGCCGACGACGTCCGTCCTCGCGCCGTCGCTGACCCCGGCGGTGCTGGGCCAGCTCATCGCGCTGTACGAGCACATCACGTTCGTGCAGGGCGTCGTGTGGGGCATCGACTCGTTCGACCAGTGGGGCGTGGAGCTCGGCAAGAAGCTCGCGCTCGAGATCGCCCCGGCGGTCGAGGGCGACACCGACGCGCTCGCCGGGCAGGACCCGTCGACGCGGTCGCTGATCGCCCGGTACCTGGAGCTGCGCACCGAGGCCTGAGCGCCCTGGCACCGACGACGGGCCCCGGACGACCACGCGTCGTCCGGGGCCCGTCGCCGTCGGCGGCGTCAGCTCCCGGCGCCCACCGGGACCTCGTCGTCGAGCGCGTCGTGGTCGCCGCTCGCCGGGTGCGGGACGGCCGAGTCGTCCGGGCCGTCCGGGTCGGGTGCCGCGACCGGCACCCCCGACCCGATCCGCATGCCGGCGAACGACCGGTGCACGAACGCCGCGGACACCACGAAGAACACCGCCGCGAGCACGTGCACCAGCGTCCCGTGGCCCTGCGCGGTGAGGCTGACGGCCAGCTCGACGGCCAGCAGCCCGAACAGCGTCGTGAACTTGATGACCGGGTTCAGCGCGACCGACGAGGTGTCCTTGTACGGGTCGCCCACGGTGTCGCCGACGATCGTGGCGTCGTGCAGCGGCGTGCCCTTCGCGGCGAGGTCGACCTCGACGATCTTCTTGGCGTTGTCCCAGGCCCCGCCGGCGTTCGCCATGAAGATCGCCTGGTACAGCCCGACGACGGCGATCGAGACCAGGTAGCCGATGAAGAAGAACGGCTCCACGAACGCGAACGCCAGCGTCGCGAAGAAGATCGCCAGGAAGATCGTCAGCATCCCGCGCTGGGCGTACTGCGTGCAGATCTCCACGACCCGCCGGGAGTCGGCCTCGCTCGCGCGCGTGCTCCCGTCCAGGCGGATCGTGCCCCGGATGAACTCCACCGCGCGGTACGCGCCCGTGGTGACCGCCTGGATCGACGCGCCGGTGAACCAGTAGACGACCGCACCGCCGGTGACCAGGCCGAGCAGGAACGGCGGGTGCAGCAGGGACAGGTTCGCCAGCCCGGTCGTCAGGCCGTCGGTGAGGCTCATGATGATCGAGAAGATCATCGTGGTGGCCCCGACGACCGCGGTGCCGATCAGCACCGGCTTGGCGGTGGCCTTGAACGTGTTGCCCGCGCCGTCGTTCTCCTCGAGCATCCGCTTGGCGGGCTCCCACTGCGGGTCGACGCCGTGCTCGCGACGGAGCTCGTCCGCGGCGCCGGGCTCCTGCTCGAGCAGCGACAGCTCGTACACGCTCTGGGCGTTGTCCGTGACGGGCCCGTAGGAGTCGACCGCGATCGTCACCGGTCCCATGCCGAGGAACCCGAACGCCACCAGCCCGAACGCGAACACCGCGGGCGCGAGCATCACCTGGTCGAGCCCCTGCTCGGAGATGAGGTACGCGCCGCCCATCAGGCCGACGACGGTCATCCCGAGCCAGTACGCGGAGAAGTTCCCCGCGACCAGCCCGGACAGGATGTTGAGCGAGGCGCCGCCCTCGCGCGAGGACGCGACGACCTCCCGGACGTGCCGGCTGCTCGTCGAGGTGAACACCTTGACCACCTCGGGGATCACCGCGCCCGCCAGGGTGCCGCAGCTGACGATCGACGCGACCTTCCACCACAGCCCGCCGGCCGGGTCCAGCCGGCCGAGGACAGCCCAGGTCGTGAGGTAGGTGAACCCGATGCTGACCAGCGACGTCAGCCACACCAGCGTCGTGAGCGGCCGCTCGAAGTCCATCCGGTCGGCGGCGGCGTACCGGGCGCGGGTCCACGCGTCGTTCGCGACGTACGACACCCCGGACGCGATGACCATGACCGCCCGCAGCACGAACAGCCAGACCAGCAGCGTGGCCTGGGTCAGGGGGTCGTCGACGGCCAGCAGCACGAACGTGACCAGCGCGACCCCGGTGACCCCGTAGGTCTCGAACCCGTCGGCGCTCGGCCCCACGGAGTCGCCGGCGTTGTCGCCCGTGCAGTCCGCGATGACGCCGGGGTTGCGGGCGTCGTCCTCCTTGATCTTGAACACGATCTTCATCAGGTCCGACCCGATGTCCGCGATCTTGGTGAAGATGCCGCCGGCGATCCGCAGCGCCGACGCGCCCAGCGACTCGCCCACCGCGAACCCGATGAAGCACGCACCCGCCACGTCGGCGGGCAGCAGCAGGAGGATGACGAGCATGAGCAGCAGCTCGAGGCTGATGAGCACCATGCCGATCGACATCCCGGACTGCAGCGGGATCCGGTGCACGGGCAGCGGCCGGCCGCGCAGCGACGCGAACGCCGTGCGGGAGTTCGCGAACGTGTTGACCCGGATGCCGAACCACGCGACGGCGTACGAGCCGGCCATGCCGAGCAGGCTGAACCCGATGATCGTCGCGACCCGGCCCCAGCCGAACCCGACGAGCACCCGGTAGTACACGACGATCACCGCGGCGATGAACACCCAGAGCAGCAGCAGGAACCGGCCCTGCTGGACGAGGTAGGTCCGGCACGTGGCGTAGATCAGCTCGGAGACCTCGCGCATCGACCGGTGCACGGGCAGGCGCCGGAGCCGCGCGGCGGTCACGACCCCGAAGCCCAGGCCGAGCACGCACACGAGCATCCCGATGCCGAGCAGCAGCCGGCCCGGCACGCCGCCGAGCACGGTCACGGCGCCGAGGTCGGGGAGCACCAGCGCGGCCTCGCCGCCGTGCGCGCCCGCGTCGCCGGCGGAGGCGGAGGCCGAGGCGCACCCCGCGAGGGCCGGGAGCAGGGCCGCGGCGGCGGCCGCACCGACCCGCCGTCGACGGCCGACGGCCCCCGGCGGACGCACCGCGCCGCGGGTCGAGGAGGAGGTGGTTCCGGTCCGGACGTCGTCGTTCACGGTGGGTTCCCTGGTGAGAGCGCCTTCGCTGCCACTCTCGACGCTAGGACCGCACGCGCCGGGCCGGGGGTGACCTACGGCCCGGGACGTCGGTCCCGGCCACGGCCCGCCCGGGCGCGCGGCGGCACCGATCCCCGGGGGTCGGGGCGAGGCGCCGGGACGAACGGCCCGGCGGCGGTCAGGACCAGCGCCCGAGCCGCTGCGCGAGCAGCGCGACCGCGACCGGCCCCGCCGTCGACGTCCGCAGCACGTGCGGGCCGAGCCGCACCGTGACGGCGCCGGCCTCGACCAGCGCGTCGACCTCCTTCGCGGAGATGCCGCCCTCGGGTCCGACGACCACCAGCACCTCGGCGGCGGTCCCCTCGGTGGGGACGGCCGCCTCCGCGAGCGGCACCGTCGCCTCCTCGTGCAGCACCAGCACCGCGCCCCCGGCCGCGACGACCTCGCGGGTGCGGCGCGCGAGCGCGGTGGTGTCGACCGACAGCTCGACCTCGGGCACGTGCGCCCGACGGGCCTGCTTCGCGGCGGTGCGCACGGTCGCGAGCCAACGGGCGCGGCTCTTCGCGGCCCGGTCGCCGCGCCACACGACGATCGACCGCTCCGCCTGCCAGGGCACGACGCCGTCCGCGCCGACCTCGGTGCCCGCCTCGATCGCCATCTCGTCCCGGTCGCCCTTGGCGAGCGCCTGGACCAGCAGCAGCCGCGGGGTGCTCGCGGGCTCGACGACGACCTCGCGCACCCGCAGGTGCACGCCCTCGGGCGCCACGTGCTCGACCTCGCCGACCAGCCGGGTGCCGGCGCAGTCCACGACGTCGACCCGCTCCCCCGGGGCGCGCCGCTGGACGACGCCCGCGTGCCGGCCCTCGGTGCCGTCCAGCAGGTAGGTCCCGCCGGCCGCGAGCCCGTCGAGGGCGCCCGGCTCGGCCAGGAACACCGGTGCCGTCACGCGTCAGCGCCCGGCGAGCTTGTCGCGCAGCTTCGCGAAGACGCCGCCGCCCGATGCCGACAGGCGCGCGTCGGGGCGCTCCTCGTCGCGCAGCACGGCCAGCTGGCGCAGCAGGTCGACCTGCTGCTCGTCCAGCCCCGTGGGCACCTGGACGTCGACGTGCACGTGCAGGTCGCCGCGGCCGCCCGCGTGCAGGTGCCCGACGCCGAGGCCCCGCAGCGTGACGACCTGGGCCGGCTGGGTGCCGGGGCGCAGGTCGACCTCCTGCGGGCCGTCGAGGGTGTCCAGCGTCAGCACCGTGCCGAGCGCGGCGGCCGTCATCGGGACGTGCAGCGTGCAGTGCAGGTCGTCGCCCTCGCGCAGGAACGTGTCGTGCTTGCGCTCCCGGACCTCGAGGTAGATGTCGCCCGCGGGGCCGCCGGCGGGGCCGACCTCGCCCTGCGCGGTGAGCTTGATCCGGGTGCCGGTGTCCACGCCCGCGGGGACGTCGACCTCGAGCACGCGGCGCGAGCGGACGCGGCCCTCGCCGGCGCACTCGGTGCAGGGCTCGGGGATGACGGTGCCGAACCCGTGGCACGCCGCGCAGGGCTGGGACGTCATGACCTGGCCGAGGAACGACCGGGCGACGCGCTGCACGGAGCCGCGCCCGCCGCAGACGTCGCAGGTGCGGGGCGACGTGCCGGGGCGGCAGCAGGAGCCGTCGCAGGTCGGGCAGACCACGGCGGTCTCGACGGGGACCTCGCGGTGCGTGCCGAAGGTCGCCTCCGCCAGGTCGATGTCGAGCCGGACCAGGGCGTCCTGGCCGCGCCGGGCGCGCGGGATCGGGCCGCGCTGGGCGCCCGCGCCGGCCGCGGCGCCGAAGAACGTCTCGAAGATGTCCTGGAAGCCGAAGCCACCGCCCATCCCGCCGCCGTTCGGCGACGACGGGTCGGCGCCCATGTCGTACATCCGGCGCTTCTCGGGGTTGGACAGCACCTCGTACGCGCGGGACACGTCCTTGAACCTGTCCTCCGAGCCCGCCTCGGCGCCCGCGACGTCCGGGTGCAGCTCGCGGGCCAGCCGGCGGTACGCCTTCTTGATCTGCTCGGGCGTGGCCTCGCGGTCCACGCCGAGGACCTCGTAGTAGTCGCTCACTCGTCACACTTCCTGTACGGGTCGGTCGCGCGCGTCGACGCGGGTCATCGGGGGTGCCGGCGCCACGGGCGCGGCGAGGGGCCGGGCGCTCACCCGGCGAGGATCCGGGACAGGTACCGGGCGACGGCGCGGACCGTCGCGATCGTCCCGGGGTAGTCCATCCGCAGCGGGCCGACGGACCCGATCCGGGCGACCGCCGTGCCCGCGCCGCCCTCGTCCCCGCCGTAGCCGGTGGTGACGAAGCTCGTCTCCACCAGGCCCTCGTGCTGGGTCTCGCGCCCGATGCGGACCGAGACCGTCGCCTCGTCCTCCGCCATCTCGGTCAGCAGCCGGAGCAGGACGACCTGCTCCTCCAGCGCCTCGAGCACGGGGCTGACGTGCCGCGCGAACTCGGGACCGCCGCCGCGCACCAGGTTCGCGGTGCCCGCGAGCACGACGCGCTCCTCGCTCTCCCGGGCCAGCGTGTCCTCGACGACGCCGACGACGGCGTGCACCAGCGCGCCCTCGGCGGGCGGGAAGTCGTCCGCGAGGTCGCGCAGCGCGGTGCCGAGCTCGGCGAGCCGCCGGCCGGCCGCCGCGACGTTCAGGCGCGTCCGCAGCCGGGCGACCACCTCGAGGTCCAGCGGGGTCGCGAGCTCGAGGGTGCGCTGCTCGACGCGCCCGTGGTCGGTGATGATGACCACGAGCAGGTGCTGCGCACCGACGGGGACGAGCTCCACGTGCCGCAGCGCGGTGCGGCGCAGCGACGGGTACTGCACGACGGCGACCTGGTGGGTGAGCTGCGCGATGAGCCGCACGGAGCGGTCGACCACGTCGTCCAGGTCGACCGCGTCCTCCATGAACGTCTCGATGGCGCGGCGCTCGGGGGCGGACAGGGGCTTGACGGTCGCGAGCCGGTCGACGAACAGCCGGTAGCCCTTGTCCGTCGGCACCCGGCCCGCGGAGGTGTGCGGCTGCACGATGTAGCCGGACTCCTCGAGCGCGGCCATGTCGTTGCGGATGGTCGCGGGCGACACCCCGAGGGAGTGCCGCTCCACCAGCGCCCGGGAGCCCACGGGCTCCCGCGTGGCGACGTAGTCCTCGACGATGGCGCGCAGCACGTCCAGCCTGCGGTCCTCGCTCACGGTCACCTCCCCAGCCTCGCACGACACCGGTAGCACTCGCCCGGCACGAGTGCCAATTCTACGCGTCCGCGCGGGCGGGTGCTCAGCCCTGCCCGGCCGCGGGCACGGCGTCGTGCGTCACGTCCCGGTGCCGCGCCCGGAGGTCCACGACGCCCACGACGAGCGCGACCGCCACCAGCGCGACCGTCAGCAGCAGGGCGCGCCCGGCGGCCACCCCGCCCTCGACGCCCGCGGCCAGCGCGGCGTAGTAGGTGGACAGCGCGACCGCGACGCCGAGCGCCGACCCGACCCGCTGCCCGACCTGGAGCATGCTCCCGGCGACTCCGGCCCGGTCGACCGGCACCCGGGCGAGCGTGAGCGTCTGGTTCGGCGCGATGACGAGCCCGCTGCCGGCCCCGGCGACCATCTGGGTCGCCGCGAGCGCGAACGCCACCGCGGGCGGGTCGACCAGCCGGATCACCAGGTCCGAGCCGATCAGGCCGAGCAGCACCAGCACCAGGCCGACGACCACGACGCCCCGCCCGCGCTCGGCGACCAGCCGGCCGGACTGCTGCGCCGCGACCGCCGACGCGATGGCGAACGGCATCCCGACCAGCCCGGCCTGCAGCGGCGTGTACCCGGCGATCTGCTGCAGGTACAGCGTCACCACGAGGAACACCGCGGTGAACCCCGCGAAGTACGCCATGCCCAGCAGGGCGCCGTTGCGGAACGCGGGCTCGCGCAGCACCCGCGGGTCGAGCACCGCCGCGCCGGTGCGCCGCTGGTACGCCCGCTCCCACAGCACCGTCGCGACGGCGAGGACCGCGGCCACCGCGAGCCACCACCACCGGGTCGGGTCGTCTCCGCCCGCCCCGGTCGTGGTGACGAACGGCACCATCACCGCGGCCGTGGTCAGCGCGACGAGCACCAGCCCCGGCACGTCGAGCCGCGGCCGACCGCTCGGCCCGACGATCCCCGACATCGCCCCGGCGGCCCGGCGCGGCAGGAACTTCACCGCGAGCGGCAGCACCACGGCGATCACCGGCACGTTCACGAAGAACACCCACCGCCAGCCGTGCTCCGCGCCGGCCACCTGGATGATGAGGCCGCCCAGCGCCGGGCCGATCGCCGTCGACACCCCGATGGTCGCCCCGAAGTAGCCGAACGCCTTGCCGCGCTCGTACCCGGAGAACAGCTGCTGGATCGTCCCGACCACCTGCGGGTTCAGCAGGCCGGCGCTGACGCCCTGGAGCAGCCGCATCACCGCCAGCACCTCGTCGGTCTGCGCGAGGCCCGCGCCGAGGCTGGTCAGGGCGAACCCGGACAGGCCGACCAGGAAGATCCCGCGCCGGCCCCGGGCGTCGCCGAGCCGGCCCGCGGGCACCAGCACCAGGCCGAACGCGAGCGTGTACCCCGCGACGATCAGCTGGAGCTGGCTGGCGCCGGCGTCGAGGCTGCGCTCGATGGACGGCAGCGCGACGTTCACGATGGAGACGTCGAGCATCGTGATGAAGCCGATCGCCAGGCAGACCCCGAGGGCGCGCCAGCGGTGCGGGTCGGGAGCGGGCTGGTCGGTGGCCGGCTGCCCGGCGGGGGTGGATGTCACCGACGTGTCGTACCACGCCCGCGCCGCACCGGCACCTAGGCTGCCGCGGGTGACCGACCGCTACGGACCCGACGTCCTGTCCGCCGCCTCCGCCCGGACGCACCGCCGCCCCACCTCCCAGCCGGTGGCCGCGGACCGCGGGCTCGTCGTCGAGGAGGTCACCACCGGCTGGGTCGGGGCCGTCGTCCGCGTCGAGAAGTCCGGCGGCGAGCACGTCGTCGTCCTCGAGGACCGGCGCGGGAAGACCCGCACGTTCCGGCTCGGGCCGGGGTTCTGGGTCGACGGCAAGCCCGTCGAGCTCACCGCCCCGAAGGCCGCCGCGCCCACCGGCCCGAAGCGGACCGCGTCCGGGTCGCTCGCCGCCCCCGACCAGCGCGCCCGCGTCGCCCGCGGCAGCCGCATCTGGGTCGAGGGCAAGCACGACGCCGAGCTGGTCGAGAAGGTCTGGGGCGACGACCTGCGCGCCGAGGGGGTCGTCGTCGAGCTGCTGGACGGCGTCGACAACCTGGTCGACGCCCTGCACGAGTTCCGGCCCGAGCGGGGCCGGCGGGTCGGCGTGCTGGTCGACCACCTGGTGCCCGGGTCCAAGGAGCAGCGGATCGCCGACGAGGCGCTGCGCGGCGTCCCCCGCGACACCGTGCTGGTGCTCGGCCACCCCTACGTCGACGTGTGGCAGGCCGTGCGGCCCGAGCGGATCGGGCTGACCACCTGGCCGACCATCGAGCGCGGCACCGAGTGGAAGCGCGGCATCCTGCGCGAGCTCGGCTGGCCCGCGGACGAGCAGGCCGACGTGGCGCGCGCCTGGCAGCGGATCCTACGCAGCGTCCGGAGCTACGCCGACCTGGAGCCGTCGCTGCTCGGCCGGGTCGAGGAGCTGATCGACTTCGTCACCGCCCCCTGACCGCGGGGGCGGTGACGACGCGTCACGGCGCGACCGGCTCCTGCTGGAGGCGGCGGTACACGTAGGTGGTCGCGAGCAGGCCGACCGGCGCGGACACCAGGTACCCGATGCCGCACAGGGCGTTGCCGACGAGGTTCGCCGCGTAGACCCCGAGGAACAGCAGGAGCACCACCTGGAAGTGCTGGGTCACCAGCCGGAAGCTCGCCTTGATCGAGTCGACCGGGGACAGCCCGCGGTCCAGGACGAAGAACAGGGCGAACTGCGCGAGGAACGCGAACACCAGGCCCGGGACGACGAACAGCAGCGAGCCGATCCCGGTGCCCACGCCGACGAGCAGCACCGTCAGCACCACGGGGCCGAGCCGCTCGAACCGGAAGAACGTCCCGACGGTGATCCGCTGCCCGTCCGCGACCGCGAGCGACGCCCGGATGACGCCGGCCTGCAGGAACGTCGTCAGCAGCACGAGGATCGCGAGCGTGAGCAGGTACCCGAACGTCAGCGCGGCCCCCGCCCCGTTGCTGATGTTGCCGTACTCGTCGGTGCTCGCGACCGCACCGCCGACCAGCACCGAGAACGCGATGACGGTGACCACGACGACGACCGCGGCGTACGCCAGCACGCCGAGCACGATCGCCACGGCGTTCTGCGTGAACTTCGCCCAGGCCCAGGTGAACGCGTCACCGACGCCGGTGGAGGCACCGCCGGGCTGGGCGGACCCCGGGGCGCCGGGCGGCGGGCCGTAGCCGGACGGGGGCGGGTAGGCGCCGGGCGGGGGGTACGCGCCGGCGGGGGGCGGGTAGGCACCGGAGGGCGGCGGCGTGGCGCCGGCGGGCGGGACCGGCTCCTCGTCGCGCGGCGGGTTGCCGTGGTTCTCGGTCATCGCGGGGCCTCCTGGGTGCGGACGACCATCGCCCGTCCGGCCAGCGAACCGGGACGGCCGTCCGCGTGTCAAGGACCGCTCGCCCGGTGGAAAAGGGGACAAAAGACCCGGTCGTGCCGCTACGCTTCGTCCGCCGTAGTCACGACACGCCCGAGGAGACCCATGTCCTACCCCCCGCAGCCTCCCGTCGCCGGTCAGCCCCCGCTGCGACCCGACGAGGAGCGCACCTGGGCGCTGCTGTCCCACCTGGGCGGCATCCTGTTCGGGTTCGTCCCCAGCCTGGTCGTCTGGCTCGTGTTCAAGGGCCGCGGCCAGTTCCTGGAGGACCAGGCCAAGGAGGCCCTGAACTTCCAGATCGCCCTGACGATCGCCTACGTCGCGGCGTCGATCCTCACCGCGGTCACCTTCGGCTTCGCGTCGCCGCTGCTGTTCGTGGTGTGGGGCGCCGGCATCGTGTTCGCGATCCTCGCCGCCGTCGCCGTGAACAAGGGCGAGTGGTACCGGTACCCGGTCACCCTGCGTCTGGTGAAGTGACCCGAGCCTGACCCCGGACGAGGGGGACGTGCTGCCCGGTGCGCCGGGCGGCACGTCCCCCTGCTCGTGGCGTCGCCGGGGTCAGGCCGTGAGCGTGCGGACGACCGTGTCGGCCAGCAGCCGGCCGCGGCGGGTGAGCCGGACCCGCGCGGGGGCGTCCGAGCCGAGCGCGGCGCGCGGGTCGACGAGGCCGTCGGCCACCAGGCCCGCGACCGCCGTCCGTGCGGCCGGGTCCAGCGCGGCCAGCGGCAGGCCCTCGTCGAGCCGGACCCCGAGCATGACCTGCTCGAGCCGCGCCGCGTCGCCCGCGACGGTCTCGCGCCCGGCGGCCGGGCTCAGCCCCTCGGCGAGCCGCGCCGCGTAGGTGCGCGGGTGCTTGACGTTCCACCACCGCACCCCGCCGACGTGGCTGTGCGCGCCGGGGCCCACGCCCCACCAGTCGTCGCCGCGCCAGTAGGCGAGGTTGTGCCGGCACGCCTGCTCCGGCGTGCGCGCCCAGTTGCTCACCTCGTACCAGTGCAGGCCGGCCTCGGTCAGCAGGTCGTCGGCGAGCTCGTACTTCGCGGCCTGGTCGTCCTCGTCGGGGAGGGTCAGCAGGCCGCGCTTGACCTGCACGGCCATCCGCGTGCCCTGCTCGACCACCAGCGCGTACGCCGACACGTGGTCGACGCCGGTGGCGAGCGCGGTCTCCAGCGACGCGCGCCAGTCGTCGAGCGACTCCCCCGGCGTGCCGTAGATCAGGTCGAGCGACACCGCGAGCCCCGCGTCGCGGGCCCACCGGACCACGTCCGGGATGCGGCGCGGGTCGTGGGTGCGGTCGAGGGTCGCCAGCACGTGCGGGACCGCGGACTGCATGCCGAACGACACCCGCGTGAACCCCCCGCGCGCCAGCTCGGCCAGCGACTCCGGGGTCACCGAGTCGGGGTTGGCCTCGGTGGTGACCTCGGCGTCCGCGGTGAGGCCCCAGGCGTCCCGGACCCCGCCGAGCATCCGCACCAGGTCCGACGGGGGCAGGACGGTGGGGGTGCCGCCGCCGACGAACACCGTCGACGCGGGGCGCGCCGGCAGACCGGCGTCGCGCAGCACGCGGCCGCCCAGCGCGATCTCCGCGAGGGCGGTGTCCGCGTAGGCGACCTGGCTGGCGCCGCCGCCGAGCTCGGTCGCCGTGTACGTGTTGAAGTCGCAGTACCCGCAGCGCACCGTGCAGAACGGCACGTGCAGGTACACGCCGAACCCGCGGTCGCCGGCGCCCGCGCGGACCGAGTCCGGCAGCGCGCCGTCGTCCGGGGCGGCGTCGCCGTCCGGCAGCGCCGGGCTCACTTCTTCTTCGCGTCCTTGGCGTCCTTGGAGCTGCCCGCGGCCTCGGAGGTGAGCGCGGCGATGAAGGCCTCCTGCGGCACGTCGACCCGGCCGATCGTCTTCATGCGCTTCTTGCCCTCCTTCTGCTTCTCCAGGAGCTTGCGCTTGCGGGAGATGTCGCCGCCGTAGCACTTGGCGAGGACGTCCTTGCGGATCGCGCGGATGGTCTCGCGGGCGATGACGCGCGAGCCGACCGCGGCCTGGATCGGCACCTCGAACTGCTGGCGCGGGATCAGGTCCTTGAGCTTGGACGCCATCATGACGCCGTACGCGTAGGCCTTGTCCTTGTGCACGATCGAGCTGAACGCGTCGACCTGCTCGCCCTGCAGCAGGATGTCGACCTTGACGAGGTCCGCGACCTGGTCGCCGATGGGCTCGTAGTCGAGGCTGGCGTACCCGCGGGTGCGGGACTTCAGCTGGTCGAAGAAGTCGAACACGATCTCCGCGAGCGGCAGCGTGTAGCGCATCTCGACGCGGTCCTCGGACAGGTAGTCCATGCCCTGGAGGTCGCCGCGCTTGCCCTGGCAGAGCTCCATGATCGCGCCGATGAACTCGCTGGGCGCGAGGACCGTGGCCTTGACGACCGGCTCGCGCACCTCGCGGATCTTGCCGCCCGGGAACTCGCTCGGGTTGGTGACGGTGACGACCTGACGGTCCTCCATCGTCACCTCGTAGACCACGTTCGGGGCGGTCGAGATGAGGTCGAGGTCGAACTCCCGCTCGAGCCGCTCGCGGATGATCTCGAGGTGCAGCAGCCCGAGGAACCCGACGCGGAACCCGAAGCCGAGGGCGACCGAGGTCTCCGGCTCGTAGTTCAGCGCGGCGTCGTTGAGCTTGAGCTTGTCGAGCGCGTCGCGCAGCACCGGGTAGTCGGAGCCGTCGATCGGGTACAGGCCCGAGAACACCATCGGCTTCGGGTCGGAGTAGCCGCCGAGCGCCTCGGACGCGGGCTTCGACATGTTGGTGACGGTGTCGCCGACCTTGGACTGGCGCACGTCCTTCACGCCCGTGATGAGGTAGCCGACCTCGCCGACACCCAGGCCCTTGGTGGGCACCGGCTCCGGGGAGATCACGCCGATCTCGAGCAGCTCGTGCGTGGCCTTGGTCGACATCATCGCGATCCGCTCGCGCGGGTTCAGGCTGCCGTCCTTGACCCGGACGTACGTGACCACGCCGCGGTACGTGTCGTAGACGGAGTCGAAGATCATGGCGCGCGCCGGGGCGTCCGGGTCGCCGGACGGCGCCGGGACCAGCTGCACGATCCGGTCGAGCAGCTCCTCGACGCCCGCGCCCGTCTTGCCCGACACCCGCAGGCAGTCGTCCGGGTCGCCGCCGATGAGGCCCGCGAGCTCCTCGGCGTACTTCTCGGGCTGCGCGGCGGGCAGGTCGATCTTGTTCAGCACCGGGATGATCTGGAGGTCGTTCTCCATCGCCAGGTACAGGTTCGCGAGCGTCTGCGCCTCGATGCCCTGCGCCGCGTCGACCAGCAGCACCGCGCCCTCGCACGCCGCCAGCGACCGGGACACCTCGTACGTGAAGTCCACGTGGCCCGGGGTGTCGATCATGTTGAGCGCGTACGGCGTGTCCCCGAGCGCCCACGGCATGCGCACCGCCTGGGACTTGATGGTGATCCCGCGCTCGCGCTCGATGTCCATCCGGTCGAGGTACTGGGCGCGCATCGCCCGCGAGTCGACGACGCCGGTGAGCTGCAGCATCCGGTCGGCGAGCGTCGACTTGCCGTGGTCGATGTGCGCGATGATGCAGAAGTTGCGCAGGAGCTCCGGCGGGGTCGCCGCAGGGGCGATGCGCTGGGACTGGGCGGCGCTCGGGATCGGGGACACGTGCTCCCTCGGTTTCGCTGGGTCGGGATCAACCCCCATCGTCCCATGCCCGGGCCCGAACCCCGAGCCGCCTCACGCCTCGCGGGTGATCCGCACCTCGACGTCGAGCGACTGCGTGCCCGCCCCGGCGAAGATCCCGCGCAGCGGCGGCACGTCGTCGTAGCACCGGCCCCGGCCCAGGACGACGTGGTTCTCCCCCACCGGCACGCGGTTCGTCGGGTCGTACGCGGTCCACTCCCCCGCCCACCACTCGACCCACGCGTGCGACTCGCCCGTGACGGTGCGCCCCACCTCGCCGTCGCGCAGCGGGTGCAGGTAGCCGGACACGTACCGCGCCGGGATGCCGACGCTGCGCAGCGCGCCGGCCGCGAGGTGCGCCATGTCCTGGCAGACGCCCTTGCCCGCCGCCCACGCGTCCGTCGCGGGCGTGTGCACCGCGGTGACGCCGGGGACGTAGTCCATCCGGTCCCGCACGGCGAGGCAGACCGCGAGCGCCGCGTCCGCCGGGTCGGCGCCGGCGGCGGCCTCGGCGGCCAGCGCCGCCACCTCGTCGGGCGCCGCCGTGGTCGGGGTGTCCGACAGGAACTCGGCGAGCGAGTCCCGCAGCGCGGGGCTGCGCAGGGTCTCCCAGTCGCCGGCCGTGCGCGGGCCGGGCCGGGCGGTGACCTCGACGCGGCTCTCCGCGGTGAGCACCAGCTGCTCGTGCGGCGCCAGCACCTCGAACGCGGTGACGGCCGTGCCCCAGTAGTCGCGGTACTCGTGCGACCAGGTGTGCGGCTGCACGTCCAGGCGCGCGTCCAGCACCACCTGACCGGGCTGCGCGAGCGGCGTCATCCGCGCCTCGTTGTAGGACACCGTGACCGGGCGGGTGTAGCGGAACGCGGTGGTGTGCACCACGTGCAGGCGGCTGGTGCCCATCAGACGGCCTCCCCGACCCAGGTGGTGACGCTGCCGGACGGGAAGTACCGGCGGCGGATCGCGTCGCTCGCGGCCGCGCACGCACGCTGCACCCGCTCCATCTCCGCGGGGAGGGCGTCCAGGACCTCCGGCAGCGGGCGGTACTCCAGGCTGGTGCGGGCGTGCCCGAGGTGGCGGATCGCCTCGTCGACGCCGCTCATCCGGGCGGGCTCCAGCGCCGTCAGGCACTCCTCCGCCTGCCCGAGGGCGTACACGATCGACCGCGGGAACGACCGGTCCAGCAGCAGGAACCCCGCCGCGCGCTCGTCCGAGGCCATGCCCCGGTAGGTCCGCAGGTACGCCTCGTGGGCGCCGCAGGACCGCAGCAGCGTCGCCCACCCCGGCCCGCCGGCGCCCGCGAGCGCCCGGGTGGTGATGAGGCGGGCGGTCATGTCGGCCCGCTCGATGGACCGGCCCAGCACCATGAACCGCCAGGTGTCGTCCCGCGACGTCGCCGAGTCCGTGAGCCCGGCGACGATGGCCGCGCGCTCGCGCACCCACGTGAAGTAGTCGTGCGGCCGGGTCGGGCGCATCTGCGCGGGCAGCTGGTTCCACGCCGTGTTCAGGCACTCCCACAGCTCGGTCGACACGATCTCCCGCGCCCGGCGGGCGTTCTCCCGCGCCGCGATCAGCGAGCCGGCGATCGAGGACGGGGACACCCGGTCGTACGCGAGCAGCTCCAGCACCTGCTGCCGGCCGATCTGCGCCTCGGGCGGCGGCGCGGGACGGTCCATCACCGACAGCAGCGACCGGCACGCCAGGTCCTCGGCCGCCCACGGGTCCTCGAGCAGGCCCTGCACGTGCACGTCGAGCAGCCGCGCGGTGTCGTCCGCGCGCTCGACGTAGCGGCCGATCCAGAACAGCGACTCCGCGATCCGGCTCAGCACCGTGCACCTCCGTCGTCCGTGGCGGCCATCTGCTGCTGCTGCTCCGCCTGGGGTGCGGCGTCGTTGGGGTTCGCGTCGATCGGCACCGCCTGGTCCACCGGGACGGCGCGCGGGCCCACCGGCGCGTCGGACCGGGTCGCCCGGTGCGGCGTGCTGGCGCCGAGCACCCAGGTGTCCTTCGAGCCGCCGCCCTGCGAGGAGTTCACGACCAGCTGGCCCTCCGGCAGCGCCACCCGGGTCAGCCCGCCGGGGAGCACCCACACCTGGTCGCCGTCGTTCACCGCGAACGGCCGCAGGTCCACGTGCCGCGGCCGCAGCCCGTCCTCGACCAGCGTCGGCACCGTCGACAGCTGCACCACCGGCTGCGCGATCCAGCCGCGCGGGTCGGCGCGCAGCCGGTCGCGCAGCTCCGCGAGCTCCGCCCGGGACGCCGCCGGGCCGACCACCAGGCCCTTGCCGCCCGACCCGTCGACCGGCTTCACCACCAGCTCGTCCAGCCGGTCCAGCACCTCCGCCAGCGCGTCGGGCTCCTCCAGGCGCCAGGTGTCGACGTTCGGGATCACCGGCTCCTCGCCGAGGTAGTACCGGATCAGGTCCGGCACGTACGTGTAGACGAGCTTGTCGTCCGCGACGCCGTTGCCCACCGCGTTCGCGATCGTCACGTTCCCCGCCCGCGCGCACGTCATGATCCCGGGGCTGCCCAGCGCCGAGTCCGACCGGAACGCCACCGGGTCCAGGTAGTCGTCGTCGACCCGCCGGTAGATCACGTCGACCCGGCGCCGGCCCTGGGTGGTCCGCATCCACACCCGGCCCCCGGCGCAGAACAGGTCCCGGCCCTCGACGAGCTCCACGCCCATCGTCCGGGCCAGCAGCGCGTGCTCGAAGTAGGCGGAGTTGTAGACGCCCGGGGTCAGCACCACCACGGTCGGGTCGTCGACGCCCGCCGGGGCCGCCGCGGTCAGCGCGGCCAGCAGCCGGCGCGGGTAGTCCTGCACCGGCCGGATCCGCAGCGTCGCGAACAGCTCCGGGAACGTCTGCGCCATCGCCCGCCGGTTGGACAGCACGTACGACACCCCGCTGGGCACCCGCACGTTGTCCTCCAGCACCCGGAACTCCCCGGCCGCGTCCCGCACCAGGTCGATGCCGGACACGTGCACCCGGACGCCGTTCGGCGGCTGGATCCCGCGGGCCGCCCGGTGGAAGTGGGTGGACGACACGATCAGGCCCCGCGGAACCACGCCGTCGGCGACCGCCTTCTGCGGCCCGTACACGTCCGCGAGGAACGCCTCCAGGGCCCGCACCCGCTGCGCGACGCCCGGCGCGACGTGGTCCCACTCGTGCCCCGCGATCACCCGCGGCACCACGTCCAGGGGGAACGGCCGCTCCTCGCCCGCGAAGTCGAACGTCACGCCCTGCGCCAGGTACGAGCGCGCGAGCGCGTCCGCGCGGGTGCGCAGGTCGGCCGTGGTCTGCTGCGCGAGCGCGGCGTGCACGTGCCGGTAGCTCGGCCGCGGGCCGTCGACCGCGTCGATCATCTCGTCCCAGGCCGCGCCGCTGGGGTACGCGTCGAACAGGTCCGCCATCCGGTGATCCTCGCCCTCCCGTGTCACGGCCGTGTGTCCGGCCGGGAACGGCGGGGTCACACGCCGCTGCCGCCGATCCTGCCCGAGGGCGGGTGTTCCCGCCGGTCGGGGGCTGGTCGGGGGCGGGTCGGGGGCCGGGCGACGTGCCCGCGCGGACGGTCTCCGGGGGGCACCGGCGCCTGGTAGTCTTGTCAGTCGCGTGTCCGCCCGGGTCGGCGGGCACTAGTCCGGTTCCTCTCCGCGGGTGTCCCCACGCCCCAGTCCCGGCGCCGGACGCGCCCTCTACGACCTTGTTCCTATCGCCCCTGGGCGAGCACACGAAGAGAGTCCACACCGTGGCCAACATCAAGTCCCAGATCAAGCGGATCCGCACCAACGAGATCGCGCGCCTGCGCAACAAGGCCGTGAAGTCGGAGCTGAAGACGTTCGTGCGCCGCGTGCGCGAGGCCGTCGCCGGCGGCGACAAGGACGCGGCCGCCGCCGCGCTCACCGTCGCGTCGAAGAAGCTCGACAAGGCCGTCTCGAAGGGCGTCATCCACGCCAACCAGGCTGCCAACAAGAAGTCGGCCCTGGCCAAGGCGGTCAACGCGCTCTGACGCGTTCGCTGGTCCTCACGGAGGGCGTCACCCGCTGCGGGTGGCGCCCTCCGTCGTTCCCGCACGCGCCCGGGGGCGGGTCGGGCACCGGCCGGGCCGCCCCTCCCACCCGGGGTACGACGAAGGGCGTCACCCCCCCTGCGGGGTGACGCCCTCGACGCGGTGACGACCCGTGGGCCGTCCCGGGGAACGTCGGCGACTCAGTCCTGAGCCACCGCGCTCCACGCCTCCCACAGCACCGCGGGGACCGCGGGCCGGAAGCCCGCCTCCCGCAGCGCGCGGTCGAATGCCTGCGCCGCCCCGGTGACGTCGCCGTGACCGAGGAACCGGTCGCCGAGCTCGCGCCACACCGCGGCGGACTGCCGCGAGGCGGACATCATGCCGAGCATGTCCGCGGCCCACCGGTACGCGCGGGAGGCCTGCTCGACCTCGCCGCGGGCGTGCAGCGCGTCGCCGATCGCGAGCTGAGCGGCCGCGCCGTCCAGCCGCGGGGCGTCGCCGAGCCGGTCCAGCGCACCGCGTGCGTACGCCTCGGCCGCGACCGGGTCGCCCAGCATGAGGTGCGCGCGCGAGCGCTCGACGTCGAGCCGCGCCATCTCCACCTCGGAGCCGGACACCGCGAGCTCGGGCGCCGCGCGGTCGAGCTGCTCGAGCGCCGTCACCGGCTCGGCCGGGTCGCTGCGCAGCAGCAGCCACGCGTAGTTCAGGCGCAGGCGGGGGATGTCACGGCTGACCTCGCCCTCGCCCAGCAGGGCGAGCGCGCGCTCCGTGTACCGCTTGGCCAGGCCGTAGTCGTGCCGCTGCTCCGCGACGAGAGCCGCGTTCCAGTACACCGAGCCGCGACCGCGCGGAGTGCCGAGCGACTCCGCCTGGCGGATCAGCTCCGCCGCCCGGTGCGTCGCGTACAGCAGGTCGCCGCGCTCCACGTAGGCCCAGAGCGTGGTCGACCCCAGCCGCAGGTGCTCGTCGGTGCCGGTCAGGCCGGACTCCTCGAGCTCCGCGAGCTGGCGGTCACCGAGCTCGATCGCGCGACCCAGGTCGCCGGCCTCGACGTACGAGGCGACGAGGGCGGTGGCCGCGGCGGCGGCGTCGAGGTGGTGCGACTCGGCGCGGGCGTGCGCGAGCAGCGGCTCGAGGACGCCGACGGCGGACTCCAGGTCGCCGAGCATCTCGTGCGCCTGCGCGAGCGCGAGCTGGGAGTCGACCCGGACCTGCCGCGTCACGGAGTCGAGCTCGAGCGCGAGGATGCGGTCGCGGGCGGACGCCGGCTCGCCGGAGACGAGGTCCAGCCGCGCGTAGTCCAGCGCGAGCCGGGCGCGCGCCTCCGCGGGGCCCTCGTCGCCGTGCTTGAGGTACTCGACCGTGGACCCGAGGCGCTCGGCGAGCACCGCCAGGGCGGCATCGGTCGGCTCGCGCCGACCGGACTCGATCAGCGAGATGTAGCTGGGCGACAGCGCGTCGCCGGCGAGGGCCGTCTGGGAGAGCCCAGCGACCAACCGCGCCTCGCGGACGCGGTCAGCAATGGTCGTCATGGGTGTCACTGTACCTATGACGTCCCCTGACTGCGAGTACGTCACCCGTCCGCCGATCCACGGACCGGAGTACCGGGGCTCGCTCTGATCACCGAGAGCCATCAGAGCGAGCCCGGCGGCACCGAAGGCGTTCAGACCGCGGTCCGGCAGCAGCCGGTCGCACCGCTCTGGATCGTGACGAGGCCGGCGGCGGAAGCGGCACCGGAGGCGCCGAGCGTGAGGGTGAGGGCGAGGGCGGCGGTCGCGAGGGCCTTGAACGAGGTGCGCATGGTCGTCTCCTGTCACAAACTGTTGACTCTCTGTCACGAAGAGCATGACTCACGCGGAGCGCTTCGCACCAGTGAATCCGCATTCCCGCTGGATGTCCGTCCGAACGGGTGAAAAACTGGCCGTCGTGCCGCACGAACATGCGGTGTCGTCACCGGTCACCCCGTCGCGGTCGTGTCATCGCCGGATTGCTGTGGTGTCATGGAACGCATGACCAGGGGACAGGGCGACGTCGAGCAGCAGCTCGCGACCGCGATCGACTCCGCGATCCCGCACGAGCTGCGCCGCGAGTGGGACCGCCATCTCGCCCGCGAGCAGGTCGTGGTCGGGCGGCAGGGGATCTTCTCCCCGCGCCTGCACCCGTTCGGTTACGAGCTCGCGTTCCGCACACCCGGGGCGACCCGCGCCGACGCCACCACGTGGAGCGACCTGCAGCACGAGCGCGCCACGGCCGCTGTCCTGCGCGCCACGTTCGGGCGCGCCGAGGTCGACGAGGTCGGCCACGGCCGGTGGCTGTTCGTCCGCTGCCCCCGCACCTACCTGACCGGCGAGCTCCAGCTCCCCGCCCGGCCCGACCGCCTCGTCGTCGAGATCGCCGGCACGACCCGCATCGACGGCGACGTCCTGCGCGGCGTCCGCCGGCTGCGCGAGCAGGGCTTCCGCGTGGCGATGGCCGGGTTCGTGTCCCGGTCCGACCAGCGGATGCTGCTCCCCCAGGCCGACTTCGTGAAGATCGACGCCCGCGACCTCGACCTCGAGGGCGAGCCGGTCGTCGACCTCGCCCGGTCGCACGGCGCGCTGCTGGTCGCGGAGTTCGTGGAGACCAGCACGGAGCTCAAGGCCGGACGCCGCCTCGGGTTCGACCTCTACCAGGGCAACCTCCTGGAGCGCAGCCTGCTGCTCGACCGCACGTCCGCCCCGCTGCTACCCCCGGTCCAGGACCGCTCCGGCCAGCGCAACCTCTGACCCCGGGCACACGCCGCCGCGCCCACCCACCGCACGCACGCCGCCGCGCCCACCCACCGCTCGCCGAGACAGGACCGCAGCGTCGAGTCAGGTCGCCCGGCCGCCCTGTCTCGACGCGCAGGTCCGATCTCGGCGTGGGAGGCAGGGCGCTCGGCGTGGGGGGGGGCAGGGCGCTCGGCGTGGGGGCAGCGCGTGTGTGGTGCTCCGGGGTCAGCGGCGGACGGAGCCCGCGATGCGGAGCACGGCCCGTTCGACGGCGAACTTCGGGTCGCGGCTCGCGCCCTTGACCTCGGCGTCGGCCTGCGCGACCGCGGTGATCGCGTGCGCCAGGCCCTCCGGGGTCCACCGGGCGAGCTCCTTGCGCGAGCGGTCGACCTGCCAGGGCGCGAGGCCGAGGTCGCGCTCGGCACCCGGCCCGCGACCCCGTGCCGCGGACACCTTGGCCAGGACCCGCAGCCGCGCCGCCAGCGCCGCGACGAGCGGCACCGGGTCGACCCCGGTCGCGAACGCGTGCCGCAGCAGCGCGACCGCCTCGCCCGCGGACCCCTCGACGGCGGCGTCGGCGACCCGGAACCCGGTCGCCTCGATCCGGCCGCCGTAGTAGCGCTCGACCACCTCGACGCCGATCACCCCGGTCGTGTCGGCCACGAGCTGGCTGCACGCCGCCGCGAGCTCCCGCAGGTCGCTGCCGACCGCGTCGACGAGCGACCGGACCGCGCGGGCCTCCATCCGGCGACCGGCCCGGCGCACCTCCTGGGTGACGAACGCAGCCTTGTCGGCGTCGCGCTTGATCGTCTCGCAGACCGCGACCGGGTGGCCGCCCGCGCGCACCGCGTCCAGCAGCCGCTTGCCGCGCTGCCCGCCGCCGTGCCGCAGCACGAGCACCACGTCGTCCAGCGGCGCGGCGACATAGGCGAGGGCGTCCAGGACGAGGTCGTCCGTGGCCTTCTCGACGGACTCGACGACCACCACCTTGTCCTCGCCGAACAGCGACGGGCTGGTGGCGAGCATGAGCTCGCCGGTGCTGTACGCGGCGGCGTCGACGCGGGTGAGCTCGATCTGCGGGTCGCGCTCGCGCGCGAGGCCCACCAGCCGGTCGACGGCGCGCTCCGCCAGCAGCTCCTCGGGTCCCGTGACCAGGACCACCGGGGCCAGGGCGACCTCGTCCCAGGCCACGCCCGCGGGGGCCGACGAGCGGCCGCCGCCACGCGCGGGACGGCGGGAGGCGGGGGCGGAGGGCGGCACGACCCTAGGGTGCCACGTCCCGCCCACAGCGCAGGACCAGCGCGACCGCGGCGGCGCACGCGGCCGCCAGCAGCACCATCCCGAACGCTCCCCCGGCCCACGCGACGCGCGCGCCCGGCAGCCCGGCGACGGTCCGCGCGACCGCGGCGATCCACCAGCAGGCCGCGCCGGCGAGCTGGGCGCACGCGGTCGCGCCGCCCGCCCACCACGGCCCCACCAACGCCGCGACCAGCCCGCCGACTGTCGCGGGCGCCACGGCCGGCGCCGCCGCGACGTTCGCGACGACCGCGTAGGTCGGGACGTCCGGGGAGAGCAGCAGCACCACCGGGGCGCACACCGCCTGCGCCGCGACCGGGACGGCGAGCGCGGTCGCCAGCGGCGACGGCCCCGCGCGAGCGCCGCCCGGGGACCCGTCGGACCGCCGCCCGCGCCGGCGGGGTCGGTCCCAGCGCCGAGCCATCGGACCCGCGAGCAGCGCGATGCCTGCTGTCGTGACGACGGACAGCACGAACCCGATCTCCCGGGCGAGCCACGGGTCCACCACGAGCAGCACCAGGACCGCGGTCGCGAGGGCCGGGACCGAGCGTGCCGGGCGCCCGGCGACGAGGCCGAGGACGCCGACCGCGCCCATCACGGCCGCCCGCACCACGCTCGCCCCCGGCTGCACGAGTGCGACGAAGCCCGCCATCGCCAGCCCGGCGGGTATCCAGCGCGCCCGGCGCGGAACCCGGCAGCGCGCCGCGAGCGCCAGCACCATCCCGCCGACCAGCGCGAAGTGCGCGCCGGACACCGCCGTCAGGTGCGCGAGCCCGGATGCCCGCATCGCCTCGTCGAGGTCGCCCACGCCCCGGGTGTCCCCGACCGCGATCGCCGGGAGCAACGCGCCCGCGTCCCCGGGGACGCCCCGGGCGGTACCGACGAGTCCCGCGCGCAGCCGGTCCGCCCACCGCAGCGCCCCGCCCGGCGGCGCGCGCACGACGACGTCCGAAGCCGCACGGGCCCGGACGACCACCCTGCCCGCGGGGTCGCGCGCGGGTGACAGCCTCGCCTCGACCTCCACCAGCGTGCCGTAGGCGAGCGACGCAGCGGAGCCGGTCGCCAGGACCTCGACGGCCGCTCCCGTGGGCGAGGTCCGTGCGGGGTCGGAGCTCAGCTGCCCGACGCTGCGGGCCGCGAGCACGAACCGGACGGTGCCGGCGCTCGAACCCTCGTCCGGCCCCGCGCGCGTGCCCGCACCCGCGCTCGCCCGGGACCCCGTCCTGAGGGGCTGCGGGGTCGACCGCACGACTCCGACCAGGCGCACCCGCTCGCCGTCGGCAGCCAGGTCCCGCAGCCCGCCGGCGTCGCGCGCGCCGAGCTGGACCGACAGCACGAGCAGCAGCACCGCGACCGCGCCGATGACCAGCGCGGCCTGGCCACCCCGGGCGGGATACCGGACGTGGCGTGCCCGAACGCGGCCGGCGTGGACCGCCGGCCCCGCAGTGCCCGCCTGCCGCGCAGTGCCCGCCGACCACGCCTGGCCCGCCGACCACGCAGTGCCCACCAACCACGCAGTGCCTACCGACCACGCAGTGCCCGCCGACCACGCCGGGCCCGTGGCCCGCGGTGGCCGGTGCCTCGGCGGTCGCCGCCGCGCGCCGAGGGCGGCGTGGGCCAGAGCACCCACCCCTGCGGCCGCGACCCCGGCGCACGCGCCCGCGAGCCGGGTCGCCTGCTCCCCCGCACACACGCCGACGACCGCGGCCGCCCAGACGGCGAGCGCCGCGGGCACCAGGCGCAGGTCGACCGGCTCGTCACCGGGCATCGGGGACCTCCCCTGGCCGGCCGGTGCGCGGTCCCGGCGCCCGCGGGGTCCGGTGGGCGCTCACACGCGCACCCGGTCGGCGATCCGTGCCAGCAGCGCCGGCCCGATGCCGGGGACGTCCAGGAGGTCCTCGGGCGTCGCGAACGCGCCGTGCTCGGACCGCCACGCCAGGATCCGCTCGGCGAGCACCGGCCCGATGCCGGGCAGCGTCTGGAGCCCGGCGGCATCGGCACGGTTCACGTCCACCGCGCCGTCCGCCGCACCGGCAGGGGCGCCGCCCGCGCCCGCCGTGCCCGCTGCACCGGGGTCTGCGACCTCCCCTGGTGCGGGGACCCGGACCTGCGCACCGTCGACCACCTCGGCGGCGAGGTTCACCGCGGACAGGTCCGCGCCCGGCAGCGCCCCGCCGGCCGCCGCGACCGCCTCGGCGACGCGTGACCCGGCGGGCAGCGCGACGACCCCGGGCGCCGCGACCTCGCCGACGACGTGCACCCAGACGTCGGGCCGGGACGACGGCGAGGGGGCCGGCCCGCCGGCCGTGCTCGCGGGGGCCAGCGGCTCGGGCACGTCGACGGCCGGTCCGGTCGCACCGGGCGCGGCCCGCAGCGCCACCGCGCCGCCGACGAGGGCGAGCGCGGTCACGGCGACGGCCGCGGTCCGGACGGGGACCTGCCAGCGCAGCCCGGACCCGACGCGCGCCCTGCGGCGTGCACGGTCCTGCACCTCGGCGTCCGTGCCGTCCCACGGTGCGCCCTGGCGCGCGACGGCGGCGCGGAGGTCCGCGCGGGTCGTGCGCGCGGCCGGCGCGGGGGCACCGGCGGTGTCCCGTCGCCGCGCGGGGTCGGGGGGCGGGTCGCCGTCGTACCAGGTCATGGCCCGACGTTAGGAGCGCGGCGCCCCGCGCGGGCTCCCGCGCACCGGTCCCTGGGGACGACGCGCGGGCACCGTGCCTGGGGAAGGCTCGGCACCCGCGCCCCGACCGGGGTCCGTCACCGAGCCCGCGTCAGCGGTCGGTCACCGTCACCGCGAGGACGCCGACCCCGAGGTGGCCCCCGAGCACCGCACCCACCTCGCGGACCAGCACGTCGTCCACGCCGGAGGTCGCCCGGATGCGGTCGGCCAGCTCCGAGGCGGCCTCCGCGCGTCCGAGGTGCTGGACGGCGACCCGCACCCCGGGACCGCGCCGGCGCACCTCCTCGACGGCGAGCTGGTGCAGCCGGTCGCGGGCGGCGCGTCGGGTCCGGACGCGCTCCGCGACGTCGATCCGGCCGTCGTGCAGGGTGAGGACCGGGCGCAGCCCGAGCACGGTGCCGAACGCCGCGGCCGCCCCCGAGAGCCGCCCGCCGCGGCGCAGGTGGTCGAGGGAGTCGACGACGAACCACGCGGCCGTCGACCGTCCGACCTGCTCGGCGGTCGCGGCGACGTCGGTGCCCGTGGGCGCGGAGCCCCAGGCCGCGCCGTCGGCGACCTCGGCCGCGGCGAGGGCGGCGAAACCGAGGCCCGCTCCGGCGCTGCGCGAGTCGACGACGTGCACCGGGAGCGGAGCGATCTGGGCGGCGAGCGCGGCGGCGCGGACGGTGCCGGACAGATCGCCGGACAGGTGCACCGAGACGACCTCGCGGGCGCCCCGCGCGGCGGCGGCCTCGTAGGCGGCGGCGAACGCCCCGGGCGGGGGCTGCGAGGTCGTGACCCGACGGCCGGACGCGAGGAGCGCCACCAGGGCGTCGGGGGTCAGGTCGACGCCGTCCTGGTACCGGGTGTCGTCGACCGCGACGTCGAGCGGGACGACGGTGATGCCCCACGCCGCGGCGTCGGCCGGGGTCAGGCAGGACGTCGAGTCGGTGACGACGGCGACCGCGGGCGGGGTGTCGGCGGTCGGCTGGTCCTGCGGGGAGGCACCCGGGTCGCCGCGGCGTGCCCCGTCGCCCAGGAGCCGGCCGACGACCCGGCCCACGACTCCGTCCGGGCCCCGGCGCCACGCCCGACCGAGCGCGCCCGGCCACGCCGCCGCCCGGCCGAGCGCGCCCAGCCACGCCGCCGCCCGGCCACGCCACCCGCGCGCGGCGGGGTGCGGGGCGCCCGGAGACGCTCCCGCACCCGCGCCGCCGGTCACGCCCTGCGCGGGCACCGTCAGGCCGGCACCACGTTGACGAGCTTCGGGGCGCGCACGATCACGGTCCGCACGTCGCGTCCGGCCATCGCGCGCTGCACGCCGGGGTCGGCCAGCGCGAGCTCCCGCAGGGTGGCGTCGTCGGCGTCGGCGGGGACGTCGGCGCGCCCGCGGACCTTGCCCTGCACCTGGAACACGCAGGTCACGGTGTCCTCGACCAGGTACTGCGGGTCCAGGACGGGGAACGGCTCGTGGCCGAGGGAGCGCTCGTGGCCCAGGCGCGACCACAGCTCCTCCGCGAGGTGCGGGGCGACGGGCGCGGTCATGAGCACGAGCTGCTCGGCGACCGTGCGCGGCACCTCGGGCAGCGACGTCAGGTGGTTGTTCAGGACGATGAGCTTGGCGATGGCGGTGTTGATCCGCATCCCCTGCATGTCCTCGGCGACCTCGGCGATGGTGCGGTGCAGCACGCGCAGGGTCTCGACCGTCGGCTCGGTGTCGACGACGGTGACCTCGCCGGTCTCCTCCGACACGACGTTGCGCCACACGCGCTGCAGGAACCGCTGCGCCCCGACGACGGCCCGGGTCTCCCACGGGCGGGACAGGTCCAGCGGGCCCATCGACATCTCGTAGACGCGCAGGGTGTCCGCGCCGTACTCGGCGTACATCTCGTCCGGGGAGACGGCGTTCTTCAGGGACTTGCCGATCTTCCCGTACTCGCGGTTCACGGGCTCGCCGTTCCAGCTGAACCCGGTCGACGCGGTGTCGTCCTCGACGACCTCGGCCGACGGCACGTACACGCCGCGCTCGTCGGTGTACGCGTACGCCTGGATGTAGCCCTGGTTGAACAGCTTGTAGAACGGCTCGCGGCTCGCCACGTGGCCCAGGTCGTAGAGCACCTTGTGCCAGAACCGGGCGTACAGCAGGTGCAGCACGGCGTGCTCGACGCCACCGACGTACAGGTCGACGCCGCCGACGCCGTGGGTGTCGGTCGCGTTGTGGCCCGGGCCCATCCAGTACTGCTCGAGCGCGGGGTCGACGACCTGGCCCGACGCGTGGGTCGGGTCCAGGTAGTGCAGGTAGTACCAGCACGACCCGGCCCAGTTCGGCATGGTGTTGGTGTCGCGGCGGTAGACCTTCGGGCCGTCACCGAGGTCGAGCGTGACGTTCACCCAGCCGGTGTCGCGGCCCAGCGGTGCCTCGGGCGAGGACTCGGCGTCGTCGGGGTCGAAGGTCCGCGGCGCGTAGTCGGGCACGTCGGGCAGGTCGACGGGCAGCGCCGACTCGGGGACCGCGATCGGCAGGTCGTGCTCGTCGTAGACGATCGGGAACGGCTCGCCCCAGTACCGCTGCCGGCTGAACAGCCAGTCGCGCAGCCGGTAGGTCACGGTGCGCTCGCCGGCGCCGCGCTCGGCCAGCCATTCGATGATCCGGGTCTTGGCGTCGGCGACGGACAGCCCGTCGAGGCTGATCTCGTCGTTCGCGGAGTTGATGATCGCGCCGTCGCCGGTCCAGGCGCCCTCGTGGCCCTCGGGCGCCTCGACGGTGCGCACGACCGGCAGGCCGAACGCCTCGGCGAACGCGAAGTCGCGGCTGTCCCCGCCGGGAACGGCCATGATCGCGCCGGTGCCGTAGCCCATCAGCACGTAGTCGGCGATGAACACCGGCAGCGACTCGCCGTTCACCGGGTTCAGCGCGTAGCCGCCGGTGAACACGCCCGTCTTGCGCCCGGCGTCGGCCTGGCGCTCGACGGCCGTCTTCGCGGCCGCCTCGCGCCGGTAGGCCGCGACCGCCTCGGCCGGGGTGGCCGCGCCGCCGCGCCACGCCTCGGGCACGTCCTCGCCCCAGGCCTCCTCGCCGCCGCCGACCAGCTGGTCGACCAGCGGGTGCTCGGGCGCGAGCACGACGTAGGTGGCGCCGAACAGCGTGTCGGGGCGGGTGGTGAACACGGTCAGCGGCTCGTCGGCGTCGGTGACCTCGAAGTGCACGTGCGCGCCCTCGGACCGGCCGATCCAGTTGCGCTGCATCGCGGTGACCTTCTCGGGCCAGTCGATGTGCGCGAGGTCGTCCGCGAGGCGGTCGGCGTAGGCGGTGATCCGCATGTTCCACTGCCGCAGGGTCCGCTGGAACACCGGGAAGTTGCCGCGCTCGGACCGCCCCTCGGAGGTGACCTCCTCGTTGGCCAGGACCGTGCCCAGGCCCGGGCACCAGTTGACCGGGGTCTCGGAGACGTAGGCGAGGCGCTGGGCGTCGACCACGCGGCGGCGCTGCACCTCGTCCAGGTCGGCCCACGCGACGCCCTCGGGCACCCCGTCGATCCCGTCCGGCACCGCGCGCGCCCCCGACTCGTACGCCGCGACCAGCGTCGACACCGGCCGGGCCGCGCCCGTGCCGCCGTCGGGCCGCACGGCGTCCTCGTCGTACCAGGACTCGAAGATCTGCAGGAAGATCCACTGCGTCCAGCGCACGTAGTCCGGGTCGATCGTCGCGAACGACCGGCGCGGGTCGTGCGCGACGCCCAGACGGCGCAGCTGGCGCGCCATGATCTCGATGTTCGCCTCGGTGGTGCCGCGCGGGTGGGCGCCGGTCTGGACGGCGAACTGCTCGGCCGGCAGGCCGAACGCGTCGTAGCCGAGCGCGTGCAGCACGTTGTCGCCCTGCATCCGGCGGTACCGGGCCACGACGTCCGTGGCGATGTAGCCCAGCGGGTGCCCGACGTGCAGGCCCGCGCCCGAGGGGTACGGGAACATGTCCATCACGAAGAACGGCCGGGCGCCCTCGCGCGCGGTCGCCCCGTCGCCGTCGGTGAGCGCGCCCGTCGGGTTCGCGGCGAAGAACGTGCCGCGCTCGACCCACTCGTCCTGCCACCGGAGCTCGATCTGCTGCGCGAGCTCGGCGGTGTAGCGGAACGGCACGTCCTGGCCGCCGGGCGCCGCGGACGTGCCGGGCGCTGCGGGGGTGGACTCGGGCTGGGTGGCGGCGGGCGATGTCACCCCGCGAGTCTATCGAGGTGCGGCACCCCGTCCGGACTGCCTGGGGACGACGACCGGGGCCGTCGGCGCGTCGCGGTCAGGCGACGCCCGCGACCCGCTGCCGCGAGCGCGCGACGCCGAGGGTGACGGCGGCGATGACGAGGCCGACGGCGGTCAGTCCCGCACCGACCCAGGCCGGCGCGAGGTACCCCAGCCCAGCCGCGATGACGAGGCCGCCGGCCCACGCGCCCGCGGCGTTGCCGGCGTTCAGCGCGGAGTGGCACAGCGCCGCCCCGAGCGAGGGCGCGGCGGGCGACAGGTCCATCAGCCAGGCCTGCAGCGCGAGCCCGAGCACCTGCGAGGCGACGCCCAGCCCGACGATCGCGAGCACGCCCGGGACGAGCCACTGCCCGAGCACCGCGATCAGCACCAGCACGACGATCGTCGACGCGAACCCCAGCAGCAGCGTGCGCGGCACGGACCGGTCCGCGAGCCGGCCGCCGAGCAGCGTCCCCGCCGTCATCCCGACACCGAACAGCGCCAGCACGATCGGCACGCTCGCCTCCGCGATGCCCGTGACGTCGGTGAGCAGCGGCGCGACGTAGGAGTAGACCGCGAACATGCCGCCGAACCCGATCGACCCCGCCGCGCACGCCACCCACAGCCGGCCGTTGCGCAGGGCTCCGACCTCGGACCGCACGCTGGCGCCGTCGCGCACCGGCAGCCCCGGGATCCAGCGGAGCAGCGCGGCCAGCGTCAGCAGGCCGAGCACGCCCACGGCGACGAACGCCCAGCGCCAGCCGAACACCTGACCGAGCACCGTCGACAGCGGCACGCCGACGATGTTCGCGATCGTCAGGCCCGCCATCATCGTGGCGACGGCCTGACCGCGGCGGCCGGGGCCGGCGACGTGCGCGCCCATGACCGCGCCGACCCCGAAGAACGCGCCGTGCGGCAGCCCGGCGACGAACCGCGCCGCCACCAGCCAGCCGGCGGACGGCGCGAGCGCCGACAGCACGTTGCCGACGGTGAACGCCAGCATCAGCACCAGCAGCAGCCGGCGGCGGTCCATCCGGGCGGCCGCCGCGATCAGCAGGGGCGCGCCGACGACCACGCCGAGCGCGTACGCGGTGATCACGTGGCCCGCCGACGGGATCGACACGTCCAGGTCGCCCGCGATCAGCGGCAGCAGCCCCATCGTCGCGAACTCGGTGGTGCCGATGCTGAACCCGCCGAGCGCGAGCGCGAGCAGCGGCAGCCGCGCGCGGCGTCGGACCAGGTGCGGGTCCAGGACGTCGGCGTCCGCGGGGCTGCTGCCCCGGGGGGTGGTGTCCATGTGCGCTCCCGCGTCGTCGGCTCGTCGGGCGCGCGCGGCGGGGACGCGGACGCGCGTCGACGACCCCGGTGCGGCGCCGGTGTCCCGGTGGCGGCGACGGCGCGGCTCCGGTCCGGCCAACCCTACCGGCCGGTCAGCGCGCGTCGAGCAGCACCCAGATCGCCCGGGCCGCGACCTCGCCGAGCTCCACGGGGCGGGCGTCGTCGACCGGGACGTCGTCGTCGGCCCCGGCGTCGGCCCGGTCGCCGGCCCGGGCGCCGGCCCCGTCGTCCGCGCGCGGCGGTGCGACCCGCACGGCCGTCATCCCGGCGAAGTCCCGCCGCTCGACGACCTCCACCCGGGCGTCGAGCACCACGCCCACGGACGCGAGGTACCGCAGCAGCCCGGGGTCGGCGTCGGAGATCCGCGCGATCCGCCCCGTGCCGGACGCCAGCTCCCACAGCATGTCGGCGGCGGGAGCGGGCACGCTGCCGTCGGGCGCGGGTATCGGGTCGCCGTGCGGGTCGCGGGTCGGGTGCCCGAGGCGGGTGTCGATCCGCTCGACCATGAGGTCGGAGACGGCGTGCTCGAGCACCTCGGCCTCGTCGTGCACCTCGTCCCACGCGTAGCCCAGCTCGCTGACCAGGAACGTCTCGATGAGCCGGTGCCGGCGCACGACCTGCACGGCGTGCCGGACACCCTCCGCGGTGAGGGTGATCGCCGCGTACGGCGCGTGCTCGACGAGGCCCTGGTCGGCGAGGCGCCGGACGGTCTCGGAGACCGTGGAGGCGCCGACGCCCAGCCGCTCGGCGAGCATCTTCGTGGTCACCGGAGCGGTCGACCACTCCCGGGCGGTCCAGATCACCTTCAGGTAGTCCTGGGCGACGGCCGTCAGGTCGCTCGTCTCGCTCACGCGTCCAGGGTAGGGCCCGTGACCGGCCGGGCCCGGACGCGCCCGGCCTGCGCGGGGGTGTGGTACGAATCGCGGGAGCCGTCCGCGCAGGTCCGGCGGTCGGCACCCACCGGACGACAGGACGCCCGTGACCGCCGCCCGCACCGCCGACCCGCACCCGACCCGCCCGCACCCGTCCGGCGCGCGCCCCGCCCTCGACGCCGTCCGCCGCGCCGGCGCCCCGGTCGCGCGCTGGTTCGCCCGCCGGGAGCTGTCCTGGTCCGGGATGCTCGGCGCGCTCGTCGGCCTCGCCGCGGCGATGACCCCCTCGCTGCTCCCCCGCCCGACGCTCTACCTCGGCGTGCTCGCCGGCGTCGGGACCGTGCTCGGGTACGGGGGTGGGGTGCTCGCCGCCTGGGTCGTGCGCCGGACCGGCGTGCCGCTGCCGCCGGCCGCGTGGCGCCGGGTCGCCTGGCGCGTGCTGTCCTGGGCGGGTCCGGTGCTGGCGGTCGTGGTCGTGGCGGTCGGCGCGCGGTGGCAGGACGACGTGCGGGTGCTCGTCGGGGAGCCGCGGCGGACCTCGTCGGCGGTCGTGGTCGGGGTGATCGCCCTGGCCGTCGGCCTCGGGCTGCTCGCGCTCGCGCGGGCGCTGCGGCGGCTGTCCCAGCGGGTGGCCCGGGTGCTCGCCCGGTGGATCCCCGCGCCGGCCGCGTCGCTGGCCGGCGTCGTCCTGGTGACGCTGCTGGTCTACTGGCTGGCCGCGGGTGTGCTGTTCCGCGTCGTCGTGACGGTCGCCGACTCCGTGTACGCGGGTACGAACGCCGGCACGGACGCGGGCGTCGAGGAGGTCACGTCGCCGCTGCGGTCGGGGTCGCCCGACTCGGTGGTCACCTGGGACTCGCTGGGTCGCCAGGGCCGCACGTTCGTGGCCGGCGGGCCGTCCGCGGCGGCGATCGCCGACGTCACCGGGTCCGACGCGGTCGAGCCGATCCGGATCTACGCGGGCCTGGACTCCGCGGACGACGCCTCGGCGCGCGCGGCGCTGGTCGTCGAGGAGCTGGAGCGGACCGGGGCGTTCGACCGGTCGGTGCTCGTGGTCGCGGGCGCCACCGGGACGGGCTGGACCGAGCCGCAGCAGATGGCCGCCGTCGAGTACCTGTGGGGCGGCGACACCGCGATCGCGACGATGCAGTACTCGTTCCTGCCGAGCTGGATCTCGTTCCTGGTCGACGCCGACCGCGCGACCGAGGCCGGCCGGGAGCTGTTCGACGCCGTGCACGCCCGCTGGGCCGAGCTGCCCGAGGACGACCGGCCGCAGCTGATCTCGTACGGGCTGAGCCTCGGGTCGTTCGCGGCGCAGGCGCCGTTCGGCTCGGTCGGCGACCTGACCGCGCGCGTCGACGGGGCGCTGTACGTCGGCACTCCGAGCTTCACGCCGCTGTGGCGGACGGTGACCGACGGCCGGGACGACGGCAGCCCCGAGTGGCAGCCGGTCGTCGACGGCGGGGAGACGGTGCGGTTCGGCTCCGACGCGGAGGACCTCGCGGCACCGGGCGGACAGGCCGGCGGCGACTGGGACGTGCCGCGGGTCGTCTACCTGCAGCACGCGTCCGACCCCGTGGTCTGGTGGTCGTGGGACCTGCTGACCCGGCAGCCCGACTGGCTGTCCGAGCCGCGCGGGCCGGACGTCTCGGGGCGCGTGCGCTGGTTCCCGGTGCTGACGTGGGCGCAGGTCACCGTCGACCAGTTCTTCGGGGTGAGCGTCCCCGACGGCCACGGCCACAACTACGCGAGCCAGATCGTCGGCGCGTGGTCCGACGTGACCGAGCCCCCCGGCTGGACCCCGGTGGAGCTGACGTCCCTCCAGCACCTCCTGGACGACACCCTCGAGCTCCCCACCCTCCCGGGCGCCTCGGTCGGCTGACGGGCGGCGCCGCCGCGCGCGAGGTCGAGGGTTTCACGCGAGGTCGAGGGTTTCAGCGCCCTCGTCCGTCACGAACCCTCGACCTCGGCGCCCGAGCGGGCGGGCGGGTCAGCGGGTCAGTGCTGGGCGTCGCGCCAGGTGGTCCAGCGCTCGACCAGCGAGAGGTCGTAGTCGGGGCCGCTGACGCCGACGGTGAAGAGGGTGACGCCCGCCTGGACCAGCGGGGCCGCGACCTCCTCCGGCGGGGCGCTCACGGCGACGCTGCGCTCGACCAGCGCCGCGGTGTCGCGGCCGACCGCGGCGCCGTGCTCGTCGAGGATCGCGCTCTTGCGGGTCAGCGTGTCCAGGTCGCCGAACGAGTGCCACGCGTCCGCGTGCTCCGCCACGACGCGCAGGGTCTTCTTCTCGCCGCCACCGCCGATCAGCACGGGGATCTCCCGGGTCGGCGCGGGGTTGCCCGCCGCGAGCCGGGCCTTGATCCGGGGCAGGGCGGCAGCGAGGTCCGCGATCCGCGAGCCGGCGGTGCCGAACTCGTAGCCGAACCGGTCGTAGTCCTTCTCGAACCAGCCCGCGCCGATGCCGAGGATCAGCCGGCCGCCGCTGATGTGGTCGACCGTGCGGGCCATGTCGGCGAGCAGCTCGGGGTTGCGGTACGAGTTGCACGTCACGAGCGCGCCGATCTCGACCCGGCTGGTCTGCTCCGCCCACGCGCCGAGCATGGTCCAGCACTCGAAGTGCTTGCCGTCCGGGTCGCCGGACAGCGGGAAGAAGTGGTCCCAGTTGAAGACCACGTCCACGCCGAGGTCCTCGGCGCGGCGGACCGCGTCCCGGATCTGCGCGTACTCGGCGTGCTGGGGCTGGATCTGGACTCCGATGCGGAGGGGTCGCGTCATGGCAGCACGGTACGACTCCGACCGGCCCGGCGCCGCGTGCCGTCTACGCTGGCGGTCGCGCCGGCCCGGCGCGCGCCTGCTCACGACCCCGGAGGTCCCCATGCCCGCCGCAGACACCACCGCGCCCGTCCCCCTGCGCTGGGTCGGCCCGGTCCGGGTGAGCGGCAACGTCATGGAGGGCGAGACCGAGGTGCCGCTCGCGACGTACGAGTCGCCGCTGTGGCCGTCGGTGCGCCGCGGCGCGCGGATCTCGACGATGGTCGAGGGCGGCATCCGGGCGACGCTGGTCGACGAGCGGATGTCGCGGTCGGTGCTGTTCGAGGCCGACGACGCGGGGGTCGCGCTGGCGGCGGTGCAGCACCTGACCGCGCACCGGGCGGACCTCGAGGCGGTGGTCGCGGGCAGCAGCCGGTTCGCGCGGCTGATCGACGTGCACCACCAGATCGCGGGGAACCTGCTGTTCGTGCGGTTCGAGCTGACCACCGGTGACGCCTCGGGCCACAACATGGTGACCAACGCGTCCGAGAAGCTGATGGACCACGTGCTCGCGGCCGTGCCCGGGCTGCGGTACGGCTCGATCTCCGGCAACTACTGCTCGGACAAGAAGGCCACCGCCGTCAACGGCATCCTCGGCCGCGGCAAGAACGTCGTCACCGAGATCGTGATCCCCCGCCGCCTCGTGGAGCGGTTCCTGCACACCACCCCCGAGGCGGTCGTGCAGCTGAACATCCGCAAGAACCTGATCGGCACGATGCTCGCGGGCGGGCTCCGGTCGGCGAACGCGCACTACGCGAACATGCTCCTGGCGTTCTACCTGGCCACCGGCCAGGACGCGGCGAACATCGTCGAGGGCTCGCAGGGCCTCACCCACGCCGAGGTCCGCGACGGCGACCTGTACTTCTCCTGCACCCTGCCGAACCTCATCGTCGGGACGGTCGGCAACGGCAAGGGCCTGGACTTCGTCGAGGAGAACCTCACGCGGCTGGGCTGCCGCGAGGACCGCGAGCCCGGCGCGAGCTCCCGCCGCCTGGCGGTGCTGTGCGCGGCGACGGTGCTCTGCGGCGAGCTGTCGCTGATGGCCGCGCAGACCAACCCCGGGGAGCTGATGGCCGCGCACCTCACCCTGGAGCGGGGCCGGCCCGCGCAGGGCTGACGCACCCGATGTGACCACATTCACGAACGGGATGAAACCGGGCGCGGCGCGCGTTCCGTGAGAGGCGCGTGAAGAGCCCCGACCCTCGCTGGTCGCGGCCCGCGCGCGGGGCTACAGTCGTCCGGGCCTCGCGTGGGCGCCGGCTCGCGCCGCAGCGTCCCCCTCCCCGGGGCCCGTCGGCCGGGTCACCACCCAGGACGGCGCCCCGCCCGAGAGGATCCACCCCGACATGCAGCTCGGCATCGACGACCTGGCCTTCGCGACCGCGGACCGGTACCTCGACCTGGCGAACCTGGCCCCCGTGCACGGCGTCGAGGCCGCCAAGTACACCGTCGGCCTGGGTCAGGACCGGATGAGCGTGTGCGCCCCCGACGAGGACGTCGTGACGCTGGCCGCCGCCGCCGCGCTGCCGCTGGTCGAGCACCTCTCCGACGACGACCGTGCCGCGATCCGCACGGTGCTGCTCGCCACCGAGTCCGGCATCGACCAGTCGAAGTCCGCGGCCGTCTACGTCCACCGCCTGCTCGGCCTGTCGTCCGCCGCCCGCGTCGTCGAGCTGAAGCAGGCCTGCTACGCCGGGACGTCCGCGCTGCAGATGGCGCTCGCGCTCGTGGCGCGCAACCCCGAGCAGAAGGTCCTCGTGATCTGCTCCGACGTCGCCCGCTACGACGTCGGCTCCTCCGGCGAGCCGACCCAGGGCTGCGGCGCCGTCGCGATGCTCGTCACCGCGAACCCGCGCCTCGTCGCCGTCGAGCCGACGTCCGGGCTGCACACCACCGACGTCATGGACTTCTGGCGACCCAACTACCGCACCACCGCCGTCGTCGACGGTCGGCTGTCCCTGCGGGCGTACACGGACTCCCTCAGCGGCGCGTGGGCCGACCACCAGGCGCAGGGCGGCCCCGCCTTCGGCGACATCGACGCGTTCGTCTACCACCAGCCGTTCACCAAGATGGCGGTCAAGGCGCACGCGCACCTGACCCGCCTGGTCGGCGCACCGCGCGACGCCGAGGTGATGGACGCCCAGATCGCCGACTCGCTGCGCTACAACCGCGAGATCGGGAACTCCTACACCGCGTCGATGTACATCGGCCTGGTCTCCCTGCTCGAGCACGCCGCGGACGACCTGTCCGGTTCGCGGATCGGGTTCTTCAGCTACGGCTCGGGCGCGGTCGGCGAGTTCTTCACCGGCGTCGTCCAGCCCGGCTACCGCGACCACCTGCGCACCGCGGCGCACCGCCGTCTGCTCGACGACCGCCTCGAGGTCTCGCACGCCGAGTACCTGGACATCGTCGCGCCGGTGAACCCCGTCGACGGCGGCGACCACCACGTCGACCAGGTGACCCGGGGCCCGTTCCGGCTCGCGGCGATCACCGGGCACCAGCGGCTGTACGAGCGCAGCGCCGTCGCGGACGCCGCCGTCGCCTGACCCGCGGGACCCTGACCCGCGGGACCTTGTGCCCTCGTCCGGGGCGTCGCCCGGTGCTGCCATGACGGGATGGTCCCCGCGTCGCACGTCGACCTCGCCTGGATCCCGCTCGGGGCCGACGGGTCACCGCTGGTCCGCCTGAGCGGCCGCGCCTACGAGCACCTGCATGCCCGGCGGGAGCACCGTCCGGCGGCGCCGCTGGTGCACGCGGCCCTGGTCGGGTCGCTCGACGGCGAGCGGTTCGCCGTCGAGATGACGCCCGTCTGGGGCAACGGCCCGGGCGACCCCGCGGACCGGGGTGTCGTGCGCCAGGGTCCCGTCGGGCTGCGGCCGCTGGGCCGGTCGCGGTTCTTCCGCTACGAGGTGCGGCGCTGGTACGACGGCACCGTCCCCGACCTGCCGCGCGCCGTCGCGGTCCGGCGGGTCGCGACCGGGCGGGCGCGCACGGCGACGCTGCTGGCCGCCGTCGCGGACGTCCCGGACCTGGTGTGGGGCCGCGACGAGCTGCGCTGCGGCGACATGTGGACGTCGAACTCGCTGGTGTCGTTCCTGCTGCTCCGGGCCGGGCTGGACGTCGTCGAGCTCCGCCCGCCGGCGGGTGGCCGGGCACCGGGCTGGCGCGCGGGGGTGGCGGCGGCGCTGCGCCGCCCGGAGGCCGACGACCCCCGGCACTCCCCCCGTGCTACTGGTAGGTGACCAGGTCCGGGACCGGCTGCACCTGCCACGTCTGCGCCGGGTCGAGCATCGGCGTGTCCTCGTCGTAGAAGTTCTTCCAGCCCCAGTGCACCGGCGGCGCGCCCTGGCGCAGCGCCGCCCAGGTGCCGGCCTTCGCGGGCTGCGAGCCCTGGCCGTCGGCGTGGATGATCACCGCCAGCTCGTCGTGGCTCGTGTCGAGACGCTCCCGCTCGGCGATCATCCGCAGCGAGAACTGGTGCAGCAGGAACATCTTCTGGGGCAGCTGCCGCTCCCGGGTGAACTGGGCGAGCCACGCCGCGGTCGCGTTGACCTCGTCGACCCCCACGGAGCCGATCTGGCGCAGGTGCACCTGGTCGGGCTGCAACCGCCACTCCGGGTCCAGGGCCAGGCCCACGTGCGGGTACGCGAGCAGGTCCGCGTACCGCTGCGCCTGGGTGAGGAAGTCCGTCCGCCCGGGCTGGAGGTCGATGACGACCGCCTGGCCCGCCTCCGCCGCGGCCTCGACCAGCGGACGCAGCTCGTCCACCGACCGCCCCCGCGAGTACGAGCCGTCGGGCTCGGGCGCCGCGGACGCGACCGTCGCGATGATCTCCAGGGTCGGGACCACGGTGTCGTCGGTCATCGCGTCGTAGGGCGCCGCGGTCTGCTGCGCCCGGGCGATCGTCGCGGGGACGTCCTGCTCCCCCAGCACCCCGAGCGCCGGCGTGCCCGGCGTGCCGTACAGGGCGATGTACCGCTTCGCGTGCAGCCCCGGCGCGGACCCGGCGACCGGGAAGACCAGCTGGCCGCCGCCCGGCAGCTCCACGCCCGTCGCGGCCGACGCCACCCGGGGGCCGAGCAGCTCGGCGGCCCCGAACGTGCTCCCGACCGCGAGGACGGTCGACACGCCCGTCAGCGCCTGCACCGTGGCGGGCGTCGCGCGCGGGTCGCCGCCCGGGACGTCCACGACCGGCACCCCGGCGGCCCGCGCCGTCGCGGCGGCGACCGTGGCCGCGGCGGACCCGGTGACCGAGTCGACCAGCAGGGCCGCGTGCTCGACCTCGGCGGGCGGCTCGACGGTGGTGCCCTCGGCGCCGAGCCCGCCGGTGGTGCTCGGGGCGGCGGACGGGCCGTCGGTCACGGGCGCGGACGCCTCGGGGGCGGGTGCCTCCGAGTCGTCGGACACCAGCAGCGGCGTCGCGGGCCGGGTGAGCGCCGCGACCGCCGCGGTGAGCGCCGTCGGCGCCACGTCCTGCCGGTCGCCGACGTCCACGCCGAGGTCCGCGAGCGCGTCGGCGTCGTCGACCGCGTGGGTCCGCAGGTCCGCGGGCAGGCCGTCGAGGTCCGCGTCGCCGACCACCACGGCCTCGGTGCTGCCCAGACGCGCGACCTCCTCCGCGGTGCCCGGTGCGCCGGCGACGAGCAGCGGCGCGCCCAGCCCCACCGCGGCCGTCGCCGCCGGACCCAGCAGCGTCGCGTCCTCCCCGGCGACCAGCACCGCCACCGGGGCCTCGTCGAACAGCGCACCGCTCACCACCACGGCGGTCTCGCCCGCGCTCGCGTCCGGGACGACCGTCACGGGCGCCTCGGGGAGCGTCACCGTGGCCCGCAGCACCGTGGGGGTCGGGCTCGGCGACGGGCTCGCGTCGTCGGTCGCGCCGCCGGTGCACGCGACCAGCAGGCCGAGCACGGCGACCACGGCGGCCAGGCCCCGCGCGCGGCGGCGTGCGGGTGCGGGGCGGGACGTGGACGAGGGGGCGGGTGCGTCGGGCACGGGTCTCCAGGGCCGGGAGCAGGGGGTCGGCGTCCACTCTAGGCACCGGCGCCGACACGCCGCTCGGCCGGCCACGGCCGGCCCGCGGGAGCGCGACCTCGGCGCACGCGGGATGATCGTCCCCATGACCTCGGAGCACAGCACCGCCGGCGCGTACGTGACGTCCGGCGAGGAGTTCGTCCGCGACCAGAGCTACATCACCACCCGGATCACCGCGGACGGCCGCGACGGCTACCCCGTCGAGGCGGGCCGCTACCGCCTCGTGGTCTCGCGCGCGTGCCCGTGGGCGAACCGCGCGATCATCGTGCGGCGCCTGCTCGGGCTCGAGGACGCGATCTCGCTGGGCGTGTGCGGGCCGACCCACGACGCCCGCTCGTGGACGTTCGACCTGGACCCCGGCGGCGTCGACCCGGTGCTCGGCATCCCGCGCATCCAGGACGCCTACCTCCGACGGTTCCCGGACTACCCGAAGGGCATCACGGTCCCCGCGATCGTCGACGTGCCGACCGGCGCGGTCGTCACCAACGACTACGCGCAGCTGACGCTGGACCTGTCGACCGAGTGGACCGCGCACCACCGCGCGGGCGCGCCGGACCTCTACCCCGAGCACCTGCGGGACGAGATCGACCAGGTCGCCCGGGCGGTGTTCACCGACGTGAACAACGGCGTCTACCGGTGCGGGTTCGCCGGGTCGCAGGAGGCGTACGAGAAGGCGTACCGGCGGCTGTTCTCCCGCCTGGACCGGCTCGAGGAGCGGCTGTCCGGCCAGCGGTACCTGGTCGGGGACACGATCACCGAGGCCGACGTGCGGCTGTTCACGACGCTGGTGCGGTTCGACGCGGTCTACCACGGCCACTTCAAGTGCAACCGGAACAAGCTGACCGAGATGCCGGTCCTGTGGGCGTACGCGCGGGACCTGTTCCAGACCCCGGGGTTCGGCGACACGGTCGACTTCGACCACATCAAGCGGCACTACTACGTGGTGCACGAGGACATCAACCCGACGCAGATCGTCCCTGCCGGGCCCGACCTGCGCGGCTGGCTGACCCCGCACGGCCGCGAGGCGCTGGGGGGCCGCCCGTTCGGCGACGGCACCCCGCCGCCCCCGCCCCGCGAGCCCGAGCGCGTCGACCCGACCCACACCCCGGAGGGCTGACGAGCTCGAGGTCGAGGGTTTCGCGCACGAGGGTGCCCTGAAACCCTCGACCTCGAGGCAAACCCTCGACCTCGGCCGGCGGGGCGACCGGGGTGGGGGTCAGGCCGCGGGGCGGACGCGGACGACGTTGCGCCACGGGTCGTCGAACGTGACCGTCGCGCCGTCGTCGCGCACCGCGACGCCGTGCGACGTGAGCCGCTCGCGCAGCGCGCCGACGTCGTCGGTCCCGGGGACCACCAGGGTGACCTCGCCGAGGCCCAGGCTGGAGGCGCGCGGGCCCGCGCCGGCCGAGTTCCAGGTGTTCATCGCCATGTGATGGTGGTAGCCGCCGGCGGACACGAACAGCGCGCCGTGCCACTCGGCCATCACGTCGAACCCGAGCGCGTCGACGTAGAACGCCCGCGCCCCGGCCACGTCGCCGACCTGCAGGTGCACGTGCCCGACGACGGGCCGGCCCGCGGGGGCGGCGAGCGCGGCGTCGGTGACGTGGCCGCGGATGAACTCGTTCGGGTCGAGCCGCAGCGAGTCCATCTGCACGCGCCCCTCGGCGTCGTAGCCCCACAGCTCGCGGGCGCGGTCCCAGTACAGCTCGACGCCGTTGCCCTCGGGGTCGGTGAGGTAGAACGCCTCGGACACCAGGTGGTCGGCGCTGCCGACGAACGTCTGCGGGGCGCGCGAGGCGACGGACGCGAGGGTGGCCGCGAGCGCCTCCTGGGTGTCGAACAGGATCGCGGTGTGGAACAGCCCGGCCTGGCCGCGGCTGGTGGGCGGCAGGTCGGGCGTGTGGCGCAGCACCATCAGGGGCAGGGTGCCGCGGCCGAGCACGACGACGTCGGGGCGGCCGACGCCCTCGATCCGCTCGTCGGGCCGCTCGACGACCTCGAGGCCGATCACGTCGCGGTAGTACCGGACCTGGAGGTCGAGGTCCGCGACCAGCAGGGTCACCGGACCCATCGCGGTGTCGGCGGCGAGGCGGTCCTGGGCGTGGGCGGGGGTCACGAGGCTCATGATCGCTACAATAGTTGATCCTTCAATCTTTGACCAGGCGTGCGTCGACCACCGCGGGCCTGCGGGTGGGGACGGGTGCGGTCAGCCCCGGTGCTGCACGTCGTTGCGGCCGAAGTCGGTGAGGAACCGCGGGCCCCGAATGTCGAGCTCGCGCGCGAACTCCGCCGCCCAGCCGGTGTACGGCGCGCGGGCCAGCCCGTCGTTCGCGAACCGGGCGTCGTCGGTGACCTCGGTCTCGCAGAACGCCGGGATCTGCAGGTCCGTGACCGGGCCGGAGCGCTCGCACTCGGCGATCACCAGCGGGGCGTTCGCGCCGCCGAACACGTCGACCACCCAGCCGTCGGCGCCCAGCCACACCGAGTACCGGTTCTTCACGATCCGCAGACCGCCGCGGCGGATCATCTCGATCCCCACCGTGACGTCGATCTCCCGCTCGGCCTCGTACCGGGTGCCGACGTTCATCGGGCCCTTCAGCGTCACCGCGCAGAACTCGAACCCGTCGCCGACCTCGTCGAGCACCGCCAGCGGGTCGGCGTCCGGCCCGAGCGCGACCCGCAGGCCCGACGCCTGGACGCGCAGCCGCATCGCGTACCCGTCCTGGGCGAGGAAGTACGACTGCACGATCAGCACCGGGTCGGGCTCGGACAGCAGCTCGGCCGGCGGCGTGCGCACGAAGAACCGGCGCTCGAACTCGAAGTCGCCGTACCCGGTGTCGCTCACCGTGGGCCCTTCCTCGCGCTGGTCACGGCGGCGCCGGGGACGCGCCGCACACCGTCACGGTACGCGACGCGGCCCGCACCCCGCGGGACCCCGGCCCGCGACCTCGCCGGCTCAGGGCGCCCGCAGGTCCATCCCCAGGGTGAGCCCCCAGTCGTGCGTCGCCACCGGCCGGAACCCGACCCGGTCGTAGAACGCGATCGCCCCGGTGTTCGCCGCCGACACCCCGAGGTGCAGCCCCGGGACGCCGCGCTCGCGCAGGGCCGCCGCGAGCGTCGCGATCAGCGTCCGGCCCAGCCCCCTGCCCTGCGCGTGCGGGAGCAGGTCGATGTGCAGGTGCGCCGGGTACGCGTCGGTGACCGCGGGGTCGTAGGTCGCCCCGTCGTGCACCATCCGCAGCAGCTCGTGGTCCCGGCGGGAGTCGTCGACGACGTCCGGTCGCGGCAGCCGCTCCCGCAGCGCCGGCCACCAGGACCCCTCCTGCCAGCGGGCGAACGCCTGCGAGTCGGCCGTCCCGACGACGTACCCGGCGACGGCACCCGCGTCGTCGGTGACCACCCAGGTCAGCCCGGGGTCGGCGACCGGGTACGGCCCGGCGTACACGTGCCCGAGCAGGTCCGGGTCGCGGTAGACCCCCGTGGCGTCGGACCCGGCGTCGCCCGTCAGCAGGCACACCCGGTACATCCCCGGCAGGTCGCAGGTGGCGAACGCTCTCAGCCGCATGCCCCGACCCTACGCACCGCGGACCCCGGTCAGGCCTCGAACCGGGTGGGGCCGTCCAGCGCGAGGCCCGCGGCGACGCGGGCGCGCATCTCGGCGGACATCTCCGGGAGGGCGCCCACGGGGTACCAGCGGGCCTCGGTGTTCTCGCCGTCGCCCGGGCCGGGCTCGCCGGAGACCCAGCGGAACCGGAACGTCAGGTCGAGGTACTGCGACCGGTCGCCGTTCGCGTAGGTCATCGGCGGCAGCGTGTGCACCCACGCCAGGCGCTCCGCCACGGCCACGACCTCGGTCTCCTCCAGCACCTCGCGGGCGCCGGCGACGGCGGGCTCCTCGCCCGGGTCGATGATCCCGGTCACCGGGGTCCACGCCCCGTTGTCCGCGCGGCGGACCAGCAGCACCTCGTCGCCGTGCGCCCCGGGGCGGACGACGACCGCGCTCACCCCCGACAGCCAGAGCAGCTCGTGGCCGATCTTCTCGCGCAGGTCCAGGACGAAGTCAGGGGTGGGCACGCGCCCGATCGTACGGGTGCCCGGCCGACCGGTCCGACGTCGGGGTCAGACCTCGTCGCGCCAGCTGTGCTGCGGCTCGAAGCCCAGGAGCTCGCGCGCCGCGTCGATCGCCAGCAGCGTCTCGTAGGTCCCGAGCTCGCGACGGACCTCGACGCCCGGGAACTCGGCCGCCAGCAGCTCGGCCGACGGCGTGTCCATGATCGTGTCCGCCGCCGCGATGATGACGTTCTGCGACCCGGTGGTCTCGGCCTCGAGGGCCAGCCGGAACGCCGTCGCCGCGTCGCGCGCGTCGATGTAGCCCCACAGGTTCCACCGGCGCAGCGCGGGGTCGCCGTGGAACGACCGCACCCGCGCGTAGGCCTCGACCGGGAACACGTTGGACAGCCGCAGCCCGACGAACGGGATGCCCGACCACGCCGACACCTGCGCGGCGACGTCCTCGCTGAGCACCTTGGACAGCGCGTACGTGGTCGTCGGGTGCGGGTAGTGCGCCTCGTCGACCGGGGCGTACCGGGGCGGGACCTCGAACGGCAGCCCCAGGGTGGTCTCGCTCGACGCCCAGGCGACCTTGCGCAGCCCGAGGCGCTGCGCGGCGAGGAACACGTTGTCGTTCGCCGCGAGGTTGCGGTTCAGCGTGTCCGCGGGGTTCTCCATCCCGGGCTGCGGGATGTTGGCGAGGTGCACCACCGCGGTGCAGCCCGCGAGCGCCTCGACGGCCTGCCCGTAGTCGGTCAGGTCGGCGCGCATCACGTCGACGCCGATCCCCGCCCGCTCCCCGAACGGGCCCTGCGCGTCGGTCGCGTGCACCCCGTACCCGTGCGCGACGAGGTCCTGCACCACCGCGCGGCCCACCTTGCCCAGCGCGCCGGTCACGGCGACGGTCTCGGTCATGCGGGCCATCCTCGCCCGCCCGGCGGTCGGCGTCCACAGGGGCGGCGCGCTGCACCGCGCGCGGCGCACGCACGCGTTGACGCGTCCCGGACGATGCTGCATCGTGGGCCGGGATGAGCCCGGACCCCGCCGCCGAGCTGCGGACGCTGCACACCGTGCGGCTGCTGGGGTTCGCCGAGACGGCGGAGGTCGCGGCCCGGACCGGCCTCGACGCCGCGGGGGTGCGCGAGCAGCTGCTGGACCACGAGGCGCTCGGCCGGGTCACCCGCCCGGCCGGCGCGGGGACGGTCGGCGCGGGGACGGCCGGCGCGGGGACAGTCGGCGCGGCGCCGGACGGCTGGGCGGTCACCGACGCCGGCCGCGCGCACGACGACCACCTGCTGGCCGCCGAGCTCGCCGCGACCCCGGGCGCCGCCGACGCCCTGCGGGCCGCGTACGCCGAGCTCCGGCCGCTGGACGCCCGTCTGCGGCACGCCTGCACCGACTGGCAGCTCCGCCCGACCGGCGCCGACCCGTTCGCGGCGAACGACCACACCGACACGACGTGGGACGCGACGCTGCTCGTCGAGCTCGTGTCGATCCGCCGGTCGCTGCGCCCGCTGGCCGCGTGGCTGACGGCGACGCTCCCCCGGTTCGACGGCTACGCCGACCGGTTCGCCCACGCCCTCGACCGGGCGCTCGGCGGGGACCCGACCTGGGTGACGGGCGCGGGGGTGGACTCCTGCCACGCGGTGTGGTCCGAGCTGCACGACGACCTGGTGACGACGCTCGGCCTCGCCGACGCCTGACCCGGGCGCGACCTCAGGACGCGCCCGGCGGGCCCTCGGTCCGCCGCGGGGGCCGCCCGAGCAGCCGGAGCCGCCCGGCCTCCCCCGCCAGCTCCGCCCGCGCGCGCGGCACCGACCGGTAGTGCTCGAGCGCGAGCACTACCGCCCGGGCGTCGACCGGGAACGCCGGCCCCGGCACCTCCACGCACAGGTCGGGCCCGCGGCGCGGGGTCAGCAGCCGCCGGCGACCCCGGTGCCGCCACGACGCGGCGCGCTCGGAGCCGCGCGCCCGGACCACCGCCCACTGCTCGACGTGGTCGATCTCCAGCTGGTCGACGTCCGCCCAGTCGAGCCAGTCGTCGCCCGCGAGCCCGCTGACCCCGATCCCCCGGGGCGACAGCACCAGGCGCAGCGGCCGTCGGAGCTCGAGCACCTTGTCCGGCACCGCCAGCACGAACGGCGCGACCACCACCAGCGGCACCCACCAGAACGACTCGCCGTTGACCGCGAACACCACCGTGAGCTGCACCGCCAGGAACGCGACGACGGCGGCCACGAGCAGCGGCTGCCGGTGGAACGTCGTCCGCCACGCCAGGACGACGGCCCGCTCGCCGTCGACCGTCTCCACGGTCACCCGCTCGTCGTCGCTCCACGGCGCCCGCAGGTAGTTGCGGTAGAAGGTCACCGTCACCACGGCCCACAGCACGCCCGCGACGCCGGCGCCGACCCGTCCCGCGTCGCTGAGCGTCGACCCCGCGCCCGGCGGGGGCACCAGGCCCGTGGGCAGCGCGAGCAGCCACCCGGACACGATCGTGCTCAGCACGAGCACGCACCAGTACACGCCGCGGGGCGACCCGCCGACGGCCCTGAGGTCGCGCTCGTGCTCCTGATGCATCAGGACAACGATGCACGATGCCGACCGACCGGTGGGAATCGCCCACCCGATCGGCGCAGGCCCACCAGCGCCCGCGTCGGGCCCGCAGGTGGTGGGATGGGGCGCGTGACCAGCACAGCAGCGGTCGGGCACCGCGTCGTCGTCGTCGGGTCCGTCAACGCCGACCTCGTGACGCGCGTCGACCGGCACCCCGTCCCCGGCGAGACCGTCCTCGGGCACGACCTCGCCGTCCTGCCGGGCGGCAAGGGCGCGAACCAGGCGGTCGCCGCGGCGCGGCTGGGCGCGCCCACCGCCCTGGTCGGCGCGGTGGGCACCGACGCGTTCGCGGAGGCCGCGCTCGCCGGGCTGCGGCCGGCCGGGGTCGACCTCGGGGCACTGGCGGTCGTCGACGGACCGACGGGCCTGGCGCTGGTCACCGTCGACGCGGCCGGCGAGAACAGCATCGTCGTCGTCCCGGGAGCCAACGCGCACGTGGACGGTCCGCACGTCGACGCGCACCGGGAGGTGGTCGCGGCGGCGGCGGTCGTCGTCGTCCAGGGCGAGATCCCGCGCACGGGCACCGAGCGGGCCGCCGCCGCGACCCGTGGCCGCCTGGTGGTGAACCTCGCGCCGGCGGTGGACGTCGACGCCGCGGTGCTGCGCCGCGCCGACCCGCTGGTCGTGAACCAGCACGAGGCCGCCGTGGTGCTCGCCGCGCTCGACGGGGGTCCGGGCACCGTGGCCCCGGCGTCCGGGGCGGACGAGGCCGCCGTCGTCGCCCGGCTGCTCGCGCACGGCGTCCCGTCGGTCGTGGTCACGCTCGGCGCACGCGGCGCGCTGGTCGGGTCCGCGGACGGGATGGTGCCGGAGCCGGCGCCCCGGGTCGATGCGGTCGACACGACAGGGGCGGGCGACGCGTTCGTCGGCGCGCTCGCCGCGCGGCTGGCCGCCGGGGACGACCTGCTCGCGGCGGTCCGGCTGGCGGTGCGGGTGGGCGCCGCAGCGGTGCGGGGCCGCGGGGCGCAGCCGTCGTTCCCCGCCGCCGGGGACGCGCTGCCCGGCTGAGCCGGCGAGCCCGCTGGTCGTGCCACCCCGGGGAACGACGAAGCGGGCGAGAGCTCTCGCTCTCGCCCGCTTCCGATGTGGAGCTGAGGGGATTCGAACCCCTGACCCCCTGCATGCCATGCAGGTGCGCTACCAGCTGCGCCACAGCCCCGCGATCAGGCCCGCAGGCCGTCTCACCACCCGCTGAGCGGGCGTCCTGAACATTAGTCGATCCTCGCCGAGAGTGCGAATCGGCTGGTCAGGCCGGGTCCCGCACCTCGTCGTCCATCGACGCAGCCGGGCGGTCCGGGCCCGCGTTCCAGTCGGACGACGCATGCACCGGGCCGACGTTCAGCGCCTCCAGACGCCACGCCAGACCCGAGCCGGGACGACCGGGCTGGAGCTCCGCCCAGTGCGCGTTGGACATGCCGGAGATGCCCTTCCAGTCCGCGGGCAGGCCCAGCAGGCCGGTGAGCCCGAGGCTGATCGCGGCGCCGTGCGAGACCACCACGAGCGTGTCGTCCGCACCCAGGGCACCCGCGAGCTCGGTGACCGCGCGCGTCATCCGCTCGCGCACCTCCGCGCGGGTCTCGGCGCCGACGCGCTCGGGCTCGCGCCCCGCGACCCAGGCCGCGTGCTGGTCGGGCCAGCGCCCGGCGATCTCCGCCGACGTCATGCCCTCCCAGTCGCCGAACGAGCGCTCCCGCACCCGCGCGTCCGTCTCCAGCGGCAGGCCGGTGCGCTCGGCCAGGGCCTCGGCCGTCGACCGGGCCCGCCCGAGGTCGGAGGCCACGATGCGCGTCGGCCGGTACCGGCTCGCCAGCGCCGCGGCGGCCGTCTCGGCCTGCCAGACGCCGACCTCGTCCAGGGGGATGTCCGACTGGCCCTGCAGGCGCGCGCTCGCGTTGTGCGCGGTGCGTCCGTGCCGCCAGAGGACGACGCGACCCGCCGTCACTCCCCCGCCTCGTCGGGCGTGCCGTGGACGTCCGCCGGCAGCTCGATGACCGGGCAGTCCTTCCACAGCCGCTCGAGGGCGTAGTACACGCGGTCCTCGGCGTGCTGCACGTGCACGACGATCTCGCCGAAGTCGATGAGGACCCAGCGGCCCTCGGACTTGCCCTCCCGGCGCAGCGGCTTGGCGCCGAGCTTGTGCAGCGACTCCTCGACGGCGTCGACGATCGCGCCGACCTGCCGCTCGTTGGTGCCGGACGCGATGACGAAGGCGTCGGTGAGCACGAGCTGCTCGCTGACGTCCAGGGCGATGATCTCCTGGGCCTTGAGGTCGGCGGCGGCGCGTGCGGCCGCCACGGTGAGCTCGACGGCGCGGTCGGATGCCGACACGGGTCTCCTCGGGGTTCGGGGGGTGGGTGGAGCAGGATCAGGGTGCGGGAGCGGCGTCGGACGCCGCGCTCGCCACGGCGGGCACGTCGGGCCCCGCGGCGCCGGTCGCCGTGTTGGCGACGAAGATGATGAGGAACCCGAGCACGAACGCCACGACGGCCAGGACGATCCACTGCAGCCAGGTGAACGGCAGCGGTCGCCGCAGCCGCTCGGGCTGCTCGAGGGTGTCGATCTCCTCGTCCGCCTCCACGCCGTGCATGAGCGTGCCGGTCGGGTCGGTCTGCTCGGCCGGGGTCTCGGGCAGCGGAGCGGGGGCCATCGCCTTGAGCAGCGACTGCCACTGCGGGACCGGCACCTCCTCGTCGTCCGCGGCAGCGGGACCGGGGACCGGCGCTCCGGGCGTCGTCGCGGGAGCGCCCGCGGGTGCCGGGGCGGGGGTGCGGGTGGTCGCCGGGGGTGCTGCGGCCGCCGGCTGCTGCGCGGCGGTGACCGGCGCGCTCGGCGCCCACGACCCCGCGGACCCCCACGCACCGGTCTCGGCACCGGCGGGCCGCCCGGGGCCGGGACCGGCCTGCGCGGGAGCGGACGACGCCCACGACGCGGCGGCGCCGGTCGACGTGCGCGCCGTGTCGTCTGCCGGCGACCAGGCCGGGCGGGCGTCGGGCGCGGCCGGCCGGCGTGGCGCCGTCCGCGCGGGACCGGCGGCGGTGGGCGCGGCGGCCCCGGGTGCGAGGGCCGAGGAGGTGGGCGACGGTGCCGCGGAGCCCGTCCGGTCGCCTGGCGCGGGACCGCCGGCGGGCGTCGCGGGGCGTTCGGTGGTGCCACCGCCGGGAGACGGGGGACCGGACCGCCGCCCCGTCGAGTGGGTGTCCCGCTCGTCGGGGACGATGCCGGGCACCGCGGCGGGCCGTCCCACCGGCGTCGCCGGGCGCGCCGCCGGAGCGGTGGCGGACGACGGCGCAGGGGCCGGGGCCGGCGACGGCCGGGGAGCCGTGGCGGGCGACGGCGCGGGCCGTCCGGAGCCCGGGACCGGCGCGGGTCCGCCGGGCGACGGCGACGCCGCGCCGCCGGTGGCCGGCTCGGGGGCGGTCGTCCGGATCGAGCGACGCGTCCGCACCGGGGCGTCGGGCTGCATGCCGGGCGCCTGGTACGGGGCCGACGACGACCCGTCCGCCCCGACCGCGGAGACCGGCCGGTTGCGCAGCGCGCGCCGCGACGACGCCGCGCCGGCCGTCGGAGCAGGGTCGGGCGCGGGAGCAGCGGCGGGGACCGCGGGCGCAGGTGCCCGGGTCGCGGACGTCGCCGACGCCGAGCCGGCCGGGGAGGTCGAGCGGGCCGCGGGGGTCGTCGGAGCCGGTCCGGGCGTCGCTGCCCGGTCCGTGGGCGCGCCGGAGGCGGGCGCGGCGGGCTGCTGGGCCGCCGCCTCCTGAGCGGCGACCCGAGCGGCCTCGCGCTCCCGCAGCTCCCGTCGGGTCAGCGGGGTCCCGGGTGTGCTCATGACTGACTTCCTCGGTACAGACCGTGCTTGGCGATGTACTGGACGACGCCGTCCGGCACGAGGTACCAGACGGGCTTGCCGGCCTGCGCGCGGACGCGCACGTCGGTGGACGAGATGGCGAGCGCGGGGATCTCCCACTGGCTGACCCGGTCGGCGGGCAGGCCGTCGACGACCAGCTGGTGACCCGGCCTCGTGACCGCGACGAACTGCGCGAGCTCGAACAGCTCGGGCGAGTCCTTCCAGCTGAGGATCTGGGCGATCGCGTCGGCGCCGGTGATGAAGTACAGGTCGGCGTCCGGCCGTTCCCGCGCGAGGTCCCGCAGGGTGTCGACCGTGTAGGTCAGGCCGGGCCGGTCGATGTCGACGCGGCTGACCGTGAACCGGGGGTTCGACGCCGTCGCGATCACGGTCATCAGGTAGCGGTGCTCCGCGGGTGTGACCACCACGTCCTGCTTGAACGACGGGGAGCCCGTGGGGACGAACACGACCTCGTCGAGCTCGAACCGCGCCGCGACCTCGCTGGCGGCGACGAGGTGGCCGTGGTGCACGGGGTCGAACGTGCCGCCCATCACACCGAGCCGGGCTCGTCGCTGCGTCATCGGATGCGGGTCCCTGGCTGCCGGGTCAGCGGTGGCGCGTGCCGACGCTCCGGAAGGCGAAGGTCACGAGCAGCAGGGCGAGCAGGACGCCGAACGCGACCAGCCCGAAGACGACGGGGCTGAACGGCAGCTCGGTCGTGTGCTCGGCAGCGGCCTCGGCGGCGCGCAGCACAACGTTCACGTGGTCCTCCCGGGACTGGTCGACGTAAGTGTCCAGTGTCGCACGTCGGGCGCGGCACGGTCGGCCGGGTCGGGGCCGATCGGGTCATGGGCGACCGCGGTCAGGGGCGGACGTGCCCGTCCCCGTGCACGACCCACTTGGTCGTGGTGAGCTCCCCGAGGCCCATCGGCCCGCGGGCGTGCAGCTTCTGGGTGGAGATGCCGATCTCGGCGCCGAGTCCCATCTGACCGCCGTCGGTGAACCGCGTCGAGGCGTTCACCATCACCGCGGCCGAGTCGACCTCGGCGACGAACCGCTCCGAGGCGGCCAGGTCGCGGGTGATGATCGCCTCGGTGTGGCCGGAGCTCCAGGTGCGGATGTGCGTGAGCGCCGCGTCGAGGTCGTCGACCACCCGGACGGCGAGGTCCAGGGACAGGTACTCCGTCGCCCAGTCCTCGTCGGTCGCGGGCACGACGGCGACCCCGTCGGGGGCGAGCGCGGCGGTCGCGGCGTCGCCGTGCACCGTCACGCCGGCCTCGTCCAGGGCGACCAGCGCGGACGGCAGGAACCCCGCCGCCGCGTCGCGGTGCACGAGCAGCGTCTCCGCGGCGTTGCACACCCCGACCCGCTGGGTCTTGGCGTTGAGCAGGATCGGCAGCGCCACCGCGGGGTCCGCCGTCGCGTCCACGTAGACGTGCACGTTCCCGACGCCGGTCTCGATCACGGGGACGGTGGCCTCGCGGACGACGGTGCGGATCAGGTCCGCGCCGCCGCGGGGCACGAGGACGTCCACCAGCCCGCGCGCGTGCATGAGCGCCACCCCGCCGGCGCGGCCGTGCTCGTCGACGGACTGCACGAGGTCGGCCGGCAGGCCCTGCTCCTCGAGCGCGCGCCGGAGCACCGCGACGATCACCGCGTTGCTGCTCGCCGCGGCGGACCCGCCCCGCAGGACCACCGCGTTGCCGCTCTTCAGCGTGAGGCCCACGGCGTCGACGGTGACGTTCGGCCGCGCCTCGTAGATCATCCCGACGACGCCCATCGGCACCCGGACCTGGCGCATCCGCAGGCCGTTCGGCAGCGTCGAGCCGCGCACGACCTCGCCGACCGGGTCGGGCAGCGCCGCGACCTCGCGCAGGGCACCGGCGATCGCGGCGATCCGCTCGGGGGTCAGCGCGAGCCGGTCGAGCAGGCCCGCCGAGGTGCCGTTCGCACGCCCGCGCTCGAGGTCGTCGGCGTTGGCCGCGACGATCACGTCGGCCTGCGCGACCAGCGCGTCCGCGAGGGCGTGCAGCGCGGCGTCCTTGGTCGCCCGGGTCGCGACGGCGAGGGCGCGCGAGGCGTCCTTGGCGCGGCGGGCGACGGCGAGCACGGCTGCCGTCACGTCGCCGGACGGCACGCCTTCTGAGGTCGCGCCGTCGGCGGCCGGGGCGACCGGGGGCTGCGCCTCCACCGGCGCGGAGGGCACGGGAAGCCGGGCGGCGGACGCCCCGCCCGTGGCCGGGGCGTCGAAGGAGGTGGTCATCGGACCAGCCTAGTCCGGGTCCCCCGGACGTGGGGCGGCCGACCGGGGGACGGACACCCCCGTCCGGGTGAGCCGACCCGGGTCAGCGGCGGCGGCGCACCAGCACGAGGTCGTCGCGGTGGACGAGCTCCCGGTCGTAGCCCTCGCCGAGGTCCTCGCGGAGCTCCGCGGTCCCGCGGCCGAGCAGCGTCGGCGCCTCCTGCGCGGAGTACGCGACGAGGCCGCGCGCGACCACGGTGCCGTCGGGCCCGGCGATCTCGACCGGGTCGCCGGCCTCGAACTCGCCCTCGACGGCGGTGACCCCGGCGGGCAGCAGCGACTTCCCGCGCTCGACGACGGCCCGCACCGCGCCCTCGTCGAGCACCAGCCGACCCCGGGTGCGCGCGGCGTACGCGAGCCACAGCAGCCGGGTCGACGCGCGCCGGCCCGTCGCGGCGAACCAGGTGCCGACGTCCTCGCCGTCGAGGGCGGGTGCCACCTGCGCGGTCGAGGTCAGCACGACCGGGACGCCGGAGGCCGTCGCGATCGCCACGGACTCGAGCTTGGTGACCATGCCGCCGGTGCCCACGCCGCTGCCCCGGGCCGTGACGTCGATGCCCTCCAGGTCCTTCGGGCCGCGGACCTCCGGGATCCGCCGGGAGCCGGGCCGGTTCGGCGGGCCGGTGTACAGGCCGTCCACGTCGGTGAGCAGCGCCATCGCGTCGGCGTGCACCAGGTGCGACACGAGCGCCGCGAGCCGGTCGTTGTCGCCGAACCGGATCTCGTCCGTCGCGACGGTGTCGTTCTCGTTGACGATCGGCACGATGCCGAGGTCCAGCAGCCGGTCGAGGGCGCGCTGCGCGTTGCGGTACTGGGTGCGCCGCATCGTGTCGTCCGCGGTGAGCAGCACCTGCCCGACCCGCAGGCCGTGGTCGGCGAACGCGCGCGTGTAGTGCGCGACCAGCAGCCCCTGCCCCACGGACGCGGCGGCCTGCTGGGTCGCGAGGTCCCGGGGCCGACGCGCGAGCCCGAGGGGGTCCATGCCCGTCGCGATGGCGCCCGAGGACACCAGCACCACCTGGTGCCCGCCGTTCACGCGCGCGGCGAGCACGTCGACGAGCGCCCGCAGCCGGGCGGGGTCGAGCTTGCCGGACTCGTCGGTCAGCGAGGACGAGCCGACCTTGACCACCACGCGGCGGACCTCGGGCAGCAGACGACGGTCGGACAGGGCGGCAGCACTCACCCCCCCATCCTCCCCTGTGGATCCACCTCGCGGTGCCGTGGACGCGAAGGCCCGACACGCCGGGTGCGTGTCGGGCCCTTCGCTCCACTCGACCGGGTGGATCCACCCGGCTGGGGTCAGTCCTCGCGCCAGAGACCGGCCTCGCGCTCGGTCCACAGCTCCGCGCGGGCCTCGGCCTTCGCGTCCATGCGGTCCTTGTACTCCTCGCGCTTCTGCCCGCGGGTGGGGCGGGTGCGCTCCTCGATCCGCTGGTCGCTGCCGCGCGGGCCGCCGAGCAGCTCCGAGCCGGTCAGCAGCGTGGGCTCCCAGTCGAACACGACCGCGCTCGGCCCGTCGCCGATGACGACCTCGGCGCCCGCGACCGCCCCGGCGGCGAGCAGCTTCTCCTCGACGCCGAGCCGCGCGAGCCGGTCGGCCAGGTAGCCGACGGCCTCGTCGTTGGTGAAGTCGGTCTGCCGGACCCAGCGCTCGGGCTTGGTGCCGCGGACCTGGAAGTACTCGTGGTCGGCGTCGATGCGGCGGGTGACGGTGAACCCGGCGTCGTCGACGGCCCTGGGCCGCAGCACGACGCGGGTCGCCTCCGGCTGCGGCGCCTCGCGGCGGGCCTGGTCGACCAGGCCGGCGAGCGCGAACGTCAGCGGGCGCAGGCCCTCGTGGCTGGCGGTCGACACCTCGAACACCCGCAGGCCGCGGGCCTCCAGGTCGGGACGGACCAGCTCGGCGAGCTCGCGGGCCTCGGGGACGTCGATCTTGTTCAGCACCACGAGCTGGGGGCGCTCGGTCAGCGGGACGCGGCCCCCCTCGATGCCGAGGTCGCCGGCGTAGGCCTGGAGCTCGGCCTCGATCACGTCGAGGTCGGTCAGCGGGTCGCGGCCGGGCTCCAGCGTGGCGCAGTCCAGCACGTGCACCAGGACGGCGCAGCGCTCGACGTGCCGCAGGAACTCCAGCCCGAGGCCCTTGCCCTCGCTCGCGCCGGGGATCAGCCCGGGCACGTCGGCGACGGTGTAGCGGGCGTCACCGGCCTGCACGACGCCGAGGTTGGGGATCAGGGTCGTGAAGGGGTAGTCGGCGATCTTGGGCCGGGCGGCAGAGATCGCGGCGACGAGGCTGGACTTGCCGGCGCTCGGGAACCCGACCAGCGCGACGTCGGCGATGGTCTTGAGCTCGAGGACCACGTCGGCCGCGTCGCCGGGCTCGCCGAGCAGCGCGAAGCCGGGGGCCTTGCGGCGCGGGGACGACAGCGCCGCGTTGCCGAGGCCGCCGTGGCCGCCCTGGGCGACGACGTACTCCGCGCCGGCGCCCACGAGGTCCGCGAGCACCTCGCCGTCGGTGGACTTCACGACGGTGCCGTCCGGGACCGGCAGGACGAGGTCCTGGCCGGTGGAGCCCTGGCGGTGGTCGCCCATGCCCTGCGTGCCCGACGGCGCGTGCCGGTGCGGCGCGTGGTGGTAGTCGAGCAGGGTGGTCACCTGCGGGTCGACGACCAGGCGCACGCTGCCGCCGTTGCCGCCGTTGCCCCCGTCGGGGCCGGCGAGCGGCTTGAACTTCTCGCGGTGGATGGACGCACAGCCGTGCCCACCGTCTCCCCCGCTGGCGTGCAGCACGACTCGGTCGACGAACGCGGCCATCAGTCTTTCCTCCTCCGCACCGTCCGTGGGGACGGTCCTGCGCTCACCGGACGGTGGCGCGTGCGACGCTCCGGGGCGTCGCGGTGGGCCACCCGGACGGATGGACCCACGATGACACGGCGAAGGGGCGCACCGCGCGTGCGGTACGCCCCTTCGGCCGACGTGTGCGTGCGGTCAGACCGCGGCCGCCACGATGTCGATGACCTTGCGGCCGCGACGGGTGCCGAACTGCACCGCACCGGCGGTGAGGGCGAACAGGGTGTCGTCGCCGCCACGGCCGACGTTGACGCCGGGGTGGAAGTGGGTGCCACGCTGGCGGACGATGATCTCGCCGGCGTTGACGACCTGGCCACCGAAGCGCTTCACGCCGAGGCGCTGGGCGTTCGAGTCACGACCGTTGCGCGAGGAGCTCGCGCCCTTCTTGTGTGCCATCTCAGGCTCGCTTTCCTGCGGTGCTGTCTACGGGGACGGGTGCTCGGGCCGAGGCCCGCGCGGTCACGCGATGCCGGTGACCTTGAGGCGGGTCAGGCGCGAGCGGTGACCCTGGCGACGGCGGTAGCCCGTCTTGTTCTTGTACCGCAGGATGTCGATCTTCGGGCCCTTCTCGGCCTGGACGACCTCGGCGGTGACCTTGACCTTGGCCAGGGCGGCCGCGTCCGACGTCACGGCGGTGCCGTCGACGAGCAGGAGCGCGGGCAGCTCGACCGTCGCGCCCGCCTCCGCCGCGATGCGGTCAACGACGACGACGTCGCCGACGGCGACCTTCTCCTGACGGCCGCCGGCCTTCACGATCGCGTACACCACGTTGATGCTCATCTCTGCTCGTCGAACTACAGGTTCAGGGGGGCGCCCCGACTGCGGCCGGGCCCCGGCGCGCCACCGCGGTGGCAGCAGCTTCGGGACGTCGGCGCTGACAGTGCGTTGCGCGCGAACGGTGCTTCCCGATGATGTCCGATCGCGTGCCACGCTTCGTGCCACACGGTCATCGTCAGAACGCACCGACGTTCAAGGATACGCAAGACCCGCGTCGGGGGTCAAACCGCGGTCGGCGCCCTGGTGGGACGCCGACCGCGGCCCGCCTCACGACTCGTCGTCGCCCTCGCGGGCGCCGGCCTCGGGGAGCTCGAACAGGCCCGGGTCCACCGGGGTCAGCTCGAGCTGCGGGTCCACCGGTGCGCCGGAGCGCTCCGGTGCGCGCGCCGTGCGGGTGCCGAACGCCGCCAGCACGTCCAGGACGGGCTGCTCGTGCGTCCGCGCCGCGCCGGCGACCGCCTCGGCGGCGATCCCCGTCTCGGCGACGACCTCGACCGTGGAGACCTCCACGGTCTCCGTGGCGGTCTTCCCGGAGACCGGCACCGCGTCGTCCGTCGCCGGGGCGGTCGCCTCGGCGGGCGCGTCGTGCGGCTGCTCGTGCGCCTCGTCGTCGTGCACGTGGGCGTGCGCCGCCGCGGCCGCGATGGTCGCCAGCGTCGCCTTGACCGCCTCGCGGGCCTCCGGCAGCACCGGGACCGTGGTGGTGGCCGCCGGGGCGCCCTGCTCCTTGGTCGCCGCTCCCCCGCGCTTGCGCCGCGCCTTCTTCGCGTCGGCGACCTCGGGCGCGGGCTGCGCCGGGGCGGGGTCCTGCCGACCGCCCTTCTCCACCGGCTCGGTGTGCACGACGAACCCGCGGCCGTGGCAGTGCTCGCACGTCTCGGAGAACGCCTCGACGAGGCCCTGGCCGACCCGCTTGCGGGTCATCTGCACCAGGCCGAGCGAGGTGACCTCGGCCACCTGGTGCTTGGTCCGGTCGCGGCCCAGGCACTCCACCAGACGGCGGAGCACGAGGTCGCGGTTGGACTCGAGCACCATGTCGATGAAGTCGATGACGATGATGCCGCCGATGTCCCGGAGCCGGAGCTGGCGGACGATCTCCTCCGCCGCCTCCAGGTTGTTCCGGGTGACGGTCTCCTCGAGCGTGCCGCCCGCGCCGGTGAACTTGCCGGTGTTGACGTCGACGACGGTCATCGCCTCGGTGCGGTCGATGACCAGCGAGCCGCCGGACGGCAGCCAGACCTTGCGGTCCATGCCCTTGGCGAGCTGCTCGTCGACCCGGTGCGCCGCGAACACGTCGCCGGTGCCGGTCCACCTCGAGACCTTCTCGGCCAGGTCGGGCGCCAGCTCCCCGATGTAGCCGGAGATGGTCGACCACGCCTCGTCGCCCTGGACGACCAGCGAGGAGAAGTCGTCGTTGAAGATGTCGCGGACGACGCGGATCGCCAGGTCCGGCTCGCCCTGGAGCAGCGCCGGCGCGGAGGCCGTCTTCGACTTCTTCTCGATGGCCTCCCACTGCGCCTGCAGGCGGGCGATGTCGGCGCGCAGCTCGTCCTCGCTGGCACCCTCCGCGGCGGTGCGCACGATGACGCCCGCCGAGTCCGGGACCACCTCGCGCAGGATCTTCTTCAGGCGCGCGCGCTCCGGCTCGGGCAGCTTGCGGCTGATGCCGGTCATGCCGCCGCCGGGCACGTACACCAGGTAGCGGCCGGCCAGGGTGATCTGCGACGTCAGGCGGGCGCCCTTGTGACCGATCGGGTCCTTCGTGACCTGCACCAGCACCGGGTCGCCGGACTTCAGCGCCTGCTCGATGCGGCGCGGCTGCCCGCCGTCGAGGCCCGCGGCGTCCCAGTTGACCTCACCGGCGTAGAGCACCGCGTTGCGGCCCTTGCCCACGTCGACGAACGCCGCCTCCATGCTCGGCAGCACGTTCTGCACGCGACCGAGGTAGACGTTGCCGGCCATCGAGACCTGCGCCTGCCGGGACACGTAGTGCTCGACGAGCACGCCGTCCTCGAGCACGGCGATCTGCGTCCGGCCGCCCGACTCGCGGACGACCATCGAGCGCTCGACCGCCTCGCGGCGGGCCAGGAACTCGGCCTCGGTGATGATCTGGCGGCGGCGGCCCGCGTCGCGGCCCTCGCGGCGGCGCTGGCGCTTGGCCTCCAGCCGGGTCGACCCGCGCAGGGCCGTCACCTCGTCGCCGCCGCGCGAGCCGGACCGGCTCCCGCGCGACGAGGCAGGAGCCTCGGCCGCCGCGTCGTCGCCTCCACGGCCCGAGCGGCGACGACGACGGCGCCGACGGCTGCTGCCGCCCTGCTCCTCGCCGTCGCCCTGCTCGTCGGCGTCCTCGTCCTGGTCGTCCTCGGTCGCGTCGGCGTCCTCGTCGGACGCGCGGTCGCCGGCGGGGCGGTCGCCCTCGTCGGCGGCGTCGTCCCCGTCGGCGTCCGCGCCACCGCGCGAGCGGCGACCACGACCACCCCGACGACGACGACGGCGCGGGGCGGAGTCGTCGCCCTCGGCCTCGTCACGGTCGGCCTCGTCACGCTCGTCGGCGTCGGCGTCGGCGTCGGCCTGCTCGGCGGCCCGGGCCACGTCGGCCTGCTCGGCCTCGACCAGGTCCTCGTCGACCGACGTCGGCTCGTCCTCGACGACCTCGGCGGGCTCCACGACCTCGGCGGTGCGGGACCGCCCGCGACGGCCGCGGCGGCGCGCGGGCACCTGCTCCTCGGCGGCCGGGGCCTGCGCCTCGGGGACCGGGGCCGTGGCCTCGGACACGGCGGCGGGCGCCTCCTCGACGACGGTGCTGGCGGAGACGACCTCCGGTGTTCCGGTCGGCGCCTGCGCGCGCCGACGGCGGCGGGGCGCCTCGGGGGCCTGGAACAGCAGGGCGGTGGTCGCGAGCCGCGTGGAGGCGGGACGCTCCTGCTCGCCCGCCGGGGCGGCGGACCGCTGCGGGGCGCGCTCGGGCCGGGCCGCCGCGGCCGCCGGGGCGGCCTCGGGGGCGCGCGCGGCGTCGGTCGACGCCGGCTGCTCGGTCTGCTCCGTCTGCGCGGCCTTGGACCGGCCACGGCCGCCACGGGTGCGCGGCGCCTTCGCCGGGGCGTCGGTGGTGCTGCGCCCGAGCTCGGCGAGCACGTCGAGGCGGCTGTCCGGCGCGGCGGCGGAGGTCTGCTCGGCCTGCTCGACCGCCTCGGCGACCTGCTCGTCCTCCGGCTCCTCGATGACGGGCTCGGCAGTCGGGGCCGCGGGGGCCGGCTCGGGCTGCGCCGCGGCGGGCTGGGCGGCGGCGGGCTGGGCGGCGGCGGGCTGGGCGGCCACGCCGGCACCCGCGGGGCGCGTCACGCGACGCGACCGGCGGACGGGGGTGGTGCTCGCCGGGGCGGGCGCGACCTCGGGCTCCGCGGCGGCGGGCGCGGCGACCGGCGCCTCGGCGGCCGGGGTCGTGGCGGCCGGGGTCGCGGCGGGCTCGGCGGGGGCGGCGGCCTGCTCGGCGGCGGCCGTGGCGGCGGCGGTCGAGCGGGTCGCGCGGCGACGGCGCGGGGCGGCGGGAGCCTCGTCCGCGGGGGCGGCGGGCGCCGGGTCCGCACCGGACTCGGCGGCCAGGACCGCGGCGACGTCGTCCGCAGCGGGCACCTCTGCGGCGGTCGCGGCCTTGCGGGTCGCGCGGCGCCGCACCGGCTTGGTCGGCGCCTCGTCGGCGGCCGGGGCGGGCGTCGTGGCGGGGGCCTCGGCGGCGGGGGCCTCCGTGGGTGCCGGGTCGCCGGCGGCCTTGGTCACCCGGGCGCGGGTGCGGGGGGCGCGCTTGCGGGGTGCCGGCTCGCCACCCTCCTGCGTCGCGGGGGTGGTGCTGTCGGGGGTGCTGTCGAGCGTCACGCGGGTGCTCCTGCAAGCCCGGGTACGCCGGCCACACGCTCGGCGCCCCTCGGGCGGTCGGTCGTCGCTCGCGTCCCCGCGGCGACGGAAGTCGTCGGTGTCGTTCGCAGCACGGGCGTTCGGCGCCATCGCCTGCCTGGCGGCGGGGCGTCCCGGGTAGGGACCCTTGCGGCCGGCGGCGCCTGGCGAGCGCGATGCGCTGGTGCGGCGACACGGTGGCGGCCCGGGGTGTGTGGGTCCCGGGATGCCGGAGCAAGTATCACACAGGGACGCGCACGACGTGCCCCAGGTCACGCTCGTGAACCGGATCACAATGAGACGACACCGTGTCAGATCGCGGGACCTTTGTCCTACGCTTGTGAACCGGGGCGCAATACCGTCGGACGACGGCCCCCACCTGGGCCGTACGGCCCCCCACCACGCCCCAGCACCTGGACGGACCCCCCTGTGGAAGCCCTCGACCTGGCACGGTGGCAGTTCGGTGTCACCACCGTCTACCACTTCATCTTCGTCCCGCTGACGATCGGGCTGGCCCCGCTCGTCGCGCTCATGCAGACCTTCTGGGTCCGCACCGGCAACGAGAACTGGCTCCGCCTGACCAAGTTCTTCGGCAAGCTCATGCTGATCAACTTCGCGATCGGCGTGGCCACCGGCATCGTCCAGGAGTTCCAGTTCGGCATGAACTGGTCCGAGTACTCCCGGTTCGTGGGCGACGTGTTCGGCGCCCCGCTCGCGATGGAGGGCCTCGTCGCCTTCTTCGTCGAGTCGACGTTCCTCGGCCTGTGGATCTTCGGCTGGGACAGGCTGCCCAAGAAGATCCACCTCGCGTGCATCTGGGCGGTCGCGTTCGCGGTGAACGCCTCGGCCTTCTTCATCCTGGCCGCCAACTCCTGGATGCAGCACCCGGTCGGCACGGTCTTCAACACGGAGACCGGCCGCGCCGAGATGACCGACATCGTCGCGGTCCTCACCAACAACACCCTGTGGGCCGCGTTCCCGCACACCGTGACCGCCGCGTTCCTCACCGCCGGGACGTTCGTCGCCGGCATCGCCGCGTGGTGGATGGTCCGCCTGGTCCGCCAGGGCGACGAGCACAAGGCCCGCACGGTCTACCGCCCCGCGGTGCTGCTCGGCGTGTTCACCATGCTGGTCTCCGGCATCGGCCTGGGCATCACCGGCCACGCGCAGGGCCAGCTCATGTTCGAGCAGCAGCCCACCAAGATGGCCGCGGCCGAGGCGCTCTGCGAGAGCACCGACGGCGCGTCCTTCTCGCTGCTGGCGATCGGCGACCTGACGAACAACTGCGAGGGCGTGAAGCACTACCTCGAGATCCCGGGCCTGCTGTCGTTCCTCGCGCTCAACGACTTCGACGCGCCGCTGCAGGGCGTGAACGACCTCCAGCAGGAGTTCTCGCAGAAGTACGGCGAGGGCCCGAACTACATCCCCGACCTCACGGTCACCTACTGGGCGTTCCGCCTGATGATCGGCCTCGCCGCCGGCTCCGCGCTGCTCGCCCTGATGGCGCTGTGGTTCACGCGCAAGGGCCGGGTCTCGGGCAACAAGTGGCTCGCCCGGGTGGGCATCTGGGCGATCCCGACGCCGTTCCTCGCGTCCGCGTTCGGCTGGATCTTCACCGAGATGGGGCGCCAGCCCTGGGTGGTCTACCCCAACCCGACCGGCGTCGACGGGGTCCGGCTGCTGACCGAGCGCGGCGTCTCCGAGGTGGTCAGCCCGACCACGGTCATCATCTCGATGGTCGCGTTCACGCTCGTCTACGGCGTGCTGGCGGTGTTCTGGTTCAAGCTCATGAAGCGGTACGCCGTGGAGGGCGTCGCCGACCACGAGAAGGACTACAGCACCGACAACCCCGACAACCGGCCCGACCCGGACGACACCGACGCGGCCGACCGCCCGCTGTCGTTCGCCTACTGAGAGGCCGGTCATGGACCTCCCCGTCATCTGGTTCCTGCTGATCGCCGTCCTGTGGACCGGCTACCTCGTGCTCGAGGGCTTCGACTTCGGCGTCGGGATGCTGCTGCCGATCCTCGGCCGCGAGGACAAGGACCGCCGGGTCATGATCAACACCATCGGCCCCGTCTGGGACGGCAACGAGGTGTGGCTCATCACCGCCGGCGCGGCGATCTTCGCGGCGTTCCCCGAGTGGTACGCGACCCTGTTCTCCGGCTTCTACCTGCCGCTGCTGCTGATCCTGGTCGGCCTGATCTTCCGCGTGGTCTCCATCGAGTGGCGCGGCAAGATCAACACCGACCGCTGGCGGCGCTGGACCGACCGCGGCATCATGGCCGGCTCCTACCTGCCGGCGGTGCTCTGGGGCGTGGCGTTCGCCAACCTGGTGCGCGGCGTCGAGCTCGACGCGAACCACCAGTACGTCGGCGGGTTCTTCGCGCTGCTCAACCCGTTCGCGCTGCTCGGCGGCGCCGTCACATTCGGGCTGTTCCTGCTGCACGGCGCGATCTTCCTGTCGCTCAAGACCGGCGGCGAGATGCGCGAGCGGTCCGGCGCCCTCGCGGAGCGGCTCGCCCCGGTGGTCCTGGTCGTCACCGCGGCCTGGGCGATCTGGGCCCAGATCGCCTACTCGGTCGCGTGGACCTGGGCCGTCGTCGCGGTCGCCGCGGTGGCGCTCGTGCTCGTGGTGCTGACCACCCGGGCGCGGCGCGAGGGCTGGGCGTTCGTCTGGTCCGCCGTCGTCATCGTCGCGGCCGTCGTGCTGATCTTCGGCTCGATGTTCCCCGACGTCATGCCCGCGTTCGACCCGGCGAACTCGCTCGACATCCGCAACGCGTCGTCCACGGACTACACGCTGACGATCATGACCTGGGTCGCCGGGATCCTCGTGCCGGTCGTCCTGCTCTACCAGGGCTGGACGTACTGGGTGTTCCGCAAGCGGATCTCCGCGGAGCACATCCCGGAGCACGCCGGTCTGACCTTCTCGGACGTCCTGCCGTCGAACGCCGGCACGCAGCGCTGAGGGACCTGACCACCGCGTGAAGCCCCTCGACCCCCGCCTCCTGCGGTACGCCCGTGCCGCCCGGGGCTACCTGGCCCTGACGGTGTCGCTCGGCATCGTCACGGCCGGGCTGGTCGTCGCCCAGGCGATCCTGCTCGCCCGCGTCCTCGCGGCCGCCGCCCACGACGGCGCCGACCTGACCGACCTGCTCCCGCAGATCGGCTGGCTGGCCGCCGTCGTGGCGGTGCGTGCGCTCGCGACCGGCGTGCAGGAGCGGTACGCCCACCGGGCCGCGACCCGGGCGGTCGCGGAGCTGCGCGAGCAGGTCGTCGCGCGGGCCGCCGAGCTCGGGCCGCGCTGGCTCGCCGAGGGCGAGGGCACCCGCGTCGTCACCCTCGCGACCCGGGGCCTCGACGCGCTCGAGCCCTACTTCGTGAAGTACCTCCCCCAGCTGGTCCTGTCCGCGACCGTCACCCCCGCGGTGCTCGTCGTGATCCTCGACCTCGACTGGATCTCCGCCGCCCTCGCCGCAGGCACGCTGCCGCTGGTGCCGATCTTCATGGTCCTGATCGGGCAGCTCACCCAGGGCCGGTCCGACCGCAGCCTGCGCGTGATGCAGCGGCTCGGCTCGCAGGTGCTCGACCTGGTGGCCGGGCTGCCGACGCTCCAGGCGTTCGGTCGCGAGCGCGGCCCCGCGGCCCGGGTGCAGGCGCTCGGCGACGCGCACCGCAAGGCCACGATGGGCACGCTGCGGATCGCGTTCCTGTCCGGCATGGTGCTCGAGCTGCTGACCACGCTGGCCGTGGCCCTCGTCGCCGTCGGCATCGGCCTGCGCCTCGTGTACGGGCAGGTCGACCTCGTCACCGCCCTCACCGTGCTCGTGCTGGCCCCCGAGGTGTACCTCCCGCTGCGCCAGGTCGGCATGCAGTTCCACGCCTCCACGGACGGCGTCGCGGCGGCGGACCAGGTGTTCCGCGTCCTCGAGACGCCCGTGCCCGCGACCGGCAGCACGCCCGCTCCCGACCTGCGCACCGCGACGGTCCGGCTGCGCGGCGTGACCGTCCGCGCGCCGGGCCGCGACGTGCTGGCGCCCCACGACCTCGACCTCACGGTCGCACCCGGCCGGACCGTCGCGGTCACCGGCCCGAGCGGCGCGGGCAAGTCCACGACCGTCGACCTGCTGCTCGGGCTGCTGCGCCCGGACACCGGTGCCGTCGAGGTCGTCGCCGGGGACGGCACGGTCGTCCCGCTCGCCGACGTCGAGCCCCGGTCGTACTGGCGGCAGGTCGCCTGGCTCCCCCAGCGGCCCGTGCTCGACCCCGCCACCGTCTCCCGGCTGGTCTCCGGCGCCGAGGACGACGAGCTCGACGCCGACGACCGCGCCCGCCGCGACGCCGCCGCCGCGCTCACCGGCCTGGACGCGGTCGTGGCCGCGCTGCCCGCCGGCTGGGGCACCGACCTCGGGCGCGGCGGCGCCGGCCTGAGCGTCGGCCAGCGCCAGCGGGTCGCGCTCACCCGGGCGCTGCTGTCCGACGCCCCGCTGGTCGTGCTGGACGAGCCCACCGCGCACCTCGACGCCGCCGGCGAGCAGGTCGTGCTCGCGACCGTCCGGGCCCTGGCGGCGGCCGGCCGCACGGTCGTCGTCGTCGCGCACCGTCCGTCGCTGATCGCGCTGGCCGACGACGTCGTGACCGTCCACGCCGCCGCGACCGACCCCGCTCCCCTCGCCGCGGCGGTGGACCGGTGAGCGCCACGACCCGCCCGACGCCGACGGCCCGCGCGACCGGCGCCCCGGCACCCCGCACGCGCCTCGGCCGACGCCTCGCCGCCGACCCGCTGTGGCGCGCCGTCCGGCTGCTCGAGGTGGACACGCGCCGGGTGGCGCTGGCCGTGCTGCTCGGGGTCCTGGCGCTCGGGTGCGCGGTCGCCCTGGCCGCGGTCTCGGCGTGGCTGATCGTGCGCGCGTCCGAGATGCCACCCGTGCTCAAGCTGTCCGTCGCGACCGTCGCGGTGCGGGCCTTCGGCATCGGCCGGGGCCTGTTCCGGTACCTCGAGCGGCTGGTCTCGCACGACGTCGCCCTGCGCGGCATGAGCACGCTGCGCACCACCCTGTACACGCGGCTCGCGGAGGGTCGCCCGGGCGCGACGCTCGGACTGCGGCGCGGCGACCTGCTCGCGCGCGTGGGCGCGGACGTGGACGCGGTGGGCGACGTCGTGGTCCGCGGGTTGCTGCCCGCCGCCGTCGCCGCGGTGCTGGGGCTCGGGTCCGCCGTCGCGATGGGCCTGTTCCTGCCCGCCGCCGGGCTCACCCTCGCCGCGTGCCTCCTGGTCGCCGGCGTCCTCGCCCCGTGGCTCGCCCAGCGCGCGGCCCGCACCACCGAGCAGCGCGCGGCCGGCGCCCGCGCCCAGATGGCGGCGACCGCCCTCGGCCTGCTGGAGGACGCCGGCCCGCTGGCGGTCCAGGGCCGCACCGACGCCGAGCTCGCGCGTCTGCGGGCTGCCGACGCCGACCTGGCGCGCGCCACCGACGCCGGCGCCGGCCCCGCCGCGCTCGCCGCCGCGCTCGGCAACCTGGCCGTCGGCGTCGCGGTGCTCGCGGCGCTGCTCGTCGGCGTCCCCGCCGCCGTCGCGGGCACGCTCGCGCCGGTCGAGCTGGCGGTGGTCGTGCTGACGCCGCTGGCCGCGTTCGAGGCGACGAGCGTGCTGCCCGCCGCCGCGATCCAGCTGCACCGCTCCCGGGTCGCGGCCGCCAGACTGGCCGCCGTGCTGGACGCCGCCGCCGTGCCGGAGGAGGCCGTGCCGGGCACGGGCGCCTCGACGGGCGTCTCCGGAGCGACCCCCGACCCCGTCCCCACCACGGCCTCGGCCGTGCGTCACCGCGACGCCACCGCACCCGACGCCCCGGCTCCCGAGTCCCCCGGCGCCCTGCTCGAGGCGCGCGGCCTGGCCGTGGGCTGGCCCGGTCGCGAGCCCGTGGTCCGGGACCTCGACCTCATCGTGGCGCCGGGCCGCAGCCTCGCGGTCGTCGGCCCGTCGGGCGTCGGCAAGACGACCCTGCTGCTGACGCTGGCGGGCCTGCTGCCGCCGCGCGCCGGGGAGGTGCTGCTCGACGGCGTGCCGCTGCGCGCGGTCGACCCGACCGTCCGGGTCGCGCGGCTCGCCCTCACCACCGAGGACGCCCACGTCTTCGAGACGACCGTGCTGGAGAACCTGCGGGTCGCCCGCGGCGACGCGACCGAGGACGAGGCGGTCGACGCGCTGGTCCGCGCCGGGCTCGGCGACTGGCTCGCCGGCCTGCCCGACGGTGTCGGCACGGCCCTCGGTCCGGATGCCCGCAGCGTGTCGGGCGGCGAGCGCCGCCGGCTGCTGCTCGCGCGGTCACTGCTGTCCACCGCCCCGCTGCTGCTGGTCGACGAGCCGGCCGAGCACCTGGACCCGGCCACCGCGGACCGCCTCGTCACCGACCTGCTCACCACCCCGCACGCCGACGCGGAGCGGCCCGCGGCCCGCGGCGTCCTCGTGGTCACGCACCGCCTCGCGCCGCTCGCCGCCGCGGACGAGGTCGTCGTGCTGCGCGACGGCCGGGTCGACGCGCGGGGCACGCACGCGCACCTGCTGGCCACCGACGCCCGCTACGGTGAGGCGCACGCCAGCGAGCAGCACGACGGTGAGACGGGGACGACGAGGACATGGCCGACGACCTGACCGGACCGCGCCGCCGCGGGTACGGACCCGACGGCGGGCACGGGTCCGCCGCCGACCTCCCGGAGCCGTCCTACGGGCCCGGCGTGACCACCACGATCCACGTGCGCGCGCCGGGCGGCCGGTCGCACCTGGAGCTCGGCACCGCCTCCGAGACCGGCGACGAGCTGGCCGACCTGCTGGACGCCGTCCTGTCCGTCGCCTCCGGGCTCGAGCTGCCCGGGGTGCTCGAGCGGTTCGTGCGGGTGTCCGTGGAGCTCACCGGTGCGCGGTACGGCGCGATCAACGTGCTGGACTCCCGCGGCGAGTCGACGACCTTCGTGCAGACCGGCGTCCCCGCGGCCGCCGCGGCGATGATGGGGCACCCGCCGCACGCCCAGGGCGTGCTGAGCCACATCCCGACCCACGGTGTGCTCAAGCTCGACGACCTGACGCAGCACCCGGCGTTCCGCGGCTGGCCCGCCGAGCACCCCCCGATGGGGTCGTTCCTCGGCGCGTCCGTCCGGGTCCGCGACGACGTCTACGGCTACCTGTATCTCTCCGAGAAGGAGGGCGGGTTCACCGAGCGGGACGCGACGACCGTGATCGCGCTGGCCGCGACCGCCGGGGTCGCCGTGGCGAACGCGCAGCTGTACGCCGACGCCGCACGCCGCGAGCACTGGCTGCGCGCCGGCCAGGACATCACGACGATGCTGCTGTCCGGCGCCGACGAGGAGGACGCGCTCGCCCACATCGCCGCGACCGCCCGCGAGGTCGCCGACGCCGACACCGCCGCGCTCGCGCTGCCGGGCGTCGGCGGCGAGCTGCTGATCGAGCTGGCCGACGGCCACAACGCCGACACCCTCGTCGGCGCGCACCTCACCCCCGGCGGGCCCACGTGGTCCGTGATGGAGGAGGGCACCGGTCTGCTGATGGACTCGCTGTCGACCTCGCGCCGGATCACCGTGCCCGCGATGCGCGCGTTCGGGTCCGCGCTGTTCGCCCCGCTGCAGACCTCGGGCCGCGGGGTGGGCGTGCTCATCCTGCTGCGGCGCGTCGGGACCCTGGGCTTCGAGGCGCACGACCTCGCGACGGCCGAGTCGTTCGCCGCGCAGGCCGCGCTGGCGTTCGTGCTCGCCGAGGCCCGGCACGCGCAGGACGTCGCGGCGCTCCTGGACGAGCGCGAGCGCATCGCCCGCGACCTGCACGACCTGGCGATCCAGCAGCTGTTCGCGACGGGCATGCAGCTCGAGACGGTGCGCCGCCGGTCCGCGCGCGGCGTCGACCCCTCCGAGCTCACCGGGATCGTGGAGGAGGCGCTCGACAACGTCGACGCCTCGGTCCGGCAGATCCGTCAGATCGTCTACGCGCTGCGCGACCCGGACGCCGCGACCGGCATCGTCGAGCGGCTCCGACGGGAGGCGTCGCTGGCCCGGACCGGGCTCGGTTTCGCCCCGTCCCTGGTGGTCACGCTGGACGACGAGGCCGTCGCGGACGGCGACTACATCGTCGCGGACCTCATCGACGAGCGGATCGGCCCGGACCGGACGGACGACGTCGTGGCGGTGGTCCGCGAGGGGCTCGCCAACGCGGCCCGGCACGCGCACGCGTCCTCGGTCGGGGTCCGGATCGCGGTGCACGGCGTCGGGCCCACGGGGTCCGTCCGGGTCGAGGTCGAGGACGACGGCGTCGGCCTGCCGAAGGTGCGCGACCGGCGCTCCGGCACCGGCAACCTGGCGGCCCGGTCCCGGCAGCACGGCGGCACGTTCACGCTCGGGGTCGCCCCCGGCGGCACCGGGACGCTCCTGTCGTGGGAGGTCCCGCTCGGCTGAGCGTCCCGGCGCACCCGGGCGTCCGGGCTCGCCGAGACGAGGGAGCCGCGGTCAGCTGTGGCCGGTCTCCGCGCGCCAGCCGCTGTGCCGACGGGCGGCGACCCACGCGGCCACCTGCGTCCGGCGCTGGAGGCCCATCTTCGCCAGCAGCGACGTGATGTGGTTCTTCACGGTCTTCTCGGCGACGCCCAGCCGCTCGGCGATCTCCCGGTTGGACAGCCCGTCCCCGATCAGGTCGAGCACCTTCATCTCGCTCGGCGTGAGGTTCTCGGTCGGGTCCTCGTGACCGGCGCGGCGGCGCGTGACCGTGCGCTCGTCCAGCAGGGTCCGCCCCGCGGCCACCGCGCGGATCACGTCGGTGATCTCCGCGCCGCGCACGCTCTTCAGCAGGTAGGCCGCGGCGCCCGCGTCCAGCGCGGCGGCCAGCGCGTCGTCGTCGTCGAACGAGGTCAGGACGATCGCCCGCGCGGTCGGCAGCGTGGTCCGCACCTGCGTCATCAGGTCGATCCCGGTGCCGTCGGGGAGCTGCAGGTCCACCAGCAGCACGTCGGGGTGGACGAGGCCGGCACGGCGCACGCCGTCGGCCACCGACCCCGCCTCGGCGACGACCTTCATGCCGTCGGCGCGCTCGACGACCTCGGCGATCCCCCGCCGCACGACCTCGTGGTCGTCGACGATCATCACCGAGATCGGTCCCGTGCGGGCCGGCTGGACTGCGCTGTTCGTGGCGGACACGTGGAGCATCGTATCGACAGCGTCCAGCCTGGTCGCGCACCGCCGCACCGGCCGACGGCCCGGACTGCGGAGTTCACCTGGCGGCGCGCCCGCCGGTAGGGAACTCTCTGCCCATGACCACCGTCCTGCTGCCGTCGTCCATCGCCCTGTCCCCCGCGCTCCCGGACGGGGTGCGCGCCGTGACCTACGACGTCGAGCAGCCGCTCCCCGACGACCTCGTGGACGCCGAGGCGCTGGTGGCGTGGGGCAACCCTCCCGTGCTGCTCGCCGACGCCGCGCGCCGGATGGGGTCGCTGCGCTGGGTCCAGACGCTGGCAGCGGGCCCGGACGCCGTGCTGGCCGCCGGGTTCGCCCCGCACGTGCAGGTCACGTCGGGCCGCGGGCTGCACGACGGCCCGGTCGCGGAGCACACGCTCGCGCTGGTGCTGGCCGCCGCCCGCCGGCTCCCGGAGCTGGTCCGCGCCCAGGACGCGCACCGGTGGGCGTCGGAGCTCGGCGGGATGCAGCGCTCCCCGCACGAGGGCGGCGACTTCCGCTCGCTGTCGGGCGCCCGGGTGCTCATCTGGGGGTTCGGGTCGATCGCGGCGCGCCTCGCGCCGCTGCTGACCGTGCTGGGGGCGCAGGTCATCGGCGTGGCCACCCGGTCGGGCGAGCGCGCCGGCTACCCGGTGATCGCCGCCGACGAGCTCCCGCAGGCCCTGCCGGGCACGGACGTCCTGATCGGCATCCTGCCGTCCACCCCCTCGACCCGGAACCTGCTGGGCGCGAAGGTGTTCGCGCAGCTGCCGTCGCACGCGTGGGTGGTCAACGTGGGCCGGGGCAGCACGCTGGACGAGGCCGCGCTGCTCGCCGCGGTCCGCGAGGGACGGCTCGCGGGGGCGGCGCTCGACGTGTTCGCCACCGAGCCGCTGCCCGCGGACTCGCCGTTCTGGGACGAGCCGCGCGTGCTCGTCACCCCGCACGCGGCCGGCGGTCGGCCGATCGGCGCCGACACGCTGCTGGCCGACAATATCGGGGCGTTCGTCCGCGGCGAGCCGCTGCGCAACGTCGTGCGGCGCTGACCCGCCCGGGCCCCACGCCCGCGACAGGCCCGGCGCCCGGTCGGCGTGCCGTCAGGCCGAGGGCGCCGGCTGGCACCGCGGGCAGAAGTGCGAGGACCGGTTCATGAACGGCTCCCGCACGACCGGCGTCCCGCACCGCGGGCACGGCTCCCCCGCCTGCCCGTACACGGCGAGCGACCGGTCGAAGTAGCCGGACGCCCCGTTCACGTTGACGTACAGCGCGTCGAAGCTCGTCCCGCCCTGGGCGAGGGCGTCGCGCATCACGCCGGTGACGCCGTCCAGCACCCGCAGCGCCGTCGCCTGGTCCAGCTCGGCGGTCGGTGTCGCGGGGTGCACCCGGGCGCGCCACAGGCCCTCGTCGGCGTAGATGTTCCCGACGCCGGACATCACGGTCTGGTCGAGCACGGCCCGCTTGACCTGCGTGCGACGCCGGCGGATCGCCCGTGCCACGGCGTCGGCGTCGGCGGCCGGGTCGAGCAGGTCCCGGCCGATGTGCACGGCCGGCGCGGGCACGAGCGGCAGGTCGGTCCCGGCGCCGCCCGCGCGGCCGTCCGGGGTGGGCACGAGGTCGACCACCGACAGGTGCCCGAAGGTCCGCTGGTCGACGAAGTCCAGCGACCCGCCGTCGTCGAGCAGCAGCCGGACCCGCAGGTGCGGGTGCGTACCACCGGTCTCGACGTCGGTCGGGGTGGCGCGGACGAGCAGCTGGCCGCTCATGCCGAGGTGCGCGAGCAGCGCGTCGTCGGGCTCGGCCCCGGCGGCACCCGGGTGGTCGAGCGGCAGCCAGAGGAACTTGCCCCGTCGCGCGGCCGCCGTGAGGGTGCGCCCGGTCAGGCGGCCCGCGAGGTCCAGGGGCCCCGCGAGGTGCCGGCGCACGCTGTACGGGCGCCGGACGTCCACCGACCGGACCGTGCGGCCGACGACGTGACGCGCCAGGCCGTCGCGGACGGTCTCGACCTCGGGCAGCTCGGGCACGGGCCGGGCGGGGTCAGTCGGCCGCGGGCGCGGTGGCCGCGGCGGACTCGCCGGCGGCCTCGAGGGCGGTGTACGCCAGCGCGGCGGCGCGCTGCTCGGCGAGCTTCTTCGCGGTGCCGGTGCCCGTGCCGTGCACCTCACCCGCGACGACCGCCTCGGCGGTGAAGGTGCGGGCGTGGTCCGGGCCGTCGCTGGACACGTGGTACGTCGGGGCGCCGAGCCCGAGGGCCGAGGTGAGCTCCTGCAGGCTGGTCTTCCAGTCGAGGCCGGCGCCGAGGTCCGCCGCGGCGGTCAGCGTCGGGCCGACGAGCCGCAGGACGACCTCGCGGGACGCCTCGAGCCCGTGGGACAGGTAGACGGCGCCGAACAGGGCCTCGAGGGTGTCGGACAGGATCGAGTCCTTGTCCCGACCGCCGGTGGCGAGCTCCCCCTTGCCGAGCAGCACGTACGACCCGAGGTCGAGCGTGCGGGCGACCTCGGCCAGCGCGCGCTGCGACACCGTCGCGGCCCGCATCTTCGCGAGCTCGCCCTCGGACTGCGCGGGGTGGACCCGGTACAGCTCCTCGGTGACGACGAGACCCAGGACCGTGTCGCCCAGGAACTCCAGGCGCTCGTTCGTGGGGATGCCGCCCGCCTCGTGGGCGAACGACCGGTGCGTGAGGGCGAGCACCAGCAGCTCGGGGTCCAGACGGACCCCGAGCTGCTGGGCGAGCTGTGCTGCTGCGGTGCTCATGCGTGCTGCCGCGCTGGTGCTGCCCCCTGCACGTCCGGTCGAGGACCGGCGGAGAGGACGGATCAGCGGGTCGTCAGCCGGCGTGCTCGGTGCGCATGGCCTCGGCGTAGCGGCGACCGGCGTAGGCGCCGCAGGTCGGGCACGCCTGGTGCGGGCGCATGTTCGACTTGCACTGCGGGCAGGTCGTGAGCGTCGTGGCAGTGGTCTTCCACTGCGACCGACGCGCACGGGTGTTGCTGCGCGACATCTTGCGCTTCGGAACAGCCACGGCTAGCTCTCTCTCTTCTCGTCAAGCGTGCTCTGCAGTCCGCCGAGGGCGGCCCACCGAGGATCAAGGGTCTCATGCGAATGGTCCGGGTCGTCCGCCAGGTGCGCTCCGCAGATGGAGCAGAGCCCGGGGCAGTCGACACGGCACAACGGCTGGAAGGGTAGCGCAGTCACGACCGCGTCCCGGACCACGGGCTCGACGTCGACCAGGTCGCCGTCCAGCTCGCGGAGCTCCTCCTCGTCGTCCCCGTCCTCCCGAGCGACCTCGGCGCGACCGGGGTGGACGAACAGCTCCTGGATCGAGACGTCGACGTGGTCGACCACCTCGTCCAGGCACCGCACGCACTCCCCGACCGCCCGTGCCCGCGCGGAGCCGGAGACCAGGACCCCCTCCATGACCGCCTCGAGCCGGAGATCCAGCTCGACGTCGTCACCGGTGGGGACGCCGATCACGTCGGTGCCGAGGTCCTCGGGGGCAGGGGCCGTGAGCTGCACACGACGCATCGATCCCGGGCGTCGCCCGAGCTCGTGGGTGTCGAGCACGAAGGGCGAGCGGGGATCGAGGTGAGTCGTCGCGCGCTCCACGTCCACGTTCCTGTCCTGAGGGGTTCGGCACCTGCGCAACCGGCAGGACCAACGGTCAAGCGTACGGCACCGCGACGGCTCCACCCAATCGGGCGTCCGTCACAGTCAGCCGGTCGGGTCGTCGAGGCGCCCGGCGAGCTTGGCCCGCCCCGCCTGCACCTGGCTCAGGACCTTGCCGAGGTCGATCTCGAAGTCGGCGAGCCGGCGGTCGCAGTAGTCGTCGGCGTCGCGGCGCAGCCCGCGCGCGGTCTCCTCGGCCTCGCGGACGATCTCCGCGGCGCGCTGCTCGGCCAGGGCGACGACGGACTCCTGCTCGACCAGCTCGGCGGCGCGGCGGCGCGCGGCGGCCTCGATCCGCTCGGCGTCGGCCTGGGCGGCCGCGCGCTCGGCGTCGGCGGCGGCGAGCACGTCGTCCGCGCGCCGCAGCTGGGTCGGCAGCGCGGTGCGGGCCTGCTCGACGAGGTCCAGGAGCTCGGCACGGCTGACCAGCACCGAGGAGGACATCGGCATCGCGCGTGCGGCCTGCACGGCGTCCTCCAGGGCGTCCAGGACGGACGTCAGGGTGGCGGCGTCGGCGGTGGGCTCGGTCATGCGGGGCTCCCCTCTCCGGGTGCTGCGGCGGCGGCGAGCGCGCTGCGGACGGCGGCGGCGACCGCGGGGGTCACGAGGTCGTCGATCGGGCCGCCGTGCCGCGCCACGTCCTTCACGAGGGACGACGCGACGTGCGACAGCGCGGGGTCGCCGACGACGAACGCCGTCTCGACCCCCGACAGGTGGCGGTTCATCAGGGCCATCGGCAGCTCGGCGTCGAAGTCGGCACCGCCGCGCAGGCCCTTGACGACGAGGTCGGCGCCCAGGGCGCGCAGCTCGTCCGCGAGCAGGCCCGCCGACGAGGCGACCCGGACGCCCGGCAGGTCGGCCACCGCGTCCTCGATCAGCGCCACCCGGGTGGCGACGTCGAGCAGCGGCCGCTTGGCGGCGTTGTGCGCGACGAGCACGACCACCTCGTCCGCGAGGCGCCGCGCACGGCGCACCACGTCCAGGTGGCCGAGCGTGACGGGGTCGTACGAGCCGGGGCACACCGCGAGGACCACGGGCCCGAATCTACCTCCGGGGCGCGTCCGGGTCCTGACCGGGCGCGCTGTCGGGCGCGTCGTCCACCGAGCCGTCGGACGCGTCGCCCTCCGGGTCGGGGCTGCGCGCCCCGAGGTGGACGGCCGTCTCGCCGTACCTGCGGGTGTCGAACCCGTGCATCCCGTCGGGCCACGGCGGTGCGGCGCTGCGCGTGGACCGCTCCACGACGACGACGGACTCGACCGTCAGCGCGGGCACCAGCGCCTCGAGCACCTGCGCCAGCGTCGCGTCGGGGACGTCGTACGGCGGGTCCAGCAGCACCAGGTCCCACGGGGCGGGCACGGGCCGCGCGACGTACGCCTCCACCCGGTCCTTGACCACCGCGACGCGGTCCCCCAGGCCGAGGGTGGCGACGTTCTTCCGGCAGACGTCCGCCGCGACCCGCCCCCACTCCACGAGCACCACGTGCGCGGCACCCCGGCTCGCGGCCTCCAGGCCGAGCGCGCCGGACCCCGCGTACCCGTCGAGCACCCGGGCCCCGTCGAGCGCGTCGAGGTGCTCGAGCCGGGAGAACAGCGCCTCGCGCACCCGCTCGCTCGTGGGGCGGGTGCCCTGGGGCGGGACGGCCAGCGTCCGGCCCCCCGCCGATCCGGCCACGATCCGGGTCACGCGCGCCTCCGCTTGTCCGCCTCCGCGCTCTCGGAGGCCTCCGAGAGCCGGTCCATCATCGTCTTCGTGCTGGTGCTCGCGCCCACCGCGAGCGCGATGGCGGCGACCGCCACCTGCACGACCAGCACCGTCGGGACCACGGACCCCAGCACCACGCTGATGATGACGGGCACCATCCCGAGCACCGCGACGTCCGGGCCACGGGACAGCACCGCCGCGACGCCGCCGGGCAGCGCGCCCGCCGGGGTCGCGATCAGCGGGCCCTCCCAGTTCGGGGCCGGGCGGTAGGCGGCACGCACCGCGGCGGCCGCCCACACGGGCGACGAGGCCACGCCGAGCAGCAGCCACGGCAGCACGTCGCCCTCCCAGCGGCCGATCGCCGCGAACGCGACCACGGACCAGAGCAGCATCGCCGCCGCGGGGACGATCAGGCGGGTGCGACGGACCTGCTGCGCGGACAGCGGCAGCAGCCGGTCGACGACGGGCGACATCTCCGCCCGGCGCGCGCCCTCGGACGTCGCCAGCATCGCCACGTAGCCGCTGATCAGCACCGCCAGCACCACGCCGAGCACGCCGGCCAGCTGCGGGGTGATGACGACCACCACCGGGACCAGCGCCGAGACCACGAGCTGGACGAGGTGCCGCGGGGAGCGCAGCAGCGCCGTGAGGTCGGCGACGACGACCGCCGTGACCGGACCGCGGACCAGCCGCATCCGGCGGACCCGGCGCCGGCGCGGGCGCGCGGCGGAGTCCATGAGCGCGCGGCCGAGCTCGCGGGAGTCCAGCGACGCGACCGCGCCGGCCGCCTGCGTGGCGACCGAGCCGCTCTCGCGCAGGTCGCGGCCCCGGATCCGTCCGAGCCGGGTGTCGAGCCACCAGCCCAGGCCGCCGACCGCCACCGCCAGCGCCGCGAGCGCCCACACCGGCACGTCCGGGAGGGCGGACAGCCGCCAGCCCGCGAACGCCGCGCCGAGCGCGAGCACCGGCGCGACGGCGATCACCGCGTCCCCCGCGCCCGCGGTGGTGCGCCGGGCCACGCCGCGGGCCTGCAGGTGGCCGGCGAGCAGCACCAGCGCGGCGCACACGAGTCCCGCCGTCGCGCCGAGGCGCAGCACGTGCCCGATGCCGTGGTCCGCGAGCAGGCCGCCGTCGAGCAGCGCCACGACGAGTCCGCCGACGACGCCCGCGACGACCGGCAGGCGCAGCGACGCGGGCCGCAGCAGGCCGCGCCGGTCGACGGGCGTGCCGAGCCACCACGTCGCCTCCGCGCCGCCCGCGCCCACCGGGCCGAGACGCGCACCGACGGACAGCACCGTGCCGGCGATGACGACCGCGAACACCGCGACGACCGTCGGCAGGCTGATGCCCGTGGGCAGCGCCTGGTCGGGCACGTGCGGCAGCGCGGCGCGCATCTGGCCGGCGACGCCGAGCGCGACGCCGACGCCCACGGCGGTGACCAGCACCGCGTAGTACACGTCGCCGAGGACCTCCCCGAGGCCGGCGCCGGAGCGGCTGCGGGCGACAGCGGCCGTGAACCGCCGGATCGACCGCGCGGCCGGGACGGGGGTCGTGCCGCCGGACGCCTGGACGGCCGGCTCGGGGGCGTCGTCCCAGGACGCGGCGGGGTCGGCCGCGAGGTCGGCGGACGTCGCCGCGAACTCGTCGACCTCGGCGCCGGGCCGCTCGGTCACAGCACGCCCGGCCGCAGCGCCTCGACGGCGTCCGCGACCTTCAGCAGCCGGGACGCGTCGTCGGCGACCAGCACCGCGCGGTCCGCGACCGCGAGCAGCAGCTCCGGGTCGTGGGTCGCGAGCAGCACGGACCCGCCGGACTGCTTCTCCTCGATCAGCCGTTGCGCCAGGTGGTCGCGCATCGCCACGTCGAGCCGCTGCTCGGGCTCGTCGAGCACCAGCAGCGACCGGGGCCGCACCAGGCCCGCGGCGAGCAGGAGGCGACGGCGCTGGCCCGAGGACAGCGCCACGGGCAGCGCGGCGGCGTGCTCGGTCAGCCCGAACTCCTCGAGCACCTCGTCGACCACCGCGTCCGCGCCCTGCACCCCGTGGCCGCGGGCGGTCAGGTACAGGTGCTCCGCGACGGTCAGCGCCGGGAAGTACGCGTCGTCGTCCAGCACGCTCGACACCCGGGTCCGGAAGCCGACCTCGCGCTCGTCGACCGTCCGGCCCAGCACCTCGACCCGGCCGCCGACGGGCTCCAGCAGGCCGAGGACCGCGCGCAGCACGGTCGACTTCCCGGAGCCGTTGGCGCCCACGAGGGCCAGGGCCTTCCCGGGCGGGAGGGTGAACGAGACGGGAGCGCACACGGGCTCCCCGCCGTAGCCGACGAGCAGGTCGACGGCACGGATCACGGGCTGCTTCGACACGGGGTGCAGCCTACGCACCGGTCGGAGGTGCCCCGCCGGGACCACCGGGACCCGGCGCGGCCGGCCGCGCCGGCGGGACTGGTCCGGCCTCAGGCCCGCTCCAGGTACTCCTCGCGCTCCCCCGCCAGCATCGTGCGGATCGCCGCCGCGAGCGCCGGGTGGGTCTGCAGCTCCGGGTCGACCTCGACCACCGCGCGCGCGTCCCGGCGCGCGACCTCGATCACGTCGGCGTCGCGGGTGACCCGCAGCAGCCGCAGCGACGTCGCCCCGCCCGACTGCGCGGCGCCGAGCACGTCGCCCTCGCGCCGCAGCTCCAGGTCGACCGCCGCGAGCTCGAACCCGTCGCGCGTGCCCGCCAGGGTCCCGAGCCGGATCGCCGCGGGCGTGCCCTCCGGGGCGTCCGCGACCAGCAGGCAGACCCCGGGCCGGGACCCGCGCCCGATCCGCCCGCGCAGCTGGTGCAGCTGGGAGATGCCGAACCGGTCGGCGTCCAGCACGACCATCACGGTCGCCTCCGGGACGTCCACACCGACCTCGACCACGGTGGTGGACACCAGCACCGGGACCGCGCCGGACGAGAAGTCGGCGAGCGCGCGGTCCTTCTCCTCCGACGTCATCCGGCCGTGCAGCACCCCCACCGGCACACCCGCGAGGGCGGCGCCCGACCGCAGCTCCTCGGCGACCTCCAGCACGGCGCGCAGCGGCCGCTTCGGGCGCTCGTCGCCCTCGGGCGGGTCGTCCGTCACCAGGTCGGCGCCGTCCCCGTCGTCCCGCGCCCGTCCCGTCGCCGGGTCGCCGTCGATCCGCGGGCACACCACGTACGCGCGGCCCCCGCCGTCGACCTCCTCGCGCACCCGCTGCCAGGTGCGCTCGAGCCAGCCCGGTCGCTGCGCGGGGACGACGTGCGTGGCGACGTCCGCGCGGCCCGCGGGCACCTCGCGCAGCACCGACGTCTCCAGGTCGCCGAACACCGTCATCGCGACGGTGCGCGGGATCGGCGTGGCGGTCATCACCAGCAGGTGCGGGACACCGCCGGCCTTGGCGCGCAGCGCGTCGCGCTGCTCGACGCCGAACCGGTGCTGCTCGTCGACGACCACCAGCCCGAGGTCCGCGAACTGCACGTGCTCGGACAGCAGGGCGTGCGTGCCGACGACGATCCCGGCCGCGCCGCCCGCGGCCTCGGCGAGCGCCGCCCGCCGCGCCGCGGACCCCTGCGAGCCGGTCAGCAGCGTCACCCGGGTCGCGTCCTGCGCGCCGCCGAGCATCCCGCCCTCGGCGAGGTCGCCGAGCAGCCTCCGCAGCGTCCGCACGTGCTGGGCGGCCAGCACCTCGGTCGGCGCGAGCAGGGCCGCCTGCCCGCCCGCGTCCACGACCTGCAGCATCGCGCGGACCGAGACCACCGTCTTGCCCGAGCCGACCTCGCCCTGCAGCAGCCGCTGCATCGGCCGGTCCTCGGCGAGCTCGGCCGCGATCTCGGCACCGACCTCCCGCTGGCCCGCGGTGAGCTCGAACGGCAGCCGGGCGTCGAACGCGTCGAGCAGCCCGCCGGTCCGGGGCGGGCGCGCGACGGCCGCCTGGGCGGCGACCCGCGCGCGACGACGGGCCATCTCGACCTGGAGGACGAAGGCCTCCTCGTACCGCAGGCGCTGCTTCGCCTGCTCCAGCTCGACCTGGTCGTGCGGCCGGTGTAGCGCGTTCAGCGCACCGAACAGCCGGGGCAGGTCGCGGCGCACGGCCAGGGGCAGCGGGTCGGGCACGTCCTCCTCGGTCATCATGTCGAGCACGGACGCCACGAGCGTCGTCATCTGCTTGTTCACCAGGCCGGCGGTCAACGGGTACACGGGCCGCGGGCGCTCCGCCTCGAGGATCCGCATCGCCTCGTCCACGACGTCGCCCAGGTCCTGCACCTCGTACTCGGGGTGCGTCAGCTGGAGCTGGCCCCGGTACTCCTTGACCACCCCGGAGAACATCCCCGGCGTCCCCGGGGCGAGCTCGCGCTCGATGGTCCGCAGCGCACCCGCGTGCTTGGCGAACCAGGTGAGGTGCACCCGGTGCGGGCCGTTGCGCACCACGACCTCGAGGATGACGCCACCCCGGGACCGCATGGTCCGGGTCGTCGCCTGCTCCACCACCGCGTCGACCGTGACGTGCTCCCCGACGACCAGGTGGTCGATCGGGGTCATCTCGCCCCAGCGCCGCCAGCGCCGCGGGTAGTGCCGGACCAGGTCCCCGAACGTGTGCAGGCCGAGCTTGGCGAGCAGCTTGGTGCCGCGGGTGCCGGCGATGGACGCGACGTCGCGCTCGAGGAACGGCAGGGGGCGGACGACGGCGTCGTCGGGGACGGTCACGGGCGTGCCTGTGCGGGGGAGCTCGACGGGGTGGGCGGGGTGGACGGGTCTGCGGTGGGGGCCGGGTGCGCGGCGCCGGCGGTCAGCGCCAGCCGGAACGCCGGTCCCGCGGGGACGGGCCCGGCCACCTCGACCCGGACACCCGGGTGCGTCGGCGCGAACCGGTCCACGAGGTCGAGGCCGTCGTCGGTGGCCGCACCCGGGCCCAGCAGCACGGTCAGCCGCGCACCCGGGCCGGAGCCCGCGGCCAGGCGGACCGCCGCGGCGAGGGCGGCGTCCGGCCCCGGGGCGGAGGTGGTCGTGGTCGTCCCGGGCCGGGCGTCCGGGTCCGCGTCGCCGACGGCGGCGAGCACCCGGAGGTCGTCGTCCGCGCCCGGGACCGGCGTCCAGCCCTCCCCCGGGTCGACGCCGTCCAGGCGGTCGCCCGGGAGCACGAGCACGGCGGCGGGACCGTGGACGCGCGCGGCGCCGGGCGTGGGCGTGGGGGCGTGCGCGGGCACCCCGGCGTCCTGCACCGCGCGCCGGACCGCGGCCCGGACCTCGGCGACCGGCACCCCGTCGGGCACGACGAGGGCCGTCGCGCCGGTGCGGGCCAGTGCCCGGGCGAGGACCGGGTGCGCCGTGCACGCGACCACGGCGCGGGCCTCACCGGCGAGCCTGCCCACGGCGCCCGTCCACCGGCCCCCGCAGCCGGCGACCGCCGCGAGCGCGGCAGCCGGGTCGGGCGTGTGCACGTGCGCGGTGAGCACCCCGACGCCGTCGACCACCGCGACGGCGTCGCCGACGGCCGCGAGGGCCGCGCGCAGGTCCGGGCCGCAGGCCGCGCCCGCCCCGTGCAGCACCGCCATCACCTCGAACGCGTCGGGCGCGGGCGGGGCGTCGGGCGCTGCGGACGTCGCTGGGGTCACGGGCGGCCCCGGGGTCACGGGCGGCCCTGGGGTGACGGGGGTGACCGGGGTCGCAGACGGCGCGGCCGGGTCCTGCGCCGGGGCCGCGAGCCGGTCGAGCCACGCCACGTCGACCCGCGCGTCCGCGCCGCCGAGCGCCGCGGCGAGCGCGTCGAGCAGCACCAGCAGCGCGCACGCCCCGGCGTCGACCACGCCCGCCCGGTGCAGCACCGGGTGCGCCGCGCTGATCGCGACCAGGTCGGCCCGGCCCGCGGCCGCTCCCGCGCGCAGCAGCCCGGCGTCATCGGGCAGCGCGTCAGCGGCTCGGGCCGGCACCCGGGCGCCGTCGTCCCGCACCCCGACGGCGCCGGCCGCGTCCGCCGCACCGCGCGCCACCCGGGCCGCGACGGTGAGCACCGTGCCGTCCTCGGGCTCGTGCACCGCCGTGCGCGCCGCCGCGGCGGCGCGCACGAGCACGTCCGGCAGCGCGCCGTGCGGGCCCTCGGCGAGCCCGGCGAGGTAGCGGCTGACGATCACGCCGGAGTTCCCCCGGGCCGCGAGCAGCGCCCCGCGGGCGAGCACCCGCAGCACCTCCTCGCCGGGCGCGTCCGGGTCCAGCGCGCGGACCGCCTCGGCCGCGCCGCGCACCGTCAGCAGCACGTTGGTCCCGGTGTCGCCGTCCGCGACCGGGAACACGTTGACCGCGTCGATCCGCCCGCGCGCGTCCTCGAGGGCGAGCTCCGCACCGTCCAGCCAGGCGCGCAGCACGTCGGCGTCCACCAGTCGTCCAGGCACGTCCGCGCGCAGTCCTCTCCTCGATCCGGTCGGGCGTCTCACCCACCGCCCTACTCTGCCGCACCAGCACGACGCACCCCGTCGAGGTCGAGGGGTTCGCACCGCGAGGCGGCCTGGAACGCTCGACCTCGCGCGAAACCCTCGACCTCGGCAGGGCGGGGAGAGCGAGGAGGCCGGTGTGACGGAGGTCGTTTTGAGGGTCGGCCCCGTCGTGGGCTAGTCTTGTCCGGTTGCCTGGCCACTGCCGGGCACGGGTGGTGTCCTTCGGCCGGTCCTCGGACCACCGGGACGGACGCCCCGAAACCACCAGGACTTGCCGCGCGGGACCCTTCCGAGCGGCGTGCAATGACCGATCAGGAGAAGACCGTGGCTGCCAACTGCGACGTCTGCGCCAAGGGCCCGAGCTTCGGGCACAGCATCTCGCACTCGCACGTGCGCACGAAGCGGCGCTGGAACCCGAACATCCAGCGCGTGCGCGTCGTCGTCGCGGGCACCCGGAAGCGGATGAACGTCTGCACCTCGTGCCTCAAGGCCGGCAAGGTGCAGCGCGCCGTCTGACGTCAGACCGACCGAAGGCCCGTGCGGTTCGCCGCGCGGGCCTTCGTGCTGCCCGGGGGCCTGCGGCACGCCGATCCGGTGTGGCACCCTGAGCGCATGAGCGAGCAGCGGCGCGAGCACACGGTCCGGCCTGCCGAGGCGGGGGACGCGGCGGGGATCGCCCGCGTGCACGTGCTGAGCCTCCAGCAGGCCTACGTCGGGATCGTCCCGGGCGACTACCTCGACGCGCTCGACGTCGAGAAGCGCGCCGAGGAGTGGCGGCGGGACCTGTCCCCCGGGCACCGGGTGCGCGCGTGGGTCGCGGTCGCGGACGACGACGTCCTCGGCTTCGTCTCGACGGGTCCGTCGCTGGACGAGGACGCCGACCCCGGGACGCTGCAGGTCTACGCCACCTACCTCGACCCCGAGGTCTGGGGCTCGGGCGCGGCCCGCGAGCTGCTGCGGACCGCGCTGGAGGGCATCGGGCCGCGGACGCCCGTCACCCTCTGGGTGTTCGCCGAGAACGAGCGCGCCCGGCACTTCTACCGCCGCCACGGGTTCCAGCCCGACGGGGTCGAGCGCACCGAGGACGTCGGCGGCACCGAGCTGCTGCAGCTGCGCTACCGGCGGCGCTGACCGCCGGTCGTCAGCTTCACCGGGGCGCTCGGGCCGGCTCGAGCCCGGACCTCGACGCCGTCCTGCACGTGGTCAGCCGCGCTACTCATCGGCCACTGCCTGCCACCTAATCAGGCCTCCACGTGCACCCACCGGGCCAGCGGGTGCCGTCGGGAGCACCCCCACCGCCGATACACAGGTGCCCGCGCCGGACGTCGGCGACCGCGTTCGCGCGGACCCCAGGAAGCGGAGACCATGACCAGATCCCCACAGACGCGCAGCTGCACCGGAGGCCGAGGCCGGCACGCCGTCGGCCTCGTCGTCGCCTCGGCGCTCGCGCTGACCGTCACCGTCCCGCTCGGTGCGGGCGCGGCGGGCGCCGCCACCCCGTCGCTCTCGCAGGACGACGAGACGAACACCATCACCGGTCTGACCGCGGACCACATGTGGGCTGCGGACTACCAGGGGCCGAAGGGTCACAACGTGTGGCACCGGGGCTCGCCCGGCCAGACCTTCCCCGGCGCCCAGCGGGTGGCCGTCGCCCCGCTGAACGAGGACGCGATCACCATCCCGGTGTGGAACGCCGACACCGCGTACCCCAAGGGCAGTGTCGTCCAGTGGGGCGGGAGGGTCTTCACCGCGAAGTGGTGGGTCGAGGGCGCGCCCCCGGGGGCGATGACCGGACCGCGCGAGTTCGCGTGGGCCTTCGGGGAGGAGCTCGTCGGTGACCTCGTCGCCGACTTCGAGTTCACCCCCTGGGGGGGCATGAAGGCAGCGAACCACCAGCGGCAGGAGCGGGACACCGAGCGGTCGTCGACGCGTGTCGTCGGCTACTTCCCCGAGTGGGGGGTCTACGACGCGCACGACAACTACGGCGTCGACGACGTCCCCTTCGAGGAGATCACCCACCTCAACTACGGGTTCGCGGCGCTCAAGGAGTCCACCCCCGGGGCGGGCGACTGGTCGCTGCAGACGTTCGACGAAGGCGCGGCGCTCGGCGAGGACGGCCTGTACCGCCAGGTCGCCGAGGCCACCGCACGGCACGGCGTCCGCAACGTCCTGTCGGTGGGCGGCTGGAACAACAGCGTCGACGCGCAGTGGCAGGACGCCACTCGGACGGTCGAGCAGCGTGAACAGCTCTCGCGCGGCATCGTCGACTTCATGCTGGAGCACGACTTCACCGCCCTGGACGTCGACTGGGAGTACCCGTCCAGCAGCGCCGACGCCGACCAGTTCGAGGACCTGATCGTGCGCCTGCGCGCGCTGCTCACCGAGCGAGGGCTGCAGAACGACGCGTACTACCCGCTGTCGGTCGCCGTCACGCCCAACCACACCAAGATGGAGTTCATCAAGCCGAAGGTCATCGTCGACCTCGTCGACTCGATCAACGTCATGTCGTACGACTTCCACGGGGCGTTCGACCCGGTCACCGGCCACAACTCCCCGCTGTACGCCGGGTCCCTGGTCGAGGACCAGAAGCTCGACGTCGAGAGCGCGATGGACGAGCTGCACACCCGGTGGGGCGTGCCGAAGCACCGGCTGCTCGCCGGCATCGGGTTCTACGGCCGCGGGTGGGGCGACGTCGAGCCGACCGAGCTGATCCCCGGTCTGCCGGGCCTCGGGGCGCCGGGGACGGCGACGGTCAAGGGTCAGTGGGACGACGAGGGCGAGGCCACCGGGACCAACCCCTGGTACACGCTCCGCGACCTGGAGAGCGACCCGGCGTTCACGAAGTACTGGGACGACGAGGCGAAGGTCCCCTACCTCTACAGCAGCACCACCCAGGAGTTCTTCACCTACGACGACCCGACGTCGATCCAGCACAAGGTCGACTTCATCCGCGAGAACGAGTACGGCGGCGCGATCATCTGGGAGCTGTCCGGCGACTCGGACGAGCACGAGCTGTCGTCGATCGTCGGCTCGCTGCTCGACGACGCCGTGCCGTCGCTGGACGTCACGAAGGACAGGTCGTCGTTCGTCGTGTCCCTCTCCATGTCCGCAGCCGAGTACGCGGACGCCGACCGGTACGTCGTGCGCTTCGGCGGTGACTACCTGTTCGAGATCCACCAGGGGACGGCGCCGTCGGCGACGGTCACCGAGGAGCCGTCCGGGCGCGTCACCATCAGCCGCCGCCTCGCGATCACGGGGACGAACGAGGTGACCCTCGTCCGCGCGACGGGCAAGCCCGGTGACCGGCACGACGACGGCGTCGAGGTCACCTTCCGGGAGGTGGAGTTCCAGCCGACGGTGACAGCCGTGGAGAAGGCAGCCGTCAAGGGACTCGACTGGTCCGACGGCACCCTCACCGTGGCACTCGCGACGAACCAGTTCACGCAGGCGAAGCGCTTCCTCGTCACCGTCAACGACGAGCTCGTGGCCGAGACCTACCAGGGACGCGCGTACGGGGCCTCCGCCACCTCGGACGGGGCCACCACGCAGATCGCCGTCTCCCGGGCGCCGGCTGACGGCGACGTCGTCGAGGTCCGGCTCGCCGACCTCGGACCCGGGGCGTCGACCGCGTTCTACCAGACGCTCGCGACCCACACGGTGTCGATCGCGCCGGGGCCGCTGACGCCGGTGGCGTCCACGTCCACCGTCCGCGGCACCCCCGGCTTCGTGGTCGGTGACGGCCTGCAGTCCCTCCCCCTGACGGTGACGCTCAACGACGCCACCGGTGCTCCGGTCACCGGTCTGGGTGGCGCGAGCTTCCCGGCCGTGGTGAAGGTCACCGGCGCGACGGCCCAGGTCGGTGCGTTCACGGAGGGCGCGCCGGGCGTGTACACCGCTGACGTCGTGTCCAAGAGGGCTGGTACGGCCAAGCTGTACGTCCAGCTGAACGACACCACGATCGGGACCTCGGTGGCCGCGCAGTTCGTCCAGGACCCCCACACCAAGCCCGATGCGGGGAGGTCGACCGCCAGGGTGACCGGCGGCCCCCAGAAGGCCGACGGCGCGAGCCCCATCACGTACGTGGTCACCCTGAAGAACGCCGCGGGCGACCCCATCACCGGAATGGGCAGCACCCCGCCCGTCACGCTCAAGGTGTCCGGCACCGGCACTCTGGGCATCATGGGGGTGAAGGTCAGCTCGTTCGTCGAGACCTCCGTCGAGGGCACGTACGAGGCGAGGATCACCTCCACGACTCCTGGAGCGTTCACCGTCTCGTCGGCTGTGGACTCGGTCCCCCTCCCGACCGGCAGCGCGACGCTGACCTTCGTGAAGTAGCAGCAGGAGGTCGGCCGAACGCGGCGGGCGTCCTGCCGGTGCTCCACGCACCGCAGGACGCTCGCCCGACGGGCGGACCGGTCACCGCCCGAAATGGTCCCACCCGGTGCTCGTCCTCGCAGCCGACCCGGCCACCAGCACCGTCCCGGCGGGCGCACCCTGCCCCGGCTCGCGCACCGTCCCGACCACCCGGAAGCCCGCGGGCAGCGCGCCCGGCGGGAACGTGGCGAGCAGCCCGTGGTCCTCGCCGCCGCCGAGCACCCAGGCGCGCGCGTCCCCGCCGACCGCCCGCGCCGCGCGGTCGACCGCCGCGAGGTCCCCCGCCAGCACGTCCGCCGGGTCCGCGAGATCGAGCACGACTCCGCTGGCGGCCGCGACCCGGCCCGCGTCGCGCAGCAGCCCGTCGGACACGTCGAGCATCGCCGTCGCGCCCGCCCGGGCCGCGGCCGGGCCGGCGGTGAGCGGCGGCTCCGGGCGGCGGTGCACCCGGACCACGTGCGGGTCGACGTCCGCGCGCCCGGCCTCCAGGAGCGCCAGGCCCGCGGCGGACCGCCCGACGGTCCCCGCGAGCGCCAGCACGTCCCCGGGGCGCGCACCGGACCGCAGCACCGGGTCGAGTCCCCCGAGGTCGCCGTGCACGGTGACGGCGACCACGACCGCGTCGCCGCCGGACAGGTCGCCGCCGACGACACCGGCCCCCACGGTCGCGCAGGCGGCCGCGAGGCCCCGGGCCAGGCCCTCGACCCAGGCCACGGGCAGGTCGCCGGGCACCACGAGCGCGACCACGAGCGCCGTCGGCCGCGCGCCCATCGCCGCGACGTCCGCGAGGTTCTGCATCGCGGCACGCCAGCCGACGTCCTCCCCCGACGACCAGCCGAGCCGGAAGTGCCGGTCCTGGACCAGCACGTCCGTCGAGACGACGAACCGTCCGTCCGGGGCGGCGAGCAGCGCGGCGTCGTCGCCCGGGCCGACCAGGGTGTCACCGCCGGCGGGCAGCAGGGGGAAGATCCGCCCGAGCAGCTGGGTCTCGGTGAGGTCCGCCACGTGGGGTCCGGGAGAGGCTGCGGGGTCGGTCACGCCGGACACGGTAGTGCCGCGGGCCGGGTTAGGTTGGCGCGGTGACCCTCGTTCCCCGCCCCGCCGTGACGTCCGCGGCGCTGCTGCTCCTGGCGGTCCCGCTCCTGGCGGGCTGCGCGCAGTCCGTCGGCGTCGCGGTCGCCCCCGACGCGACGGACCCGGACTGCGCCCGGGTCGTCCTGACCGTGCCCGAGTCGCTGGGCGACGGGCTCGCCGAGCACCGGACGACCAGCCAGGCGACCGCCGCGTGGGGCGACCCCGCGGACCCGGTGACGCTGCGGTGCGGCGTCGAGGTGCCCGGTCCGACCACGGAGCAGTGCGTGACCGTCGAGACGGCGAGCGGGACGACCATCGACTGGCTGGTGCGCGCGGACGCGGAGCCCGCGGACGGCGCCGGCGACGACCCGGACCTGGCGCTCGACCCGGGCTCGTCCGACTGGACGTTCGTGACCTACGGCCGCGACCCCGCCGTGGAGGTGCACGTGCCGGCGTCCGTGGTGGCCGAGCGGTCGACGTCGTTCCTCGACGCCCTCAGCCCCGCGATCGCCCAGGTGGAGGCGACGCGCTCCTGCCTGTGACCCGTGCGACCCGGGGCGCGGGGGCTCAGCGCAGCCCGGTCGGCCGCTCGAGCGCGAGCTGCAGCAGCTCGTCCAGCAGGTCGGCGTAGGCGAGCCCGCTCTGCTGCCACATCCGCGGGTACATCGAGAACGGGGTGAACCCGGGCATCGTGTTGATCTCGTTGACGACGACCTGGCCGTCGGGGGTGACGAACACGTCGACCCGCGCGAGCCCCTCGCAGTCCACGGCCTCGAACGTCCGGACCGCGACGTCCTGCACGCGGGCGATCACGTCCGCCGGCAGGTCCGCCGGGCAGGACAGCTGCACCGCGGCCTCGTCGAGGTACTTGGCCTCGAAGTCGTAGAACCCGTGCGACCCGTCGGTGACGACGATCTCCCCCGGCAGCGACGCCCGGGGGCGCGCGCCGCCCCGGCCGCCGAGCACCGCGCACTCGATCTCGCGCCCGACGATCCCGGCCTCGACGACCACCTTCGGGTCGTGCTCCTGCGCGGTGGCGACGGCGGCGTCGAGCGCGGCCGGGTCCACCACGCGGGTGATGCCGATGCTGGAGCCGCCGCGGGCGGGCTTGACGAACAGCGGGAGGCCGAGCGCGGCGATCCGGGCGCGCACCCCGTCGCGGTCCTGGGCCAGGTCGTCGCCGCGCAGCGTCACGAACGGCCCGACGGGCAGCCCGGCGCCGGCGAGCGCGACCTTCATGAAGTGCTTGTCCATGCCGACCGCGGAGGCGAGCACGCCCGCGCCGACGTACCGGACGTCGGCGAGCTCGAGCATGCCCTGGAGCGTGCCGTCCTCCCCGAACGGGCCGTGCAGCAGGGGCAGCACCACGTCGACCTCGCCGATCGCGGTCGCGGGCGAGCCGGCCTCCAGGACGCGCAGCTCGCGGGAGCCGGCCTCCTGGGGCAGCAGCACCTGCTCGGGCGTGGCCTCGACCTCGGGGAGCCGGCCGTCGACGATCGCCCAGCGGTCCGGGTCGTCGGCGACGCGCACCCAGCGGCCCCGCGGGGTGATGCCGATGGGCAGCACGTCGTACCGCTCGCGGTCCACCGCCCGCAGCACGGCGCCGGCGGTGGCGCAGGAGATCGCGTGCTCGCTGGACCGCCCCCCGAACAGGACGAGCACCCGCGGGCGCGTCGGCGTGGACGGGGTCTGGGGCTGCTCGGTGCTGGACATCGCCCGCGAGCCTATCCGCTGGGTGGGACGGTCCGGGCCCGGGCCGCCGACCGGGGGCTACCCTGCGCGCGTGACCGACGCGCACCCGACCCACCCGTCCGCACTGGCCCCCGAGACCGTCGCGGTGACCACCGGCCGCCCGGCGCGCACGCAGGGCGCCCCGGTGAACCCGCCGGTCGTGCTGTCCTCGACGTACGTCTCGCAGGGCGTCCCGCAGCCGGGCGAGCTGATGTACGCCCGCGCGGACACCGAGACGTGGGGGCCGTTCGAGCTGACCCTCGGCGCCCTGGAGCGGTCGGCGAACCGCGCGCTGGTCTTCGGCTCGGGCATGGCGGCGATCGCCGCGGCCCTGTCGCTGGTGCCCCGCGGCGGCCGGCTGGTCCTGCCCCGGCACGCCTACCAGGTGACCCTCGGGTACGCCCGCGACCTCGCCGAGCGGTCCGACGTCGAGCTGCAGCAGGTCGACATCGCCGACACGGACGCGGTGGTCACCGCGCTGGACCCGGCCGCCTCGCCGACGGGCCGCGCGACGTCGCTGCTGTGGGTCGAGTCGCCCACCAACCCGATGCTCGAGGTCGCCGACCTGCCCGCGCTGATCGCCGCCGGGCACGCGGTCGGCGCGCTGGTCGGCGTCGACAACACCTTCGCGACGCCGCTGGTACAGCGGCCGCTCACGCTGGGCGCCGACGTCGTCATCCACTCGGTGACCAAGTACCTCGCCGGGCACAGCGACGTCGTCCTCGGCGCGGCGCTGGCCGACGACCCCGCGCTGCACGAGCGGCTGCACACCTACCGGACGGTGCACGGCGCCATCGCCGGGCCGTTCGAGGTCTACCTCGCGCTGCGCGGCGTGCGCACCCTGGCGCTGCGGGTCGAGCGGTCGCAGGCCAACGCGCTGGAGCTCGCGCGTCGCCTCGCGGAGCACCCGGGCGTCGTCGAGGTGCGTCACCCCGGGCTGCCGGGCGACCCGGGCCACGCCCGCGCGGCGGCGCAGATGGACGGCTTCGGCTCGATCATCGGGCTGCGTCCCGCCGGCGGGGCCGCGGGGGCGGACGCGCTCGTCGCGGCGCTGCGGCTGTGGGTGCCCGCGACGAGCCTCGGCGGCGTGGAGTCGAGCATCGAGCGCCGGCGCCGGTTCGCCACCGAGTCCCCGACGGTGCCCGAGGACCTGCTGCGGATGTCGGTCGGCATCGAGGACGTCGAGGACCTCTGGGCGGACCTGGACGCCGCGCTCCGCGCCTGACCCGCCCCGCCGCCGGGGTGGCGGATGCGCGGCGCGGGTGCCGGGTGCGGGCGGCGGTGGGTCAGGCGCCCTCGGGCTTGCGGGGGCGGCCCAGGAGCAGCGGGGCCAGGGCGTCGACGGGCAGGCCCTCGTGCAGGACCTGCACCACGGCGTGCGTGATCGGCATCTCGACACCGGCACGCTCGGCCAGGTCCAGGACCGACCGGGAGGACTTGACGCCCTCGGCGGTGCCGCCGGTCGCGGTGATCGCCTCGTCCAGGCCGAGCCCGCGCCCGACGTGCAGCCCGAGCCGGTGGTTCCGCGAGTCGGGCGACGCGCACGTGGCCATCAGGTCGCCCATGCCCGCGAGCCCGGGGAACGTCTCCGCGCGCGCGCCGAGCGCCTGCCCGAGCCGCGTGATCTCCACCAGTCCGCGGGTGATGACGGTCGCCATCGTGTTGTAGCCGAGCCCGCGCCCCTGCGAGATGCCGACGGCCAGGGCGATGACGTTCTTGACGGCACCGCAGAGCTCGACGCCGACGACGTCGTCGTTCGTGTACGGCCGGAAGTACCCGGTCGCGCACGCGGCGGCGACCCGCTCGGCGGTGCGCGGGTCGGTGGCGGCCACCACGGTGGCGGTCGGCTGCCGGGCGGCGATCTCCGCGGCGAGGTTCGGGCCCGACAGCACGGCGACCCGGTCCGCGGGGATCGCGAGGGACTCCGCGATGACCTCGCTCATCCGGCGGTCCGTGGCGAGCTCGACGCCCTTCATCAGCGACACCACGACCGCGTCGGGCGCGAGCGCGTCGGCCAGCGGCGCGAGCACCGCCCGGGCGGACTGCGAGGGGACGGCGACCGCCACCACGTCGGCGCCCGCGACGGCAGCCCGCGGGTCGGCGTCCGCCGTCACCCGCGCCGGCAGGTCCACGCCGGGGAGGTAGCGCTCGTTGCGGTGCTGCCCGGCGATGTCCGCGACCACCGCGGCGTCGCGGCCCCAGACGGTCACGTCGCAGCCCGCGTCGGCGAGCACCGCGGCGAACGTCGTGCCCCACGCACCGGCTCCGAGGACGGCCGCGCGCGTCACGGCCGGTCCGCCGCGGTGCCGTCCGCCGCGGTGCCGTCCGTCGCAGTGCCGTCCGTCCCCGCGCCGCCCGGGCGCCGCATGTCGAACGGCCGCGCGGGCGGCGTCCCCTCCCGGATGTCGGCCAGCAGCGCGGTGATCGCCGCCATCACGCGGGCGGTCGCCTCGCGCAGCGTCGCGGCGTCGTGCGGGCGGTCGTACAGGTCGCTGAGGTCGACGGGCGGGCCCGCGACGATCGTGACCCGCTTGGGCGGGAACGGCTTGAACACCTTGGCGTACCGGCCCAGCAGGTCCTGCGCGCCCCACTGCGCGACGGGGACCACCGGGACCCGGGAGCTGAGCGCGAGCCGGGCGACGCCGGTCTTGGCGACCATCGGCCACAGGTCGGGGTCGCGGGTGAGGGTGCCCTCGGGGAACACCGCCACGCACTCCCCCTCGCCGAGGGCGGCCTCGGCGGCGCGCAGCGAGTCGCCGGCCTGGGAGGTGTTCCGGTAGACGGGGATCTGCCCGGACGCGCGCAGCACCCACCCGACGACCGGGACGGTGAACAGCGACGACTTCGCGAGGATCTTCGGCGCGACGCCGTTGTCGTACAGGTAGTGCGCGAACGTGATCGGGTCGACGTTCGTCATGTGGTTGCTCGCCGCGATGAACCCCGTGCCCGTGGGCAGGTGCTCGGTGCCGCGCCAGTCGCGCCGCGTGATCCCGTAGAGCACGGGACGCAGGATGCGGGCGATGTTCCGGTAGGCGCGGTTGGCGCGGGGCGGGTGCACGGGAGCCGATGCTACCCGGGCGGGTCCGCGGGGCCGGTGTGCGTCCGGCGCCCGGATTTGGCACTATCGGACCTGGTCCGGTGGGGATGATCCCGCCGGGACCGACCGCGCATCGTTGGGACGAAGCGAGCCGCGCGAGCAGAACCGCGCGACGCCTGTGCTGCGTCGTGCGCCGGCTCCGGAGCACGCATGTCCCTGTCGACCCGTCCCCCCACCTCCCCGTCCGACCGCCGGTCCCTCCCGGCGCCGGGCACGTTCCACCTCCTCGCCGACGGCTCCCTGACCTGGACGCCGGACGTCTTCCGGCTGCACGGGTTCGAGCCGGGCGAGGTGGTGCCGTCGGCGGACCTGATGCTGGCGCACTGCCACCGCGACGACCGGCCCGCGCTGGCCGCGGTGCTCCGCGGGGCGCCCTCCGCCGCCGACACCGGCCGCTCGGTCCGGTACCGCCTGCTGGACGCGACGGGCGGCGAGCACGCGGTGCTCGCCGTGCTCACGGCACCCGCGCCGGCCGTCCCCGGCGACGGCCAGGCAGCCGGCACCACGGGCGTGCTGGGCGTGCTGGTCGACCTCGGCGCGGAGATCGGCGCCACCGCCGCGCGCCGCGCCGACGACATGCTGTCCGCGGCGATCGCGTCGCGGGAGGTCATCGACCAGGCGAAGGGCGCGGCCATGCTCGCCTACGGGCTGGACGGCGACGCGGCGTTCGACCTGCTGCGCTGGCACTCCGAGCACCTGAACGTCAAGGTCCGCACCCTCGCGGAGCGGCTGCTGGCCGCGCTGCCGGGGCGGCCCGACGGGTCCGACCCGCGCGAGCTGCTGGACGCGGCGCTCGCGAGCCTGGCCGGCGGGTCGGTCGACCCGGCGACCGCCGCGACCGGACCCGGCACCCCGGGCGTGGGCGCGGCCGCGGTCCCCCGCCCCGCCCGGCTCGTCGTGCACCACGTCCCGGAGGGCCGCACGGTGCACGTGCGCCTGGTAGGGACCGTGGACGGCGCCACCGCCCCGGACCTGGTCGCCGGCCTCGCCGAGGCGCTGCGCGCGGTGCCGGCCCGCGGTCGGCTGGTGCTCGATGCCTCGGCGCTGCACCGGATCGGCCCGGTCGCGGCGCTGCACCTGACGCGGCTGCGCCGCCGCGCCGAGCACGCGGGCGTGCAGGTCCAGGTGGTGACACCGGACGGGGCGACGCCGGGGAGGTGACCGCCGCACACGCCCCGCAGGGCCCGACGCCCCTGCCGGGATGCGGACCCGGGCCGGGAGCAGCAGCATGTGACCGGAACCGACCGAGGAGGACCTCCATGACGCAGGACCCCACCGACCGACCGACGGGCGTGCTGCCCGACGGCGACCCCGACGACACGGCCGAGCAGAGCACCCCCGGCTCCGAGGGCGACGGGCCCGAGTCCGGGTACGTGGCGCCCACCGACGAGGAGACGTCGCCGGGGACGACCCACCCGGACGGACGGTGAGCGTGGACGCGCGCACCCCCGGGGAGCAGGGCGCGCACCCCCGGCCGGACGCACCCGACGCGCCGCGCGCCGCGAGCGCCGACGAGGTCCCGGACCTGGCCGGTGCGCTGCGTGGCCCCGTGGACGCCTGGCGGGTCGAGGCCCTGGGCGAGCTGCACGGCATGCTCGCGACGACGGTCCAGCTCGACGCCCTGCTCGAGGTGATCGTGCGCCGCGCCGCCGAGCGGGCCGGGGACCGGGTCTCCGCCGCGATCACGGTGCGGCTCGGCGGCCGCTCGGCCGTCGCGGCGACGACCGACGAGGCCGCCTCGGCGTGCGACCACGCGGAGCAGGCGGCCGGCGACGGCCCGTGCCTGGAGGCCGCGCGCATCGAGCGGCTCATCACCGTGCCCGACGTGTCCGCGGACGAGCGCTGGCCGCAGTGGCGGGACACGACGCTGGCGAACGGCTTCGCGTCGGCCGCCGCCGTGCCCGCCTCCTCGCGCGCGGGCGCCGACCTCGACCTGGCGATCAACCTGTACCGCCCGACGCTCGGCGACTGGGACCCCGAGGCGCTGGCCGCGGTGGGCCGGTTCGCCGACGACGCCGCGGGCGCGGTCGCGGTCGCCGCACGGGTCGAGGAGCAGACCCAGGTGAACACCGACCTCAAGCAGGCGATGGCCTCGCGCGCGGTGATCGACCAGGCGCTCGGCGTCATCATGGCCCAGAACCGGTGCGGCCCCGAGGAGGCGTTCGGCATCCTGCGGCGGGCCTCCCAGCACCGCAACGCCAAGCTGCGGGACGTGGCGGCGCTGGTGGTCGCGCAGGTGTCCGGCGCCGAGGCGCACAGCGCGCACGAGTTCCGGGACCGGCCGACCGGCTGAGCCGCGCCCGCTCGTCCGGGTCCCGGCTCCCGCCCGCGCGCCGCGACCCCGCTCACCCGACCGTCGACGCCCGCACCACCACCCGGAACGGCACGTCGACGCGCTCGGGTGCCCGCGCCGGGTCCTCGACACGCCGCACGAGCAGCCGCACGGCCTCCCTGGCGAGCAGCCCGAGATCCGGCGCGACCGTGGTGAGCCCGGCGTACCGAGACTCCTCGATGTCGTCGAACCCCGCGACCGCGACGTCGCCGGGCACCGACAGCCCGGCGTCCCGCAGCGCGTGCACCGCGCCGAGGGCGAGCAGGTCGTTGAAGCACAGCACCGCGTCGGGCCGGTCCCCGCCGCCGAGCAGCGCGCGGACCGCCCGGACGCCGTCCTCGCGGCGGTAGGCCGGCACGCGCAGGTCGAGCCGCCAGTCGGGGCGCAGCCCGGCGTCCGCGAGCGCTGCCACGTGCCCGCGCCAGCGTTCGGCCCCGGTGCCGGGCGCGTCCTCCCGCCCGACGACGGCGATCCGCCGCCGTCCCGTGGCGAGCAGGTGCGCGGTCAGCTCCCGGGCGGCGCGCTCCGAGTCCATCGCGACGTGGTCCGCCCCGGCGCCGTACCGGTGCTCGCCGAGCATCACGAGCGGAGTCGCGCCGATCCGTTCGGCCACGACGCGCTCGGGGGTCACGAGCGGCGACAGGATCACCCCGTCCACCAGCCGCGACGCCAGGTCGACGAGCGCGACCCGCTCCCCCTCGAGCTCACCGCGGGTCTCCTCGATCACCAGCACCCGGCCGTGCTCCTTGGCAGCCCGGCCCGCCGCCGACGCCAGCGCGGCGAAGTACGGCGAGGTGAGCTCGGGGACCGCCAGCGCCAGGATGCCGGACCGGCCGTGCCGCAGGCTGCGCGCGCTGGCGTTGGGCCGGTAACCGAGCGCGTCGACCGCGGCGAGCACCCGCGCCCGCGTGGCGTCGGTGACGTGCGGGCGGTCGTTGACGACGTTGGACACCGTCTTGAACGAGACGCCGGCCCGGGCGGCCACGTCCCGCAGCGTCACACCCACGACGTCACCCGCACGGGGTCACCGCCACGGACGCGGCCGGCCCGTCGAGCACGGGCACGCCGTCGGCACCGAACCGCAGCGGGGTCAGCCACGTCTGCCGTCCGGGGTACCCGGTGCCCACCGCGTCGGGCCGCCAGGCGTGGTGCACGTACCAGGTCGCCCCGCAGGCGGTGGTGACGGCGGTGGTGACGGCGCTGCCGTGCCCGGGCCCCGCGGCGTCCGCGGTGCTGCGCATCACGGGCCGGTCCAGCGGCTTGGTCCAGGGCCCGGTGAGCGCGTCCGCGACGGCCCAGCCGACCCCGTAGTCCACGGAGCCGTAGTCGTTCGCGGAGTAGAGCAGGTGGTAGCGGCCGTCGTGCTCGTGCACGGTCGGCCCCTCGACCAGCGCGCCCTCCCAGTCCTGGTCGTGGGTCACCAGGTCGACGGGGCCGTCGCCGACCAGCGTCCGGCCGTCGGGGGCCAGCTGCCGCGCCCGGATCCACGACCGGACCCCGATGTGGTTGCCGTCGTTCTTCCACAGCAGCCAGGGCGTGCCGTCGACGTCGACGTACGGGGACGCGTCGATCGACCCGCCCTCCTCGTGCTCGCAGACCAGCGGGGCGTCGGCGTCGTCCACGAACGGCCCCGCCGGGTGGTCCGCGACGGCGACGCCGATGCACTGCTGCTGCGTCGCCCGCTCGGTGGCGGTGTAGTACGCGAGGTAGCGGCCGTCCAGGGCGACGACCTCGGGCGCCCAGTGCCGCCCGGGCGCCGTCCACGACGCGAGCACCGGCATCCCGTCGCCGACCGGCGCCCAGGTGACGAGGTCGTCGGACCGCAGCACCGGCATCGTGCCGAGCCGGCCCTGGGTGCCGTAGAGGTACCAGGACCCCTCGGTGCGCAGCACGAACGGGTCGGGCAGGTCCCCGTCGTGGACCGGGTTGGTGAAGCCGGTGACCGTCGCCTCGTCGCGGAGCACCGGGTCGGGCCCCGGACCGGCGCACCCCGCGAGCGCGATCGCGGCCAGGAGCGTGGCCCCGCGGGACCGGGTCGCGGCGCTCATCCCTTCAGCCCGCTCCGGGCGACGCCCTCGATGATGAACCGCTGGGTGAGCAGGAACAGGACGATCACCGGGACCGACGCCACCACGGCGCCGGCCATCACCGTCGGGTGGTCCGTGGCGTACGCGCCCTGGAGCAGCTTCAGCCCGGCGGGCAGCGTGAGCCGCTCCGGGCTGAACAGCACGTACACGGGCCAGATGTAGTCGTTCCAGTTCCCGAGGAACGCCAGCACGGCGAGCGTCGCGAGCGCGGGGCGGGTGTTGGGCAGCACCATCCGCGTGAACACGTGCCACTGGTTCGCCCCGTCGAGCGCCGCGGCCTCCTCCAGCTCCGCGGGCAGCCCCACGAAGAACTGCCGCAGGAAGAACACACCGAAGGCACCGGCCGCGCCGGGGACCACCAGCGCCCACAGGGAGTCGGTCCAGCCGAGCGCGTCGATGGTGAGGTAGTTCGGCATGAGGAACACGAACGCCGGCAGGAACAGGGTCGAGACGATGACGCCGAACACGAGCCCGCGCCCCCGGAACCGCATCCGCGCCAGCGCGAACGCCGCGGTCGAGGCGACCACGAGCACCAGCGCCGTGTGCAGCACCCCGGCGACCAGCGAGTTGAGGAACCAGCGCAGCACCGGGTACGGGCCGTCCAGGCCGAGCAGCCGGTCGTACGCGGACAGGTCCACGTCCTGCGGCCACAGGGTCGGCGGCGACGCGGTGGCCTCCCCGTAGGACTTGACCGAGGTGAGCAGCATCCAGACCAGCGGGCCGAGGAACGTGAGCACCACGACGAGCACCAGCGCCGCGACGACGGCGCCGCCGAGACCGCGGCGCCTCACGACCGCTCCCGCAGCGCGACGAAGCTGACGATCGACACGACGCCGAGCCCGACGGACAGGACGTAGCCCATCGCCGCGGCGGCGCCCATCCGGTACTGCCCCATGCCGGTGTCGAGGATGACCATGAGCGCGGTCCGGGTGGAGGTCCCGGGACCGCCGCCGGTCATCAGGTCGGACTGGCCGAACATGTTCGCCGAGGCCAGCACGGTCATCGTCAGGACGAACGCCAGCACCGGCCGCAGCCCCGGCAGCGTCACGTGCCGGAACCGCTGGCGCGCGGACGCGCCGTCCACCCGCGCCGCGTCGTAGAGCTCCGCGGGGACGTCCTGCAGGCCGGCGAGGTAGATGATCGTGTTGAACCCGATCGTCCACCAGAGCGTGACGCCGACCAGCGACACCCACGCCCACGGCTGGGCGGTCAGCCACGGCACCGGGTCGCCGGCGCCGAGCGCGTGCAGCACCCGGTCGAGCCGGGTCGTGGCGAGCAGGTGGTTGAGCACGCCGAGGTTGGGGTCGAGCACGAACCGGAACAGCACGGCGACCACCGCGACGCCGAGCACGTACGGCAGGAACACCACGGCCCGCAGGAACGTCCGCCCGGGGAACCGCCGGTTCAGCGCCATCGCCAGCAGCAGAGGCGCGGTGAGCAGCAGCGGCACCGACGCGACGACGAAGATCCCGGTCGCCGCCATGCCGTCCCAGAACCGCTGGTACAGCACGCTCGCGGGGTCGAGCAGGTCCGTGTAGTTGGCGAGCCCGACGAACGGGCGGGTCGGCATCAGGTGGTCCCAGTCGTGCAGGGACATCCAGAGCCCGCGCAGCGCGGGGAAGGCCACGAACGTCCCGAAGACCGTGAGGAACGGGGCCAGGAACAGGTACGGCGTCCACACCGCACCGCGCCGCAGGGGGCGTCGGCGGGCGGGCGCCCCGGACGGGGCCGCGGTCATCGGGCGTAGCGGTCGCGGTTGTCGGCCAGGACCTCGTCGGCGCGCCGCGCGGCGTCCGCGAGCGCCTCCGCCGGGGCCTTCGTGAGCAGCACCGCCTCGTTCAGCGCGGTGTAGAGCTCGCCCACCGCGTCGCCGATCCCCGGGACCGACGGGATGAACCGGAGGTCGTCGACCTGCTCCGCGACGGCGGCCTGCGGCGCGAGGGCGGCGAACTCCGCGGACTCGCGGGCGGACCGCCGCGCGGGCACCTGGCCGCCGACCGCCCACGCGGCCGACTGCTCGGACACCCAGCTGATGAACGTGCGCGCCGCCTCGAGCTGGGCGTCCGTCGTGCCGCGCTGCCGGGTGAGCACGAAGTTGTGCGACCCGGCCCAGGCGGCGTCGACGCTGCCGATCCGCGGCAGCCGGCTCACGTCCCACGTCAGCGACGGGATGGAGTCGAGGGTGTTGATGGACCAGATGCCGTTCCAGTTGTACGCGGCCTGGCCGTTCTGGAGCGCGATGATGTCGGCGTCCTGCCCGACGTCGCGGGCGCTCCACCCGCGGTGGACGGCGGCGACCATCCAGGACAGCGCCTCGACGCCCTCGTCCCGGTGCCACGCGACGGTGGCGCCCTCGCCGTCGAACAGGTCGCCGCCGAACTGCCAGATCAGCGACTGGAGGGTCTGACCGCCGGTGAAGGTGTGCGGGCTCATCCAGTGGCCGGCGACCCCGCGCGCGAGCAGCGTGTCGAGCGCCCCCTCGTAGGACGCCCGGTCCAGCGGGTGTGCTGCGGGGTCGAGCCCCGCGTCGGCGACCACGCCGGTGTTGACGAACAGCGCGAGCGGGTGGACGTCGAGCGGGATGCCGTACCGCGCGCCGGCGTAGATGCCCGCGTCCCACACCGTCGGGATGAAGTCGTCGGCGGTCAGCGCGAGGTCGGCGGCGACGTCGTCGACCGGCTCCAGGAGGCCCCGTGCCGCGGAGGTCGGCAGCGAGTCGAGGTGCTGGATCGCCACGTGCGGCCCTTGGCCCGAGGTCAGGGCCGCGGGCAGCTTGGCGTGGTAGTCGGCCCACTCCATCGTCGTCATCGTCACGGCGATGCCCTCGTGCTCGGCGTTGAACCGGTCCACGAGGTCCTGCATCACGGGGCCGTCACCGCCGGTGAAGCCGGTCCAGAACGCGAGCGGGGTCTTCCCGCCGGCGCTCGCGGCGCCGGCCGAGGTCGGGCCGCCGCCGGCGCAGGCGGCCACGGCGGCGCCGAGGCCGAGCGCGCCGACGCCGGCGAGGAAGCCCCGCCGGCTCACCGGTGGGAGCTGCGGGCGTGCGGGGGTGGACGAGGTCTGGCTCACGGGGTGGCTCCTTCGCCATCGGTGCCAGGTGGGCGGCGGCTGTTCGCCTCCCCGGCGGTGCTGCGGGTCGCGTGCAGACCTATGAGTATCGGGGAGTTCCCCCGTTGTAAACCCCCAGATCAGTAGCGCGCGACCCCGCGGCACCCCCGCACCGGCCCCCGCACCGGCCCCGCACCACCCGCGCGTCAGCGCAGCGCGGGCCCGCCCGCGAGCGCGCTCTCGGCCTCCACCAGCACCTCGGCGGCGTCGTGGTGCGCCCGCGGCGTGCGGACGAGCAGCGCCGCCGCGACCGCCGCGAGCAGGGCGACCGCCGCCGCGACGACGAACGCGGTGTGCAGCCCGCCGAGGAACGCGTCCTGGGCCAGCGCCGTGGTGGCGGGGTCCAGCCCGTCGGGGACCAGACCCTGCCGGACGCCCTCGTCACCGGCGAACGTGACGCCGCCCAGCCGCGCGGACGTCCCCGCGGTCACGACGGCCGCGAGCACCGCGGTGCCGAGCGCGCCGCCGAGCTGGAGCGAGGTCGCCTGCAGCCCGCCCGCGACGCCCGCCAGCCGCACCGGGGCGCTGCCGACCACCGCGTCGGCACCGGCGGTCATCACCATGCCGACCCCGAGGGCCAGCACCACGAACGGCACCGCCATGCCGAGGTACGGCGAGTCCACGTCGACGCCGGTCAGCGCCAGCAGCGCGACCGCGATCAGCCCGAGGCCCGCGGCCATCGGCACCCGGATGCCGAACCGACCGACCAGCGCCGCGCCGATCGGGGACGCGACGACCGAGACCCCGCTGAGCGGGAGGAGCATCACGCCGGCGGTGAGCCCGTCGACCCCGCGCAGGTTGAGCAGGAGCAGCGACAGGAAGAACGTCACGCCGAACAGCGCGAAGAAGTTCGCGGCGACCGCGACGGCTCCGACGGTCAGGGTCGGGTCGCGGAACAGCGTCAGCGGCAGCAGCGGCTCGGCGACCCGGGTCTCGACCACGCCGAACACCCCGAGCAGCAGCAGGCCCGCGGCCAGCACGCCGAGCGTCAGCGGGCTGGTCCAGCCCCAGGACTCCGACTGCACGACGGCCAGGACGACCGCGCACAGCCCGAGCGCCAGCAGCACGACGCCCGGCACGTCGATGCGGGCCCGGCCGGGCGCGGTGCTCTCCGCGAGGACCCGGCCGCCCAGCAGCAGCCCGACCAGGGCGATGGGGGCGTTGACGAAGAACACCCACTCCCAGCCGAGCGTGTCGACGAGCAGCCCGCCGACGATCGGCCCCGCGGCGATCGCGACCGACGACACCCCGCCCCAGACGCCGACGGCGGCGCCGAACTTCTCCTTCGGGAACGTGGCCCGCAGCAGCGCGAGGGTCTGCGGCATCAGCAGGGCGGCACTCAGGCCCTGGAGCGCGCGGAACGCGATCACCCCGCCGGTGCTGCCGACCAGGCCGATCGCCACGGACGTGACGGCGAACGCGGCGACCCCGGTCAGGTACATCCGGCGCCGACCGAACCGGTCGCCGAGCGTGCCGCCGAGGATGAGGAACACGGCGAGGCCGAGCAGGTAGGCGTTGGTGATCCACTGCAGCTCGGCGAACGAGGTCCCGAGGGACGCGGAGATGGCGGGGTTGGCCACCGAGACGACGGTGCCGTCGAGACCGACCATGAACAGGCCGAAGCAGACGGCGGCGAGCGTGGGCCCGGGGGCGCCGCGGGCGGGACGGGTGGACGAGGGCATGCGGGTGCTCCAGGACGATCGGATAAGTTATGGAACTATAACTATCAACTCATAACGATCGCTACGATGGACCGTGTGACCTCGCTCATGGAACCGACCCCGACGGACGCCGACCTCGCCGAGCTCGCCGACCTGGTGCTCACCGTCGCCCGCGACCTCCAGGGCCGGCGCACCACCGACGTCGCCCCGCTCACCCCCACCGAGACGACGGTCATCCGGCACCTGCACCGACACCCCGGCGCGTCCCCCAGCAGCGTCGCCGAGGGCACCGGCCTGCACCGCAGCAACCTCAGCACCACCCTGCGCCAGCTGGAGGCCAAGGGCCTGGTCGAGCGCACCCACGACGAGCACGACCGCCGGACCGTGGTGCTGCGCCCGACCGCGCGCGCCGTCCAGGACATCGCCCGGCTCCGGGCGCACTGGGCGCACCGCCTGCACGCCGCCCTCGACGGCGACACCACGGGCCTGGGGACGGCGAAGGCCCTGCTCGAGCGCGTCGAGCAGGGCCTGGCACCGCGGGGCTGAGGGAGGTCAGTCGCGGTCGAACTTCGCGCCCAGCGCCTCCAGCTTCGCGGTGAAGTTCTCGTACCCGCGGTCGATCAGGCTGATCCCGCGCACCGCCGAGGTGCCCTGCGCCGCCAGCGCCGCGATGAGGTGGCTGAACCCGCCCCGCAGGTCCGGGACCTCGATGTCGGCCGCGGTCAGCGGGGTCGGACCCGAGACGACCGCCGAGTGGTAGAAGTTCCGCTGGCCGAACCGGCAGGGCCGCCCGCCCAGGCACTCCTTGTAGACCTGGATCGTCGCGCCCATGCCGCGCAGCGCGTCCGTGAAGCCGAACCGGTTCTCGTACACCGTCTCGTGCACGATCGACAGCCCCTTGGCCTGGGTCAGCGCCACGACCAGCGGCTGCTGCCAGTCGGTCATGAACCCGGGGTGCACGTCGGTCTCCAGCACGATCGACGACAGGTCGCCGCCCGGGTGGAAGAACCGGACGCCCGCGTCGTCGATCGTGAACTCGCCGCCGACCTTGCGGAACGTGTTGAGGAACGTCGTCATCTCCGGCTGCGAGGCGCCGCGCACGTAGATGTCGCCGCCGGTCGCCAGCGCGGCCGACGCCCACGACGCCGCCTCGATCCGGTCGGCCAGCGCGGTGTGCTGGAAGCCCACCAGGCGGTCGACGCCCTCGATGCGGATGACCCGGTCGGTGTCGACCGAGATGATCGCGCCCATCTTCTGCAGGACGTGGATCAGGTCCATGATCTCGGGCTCGATGGCCGCGTTGGTCAGCTCCGTGATGCCCTCGGCGCGCACGGCGGTGAGCAGCAGCTGCTCGGTGGCCCCGACGCTCGGGTACGGCAGCGTGATCTTGGTGCCCTGGAGCCGGCGCGGCGCGCGGATGTGGATGCCGTTCTCGCGCTTGTCCACCACGGCGCCGAACTGCCGGAGGATGTCGAGGTGGTAGTTGATCGGCCGGTCACCGATCCGGCAGCCGCCCAGGTCGGGGATGAACGCCTCGCCGAGCCGGTGCAGCAGCGGGCCGCAGAACAGGATCGGGATGCGGCTGGACCCGGCGTGGGCGTCGATGTCGGCGACGTGCGCGGACTCCACGTCCGTCGGGTCGAGCCGCAGCGTGCCGGCGACGGCGTCCGCGTCCACGCGCACGCCGTGCAGCTCCAGCAGGCCGGTCACGACGCCGACGTCGCGGATCTGCGGGACGTTGCGCAGCTCGCTCGGGGTCTCGCCCAGCAGCGCGGCGACCATCGCCTTCGAGACGAAGTTCTTGGCGCCACGGACGGTGATCTCCCCGGAGAGCGGGGTGCCGCCGTGGACGTTGAGCAGATCGGTCATCCGCCTATGGTCGCTCACCGGCGGGGGTGCCCGTGCACCGCGTGCCCCGCGCCGCACAGGTGGTGCCAAACCTCCACAAACCTCGCAGGCCGACCCGACGGGACGAGCCCGGCCCCGCGGTGCGCGGGACCGGGCTCGTCGGGCGGTGCGGGCGTCAGGCGCCGGGGCGGCGACCCAGCGTCAGCTCGACGGGGCGCGCGGCCTTGATGTCGACCGGCGGCAGGTGCTTGGCGGGCAGGGTCTTCGGGCGCCACGCGTCGCGGGTGGCCTCGAACGCCGTGATCTCCGCCTCGTGCTGCAGGGTCAGACCGATGTCGTCGAGCCCCTCCATCAGGCGCCAGCGGGTGTAGTCGTCGACCTGGAACGGCACCACGACGTCGTCGCAGGTGACCGTGCGGCTGACGAGGTCGACCGTCACCTCGGTGCCCGGCGTGGTCTCAAGCACCTTCCAGATCAGCTCGATGTCCTCCTGGGCGAGCTGCGCGGCGACCAGGCCCTGCTTGCCGGAGTTGCCGCGGAAGATGTCCGCGAACCGGGACGCGAGGACGGCCTTGAAGCCGTAGTCCTTGAGCGCCCACACGGCGTGCTCGCGGGACGAGCCGGTGCCGAAGTCCGGGCCCGCGACGAGCACGGAGCCCGCCTTGTAGGCCTCCTGGTTCAGCAGGAAGTCGGGGTCGCCGCGCCAGGCGGCGAACAGCGCGTCCTCGAACCCGGTGCGGGTGACCCGCTTGAGGTAGACGGCCGGGATGATCTGGTCGGTGTCGACGTTGCTGCGGCGCAGCGGGACGCCGACGCCGGTGTGCTGGGTGAACTTCTCCATGACGGTGCTCGTTCCTGGGTCGAAGGGGGCGTCGGGGGCGTCGGCGGCTCAGGCCGGCTGGAGGTCCAGCGGGGAGCCGTCGGGCACGGCGACGTCCGGGCCCAGGTCGGACACCGAGGACAGCGTGCCGCGGATGGCCGTGGCGGCCGCGACGAGCGGGGACACGAGGTGCGTGCGGCCGCCCTTGCCCTGCCGGCCCTCGAAGTTGCGGTTCGACGTGGACGCCGACCGCTCCCCCGGGGCGAGCTGGTCGGGGTTCATGCCCAGGCACATCGAGCACCCGGCGTTGCGCCACTCGGCGCCGAAGTCCAGGAAGATCCGGTCCAGGCCCTCGGCCTCGGCCTGGAGCCGCACGCGCGCCGACGACGGCACCACCAGGACGCGCAGCGAGTCGGCCTTGCGGCGGCCCTGCACCAGCTTCGCGGCGGCGCGCAGGTCCTCGATGCGGCCGTTGGTGCACGAGCCGATGAACACCGTGTCGACCGCGATCTCGCGCAGTGGCTGGCCCGGGGTGAGGCCCATGTACTCGATGGCACGCTCGGCGGCGACGCGCTCGTTGGCGTCCGCGATCTCCTCGGGCACCGGGACGCTGCCCGACAGCGGCAGGCCCTGCCCGGGGTTGGTGCCCCAGGTGACGAACGGCTCCAGGTCGGCGGCGTGCAGCACGACCTCGGCGTCGAACGTGGCGTCGTCGTCGGTGCGCAGCGTGGACCAGTACGCGACCGCGGCGTCCCAGTCGGCGCCCTCGGGGGCGTGCGGGCGGCCCTTGAGGTAGTCGAAGGTGGTCTGGTCGGGGGCGATCATGCCCGCGCGGGCGCCGGCCTCGATCGACATGTTGCAGATCGTCATCCGGCCCTCCATCGACAGGGACCGGATCGCCTCGCCGCGGTACTCCAGGACGTAGCCCTGCCCGCCGCCGGTGCCGATCTTCGCGATGACCGCCAGGATGATGTCCTTCGCGGTCGCGCCGAGCGGGAGCTGCCCGTCGACGGTGATCGCCATCGTCTTGAACGGCGCGAGCGGCAGCGTCTGGGTGGCGAGCACGTGCTCGACCTCGGAGGTGCCGATGCCGAACGCCAGCGCGCCGAACGCCCCGTGCGTGGACGTGTGGGAGTCGCCGCAGACGACGGTCAGGCCCGGCATCGTCAGGCCGAGCTGCGGCCCGACCTGGTGCACGATCCCCTGGTCGGCGTCGCCGAGCGAGTGCAGCCGGACGCCGAACTCCGCGGCGTTGTTGCGCAGCGTCTGGATCTGCGTGCGCGACGTCTCGTCGGCGATCGGCAGGTCGATGTCCAGCGTCGGGGTGTTGTGGTCCTCGGTCGCCAGGGTGAGGTCCGGCCGGCGCACCGGGCGGCCGGCGAGGCGCAGGCCCTCGAACGCCTGCGGGCTGGTGACCTCGTGCACGAGGTGCAGGTCGATGTAGAGCAGGTCGGGCGCGCCGTCCGTGCCGCGCCGCACGATGTGGTTCTCCCACACCTTCTCCGCCAGTGTCCCGGCCATGTCGGGTGTCCTCTCCGCTGGTCCGACGGTGGGGGCCGTCGGTGCCTCTCTGGGTGTCGCACTTGCGTCTCAGCCTTCGAGACGCCAATATCGACCTATGGACAACTCTAGCGGAGTCGGCGTGCTGGACAAGGCCGCCTCGGTCCTCAACGCCCTGGAGGCCGGACCCGCCACCCTCGCGCAGCTGGTCAACGCCACCCATCTTGCCCGCCCGACGGCCCACCGGCTGGCCGTCGCGCTCGAGCACCACCGCCTGGTGGGGCGCGACATGCAGGGCAGGTTCGTCCTGGGGCCGCGACTGACCGAGCTGGCGAGCGCGGCCGGCGAGGACCGGCTGCTCGCTGCAGCGGGCCCCGTGCTCGCCGCGCTGCGGGACCACACCGGCGAGAGCGCCCAGCTCTACCGCCGCCAGGGCGACCAGCGCATCTGCGTCGCCGCCGCCGAGCGGCCCATCGGCCTGCGCGACTCGATCCCCGTCGGCGCGACGCTGACGATGACCGCCGGGTCCGCCGCGCAGATCCTGCTCGCGTGGGAGGAGCCCGACCGGCTGCACCGCGGGCTGCAGGGCGCCAAGTTCACCGCGACGATCCTGTCCGGCGTGCGCCGCCGCGGCTGGGCGCAGTCGGTGTCCGAGCGCGAGGTCGGCGTCGCGAGCGTCAGCGCCCCCGTCCGCGGCCAGTCCGGCCGGGTCGTGGCGGCCGTGTCCATCTCCGGCCCGGTCGAGCGCCTGAGCCGCCAGCCCGGCCGCCTGCACGCCGCCGCGGTCGCCTCCGCCGCCAACCGCCTGACGGAAGTCCTCCGCCGCACCGCTGAGTGATCGGCCGGTCGAGGTCGAGGGTTTCACGCGAGGTCGAGGGTTTCACCCCCGGCTTTGGCGCGAAACCCTCGACCTCGACCGTCACGGTCACGCAGAAAAGGGTCGGTCACCTTGCGGTGACCGACCCTTTTCGCTGTACCCCCAAGGGGATTCGAACCCCTGTTACCGCCGTGAGAGGGCGGCGTCCTAGGCCTCTAGACGATGGGGGCCTGGACGGTCTCACCACCGGAGCGGTGTGACCGGGAACTACTGTACTGCATCCTGCCCGGCTCTTTCAAATCGCTCTTCCGAGCCATTCTGCGAAGCCTTGCTGGGGTACCAGGACTCGAACCTAGACTAACTGAACCAGAATCAGTCGTGCTGCCAATTACACCATACCCCAATGGTATTCAGCGCCATCTCGACCACCCCGCGCACCAGCAGCGCGACGCACGGAGCGCCGATCTGCGAGTGGAGGAGCGGCGTCAACCGGACGCCTCACCGACCGAGAACATTACCGGACGGGATCGCTGGCACCAAACCGGCCGCTGGGAGACGTGGATCACGCCGCCGGGAGGGCCGCCCCGGGCTCAGAGGCCGAGCACGCCCGGGAGCTCCGCCAGCGTGGTGATGACCACGTCCGACGGCGCCGGCTCCCCCGCGTTCGCGTCCTTCGCGCCCAGGCCCGGGCGGGCCAGCCAGACGCCCCGCAGCCCGGCGGCGGCGGCCGCGCGGGCGTCGACGTCCAGCTCGTCGCCCACGTACGCGGTGCGGCCCGGCGCTGTGCCCAGCCGGCTGCACGCCTCGGCGAACACCCGCGGGTCGGGCTTGCCGAACCCGAGGGTGTCGACGCCGACCAGCAGCGGCACCTCGTCGACCAGGCCGACCGCGGTCAGCTTGGCGACCTGGTAGGCCGTCGCGGCGTTCGTCAGCGCGCCGACCCGGACCCCGGCGTCCAGCAGGTGCCGGACCACCGCGGCGGCGTCGTCGTGGGCCGCCCAGGCTCCGGTGAACCGCTCCTCGAACAGGGCGTTCCACCGGTCGTAGGCGGCGTCGTCGAGCACCGGGCCGCCGAACGCCGCGTGCAGGTCGTTGGCGCGGGCCATCCGCTGCTCGCGGTAGCCCACCTCGCCCCGGGTGTACTGCCGGTACCGACCGCCGGCGTCCGCGCGCCAGTGGTCCAGCAGCGCGGTGTCCCCCGCGGCGTCGAGGTGCGGCAGCCACCGCTCCCGGACCGCCGCCAGCGCCTGCGCGAACGCCCCGTGCGTGTCGACCAGGGTGTCGTCGACGTCGAACAGGACCCCGTCGACGGGCCGGCCCGTCACAGCGAGGCGCGCAGCGCCGCGAACCGGGCCAGCGTCGAGGCCCGCCCGAGGATCTCGAGCGACTCGAACAGCGGCGGCGACACCCGGCGCCCGGAGACGGCGACCCGCAGCGGGGTGAACGCGAACCGCGGCTTGATGCCCAGCCCGTCGACCAGGGCGGCCTGCAGGGCGTCCTGGACGGCCTCGGTGGTGAACCCGTCCGCCGGCAGCGCCGCCAGCGCCTCCGTGGCCGCGTCCAGCACCTGCGCGGCGGTGTCCTTGAGCGCCCCGCGGGCGTCCTCCTCCACCACCAGGGCGTCGTCCGCCACGAACAGGAAGCCGAGCATCCCGACGACCTCGCCCAGCAGCGTCACGCGGGTCTGGATCAGCGGCGCGCCCGCGTCGAGCAGCGCGCGGTGCTCGGCGGCCAGGTCGGCGTACGCGTCCGCGGGCACCAGACCGGCGCGGTGCAGGTACGGCACCAGGCGGTCGCGGAAGTCGTCGGGGGCCAGCAGCCGGATGTGCTCGGCGTTGATCGCCTCGGCCTTCTTCAGGTCGAACCGCGCCGGGTTGGGGTTCACGTCGGCGACGTCGAACGCCTCGACCAGCTCGGCGACCGAGAACACGTCGCGGTCCGGGCCGATCGACCAGCCGAGCAGCGACAGGTAGTTGAGCAGGCCCTCGGGCGTGAACCCGCGGTCGCGGTGCAGGAACAGGTTCGACTCGGGGTCGCGCTTGGAGAGCTTCTTGTTGCCCTCGCCCATCACGTACGGCAGGTGCCCGAACTCCGGCGCCACCGTCGCGACGCCGATGTCCAGCAGCGCCCGGTACAGCACGACCTGCCGCGGGGTGGAGGACAGCAGGTCCTCGCCGCGCAGCACGTGGGTGATGCCCATGAGCGCGTCGTCGACGGGGTTGACCAGCGTGTAGAGCGGCTGCCCGTTGCCGCGGACGATCACGTAGTCCGGCACGGAGCCGGCCTTGAACGTGATCTCGCCGCGCACCAGGTCGGTGAACGTCACGTCCTCGTCCGGCATCCGCAGGCGCAGCACCGGCTCGCGGCCCTCGGCCCGGTAGGCGGCCTTCTGCTCGTCGGTGAGCGCGCGGTCGAAGCCGTCGTAGCCGAGCTTCGGGTCACGGCCGGCGGCGCGGTGCCGGGCCTCGACCTCCTCGGGCGTCGAGAAGGACTCGTAGGCGTGGCCGGCGGCCAGCAGCCGGGCCGCGACGTCGGCGTACAGGTCCATCCGCTGCGACTGCCGGTAGGGCTCGTGCGGGCCGCCGACCTCGACGCCCTCGTCCCAGTCCAGGCCGAGCCAGCGCAGCGCGTCGAGCAGCTGCTGGTACGACTCCTCGGAGTCGCGTGCGGCGTCGGTGTCCTCGATGCGGAACACGAACGTGCCGCCGACGTGCCGGGCGTACGCCCAGTTGAACAGCGCCGTGCGGATGAGGCCGACGTGCGGCGTCCCCGTCGGGCTCGGGCAGAAACGGACCCGGACGGCGCTGCCGGCGGACGGGACGAGATCAGTTGCGCTCACGCCGCCCACCCTAGCGAGGGTGGGCGGCGTGCCGAGCACCCTCAGGACCGGCGCAGCACCGGGTTGCGCAGCGTGCCGATCTCCTCGACCTCGACCTCGACGACGTCCCGCTCGACGATCAGGCCGACGCCTGCGGGGGTGCCGGTGAGGATCACGTCGCCGGGCAGCAGGGTCACGACCTCGGAGATGTACGAGATCAGGGCGGGCACGTCGAACACCATCTGCGACGTGCGGCCGTCCTGCTTGGCCTCGCCGTTGACCCGCGAGCGCACGGCCAGGTCCTCGACGTCCAGGCCGGGCACGATCCACGGGCCGATCGGGCAGGAGGTGTCGAAGCCCTTGGCGCGGACCCACTGGCCGTCGGTGCGCTGGGCGTCCCGGGCGGTCACGTCGTTGGCGACGGTGAAGCCGAAGACCTTGCTCAGGGCGTGCTCGGGGCTGACGTCCTTGGTGACCTTGCCGATGACGACGGCGAGCTCGGCCTCGTAGGAGACCTCCTCGGTCCAGTCGGGCAGCACGATCGGGTCGTCCGGGCCGACCACGGCGGTGTTCGGCTTGAAGAACAGCAGCGGCGCCGTCGGCACCTCGTTGCCCATCTCCGCGGCGTGGTCGGCGTAGTTGCGCCCCACGCCGACGATCTTGGACCGCGGGATCACCGGGGCGAGCAGGCGGACGCCGTCGCCGAGCGGGATCCGCTCACCGGTGGGCTGCACCGGGGTGTAGATGGGGTCGCCGGAGATGACGACGAGCTGCTCCTGACCGGGATCGCCCTCGACCAGGGCGTAGCGGGGGTCGTCCCCCGTGGTGAACCTCGCGATACGCACGGGGACAACCCTAGCCGTCAGACCCGGGCCAGCACCTCGCCGTGCAGCACGGCGAACCAGCCGTCGGGGGCGTCGCCCCACTCGCGCCAGCCGGCGGCCAGCTGCTCGAGCGCGACCTCGTCGGCCAGCCCGTGCGCGACGGCTTGGTGCGCGAAGTCCGACGCGACGCAGCGCTCCGCCCACAGCCCGGCCCACCAGGTGCGGTCCTCCTCGGACGCGTACGACCAGACGCCCGCGGTCGCGACGAGCGCGTCCGGGTCGAAGCCGGCGGCCAGCGCCCAGGAGCTCAGCCGGCGACCGGCGTCGGCCTCCGCGCCGTTGGCCTGGGTGACCTCGTGGTAGAGCGCGGACCACTCGTCGAGCACCGGCGAGGCGGGGTACCAGGTCATCCCGGCGTAGTCGGCGTCCCGCACGGCGACCACGCCGCCGGGGCGGGCGACGCGGCGCAGCTCGCGCAGCGCGGCGACCGGGTCGCCGAGGTGCTGGAGCAGCTGGTGGGCGTGCACGACGTCGAAGGAGCCGTCCTCGAACGGCAGCGCGTACGCGTCGCCGACCGCGAACGTCACGTCCGGCGCCCCCTCGGTGGCCGCGGCCTCCGCGCGCGCCAGCTCGAGGACCGCCTCGGACCGGTCGACGCCGACCACCCGGCCCGGCGCGACGCGCGCGGCCAGGTCGAGCGTCAGGTTGCCCGGGCCGCAGCCCACGTCGAGCAGCGACTGGCCGGGCTGCAGGGCGGGCAGCAGGTAGGCCGCCGAGTTCTCCGCGGTGCGCCACCGGTGGGAGCGCAGCACGCTGTCGTGGTGGCCGTGGGTGTAGACCTCGGCCTCATGCGTGTCAGTCACCCCCCGACGGTAGTGGCGCCCGGGGTGCTCGTTCCAGTGCGCGGTACGTGCCGTCCCGGTGGGCGAGACAGGCGGGTCCGGCGGCTACCGTGGCCGCCATGCAGCGGATCACCGGCGTGGACGTCGCCCGCGGGCTCGCGGTCCTCGGGATGCTCACCGCCCACGTCGGACCGGGCGAGCCGGACTCCCCCTGGCCCTGGTCGCTGACCCAGGTCGCCGACGGCCGGTCGGCCGCGCTGTTCGTGCTGCTGTCCGGCATCTCGGTGGCGCTGATCTCCGGCGGCCCCGACCCGGTGGTCGGCACCCGGCGCGTCCAGGCCCGCACGAAGCTGCTGGTCCGCGCGTTCGGCGTGCTCGGCATCGGCGTCGTGGCGGTGCTGCTGGGCACGCCCGTCGTCGTGATCCTGCCCACCTACGCCGTGCTGTTCGCGGCCGCGGTCCCCCTGCTCGGCGCGAGCCCGCGGCGGCTGCTGACCGGCGCCGTCGTCGTGGCGCTGGTCGGACCCGTGCTGCGCCTCGCGCTGGAGCCGGCGTTCGCGCGCCTGCCCGGCCGGGCGTGGACCGACCTGCTCGTCGGCGCGTACTACCCCGCGGTCGTCTGGTTCGCGTACGTCCTCGTCGGGCTCGCCGTGGGCCGCAGCGACCTGCGGGACCGTGCGGTCCGGCTGCGGCTGCTGGGCGTCGGCGCCGGCCTGGCGGTCCTCGGGCACGGGGCGTCGGCGGTCCTGACCCGCACCCTCGATCCCGGCACCGGCCTCGGCGCGCTGGTCACCACGGAGCCGCACTCCAGCAGCCCGCTCGAGGTGGTCGCGAACACCGGCGTCGGGCTCGCCGTGCTGGCGCTGTGCCTGCTGGTCGCCGACGCCGCGCCGCGGCTCGTCGCCCCCGTCGCCGCCACGGGTGCGCTGGCGCTGACCGCCTACACGGTGCAGCTCGTCGGGATCGCCGCGCTCGGGTCCGCGGTGGTGTGGGAGCCCGACGTCGTCACCTGGATCGCGTTCCTGGTCGTCACGCTCGCGGGCTGCTGGCTGTGGCGGGCGGCCTTCGGCCGCGGGCCGCTGGAGCGGGCGCTGCACACCCTCGCCGCCCGGGCGTCGGACGTCGCCCCGGACCCGCTGCCGCCCCGCTGACCCCGCCGGCACCCGGCGGCACCCGGCGTCACGGCCAGTCGAGCCGCCGGTCCCAGCGGTCGCCGTCCCGGGAGTAGCGGACCCGCAGGTGCGCCCGGTCGTGGTCGCCCTGCCACAGCTCGACCTCGTCGGCCTCGACCGCCCAGAGCTGCCAGGTCGACGGCACCAGCCGCGGGTCCCGGTCCACCCGGGCACGCGCCTCCCCGACCGCCGCGACCATGTCCTCCACGGAGCGCAGCGGCTCACCCGGACGTGAGGCGAGCGCCGCGGCACGGGCGCTGGGCGACCGGCGCAGGAAGTCCGCCGCGCACTCCTCGGGGTCGAGCAGCCGCACCGCCCCCGCGACCCGGACCTGCCGCCCGAGCGGCTGCCAGTAGAACGTGAGCGCCGCCCGCGGGTTCGCCGCGAGGTCCCGGGACTTGCCCGCCCGCGCGTCCGTCGAGAACACCCACGCGCCGTCGGCGACGTCGGTCAGCAGCACCACGCGCGCGGCGGGCCGCCCGCCGGCGTCCGCCGTCGCGAGGGTCATCGCGTGCGGCTCGGGCACCCCGGCGCTCACCGCCGCGACGAACCACTCCTCGAACGCCTGGACCGGGTCCGCCGGCAGCGCGTAGGGGTCCACCTCGGGCAGGTCGCCGGTGAGCGCGGGCAGGCCGCGCAGCCACTCGCGCAGGGTCGGTCGGGGCACCATCGCCCCAGTATCGATCCGCCGCGCCGCCCGCGTCCGGGACACCGCCCGGGACCACCCGCCGGCCCGACCTCGGCGTGCGAGGCCGGGCGACGAGCGGGCCGCGTCAGGCCAGTTCGAGCAGCGGCTCGCCGGCGGCGACGTGGGCGCCCGGCTCGACCAGCCGGGTCAGCGCGTCCGGCTTCGCCTCCAGCCCGATCACCGGGCAGATCGCCGAGCGGCCGCCGGCCTCGACGGCCGCGGGGTCCCACTCGACCAGCAGCTGGCCCGGCTCGACGGTGTCGCCCTCGGCGACGTGCAGGACGAATCCCTCGCCGCCGAGCTGCACCGTGTTGATCCCGAGGTGCACCAGCACGCCCCGGCCGCCCTCCGCGAGCAGCACGAACGCGTGCGGGTGCAGCTTCGCGACCGTGCCGGCCACCGGCGCGACGACCCCGGCGACGCCGGTCCCCGTGTCCGGCGCCAGGGCCAGACCCGGTCCGACGATCTCCTGCGCGAACACCGGGTCGTCGACGTCCGCGAGCGCGTGCACGACGCCGGTGACGGGCGCGAGGACCGTCAGACCCGCCATCAGCGCAGGTCCTCGATGTCGGAGGCGAGGGTGTCGGCCTCGGGACCGACGATGACCTGCACGACCTTGCCCTGCTGCATGACCGCGATGGCACCCGCGGCCTTGAGCACCGACTCGGTGACCTTCGCCGGGTCCTCGACCTCGACGCGCAGGCGCGTGATGCAGGGCTCCAGGTCGACGATGTTGGCGTCCCCGCCCAGTCCGGCGAGGATCTGCTCGGCCTTGCTCATGGTGTGTCTCCTTGGTGGATCTGGTGGTTCGGTCGGTCTGGTCGGTCGGGGGTGGGTCGGTCAGCGGGGGCGGGTCACATCAGGTCCTCGAGGTCGCTCGCGAGGGTGTCGACGCTGGGGCCGATCACGACCTGCACCACGCGCCCGGACACCATCACCCCGAAGGCGCCGGCCGCCCGCAGCGCGGCGGTGTCGACGCGGCCGGGCTCCTTGACGAGGGATCGCAGCCGCGTCGTGCACGGCTCGATCTCGTCGATGTTGGCGACCCCGCCGAGCCCCGCGAGGATCGCCGCGGCCTGCCCGGTCCCTGCGTTGCTCATCCGGTCTCTCCCGTCGGTCACGGCTCGACCCCCACGCGGATCTCGTCGGCGGTCCGCATGCGCGGGACCAGGGCGGGCCCGGGTGCGCTGAGCGGCACCCAGACGCTGTACCGGTCGCCGCGGTAGCAGGCGCGCGAGTACATGGCGGGCGTGTCGGTGCTGAAGGTCCGCCGGGTCGCGCGCAGGACCGCGCGCGGGCCGCGCAGGTCGAGCAGCGCGGCCTCCTCGTCGGTGGCCTCCGCCGCGGTGAGCGTCTCCTCGCCCCACGACGGGTCGAGCCCGACGGCGCGCAGGGCGTCGTGCATGCTCGGCGGCGGCCCGTCGGCCAGCAGGTCCGGCACGAGCGCGACGGCGACCCAGTGCTGCTCGATGCTCATCGGGGACCCGTCGGCGTAGCGCACCCGCCACAGGTGGTGCAGCGGCGCGCCGACGTCGGTGCCGAGCGCGTCCGCGGCCTCGGGCGACGCGGGCACGGTGCGGGCGTCCAGCACCCGGGTCTCCGGGCGCATCCCGCGACGGCGCATCTCCTCGCCGAACGTGGTCAGCCGCATCTCGAAGTCCATCCGCTGCGGGGCGACGAACGTGCCGCGCCCCTGCTCGCGGACCAGGACGCCCTCGGCGACGAGCGCGTCGATCGCCTGCCGCACCGTCATCCGGGAGACGCCGAACCGCTCGCAGAGGGTGCGCTCGGACGGCACCGCGTCGCCGACGTGCAGCGACCGCTCGACGAGGTCCATCAGGTAGGAGCGGACGGCCTGGTACTTGTGGCCGGCGACCGGGGCGACCGGCGCCTCGAGGGCGGGGCTGGGCTGCTGGACGTGCACGCGCTCACCCTCCCACCTCGGTCGTCGTCGGCCGCGCACCGGTGCGCACTGTGGTCCTTGACACATCTTCCGGTCTAGACCAGTCTGCTCGCAACTGGTCCAGACAACTTGCCGGACTCGACGGCGACAAGCAAGTTCGACCACTCCCCTCCCCCTCTCTCGACGAGGAGTCACCATGACCGCCACCACGGTGGACACCCCCAAGCGGGGCATCCCCGGGCTCGCGCAGCTGCAGCGCGTGGGCCGCTCGCTCATGCTCCCCATCGCCTCCCTGCCCGCCGCCGCGCTGCTGCTCCGGCTCGGCCAGGCCGACATGCTCGGCGCGGACGGCCTCGGCGCGAACGCGGACTGGCTGCTGCCCGTCGCCGACGTGCTCGCCGCGGCTGGCAACGCGCTGCTGGGCAACCTGCCGCTGCTGTTCGCGCTGGGTGTCGCCATCGGGTACGCCCGCAAGTCCGACGGGTCCACCGGGCTCGCGGCCCTGATCGGCTACCTCGTGTTCAAGGGCGTCACCGACGCCCTGTCCCCGTACATCCTCGGCAAGCCGGCGGCGGTCGAGCCCGGGGGCGTGCTCGACTCGGCCGACCCGGCGGCGCTCCAGGCGGCGGCCGACGGCGACTACAACGGGCTCGTCCTGCACTCGATCACCGAGGCGCTGGCGGGCCCGAAGCAGGAGCTCATCAACTACGGCGTGCTCGGCGGCATCGTCATCGGCCTGACCGCGGCGCTGCTGTTCCAGAAGTTCTACCGGATCAAGCTGCCCCCGTACCTGGCGTTCTTCGGCGGCCGCCGGTTCGTCCCGATCGTCACCGCGGGTGCGGCCGTCCTCATCGCCGTCGTCGCGGCCCTGATCTACCCCGCGTTCGACGCCGGGTTCACGTCCGTCGGCGAGTGGGTCACCGGGTCGACGGTCGTCGGCGGCTTCGTGTTCGGCACGCTCAACCGGCTGCTGCTGCCCTTCGGCCTGCACCACCTGCTGAACTCGCTGCCCTGGTTCCAGTTCGGGGCCTACGAGGCCGACGGCCAGGTGTGGAACGGCGACATCGCCCGGTTCCTGCACGGCGACCCGACCGCCGGCGGCTTCATGACCGGGTTCTTCCCGATCATGATGTTCGCCCTCCCGGCCGCCGCGCTCGCGATCGTGCACACGTCCAAGCCCCAGAACCGCAAGAAGATCGCCGGCATCATGGGCTCGGCCGCGCTGGTCGCGTTCGTCACGGGCGTCACGGAGCCGCTGGAGTTCGCGTTCGTCTACGTGGCCTACCCGCTGTACGCGATCCACGCGGTGCTCACCGGCACCTCGCTGGCCCTGGTCAACGCGCTCGAGATCCGCAGCGGCTTCGGCTTCTCGGCGGGCGCGATCGACTACCTGCTGAACTTCCGGATCGCCGACCAGCCGCTGCTGCTGATCGTCATCGGGCTCGGGTACGCGGTCGTCTACTACTTCCTGTTCCGGTTCATGATCGTGAAGTTCAACTTCAAGACGCCGGGCCGCGAGGACGACACGGCCGCCGACGCCACCGCCGACCCGGCGTCGGAGGTCGAGGTCCCCGCGACCGCGGGCACCGCCGCCGCGACCTCGGCGCCCCCCGGCCGCACCCCCTGACGGTCGACCACCACGCACCGACAGCAAGGTCCTGCCGGACACGCCGGGCGTGTCGGGCAGGACCTTCCTGTGCGGGGCGGGACGCGGTCGGTCAGGCGATCTCGACCTGGCTGAGGAACGCCTCGAGCGCGTCCAGGGACGCCTCGGCCTCGGGGCCGTCGACCTCGGTGGTCAGCACGACGGTCTCGCCCGCGGCGGCCCCGAGCGTCATGACGCCCAGGATGCTCGCGGCCTGCACGGGGGCGGCGTCGCCCTTGCGCACCGAGACGGGGACCGGCTGCTTGCCGGCCTCCGCGACGAACAGGGCGGCGGGGCGGGCGTGCAGGCCCTCCGCGATGGCGACGACGACGGACCGTTCCATTGACCGACCTCCGGTGCGAGCGGGATCGTGCCCGGCAGTGGGCACGTCGTCGAGGGTACTGGTCTGGACCACTACCGGGGAAGTCGACCGCCGCGACGGTGCGCTCAGCCGGCCCGGACCTGGTCCACGCCCTTGTTCGCCAGCTGGTCCGCGCGCTCGTTGCCCGGGTCGCCCGCGTGGCCCTTCACCCAGTGCCAGCTGATCGCGTGCCGGGCGACCTCGGCGTCGAGCGCCTGCCACAGGTCCTGGTTCTTCACCGGCTTCTTGTCCGCCGTGCGCCACGCGTTCCGCTTCCAGCCCGCGATCCACTTCGTGACGCCGTTCATCACGTACTGCGAGTCGATGTGCAGGTCGATCCGGCACGTGGTCGTCAGGGCCCGCAGCCCCTCGATGACGGCCGTCAGCTCCATGCGGTTGTTCGTCGTCAGCGGCTCGCCGCCGAACAGCTCGCGCTCGTGGCCGCCGGACCGCAGCAGCACGCCCCAGCCGCCGGGCCCCGGGTTGCCCTTGCAGGCCCCGTCGGTCCACATCTCGACGGCGGGCGGGGGGTTCTCGGCGGCGCTCATGGTCGACCACTGTAGGGGCGCCCCCGGCGTGAAAGGATCGACGGGTGCCAGCCTCCCGCCAGACCCTCGCCGACCGGGTCCCGGCGGACCCCCACGACGCCGACGCGCTCTACGCCGCGTTCACCGGCTGGGCGCAGGACCAGGGCCTGACCCTGTACCCGCACCAGGAGGAGGCGCTGCTCGAGCTGGTCACCGGCTCGCACGTCATCCTGTCGACGCCCACCGGCTCCGGGAAGTCCCTCGTCGCGACCGCGGCGCACTTCGTCGCCCTCGCCCAGGGGCGCCGGACCTACTACACGGCCCCGCTGAAGGCGCTCGTCAGCGAGAAGTTCTTCGCGCTGGTCGAGGCGTTCGGGTCCGCGAACGTCGGCATGATGACCGGCGACTCGGCCGTGAACGCCGACGCGCCCATCATCTGCTGCACCGCCGAGATCCTGGCGAACCTGTCGCTGCGCCAGGGGCCGCGCGCGGACGTCGGCCAGGTCGTGATGGACGAGTTCCACTTCTACGCGGACCCGCAGCGCGGCTGGGCGTGGCAGGTGCCGCTGCTCGAGCTCCCGAAGGCCCAGTTCCTGCTGATGTCGGCGACGCTCGGCGACGTGTCGTTCTTCGCGGAGGACATCGAGCGGCGCACCGACGTGCCCGTCTCCGTGGTCGCCGGCGCGGAGCGGCCGGTGCCGCTGACGTTCTCCTACGAGATCGAGCCGCTGCACGAGCTGCTGGAGATGCTGGTGCAGACCGGCCGCTCCCCCGTCTACGTCGTGCACTTCACGCAGAAGGAGGCGGTCGAGCGCGCGCAGTCGCTGCTGTCGACGAACCTCGCGAGCCGCGAGCAGCGCGACCTGATCGCGGCCGAGCTCGGTGACTTCCGGTTCGGCCCGGGGTTCGGCAAGACGCTCTCCCGGCTGCTGCGGCACGGCGTCGGCGTGCACCACGCGGGCATGCTGCCCAAGTACCGCCGGGTCGTCGAGCGCCTGACGCAGAAGGGCATGCTGCGCGTCGTCTGCGGCACCGACACCCTGGGCGTCGGCATCAACGTCCCGATCCGCACCGTGCTGCTCACCTCGCTGGTCAAGTACGACGGCGTCCGGATGCGGCACCTGTCCGCCCGCGAGTTCCACCAGATCGCCGGGCGCGCGGGCCGGGCCGGCTACGACACCACCGGTGAGGTCCTGGTGCTCGCGCCCGAGCACGTCATCGAGAACCGCAAGGCCCTGCAGAAGGCCGGCGACGACCCGAAGAAGCTCAAGAAGATCGTCCGCAAGCAGGCCCCGGCGGGCATGGTCAACTGGACCGACAAGACCTTCGAGCGGCTGCGGGACGCCGAGCCGGAGCCGCTGACCTCGTCGTTCGCCGTGTCGCACGCGATGGTCCTGAACGTCCTCGCGCGCGAGGGCGACCCCGTCGAGGCGATGCGGCACCTGCTGCTGGACAACCACGAGCCGGAGTCCTCCCGGGGGCGCCTCGTCCGGCAGGCGGTGGCGATCTACCGGTCGCTGCGGGCCGCGGGTGTGGTCGAGCGGTTCGTCGAGCCCGGCCCCGGCCCCGAGCGCCTGCGCCGCACGGTGCGGCTCACGGTGGACGTGCCCCCGACGTTCGCGCTGAACCAGGCGCTGTCCCCGTTCGCCTACGCGGCGCTGGACCTGCTGGACCGCGAGGACCCGGGGTACGCGCACGACGTGGTCTCGATCATCGAGGCGACGCTCGACGACCCGCGCCAGGTGCTCGCCGCCCAGCAGAACAAGGCCCGCGGCGAGGCCGTCGCGGCGATGAAGGCCGACGGCATCGAGTACGAGGAGCGGATGGCGCTGCTCGAGGACGTCAGCTACCCGCGGCCGCTCGCCGAGCTGCTGGGCGCGTCCTTCCAGATCTACAAGCAGACCAACCCGTGGGTCGCCGACCAGGAGCTGTCGCCGAAGTCCGTGGTCCGCGAGATGCACGAGCGCGCCGCGACGTTCGCCGAGTACGTCTCGCTCTACCAGCTGGACCGCACGGAGGGCGTGCTGCTGCGCTACCTCGCCGACGCGTTCCGGGCGCTGCGCCAGACGGTCCCGGAGGACGCCCGCACCGAGGAGCTGCACGAGATCATCGACTGGCTCGGGGACCTGGTGCGCCGCACCGACTCGAGCCTGCTGGACGAGTGGGAGCGCCTGGCGCACCCCGCCGACCTCGACGACGCGACGGTCACCGCCTCCCGGCCCGAGGACGACGCGCCGCCGCCGGTCACCACCAACACGCGGGTGTTCCGCGCGCTGGTCCGCGGGGCCCTGTTCCGCCGGGTCGACCTGGCCGCGCGCGAGGCCTACCCGGCGCTGGCCGCGCTCGGCGACCGGGACGCCGCCGACGAGCCGTGGACCGCCGACCGCTGGGCCGACGCGCTCGACCCGTTCTACGACGACCACGACGAGATCCTCACCGGACCGGCCGCGCGCGGACCGGCGCTGTTCCAGGTGGACCAGCGCCCCGAGGGCCACGGCGAGGCGGGGCGGCGGGGCGACCTGTGGTTCGTCCGGCAGATCCTCGACGACCCCGCCGGCGACCACGACTGGCGGGTCGACGCGCTGGTCGACCTGCCCGCCTCGGACGCCGCCGGCGAGGCCGTGCTGCGGGTGCTCGCGGTGGGCCCGCTCTGACCTGCGAGAACGGCTGGAGTCGTTCCAGACAAGGCAAGGCAAACCTGCGTTTGTGCAGGTCAGGGCAGCCTTTCCTGTGATGACACGCCGTCAGGAACGGCCTACCGTGAGCGCCATGAGCACGCTGTCGAACCTCCTGCTGACCACCGACCGCACCCCCGCGCGTCCGGCGCAGGTGCCCGTGCGCGAGACCCCCGACCCCGCCCTCCCGACCGCCGAGCGGATCAACTGGCTGCGCGCCGGTGTGCTCGGCGCCAACGACGGCATCGTCTCGATCGCCGCCACCGTCGTGGGTGTCGCGGGCGCCTCGACCGGCGTGTCCGCGCTCGCGATCGCCGGCGTCGCCGCGCTGGTCGCCGGCGCGCTGTCGATGGCCGCCGGCGAGTACGTGTCGGTCAGCAGCCAGCGCGACGCCGAGCGCGTCCTGCGCGACCGCGGGCTGCTCGACGCCGAGGTCGGCCTCACCAACCCGTGGCACGCCGCACTCGCCTCGCTGGTCGCGTTCGTCGCCGGCGGCCTGGTGCCGCTGCTGGTCGTGCTCGCACCCTGGGGCGGCGGGCGGATCGTCGCCACGTTCGTCGCGGTCGTCGTGGCCCTCGTCGTCACCGGCTCCGTCAGCGCCCGCCTCGGCGGCGCCCCCGCCGGCCGGGCCGTCCTGCGCAACGTGGTCGGCGGCTCGCTGGCGATGGCGATCACCTACGGCATCGGCACGCTCGTCGGGCTCGCGGTCTGACCCGGCCCTACGCTGGCCGGATGACCCGGCTGACCGGCACCACCACCGGGCTGGGCCGCGCCGCCGCCGTCCTGCTCGCCGCCACCGCGCTGCTGCTCGTGCCGTCGTGGTTCGGGCGCCCCGAGGTCGCCTGGCTGCTGCCGCTCGCCGCAGCGGCGGCCGTGGGGTTCGACCTGCTCGTGGACCCCGAGAACCGCGCCGCCCGACCCGGGCCCGCGCTGCTGGCGTGCCTCGGGACCGGTGCGGCGCTCGGTGGGGTGGCGCTGGCGGTCGCGGCCGTCGTCCGCGCACCGGCCGCCGACGACCCGGGCGCGCTGCTGCTCGGCGGCGCCGCGCTCGTCGCCGGGCCGGCGCTCGGCGGCGCCCTGCTGTCCGCGTCCGCGGCGACCACCCGCCGCTGACCCCGGTCTCCCGCCCAGGTCGAACGCCGACGGCGGACGCGCGGCGCGGCGTTCGTAGGATGACGGGGTGAGCAAGCACGCACCCTCCGGCACGCCCGCGCTGGCCGCCCTCGCCGCCGCGGGGGTCCCGCACACCGCGCACCCGTACGAGCACGACCCGCGCAGCACGGTCGGCTACGGGCTGGAGGCCGCCGAGGTGCTCGGGGTCGAGCCCGACCGGGTGTTCAAGACCCTGATGGCCAGCGTCGACGGGACCCTGACGGTCGCGGTGGTGCCCGTCACCGGCAAGCTCGACCTCAAGGCCCTCGCGCACGCCGTCGGCGGGAAGAAGGCGGCGATGGCCGACCCCGCCGCCGCCGAGCGCGCGACCGGCTACGTCGTCGGGGGCATCTCCCCCCTGGGCCAGCGGACCCCGCACCCGACGGTCGTCGACGAGACGGTCGAGCTGTTCGACACCGTGCTCGTCTCCGGCGGCCGCCGCGGCCTCGACGTCGAGCTGGCCCCCGCCGACCTGATCGCCCTCACGTCGGCCACCGTCGCGGACATCGCCCGCCCCTGAGCGGCGCTCGGCAGCCGAGGTCGAGGGTTCGTGACGCGATCGGGCGCTGAAACCCTCGACCTCGCGGCGAACCCTCGACCTCGAAGCCCGGGTCCGCGCGGGCGGGCCGTTAGGGTCGGGGGCATGGTGGGCGGGGTGGCGGAGCGGCTGGCGCGGGTGCGGGGGCGGATCGCCGCCGCGGAGGCCGCCGCCGGGCGCGAGCCGGGGTCGGTGCGGCTGCTGCTGGCGACGAAGACCCTGGACGTCGCGACCGTCCGGGAGGCCGTGCTCGCCGACGCCGCCGCGACCGCGACGACCGCCGGGCACGCGCGTCGGGTGCTGCTCGGGGAGAACCGGGTGCAGGAGCTGGTGGCCAAGGCGCCCGACCTCGCCGACCTGGCGCCGGAGCTGCACCTCATCGGCCCGCTGCAGTCCAACAAGGTGAACGCCGCGCTGCGCTGGGCGACCTGCGTGCAGAGCGTCGACTCCCCCGTGCTGGCCGAGCGGCTGGCCCGGCGGTGCGCCGACACCGACCGGGTGCTCGACGTGCTGGTGCAGGTGAACGTGTCCGGCGAGCCGACCAAGCACGGTGTCGCCCCGGGGGACGCGCTCGACCTGGTCCGGGCCGTCGCGGGCCTCGACCGGCTGCGGCTGCGCGGGTTCATGACCGTCGGCGCGAACTCCCCGGACGAGCGCGAGGTCCGCGCCGGGTACGCCGCGCTGCGCGATCTGCGGGACAAGGTCGTCGACTCCGGCGAGCCGGGCACGGCCGGCGCCGTGGAGCTGTCGATGGGCATGAGCCGCGACCTCGAGGCGGCGGTGGCCGAGGGCGCGACCGTCGTGCGGGTCGGCACCGCCGTGTTCGGCGCCCGACCGGCCCCACCGGTGCCGGCATGACCGACGACGGCCGGTTCCCCCGGCGGGTCTACGCCCGCGGGTCCGAGCCGGACGGCCGGTTCTCCCTGGCCAACGAGCGCACGTTCCTGGCCTGGGTCCGCACCGCGCTGGCGCTGCTCGCGGGCGGCGTGGCGCTCGAGGCGCTGGACCTGCCCGTCGAGCCGCACCTGCGGCTGGCGGCGTCGCTCGTGCTGCTGGTGCTCGGCATCGTCGCGCCCGTGCAGGCGTGGTTCGGCTGGGCACGCGCGGAGCGGGCGCTGCGCGAGCGGCGGCCGCTGCCAGCGCCGGTGCTGGGCGGGCCGCTCGCCGCCGGGGTCGCGCTGGCCGGTGCTCTGGTGCTGGTCGGGCTGCTGGTGCGGTGACCGGACCCGACGCGCAGCCCGGCGCGGCGCCCGGTGCACAGCCCGAGCGGACGGCGCTCGCGTGGCGACGCACCGCGCTGGCGCTGGCGGCGGGCGCCCTGGTCGGCGGGCGGGTGCTGGAGCCGTGGCTCGGACCGCTGGTGTGGCTGCCGGTCGCGGTCGGGGTGCTCGCGGCGGTCGCGCTGGCCCGGGCGGGCGGGCGCCGGGCCGCGCGGTGGTCCGCGGTGCTGTACGCGTCGTCGGACGCCCGCGTGCCCGGTGGCGGGCCGCTCGCCGTGACCGCAGCCGGGGCGGTCGTGCTGGGCGGTGCGGCGCTGGTCGTCGTGCTGCGGCACGCCGCGGCCGGCTGAGCGTTACCGCCCGTAGGCGGCGAACGGCCGGTCGGTCGGCACGATCTCCTTGCCCAGCGGCAGCAGCGACACCGGGATCATCTTGAGGTTCGCGACGGCCAGCGGGATCCCGACGATCGTCACCGCCTGCGCGAGCGCGGTGCTCAGGTGCCCGATCACGAGCCACCAGCCGGCGACGAGCACCCAGATCACGTTGCCGATCGCGGACCACGCGCCGGCCCGCGGGTGGTCGACGACCGTGCGCCCGAACGGCCACAGCGCGTAGCCGGCCATCCGGAACGACGCGATGCCGAACGGGATCGTCACGATCAGCACGCAGCAGATGATCCCGGCGAGCACGTAGCCCAGCGCGAGCCACAGGCCGCCGAACACGAGCCAGATGAGGTTGAGGAGTGCCTTCACCCCCTCAGCCTCGCCCACCCGGTGCGCCCGCGGTATCCGGGACCACCCCGAGCCGCCCCTGGTCCGCCGACACGGGACCGTCCGGGCTCACGGCACCCGCGCGGTCCACTCCGGGTTGCCGAACTTCTCCGCCACGAGCTCCTGCGCCCGGGCGAGCTCCTCGGGACGCAGCGCCCCGTCGACCGTGGTGTACCGGGAGCGGAAGTACGCGATGAACGCGTCGATGACGGCCTCGCGCGGCATGCCGGTCTGCGACCGCACCGGGTCGACCCGCTTGTTGGCGCTGGCCGTGCCCTTGTCGGACAGCTTCTCGCGGCCGATCCGCAGCACCTCGACCATCTTGTCCGCGTCGATGTCGTAGGCCATCGTCATGTGGTGCAGGACGGCCCCGCCGGCGAGGCGCTTCTGCGCGGAGCCCGCGATCTTGCCCGCGGGCGAGGCGATGTCGTTGAGCCCGGCGAAGGTCGCCGTGACCCCGACCTCGGCGAGCGCGCCGATCACCCAGTCGTCGAGGAACCGGTAGGACTGCTCGAACGAGAGGCCGTCGACCAGCGACGCGGGCACCACCAGCGAGAACGTGATGCAGTTGCCGGCCTCCATGAACATGGCGCCGCCGCCGGAGATCCGCCGGACCACGGTGACCCCGTGCTTCGCGACGCCCTCGGGGTCGACCTCGTTGCGCAGCGACTGGAACGAGCCGATGAACACCGCGCGCTCCTCCCACTCCCAGAACCGCAGGGTGGGGCCGCGCCGGCCGGCGGCGAGCTCCTCGGTGAGCACCTGGTCCAGTGCGCCCAGGACGGCGGGCGGCAGCGGGCCGGGGTGGATGAGCTCGAACGTGTGGTCCTGCCACCCGGTCGCGTGCCCGAGCGCGCGGCGCACCGCGATGGCGACGGACTCGGCGGTGAACCCGACCATCTGCACGGGCGACTCGACCCGGCCGTCGGACTCGGCCCGGCGCAGCTCGGCCTCGATCGCAGCGGTCAGGTCCGGCACGCGCGCCTGCGCGGGCTGCCCGCGCAGCGCCTGGTCGATCACCGCCAGCGCGGAGTCGGGCTCGAGGAAGAAGTCGCCGCTGACGCTCACCTGCGCGAGCGCACCGTCGACCACCTCCACGTCAGCCGCCACGAGCTTGCCACCGGGGACCTTGTACTCACCGCGCACGGTCCCGATCGTAGGCCCCCGACCGGCGGGCGTGGGCGCGGTCCTCAGCCCAGGGAGTCCAGGGCCCGCTGGGCGGCCGACGCGGCGACCTCGGCGAGCACCGCCGGGTCCCCGGGGTCGCCCGCGGGGTCGACCGCCGAGGCGGTGGTCGTCACGAGGGCGTTCCCCGCGAGCGCCGTCACCTCGACCTCGGGGCTGGTCGCGCCCTCGGCGGTGAGCACCTGCCGGTGCGCGGTGGTCGGCACCGCGCCGCGGTCGGTGGTCGGCGGCTCGGCGGTCCACGAGCCGCCGTCGACGCCCGGCGTCACCTGCTGGAACTGCGCACACTCCCCGAGCGTGCCCACCAGCGCGTCGAACGCGTCCCCCGCGGCCCCGGCGTCGGGCAGCACCGCGACCGTCTGCAGCACGACCACCACGTCCGACGTGGCCAACCGGCGCAGGAACACCTCCGGCTCCTGCTCGACGACCGTCACCGCCGGGGTGCAGGACGCGGGCTGGACGACCGAGCCCTCCGGCAGCCCCCACCGGGCGCCCTCGGCGTCCGCGAGGCTCAGCCCCGCGGCGTCCGGGACCGCCCGGGCCAGCTCGGCGTCGGTGAGGAACAGGTCGGCGGCGGTCGTGGCGTCGAACGCGCGCGGCGCTGAGGACCCGGGTGCGGGCTGCGCGGTCGCGCCGGCCGTCGTCGGCGCGGACGTCGTGCCCGCGGGGGTCGGGGGCGTCCCGGCGTCCGGCGACGGGGCCGGCGACCAGGGGCGCCACGCCACCAGCCCGGCGACCACCAGCGCCGCCACCAGCGCGACCAGCCAGGGCCAGAACCGGGAGCGGTCCGGTGCGGTCGGCGCGTCGGGTGCGCTGTCGGGCATGGACCGTCCTCCTCGTGGCGGCGGGTGTCCTCGGCCACGCTACGGGCGGGCGCCGACACCCGCGAGGGGGGCCTCGGTCAGCGCGCGACGATCCCGCGGTTCCGCAGGCCCCAGATCGCCGAGTCCGTCAGCGCCTCCCAGGCGGCCTCGATCAGGTTCGGCCCGACCCCGACGGTGGACCAGGCGGTCTGCCCGTCGCTGGTCTCGATGAGCACCCGGGTCACCGCGTCGGTGCCGTGCATGGCGTCGAGGATGCGGACCTTGAAGTCGATCAGCTCGAACGCCGCGAGCTCCGGGTACACCCGCTGCAGCGCGAGCCGCAGCGCGTGGTCCAGGGCGTTGACGGGACCGTTCCCCTCACCGGTCGCGACGATCCGCTCCCCGCCGGCGTGCAGCTTCACGGTCGCCTCGGCGGTCGCCGGGGTGCCGCGGGAGCCGGCCCGCTCGACGATCGTCCGCCAGCTCTCCACCCGGAAGTACCCGGGGCGGGCGCCGTCGACCTCCTCGGCGAGCAGCAGCTCGAAGGAGGCGTCGGCGGCGTCGTAGGTGTAGCCCTGCGCCTCGGCGTCCTTGACCCTGTTCGTCACCCGCGTGAGCACGTCGTGCCTGCCGGCCAGGTCGAACCCGAGCTCGCGGCCCTTGAGCTCGATGGACGCGCGGCCCGCCATCTCCGAGACGAGCATCCGCATGTCGTTGCCGACGGCCTGCGGGTCGATGTGCTGGTAGAGGTCGGGGTCGACCTTGATCGCCGACGCGTGCAGCCCGGCCTTGTGCGCGAAGGCGCTCGCACCGACGTACGGCTGGCGGGCGAACGGGGCGATGTTGGTGATCTCGCTGATCTGGTGCGCGATCCGGGTCATCTCCGCGAGGCCGCCGGGGCCGTCGGGCGGCGGGACCAGGACGCTGCGGCCGGTCTTGAGCTCGAGGTTCGCGACGGTCGCGAGCAGGTCGGCGTTCCCGGTGCGCTCCCCGTAGCCGTTGACCGTGCCCTGGAGGTGCACGGCGCCGGCCTCGACCGCCGCGATCGAGTTCGCGACCGCGCAGCCGGAGTCGTTGTGCGCGTGGATGCCGAGCCGGGTCAGCCGGTCGGCGGTGCCGAGCGCGGCGCGCAGGTCGCGGACCACCTCGGTGATCCCGGTCGGGAGCATCCCGCCGTTGGTGTCGCACAGCACGACCGTCTCGGCGCCCGCCTCGACCGCGGCGAGCACGACGTCACGCGCGTACGCGGGGTCGAACCGGAACCCGTCGAAGAAGTGCTCGGCGTCGACGACCACGCGCCGGCCCTCGCCGACCAGCAGCGCGACGGAGTCCGCGACCATCGCGAGGTTCTCCGCGCCCGTGGTGCGCAGGGCGCGCTCGACGTGCCGGGAGTCGCTCTTGGCGACGAGCGTGACGACCGGGGCCTCGGAGTCGAGCAGCGCCCGCAGCTGCGCGTCGTCCCACGCCCGGACGCCCGGCTTGCGGGTGGCACCGAACGCCGCGAGCACCGCGTGCCGCAGGTCGAGCTCCTTGGCCGCGCGCGCGAAGAACTCGGTGTCCTTCGGGATCGCGCCCGGCCAGCCGCCCTCGATGTACCCGACGCCGAGCTCGTCCAGCAGGGGCGCGATCGCGAGCTTGTCGGCGACCGACAGGTTCATGCCCTCCTGCTGGGCGCCGTCGCGCAGCGTCGTGTCGTAGACGTCGAACGCGGCGGGTCCGCCGGCGGCGGGGTGCGCGGTCCCGGTGCGGGGCAGGCGCGCGGGGGGCGTGGGCTGCGTGGGCTCAGCGGTCACGGGTCGTTCTTCTCTCGGCGAGGTGACGAGGACGGCGTGCGGTGCCGGGGTGGTGCACGGGTTGGTGCACGGGTTGGTGCACGGGTGGAGCAACAAAAAGACCCCCCGGGTTCGGGAGGTCGGCGCGTCCGCGGTGGTGGGCGGACGCGCTACGCGATGACGATCGGTCGGAGGTCGGTCACGACCCCATCGTGACACACGCCACGCCCGGCGTCAGCCCCGCCCAGCCCGCGAGACGCGCGGGCGGGCGCGGCCGACGACGACGCGTCAGACCAGACGGTGCATCCAGCCGTGGGTGTCGGCGGTGCGGCCGTACTGGATGTCCGTGAGGCGGGTGCGGATGCTCTGCATGACGGGCCCGGCGTGGCCGTCGCCCACGGTCTCGTCGAAGTCGGTGCCGGCGAGCCGGCCGATCGGGGTGACCACCGCGGCGGTGCCGCAGGCGAACACCTCGGCGACGCTGCCGTCGCGCAGGCCGGCGAGCAGCTCGGTCAGCGGGATGTCCCGCTCGGTGACCTCGCGACCGTCCTCGGTGAGCAGCTGCAGGATGGACGAGCGCGTGACGCCCTCGAGGATCGAGCCGGTCAGGCGCGGGGTCGACACCGAGCCGTCGGCGTGCACGACGAACACGTTCATGCCGCCGAGCTCCTCGATCAGGGTGCCGGTCGCGGCGTCGAGGAAGCAGACCTGCTCGCAGCCGCGGGCGTAGGCCTCCTGCTGGGGCAGCAGGCTCGCGGCGTAGTTGCCGCCGCACTTCGCCGCACCGGTGCCGCCGGCCGCGGCGCGCGCGTAGTCCTGGGACACCCAGATCGACACCGGCTGCACGCCGCCCGCGAAGTAGGAGCCGACCGGGGAGGCGATGACCAGGTACTCGGCCTCGAGGCTGGGCCGCACGCCGAGGAACGCCTCGGACGCGTACATGAACGGCCGCAGGTACAGCGACGTCTCCTCGCCCGACGGCACCCAGTCGACGTCGGTCCGCACGAGGGCGGTGACCGAGCCGAGGAAGTCCTCGGTGGACAGCTCGGGCAGGGCGAGCCGGCGGGCGGAGCGCTGCAGCCGCTCGGCGTTCGCCCAGGGGCGGAACGTCCACACCGACCCGTCGTCGTGCCGGTAGGCCTTCATGCCCTCGAAGATCTCCTGCGCGTAGTGCAGGACGGCGGTCGCGGGGTCGAGCTGCAGCGGGCCGTACTTCTCGACGCGGCGGTCGTGCCAGCCCAGGCCCTCGGTCCACGTGACGCGCGCCATGTGGTCGGTGAAGACGGTGCCGAACTTCGGGGTGGCGAGCAGCGACTCCCGCTCGGCGTCGGGCCGCGGGCTGTCGGAGGGGCGCACCTCGAAGGGTGCGGCCAGGTCGGTCGTGTCGGAGGTGCTCATGAGTCTGCGGCCTTTCACCAGGAGTCGGTCTGACGGTACCTGGGCGACGGCCGGATGGGCACGGCGCTGCCCCTCGACGCGGCTGCGGCGAGGGGCGGGCGCCCGGAGCGGATCAGCCGGCGATGCGCGCGGCGAGGTCCTGGCCCACCTCGGCCGTCGTGCGTACTCGGCCGGCTCGCTCGAGGACGTCGGCGGCGACGGCGGCCTCGACCCGGGCGGCGGCGTCGGCCTCGCCCAGGTGCTCGAGCAGCAGCGCGACGGACAGCACGGTCGCGGTGGGGTCGGCCTTGCCCTGCCCGGCGATGTCCGGGGCGGAGCCGTGCACGGGCTCGAACATGCTCGGCGCGGTGCGGTCCGGGTTGATGTTCGCGGACGCCGCGAGCCCGATGCCGCCGACGATCGCGGCGGCGAGGTCGGTGAGGATGTCGCCGAACAGGTTGTCGGTGACGATCACGTCGAACCGGGCCGGGTCGGTGACCAGGAAGATGGTCGCGGCGTCGACGTGCAGGTAGTCGACCGTGACGTCGGGGAACTCGGCGTTGACGGCCTCGACCGTGCGGCGCCACAGGTGCCCGGCGTGCACGAGCACGTTGTGCTTGTGCACCAGCGTCAGCTTCTTGCGCGGGCGGGCGGCGGCCCGGGCGAACGCGTCGCGGACCACGCGCTCGACGCCGAACGCCGTGTTGACGCTGACCTCGTTGGCGACCTCGTGCGGGGTGCCGACGCGGATGGCGCCGCCGTTGCCGACGTACGGGCCCTCGGTGCCCTCGCGGACGACGACGAAGTCGACCTCGCCCGGGTCGGCCAGCGGGGACGCCACGCCGGCGTAGAGCTTGGAGGGACGCAGGTTCACGTAGTGGTCCAGGGCGAACCGCAGCCTGAGCAGCAGCCCGCGCTCGAGGACGCCGGACGGGACGCCCGGGTCGCCGATCGCGCCGAGCAGGATCGCGTCGTGGGTGCGGATCGCCGCGAGGTCGGCGTCGGTCAGCGTCTCCCCCGTGGCGTGCCAGCGGCGCGCACCGAGGTCGTACTCCGTCGTGGTGACCGTCGAGCCGGAGCCGGACAGCGCCGCGTCCAGGGCGAGGAGCCCCTGCTCCACGACCTCCGTACCGATGCCGTCACCAGCGACGACTGCCAGGTTGATCTGCTGCGCCATGCCGGCCACCCTAGTCACGCGTCTTACGGAACGGGACGGCCGTCTCAGGCCTCGGACACGAGCTCGGACGGGCCGCGGTCGCCGGGCCGGGGGTACAGGAGCTCGAACCGCTCCGTCACGACGGGCATCCCCGGGGCGAACGCCGCGCCGAGCGGCTCCAGCGCCCGGTGCCAGTACGCCTCGTGCTCGGTGCGCCACGACGCGAGCGTCCGGTCGCCCTCGCCCTCCGCGGCCGCCAGGTCCTCGTCGACCTGGTCGAACGGCACGGTCTCGACGGCGGTCGTGCGGACCAGCGCCGCCGGTCGGCCCGCGCTGTCCAGCACGATCGCGAGGTCCCCGCGCCGAGGGAGCGCCTCGCCCGCGAGCTCGTACTCGACCAGGGCGGACGACGTCGCGGTCTTCTCCCCCGCGAGCACCAGGCCCAGCAGGCGGTCGGCGAGCTCGGGGTCGTCGCCGAACGTCCAGGTCGGCGGCACCATCGACCCGGACACCCCCGGCCCCGCCACGGCGGCGACCCGGACGACGCCGGCCCGGACTCGGGCGACCTCCCAGAACGCGAGGATCTCGTCGGCGTGCGGGGCGTCGGTGTCCGTCATGCGACCCATCCTCCCCCACGTCGCGCGCGCCTTCCCGGGAACGGCCGACGCCGAGACAGGTCCTCCCGACCGAGACAGGGCCGTGGGAGGTCCTGTCTCGGCGCGGGAGTCCTGTCTCGGCGTCAGCAGCGCGGGCGTGCGACCGTCAGCGCGCGGCCGAGCCCTCCACGTAGTCCGTGTCCGAGGGCTTGACCCACGCGAACAGCTTGCGCAGCTCGCGGCCCACGGGCTCGATCGGGTGGTTCTGGCCCTTGGCGCGCAGCTCCTGGAACTCGGGGGCGCCCGCGTCCTGGTCGGCGATGAACCGCTCCGCGAAGACGCCGTTCTGGATGTCCGCGAGGACGGCCTTCATGTTCTCCTTCACCTCGGGCGTGATGACCCGGGGACCGGAGACGTAGTCGCCGTACTCGGCGGTGTCGGACACCGACCAGCGCTGCTTGGTGATGCCGCCCTCCCAGATGAGGTCGACGATCAGCTTGAGCTCGTGCAGCACCTCGAAGTACGCGACCTCGGGCTGGTAGCCGGCCTCGGTCAGCGTCTCGAAGCCGTACTGGATCAGCTGGGACACACCACCGCACAGGACGGCCTGCTCGCCGAACAGGTCGGTCTCGGTCTCCTCGGTGAACGTGGTCTTGATGCCGGCCGCACGCAGGCCGCCGATGCCCTTCGCGTAGGACAGCGCGAGCTGCCAGGCGGCGCCGGACGCGTCCTGCTCGACGGCGACGATCACGGGCACGCCGCGGCCGTCGACGTACTCGCGGCGCACCAGGTGGCCCGGGCCCTTGGGGGCGACCATGACGATGTCGTGGCCGGCCTCGGGCTTGATGTAGCCGAACCGGATGTTGAAGCCGTGGCCGAACACCAGGGCCGCGCCCTCGCGCAGGTTCGGGGCGATCTCGTCGCGGTAGATGTGCCGCTGGACCTGGTCCGGGGCGAGGATGACGACGACGTCGGCGCCCTTGACCGCGTCGGCGACCGTCGCGACCGCGAGGCCCTCGTTCTCCGCCTTGGCCCGGGAGGCCGAGCCCTCGCGCAGGCCGACGGTGACGTCGACGCCCGAGTCGCGCAGGTTCAGCGCGTGCGCGTGCCCCTGGCTGCCGTAGCCGATGACGGCGACCTTCTTGTTCTGGATGACCGACAGGTCGGCGTCGTCGTCGTAGAACAGCTCAGCCACGATGGTTCTCCTTGGTGATCGGGTGGTGGGAGGTCAGGCGGACCGGCTGACGCGCTCGAGCGCCCGGTCCGTGATGGAGCGCGGGCCGCGGCCGATGGCCACCGTGCCCGACTGGACGATCTCGCGGATGCCGAACGGCTCGAGCGCCGCGAGCAGCGCGGAGAGCTTCGACGGCCCGCCGGTCGCCTCGATGGTGACGGTGTCGGGCACGACGTCGACGACGTGCGCGCGGAACAGGTCGACGACCTCGAGCACCTGGGTGCGGGTGGCGCCCTCGGCGCGCACCTTCACCAGCAGGAGTTCGCGCTGCACGGAGGCGGCGTCCTCGAGCTCGACGATCTTCAGCACGTTGATGAGCTTGTTCAGCTGCTTGGTGACCTGCTCCAGCGGCAGCTGGTCCACGTCGACCACGACGGTGATCCGGGAGATCTCGTCGTGCTCGGTGGGGCCCACCGCGAGGGAGTGGATGTTGAACGACCGCCGGGCGAACAGGCCGGCGACCCGGGTGAGGACGCCGGGCTTGTTCTCGACGAGCACGGAGAGGGTGTGACGGCTCATGATCTGCTCTTTCTCCCCGCTCAGTCTTCGCGGTCCCACGCCGGGCTGATGCCCCGCGCGTACTGGATGTCGTCGTTGGGCACGCCGGCGGCGACCATCGGCCACACCATCGAGTCGCGCGACACGGTGAAGTCCACGACCACGGGCTGGTCGTCGATCTCGAGCGCGCGCTTGATGGTGGCGTCCACGTCGGCGCGGGTCTCGCAGCGCAGCCCCACGGCGCCGTAGGCGTCGGCGAGCTTGACGAAGTCGGGCACCCGCACCGTGCCGTGGCCGGTGTTGAGGTCGGTGTTGGAGTACCGGGACTCGTAGAACAGGGTCTGCCACTGGCGGACCATGCCCAGCGAGGAGTTGTTGATCACCGCGACCTTGATCGGGATCTCGTTGATCGTGCAGGTCGCGAGCTCCTGGTTGGTCATCTGGAAGCAGCCGTCGCCGTCGATCGCCCAGACGGTGCGCGACGGGTCGCCGACCTTGGCGCCCATCGCCGCGGGGACGGAGAAGCCCATCGTGCCGAGCCCGCCGGAGTTCAGCCACGAGTTCGGCCGCTCGTAGCGGATGAACTGCGCGGCCCACATCTGGTGCTGCCCCACGCCGGCCGCGAAGATCGCCTCCGGGCCGGAGATCTCGCCGATCCGGGAGATCACGTGCTGCGGGGCGAGGTGCCCGTCGGTCGGCTCGTCGAACCCGAGCGGGAAGGTCTCGCGCCACGAGTCGATCTGGTGCCACCAGGCGGCCAGGTCGGGCTTGCCGTGGTGCGCGTGCTCCTTGGCGAGCTCGGGCAGCAGGTCGGTGATGACCTCGCGCAGGTCGCCGACGATCGGCACGTCCGCGGCGCGGTTCTTGCCGATCTCCGCCGGGTCGATGTCCGCGTGCACGATCGCCGCGTTGGGCGCGAACGACGACAGCTTGCCGGTGACCCGGTCGTCGAACCGCGCGCCGAGGGCGACCACGAGGTCCGCCTTCTGCAGCGCGGCGACGGCGGCGACGGTCCCGTGCATCCCGGGCATGCCGAGGTTCTGCGGGTGGCTGTCGGGCAGCGCGCCGCGGGCCATCAGGGTCGTGACGGCGGCGGCACCGGACGCGTCGACCAGGCGGCGCAGCTCGGCGGCCGCGCCGGAGCGGATCACGCCGCCGCCGATCATCAGCACCGGCCGGCGGGCGGTCGCGAGCAGCCGGGCGGCCTCCCGGATCTGCTTCGCGTGCGGCTTGGTCACCGGGTGGTAGCCCGGCAGGTCGAGCTGCTGCGGCCAGGAGAACGTCGTGTCGGTCTGCATCGCGGACTTCGCGATGTCCACCAGCACGGGGCCGGGCCGGCCGGTCGAGGCGATGTGGAACGCCTCGGCGATGGTCCGGGGGATGTCGGCGGGGTCGGTCACCAGGTAGTTGTGCTTGGTGATCGGCAGCGTGATGCCGACGATGTCGGCCTCCTGGAACGCGTCCGTGCCGATCAGCGGCGCCGCGACCTGGCCGGTGATCGCGACCAGCGGGATCGAGTCCATGTTGGCGTCGGCGATCGGGGTGACCAGGTTGGTCGCGCCGGGGCCGGACGTGGCCATGCAGACGCCGACGCGGCCGGTGGCCTGGGCGTAGCCGGTGGCCGCGTGGCCGCCGCCCTGCTCGTGCCGCACGAGGATGTGCCGCAGGCGGGTGGAGTCCATCAGCGGGTCGTAGGTGGGCAGGATCGCGCCGCCGGGGATGCCGAAGACGACCTCGGCGCCGGCCTCCTCGAGCGAGCGGACGATCGACTTGGCACCCGTGACCTGCTCGGTGACGACGGGGCGCGGCCGGCTGGACGCGGCGGGCTCGGCCGCGGGGCGGACGTGCTCGGTCGCGGCCGTGGCGGCCGGCCGGCGGGGCGGTGCCGGGTGGGGGCCCTGGACCATCGGTGTCTCCTGGCGTCGGTGCTGGTGGAGCTGCGGGGTGGCACGAAAAAACCCCTCGGGCCCGGTGGGACCGGCTGGGCCGGACCGGACGAGGGGTGCGCGCGCGGGCGTTGCCTTCCTGGGGGGTGGCTTCAGCCTGCGCGCCCGGGAAGTACTACGAGGAGGTTCGTCCGCATGTCCAGGACACTACGCCCCGGCCGCGACGGTGTCACGCCCACCCGGGCGCGTCTCACATCGTGGTCCACGAGTCCAGCAAGTGAACGACGGCGCTGGACGGAACCGGTCCCCGCTCCGATCCCGAGCCCCAGCGGCGCGGCGGGCCCCCGCCGGAGCGCCCCCGCTCCTAGCCTCGGAGCATGAGCCGACTCCCCCACGTCCGCCGCCCCCTGCTCGCGGCCACCGCCGTCGCGTCGCTCGCGCTCGTCGCCGCCTGCGGCACCGCGGACTCCGGCTCGGACGACCCCAGCACCCCCGCCGGCGGCCCGACCGCCACGACCGCGGCGCCCTCCCCGGACCCGACACCCACGACCACCGGCGGCAGCGAGGCCGCCGACCCGGACCCCGAGGCCGACGCCGCCGCCCCGCCGTTCCCGGCCGACACCTCCGTCGACACCGCCGACCCGACCGGCGACGCCGCGCTCACCGTCACCGACGTCCGGGTCGGCCACCACGACGGGTACGACCGGGTCGTCCTCGAGCTGGCCGGGACCGGCACCCCGGGCTGGCGGGTCGAGTACGTGGACGCCGCGGTCGAGGACCCCACCGGCGAGACCGTCGACCTGGCCGGCGACAGCGTGCTCCAGGTCGTCGTGACCGGGGCGGCGTACCCGTTCGAGACCGGTGCGACCGAGTTCCCGCTGAAGCAGCCCGTGACGGCGGCCGGGACCACGGTCGTCACCGAGTCCGTGCTTGTGGGGACGTTCGAGGCGCAGACCCAGGCGTTCGTCGGCGTCACCGGGTCGCCGGCCCCGTTCCGCGCCTACCTCCTGGAGAACCCGACCCGCGTGGTCGTGGACGTCCAGGGCTGACCCCCGGGCGGCGGGCGCGGGTGCGCCCGCTCAGTCGCGCCGGTGCACCCGGGCCTCCCAGGGCCGCAGCGTCGTCGGACCCGGTCGCGCGCCGTCCGGGCCCGCGGGGTCGTCGTCGTGCGTGCCCAGCACCAGCGGGCCCCAGGCGCCGTCGCCGTCCACCGGCCACGCGTCGCCCAGGTCCACCTCGCGCTCCTCACCGGAGACGTTCACGACCACCAGCAGCGTCGCGCCGTCGAGCGAGCGCGTGTACGCGTAGACCTGCTCGTCGTGCGGCAGCAGCATCGTGAAGTCGCCCAGCGCGACCACCGGGTCGGACTTGCGCAGCGCGATCAGCGCCCGGTGGTGGTGGAACACCGACCGCGGGTCGGCGCGCTCCGCCTCGGCGTTGACCTCGGTGTGGTTCGGGTTGACGTCCAGCCACGGCTCCCCGGTCGTGAACCCGGCGTGCCGCGACGCGTCCCACTGCACCGGCGTGCGCGCGTTGTCCCGGCTCATCGCGGCCAGCCCGGCCAGCAGCTGCTCGTCGGTCGCCGACCCGAGCGCGCGCGCCTGCTCGACGTGCCGCAGCGACTCGATGTCCCGGTACCGGTCGAACCGGTCGTAGTGCGCGTTCGTCATCCCGAGCTCCTCGCCCTGGTAGACGTACGGCGTCCCCCGGTGCAGGTGCAGCAGGGTCGCCAGCGCCCGCGCGGACTCCCGGCGGTACCGCCCGTCGTCCCCGAACCGCGACACCACGCGGGGCTGGTCGTGGTTGTCCCAGTAGAGGCTGTTCCAGCCCACGTCCTGCAGCCCGTGCTGCCAGCGGCCGAACGTCGCCTTGAGGTCGGTCAGCCGCAGGGGGCGCGGGTCGAACTTCCCGCCGGGCCCGTGGTCGAGGCCGACGTGCTCGAACTGGAACACCATGTCGACCTCGGCGCGCGCCGGGTCGGTGAACAGCCGCGCCTGCTCGACGGTGACCCCGGGCATCTCCCCCACGGTCAGCAGCCGGTCGGGTCGGCCCGCGAACACCTCGCGGTGCATCTCCGCCAGGAACTCGTGGATCCGCGGCCCGCTCGTGTACGACGCGGACCCGTCGCCCCACACGCCCGCGACGACGGGGCCGTCGGGCAGCGACGTGTCCTTGGAGATCAGGTTGATGACGTCCATCCGGAACCCGTCGACCCCACGGTCGAGCCACCAGCGCATCATCGCGTGCACGGCCCGCCGGACCTCGGGGTTCTCCCAGTTGAGGTCCGGCTGCTTGCTGCTGAACAGGTGCAGGTAGTACTCGCCGGTCGCCTCGTCCAGCTCCCAGGTCGACCCCGAGAAGAACGAGTGCCAGTTGGTCGGCTCCGCGCCGGGCTCGCCGGCGACCGCCCCCTCGCGCGCCGGGCGCCACCAGTACCAGTCGCGCTTCGGGCTGTCGACGGACGACCGGCTCTCGACGAACCACGGGTGCTCGTCGGACGTGTGGTTGACCACCAGGTCCATCACCAGCTTCATCCCGCGGTCGTGCAGCGCCGCGATCAGCTCGTCCAGGTCGGCGAGCGTGCCGAACGACGGGTCGACGTCCTGGTAGTCGCTGATGTCGTAGCCGTTGTCGTCCTGCGGCGAGCGGTAGATCGGCGACAGCCACACCACGTCGACGCCCAGCGCCTCCAGGTGGTCGAGGCGGGACAGGACGCCCCGCAGGTCACCGATCCCGTCGCCGTCCGAGTCCTGGAACGACCTCGGGTAGATCTGGTAGACGGTGGCTCGGGTCCACCAGGGCGCGTCCTCGACGGTGAAGGCCATGCCCTCGACCTTCTCACGCGACCCGCCCGCGCGCAGCGGACCTCAGTCCACGTCCCGCCGGCGGAACACCAGCGCGCCGACGACGACCAGCAGCACCGTGGCGCCGAGCAGCAGCAGCCCGCCGTGCACGCCGGTGACCAGGCGCTCCGCGGTGCAGACCCCGTTCTGCACGACCCCGTCCAGCGGCTCGCACGGCACGGAGACGAACGCGGTGTACCCGTCGTCGACCCACGCCTGCACCCCGACCCGCAGCGTCCACGGCTGGAGCCCCGGCAGGAACCCCGCGATCAGCGAGTCCACCACCACCAGCCAGCCGACGCCGACCCCGAGGGCCGCGGCGGCGCTCCGGGTGACGAAGCCGAGCGCGGCCCCGACCGCCCCCGCCGCGCCCGACACGGCGAGCACCCGCAGCGCGGTCAGCCCGAGGTCCGTCCACGTCCTCCCGTCGAGGTCGCCGACGGCGCCGTTCGCCGCAGCGCCCGCCCACGAGCCCCCGACCACCACCAGCAGGGCCAGCGCGGTCGGCACCAGCACCCCGGCGGCGGCGACCGCGACCTTGCTCGCGTAGACGCGGCCGCGCCGCGGCACGAACGTCAGCCACGTCGACAGCGACCCCGAGCCGATCTCGGCGGTCACGAACGTGACACCCGCGGCGAACGCCAGGAGCAGCAGGACCGTGCTGGCCCCCGAGATCCAGGACCCCGCGGCGTCGGTGAACGTCGTCCGGTACGGAAGGTAGCTCTCCTCGCGCGGCTCCATCTCGTCGCAGCCGAAGTCCACCTCCGGGTCGGTGGCGCGCTGCTCCTCCTCGCCCGCCCGGCAGTCCTCGAGGTACTGCTCGCCGTTCTCCGCCCAGTCCTCCTGCGCCCACGCGAGCTGCTCGCGGGCGTCCGCGACCGCCTGGGCGGACGGCGGGCGCGTGCTGGACCAGGCGCCCGCGACCACCGCGAGCGCCGCGACGACGGCCAGCACCGCGAGCCAGCGCACCGCCGCGCGGTACCGGAACCGGCGGGCCTCGACCCGCACCAGCCCGGTCACGCGCGCGCCCGTCGGCCGTGCGGGGCGGGTCGGCCCTGCTGCTGCCCGGCCGGCCCGGCGGGGGTCGTGCCGGTGGGGGTCGTGCCGGTCAGCGCGAGGAACACCTGCTCCAGGTCGGCCCGCGCGGGCACCAGCTCGCGCAGGTACAGCCCCGCGTCCGCGAGGGCGCGGGTGACCTCCGCCAGGTCCGGGGCGCCGGACACCTGCAGCGCCCCGTCTCCCGCCGGCCGGACGGCCCAGCCGCGCGCCGCGAGCACCTCGGCCGCCCGCGCGGGGTCCGCGACACCGACCCGCGCCTCGCCCGCACCGGCCTGCGCGAGCAGGTCCGCGACCCGCCCCGACGTGACGAGGCGACCCCGGGTCACGATCGACACCGTGTCCGCGACCTGCTGCACCTCGGCGAGGATGTGGCTCGACACCAGCACCGTCTTCCCCGCGTCGGCCAGCGACCGCATCGTCTGCCGCACCTCGTGGATGCCCGCCGGGTCCAGGCCGTTGGTCGGCTCGTCGAAGATCACCAGCTCCGGGTCCTTGAGCAGCGTCCCGGCGATCGCCAGGCGCTGCTTCATCCCGAGCGAGTACGTCCGGAACGGGGAGTCCGCCCGGTCCGCGAGGCCGACGTCCGCCAGCACCCGGTCGACCCGGGGCGGCGGCGTCCCGATGGCGTCGGCGAGCAGCGCCAGGTTGCGCCGCCCCGAGAACGCCGGGAAGAACTTCGGGGACTCGACGATCGCGCCCACCCGGGACACGACCTCCGGCAGCGCCTCGGGCACCGGGCGGTCGAGCACCCGGACGGTGCCCGAGTCCGGCCGGACCAGACCGAGCAGCATCCGGATCGTCGTCGTCTTCCCGGCGCCGTTCGGGCCCAGGAACCCGTGCACCCCGCCGCGCGGGACGTCCAGGTCCAGGCCGCCCACCGCGACGACCTGCTTGCCCCGGTGCCGGTAGGTCTTGCGCAGGCCGCGCGTGCTCACGGCGGTCGTCCCCGCCGGCGGCATGTCGGTCACGTGGGTCCACCCTCCCCGGGTGCCGGTGCGGCACCCGGGGACGACGGTAGCGACCGGGGGACGCCGATGCGGCCGGTTCGGGGCGTGGCGTCCGCGCAGATCAGCGCGTCGGCCACGTGCTCAGATCAGCACGGCCCCCGTCGACGCGGACTGCACGAGCTTCGCGTACTTCGCCAGGACGCCCCGGGTGTACCGCGGCGGCAGCGGCGCCCAGCCGACCCGGCGCTCGGCGAGCTCGGCCTCGTCGACCAGCAGGTCCAGCGTCGCCTCTGCGACGTTCAGCCGGATCCGGTCGCCGTCGCGGACGAACGCGATCGGGCCCGCGTCGACCGCCTCCGGCGCCACGTGGCCGACGCACAGGCCCGTGGTGCCGCCGGAGAACCGGCCGTCGGTGAGCAGCAGCACGTCCTTGCCGAGACCCGCGCCCTTGATGGCGCCGGTGATCGCCAGCATCTCGCGCATCCCCGGGCCGCCCTTGGGGCCCTCGTAGCGGATGACCACGACGTCGCCGGCCTGGATCGTGCCGTCCTCGAGGGCGTCGAGGGCCGCGCGCTCGCGCTCGAACACCCGCGCCGTGCCCTCGAACACGTCCGTGTCGAAGCCCGCGGACTTCACGACCGCGCCCTCCGGGGCCAGCGAGCCGTCGAGGATCGTGATGCCGCCCGTACGGTGGATCGGGTTGTCCAGGGCCCGCAGGATCTTGCCGTCCGGGTCCGGCGGGGCGATGTCCGCGAGGTTCTCCGCCACGGTCCGCCCGGTGACCGTGAGGCAGTCGCCGTGCAGCAGGCCCGCGTCGAGCAGCGCCTTCATCACGACCGGCACGCCGCCGATCCGGTCGACGTCGGCCATCACGTACCGGCCGAACGGCTTGAGGTCACCCAGGTGCGGGACCTTCGCGGCGACCCGCTTGAAGTCGTCGAGGGTCAGGTCGACCTCGGCCTCGTGCGCGATCGCCAGCAGGTGCAGCACCGCGTTGGTCGAGCCGCCGAACGCCATCACCACGGCGATGGCGTTCTCGAACGCCTCCTTGGTCATGATCTGCCGGGCGGTGATGCCCCGACGCAGCAGCTCGACGACCGCCTCGCCCGACTTCAGGGCGAAGTTGTCGCGGCGCCGGTCCGCGCTCGGCGGGGCGGCCGACCCGGGCAGCGACATGCCGATCGCCTCGGCGACCGACGCCATCGTGTTCGCCGTGTACATGCCCCCGCACGCGCCCTCGCCCGGGCAGATCGCCCGCTCGATGCGGTCCAGGTCGCCCTTCGACATGAGGCCGCGGGAGCAGGCGCCGACCGCCTCGAACGCGTCGATCAGCGTGACGTCCTTCTCGGTGCCGTCCTCGAGCTTCACCCAGCCCGGCATGATCGACCCGGCGTAGAGGAACACGCTGGACAGGTCGAGCCGCGCCGCGGCCATCAGCATGCCCGGCAGCGACTTGTCGCAGCCCGCCAGCAGCACCGAGCCGTCCAGCCGCTCGGCCTGCATCACGGTCTCGACGCTGTCCGCGATGATGTCGCGGCTCACCAGGGAGAAGTGCATCCCCTCGTGGCCCATCGAGATGCCGTCGGACACCGAGATGGTGCCGAACTCCAGCGGGTAGCCGCCGCCCGCGTGCACGCCGTTCTTCACGGCCTGGGCGAGCCGCTGCAACGACAGGTTGCAGGGCGTGATCTCGTTCCAGGAGCTCGCGACGCCGATCTGCGGCTTGACCCAGTCGTCGTCGCCCATCCCGACGGCGCGGAGCATCCCGCGCGACGCGGTGGCCTCGATGCCGTCGGTGACCTGACGGGACCGGGGCTTGATGTCAGGGGTCTGGGAGGACGTGGTCGTCATGACCCGACTCTAGGCGCGGCCCCCTCCCCACGCTCGTCCCCTCGCCGAGACAGGGCGTGCACGCCGAGACAGGACCCCCGCGCGCCCTGTCTCGGCGCGGAGGTCCTGACTCGGCGGGGGTGCGGGGTCAGCCGCGGCGGATGCGGCTCACGTCGCGCACGGCGCCGCGGTCGGCGCTGGTCGCCATCGCCGCGTACGCCTGGAGCGCGGGCGACACGTACCGGTCGCGGTCGACGGGCTGCCACGGGTTCTCGCGGGCCTCCATCTTGGCGCGGCGGTCCGCGAGCACCTCGTCCGGGACGTTCACCCGGATCAGGCGGGTCTCGACGTCGATCTCGATCTCGTCGCCGTCCTCGATCAGGCCGATCGTGCCGCCGGCCGCCGCCTCCGGGCTGACGTGCCCGACGGAGATGCCGCTCGACCCGCCGGAGAACCGGCCGTCGGTGATGAGCGCGCAGACCTTGCCCAGACCGCGGCCCTTGATGAACGACGTCGGGTAGAGCATCTCCTGCATGCCGGGGCCGCCGGCGGGGCCCTCGTACCGCACGACGACGACGTGACCCGGCTCGACCTCCTTGCGCAGGATCTTGTCGACCGCCTCGTCCTGGGACTCGCAGACCAGCGCGCGCCCGACGAAGTGGAAGACGTCCGGGTCGATGCCGGCGGTCTTGATGATCGCGCCGTCCTCGGCGATGTTGCCCCGCAGCACGGCCAGGCCGCCCTCGACGGTGTAGGCGTGCGGGACGTCGCGGATGCACCCGGCGGCGCCGTCGGTGTCCAGCGACTCCCAGACGTTCGAGGTGGAGAACGCCTGCGTGGTGCGCACCCCGCCCGGGGCGGCGTGGAACAGGGCGGTCGCGCGCTCGGTGGCCTTGCCGCCGCGGATGTCCCAGTCGTCCAGCCACGCGCGCAGCGTCGGGGTGTGCACGCTCGTCACGTCGTGGTCGAGCAGCCCGCCGCGGTCGAGCTCGCCGAGCAGCGCGGGGATGCCGCCCGCCCGGTGCACGTCCTCCATGTGGTAGTCCGGGTGGTTCGGTGCGACCTTCGCGAGGCACGGCACGCGGCGGCTGATCGCGTCGATCTCGGCCAGCGTGAACTCGACCTCGGCCTCCTGGGCGGCCGCGAGGATGTGCAGCACCGTGTTGGTCGAGCCGCCCATCGCGACGTCGAGGGTCATCGCGTTCGTGAACGCGGCCTTCGTCGCGATGCCGCGGGGCGCCGCGGTGTCGTCCTCGTCGTCGTAGTAGCGGCGCGCGAGGTCGACGATCGTCCGGCCGGCCTCGAGGAACAGCTCCCGGCGGGCGCTGTGCGTGGCCAGGGTGGAGCCGTTGCCCGGCAGGGACAGGCCCAGGGCCTCGGTCAGGCAGTTCATCGAGTTCGCGGTGAACATCCCCGAGCAGGAGCCGCACGTCGGGCAGGCGTTCTCCTCGACGGTGGCGAGCGCCTGGTCGGAGACGGCGTCGTCCGCGGAGTAGTTGATCGCGTTGATGAGGTTGAGGTGGGTCTTCGCGACCCCGTCCGCAACGACCGCCTTGCCGGCCTCCATCGGACCGCCGGACACGAAGATCACGGGGATGTTCAGCCGCAGCGCCGCGTTGAGCATCCCGGGCGTGATCTTGTCGCAGTTCGAGATGCAGACCAGCGCGTCGGCGCAGTGCGCCTGGACCATGTACTCGACGGAGTCGGCGATCAGGTCGCGGCTCGGCAGCGAGTAGAGCATCCCGGCGTGGCCCATCGCGATGCCGTCGTCGACGGCGATGGTGTTGAACTCCTTGGCGACGCCGCCGGCCTCCTGGATCGCGGACGCGACGAGGTCGCCCATGTCCTTGAGGTGCACGTGGCCCGGGACGAACTGCGTGTACGAGTTCGCGATCGCGATGATCGGCTTGCCGAAGTCCTCCGAGCCCATGCCCGTGGCGCGCCAGAGCGCGCGGGCGCCGGCCATGTTGCGGCCGTGGGTGGACGTACGGGAGCGCAGCGGACGGCTCACGGGACAGCTCCTTCAGCAAGCAGGGCGCCACCGCGTCGGCGGCGTGCCTGCACGGTACGTCCGCGCTGGTGGGGGTCGTCGCGGGCGTCCGTCCTGTGATCGACCAACCCACGAGACGCGCGCCCCGCCTGACGCTCGTCCCAGCGCGACGCCCGTCCCAGCGCGACGCCCGTCCCCGCGCGACGCCCGTCCCCGCGCGACCCGTCCCTGCACTACCCGTCCCCGCGCGCCTGCCAGGTGCAGACGCACGCCTCGTTGCCCTCGGGGTCGGCGAGCACCCAGAACGCCGGTGCCCGCACGTCCGACAGCAGCGTCCCGCCGGCCGCGAGCGCCGCCGCCACCCGGGCCTGCGCCTGGTCGTGCGGCACGGTGACGTCGACGTGGATCCGGTTGCGCTGCGGTCGCGGCGCGTCCATCTGCTGGAACCAGTACGCCGGGCCGAGCGCGCCGGACGGGTCGACGAGCGACGGGTCGTCCGGTTCGGTGCCGGGCTCGGGCACGTAGCCGAGCACCGCGCGCCAGAACGGGGCGACCGCCGGGATGTCGAGGGCGTCCACGGCGATCTCCTGCGCGGTCAGCCGCTCCGGGGCGCCGGGCAGGCCGAGCTCGTCCGCCACCGCCGTGACCGCCGCCGCGAGCGCGAGGTCCCGCTCGGTCAGCCCGCGGGCGTCGGGCGTGCTGGTCCGAACCTGGACGTGGTCCGGGCGGAGCACCACGTCGGGGGTGGCGCCCACCCGGTCCGCCTCGGCCGCGACCCGCGCGACGAACGCCGCCCCGGTCGCCAGGTCCGGGGTGCGGAACGCGGCCTGCAGCCACACCAGCAGCACCCGCCAGTGCCGCGCGTCCACCCGCTCGGTGGCCGCACCCGGCCCGATCACCCGCTGCTCCGCGTCGCTCATGGGCCCAGCGTGCCACCGCCCACCGACACGTCCGCGCGACGGGCTTGCGGTTGACGCGACGTCAAGCCCTACGGTCGGGTGACGACGGCGGGAGGTCCGCCGTCGGAGGTGAGGAGCACCCGATGACCGTCGACACCGCGCGCTGGACGACCGCCGAGGTCGTCCGTCTGTCCGGCGTCACGTCGCGGACCCTGCGGCACTACGACGCGATCGGGCTGCTGCGCCCGGCCGGCAGCACGCCGGGCGGGCAGCGGGAGTACGGCCACGAGGAGCTGCTGCGCCTGCAGCAGGTGCTGGTCCTGCGGGAGCTCGGCGTGGGCCTCGGCACCATCGCCGAGATCCTCGACGACCCCGACGACCCCGACGACCGGGCGCGGCGGCTCCGCGAGCACCACGCGTGGCTGCTCGCCGAGCGGGACCGCCTGGACCGGCTCGCCCGGACCGTCGCCTCCACCATCGAGTCCCTGGAAGGGGGCACCACCATGCCCGCGGAGCAGCTGTACGACGGGTTCGACCACACGCAGTACGAGCAGGAGGCGCGCGAGCGCTGGGGAGCCGAGACCGTGGACCGCAGCACCCGCACCTGGGAGTCGCTGACCGCCGACGAGCGGGCCGCCCACCAGCGGGAGATGCACGACGTCAACGCGGCCCTCGCCGAGCACCTCGCGGCGGGCACGCCCGTGACGGACGCGGCGGTCCGGGGGCTCGTGGCCCGGCACCACGCCTGGGTCTCGCGGTTCTGGACCCCGGACCCGGACGCGTACCGGGGTCTGGCCGCGACGTACGTCGACGACCCCCGGTTCACGGCGACCTACGACGCCGTGGCCCCCGGCCTGGCGGTCTACCTGCGGGACGCGGTCGACGCCCACGCGGACGCCGTCGCAGGCGGCTGACGGATCGGGACCAACGGCCCATCCGCGCGGGGGCGTCGCGCGGCAGGCTGATCCGCGTGCCGGACCACCGGTCGCCTCTCCCCCGGGGTGACCAGCGGGCTCCCCCGCCCGCGGTCCGCCGCGAGGTCACCTGGTGACGACGACCCGTCGTCAGGTACCCCCTGTCGAGGCACCATCGGCTCATCGCCCGGGCCGGTGGTGCCTCGACTCCTTCCCGGCGCCGGGTCCGGCCGCGCAGCCCGGTCGCCGTCGCGCCCGGCGCTGGCTACCGTCGCCGGGTGACCGCGATCCACTGGTTCCGCCGCGACCTGCGCCTCGGCGACAACCCCGCCCTGCACTCCGCCGCCGAGGCGGGCGGCGACGTCCTCGCCCTCTACGTCCTCGACCCCCGCATCTGGGAGTCGGCCGGGGCGCCGCGCCGCGCCTACCTGGCCCGCAGCCTCGCCGCCCTGGACGCGCAGACCGGCGGTCGGCTGCTGGTCCGCCACGGCGACCCGCGCGACGTCGTCCCCGCGGTCGCGCGCGAGGTCGGTGCCGAGCAGGTGCACGTCGCCGCGTCGTACGAGCCCTTCGGCCGCCGCCGCGACGACGACGTGGAGTGGCAGCTCGAGGACGCCGGCGCGGCGCTGGTCCGCACCGGCTCGGCGTACGCTGTCGCCCCCGGCCGGGTCCGCAACGGCTCCGGCGCCGACTACAAGGTCTTCACCCCGTTCCGCCGCGCCTGGGCCGAGCACGGCTGGCGCGCGCCCGCGCCGGACGCCGCAGCGACCGCCCGGGACGTGACGTTCGTCGACGCGGGCCGGTCCGACGCGGTCCCCGACGCCCCGGTCCCCGACGGCCTGGAGCTGCCCGAGGCCGGCGAGCACGCGGCGCTGGACCGCTGGCGCGCGATGCTCGACGGGCCGCTGAGCCACTACGCCGACGAGCGCGACCGCCCGGACCTCGACAGCACCTCGCGGCTGTCCGTCCCGCTCAAGTGGGGCGAGATCCACCCCCGCACGATCCTCGCCGACCTGGCGCACCGGCGCGGCGAGGGTGCCGACACGTTCCGCAGCCAGATCGCGTGGCGCGAGTTCCACGCGGACGTGCTGCACCACAACCCCACGGCCCGTCGGGAGTCGCTGACCCCGGTCGTGCCCGAGGCGTCGTGGGCGAGCGGGGACGCCGAGCAGCGGCTCCTGGACGCCTGGGCGCACGGCCGCACCGGCTACCCGGTGGTCGACGCCGGGATGCGCCAGCTGCGGGCCGAGGGCTGGATGCACAACCGGGTGCGGATGGTGGTCGCGTCGTTCCTGGTCAAGGACCTGCACGTGCGGTGGCAGCGGGGCGCGGACCACTTCATGGCGTGGCTGGCGGACGGCGACGTGCCGCAGAACCAGCTCAACTGGCAGTGGGTCGCCGGCACCGGCCGCGACGCCGCGCCGTACTTCCGGGTGTTCAACCCCGTGACGCAGGGCGTGAAGTTCGACCCGCACGGCCACTATGTGCGCCGGTGGGTGCCCGAGCTGCGCGACATCCCCGGCAAGGCGGTGCACGAGCCGTGGAAGCTCCCGCGGTCGGCGGCACCCGACTACGCAGAACGCCTCGTCGACCACGCGCACGAGCGCCAGGTGGCCCTGGGCGCGTACCAGTCGATGCGCTGAGCGGCGCCGGCCGGGACCCAGGTCCCACCTCGGGCCGGTCGGCCCGCCGGTGCGCACCCGCCCGCACGAAGTCGGGACCTTCGACCCGCCCACGGGACGCCCCGGTGGAGCACATTGGGAATGCAGTCACAAGACGACTCCCGACGAACCGAAGGCACGAACATGACCGCCACCGCCACCCCCCGCAGCAGCGCCGCTCCGGTGCCCGTGCGGACGCAGGAGACCATCGTCACGACCGTCAGCGCCCGCCGCTCGCTCGCCCTCCTGCGGCTGGCGACCGGGTTCATCTTCCTCTGGGCGTTCCTCGACAAGACCTTCGGCCTCGGCTACTCGACGCCGAGCGAGCGCGCCTGGCTCAACGGCGGCACCCCCAGCCAGGGCTTCCTCAACAGCCCCGCGGTGGTCGGGCCGTTCCAGGGCTTCTTCCAGTCGATCGCCAGCCCCGCGACCGACGTGCTGTTCATGCTCGGCATGCTGGGTGTCGGCGCGGCCGTGATGCTCGGCGTCGGCGTCCGGGTCTCGGCCTGGGCCGGCTCCGCGATCATGCTGATGATGTGGGCGGCCGAGTGGCCGCTCACCGCCGGCTCGACCAACCCGGTGATGGACTACCACATCATCTACGCGCTGGCGCTGGTCGTCGTCGCGGTGACGTTCGCCGGCGACACCTGGGGCCTCGGCCGGATGTGGCGCGAGCTGCCCCTGGTCCAGAAGTACACCTGGCTCCGCTGATCCCGTGAGGCGCTGAGCCGCTGACGACGAGACGCCGGTCCCCGAGCGGGGGCCGGCGTCTCGTGCGTGCGGCAGGCGGCGCGCAGGTGCGGCGGCGCGCAGCGCGCGGGTCAGGCGGCGCGCAGCGCGCGGTCAGGCGGCGCGCAGCGCGCGGTACTCGTCGTCGAGCATCCCCATGAGGATCCCGTCGCACCAGCCGTCGCCGTCGCGGTACGCGTCCCGGCGCCGGCCCTCGACCCGGAAGCCGATGTTCTCGTACAGGGAGTGCGCGCGGGCGTTGATGCTGAGCACGTCGATCCCGACCCGGTGCAGGCCGATGCCGTCGAACGCGAGGCCCAGCACCAGCTCGATCGCCTCGGTCCCGTAGCCCCGCCCGCGGTAGGCGGGCCGCATCACGAGCCGCAGCCCGGCGGACCCGACCACCTCGTCGATCTCGTTCAGCACGATCTCGCCGAGGTACTCGTCCGACCCGTTCGCCGTGATCGCCAGGTCGATGCGGCCCTCGATCCGCGACACCGACGCGCACCAGGCGTCGACCTCGGCGCGCGTGAACACCCGGGTCGTGCCGGTCGTGCGGCGGCTGTCGGGGTCGCTGACCATGTCCCACATCGCGGCGGCGTCGTCCGCGCGGATGGGGCGCAGGTGGATCATCTCGCCCTCGAGCGTGGGCTTGTCCATGGGGCCTCCCGTCGTCCACCCGATGCTAGGCACTGCGGATCACCGGGGTGTTTCGGCGCGCGGGACCCGCGCGCGGTGTGCGCACGCGCCGACGGCGCGGGACCGGGGTGCTCCCGGGGCCCGCGCCGTCGTGCGGTGGTGCGGTCAGCCCTGGGCGACGCGCTCCAGCACGAGCTCGCGGACCCGACCGGCGTCGGCCTGCCCGCGGGTGGCCTTCATGACCGAGCCGATGATCGCCCCGACCGGACCGAGGTTCCCGGAGCGGATCTTCTCGACGATGTCGGGCTGCGCGGCGAGCGCGGCGTCGATGGCCTCGAGCAGCGGGCCGTCGTCCGAGACGACCTCGAGCCCGCGCGCGACGACGACCGCCTCCGGGTCGCCCTCCCCCGCGAGCACGCCCTCGAGCACCTGGCGCGCGAGCTTGTCGTTGATCCGGCCCGCGTCGACGAGCTGCTGGAGCTGGCCGATCTGGGTCGGGGTGATCGGCAGGTCGCCGAGCTCGACGTCCTGCGTCTTGGCGGTCCGGGCGAGCTCGCCCATCCACCACTTGCGCGCGGCGGCGGGGCTGGAGCCCGCGGCGACGGTGGCCTCGATCAGCTCGATCGCACCGGCGTTCACGACGTCGCGCATCTCGGCGTCGGCGTAGCCCCAGTCGCCCTGGAGCCGGCGGCGGCGTGCGGCGGGGAGCTCGGGCAGGTTCGCCCGGATCTCCTCGACCCACGCGCGGTCCGGCGCGATCGGCACGAGGTCGGGCTCCGGGAAGTACCGGTAGTCCTCGGCGTCGGACTTCACGCGGCCGGCGGTGGTGATGCCGGTGTCCTCGTGCCAGTGCCGGGTCTCCTGGGTGACGGTGCCGGCGGCGTCGAGGATCGCGGCCTGGCGGCTGATCTCGTACCGCACCGAGCGCTCCACCGACCGGAACGAGTTCACGTTCTTGGTCTCGGTCCGGGTGCCGAGCGGCGACTCGGGCGTCGGGCGCAGCGAGACGTTGACGTCCGCGCGGACGTTGCCGCGCTCCATCCGCGCCTCCGAGACGCCCAGCGACCGGAAGATGTCGCGGAGGGTCTGCACGTAGGCGCGCGCGACCTCGGGGGCCCGCTCGCCGGCGCCGACGATCGGCCGGGTCACGATCTCCACCAGCGGGATGCCGGCGCGGTTGTAGTCGACGAGCGAGTACTCGGCGCCCTGGATGCGGCCGGTCGAGCCACCCACGTGGGTGTTCTTGCCGGCGTCCTCCTCCATGTGCGCGCGCTCGATGTCGACGCGGAACACGGTGCCGTCCTCGAGCTCGACGTCCAGGTAGCCGTCGTGCGCGATGGGCTCGTCGTACTGGGACGTCTGGAAGTTCTTCGGGACGTCCGGGTAGAAGTAGTTCTTCCGCGCGAACCGGCAGGTCTCGGCGATCTGGCAGTTCAGCGCGAGACCGATCCGGATCGCGTACTCCACCGCGGTGCCGTTGACCGCGGGCAGCGCGCCCGGCAGGCCGAGCGACACCGGCGTGACCGCGGTGTTCGGCTCGTCGCCGAACGTCTGCGGCGCGGCGTCGAACATCTTGGTCCGGGTGCCGAGCTCGACGTGCACCTCGATGCCGATGACCGGGTCGAACCGGGCCACCGCGTCGTCGTAGTCGACCAGGTCGACCGTCCGGGAGCTCACTCGCCCACCTCCAGCTCGGGAGCCTTGGCCAGCAGCGGGCCGCCCCAGTTCTTCTCCAGCAGCGCCTCGAGGGCGGCGCCCACGCGGTAGAGCCGGTCGTCGGCCTTCGCCGGGGCCAGCACCTGGAACCCGACCGGCAGGCCGTCGTCCGACAGGCCGTTCGGCAGCGACATGCCCGGCACGCCGGCGAGGTTCGCCGGGATGGTCGCGACGTCGTTGAGGTACATCGCCAGCGGGTCGTCGAGCTTCTCGCCCAGCTTGAACGCCGTGGTCGGCGCCGTCGGGGACACCAGCACGTCGGCCTGCTCGAACGCGGCGTCGAAGTCGCGCTGGATGAGCGTGCGGACCTTCTGCGCCGACCCGTAGTAGGCGTCGTAGTAGCCGGCCGACAGGGCGTAGGTGCCCAGGATGATCCGGCGCTTGACCTCGTCGCCGAACCCGGCGCCGCGGGTCGCGGCCATCACGCGCTCGGCGGTGACCGGGCCCTCCGACGGCTCGACGCGCAGGCCGAACCGCATGCCGTCGAACTTCGCCAGGTTGCTGGACGCCTCGCTCGGGAGGATCAGGTAGTACGCGCCGAGGGCGTACTCGAAGTGCGGGCAGGAGACCTCGACGATCTCGGCGCCCGCGCCGCGCAGCAGCTCGAGCGACTCCTCGAACCGCGCGAGCACGCCGGGCTGGTAGCCCTCGCCCTGCAGCTCGCGGACCACGCCGACACGCACGCCGGTCAGGTCGCCGGACGCACCCTGACGGGCCGCGGCGACCAGACCCGGCAGCGGCTCCGGGATGGACGTGGAGTCGCGCGGGTCGTGCCCGCCGATCAGCTCGTGCAGCAGCGCCGAGTCGAGCACGGTCCGCGTGACCGGGCCGGCCTGGTCGAGGCTGGACGCCAGCGCGATGAGGCCGTAGCGGGACACGGAGCCGTAGGTCGGCTTCACGCCGACGGTGCCGGTCACGGCGCCGGGCTGGCGGATCGAGCCACCGGTGTCGGTGCCGATGGCGAGCGGGGCCTCGTAGGCCGCGACCGCCGCGGCCGAGCCACCGCCGGAGCCGCCGGGGATCCGGTCCAGGTCCCACGGGTTGTGCGTGTTGCCGTAGGCCGAGTGCTCGGTGGAGGAGCCCATCGCGAACTCGTCCATGTTGGTCTTGCCGAGGATCGGCAGGCCGGCGGCCTTGATCCGCTCGACGAGCGTCGCGTCGTACGGCGGCACCCAGCCCTCGAGGATCCTCGAGCCGGCCGTCGTGGGCAGGCCCTGGGTGACGACGACGTCCTTCACGGCGATCGGCACGCCCGCGAGCGGGTGCAGCTGCTCGCCGGCGGCGCGGCGCGCGTCGACGTCGCGGGCGGTCGCCAGCGCCTCGGCCGCGGACACGTGCAGGTAGGCGTGCACGGCGGGCTCGACGGCGGCGATGCGGTCCAGGTGGGCCTGCGTCACCTGGACGCTGGTCACCTCGCCCGCGGCGAGCTTGTCGGCCAGGACGGCGGCGGACAGGCGGGTCAGGTCGGTCTGCTCGGTCACGGTCACTCCTCCCCGAGGATCTGCGGGACGAGGAACTTGCCGTCCTCGGACGCGGGGGCCCCGGACAGGGCCTGCGCCTGCGTCAGCGGCTGCTCCGGCACGTCGGGGCGGAACACGTTGGTCATCGGCAGCGGGTGGCTGGTGGCCGGCACGTCGGGCGTGGCGACCTCGCTGACCCGGGCGACGGACTCGACGATCACGTCGAGCTCGCCCGCGAGGCGGTCGAGCTCCTCGGTGGTCAGGTCGATCCGCGCCAGGCCCGCGACGCGCGCGACCTCGTCACGAGAGAGGGAGGACATGCGCCCGAGTCTAGACGTGCGGGCAGGCGGGACCGGCGTCGTCCCCAGGGCGGGTCGCCGGCCGGGTCAGACCCGTGCGGCGGAGACCAGGGCCAGCACGGCGTCCGCGTACGCGTCGGCCGCGTCCGGGGCGGCGAACGACCGCTCCGGCTGCCCCGGCAGCTCGACCACGACGAGGTAGGACCCGTCGATCGCCCGGGCCAGGCTGCGGAACGTCCCGCCGAGCAGGTCGCGCAGCTGGTCCTCCCGCGGCAGCCAGACCGCGTCGTCCTGCGTCACGGAGTCCAGCGCCCACTCGGTGGTGCCGTTGAACCCGAGCACGGTCCCGGTGGGGTGGTGCTGCGGCTCGATGGTCATCTCGCTGATGGTGAAGACCTCGCCCGCGAGCGCGGGCTGGCGCAGCGTGAACCGGTCGCCGGAGGCGGGCGTCCAGCGCAGGCCGCTCGCCTGCAGCAGCTCCGCGCGGTCCTGGGAGATCATCCCGTCAGTATGGTCCGGGCGCCGTCGGCCCGCCCGGCGGGTGGCGGCGTCAGCGCTGCCGGTAGGCGTACCGCTCGGCCGGCAGGAAGCCCTCCGCGGCGTACAGGTCGGCTGCGCCGCGGTTCGCCACCTCCACCTGCAGGAACGCGTGCCGCGCCCCCCGGTCGGCCGCGGAGTGCAGCCCGGCGCGGGTGAGCAGCCGGCCCAGGCCGCGGCGCCGGGCGTGCGGCGCGACGACCAGGCAGGACAGCCCGGCCCACCCCTCGGCCAGCGCGACCCGCAGCACCGCGAGGACGCCGCCGTCGCGGTCGGTCGCAGTGAGGTAGAGCGCCGTCGACCCCTCGAGCACCCGGCGCGCGGTCCCGCGGTCGACGGGCGTGGACGCCGCCTTCACGCCCAGCCACCCCTCGAGCCAGGCGTCGTCCGGACGGTCGTGGACCCGTAGCCGGATGTCCGGGGGCGCGTGCGGGTGCGGAGGTGGTGCCACGACCAGGTCGCGGACCAGGACGTCCGTGACCGCCACGTCGGCGTAGCCGCGCGCGTCGAGCTCCGCGGCGAGCCCGGGCGGCGCGGCGGAGCACAACCGCACGACGGCCGGCAGGCCCGCGGCGGCGTACCGCTCCTCGACCCGGTCGAGCGTGGCGGCGAGGTCCGGCGGGCCGCCCAGCGGCAGCACGCTGTTCGCCCGGCGCGTGAACCCGTCCGACAGTCCGAGCCGCCACCCGTCCACGACCTCCGTGACCGCCGGCACCCAGGTCGCCGCCTCCACCAGCACGCCCGGCGCGGGCGGCGGGTCCCAGGTGAGCACGTGCAGGACGACCCCCTCGTGGTGCCACTCCCGCTCCGGCACCGCGACGAAGCCGAGGCGCTGGTACAGCCGCCGGGCCACGACCATCTCCGCGAGCGTCGACAGGACGACCCGCCGCGCACCCCGGGCGACCGCCTCGCGGAGCGCCGCCGTCACGAGGCGCTCGGCGACGCCGCGCTGCCGGGCCTCCGGTGCGACGGCCAGCATGCGCAGCTCCACCTCACCCGGCTCGGCGACCTCGGCGTACGAGCTGCCGTACGGGGCGATCGTCAGGGTGCCGACGACGACCTCGGGCGCGGGGTCCGACGCGGGGCCGGAGTCCGGCGCGTCGTCCTCGACGGGCCGCCCGGGCACGGTCGCGACGAGGAGCACGGCCTCGGCGGCGCGCCGGACGGCGTCCCGGAGCTCGACCTCGTAGTCGTCCTCCGCGTCCAGGAGGCCGTCCGCGTGGTACGCCTCGGCGGTCAGCGCTCCGGCCTGCGCGAGCTCGTCGGCCCGCGCGGGCCGCACGTGCACGCCACCCCCGGTCACGAGGCGTCCCCGGCGGGGGCGTCCTCGGAAGGAGCGTCCTCGGCGGGCGTGTCCCCCACGCCGACCGGCCCCTGCGCGAGCAGCGCCACGAAGCCCGCCTCGTCCAGGATCCGCAGGCCCAGCTCGCGCGCCTTCGCCTCCTTGGAGCCGGCACCGCCGCCGACGACGACGTAGTCCGTCTTCTTGGACACGCTGCCGGAGGCCTTGCCACCGCGGGACAGCACCGCCTCCTTCGCCTGGTCGCGGCTGAACCCCTCGAGGCTCCCGGTGACCACGACGGTCAGGCCCTCGAGCGTGCGCGGCGTGGACTCGTCGGCCTCGTCGGCCATCACCACCCCCGCGGCCTGCCAGCGGTCGACGATCTGCGCGTGCCAGTCCTCGGCGAACCAGTCGACGATGGAGTCCGCGATGGTCGGCCCGACGCCCTCGACCGCCGACAGCGTGGTCCGCGCGGTCTCCGGGTCGGCCAGCACCTCGCGCAGCGCGGCCATCGAGCCGAGCTGCTGGGCGATCGCGCGCGCGGCGGACGGGCCGACGTTGCGGATGCTCAGCGCGACCAGGACGCGCCAGAACGGCTTCGTCTTGGCGGCGTCGAGCTCGTCGAGCAGCTTCTTGGCAGCCTCGGACGGCACGTCCTGGTACTCGGGCAGCTCGTCGCCGCGCTCCTGGGCCTCCTTGCGCGCCCGGACGCTGTGCGTCAGGCGGCGGCGGAACGGCGTGCGGCGGCGCACGACCCCGTCCTCGTCGACGCGGGGCTCACCGGTCTCGGGGTCGCGGACGACGACCTGCACCTGCTGGAGCAGGGCGAAGCTCCGACGACGCACCTCCTCACGCTCCTCCGGCGTGGCGTCCGGGGCCCAGCCGACGAGCTCGAACAGATCCGCCTCGTTCACGACCGGCGGCTGCTCGGGGATCTCCGGCTGGGTGAGCGCGGCGGCCGTGACCTCTCCGAGCGCCTCGATGTCGAGCGCCCCGCGGGACCCGATGTGCTCGACGCGGCCGCGCACCTGCGCCGGGCAGGTGCGCGCGTTCGGGCAGCGCAGGTCGACGTCGCCCTCGCGCATCGGCCGCAGCGTCGAGCCGCACTCCGGGCACCGCGTCGGCATCACCCAGTCGGTGCGGGGGTAGCCGTCGTCGGCGAGCGCGGCGACCGGGCCGACGATCTCCGGGATGACGTCCCCCGCCTTGCGCAGCACGACCATGTCACCGGGGCGCACGCCCTTCGCGGCGACGACGTCCTTGTTGTGCAGCGTCGCCATCGCGACGGTCGACCCGGCCACCCGGACCGGTTCCATCACCGCGTAGGGGGTCACGCGCCCGGTCCGCCCGACGTTGACCTCGATGGACAGCAGCCGGGTGTTGACCTCCTCCGGCGGGTACTTGTAGGCGATCGCCCACCGCGGGGCCCGGCTGGTCGCGCCGAGGCGGCGCTGCAGAGCGAGCTCGTCGACCTTGATGACGATGCCGTCGATCTCGTGCTCGACCTCGTGGCGGTGCTCTCCGCGGTGGTCGATCATCGCCTGCACCTCGTCCAGGCCCGCGAGGACCTCGAAGTACGGCGAGGTCGGGACGCCCCAGCCGGCGAGCAGGCGGTACACGTCGGACTGCCGCTCGAGCGGCGCCGCCGTGCCCGCCGTGCCCCAGCGGAGCGCCCCGACGCCGTGCGCGTACATCTGCAGCGGGCGCCCGGCGGTGACCCGCGGGTCCTTCTGCCGCAGGGAGCCCGCGGCGGCGTTGCGGGGGTTGGCGAACGGCGCCTTCCCGGCCTCGACCTGCGTCGCGTTCAGCCGCTCGAACGCCGCCACCGGGAGGAACACCTCGCCGCGCACCTCGATCTGCTCGGGGTGGGTCGCGGGGTCGCCGGCGAGCGTCTGCGGGATGCTCCCGATGGTCCGGACGTTGAGCGTGACGTCCTCCCCCGTGCGCCCGTCGCCGCGCGTCGCCGCGCGCACGAGCCGCGCCGGGCCGTCGCCGGACCGCTCGTAGAGCAGCGCGATGGCGAGACCGTCGATCTTGAGCTCGGTCAGGTAGTGCAGCCCCGCGTCGTCGGCCAGCTCGAGGTCGCGGTGCACGCGCTCCGCCCAGGCCGCGACCTCCTCCGCCGAGAACGCGTTGTCCAGCGAGAGCATCCGCTCGACGTGGTCGACCGCGCGGAACTCGGTCGAGAACGTGCCGCCCACGTTCTGGGTGGGCGAGTCGGGGGTGCGCAGGCCGTACTCCGGGTACGCGTCCTCCAGCGCCTCCAGGCGACGCAGCGTGACGTCGTAGTCCGCGTCGCTGGCCGTCGGCTCGTCGCGCACGTAGTACGCGAACTGGAGGTCGCGCACCCGGTCCGCCAGCTCGGCCCACCGCTGCCGGGCGGCCGCCTCGTCCAGGCCGGCGTCGTCGGGGGTCGTCGTCTCGGGTCGTGTCGCGTCCACGCGCACATCATGCCGCGAGCCGCTGACAGGCACCCCTGCGCGGGACGCCGGGGCCGCGCAGATGGGGCTGGACGGCGGCGGACGCGCCTGCTACTCATAGGTGTGTAGACAGATGAGTAGCGAGACCCGACCGTGGACCGCATGGAAGGCGATCTGCAGGTGGAGGTGGGCCGGCGCGTGCGCCGGATCCGGGACGAGCGCGGGATCAGCCAGGAGGCCCTCGCGGGCGCCCTGGGCGTGCACCGCACCTATCTCGGCGGTGTCGAGCGCGGCGAACGCAACCTCACGCTGCGCTCGGTCGAGCGGCTGGCCGACCGGCTCGGCGTGGACGTGCGCACGCTGATCGGGGTCGACGACGCGGGCTGAACCGCTGCCTGTGGACGACGGGCGTTCCGTGTCGGTGCTCGCGGTCATGGTGTGCAGGACGAGGGGAACGGGCCGCCGAGGCCCCTCGCGACGACGACCCGAGGAGGACCCCGTGAGGACCGATGACCGACCGACCTGGCAGGTGGAGGCCTGCCCGCCCTGGTGCGTGGTGCTGCACGCCGAGGACGACCACGAGAGCGACCGCGTGCACGTCAGCACGTCGATGTCCGTGCACGCCCGGCAGCTGCTGGGCTCGCCCGGAGGCACCCTCCCGCCGGACGTCGAGGTCGAGGAGGCCGGACCGCCCGGCACCCCCGAGGCCGTCGACCGGACCGCGCACGCGGACCTCGCGGTGGCCGTGCACCGCCGCGACGGCGCCCGGACCACCTGGGTGTACGCCGGCGACGGCGCCGTGCAGCACCTGGAGCTCACCGCCGAGTCCTGGGGGCGGCTCGTGCCCGCCGTCGACCGGGCGCTCGAGCTGGCGCGGGCCTGACCCGACACGGCACCGGCGCCCGTCCGCCCGGCCCGGCACCCCGCCGGGCCGGGCGGCGGTCAGCCGTCGCGGGCGAGCAGGAGGAACGGGTCGACACCGAGGGCGTCGGCCAGGCTCTCGACGGTCTGCAGCCCGAGGTTGCGCTCACCGCGCTCGATGGCGCCGACGTAGGTCCGGTGGCGGCCGATCGTGTCGCCCAGGCTCTCCTGGGTGACACCCCGCTCGTCGCGGATGCGTCGGAGGTTGCGTCCGACGGCGCGCTGGAGGTCACCTGTCACGGGCACGACCGTCGCGGGGCCGGTCGCGCGAGTCGACAGGCCGATCAGTAGCGCGCCCGGAACCACGCGCCGACCACACACCGCCATACGACCGACCCCACGACCGACGGCCCGGTCGGTCAACGACCCGCGCGTGCCCGGCGCCGGCCCCGCAGCCACACGGCCAGGGTCCCCGCCGCCACCAGCGCCCCACCGCCGGCCGCGACCACCGCCGCCGTCGCGAGCCCGGCGGGACGCTCGGCGAGCACGACGGCCTGCGACCGCCCGTCCACGGTCCAGGTGCACGCGGCGCGCGGGGGCAGCAGCGTCGACGTCACCGCGGCGTCGTCCTCGCCCGCGGTCGCGGCCGCCACGCACGCCCCGGCGGGGCCACCGGCTCCTTCGGGCCCGTCGCCGCCCTCGGCGAGACCGGCCCCGAGCGTCGCGGTGACCAGCCCGACCCACAGCACCAGCAGCGTCACGAGCCCCGCGAGACCGACCAGCGCCGCGCCCGCGAGCACCGCGGCGGTGCGCCGGTCGAGCCACGCCGTGCGGCGCAGCGGTGCCCGGCCGCCGACCGGCGCCCGGCCGCTCACGCCTCGGCCCGTTCGGCGACGATCCCCGCGGCCCGGGCCACCGTCGCGAGCGTGGACCGCGCGGCGGCGGGGTCCAGGACGTCCGCGCCGCGGGCGCTCGGCACCGACGGCCCGGCCGGGGCCAGCAGCACGACGTCGCGCAGCCCCGCCCGGTCCAGGCCGACGCGCTCCCAGCCGCGCAGCACCGCGTCGGCCACGCCCCGGACGTCCGGACCGGCGCACTGGGAGGTCTCCGGCTGGGGCACGCCGGCCCACAGGTGGGTGCCGCCCTCGACGAGCTCGGCGACCGCCTCCCACCGCCGCTCGTCCAGCGCGGCGGCGTCGATCCCCAGCGTGTCGGCACCGGACCCGCGCACCGCGCCCGTCGTGCCCGCGCCGGTGCCGACGTGCAGCACCACCCGCTCGGCGCCGCCCTCGCGCAGCAGCCGGACCGTCCGCGCCAGCCGCTCGGACGCGACGGGGGCGGGCACCGAGCGCAGGCGCGCGTAGCCGGAGAACGACGGCAGCACCCCCGCGACCGCCTGGGCGAGCAGCGGCTCGTGCAGCAGCACCGTGGGCCGGGCGCCGGGGACCGCCCGGCGCACCGCGGCCAGGTGCTCGGCGACACCGGCGCCCAGCGACTCGACGATCTCCGCCACCGCACCCGCGTCCGCGACCGCCCGGTCGCCCCGGGCGAGGTAGACGCTCGCGGCGAGCGTGACCGGGCCGGACACCGGCACCACCAGGGGGCCGTCCCAGCCGTGCGCCGCGATCGCGAGCGCGTCGAGGTCCTGGCGGCGGGCGGCTGCGAGGCGGCCGGCGTCGGCCCCGGGTCGGTCGGCGAGCCGCCAGCCGTGCGGGCCGAGCTCGGCGGGGAGGTCGACCAGCAGCCCGAGCGCGTCCGCGGCCAGGGTGCCGTACGGCCCGCGCTCGGGCAGGCGCACGGTCCACGGCAGCCCCTCGACTCCGTCGGGCGGGTCGGCGAGGTCGCCGAGGACCGTCTGCTGGGCCTCGAGCGGCTCGGCGCCCGGCCAGGCGCCGGTCCCGCTGACCCCGGTCACGCGGACGCCCCCGTCGCCGCCGGCCGCCGGGTGCGGTCGACCGTCGCCTGCCCGAGCACCCGGGACCCGTCGTCGCCGCCGTAGAGCACCGCGGACTGCCCGGCGGCGACGCCGCTGAGCGTCCCGTCCACCCGGATCTCCATGCCGCCGGCCGCCGTGGCCCGTGCCCGCACCGGCACGGTGGCCCCGTGGGCGCGCACCTGCAGCGCGCACGACGTCCAGTCCGCGAGCGGCGCGCCGAACCACACGGCGTCGGCCGCGTCGACCTCGCCGACCGTGAGGTCCGCGGCCCCGCCGACGACGACGCGGTTGGCGACGGGCTCGATCGCGAGGACGTACCGCGGTCGGCCGTCGGCGGCGGGCCTGCCGAGCTGGAGCCCCTTGCGCTGACCGATCGTGTAGCCGTAGGCGCCGTCGTGCGTGCCGAGCACCGTGCCGTCCGCGTCGACGACCTCCCCCGGGCGCGAGCCGAGGCGGTCGCGCAGGAACCCGCGCGTGTCCCCGTCGGCGACGAAGCAGATGTCGTAGGAGTCGGGCTTCGCGGACACCGACAGGCCCCGCGCGGCCGCCTCGGCGCGCACCTCGTCCTTCGACGCGACGTCGCCGAGCGGGAACACCGCGCGCGCCAGCCGCTCCGGGCCCATCACGGCGAGCACGTACGACTGGTCCTTCGCGAGGTCGGCGGCGCGGCGCAGCTCGGGCGTGCCGTCGGCGCCGGTCGTCGCGCGGGCGTAGTGGCCGGTGCAGACGGCGTCGAACCCGAGCGCCAGCGCCTTGTCGAGCAGCGCGTCGAACTTGATGTGCTCGTTGCACCGGACGCACGGGTTGGGGGTACGCCCGGCCTCGTACTCGGCGAGGAAGTCGGCGACCACCGTGTCCTCGAACCGCTCGGACAGGTCCCACACGTAGTACGGGATGCCGAGCACGTCGGCAGCGCGGCGGGCGTCGCCGGCGTCCTCGATGGAGCAGCAGCCGCGCGAGCCGGTACGCATCTGGGCGCGGTCCCGGGACAGCGCCATGTGCACGCCGACGACCTCGTGGCCCGCGTCGACCGCACGCGCGGCGGCCACGGCGGAGTCGACCCCGCCGGACAGGGCGGCCAGCACCCGCATCAGCGCACCCCCGCCGTCCGGCGGCCCGCGAGCCCCGCGGCCCGGGCGCGCTGCACCGCCGCGGGCAGCGCCGCGAGCAGGGCGTCGACGTCGGCGGTGGTGGACGGCCGGCCGAGGCTGAACCGCAGGGCACCGCGGGCATCGGCCTCGTCGACCCCCATCGCCAGCAGCACGTGGCTGGGCTGGGGGACGCCCGCCTGGCACGCGGACCCGGTGGAGCACTCCACCCCGGCGGAGTCGAGCAGGTAGAGCAGCGAGTCCCCCTCGCAGCCCGGGAACGTGAAGTGCGCGTTCGCGGGCAGCCGGTCCGCCGGGTCCGCGGGTCCGCGCAGCACCGCGTCGGGGACGGCCGCGCGCACCCGCGTCACCAGGTCGTCGCGCAGCGCGCCGACCCGTGCCGCCGTCGCCTCCCGGTCCGCGACGGCCCGCTCGACCGCGACGGCGAACGCCGCGATCGCGGGGACGTCGAGCGAGCCCGACCGCACGCCGCGCTCCTGCCCGCCGCCGTGCTGCACCGGGACGAGGGCGAGCTCGCGCCGGGCGAGCAGCGCGCCGATCCCGCCAGGACCGCCGACCTTGTGCCCGCTGACGGTCAGGGCGTCGAGCCCGGACGCGGCGAAGTCGACCGGCACCTGGCCGACCGCCTGCACCGCGTCGGCGTGCACCGGGACGCCGTGGGCGTGGGCCAGGGCGACGACGTCCGCGGCCGGCTGCACCGTGCCGACCTCGTTGTTCGCCCACATCACCGAGACCAGCGCGGTCTCGGTGGCGTGCGCGTCGAGCTCGGCCGCCAGCGCGTCGAGGCGCACGCGGCCCTCGGCGTCGACGGGCAGCAGGACGATCTCCGCACCGGCGTGCTCCGCGAGCCAGAACGCCGGGTCCAGCACGGCGTGGTGCTCCACCGCCGACACCAGCACCCGCCGGCGGGCCGGGTCCTGTGCGGTGCGCGCCCAGTACAGGCCCTTCACGGCGAGGTTGTCCGCCTCGGTGCCGCCGCCGGTGAGCAGCACCTCGCTCGGTCGGGCGCCGAGGGCGGCGGCCAGGCGCTCGCGGGACTCCTCGACGACACGCCGTGCGGCGCGGCCCGAGGCGTGCAGGGAGGAGGGGTTGCCGGGGTGGGACAGGTGCTCGACCAGGACGGCAGCCGCCTCCGGGAGCACGGGCGTCGTGGCCGCGTGGTCCAGATACGCGCTCACCTGCACGAGTCTACGAACGCTTTTGGCAGGATGTGCCCCGTGAGTGCCGACGACGCGACGACGCCTCCGCTGGCCTTCAGCGGCCAACGCCTGGACTGGCGCGACCTGCCGAGGTCGGTGCGCACCCGGATCCAGGAGCTCGCCGGCGCCCAGGTGACCGCCGAGACCAGCGCCACCACCGGGTTCAGCCCGGGGTTCGCGGCGGTCCTCGAGCTCGCGGACGGCCGCGGGGTGTTCGTCAAGGCGGTCTCCCCGGAGCAGAACCCCGAGTCCCCCGAGCTGGCCCGCGCCGAGGTGCGGGCCGCCGCCGCGCTGCCCGCGCAGGTGCCCGCGCCCCGGCTGATGTGGTCGGGCGACGACGGCGACTGGGTCCTGCTGGGCTTCGAGGTCGCGGCAGGGCGCCCGCCGCTGCTGCCGTGGCGCGCCGACGAGCTCGAGGTCGTCCTGCGGGCCCTGGACACGCTCGCCGACGCGGAGCCGCTTCCGGGCCACGCGCTGCCCCGGACCCCCGACCTGCTCGCCGACGACTTCCGGGGCTGGTCGCGGATCGCCGCCCTGCCCGGCGCGGACCTCGACCGGCTCGCCGGGTGGGCGGGCGAGACGGGCGGCTGGGTGCGGGAGCACCTCGACGTGCTGGTCGGCTGGGAGCAGGACGCGACGGTGGCGTGCGAGGGCTCGGCGCTGGTGCACGGCGACCTGCGCGCGGACAACGTGCTGATCGACCACGACCACGACGGCGGCCGGGTCGCCCTGATCGACTGGCCGCACGCCAGCGTCGGCGCGCCGTGGCTCGACCTCGCGTTCATGCTGCCGAGCGTCGCGATGCAGGGCGGCGGCGAGCCGCAGGACCTCTTCTGGTCCCGCGCGGCGTCGCACGGGGTCGCCCCGGACCGGCTGCGCGCGGCCGTGGCGGGCCTGGCGGGGTACTTCGCGCACGGCGCCCTGCAGCCCGCGCCGGTCGGGATCCCGAACCTGCGCCGGTTCCAGGGCGCGCAGGCGCAGCACGCGGTGGCCTGGCTGCGCACGCTCGCCTGACCCGGGCCCGGCCCGGACGGCGAGCCGGCCCCGAGACCGTCAGCGGCCCCGGAGCGCCTCGGTGACCTGCGGGAGCACCGTGAACAGGTCCCCGACGATCCCGTAGTCGGCGATCTCGAAGATCGGCGCCTCCGGGTCGCTGTTGACCGCCACGACGGTGCCGGACGCCTGCATCCCGCCCCGGTGGTGCACCGCGCCGGACACCCCGGCGCCGATGTAGAGCCGCGGCGAGACGGTGACGCCGGTCTGGCCGATCTGCTGCTCGTGGCCGATCCAGCCCTCGTCGGTCGCGACGCGGGTCGCCCCGACGGCTGCGCCGATCACGTCGGCCAGCTCCTCCAGGGGCGCGAAGTCCCCCTCGGTCCCGCGACCGCCCACGACGACGACGTCCGCCGACGCGAGGTCCGGCCGGTCCGACGGCTCCGCGGCGGTGCGCCGCACGATCCGGGCGCGGGTGGCGCGGTCGCTGACGGCGACCTCGCGGGCGACGACCTCGGGGATCGTCGGTGCGTCGTCGTCGACCGGGCGCGCGGGGACGGAGCCCGCCTTCAGGGTCACCACGGCCAGGTCCGCCCGGACGGCGCAGCGTGTGGTCCAGGTCCCGGCGAGCACGGACTTCGTCGCGACCACCCGGCCGTCGGCGTCGCGCTCGACCGCCGCGGCGTCGGTGACGACGCCCGCGCCGGTGGCCACCCCGAGGCGGGCGACCGCCTCCTTGTTCTCGAACGTGGACAGCGCCAGCAGCACCTCGGCGCCGGAGGCGGCCACCGCGTCGGCCAGCGCCTCGGCGAGGACCGGCGTGAGGTGCGGGTCCGCGTCGCCGGTCGTCACCGCGTGCACGACCGTGACGCCGTGCCGCCCGAGCAGCGGCAGCGCGGGGTCGAGCGGCTCGTCACCGACCCACAGGCCGTGGACCGCTCCCCCGTCGGCCAGCACGCGTGCGGCCGTGGCGACCTCGAGCACGCTGCCGCGCAGGGCGCCGGTCTCCTCGTGGTCCAGCAGGACCAGCACCGTGGCGCTCACAGCACGTCTCCCGTCGTGGGGGTGGTCGTCCGGACGAGGTCGCGCTCGACCAGCCAGGCCGCCAGGCGGGTGCCGGCCTCGCCGTCGTCGGACACGAGCACCCGGTCGGTGCGCGGGGGCCGGGGCGCCGCCTCGAGCACCTCGGTGCGCGCGCCTGCGGCGCCGACCGCGCCCGGGTCGACCTCCAGGTCGGCGAGGGTCAGCGTCTGCACCGGCGTCTTGCGCGCGGCCATGATCCGCTGGAAGTTCGGGTACCGGGGCTGGTTCGCCCGGTCGGTGACCGACACGAGCGCGGGCAGCGGGGCGGCGAGCACCTCGGTCGCGTGGTCGAGGTCGCGGCGCACCGTGACCTCCCCGTCCGCGAGCGTGACCTCGGCGGCGAGCGTCAGCTGCGGCAGGTCGAGGGTGGCCGCGAGCGCCGCCGGCACCAGGGACGTCAGCCCGTCGAGCCCGGCCATGCCGGTGACCACCAGGTCGACCGGGACGTCGGCGCCGATCCGGCGCACCGCGGCCGCGAGCACCGCGACGGTCCCGAAGACGTCCGAGCCGGCCACCGCGTCGTCGACCACGTGCACCGCGGCGTCCGCGCCGAGCTGCAGGCCCCGGCGGACCGCGTCCTGCGCGTCGTCCGGGCCGACCGTCACGACGACGACCTCGGCCTCGCCGCCGGCGTCCCGGACCTGCTCCGCGAGGACCACGGCGGCCTCGACCGCGTTCTCGTCGACCTCGTTGACCGTGCCGTCCCCGCCGTCGCGCACGAGGCGGCCGTCGGCCCCCAGCGCGCGGTCGGCCTGGATGTCGGGCACGTGCTTGACGCACACCACGATTCTCACCCCCGGAACGTTACCCCCGCCGCCGTCCGGGTGGTGCAGGACGTCCGGGCCCCACCGGCTTGCAGGTCCGGGCCCCGCGCGCGGCAGGATGGAGCCCGTGAGCGCCACGACCCCGACCCCCGGACCGCCGCCCCGCCCCGGGGTGCACGTGACGGACGACGGCGTCGAGGTGGGGGTCGTCGCCCCGCACGCCACGGCGGTGGACCTCTGCCTGCTCGACCCCGACCCGGCGTCGCCGACCGGCTGGTCCGAGCGCCGGGTCCCGCTCGACCCCCCGGGCGGCGCCGCGCCGGGCCGGTTCACGGCGCGGGTGCCGGGCGTGCGCGCCGGGCAGCGGTACGGCTTGCGGGCCCACGGCCCGTGGGAGCCGGAGGCGGGCCTGCGGTACAACCCCGCCAAGCTGCTCGTGGACCCGTACGCGTACGGGCTGGTCGGCGAGGTCGACCACGGCCCCGCGACGTACGGGCACGTCGTCGACGACGCGCTGCTCGGCGACCCCGACGGCCCCGCCGACCCCCGCGACTCGGTCGCCCACGTCCCGCACGGCGTGGTGCTGGACCGCCGCCCCGGACGACGCGGCCCGGGCGACGCCGTCGACCCCGCGGCGAACCGGCCGCACGTCCCGTGGGCGGACACCGTGGTCTACGAGGCGCACGTCCGCGGCCTCACCCTGCGGCACCCGGGCCTGCCGCCGCACCTGCGCGGCACCTACGCCGCGCTGGGCCACCCCGTGGTCGTCGCCCACCTGCGCCAGCTCGGGGTCACCGCGCTGGAGCTGCTCCCGGTGCACGCGTTCTCCTCCGAGCCGCACCTGGTCCAGAAGGGCCTGACGAACTACTGGGGCTACAGCACGCTCGGCTTCTTCGCCCCGCACGCCCCGTACGCGACCGCCGCGGCCCGCGCCGCCGGACCCGCCGCGGTCCTGGACGAGCTGCGCACCGCCGTGCACGCGCTGCACGAGGCGGGCATCGAGGTGCTGCTCGACGTCGTCTACAACCACACCTGCGAGGGCGGGTCGGGCGGCCAGCACCTGTCCTGGCGGGGGCTCGACAACGCCGGCTACTACCTGCACGACGGCGGGCACCCCGCCCGGCTCGCGGACGTCACCGGCACCGGCAACACCCTCGACTTCCGCCGGCCCGAGGTGGTGCGGCTCGCGCTGGACTCGCTGCGCTACTGGGCGCAGGAGGTCGGGGTCGACGGGTTCCGGTTCGACCTGGCCGTCACGCTCGGGCGCGGCCACGCCGGGTTCGACCCCGACCACCCGTTCCTCGTCGCCGCGGGCACGGACCCCGCCCTCGACGGGCTGAAGCTGGTCGCCGAGCCGTGGGACGTCGGGCCCGGCGGCTGGCGCACCGGGCAGTTCCCGCTGCCGTTCGCGGAGTGGAACGACAAGTTCCGCAACTCCGTGCGCTCGTTCTGGCTCGCGGACCCCGCCCGCGCCGCCCAGGGCCTGCCCGACCACCGGGTCCGGGACCTCGCGACCCGGCTGTCCGGGTCCGTCGACCTGTTCGGGCACTCGGACCCGCCGCTCGCCCGCGGGCCGCGCGCCTCGGTCAACTACGTGACGGCCCACGACGGCTTCACGCTCGCCGACCTCGTCGCCTACCAGCACAAGCACAACGAGGCGAACGGCGAGCAGAACCGCGACGGCTCCGACGACAACCGCTCCTGGAACCACGGCGTCGAGGGCCCGGTGCCCGCGGACGGCGTCGCCGCCGACATCGTGCCGCTCCGGCGCCGGTCGATCCGCAACCTGCTGGCGACGCTGCTGCTGTCCGCCGGGACCCCGATGATCACCGCCGGCGACGAGATGGGCCGCACCCAGCGCGGCAACAACAACGCCTACTGCCAGGACACCGACGTGTCCTGGGTGCACTGGGACCTCGCGCCCTGGCGGCAGGACCTGCTCGCGACCGCCCGGCACCTGACTGCGCTGCGCCGCGCGCACCCCGCGCTGCGCAGCACCCGGTTCTTCACCGGCCGGCCCGTCGACGGCCGACCGGCCGACCTCACGTGGTTCGACCCGACGGGCGCGGAGTTCACGCACGAGCGCTGGCACGACGCCGACCTGCGCACCCTGCAGATGCTGCGCGTCGCCGAGGACGACGCCGTCCTGCTCGTCGTCAACGGCTCGCTGGACCCGATGCCGGTGGCGCTCGCCGGCGGGGCCGGCACCCGGTGGGAGCTGGCCTGGGACTCCACCTGGGAGCACCCCGACGAGGCCCGGACGGCGGCGATCGAGGGCGCGCTGCACCTGGACGCGGGCGCCGGGGTCCTGCTGGAGCCGCTGAGCCTGCGCGTCTACACGGCCTGACCGCGCCGGCCGGACCGCGCCGGCCCGGGGCGCCAAGACAGGACCGCCCCGCCGAGACAGGGCCTGCTGCGGTCCTGTCTCGGCGCGCAGGCCCTGTCTCGGCGGCGCGCGGCGCGCGGGTCCGGCACCGCGGCGCGCGGCGTCAGCCCGCGTTCGCGACCAGCCCCACCTCGGCGACCGACGCCAGCCCCGCGTGCCGCGGCACGACGCGCACCGAGTACCCGAACGGCCCCGACGCGTCGAGCAGCAGGTCCCCGGCGAACGCGTACCGGCCGCCCTCGAACGTGTCCGCGAGCGCCAGCGGGTCCACGGTGAACCCGTGCAGCTCGTCCGACTCGGAGACCTTGCCGTGCACGACCTGCACCTCGACGTCCTCGGGGGTGAGGTCGCCCAGCGTCACGTAGGCCTTGACGTGCAGCGCGTCGCCGACCTGCGGCACCTCGCCGACGCCGCCGGACTCGACGTGGTCCACGCGCACGCCCTGCCAGCCGGCGCGGACGCGGCCCTTCCACGCGGCGAGCTCGCGGGCGCCGGCGAACCCGGACTCCCCCGCGAGCGCGCGTCCGGCGAACGCGGCCGGCGCGTAGAGCCGGGCCACGTAGTCGGCGACCATCCGGGTGGCCTGCACCTTCGGGCCGAGCGTGGCCAGCGTGTGCCGGACCATCTCGAGCCAGCGCAGCGGCAGCCCGCGGTCGTCCCGGTCGTAGAACCGCGGCGCGACCTGGTGCTCGATGAGCTCGTACAGCGCCGCGGCCTCGAGGTCGTCGCGGCGGTCCGGGTCCTCGACGCCGTCGGCGGTCGGGATCGCCCAGCCGTTCTCGCCGTCGAACCACTCGTCCCACCACCCGTCGAGGATCGACAGGTTCAGGCCGCCGTTCAGCGCGGCCTTCATGCCCGACGTGCCGCACGCCTCCAGCGGGCGCAGCGGGTTGTTCAGCCAGACGTCGCAGCCCGGGTAGAGGGTCTGCGCCATCGCGATGTCGTAGTTCGGCAGGAACACGATGCGGTGCCGCACGCCCTCGGAGTCGGCGAACCGGACGAGCTGCTGGATCAGCCGCTTGCCCTGGTCGTCGGCAGGGTGCGACTTGCCGGCGATCACGAGCTGCACCGGCCGCTCGGGGTGCGTGAGCAGGGCCTTGAGCCGCTCGGGGTCGCGCAGCATGAGGGTGAGCCGCTTGTAGGTCGGCACCCGGCGGGCGAACCCGATGGTCAGCACGTCGGGCGACAGCACGTCGTCCACCCAGCCGAGCTCCGCCGGGCTGGCACCGCGCCGCGCCCAGGACCCGCGCACCCGGCGCCGGGCGTCCGCGACGAGCTGGGCGCGCAGCGTGCGGCGCACCGCCCAGAGCTCCTCGTCCCCGATCGCGTCGGTCCGCAGCCAGCCGGACCCGTCCTCGAGCTCGTCGGAGGTGAGGCGCGACGCGGCGAGGTCGAGCAGCTGCCGGTCGACCCAGGTCGGCGCGTGCACGCCGTTCGTGACGGACGTGATCGGCACCTCGACGTCGTCGAACCCCGGCCAGAGCCCGCCGAACATGTCGCGCGACACCTCGCCGTGCAGCACCGAGACGCCGTTCGCGCGCCCGCCGAGCCGCAGGCCCATCACCGCCATGTTGAACATGAGCGGGTCGCCGCCCGGGTAGTCCTCGGCGCCGAGCGCGAGCACCCGCTCCACGGGCACCCCCTCGGCCGCGTTGGCGCCGCCGAAGTACTGGTGCACGAGGGACGCCTCGAACCGGTCGATGCCCGCGGGCACGGGGGTGTGGGTCGTGAACACCGTGGCGGCGCGCACCGCCTCCAGCGCCTCGTCGAAGCCGAGCCCCGCGCCCGAGACGAGCTCGCGGATCCGCTCGACACCGAGGAACCCGGCGTGCCCCTCGTTGGTGTGGTAGACCTCCGGGTCCGGCGCGCCGGTGAGCCGGGACCACACGCGCAGCGCGCGCACGCCGCCGACGCCGAGCAGGAGCTCCTGCTGGAGCCGGTGCTCGCCGCCGCCGCCGTACAGCCGGTCGGTGACCTTGCGGGCGGTCTCGTCGTTCTCGGGCACGTCGGAGTCGAGGAGCAGCAGCGGCACCCGCCCGACGGTCGCGGTCCAGATGTGCGCGTGCAGCGTCCGGTCGCCGGGCAGCGCGATCGACACCACCGCGGGGGTGCCGTCCTGCTCGCGCACCAGGGTCAGGGGCATGCCGTCGGGGTCGAGCAGCGGGTAGGTCTCGACCTGCCAGCCGTCGCGGGTCAGCGCCTGCTTGAAGTACCCGGCGCCGTACAGCAGCCCGACGCCGACGATCGGCACGCCGAGGTCGGAGGCGCTCTTGAGGTGGTCGCCGGCGAGGATGCCCAGGCCGCCGGAGTACTGCGGGAGGACGGCCGTGATGCCGAACTCCGGGCTGAAGTAGCCGATCGCGGCGGGCAGCGACGGGTCGGCGGCCTGCTGGTGCTGGTACCAGCGCGGCGCCTGCAGGTACTCGTGCAGGTCGGCCGTCGCGGCGCGCACCGCGCCGACCACGTCGGGGTCGGCGGCGAGCTCGGCCAGGCGCTCCGGCCGGAGGGCGCCGAGCAGGGCGACCGGGTCGCCGCCCACCTCGTCCCACACGGCCGGGTCGATCCGGGCGAACAGGTCACGGGTCGGCGCGTGCCACGACCAGCGCAGGTTGTGGGCGAGCTCGTCCAGGTCGGCGAGCTCCGCGGGGAGCGAGGTGCGGACGGTGAATCGGCGGATGGCTCTCACCTGCCCGAGCGTACGCACGACCAGGGCCGGGACAACAGGTCCTTCGACTGCTCGGCCCGTCCGGATGCCGGGGCACGTCCGCTGTGGATAGGTTCGGGACCGTGACGTCGACACCCCCGCCGCGCGAGCCCGCGCCGCGCCGTGCCCGCCCGCGCTCGACCACGTCCGCGGCAGCCGCCGACGTGCCGACCACGGCGGCCCCGGCCCCGGTCCCTGCCACCACCCCCACGACCCCGGCCGCGAGCGCCGCGCCGGCAGCCGCTGCCGCCGCCCCCGCCGCCGCACCGGCCCCCGGGCGCGCGCCGGTCGGCCGCATCCCGGTCGTCGACGTCTCCCCCGTCGTCGAGGCCGGCCGCTGGCCCGCGAAGGCGGTCGTCGGCGAGGCCGTCCCCGTCCGCGCCACGGTGTTCCGCGAGGGCCACGACGCGTGCGCCGCGACCGCCGTGCTGGTCGGCCCCGACGGCACCGACCGCGCCCGGGCGACGATGGTCGACATCGCCCCCGGCCTGGACCGGTACGAGGCCCGCCTGGTGCCCGACGAGCCCGGCGCGTGGGGTTTCCGCGTCGAAGGCTGGTCCGACCCGTTCGGCACCTGGGCGCACGACGCCCCGCTGAAGGTCGGCGCGGACGTCGACGTCGAGCTGGTGCTGGAGGAGGGCGCCCGGCTGCTCGCCCGCGCCGCCGACCGCACGGCGGACGACGCCGGCGCTGCGGTCCCCGACGCAGACCGCCAGGTGCTCCAGGACGCCGTCACCGCCCTGCGCGACGGCACCCGCCCGGCACCGGCCCGCCTGGCCGCGGGGCTGTCCGCCGAGGTGCGCGCCGCGCTCGCCGCCCACCCGGTCCGCGAGATGCTCAGCCCGTCGCCCGTCTACCCGCTGGTCGTCGACCGACCGCTGGCGCTCGCGGGAGCCTGGTACGAGATCTTCCCGCGGTCCATCGGCGCGACCTACGACGACGCGACCGGCACCTGGACCACCGGCACGCTGCGCACCGCGGCCCGCGACCTGCCGCGCATCGCCGGGCTCGGGTTCGACGTGGTCTACCTGACCCCGATCCACCCGATCGGCACCACGCACCGCAAGGGCCGGAACAACACCCTCGACCCCCGCCCCGGCGACCCCGGCTCCCCGTACGCGATCGGCTCCCCCGACGGCGGGCACGACGCCATCGAGCCGTCGCTGGGCACGTTCGAGGACTTCGACGCGTTCGTCGCCGAGGCCCGCGCCCAGGGCCTCGAGGTCGCGCTCGACCTGGCGCTGCAGTGCTCGCCCGACCACCCCTGGGTCGCCGCGCACCCCGAGTGGTTCACCACCCGGCTCGACGGCACCATCGCGTACGCCGAGAACCCGCCGAAGAAGTACCAGGACATCTACCCCCTGAACTTCGACAACGACCCCGAGGGCATCTACGCGGAGATCCGGCGGGTGCTGCAGGTCTGGATCGACCACGGCGTCACGGCGTTCCGCGTCGACAACCCGCACACCAAGCCGCTGGAGTTCTGGGAGCGGATCCTCGCGGACGTCCGGGCTACGCACCCCGAGGTCGTGTTCCTGTCCGAGGCGTTCACCCGCCCGGCGATGATGCTCAACCTCGCCCGCGTCGGGTTCCACCAGTCGTACACGTACTTCACCTGGCGGAACACCAAGGAGGAGATCGAGGAGTACCTGGCCGAGGTCTCCGACGAGCAGGGCTCGTGGATGCGGCCGAGCTTCTGGCCGACGACCCACGACATCCTCACGCCGTACCTGCAGACCGGCGGCACCGCCGGGTTCGCGGTCCGGGCCGTGCTCGCCGCCCTCGGCGCGCCGACCTGGGGCATCTACTCCGGCTACGAGCTGGTCGAGGACGTGCCGCGGCCCGGCGTCGAGGAGCAGATCGACAACGAGAAGTACGAGTTCAAGCCCCGCGACTGGTCGGCCGCCGAGCCGCTCGGCATCGCCCGGCTGCTGCGCTCGCTCAACGAGATCCGCCGCGCGCACCCCGCGCTGCTCCAGCTCCGGAACCTCACCGTGCACCCGACGAGCGACGACCAGGTGGTGGCGTTCTCGCGGCACCTGCCGGCGCACCTGTCGCCGACCGGCTCCGCCGACACGGTGCTCGTGGTCGTGAACCTCGACCCGCGGGCCGCCCACGACGCGGTGCTGGACCTCGACCTCGCGGCGCTGGGCCTGGAGCCGGACGCGCGGTTCGTCGCGCACGACGTGCTGTCCCAGGAGGCCTACGCCTGGGACGCGCACCCGTGGGTGCGGCTCGACCCGTACAGCCGGGTCGCGCACGTGGTCGTGGTGGAGCGGGTGTGAGCCCGCTCGGGGCGTCGGACGGCCAGCCGGTGCCGTCCGCGACGCCGGGCCACGGCGCGCCGCCCACCGGGCAGATCGCGGTCACGGCCCTCCCGGCGCGGCGCCAGCCCGGCGTCCCCGCCGCCGAGCGGCCGAACGGGCTGTCCGACGACCCGGACTGGTACCGCACCGCGGTGTTCTACGAGGTGATGATCCGGTCGTTCTCCGACTCGGACGGGTCGGGGTCCGGCGACCTGCGCGGCCTGATCGAGCGGCTGGACTACCTGCAGTGGCTCGGCATCGACTGCCTGTGGCTGCCGCCGTTCTATCCGTCGCCGCTGCGCGACGGCGGCTACGACGTCTCGGACTACACCGCCGTGGCGGCGCAGTACGGGTCGCTGGACGACTTCACCGAGCTGGTCGCCGAGGCCCACGAGCGCGGCATCCGGGTCGTCGTCGACCTGGTGATGAACCACTCCTCCGACCAGCACCCCTGGTTCCAGGCGTCCCGCTCCGACCCCGAGGGGCCCTACGGCGACTTCTACGTCTGGGGCGACGACCCCACCCGGTACCAGGACGCGCGGATCATCTTCGTCGACACCGAGACGTCCAACTGGACGTTCGACCCCGTCCGCCGGCAGTACTTCTGGCACCGGTTCTTCAGCCACCAGCCCGACCTCAACTTCGACAACCCCCGGGTCGTCGAGGCGATGCACGACGTCGCGCGGTTCTGGCTGCGCCTCGGCGTCGACGGCTTCCGGCTCGACGCGGTGCCGTACCTGTACGAGCGCGACGGCACCAACTGCGAGAACCTCCCCGAGACCCACCGGTTCCTGCGCGACCTGCGCGCCATGATCGACCGGGAGTTCCCGGGCCGGATCATGCTCGCCGAGGCGAACCAGTGGCCCGAGGACGTCGTGCACTACTTCGGCACCGACGCCGAGCCCGAGTGCCACATGTGCTTCCACTTCCCCGTCATGCCGCGCATCTACTACTCGCTGCGCGACCAGCAGGCGACGTCGATCGTCGACATCCTCGCCGACACCCCCGCCATCCCGGCGGGCGGGCAGTGGAGCACGTTCCTGCGCAACCACGACGAGCTCACGCTCGAGATGGTGTCCACCGAAGAGCGCGCCTCGATGTACGGCTGGTTCGCCCCGGACTCCCGGATGCGCGCCAACATCGGCATCCGCCGCCGGCTTGCGCCGCTGCTCGAGGACTCCCGCAAGGAGATCGAGCTCGCGCACGCCCTGCTGCTCTCGCTGCCCGGCAGCCCCTGCCTGTACTACGGCGACGAGATCGGCATGGGCGACAACATCTGGCTCCCCGACCGCGACGCGGTGCGGACCCCGATGCAGTGGACGCCCGACCGCAACTCCGGCTTCTCCACCGCCGACCCCGGCAAGCTCTACCTGCCGGTGATCCAGTCGCTGGTGCACCACTACAACAACGTCAACGTCGAGGCGCAGATCGCGCAGAACACGTCGCTGCTGCACTGGGTCCGCGGCATGCTCGCGGTCCGGCGCCAGCACCCGGCGCTCGGGCTCGGCTCGTTCGAGGTCGTGCCCGGGGACAACGCGAGCGTGCTGGCGTTCCTGCGGCGGTCGGGCGACGAGACGCTGCTGTGCGTCGCCAACCTCGCGTCCACCGCCCGCGCCACCACGCTGCGGCTGCCCGCGGCGCTGGCCGGCGCCGGGCTGCGGGACGTCTTCGGCGGCGCCGCGTTCCCCGCCGTCGGCGCGGACGGCACCGCCACCTTCACGCTCGGCTCCCGCGACTTCTACTGGCTGGCGGTGACGACCCCATGACCGATCGACGGGTGGCCCACGAGGAGCGCGACGACGCGCTCGCGGCACTCCTGGCGCCCTGGCTGCCCGGTCGACGCTGGTTCCCGGTGAAGGGGACCGACGCGCAGGTCGGCGCGATCGGCGGCCTGACGCTCCGCGACCCAGACGGTGCCGCCGAGGTCCGGCTGCTGCTGCTGCGGGCCGAGGGCGCCGGGGCCGGCGCGGTGCTGCAGGTGCCGGTCGTGCTGCGCGGGCCCGACGCCCCCGACCCCGCCCCGGCCGACGACGACCCCGCTCTCGTGGGCCGGCTCCCCGACGGCACGGTCGTGCTCGACGGCGCCGGGCGCGCCGAGTTCGAGCGCGCGTGGCTCGCGGAGGCCGACCGGCCCGCCGACGCCCCCGCCGACCCCGACCCGGACCTCGGCCCGCCCAAGGTCGTGCCCGGGGAGCAGTCCAACACCTCGGTGATCCTCCCCGGCGCCGGACCCGACGGCAGCACCGCCATGCTCAAGGTGTTCCGCGGCCTGTCCGAGGGCGACAACCCCGACGTCGACGTCCCGCGGGCGCTCGCCGAGGCTGGCTGGACCCACGTGCCGCGGCCGCTCGCGTGGCTCGGTGCGCAGTGGCAGGACGGCGAGCACACCGCGCACGGGCACCTCGGGGTGCTGAGCGCGTTCGTCCCCGGCGCCCACGACGGCTTCGAGCTCGCCTGCGACCTCGCCCGCGCGGGCACCGCGTTCGACACCCTCGCCGAGGAGCTCGGCGCCGTCGTCGGGCAGATGCACCGGGCGCTGGCCCGCGCTCTCCCGACCGGCCACGGCGAGCAGGGTGCGGTCGAGGGTCCCCGCACCGGCCGGCACGCGGCCGACCCGGAGCCCGGCCTGTCCCCCGCCGCGGTGGCGGTCGCGGGTGCGCTCGCCGACCGGTTCGCGTGGGCCGTCGAGTCCGTCCCCGAGCTCGAGGAGCACGCCGACGCCATCGCGGCCCTCGCGGAGCGCACCCAGCTGCTCGCCGAGGTCCCGCCCCGGCAGCGCGTGCACGGCGACCTGCACCTCGGCCAGGTGCTGCGCGGCGACGACACCTGGTACGTCCTGGACTTCGAGGGCGAGCCGCTGGTCCCCGTCGCGCAGCGGACCCGCCCCGACCTGGCCCTGCGCGACGCCGCCGGGATGCTCCGGTCGTTCGACTACGCCGCCGCCGTCGGGGGCGCTCCCGCCGCGTGGACCGAGGTCGCCCGCACGTCGTTCCTCGCGGGCTACTCCGCGGAGACCCCCGACCTGGACCCCGGCGCCCGCGCGCACCTGCTGCGGGTCCTCGAGCTCGACAAGGCGCTGTACGAGGCCGTGTACGAGGCGCGCAACCGGCCCACCTGGTTGCCGATCCCGCTGCGGGCCGTCGCCCGGCTGGTCGGGTGACGGCCCCGGACGCGCCGGTGCACGTGCTGCTCGCCGGCGACTCGGTCACCGACTGCGGCCGCCGCGCCGACCCCGCGGGCCTCGGCGACGGCTACGTGCGGCTGCTCGCCGACGGCCCCCTCCAGGGGTGCCGGGTCACGAACCGCGGGGTCGGCGGCGACCGCCTGGCCGACCTCGCCGCCCGCTGGGACTCGGACGTCCTCGCCCAGCGCCCGGACGTGCTGTCGGTGCTCATCGGGATCAACGACACCTGGCGGCGGTTCGACTCCGGGCGGGTGTCCCCCGTCGACGCGTTCGAGGCCGGCTACGACGACCTGCTCGCGCGGGCCCTCGCAGCCGGGGTGCGCCGGCTCGTGCTCGTCGAGCCGTTCGTCCTGCCCGTGACCCCCGCGCAGGAGACCTGGTGGGCGCAGGACCTCGGCGCCCGGGTCGCCGCCGTGCACCGCCTCGCGGACGCCCACGGGGCCACGCTGGTCCCCGCCGCCGCGCACCTGACCGCGCTGGCGGCCGGCGGGGGCGCCGCGTCGGGCGGGGACGCGGACGCCGGCCGGGGCGCAGCGGCCGCCACGCTCGCCGCCGACGGCGTGCACCCCACCGCGGCGGGCCACCGCGCCCTCGCGGACCTGTGGTGGACCACCGTGACGGCCGCCGGCGTCCTCGGCTGACCCGGGACGTCGCGTCCTGGCTGCGCGAACGTCCCGGTGGTGGTTGGGTAGGCACATGAATCGCCCGGCCGAGCCGTCGCCCGTCACCGTCGACCCCGACACGCTGCGCGCCGTCGCGTCCGGCACCCACCACGACCCGCACGCCGTCCTCGGCGCGCACCTGACGCCCAGCGGCCTCGTGGTGCGCACGCTGCGGCCCCTGGCCGACGCCGTCGCGGTCGTCACCGCCGACGGGGCCACCCCCGCGGTGCACGAGCAGGACGGCATCTGGGTGGCGCTGCTCCGCGAGCCCGAGGTCGTCGACTACCGCCTCGACGTCACGTACGCCGGGCAGACCACCCGGGTCGACGACCCCTACCGCTACCTGCCGACCGTCCAGGAGCTCGACCGGCACCTGATCCGCGAGGGCCGGCACGAGGAGCTGTGGACCGTCCTCGGCGCGAACGTCCACCGGTACCCCGGCACGCTCGGCGAGGTCGAGGGCACCGCGTTCGCGGTCTGGGCCCCGAACGCGCGCGCGGTCCGCGTGATCGGCGACTTCAACCACTGGCAGGGCGCCACCCACGCCATGCGGTCCCTCGGCGAGTCCGGGGTCTGGGAGATCTTCGTGCCCGGCGTCGTCGCCGGCGCGCGCTACAAGTTCGAGCTGCTCACCGCCGACGGTGCCTGGCGGCAGAAGGCCGACCCGATGGCGAAGGGCACCGAGGTCCCGCCCGCGACCGCCTCCGTCGTCGTCGAGTCCGTGTTCCGCTGGGGCGACGACGCGTGGCTCGAGCGCCGCGCCGCCCACGACCCGCACTCCGGCCCCGTGAGCATCTACGAGGTGCACCTCGGCTCCTGGCGCCAGGGGCTCTCCTACCGCGAGCTCGCCGCCCAGCTCACCGAGTACGTGCTCGAGACCGGGTTCACGCACGTCGAGTTCCTGCCCGTCGCCGAGCACCCGTTCGGCGGCTCGTGGGGCTACCAGGTGACGTCCTACTACGCGCCGACGTCCCGGTTCGGGCACCCCGACGACTTCCGGTACCTGGTCGACACCCTGCACCGCGCCGGCATCGGCGTGCTGATCGACTGGGTCCCCGCGCACTTCCCCAAGGACGAGTGGGCGCTCGCCCGGTTCGACGGCACCCCGCTGTACGAGCACCCCGACCCGATGCGCGGCGAGCAGATGGACTGGGGCACGTACGTCTTTGACTTCGGGCGCAACGAGGTCCGCAACTTCCTGGTCGCGAACGCCACCTACTGGCTCGAGGAGTTCCACGCCGACGGCCTGCGCGTCGACGCGGTGGCCTCGATGCTCTACCTCGACTACTCCCGGGAGCCCGGCCAGTGGCGCCCGAACGCGCACGGCGGCCGCGAGAACCTCGAGGCGATCGCGTTCCTCCAGGAGGCCAACGCCACCGCCTACCGCCGCACTCCGGGGGTCATGATGATCGCCGAGGAGTCCACCGCGTGGCCCGGGGTCACCTCCCCCACGAGCGGCGGCGGCCTGGGCTTCGGCCTGAAGTGGAACATGGGCTGGATGAACGACACGCTCCGCTACCTCGCGGAGCTGCCGATCAACCGCCGCTACCACCACCACGAGGCGACGTTCTCGCTCGTCTACGCGTTCTCCGAGCAGTTCGTCCTGCCGATCAGCCACGACGAGGTGGTGCACGGCAAGGGCTCGCTCATGCGCAAGATGCCCGGCGACGACTGGCAGCAGCGCGCCGGCGTCCGGGCACTGCTCGCCTACCAGTGGTCCCACCCCGGCAAGCAGCTGCTGTTCATGGGCAGCGAGTTCGCGCAGGGCACCGAGTGGGCGGAGTCCCGGTCCCTCGACTGGTACCTGCTCGACCACGCCCCGCACCGCGGCGTGCAGCGCACCGTCCGCGACCTCAACGCCTTCTACCGCGACCACCCCGCGATGTGGGCGCTCGACCACAGCCCCCAGGGCTTCGAGTGGATCGACGCGAACGACGCCGACCGCAACGTGCTCGCCTACCTGCGCCGCGACGAGCGTGGCGGGGTGGTGGCCGTCGTCGTGAACTTCTCCGGGGTCCCGCACGAGGACTACCGGCTCGCCCTCCCCGAGGGCGGCGTGTGGCTCGAGGCCGTCAACACCGACGCCGAGGAGTACGGCGGCTCCGGGGTCGGCAACCTCGGTCAGGTCACCGCGCGCCCGGAGCCGCACCACGGCCGCGCGTTCTCCGCGACGGTCCGGGTCCCCCCGCTCGGCGCGCTGTACTTCGTCCCCGCCCCCTGACCGACGGCCTCACAGCAGCTCAGACCCAGCGCGCGTCGCCCTCGTCCCGACGGCGGCGCGCGCTGCTACGTCCAGCCCAGCCACCCCGGTCGCCGATCCCGTAGGGCCATCCGCGCCGGTCCGCGCGCAGGTGAGCGATGTCATCTCGGCCATGAGCGCGGCGCGGATGCCGGCGCGCGCCCGAACCCGCCGACCACGCACACACTGCTGCGACGTGGCGAGTGGTCACGACACGCGGGTGCGCAGCGTCGCGCGCCAGCGTGTCGTGACCTCTCGCTGATGCCTGAGAACCGGGGCCGGCGAGACGGCATCCCACGCGTCTGCTCGTGTGTCGGCGCGCAGGACAAGGGTGTCATCTCGGCGAGGCACCCGCGGGTGTAGGAGGGAGTCACGGGGGCGAGTGCGGCTGCTCGCGGGGGACGCGTGGCGAGTGGTCACGACACGCGGGTGCGCGGCGTCGGGGGCCGGCGTGTCGTGACCTCTCGTCGGGGCTCGTGGACCGGGGTCGGCGAGATGGCGTTCCGAGCGTCTGCTCGGGTGAGGGAGCGCAGGCGAGCCCTGCGATCTCAGCGGGGACTGTCGTCCGGGTAGGGCGGTGACCCGCACGCGTGGGTACGTGAGCGCACCCGGCTTCGGCCGATCTCGGACGTGCGCGCCCGCGCGGGTGTGATCGCGTGGCGAGTGGTCACGACACGCGGGTGCGCGGCCTCGCGGGCCGGCATGTCGTGACCTTTCGTCGGTGCCCGGGCCCTGGGGGGCCGAGATGGCAGTGCCGGGGTGTACGCAGGGATGCCGCGCCGGGGAGCTCCGCCATCCCCGTGGGGTCGGGCAGTGCCGTGCGCGGGTGGGCGTGCACGGGGTCGGGAAACACGAAGAGCCACCCCTTGCGGGGTGGCCCTTCGCGAAATGGTGTCCGGCGGCGTCCTACTCTCCCACACCCTGGCGAGTGCAGTACCATCGGCGCTGAAGGGCTTAGCTTCCGGGTTCGGAAT
>NZ_JBHVZE010000005.1:255155-279111 GCF_042880135.1 Cellulomonas sp. NPDC058312 | reverse complement strand
AGATCCTCGGCTGGAGAACACCAGCCGAAGTCCTCGACGAACAGCTACGGTCGCTCCAAAGAACAGGTGTTGCAACCACCGGTTGAGCCCAGTCAATTTCGAGCACGCTCCTTCCGGGCAGTCCTGACCGCCGCCGGACTGCAAGGCTCGATGGGCCGCGTCGCCTCCGCGGGCGACAACGCCGCCATGGAGTCCTGGAACGCGCTGCTGCAGAAGAACGTCCTGAACCGCCGACACTGGCGCACCCGCGACGAGCTGCACCAGGCGATCGTGTTCTGGACCGAACGCACCTACAACCGTCGTCGACGCCAGCGTGCACTCGGCAAGCTCACGCCGGTCGAGTTCGAGCTCGCCTTCACCGCTCACACCGCCGCGCTTGCGGCATGATCACCACTCACCTGGTGCCAACCGAACCTGCAGCAGTCCCGCTGCCGCTGCCTTGGGCCAGACGTGTGATTGCCGTCGACGCGCGGTGCCGTCTAACCGATCAGAGGGGACGAGATCGCCAGTCTGATCGCATGACCGTCACGATCGATCACTGGGACGCGACCGACCACCTACGCGCAACGGCAGCCGAGGCTCTGCTCGCCGAGCTCCTGCACCTGCACAACGGCCCTGGGAGCACCGTCTGGGAGGGACCACGCCATGCGGGTTACGACGTCACCTCCACCGGGGCTGACGGGACAAGGATGCTCGTCGACGCCAAGGTCGCGACCATGACCCGAGCTGCCATCAACGGGGACGAGCTCGTCGATGTGATCGAGTGGCACGGCCACAACGACCGCCCGCTCGTGAGGGACCCGACGACCCACCTCGGCCTGATCGTCTTGGCGGACTCGGCTCGGATCGAGCTCCGAGACACCGACGCCCCAGGGTCGCTGCGCTTCCACGGCGAGCTGCGCGCTGAGCACGCCTTCCTCGTCCCGGCCCAGGTCGCGAACGACTACGCGACCGCGATCTGGTCGACGCGAACCCAGGCACCGTCCAACGGGCGTTACCGCTACCTCGCCGTAGAGCACCTGCAGGGTAGGTCCCTGCTGCCGGGCCAGCTGGGGTCGCTTGCGTGAGCCCGGGGCCGTGGGCATTCGGTTGGGACGCGCACTGGCCACCGACACCACGGGCCGCACCCGCTCGCTCACCGTCGGACGTGACGGCGATGAGGTCCACGCCGTTGAAACGGGAGCCTCAAGACCTACCACCGCAACCACCGGCGAAGGCAGCGCCACGGCTCGGACGGAACCCGGCCAGGTTCGAGCTGACACCGCGCTGCGCTCATCCGCCGCGCGAGTTGCGTCCGATGCCATGCTGCTTCGCACCACCCCACGCGCACACTGTGCAAGAGCTAAGCGGAACCTACAGTTCCCAGAACGGCCGTCAGAACCCGAGTCCTTCCCACCGATTCCTACAACCCCTTCCAGTTCGCGAACTCGACGAACCGCGGCAGCAAACGCCCTCAGGCCTGCATGTCCACGAACCGCGAGTAGTGCCCCTGGAACGCCACCGTGATGACGTCCGTCGGCCCGTTACGGTGCTTCGCCACGATCAGGTCGGCCTCTCCCGCGCGGGGCGACTCCCGCTCGTACGCGTCCTCGCGGTGCAGCAGCACCACCATGTCGGCGTCCTGCTCGATGGACCCGGACTCACGCAGGTCGCTCATCGCGGGCTTCTTGTCGGTGCGCTGCTCGGGGCCACGGTTCAGCTGGGACAGGGCGATCACGGGGACCTCGAGCTCCTTGGCGAGGAGCTTGAGCGCACGGGAGAACTCGGAGACCTCCTGCTGGCGGGACTCGACGCGCTTGCCCGAGGACATCAGCTGGAGGTAGTCGATGATGACGAGCTTGAGGTCGTGCTTCTGCTTGAGGCGCCGGCACTTGGCGCGGATCTCCATGAGCGACATGTTCGGCGAGTCGTCGATGAACAGCGGCGCCTCGGTGAGCTTGCCCTGGATCTGCGCGAGCTTCTGCCAGTCCTCGTCGCCCATCGAGCCGTTGCGCATCTTCTGCAGGGGCACGCGGGCCTCGGCGGAGAGCAGTCGCATGGTGATCTCGGAGCGGCTCATCTCGAGCGAGAAGACGACGGACGCCTGGCCGTGCTTGATGGACGCCGCGCGGGCGAAGTCCAGAGCCAGGGTCGACTTGCCGATGGCCGGGCGCGCGGCGATGACGATCATCTGACCGGGGTGCAGTCCGTTGGTCAGCCGGTCGAGGTCGGCGAACCCGGTGGGCACGCCCACCATGCCCTCGCCGCGGTGCCCGGCGGACTCGATCTCGTCGAGGGTGCCGGCGACGACCTCCCCGAGCCGGTGGTAGTCCTCGGTGGTGCGCCGGTCGGAGACGGCGTAGACCTCGGCCTGGGCGTTGTTGACGATCTCCTCGACGTCGCCGCCGTCGGTCGCGTAGCCGAGCTGCACGATGCGGGTGCCGGCCTCGACGAGCCGCCGCAGGACGGCGCGCTCCCGCACGATGCGGGCGTAGTACCCGGCGTTCGCGGCGGTCGGCACCATCGAGATGAGGGTGTGCAGGTACGGGACGCCGCCGACGCGGCCGATCTCGCCGCGCTTGGTGAGCTCGTCGGCGACGGTGACGGCGTCGGCGGGCTCGCCGCGGCCGTACAGGTCGAGGATCGCGTCGTAGACCGCCTCGTGCGCGGGGCGGTAGAAGTCGCTGCCGCGGATCTCCTCGACGACGTCGGCGATGGCGTCCTTGGAGATCATCATGCCGCCGAGCACGCTCTGCTCGGCGTCCAGGTCCTGCGGCGGGGTGCGGTCGAACGCCGCCCGGCCCTGGCCTGCCGGTGCCCCGTACTCCAGGTCCTCGATCGTCACGTGCTCGCCCGCCCTCGTCGTCCTGCCTCCACCGCCGCCACCAGGTGTAGCACCGGCATCCGACACGCCGACCCCCGGAGGGCTTCCCGCGCGACGCGAGAGTAGGCCCGTCCCGGACTCCCATCAAGCGAGACGTCCACAGGGGCTGGGGACGACGTTGTGGAAGGCTGTGGACCGCACCGGGGGTTTGTCCACAGGTCGTGGACACAGGTGTGGATGAAGCCGGACAACCGCGTCATCACGGCCCTCTCACCCGCACGAACACCGTCAACCGGTGTGGACAGGAAAGAAGTTGGCCCGGATGTCACGCCTCGGACAGATCCCGTCCACCGTCGACCGCCAGATCCTCGGGCTGGCCGTCCCGGCGCTCGGCGCGCTCGTCGCGGAGCCGCTGTTCGTGCTCGTGGACTCCGCGGTCGTCGGCCGCCTGGGGACCACCGAGCTCGCCGGCCTGTCGCTCGCGTCGACGCTGCTCGTGACCGTCGTCGGGCTGTGCGTGTTCCTCGCCTACGCGACCACGGCCGCCGTCGCGCGGCGCTCCGGTGCGGGCGACCGGGCCGGCGCCCTCCAGATGGGGGTGGACGGACTGTGGCTGGCCGCCGGGCTCGGGGTGCTGCTCGCCGCGGTCACCCTGCTCGTCGCGCCCTGGGCCGTCGGGGCGCTCGGCGCGACCGGGGACGTCGCCGACCAGGCGACGACCTACCTGCGCGCCTCCGCACCGGGACTTCCCGGGATGCTGCTCGTGCTCGCCGCCACCGGCGCGCTGCGCGGCCTGCGGGACACCCGGACACCGCTCGTGGTAGCCGGGGCCGGGGCGGCCGTGAACGCCGTGCTCAACATGGTCCTAGTGCACGGCGCGGGCCTGGGCATCGCGGGCTCGGGACTCGGCACGGCGGCGACGCAGCTCGGCATGGGCGCCGTGCTCGTGGCGGTGGTGGTCCGCGGTGCGCGAGCCGCCGGCGCGTCGCTGGCCCCGGCGGTCGGCGGCGTCGTCGCCGGCATCCGCGCCGGGACGCCGCTGCTGCTGCGCACGCTGTCGCTGCGGGCCGCGATCCTGCTGACGGTGTGGGTGGCCACCGGCCTCGGCCCGGTCGCGCTGGCGGGGCACCAGGTGGTCAACGCGGTCTGGGGGTTCGTCGCGTTCGCCCTGGACGCGCTCGCCATCGCGGCGCAGGCGCTGGTGGGGCACGCCCTCGGCGCCGGGGACGTGCCCCTGGTCCGGACCCTGCTGCGCCGCACGCTCGCCTGGGGCGTCGGCGCCGGAGCGGTGCTCGGCCTCGTCACGGGGGCCGCGGGCTGGTGGCTGTCGGCCGCTTTCACGTCCGACCCGGACGTCCGGCACGCCGTCACGGTGAGCCTCGTGGTCGCGGCGGTGCTGATGCCGATGGCCGGGTGGGTGTTCGTCCTCGACGGCGTCCTGATCGGCGCCGGGGACGGCCGGTTCCTCGCCGGAGCCGGGATGCTGACGCTGGTGGCCTACCTGCCGGTCGCCCTCGCGGTCCGGGCCTGGGCGCCCGACGGCTGGGCCGGGCTGGCGTGGCTGTGGGCGGCGTTCGCCGGGGTGTTCATGCTCGCGCGCGCGGCGACCACGGGCTGGCGCGCCCGTGGCGACCGGTGGATGGTCACCGGGGCGTGACGTCCGGGCCGGCGGGCTCGGGGACGTCGTCGTCCGCCTCGTCGTCGCGCGTGATGAGGCCGAGGATCAGGAACGTGATCCCGATCGGCAGGAACGCGAACCCCGAGGGTCGCATCGACTGCGAGGCGAGGCCGATGAGGCCGAGGACGAAGAAGGTGATCCCGATGGGCAGGAACACCGACCGGTAGCCTCCGCGGTCACGGGCGGGCTCCGGCTGGTCAGGGGTCTCGGCCATCACGCCACGCTACGGGACGACGAACGCCCCGCACCCGGAGGACCGGGGCGGGGCGTTCGTGGTGCGTCGGATCAGGCCGCGACGACCTTGACGGTCAGCTTCGCGGAGACCTCGGCGTGCAGGCGGACCTGCACCTCGTACTCGCCGGTCGCCTTGATCGGCTGGGCGACCTCGATCTTGCGACGGTCGATCGACGGGCCACCGGCCGCCTTGACCGCGTCCGCGATCTCGGCGGTGGTGATGGCACCGAACAGGCGGCCCGAGTCGCCGGACTTGGCGGACACGGTGACCGGGTTGCCCTGGAGGGAGTCACGCACGGCGCGCGCCTCCTCGAGGGTCTCGATCTCGCGGACCTTGCGGGCACGGCGGATCGCCGTGACCTCCTTCTCGGCTCCCTTGCTCCACGCGGTCGCGAGACCACGGGGAACCAGGTAGTTACGGGCGTACCCGTCCTTGACGTCGATGACGTCGCCAGGAGCGCCGAGACCCGTGACCTCGTGGGTCAGGATGAGCTTGGCCATGTGTGTGCTCCTTCTCAGCGCGCCGACGACGAGTACGGCAGCAGGGCCATCTCGCGGGCGTTCTTCACGGCCCGCGCGATCGCGCGCTGCTCCTGGACGGTCACGCCGGTCACGCGACGGGCGCGGATCTTCCCGCGGTCGGAGATGAACTTCCGCAGCAGGGCGGTGTCCTTGTAGTCGACCGACTCGATCTTCGCCGCCTTGAGCGGGTTCTGCTTCTTCTTGGGCTTCCGGACAACGGCCTTGGCCATCGTGGTGCTCCTTGTCTCAGGCTGGAGCCCGGGGCGTTGCCATGCCCCGGGATGGGATGTGCTGTGCGGGCGCGCGCCCGTGGTGGTGCCGACCGGTACGGCCGGCGGTGCTCAGACCGGGTGGATCAGAACGGGGGCTCGTCGGAGTAGCCGCCGGCACCGGCACCACCCGCGGGCGTCGCCCACGGGTCGTCCTGCGCCTGGCCGCCACCGCCGCCGTTGAACCCGCCGCCGCCACCGCCCTGGTTGAAGCCGCCGCCACCGCCGCCGCCACCGTTGAAGCCACCGCCGCCGCCGCCACCGGACCGCTGGGTCCGGGTGACCTTGGCCGAGGCGTAACGGAGCGACGGGCCGACCTCGTCGACCTGCAGCTCGTAGACGGTCCGCTTCTCACCCTCGCGGGTCTCGTAGGACCGCTGGACGAGCCGGCCGCTCACGATCACGCGCGTGCCCTTGGTCAGGGACTCCGCGACGTTCTCGGCCGCCTCCCGCCAGATCGAGCAGCGGAGGAACAGCGTGTCGCCGTCCTTCCACTCGTTGCTCTGGCGGTCGAACGTGCGCGGCGTGGACGCCACGGTGAAGTTCGCGACCGCGGCACCGGACGGCGTGAACCGCAGCTCCGGGTCGGCGGTCAGGTTCCCGATCACCGTGATGGTGGTGTCACCAGCCATGCCAGCTCCTCGTTCTCGTCACAGGGGGTGGTGGTCGTCGCACGGTACGCGCGCGGTCCGACACTCAGGCGTCCTGGCGGAGGACCTTCGTGCGGAGGACGGCCTCGTTCAGGCCCAGCTGACGGTCCAGCTCCTTGGCGGTGTCCGACGTCGAGGAGAAGTCCACGACGGCGTAGATGCCCTCGGACTTCTTCTGGATGTCGTACGCCAGGCGGCGACGGCCCCAGATGTCCACCTTGTCGACGCTGCCACCGTCGGTCTTGATGACCGACAGGTACTTGTCGAGCGAGGGAGCGACGGTGCGCTCCTCGATGTCGGGGTCGAGGATGATCATGATCTCGTACTGACGCAGGCTCATACCCACCTCCTCTGGTCTCGGCGGCCACGGTCGTTCCGTGGCAGGAGGGTGTCTCGTGCGTCGCTGCTCCCGCGGCCGGAGTCGATCGGCGACCCGGACGGGCACAGCAGCGTGTCAGTCTAGCGTGCCCGGGCGGTGCCGGATGACCGCCGCTCAGCCGTTGGCGCCGGGCGCGCCGGCGTTGCCCTGGCCCTGGCCCTGGCCCTGCGCGGGCGGCGCCGGGCTCTGCGTCGGCGCCGGCTGCTGCGGCTGCGGCCCGCGGGACACGCGGAGCGTCACCGTCGAGCCGGGCGCGACCTGCGACCCCGCGCCCGGGCTCACCGCGATCACGGTGCCCGACGGGAGCGCGTTGTACTCCTCCGTCACGGCCGGCACGAGGCCCGCGTTCGTGATCGCTGCCTGGGCGTCGCCCACGAGCGAGCCCTCCACCCCCGACGGCACGGCCACCGTGGTCGGCTGCTCGGGCGCGGGCGGGGTCGTCTCGACGGGGGCCTGGGTGGTCGGCGCCTGCGTGGGCTCGACCGCCTTGTTCACGTTCGCCCGCGGCGGGAACGCGACCTCGTCGACGTAGGCGGGCAGCGTGAAGACCGGTCCCATGTAGGACGCCCAGAGCGCCGCGGGCCAGGTCGAGCCCGTGATCTCCTCCACGCCACGGCCCCAGGGGGTGATGGTCACCTGGTCCTTGCCGTTCTCGCCCACCTGGCTGAACGCGACGGCGGTCGCGATCTGCGGGGTGAAGCCGACGAACCACGCGGACTTGTTGTCGGTGGACGTGCCGGTCTTGCCCGCGATCTCGCGGCCCAGCGGCTTGACGTACCGCTCGCCCGAGCCCTCCTCGACCACCTGGGTCATGGCGTAGGTCGTGTCGGCCATGACCGCGGCGTCGAACACCTGGGTCGGGGCGGTCTCGCCGGTGTACGCGACGGCACCGTCGGGGTAGACGGCCTGCCGGACCATGAACGGCTTGTGGTAGACGCCCTGGGCGGCGATCGTCGCGTACGCCGACGCCATGTCGAGCGGTCGGACGGTGGCGCTGCCGAGCACGTTCGACGGCACGGACTCCACCGGCGTCGTGATGCCGGCCCGGGACGCCACGTCGACCGTCTTCTCGGGCCCGACCTCGAGGTTGAGCTGCGCGTAGACGGTGTTCACGGACTGCTCCGTGGCCTTGACCAGGTCGATCCGCCCGTAGTCCTTGCCGCCGAAGTTCCGGACGTTGTCCCAGCCGGGGAAGTCCTGCGGGGACCGCCCGTCGTACCTCTTGGTCAGCGGGACGCCGTTCTCGAGCCCGGCGATCAGCGTGAAGGGCTTGAAGGTGGAGCCCGCCTGGATCCGGTCGCGGCTGACGCGGTCGATCTGGTCGACGAGGAAGTCCTCGCCGCCGTAGAGGGAGACGATGCCGCCGGTGGCGGGGTCGACGGACACGACTCCGACCTTCAGGGCCGGGTCGGGCGTCGCGCCGTCGGACAGCTGACCGGTCCGCAGCCGGCCGACCGCCGCGACCGCCTCGTTCTGGACGGTGGGGTCGATCGTGGTGGTGATGGTGAGGCCCGCGGTGCCGAGCATCTCCTCGGTGATCGAGCCGGTCGCGGTGAGCTCCTGCTTCACGTACTGGAGCAGGTAGCCGTTGGTGCCCCCGTAGGTGTCGCTCCGCGAGTACGCGACCAGCGTGTCCGTGGGGAACACCAGGGCGTCCCGGTCGGCCTGCGTGAGGTAGCCGTCGCGGACCATGCCGTCGAGGACGTAGGCCCACCGCTGCTGCGACTTCTCCGGGCTGACCGCGGGGTCCCAGTTGTTCGGCGACGGGATGAGGCCGGCGAGGACGGCGGCCTCGGAGACGGTGAGCTGGGCGGCGGGCCGACCGAAGTAGGCCTGGGAGGCGGCCTCGATGCCGTACGCGTCCCGGCCGAAGTAGATGGTGTTGAGGTAGCGACCGAGGATCTGCTCCTTGGTCTCGGTCTGCCCGATCTTGATGGCGAGCAGCGTCTCCTTGGCCTTGCCGACGTAGCTCGTGGTGGTCTCGCCCACGTAGAACCGCTCGACGTACTGCTGCGTCAGCGTCGAGCCGCCCTGGGTGTCGCCGCCGCGCAGGTTGTTCAGCAGCGCGCGGCCCATGCCGGTGATCGACACGCCCTGGTTCTCGAAGAAGGTCCGGTCCTCGGCGGAGACGACGGCCTGGCCGATGAACGCCGGCAGCGTCTCGTAGTCGACGATCGTGCGGTCGGGTCCGGGGAAGGTGCCCAGCGGGGACCCGTCGGAGAACGTCACGGTCGACGCCTGCTGCTCGGCGAAGCTGTCCGGGTCCGGCACGTCCGTCAGGGCGTACGCGGCGACCCCGACGCCGAGGCACAGGAACACGAACGCGAGGAAGCTGCCCACCACGAACCGCCAGGAGGGCAGCCAGCGGTGCAGTCCGGTGTACCCGCGCCGGGGGTAGTCGAAGAACCGGCGACGACCGCCGTCGCGGGGCGCTGCGCCGCGCGGGGCGGGTCCCGTGGACCGTCGGGTCGAGCCTGCCAACGCACTGCCTTCCTCTGGACTACCTCCGGGCTCCCTGCGGCGTCGGGTGCGGCGTGCGCCGACCGAGCCCGGATCAGTATGCGCGAGGCACCTCGTCCTGCCGCTTCCGCAGGGCCCCCGACCGTGGACTTTCACGTGATCGCCACGAGGCCCTCCCGGCCGCGACGCGCCGGTCCGGAACCAGGTGTTGCCCGGATCGCCCGGTTCGCCCTAACCTCCTCGATGTATCAGTTCGATACATCGAGGTTCCACGACGACCGAGGGAGGCCAGCGTGCGCGGACGTTCCGACGTGCTCGAGTCGGCCATCCTCGGCCTGCTGCACGACTCCCCGATGCACGGGTACGAGCTGCGCAAGCGGCTCAACCTCCTGCTCGGCTCGTTCCGCGCCCTGTCGTACGGGTCGCTGTACCCGTGCCTCAAGTCGCTCGTCGCCCGCGGTCTCATCATCGGGTCCGACCCGCACGACGCCCCCGCGCACGGCCTCGCCGGCAAGCGCGCCCGGATCGTCTACCAGCTCACGGCCGACGGCAAGGAGCAGTTCCAGCACGTGCTGGCCTCCTCCGGCCCGGCCGCGTGGGAGGACGAGACCTTCGGGTTCCGGTTCGCGTTCTTCGGCCAGACCGACCGCGAGACCCGCCTGCGGATCCTCGAGGGCCGGCGCACCCGCATGGCCGAGCGCGTCGAGATGATCACCGAGTCCGTCAGCCGGACCCGGGTCCGCATGGACGAGTACACCCTCGAGCTCCAGCGTCACGGGCTCGAGCAGGTCGAGCGCGAGGTCCGCTGGCTCGACGACCTCATCGACCACGAGCGCAGCGCACGCAGCGCCCGTCCCCAGGACGCCGGTCAGCCGACCGACGCCCGCACAGAAGCTGTCGAGGATGACTCCATCGTCGCGGCACAACCCTCTGAGAAGGAGCGAGGATGACCTCCATCCGCGTCGCGATCGCCGGTGTCGGCAACTGCGCCTCGTCGCTGGTCCAGGGCGTGCAGTTCTACGCCGATGCCGACCCGAGCACCAAGGTGCCCGGCCTGATGCACGTCCAGTTCGGGGACTACCACGTCCGCGACCTCGAGTTCGTGGCGGCGTTCGACGTCGACGCGAAGAAGGTCGGCTTCGACCTCTCCGAGGCCATCGTGGCGTCCGAGAACAACACCATCAAGATCGCCGACGTCCCGCCGCTCGGCGTGACCGTCCAGCGCGGCCCGACCCTCGACGGCATCGGCAAGTACTACGCCGAGACCATCGAGCAGTCCGACGCCGAGCCGGTCGACGTGGTCCAGGCCCTCAAGGACGCCAAGGTCGACGTCCTCGTGTCCTACCTCCCGGTGGGCTCCGAGGAGGCCGACAAGTTCTACGCCCAGGCCGCCATCGACGCGGGCGTCGCGTTCGTCAACGCCCTGCCCGTGTTCATCGCGTCCGACCCCGAGTGGGCCGCGAAGTTCGAGGCCGCCGGCGTCCCGATCGTCGGCGACGACATCAAGTCGCAGGTCGGCGCGACCATCACGCACCGCGTGCTCGCCCGCCTGTTCGAGGACCGCGGCGTCGTGCTGGACCGCACGTACCAGCTGAACGTCGGCGGCAACATGGACTTCAAGAACATGCTCGAGCGCGACCGCCTCGAGTCGAAGAAGCTCTCGAAGACCCAGGCCGTCACCTCGAACATCGAGGACGGCCCGCTGGCCGGCAAGAAGGCCGACCGCAACGTCCACATCGGCCCGTCGGACTACGTCGCCTGGCTCGACGACCGCAAGTGGGCGTACGTCCGCCTCGAGGGTCGCGCGTTCGGCGAGGTGCCCCTGAACCTCGAGTACAAGCTCGAGGTCTGGGACTCCCCCAACTCGGCCGGCATCATCATCGACGCCGTCCGCGCCGCGAAGATCGCGCTCGACCGGGGCACCGGCGGCCCGATCCTGTCGGCGTCGACCTACTTCATGAAGTCCCCGCCGGTCCAGCACGAGGACCAGCACGGCCGGGAGCTCGTGGAGAAGTTCATCCGCGGCGAGATCGAGCGCTGATCCGGAGTGCAGCGGAGGGTGGGGCGCGAGCGCAGCGAGCGGCCCGCCCGTAGCGAAGCGCAGGATCGGCGCGACCACGAGATCGAGCGCTGATCCACCACCCCGCCTGACCGAGGCCCCGACGACCACCTGGTCGCCGGGGCCTCGGTGCGTCCGCGGCCTGGGAGACTGGGCGGGTGAACGCGACGCCCTCCCCCGACTCCCCCCGGACCGCGCCCACCCCGCGACGGGGTCCCGACCGGCGGGCCGCGCTCATCGGTGGCATCGCCGGGGGCTCGGGTGCGGTGCTGGCCGTCGCCCTGATCGTCTTCTTCGCGATGCGCGCCGGGGCGTGAGCGGCTCGACGGCGCCCGACCGCCTGCGGCGGCGCCCGGCACGCCGGCCGCTGTGGCAGGATCCGCGCATGCGGAAGTCCTGGGGGGCAGCTGCCGCGCTGCTCGTGCTCTCGGTCGGTGCCTGCTCCGTCTCGGTCGGGTCGGCCGCCGTCGCGCCCGACGACCTCGAGCAGCAGGTCGGCGCCCGTCTCGCCGAGCAGGTCGGTCAGGAGCCCGACGCGGTCGACTGTCCCGATGCGCTCGAGGCGAAGGAGGGCGCCGAGGTCCGGTGCGTCCTCACCTCAGGCGGGTCCTCGATCGGGCTGACCGTCACCGCCACCGCGGTGGACGGGGACGACGTGTCGCTCGGCATCCAGGTCGACGACGACGTCATGGACGAGGGCGCGGGCGCATGAGCGGCGGACCTGCGGCGGAAGCGCTGCGCCGATCGGTCGCCGAGCGTGTCGCCGGCACCCCGTACCAGATGGTCGAGACCCCGGACGGGTTCGACCTGCGGATCGAGCTGGCGGACGCCCGCTGGTACGGCCTGCTCGGCAAGGCCGGCCGCAAGCGCGTGGTGCAGCACCGGGTCACGCTCGACGAGCCGCGGATGAAGTACGTGGTCCTCGACGACCTCTACGACGTCCGGTGGGACGCCGTCGCGGACGTCCAGGGCGGGCGGGTGCCCCGCCTCGTCGCCTCCGGCGAGCGGCGCCGGACCACCGGCCGCGTGATGTTCGAGTACTCGTTCGAGAAGACGATCGGCGTCGACGCCGAGACCAAGAAGCCGGACGTGGTCGTCGACTACGTGTTCGACGCCTCGCAGGGGCAGCGGATGATCCGCGAGCCTGCGAAGGCACTGGGGTGGTCCGAGCGATGGAACACGCCGGCCAAGGTGGGCGTGTTCTTCGCCGTCCTGGCGGGGGTCGGGCTGCCCGTGGTTGTTGGTCTCGCGATCTGGGGCTCGGTCACGGGCAACATCGGCTGAGCCCCGGTCAGTCCTCGGCCACCACCTGCAGGCTCGCGACGAACTGCTGGAACGCCGGCAGCAGCGACGGCGCCTGCCTGCTGGTCGCCGTGAACGCGCTCTTGAGCACCAGCTGACCCTCCGGGCCGCTGAGCGGCCCTGCCGCCACGATGACGTGGAGCTGCGTCAGCTCGACCTCCTGGTCGGCGAGCGCTGCGCTGAACCGCACCTCCTGGCCGACGCCCGGTGCGGAGTCGGTACCGAGTCGTGCCCGTCGGATCTCCTGCAGATCCGGGTGGCTGCGTCGCAGCAGCGCGACCGTCTGATCCGCGAGCGACGCGACGTCCGCACCCCCAGGCACTCGCTGGGCCGCCACCGTGATGTTCGGGGTGAAGCCCTGGTCGGAGACGCCGTAGAGCGCAGCGAAGTCCACGCCGGGGACGGGCGTCGCCGTGCTGGGTCGCGCCTCCCAGCCGGCCGGGAGGCGGAAGGTGAAGCGGGGGTCGGTGGCCATGATCTCCTCGGTCCGTTCTGTCTGTCTGTCTGTCCGTGTGCGGCTAGAACAAGGAGCCCAACCAGTCCCCGGCGTCGGAGAGCGCGTCCCCCACCGCGCCGGGGTCGATCGTCACCTCGAACCCGACGCTGCCGCCGAGGCCGAACGCAGCCCCTACCTTCGCGCCGACGCTCCACGTACCGTCGTCACCCTGTGTGACGCCGAAGTTGGCCTCTACACCCCAGCCTGCCCATCCCTCGGCCGTCGCCTTGGCACCCACCCCGGCGACCTCGGCCTCGACGCTGCCCTCGACCTTCGCGCCCGCGAACGCTCCCGCCCGGCCGTTGATGCCCTCGGCACCGATCACCACCGCCGCCTCGGCGTAGCCACCGACGAACGCCTCCACGTCGGCGCCGACATGGCCGTACTCCCCGCCCGCGGACGCGCTCGCCGAGCCGCCCACGATGGTCCCCGTGGCCGAGGCGTCCAACCGGAGAGTGCCATCCTTGACGCCCGCGGACGCCTTGCCCTCGAGACCGCCGGCGACGAACTCGGCGTCGGCCTTGGCGAACCAGGACCCGTACCGCGCCTCCGTGCCTGCCCCGGCGGTGAACCACTTGTACGAGCCGTCGGCGGTGACGAGGCCGATCTTGCGCTCGCCGGTCTCCGGGTCGATCTTGAGCAGGGTCCCGGAGACGTCCCCCTCGAACACACCCGTCTCCGTGCCGGAGTGCGTGCTCACGACCGCGCGGTCGCTGATGACGATGCGACCCAGCGCCGACGCGGCGTCGTCGCCCGCGTCCCTGACCGCGTCGCGCGCCTGGTCGAGGATCGCCTGCGCCTCGGTCCGGTCGGTCGCGCCCGGGTCGGAGAACGGAGCCGGTGCGGTGGGCTGGCGTCCGGTACCGCTCGCCATCCAGGTGCGCAGCGCGCCGTTGTAGGTGGCGACACGTGCGTTGTAGGCGGTGGTGGCCTCGGTGGTGGCGCGGAGGCCCTCGGCCCACCTGTCGATCGCGTCGGCCGCGCTCGACTGCGCTGCTGCGAGCACGTCCGCGAACCCGGTCACGGCGGTGGCGGCCTCGCCGAGCGCGTCGACTGTCACCCGCCAGGACCGGGGCTGCCCGGACATGACGTCCCAGAACGCGTCCGCGGCCGCCCCGGACCAGCTCGGCACCCGCACGCCGTCGAGGTCGTCCGCCGCGTCCTCGAGCTCGGTCGCCAGCGTGCGTACCAGCTCGGCCTCGGCGCGGACCGCGTCGGGGTCGCCGGGTACGAGCGCCTTCGGGTCGCTGGTGCTGCCGAGCGCGGCCATCAGCGCGAGCCGGACGGGGTCGGCGCCGGGCCGGGCGACGGGCTGGGCGTCGGCAGCAGGCTCGACCCGAGCCCGGTGAACGTGCCATCCGCCCGCGCGTCCGCGGCGCGGTACGCCTCGGCCTGGGTGGAGAGCTCGACCGCGAGGACGTCGAGCGTGGTCGTGAGCTGACCGACGGCGAGTCCGGTCTGCGTGCCGAACGTGGCAGCGGCCGCCTTCAGGCCGTCGTGGCCGTAGTCGGCCGCGCCGATGGCGAGCTCGGTCTCCCCGTGGCTGTCGACGACCCCGCCGACGACGACGCTCGCCCCGTCCAGCTCGTCCGGGTCGACGTCGATCGATCCGCCCGCCACGTGACCCCCTGCTCATCGGTCCGGCGAGGGTAGCAACGACCGTGCCGACCACCGTGGTCAGGGGAACCCTGCGGACCAGAAGTCCCCCGATCGGATCAGGCGCCGGCGATCTCGGACCGGAGCGCGCCGAGCAGCTCCGCCAGCCCGTCCGCGAGCGCCTCGGCCTGCGTCCGCGTCGTGGTGGCGGACACGGTCCAGACGGTCACGGGCCCGCCGTCCGCTGCCGGGACGGCGACGAACTCCTGGACCTGGGTCATCGGCACCGCGACGCCGTCGACGGTCGTGGTGAAGTGCACCTCCTGCGCGACCGCGAGGTCGCCGGACTGCTCGCGGCGCGCGAGCACGACGTCCTGCTCGGTCGCCTCGATCGCGCGGAGGGCCTCCGCGCCCAGCTCGACCGCGAGACCCGGGTCGTCGGAGCGCTGCACGCCCACGGTGACGTTGGCGGTGAAGCCGGCGTCCGGGGTCTCGTGCGCGGCGGCGAACGCGATGCCCGCGGTGCCGAGCGCCTCCGGCGGGATCAGGTGCCAGCCCGCGGGCAGCGGGGCGGCGTCCTGGGGGTCGGTGGTCATGCGTCTCCTCGGTTCCGGGGGTCCGCCGAGTCTAGGTGGCGGTCCCGGCTAGCCTGTCCCGGTGCAGGTGGTCGCGGATCTGAAGCAGCTCTGGCCCCTCGTGGACTTCCGGCGGCTGCTGACGGTCCGCCTGGTGAGCCAGTGCGCCGACGGGCTGTTCCAGGCCGGGCTGGCGACGCTGTTCTTCTTCTCCCCCGAGAACGCCACCACCGCCACCGGGGTCGCCGCCGCGTTCGCGGTGCTGCTGCTGCCGTTCACCGTCGTCGGGCCGTGGGCGGGCGTGCTGCTGGACCGGTGGCGGCGCCGGCAGGTGCTGCTGGTCGGCAACCTCGTGCGCACCGGGCTCACGCTGGTCGTGGCGCTGACGATGGCGACGGCGGGTGTCGGCCCGCTGGTCTACGTCCTGGCGCTGGTGACCTTGTCGGTCAACCGGTTCCTCCTGTCGGCGCTGTCGGCGTCGCTGCCGCGCGTCGTGGACGGGCCGCTGCTGCTGACGGCCAACTCGATCACGCCGACGCTCGGCACCGTCTCCGCCGGGATCGGCGCCGGCGTCGGGCTGCTGCTCGGGCTGGTGCTCCCCGACGGTCGGCCGAAGGACGTCGTCGCGCTGGTCGTGGCCGCCGCCCTGATGAGCACCGCCGCGGTCGTCGCGACCCGGCTCGGCCGCGACCGGCTCGGGCCGGACGCGCTGGTGGGCACCGCCGAGGTCCGCCGCGCGCTGTCGACGCTCGCGCACGGCCTCGTCGACGGCGCCCGCTACCTCGTGCGGCGCGGCACCCCCGGCCGCGCGCTCGGCGTCATGGCGGTGCACCGGTTCCTGTACGGGGCGGTGTTCATCGCGAGCCTGCTGATCTCCCGCAACCTGCTGTCCGACCCGGCCGACCCGCGCGCGGGGCTGCTGATGTTCAGCACGGTCGCGGCGTTCACGGGCGTCGGGTTCGCCCTGGCGATCGTGATCACGCCACTGGTGGCCCCCGTCCTCGGGCCGCACCGGTGGATCGTCGTGTGCCTGCTGGTGGCCGCCGCGACGCAGCTGCTGCTGGTGCTGACCGTGGCGCTCCCGGCGGTGCTCGCCGGGTCGCTGGTGCTGGGCCTGGCGGCGCAGGGCGCGAAGATCGCCGTCGACACCATCGTGCAGCGGGACACCGACGACCGGTTCCGCGGCCGGGCGTTCGCGCTGTACGACGTCCTGTACAACGCGGCGTTCGTGGGCGCGGCCGCGCTGGCCGCCGTGGCGCTGCCGGACACCGGGTGGTCGCGCGGGGTGTTCGCGGCGATCGCGGTCGCGTACCTCGCGGCGGCGCTGGTCTACCGCACCCGCCCGACGACCCCGACCCCGACCCCGTCGCCGTCGTCGCCGTCGGCCACGCCGAGATAGGGCCGGCGCACCGACACAGGACCTCCGGACGTCCTGTCTCGATGCGCAGGTCCTGTCTCGGCGGCCCGGGCGGGCGGGCGGGCGGCCCGGGCGGCGCGCGGCGCGGGCGGGCGGCCGCGGGCCGGACGGGTCGGCCGGCTACGGGTGCGGCTGGTCCGCCCACCAGGCGAGCAGCGCCGCGCGGGCGTCGTCCGGGCTCATCGGGCCGTGCTCCATCCGGAGCTCCAGCAGGTGCTTGTACGCCGCGCCGACCTCGCGACCCGGGCCGATGCCCAGGATCTCCATGATCTGCGTGCCGTCCAGGTCCGGACGGATGGACGCCAGCTCCTCCTGCTCCCGGAGCTCGGCGATCCGGGTCTCGAGGTCGTCGTACGCCTCCGACAGCCGTCGGGCCTTGCGCTGGTTGCGGGTGGTGCAGTCCGACCGGGTCAGCCGGTGCAGCCGCTCGAGCAGCGGGCCGGCGTCGGTGACGTAGCGGCGCACCGCCGAGTCCGTCCACGCGCCCTCGCCGTAGCCGTGGAACCGCAGGTGCAGCTCGGTGAGACGTGCGACCGCCTGCACGGTGGCCTTGTCGAGGTGCAGCGCCTTGAGCCGGCGGCCGACCATCTTCGCGCCCACGACCTCGTGGTGGTGGAAGCTCACGCCGCCGCCCGACTCGAACCGGCGCGTCGCCGGCTTGCCGATGTCGTGCAGCAGCGCCGCGAGCCGCAGCACCAGGTCCGGCCCCGGCACGGCCCCGTCCGGCCCGGTCTCCAGGGCGATCGCCTTGTCCAGCACCGTGAGGGAGTGCTCGTAGACGTCCTTGTGCCGGTGGTGCTCGTCGATCTCCAGGCGCAGCGCCGGCAGCTCGGGCAGCACGTGCTCCGCGAGCCCGGTGTCGACCAGGACCCGCAGGCCGGGCCGCGGCTGCGGGGACAGCAGCAGCTTCACCAGCTCGTCCCGCACCCGCTCGGCGGACACGATCGCGATGCGCTCCGCCATGTCGGTCGCCGCCGCGAGCGCCGCGTCGTCCACCCGGAACCCGAGCTGCGCGGCGAACCGGGCCGCCCGCATCATCCGCAGCGGGTCGTCGTCGAACGACTGCCGCGGGTCGACCGGCGTGCGCAGCACCCCGCGCGCGAGGTCCCGGAGCCCGTCGAACGGGTCGACGAACGTCAGGCCCGGCAGCCGGATCGCCATCGAGTTCACGGTGAAGTCCCGGCGGGACAGGTCGCCCTCGAGGGAGTCGCCGAACGCGACCTCGGGCTTGCGGGAGGTCGGGTCGTACGCGTCGGTGCGGTACGTCGTGACCTCGACGACGACGTCCTCGGAGCCGCGGCGCGCGTGCCGCCGGGCGCCGATCGTCCCGAACGCACGGCCGATGTCCCAGTGCGCGTCACCCCAGGCGGCGAGGATCCGCTCGCTCTCGTCGGGGCTCGCGGAGGTGGTGAAGTCGAGGTCCGCGGACACCCGCCCGAGGAACGCGTCCCGCACGGGGCCACCCACCAGGGCGAGCTCGTGGCCGGCGCGGGCGAACAGGTCGCCGAGCTCGAGGGCCGCGGGCGCGAGCCCGGCGATCACGCCGAGGGCGCGCTTCTGCAGCGCGACCAGGGCCTCCGTGTCGACGTCGCCCGCGGGGCCGTCGGACGGCGCACCCTGGGGGGCTCCGGGGGCGGGGGCGGGGGTCAGGTCGTCGGACGGCACGACGCCCAAGCCTGCCAGATCCACCGCGTCGGGAGGAGCGCGCGCACGGGTCCTCCCCCGGGCCCGCACCCCCGTCCGGGCCGCTGGGCAGGGCGGAGTCGTTACAGTGGCCTGCATGCCTGAGCCCGCGCGTGCCCTGCCACCGGCAGGTGTCCCCGCGCCCCCGGGCGGGCACGCGCTGCGGATCGACCCCCGGTCGTCGCGTCCGCGGCAGCCGCACCTGCCCGTCGTCGAGGAGACCTCGGCCGGCGGCCTGGTGGTCCGGATCGACTCCGGCGTGCACGTCGCGGCCGTGATCGCGCGGCGGAACCGGGCGGGCCGGCTCGAGTGGTGCCTGCCGAAGGGCCACCTCGAGGGCGACGAGACGCCGGAGCAGGCCGCGGTCCGCGAGATCGCGGAGGAGACCGGGATCGTGGGGCGCATCGTCCGACGCCTCGGGGTCATCGACTACTGGTTCACGGGCGACGACCGGCGCGTGCACAAGATGGTGCACCACTTCCTGCTGGGGGCCGTGGGCGGCGAGCTCACCGTCGAGGACGACCCGGACGGCGAGGCGGAGGACGTGGCGTGGGTCCCGGTGCTCGACCTCCCGGGCCGCCTGGCGTACCCGAACGAGCGGCGCCTGGCCGAGTCCGCGCACGTCGTCCTCGTCGGCGAGGCATGAGGCTGCGCGGCACGGTGGCGCGCGGACGGGCGGCAGCGGCGGCGGCGGTCGCGGCGTGCCTGCTCGCGCTGACGGGTGCGCCGGCACTCGCCTCGAGCCCACCCGCGACCGTGGTCGCGGACGCTCCCGCCTCGGTCACGGCCCCCGCGGCCCCGTCGACGTCGTCCCTGCCGGTGAGCGTGGCCGTCACCCAGGTGTCCCCGCAGGTGGTCCAGCCGGGTCAGGACCTCACGGTCACCGCGACGCTGCGGAACGACGGCGAGCGCGTCGTCGAGGCACCCCGCGCGTCGGTGCGCATCTACCGGTACCGCATGACGTCCCGCGACGAGGTCGCCGCCTGGGCCGAGGCCGGCACCACCAGCCCGATCGGCGACGTGGCGGCGACGACCGTGCTCGACCAGCCGCTCGCCCCCGGCGCGACCGCGACCGTCCAGGTCGTCGTGCCCGCGGACGACATCCGGCTGCTGCGCAACGACGACGCCTGGGGCCCGCGCGGCCTGACCCTCGACGTCGGCGACGGGCGCACCCGCGTCGGCGTCGACCGCACGTTCCTGCTCTGGGGGTCGGCGCAGGAGGTCCCGCAGGCGCACGTCGGCGTCCTGGCGCCGGTCGTCGGTCCGGCGTCCCTGCCGGACGAGGACCCCGCGGACACGACCGCCCCCGACGGGTCGCCGACGGGCACACCCACCGCCGGCGCCACCCAGGCGCCGGGCGGCACCCCGGACCCCGCGGCGACCGAGGAGCCGACCGAGCAGGCCGAGGACTCCGCGTCCGACGACGCGCTCGCGGCGCTCACCGCCTCGGGCGGGCGCCTCGCGCGTCTGCTGCAGGCCACCGCCGACCTGCCGTTCGTGAGCTGGGCCGTCGACCCCGCGGTGGTCGACCAGGCCGCCGACGGCGAGCGCGGTGCCCAGTCGTGGCTCACCGCCCTGACGGGCGCCGCGGACGGCCGGGAGCTGCTCCGGCTCCCGTGGGCGGACACGGACCTGGCCGCCGTCGCGCACGCCGGCGCGCCCGAGCCCGGCGCCGACCTGCTGGACGTCGCGCTCGGCGTCCGGGCCGGGCAGACCGCCGGCACGCTGCTCGCGGACGCGGACCCGCTCCTGTGGTCCGCGGACCCGGTCACGGACGCCGTGACCGCGGCCCGCGCCGCCGCGTCCGCCCCGGGCGTGCCGCTGGTCGTCGGCCCCGAGAGCATGCCCGCCGACGACTCGCAGGCACCGAGCGCGCCGACGACCGTGAGCACCGCAGCGGGCGCCGTGACCGCCCTGGTGCCCGACGAGCCGCTGAGCGACCTGCTGGCCGACCCCGCGGCGGTGCAGCCCGGCGTGACCGCCGCGACCGCCGCGCAGCGCGTGCTCGCGGACACAGCCGTGCTCGCCCGCTCGGACGACGCGGCCGACACGTACCTGCTCGCCGCCCTGCCGCGCGACTGGGCACCCACGGCGATCTCCCGGGCTCAGCTCGTCGCGCTCGACGCCGCCCCCTGGGTGGACACGACCTCCGTCGCGGAGCTCCTGGAGGCCCACGCAGCCGGGGACGCCGCCGGCGACGGGGCCGAGCGGGCCGACCTGCCGGCGTCGCAGCGGTCCGAGGCCGAGCTCACGCCGGCCTGGGTCGACGCCCTCGCGGCCGGCTGGCGTGCGGCCGGCGAGTTCGCCGCGGTGGTCGACGACCCCGACGCGCTGCTCGCCGGGCTCGACGCGGACCTCGTGGCGCCGCTCGGCGTCGCGTGGCGGCTGGACCCCGACGGCCGCACCACCGCGGTGAACGGCGCCCTGGCGCAGGCCACGCGACGGCAGTCCGGGCTGTCCGTGCTGCTCAACGAGCAGTTCACCGTCATCTCCAGCTCCGCTCAGATCAGCGTCGCCGTCCGCAACGAGCTGGACCAGGACGCGCGCGTCCGCGTCGAGCTGCGCCCGCAGAAGGGCTGCCTCGACACCGCCCGCTCCGGGCTGACCACGGTCGCGGCCGGCTCCGACACGACGGTGCTGCTCACGCTGCGCGCGAGCGCGAACTGCGACGTCACCGTGGACGTGAGCCTGGTCTCCGAGCAGGGGCGGGTGCTCGCGGACGAGGTGCAGTTCTCCGCCCGGGTCGCGCCGACCATCGAGAGCGTCGGCGCGGTCGTCGTCGGCGCGCTGCTCGCCCTCACCCTGGCGTTCGGCATCTGGCGCACCGTCCGCCGCGGCCAGACGTCGCGCCGCGGCGCGAGGGTCGCCGCGGACTCCGCCGAGCCGGACGGATCCGCGCAGCCCACCGACCCTCCCGGACGACTGGACACCTGATGAGCACCCCCGCCACCCCCGCGGACGCCGCCGACCCGGACGGCACGGCTGCAGGGACCACCGCCGGCGGCGGCACCGACGCCGGTGCGGTCGCACCCCGGACCTCCGGTCTGGGACGGTCGTCGCTGATCATGGCCTCCGGCACCGCGGCCTCGCGGTCGCTCGGCGTGCTGAACACCATGCTGCTCGCCTGGGCGATCGGCGGCACCGGTGCGTTCGCGAACGCGTTCTCGGTCGCGAACAAGCTGCCGAACACCCTGTACCTGCTGATCGCCGGCGGCGTGCTCAACGCCGTCCTCGTGCCGCAGGTCGTGCGCGCCTACCGGCGTGCCGACGGCCAGCAGTACGTGGACCGCCTGCTGACGGTCGGCGTCGTGCTGCTCGGCGGGCTCGCGGTCGTGCTGACGGCGGCGGCGCCGCTGCTCGTGCTGCTGTACTCGGACTTCGCCGACCCCCGGGTGACCGCCATCGCGACGACGCTGGCGTACTGGTGCGTGCCTCAGGTGTTCTTCTACGGTCTGTACTCGTTGCTGGGGCAGGTGCTCAACGCCCGCGGCTCGTTCGGCCCGTACATGTGGGCCCCGGTGGTGAACAACATCGTGTTCATCACGGGCCTGATCGTGCTCGTCCAGGTCTACGGCCGGGTCGACGAGTCGAGTCCCGTCGGTGGCTGGAGCGCCGCCCAGAGCGCCGCGCTGGGCGGGACGGCGACGCTCGGGATCGTGGTGCAGGCGCTCGTGCTGCTGGTCCCGCTGTACCGCAGCGGTTTCCGGTACCGCCCGCGCTGGGGCCTGCGCGGCTCGGGTCTCGGCAGCGCTGGCCGGGTCGCGTCCTGGACGTTCCTCGGGCTGCTGATCGGGCAGGTCGGGGTGTGGCGGATCAGCGTGGTCGCGAGCTCGGTGACGGACGCCGGGGTCGCGGGCAACGGCGTGTACGACCGCGCGTTCCTGATCTTCATGCTCCCGCACTCGCTGGTCACGGTGTCCCTCGCCACGGCCCTGTTCACCCGCCTGTCCGGACGCGCCGCGGCGGGAGACACGGTGGGGGTCCGCGGGGACCTGTCGCTCGGTCTCCGGACCGTGGGCGTCTTCACCGTGCTCGCGACGACGGGGATCGCCGTGCTCGCCTACCCGTTGAGCCGCGTGATGTTCTGGGACGAGCAGGACGCCGGGGTGCAGGCGCTCGCCACCGCCGTCGTGGTGCTGGTGCTCGGGCTGGTGCCGTTCGGGGTCTGGTCGCTGTGCCAGCGGGTCTACTACGCGTACGAGGACGCCCGCGGGATGGTGCCCGTGCAGGTGCTGATGGCCGCGCTCGTGGTCGGTGGCACCGAGCTCGGCCGCGTGCTGCTGGACCAGCAGTACTGGGTCGCCGCCGCGTGCGCCTCGATGGCGCTGTCCTACCTGGTCGGCGCCGCGGTGGCGCTGGTGGCGGTGCGCCGACGGCTCGGGCGCGTGGACGGTCGCCGCGTCCTGGGGCTGCACCTCAAGGCCGCCGCCGGTGCGGTGCTCGCCGCCGCAGCGGGTCTCGGGCTGCTGGCGGCGCTCGGCCCGGTGCAGGACGTGCGCGACGGGATCGTCGCGTGCGTGCTCGGGGCGGTCGTGATGACCGTGGTGTACGTCGGCGTGCTCGCGCTGCTGCGGACCCCCGAGCTGCGCAGCCTGGTGTCCCCGCTGCTGCGTCGGGTGCGCCGCCGCTGACCCGCGACGCGCCGCTCGTCGTCCCCAGGCACGGGCGTCGACGGACCCGCGGGGCCGCGTCCCGTCTAGCATGACGGGGAGCCCCTGGCCCACGGCGGGCCCGGCTCCGCGCACAGCACGGCGGCCCCCGGGCCGCCCCGACGACCGGACGGAGGACCACGTGGTGCAGTCCCGCCCCGGCGACCCCACGCCCGTCGACCGGTCCGGTACGTCCACCGGCCGCCCGGGCGCCGTCGTCGCCGGCCGCTACCGCCTGGACGAGCCCCGTGCCGCCGCCCTGCCCGGCGCCCAGCGGTGGTCGGCGACCGACCAGATCCTGGCCCGACCCGTCACGGTCACGCTGGTCACCGGCGACCGGACCTCCGCGGTGCTCGACGCGGCCCGCCGTGCCGCGCTCGTCGTGGACCCGCGCCTCGCCCGGATCCTCGACGTCGGTCAGGCCGACGGCACCGGCTACGTCGTCAGCGCCGCCGTCGAGGGACGCACGCTCGCGGACCTCGCGGGCCGCGCGCCGCTCGGCGCCGACCAGGCCCGCGCAGTCGTCGGGGAGGCCGCCGGCGCGCTCGAGGCCGCCCGGCGTCGCGGTGTCCACCACCTCGCGCTGCGACCCGAGTCCGTGATCGTCACCGCCGACGGTCGTGTGGTGCTCGAGGGTCTGGCCGTCGACGGCGAGCTCATCGGTGCCGCGACCGGCGGCGCGCACGCCATGAGCCGCGCGGACACGGTCGGCCTGGTGCGGGTGCTGTACGCCGCGCTCACGGGGCGGTGGCCCGCGACGCCGTCCGGCAGCGGACCGGCGCCGCTGCGCAGCTTCGAGGAGTGGTCCGCGGCCCGGTCCGCGGGTCCCGCGGCCGGTGACGGTCCGGGGCGCCTGCGCGCCGACCTCCCGGACGCGCCCGAGCACGACGGAGCACCCCTGCCGCCCGTCGACCTGCTCGCCTCCGTGCCCGCCGACCTCGACACCCTGTGCGCCGTGACGCTGGGACCGCACGACGACGGGCCGCACAGCCCGGCCGAGCTGGTGCGCGAGCTCGAGCCCTGGCGCGCGGTCCGCGCCGACGAGATCTTCCGCGCCGCCGACGCGGGCCGCTGGCCCGCCCTCCCCCACCCCGGGGCGCGCCCCCGCCGCCCCCCCCCCCGGGCCCCCCCCCCCCCCCCCCCCCCCCCCCCCCCCCACCGGCCCCAAGTCGCGGAGAAAACCC
>NZ_JBHVZE010000005.1:159734-255145 GCF_042880135.1 Cellulomonas sp. NPDC058312 | reverse complement strand
CGCCCGCCGTGGGGCCCCCCCGCGGGGGCGTGGGGGGGCGCGCGCTCGCCCCGGGGGGGGCGGTCCGCGCCGACTTTATCTCCCGCGCCGCCGCGGGGGGCCGCGGCCCCGCCCCCCCCCCCCGGGGCGCGCGCCCGCACGACCCCACCCCGGGGACCACCGGCACGACCACCGCACCTCCGACGGGAAGCAGCCCGATGAGCGACGACACGACCGGTACCAGCCCGGAGCCGACGACCCCGCCGTCCGACGCCGCCGGCCCGACGGGTGCCGCTGCCGGAGCCGCGGCGGTCGGCGGAGCGGCAGCGGCCGGCGTCGCCCGCCAGTCCGTGCGGTCCGCGTTCGGCGGGCCCCAGGGACCCGGTACCCGCCGACCCGGGACGCCGCCGCCCGCGATCCCCACCTCCGCGTCGTTCTCGCCGGCAGCGGGCACGGGTCGCACCTCCACGCGTCCGACGCCCGAGGTGCCGTCGTCCGGGACCTCGGCCCCGGCGGATGCCGGCGCGCCCCCTGCGATCCCGCCCGCCCGCAACGGCACCGGCGCCGAGCCCGCGACGCCCGCCACCGCGGGGGACGACGCCCGCCCCGCCGACCTCGCCGTCGCCGGCATCACCTCGGTGACGCCCGGCCCGTCCCCGGCTGCCGCAGAGCCGCCCGCAGCCGCCGCCTCGCCGGTGCGCCGCTCCACGTCCGCCCTCGGCCGCACCACGCCCGCGGCCACGGCGACGACGCCCGCCACGGGCACGCAGGTCGCCGACGCCGCGCCCCGCGACGAGGCGCCCGCCACTCCGGCGTCCGTCGGCGCCACCGCCCCGGCGTCCGTCGGCGGAGTCGCCGGTTCCGACGGCGGCGGCCCCGGGCGCCCCGACTGGGACCTGCCCTTCTCCGCGGAGCAGCCCGGTGACAAGCCCGGCCGCCAGCGGTTCGACCCGACCCGGTGGGTGCTCGGAGCGGTCGCGATCGCGGTCGTGATCGGCGTCGTCATCGCGGTCGGCAACGTGTTCAAGCCGATCCGCTCGGACGACGGCACCGCGCAGAGCACGCCTGCGGTCACCGCCACCGCGCCGCCGGCCGAGGCGCCCGCCGACGGCGGGGACCCCGCAGCCGAGCCCGCACCGGCCACCGCGCCGCCCGTGGTCGTCGGCGTGAACTCGATCGACCCCTCCGACGGCGACGGCGAGCACGAGGAGCTGGTCGGCCGGATCACCGACGGCGACCCGGCCACCACCTGGTACACGCACACCTACAACCGCGCGGACTTCGCCGGCTTCAAGGACGCGGTCGGCCTCGTCATCACGCTCCAGGCACCCGCGACCGTCAGCACCATCACGATCGACGGCACGGGCACCGGCGGCAACGTCGAGGTCCGGGCCACCGACGCCGCGAACCCGACGGCGGGCGACGTCCTCGCCGGCGGCGCGCTGGCCAGCCCGCAGACCGTGCTGACGCTGGCGCAGCCCACCGAGACGCAGAGCATCGTGCTGTGGTTCACCTCGCTGTCCCAGACCCCGGACGGCGCGAACAAGATCGAGATCTCCGGCCTCGCGGTCTCCTGACCGCACCCGGGCGCGGAACATCCCGCGCCCGGCATCTGTTGTCCGGGCATCAGCCCGACCCCGACCTCCGAGGGAAGCACCGTGACCGAGACCCCCGTCCGCGACATCGTCATCGTCGGTTCCGGCCCCGCCGGGTACACCGCGGCGATCTACGCCGCGCGCGCCGGCCTCGCCCCCTACGTCGTCGCGGGTTCCGTCACCGCCGGTGGCGCCCTGATGAACACCACCGACGTCGAGAACTTCCCGGGCTTCCCCGACGGGATCCTCGGCCCGGACCTCATGGACAACCTGCAGAAGCAGGCCGAGCGGTTCGGCGCCGAGGTGCTCTGGGACGACGCCGTGTCGCTCGACCTCGCCGGCCCGGTCAAGACGATCGTCACCGGCGGTGGCGAGACGATCCGCGCCCGCGCGGTGATCCTGTCGACCGGCTCCGCCTACCGCGAGCTCGGCCTGGACGACGAGAAGCGGCTCTCCGGCCGCGGCGTCTCCTGGTGCGCGACCTGCGACGGCTTCTTCTTCCGCGACCAGGACATCATCGTCGTGGGCGGCGGCGACTCGGCCGTCGAGGAGGCCACGTTCCTCACGCGGTTCGGCAAGTCCGTGACGATCGTGCACCGCCGCGACGAGCTGCGGGCGTCGAAGATCATGGCCGACCGCGCCGCCGCGGACCCGAAGATCCAGTTCGCCTGGAACAGCGAGGTCGTCGGCATCGAGGGCGCCGACAAGGTCACCGGCGTCACCCTGCGCGACACCGTGACCGGCGAGACCCGGCACCACGACGCGACCGGCGTGTTCGTCGCGATCGGCCACGTGCCGCGCACCGAGCTGCTGGTCGGGCAGGTCGACCTGGACGACAACGGCTACATCGTCGTCGAGGGCCGCTCCACCCGGACCAACCTCCCCGGCGTCTTCGCGGCCGGTGACGCCGTCGACCACACCTACCGCCAGGCCATCACCGCCGCCGGCTCGGGCTGCGCCGCCGCGCTCGACGCCCAGCACTTCCTGGCCGCGCTCGGCGACGTGGACCCCGCGTCGCCGTCGGAGATCCCCGCCGCCGTCGCGTCCGCGGACGTCGACGGCGCGGACGCGCTGGCCGCCCAGGGCGCCGACACCGCCGCGGCCGCGGCCGCGGCCGGGCACTGACGGCACGATGAGCACCGCGCCGGCGGTGACCGGGGCGACCTTCGAGCAGGAGGTCCTCCGGTCACCGCTCCCGGTCGTCGTCGACTTCTGGGCCGCCTGGTGCGTGCCCTGCCGGATGGTGGCGCCGGTGCTCGCCGAGCTCGCGGACGTGTACGCGGGACGGCTGCGGTTCGTCGCCGTCGACACGGAGGCCGAGCCCGAGCTCGCCCGGCGCTACGGGGTGGTGTCGATCCCGACCCTGTACGTGTTCCACGAGGGCGAGCTGGTGCGCACCGCCGTCGGCGCGCGGGAGAAGCGCGCGTACGCGGCCGAGCTCGACGCCGCCCTCGCGGAGATCGCCGCGGGCTGAGCGCGCCCGGCCGTCCGCGTGGGGGTCCCGTGGACGTGCGGCGCGCCCGTCGTGGACGCACCCCGGGGGCGTGCGGGCGCCGTGCGACACTCGGGAGATGACCGCGACCCCGCGGCCCGGCGACGTGTCGGGCCCCACCCCGACCCCCGCCGCCGGAACCCGCCTGGACCGGTGGCTCGGCGCCTACGCGCAGCGCACCCACGGGATGCGCGCCTCCGAGATCCGCGCGCTGTTCGCCGTGGCGAACCGCCCGGAGGTCGTGTCCCTCGCCGGGGGCATGCCGTACCTCGAGGGCCTGCCGCTCGACGTGATCGGTGAGCTCGCCCAGCGCGTCGTCGCCACCCGCGGCACCACGGCCCTGCAGTACGGCTCCGGCCAGGGCGACGAGGGGCTGCGCGAGCAGATCCTCGAGGTGATGCGCCTCGAGGGCATCGACGCGCACCCGGACGACGTCGTCGTGACGACCGGCTCGCAGCAGGCGCTCGACCTCGTGACCCGACTGTTCATCGACCCGGGCGACGTGGTCGTCGCGGAGGCACCCTCGTACGTCGGTGCCCTGGGTGTGTTCCGGGCCTACGAGGCCGACGTCGTGCACGTCCCCCTCGACGCCCACGGCATCGTCCCCGAGGCGCTCGAGGAGACGCTGGCGTCCCTGGCGCGCGAGGGACGCCGCGTGAAGTTCCTCTACACGATCCCGAACTTCCACAACCCGGCGGGCGTCACGCTGTCGCTGGAGCGCCGGCCCCGTGTCCTCGAGATCGCCGAGCGCTACGGCGTGCTCGTCATCGAGGACAACCCGTACGGCCTGCTGGGCTTCGAGGGCGACCCGCTGCCCGCCATGCGGTCGACGAACGACGACGGGGTCATCTACCTCGGGTCCTTCTCCAAGACGTTCGCCCCCGGCTACCGGGTGGGCTGGGCCGTGGCACCGCACGCGGTGCGCGAGAAGCTGGTCCTCGCGTCGGAGTCGGCGATCCTCTGCCCGTCCAACGCCTCCCAGCTCGCGATCAGCGGCTACCTGGCCACCTGCGACTGGAAGGGCCAGGTGAAGGCGTTCCGCGAGCTCTACCGCGAACGGCGCGACGCCATGATCGGCGCGCTCGCCGAGCACCTGCCCGACGCCACGTGGACGGTCCCCGACGGCGGCTTCTACACCTGGGTCCGCCTGCCCGACGGCCTCGACGCCAAGGCGATGCTGCCGCGCGCCGTCACCGCCCGGGTCGCCTACGTGCCCGGCACCGCGTTCTACGCGGACGGGCAGGGCGCGGACCACATGCGCCTGTCGTTCTGCTTCCCCACGCCCGACCGCATCCGCGAGGGCGTGCGCCGGCTCGCCGGGGTGGTCGCCGGGGAGAGCGAGCTCGTGTCGCTGTTCGGCACCGGCGGGGCGCGCGCCGGCGACGACGTGCAGTCACCCGGTCCCGACCTGGCCTGACCGCGTCCGCCGGTCCGGCTCCACCCCGCACCCACCCGCAGCGGCGGCCGCCCGCGCCGCCACCCGCCCAGGAGGCCTCCACCCGTGCCGCACGACTCCGTCCCCGCCACCCCGCGCGTCGTCGTCCTCGCCGGCGGGCTGTCCCACGAGCGCGACGTCTCCCTGCGGTCCGGGCGCCGGGTCGCGGAGGCGCTCCGCTCGGCGGGCGTCGAGGTGTCCGTGCACGACGTCGACGCGGACCTCGTGCCCGCGCTGACCGAGACCCGGCCGGACCTGGTGTGGCCGCTGCTGCACGGCGCCAGCGGCGAGGACGGGGCTGTCCGGGACGTGCTCGAGCTGCTCGGCCTGCGCGCGCTCGGCACCGGGCCGCGTGCCAGCCGGGTCGCGTGGAGCAAGCCCATCGCCAAGACGTCGGTGACCCGTGCCGGGATCGACACCCCCGAGTTCGTGACGCTCCCGCAGAGCCTGTTCCGGGAGCTCGGCGCCGGTCGGGTCATGGACGCCGTGGTCGCCCGTCTCGGCCTGCCGCTCGTCGTGAAGCCCTCCCGCGGCGGCTCGGCGCTGGGCGTCACGCTCGTGCGCACCGCCGAGGACCTGCCCCGGGCGATGGTCACGTGCTTCGCCTACGGCGACACCGCGTTGATCGAGCGCGCCGTCGAGGGCACGGAGCTCGCGATCAGCGTCGTCGACCTCGATGGCGAGCCCGTGGCGCTGCCCGCCGTCGAGGTGGTCACCGACGGGCCCTACGACTACGACGCGCGCTACAACCCCGGCCGGACCGAGTACTTCGCGCCCGCACGGCTGCCCGAGGACGTCGCCGCCCGTGCCGCGGACGTCGCCGTGGCCGCGCACCGCGCGCTCGGCCTGCGGCACCTGTCCCGCACCGACCTGATCGTGGACGCCGAGGGCCGGCCGTGGTTCCTCGAGGTCAACGTCGCGCCCGGGATGACCGAGACGTCGCTGTTCCCGCAGGCCGCGGAGGCCGGCGGGCACCACCTCCCCACGCTGTACCGGGAGCTGGTCGAGGCGGGCCTCGCCGACGCCTGACCGGGAGGTCAGCCCCGGAACACGCCCGGGTCCTCGGGTGCGAGGCTCGACAGGATGCGGTTCAGGTCCTGCACCGAGGCGAACTCCACGGTGAGCTTGCCCCGCTGCTTGCCGAGGTCGACCTTGACTCGGGTCTCGAACCGGTCGGAGAGCCGGCTCGCGAGCTCGTCGAGCGCCTCGTTGCGCACCCCGGCGCGGGTGCGGCGCTTGGGCTTCGGCGTCCCGCCCTCGCCGCCGAGCGACACGATCTCCTCGACCGCCCGGACGGACAGGCCCTCGGCGACGATCCGCTGCGCCAGCCGCTCGATCGCCGCGCCGTCGCTCAGGCCGAGCAGCGCGCGGGCGTGCCCGGCGGACAGCACACCGGCAGCGACGCGGCGCTGCACCAACGGCGGGAGGCGGAGCAGGCGGAGCGTGTTGGAGATCTGCGGACGGGACCGGTGGATGCGGGTCGCGAGCTCGTCGTGGGTGCACCCGAAGTCGTCGAGCAGCTGCTGGTACGCCGCCGCCTCCTCCAGCGGGTTGAGCTGGGACCGGTGCAGGTTCTCCAGGAGCGCGTCGCGGAGCAGGTCGGAGTCGTCGGTCTGCCGGATGATCGCGGGGATCGTGGTCAGGCCGGCCGCCTGGGTCGCGCGCCAGCGCCGCTCCCCCATGATCAGCTCGTAGCCGTCGCCGACGTCGCGCACCACGACGGGCTGGAGCACGCCGATCTCGCGGATCGACCCGACGAGCTCCTCCAGCGCGTCCTCGTCGAACACCGAGCGCGGCTGCCTGTGGTTCGGTCGGATGGCACCGACCGGGAGCTCGGCGAACGTCGCGCCCGGGACGGGCAGCAGCCCGTCACTGTCGGCGTCGGGCGCCGTCGCGGTCACCTCGGCGCCGTCCGCGCTGGACACCGCGCTGCTCTCGGGAGCCGACTGAGCGGTGTCTTCGCTGGTCAGAGCGTTGTCGGCGACCTCTCGCGCCGCCTCGGCCGCCCGCTCCGCGTTCCGGTCGGGGAAGAAGACGTCGACGGGTCGGTTGCCCTCGCCGCTCCGGGTCTCCAGACCCGTCGGGATCAGGGCCCCCAGGCCCCGTCCGAGCCCACGCCGCTTCTCGCTCACACGTCCTCCTTCTGCCGGTCCGCGGCGACGCCGCGCTCGGCGAGCTCTCGCGCTGCCTCCAGGTAGGCGAGCGCACCGCTCGAGCCCGGATCGTACGTCAGCACCGTCTGCCCGTAGGACGGCGCCTCCGAGACGCGGACGGACCGCGGCACGGTGGTGCGCAGCGTCTTCGTCGGGAAGTGCTCACGCACCTCCCGCGCGACCTGCTGCGCGAGGTTGGTCCGCCCGTCGTACATGGTGAGCAGGATCGTCGACACGTGCAGGACGGGGTTCAGGTGGGCCTGGATCAGCTCGATCGACTTCAGCAGCTGACTGAGACCCTCGAGGGCGTAGTACTCGCACTGGATCGGGATCAGGACCTCGTCACCGACCACGAACGCGTTCACCGTGAGCAGTCCGAGGCTCGGCGGGCAGTCGACCAGGACGTAGTCGATCCGGGGCTCGCCGTCGCGCTCCCGCTGCTCGAGGTACGCGGTCAGGGCGTTCCGGAGACGGGTCTCCCGCGCCACCATCGACACGAGCTCGATCTCGGCCCCCGACAGGTCGATCGTCGCGGGGACGCACCAGAGGTTCGGCACGTCCGGGCACGGGTGCACGGCAGAGGCCATCGGGGCGCCGTCGACCAGGACGTCGTACACCGAGGTGATCCCCGACCGGTGGTCGATCCCGAGCGCGGTCGACGCGTTGCCCTGGGGGTCGTTGTCGATCACGAGGACGTGGAGCCCGGACTGCGCGAGGGCAGCCGCCAGGTTCACCGTGGTCGTGGTCTTGCCGACGCCGCCCTTCTGGTTCGCGACGGTGATGACACGGGTCCGGTCCGGCTTCGGGAAGACCCTCCCCCGCAGCTCGATGCGACGACGCGCGTCGAGGCGGAGCTCCGCCATCAGGGGCGTGTCGTCGTCCGCCGACGGCAGGCTCTCCACGAGTGCGGCCCGACGGCGCTCCTCCCCGTCGTCCGTCCAGCGGGTGGGGTCCGTGGTCACGGGCGCGATCCCTTCGTCGAGCGTCGCGACCGCCGCGACCCGCTCTCTGTTCCACGTGAAACAGTCTTTGCCGGCGCCGTACCGGGCGTGGTCTTCTCGACGACGACCACGCTCGTGGGGTCCAAGCCCGCCAGCGTCGGTGCGGTCAGGATCTCGGCAGGTCCCCCGCCGAGTCGCTGCCCGATGGCCGCTGCCTCCTCGACCTCGACCTGCGCGCGGCCACCCTTCAGCGCGACCACCCGACCACCGACCCGCAGGAGAGGCAGGGTCCACCCGTACAGCTTGTCCAGCGAGGCGACGGCCCGTGCCGTCACCGCGTCGGCATCGACTTCGCCCGCCAGATCCTCAGCACGCCCGCGGAGCACCCGGGCGTTGTCGAGGCCGAGCTCGTCGACGACCTCGGAGAGCCAGTCCGTGCGGCGCTCCATCGGCTCCAGCAGGATCACCTCGCACGCGGGCCGCATCGCCGCGATGACGACTCCGGGCAGCCCTGCGCCGCTGCCGACGTCGACGATCCGACCCGACTCCGGGAGGAACGGGACGACAGCAGCCGAGTTGACGAGGTGCCGCTCCCAGAGGCGACCGACCTCACGAGGGCCCACGAGACCGCGGAGGACGCCCTGGTCACGCAGCATCGCGTGGAACCCCTCGACCGCAGGCCAGGAGGCGCCGAAGAGGCTCGGCAGGCGGTCATCGCCGTCAAGGGGGTCGACCTCGAGCTCGCGCGGGTCACGGTCCTGGTGGGACGCCGACTCAGACCGCACAGCTCTCCCCTGGCTCGGTTCGTGGTGGGGCGCGCCGTCGTCAGGAGAACGCGGCGCACTCCCCCAACGGTACCCCGCAGGACTGTCTCCGCCGTCGTCGTCCACCGGCGCGCGGCGTACGTGTTTCACGTGGAACGGGACCGATGCGCGCCGCCGCGCACGCTGAGCCGACGCACCGCCCGGGCAGGCGGTGGCTCCGAAAGCGGCCCGCTGGGGGTCGCGCATCGCCGCGTGCTGGGCAGGCCCCCGGGCAGAGGCGCGGAGGTTGGCGCCCGAGGCGGGTGGTGGATGTTTCACGTGGAACGCACCCAAGCCCTCCGGGGCGCTTGCCGCCCATGACCTAGGGCGCACGTTCCGCCCGGCCGCAGATGGTCGGGCGCGTCCGGCTCACAGACGACGCGGTCATCCGGCCTCGCGCACATCTGGCCCAGCTGGTGACCTACCCCGTCGCACGTCGGGCAGTCGTCATCGACACCGTCGCTCATCGGCCTGTCGTCGTCACACCAGTCGCCAGTCGGCCACTCGCCTGTCGTCAGTGGGACGCGCGGCGCTCGGCCGGTCGGGCGAGCCGGTGCCCGTACCCACGCCGGCGCCGGTGTCGGTGCCGGAACCGGAACTGAGACAGGAGCCGGAACCAGGGCCCATGCCGGAACCAGAACCGGAGCGATCGTCGTGACGCGCGATCGGAGCCGCAGAGTATCGCCCCGAGGGTCGCTCGATAGGTGCGCCCGATGACCTGACGGTCCGACGCACCCTGTACCGACTACCCCGGCTCCGTTTCACGTGGAACACGTCGCACCGAGGTCCCCCGCACGGTCGGCACAGGCCGGCGCGGCGCTCCCGCAGCCCGCGCCGCGAGACCCTTCGAGCACCAGCACCCAAGACCGCCGCGGAGCGCGGACACCGGGGTGCGCGATCCCGGCGCCGCTCATCGCACGGCGACCGACGCCCCCAGCCGACTCGCCGTCGGTCACTCGTCGCGTCTCGGCTTGGTGTACCGGCCGCCGCGCCATCGACGGGCGTGCCGGGCGCACGCTCACGACCTGGCGTACGGGGGCGGCCCCGTCCTGATCCGCCCGTCCGCGTCCGACTCAGCCTCGCGCGTCGCCACGCGGGGCCCACGGCGACCACTCCCCTCCGCGTGATCGCCGCAGACACGCTGCCGTCCGCCCTGTGACGTCAGTTGGTTCCACGTGGAACGGCGGGGGTACCGCAGGCCCGGGCTCTTCGCTGCTCAGCGCCAGGCGCGACGCGAGTCACAGGACTCCACGCGACCCAGCCGCTCTTCCCTCTGGATCCACTCGAGACGTTGCACTCAGGGGCCGCGACGCGTCTCGGCCCCAGCGCCCTCCGCGAGCCCGGATCGTTGCCTCAGCGTTCGCCACACCCCACCAGCTGGCCACACCGGCGAGGGCGCGCAAGCGCCCGGGTCGGCGGGACGAAGGAATCACCGGGACCGGCGCTCACGATGTCGTCGCCCTCGGTCTGGTCTCGCTCGGTCAGCCTGCACCCGTCGCGGGGTTCGTCCGTCGGGGCAGTTCTCCGTCCACCCGCCGAACCCCCGTCCTTCGCACGCGCGCGGACCTGCACCGGCGCACACTCCGGACCAGTCACGCCTCCCGACTGCGAGAGCGTTCGGCCGCCGTTGCTCTCGAGCCACCTCCACGCCAGCACCGGTGCAGGTCCGGTCGCGCCCGGTCACGGAGAAGCTGACGGCCTCGGGGGTTCCACGTGGCCCCCACACCCCACGCGCGCTCGGCCCCGCGTTCCACGTGCAGCTGGAGCCTCCCGTTCCGCGTCAGCCCGGCCGGCCTCTCGTTCCTCGTGCCCCAGCCGCGCCTCTCGGCACCCTCCGACCCGCCACTCCTCGGCTCCTCGTCGAACCGCCGGACCCGGCCCTCCACGTATGAGCTCCGCGCGCGCGCCCAGGACCCGACCCTCGGGCCGCGTGCCCGACGCGCCCTCCGACGTCCTCTCCGCCTCGCTCCCCGCACGGAGCCCGTTGCGTACCGCTCCCGACCCCGAGTCGGACGTGTCGAAGGACGCGCGCGGGCGCGCTGAGACTCGCACCTCGTCCGGTGTTCCACGTGGAACACCGGACGAGGTGCGACACGGCTTGCCTGGCGCCAGGACCGAAGCAGTCGTTCGGCGCGAGCGGCTGCCGCGCGGCGCTCCCCGTCGCCGCGCCCGTGCCGCGGGTCGAGACCTCATCCCTGCCGTCGACACTGCCGTTCCGCCAGCAGCCTGTGCCGGCCCACCACCACCCGCGCGCCGCGCACGATGCCTCCGGGTTACCCATTCACGCCCCACGCCCCCCCACCGTCCCCTGAGCGCGGCTAGTGCCAGCTCCCAAGGCCTCCCCCTGCTCTGCCCGCGCCGCTCTACCACCGTCGGTCGGCACGGGCCCGGCCCTTGCCGCCGGGTCATCGGAACCGGCCACGCTTGTCGCTGGTCTCCGGACCAGGCCGGCGCGGCGAACAGCAACAGGCCCGCACCGCCACGGGACGCGCGCCCGCGGCCCTGACACCCGGCTCCTGACGCCCGGCACCTGGCACCACGAGCGGGAGACCACACCGGTCGGGCGGCACTCCCCCGCTGCCATCCCACGTACGCAGAGTGATCGCGCCGTCCCGCGCCCGCAGGGTCGGCCGGGGCGCTCCATCGCGCACGATGGGCCGCGTCACGAGCGCGCGGCAGCAATCGGCCCGTCCGGCGCTTTTCCGCCACTACTTCACAGAAAAAGGACCGCGCTCAGAGCCATCGTGAGCCGCTCCCGAGAAACGCAAGAGGCCGGTCCCGAACGGGACCGGCCTCTCGGTGCCTTCGGACGAAGGCATCCAGATCAGCTCGCGGGCTTGACCACGACGAACCGGGACGGCTCCACGCCGTCCGAGTCGGACGTCAGGCCCGCCGCGGCGACGGCGTCGTGCACGACCTTCCGCTCGAACGGGTTCATCGGGTCGAGCGCCACCTGGGTGCCGGACTCACGCACGCGGGCGATCGCCTCCTCGGCGACCTTGACGAGCTCGACCTTGCGGCCGGCCCGGTAGCCGGCGATGTCGAGCATCAGCCGGCTGCGGTCGCCGGTCTTCGCCTGGACGGCGAGCCGGGTCAGCTCCTGGAGGGCGTCGAGCACCTCGCCGTCCTCGCCGACGAGCCGGCGGAGCGCACGCTCGGTGCCCTCCTCCGCCACGATCTCGACCGCCGCGCGACCGTGGTCGACGTCGATGTCGATGTCACCGTCGAGGTCCGCGATGTCGAGGAGCTCCTCGAGGTAGTCCGCGGCGATCTCGCCCTCTTCTTCGAGGCGCGACGCGGATGCCGTGCCGGCCTCGCCGGTGGCGCCGGTGGGAGTGGTCATCTCTGCTCCTTGCTGGGGGAACGGGGTGCGCGTCGGGACGCGAGGTCTAGCCGGCGTCCGGAGTGCCGCCGGGCGTGCTGCCGCCCTTGCCGCCGCCGGTGCCGTTGCGCTTCTTCTTCGCCGGTGCGGGGCCGCCGGTCGCGCCCGGCTCCGGGGACGCGGTGGACCCGGACGGGGACTCCTCGGCGGCGCTCGACGCGGCCGCGCCGGCGGAGGTGGTCGCCGTGGCGGAGCCCGCGGGTCGGGGCTGCTGCTTCTTCGCGCGCGCCTTGCCGACCGGCTGCTGCCGCTGGCCCGAGACCGGACGCTCCTCGATCGTGGGGCGGTCCTCCTCGATCGTGATGCCCTTGTGCGCGGCCTTCTTGGCCTGCCGCGCCTTGAGCGCCTTCTCGGCCTGCGAGCCCGGCGCCGGCATCCGGCGGATCGTGTAGAACTGCTGCCCCATCGACCACAGGTTGGTGGTGGTCCAGTAGAGCAGCACACCGATCGGGAAGTTCACGCCGGAGAAGGCGAAGATCAGCGGGAAGACGTACATGAGCATCTTCTGCTGCTGCGCCATCGGGCCCTCGAGGGCGGCCGGCGGCATGTTCTTCATCGTCAGCTGGCGCTGGGTGAGGAACGTGGTCGCGGACATCGCGACGACGAGCAGGATGGTGACGATCCGGACGTGCACGGCGGCGTCGCCGAACTCGGCCGCGTTCATGAAGGTCGCCGACAGCGGCGCGCCGAAGATGCTGGCCTGCTCGGCCTGCGACGCGAGGTCCTGGGTCAGCGGGCCGAGGTTGTCCCGCACGTAGTCGCCGGACGCGAGCGCGGGCAACGAGTTGAGCACGCGGAACAGCGCGAAGAAGATCGGCGACTGCGCGAGGATCGGCAGGCAGGACGAGAACGGGTTGGTCCCGTGCTTGCGGTACAGCTCCATCGTCTCGCGGCTCATCGCCTCGCGGGACGCGGGGTCCGTCTTCCCCTTGTACTTCGCCTGGATCTTCTTCATGTCCGGCGCGAGCAGCTGCATGCCGCGCGACGCCTTGATCTGCTTGAAGAACAGCGGGATCAGGATGATCCGCATCACGATCACGAGGCCGACGATCGACAGGCCCCACGCCAGACCACCGGCCGGGTCGAGGCCGAGGAAGTCGAACAGGCTGTGGAACTGGACCATGATCCAGGCCACAGCGACCATGATCGGATACAGCAGGCCGTCGAACCAGCTCATCGGGGAACTCTCCAGGGGAAGGTCAGTGCGCGGAGGCGACCGCGCGGTGCGGGTGTCGACGGTGCGGCCCCGCCGGTGGAACGTCGTCGACGCCCCCCGGGTTCCACGGGTTGCAGCGCAGGACCCGCCAGACCGCCAGCCGCGTCCCGCGCAGGACGCCGTGCCGCTCGAGGGCGATCACGGCGTACTGGCTGCACGAGGGGTAGAACCGGCAGGTCGGCGGGGTGAGGGGGGACAGGAACCGCTGGTACCCGCGGATCGCGAGCACGAGCAGCCGACGCGGGAACCGCAGGACGCCACGCAGAGCCGCGGCGACGCTCGGGGTGCTCATCGCCGACCCTCGGACGCGGTGCCGGCGGCGCCACGTCCACGCTCGGTGCGGCGACGTCCGGCGGTGCGCAGGGCACCGTCGAGCTCCTGGCCCAGCGTGGCGTAGTCGGCCGTCGCGGCGGGTCCGAGGGCCCGGACGACCAGGTCGGCGTCCGCGGGCAGCGCACCGATGCGCTCCGTGGCCAGCGCCCGCAGGCGCCGCTTGACCCGGTTGCGTGTCACGGCGTTGCCGACGCCCTTGGACACGACGAAACCGACCGCCGGACCAGGTCCGGGGTCGGTTCGCGTCACGAGGTGCACCACGAGCGTGTTCCGCCCGGCGCGCACACCGCTGCGCACGGTCCGCTCGAAGTCGGCGGACCGTCGCATCCGGTGCGCGGCGGGCAGCACCGCGTCAGGTGGTGTCAGGCCGACAGCTCGGCGCGACCCTTGCGCCGACGGGCGGCGAGGATCGCGCGGCCGGCACGCGTCCGCATACGCAGACGGAAACCGTGCGTCTTGGCACGACGCCGGTTGTTCGGCTGGAAGGTCCGCTTGCTCACGATGGTCTCCACGTACTTCGGTGCGTCGACTGCACGCGCGCGTGCAGCCAGGTCTGTGCCGTGCTCGACTGCTCCGGTACCCACGTCGCGAGACGGGTCTAGCGTCAGGGCACGCCAGCAGGAGCCATCAGGAAGGCTGCACAACGTTACGTCGGGAGCGCGCAGGGGTCAAACCCGCCGCCCACCGCGGCACGACCGGGACGACGCCCCCTCTCCCGCGGGCCGGTCGCGGCCACTAGCATCGTCCGTCGAGCGTCCCGCAGCGACCGCCTCTCCCCACCCGGTGGACAGAGCCGTTCAGGGCTGTGGACAACGCCGCACCGCGGACCCCGGTCCGACCCCCGCATCGCCGGGATCGTGCGCGACCGACCGTCACGCACAGGTGTGGACAAGTCTGTGGACGCCCGACCGCGGCGTGCGACACTCGACCACCGCGACACACGACGGCAGCGAGGTACAGGTGTCAGGACAGGACGATCAGCTGAGCCAGGTCTGGTCGGCCGCGATGGCTCAGCTCGACGCGAGCCCGGACATCACGCCGCGCCAGCTCGCGTTCGTACGGCTGGCGAAGCCGCTCGGGCTGCTCGACGGCACGATGCTCCTCGCGGTCGGCAACGACCTCACGAAGGACTACCTCGAGACGCGCGTGCGTCAGGAGGTCTCGGACGCCCTGGCGTCGGCCCTGGGCCGCGAGGCCCGGTTCGCGATCACCGTGGACCCCTCGCTGGAGACGGGCTCGGCCGATGCCGCGCTGACCGCGTCCCCGCCGCCCGCCCGACCGACCGACGACGAGCCGGTCGCTCCCGCGCTCGCCGCCACCGGCCACCCGAGCACCGGTGACAGCGCGCACCTCGACGCCCCGGTCCGCTCCGAGGGCTTCCGGCGCGAGCCCGCCGGCCCGACGCCGAGCGTGGAGCCCGCGAGGCTGAACCCCAAGTACCTGTTCGAGACGTTCGTCATCGGGTCGTCCAACCGGTTCGCGCACGCGGCGGCCGTGGCCGTGGCGGAGGCGCCCGCGAAGGCGTACAACCCGCTGTTCATCTACGGCGACTCCGGGCTGGGCAAGACGCACCTGCTGCACGCGATCGGGCACTACGCCCGGAACCTGTACCCCTCGGTGCGCGTGCGGTACGTGAACTCCGAGGAGTTCACCAACGACTTCATCAACTCCATCGGTGAGGGCAAGGCCGGTGCCTTCCAGCGCCGCTACCGCGAGGTCGACGTCCTCCTCATCGACGACATCCAGTTCCTGCAGGGCAAGGAACAGACGATGGAGGAGTTCTTCCACACCTTCAACACGCTGCACAACGCGAACAAGCAGGTGGTCATCACCTCGGACCTGCCGCCCAAGCAGCTGAACGGGTTCGAGGACCGGATGCGTTCCCGGTTCGAGTGGGGCCTCATCACCGACGTGCAGCCGCCGGACCTCGAGACGCGGATCGCGATCCTGCGCAAGAAGTCGGCGAACGACAAGCTGCAGGCCCCGCACGACGTGCTGGAGTACATCGCGTCGAAGATCTCGACCAACATCCGCGAGCTCGAGGGCGCGCTGATCCGCGTCACGGCGTTCGCGAACCTCAACCGGCAGCAGGTCGACCTGTCGCTGGCGGAGATCGTGCTGAAGGACCTCATCACCGACGACGACCAGGCGACGATCACGGCCACCGCCGTCATCGGCCAGACGGCCGCGTACTTCGGGCTGAGCATCGAGGACCTGTGCGGCTCGTCGCGGTCCCGGGTGCTGGTGACGGCACGCCAGATCGCCATGTACCTGTGCCGCGAGCTGACCGACCTGTCGCTGCCGAAGATCGGACAGGCGTTCGGCGGTCGTGACCACACGACCGTGATGCACGCGAACCGCAAGATCCGCGAGCTGATGGCGGAGCGCCGGTCGATCTTCAACCAGGTCACGGAGCTCACCAACCGCATCAAGCAGGAGAGCCGGGTCTGAACGACCCGGACCCGCTCGTGAAGGCCCGCCCCGGTACGCCGGTGGCGGGCCTTCGACGTTCCTCGGACCTCGACCTCAACCGCTGCCTGAAACATGCCTGGGACGATTACTCACACCTGTGGACGCACCTGTGGATACCGGTGGACGACCCCCAGGATTCGTGTGGACGCATCGTGGGCTCTCGGTGGACGCAGAAGGACGCCGGGAGCGTCGTCCACGTTCGCGCTCGTCGTCCCCAGCGGGTCCACAGGGGCTGTGCACAACCGAAAAGGTGCCCGGACCTGCGCCTGGACGCGTCGTCCCCAGGATTCACAGAACCGACGATGACGACGACTGATCCCTAGGAAGAAGATCCACAGGCCGTCAGTGCTCTGCCGAGCCGATCCGACGACCGACCGGCAGGAACCGGCCGGGGAACGCCGAGGACCACCACGTCCTCGCCCGCACAACGGTTCCTGACGAACGATCCAGGCCCACCGACCTCGTCCACAGCCCGTCCCCGCATCGGTACCGCCAGGGCTGGCCTCTCGCGTAGTGTTCGGGGCTACTGCTGCCGACCCTCCCGGGTCCGCGGCGGGTCCTCGCACCAGCACCGCTACGCACCGCACGGGATCCGCGTGATCCCCCAGACCGAGAGGGTGGGGCATGAAGTTCCGCGTCGAACGTGACGTCCTCGCAGAAGCCGTCACGTGGATCGCTCGCAGCCTGCCCACCCGTCCCCCGGTCCCCGTGCTGGCCGGCGTCCGCATCGAGGCCGACACCGACGGCACGCTGCGACTGGCGAGCTTCGACTACGAGGTCTCGGCCCGCTCGGAGATCCCCGCCGACGTCAGCGAGCCCGGCACGGTCCTGGTCTCCGGCCGGCTGCTCGCGGAGATCTCCCGCGCCCTGCCCGGCAAGCCGGTCGACGTGCAGCTCGACGGCACCAAGGTCACCGTCACCTGCGGGGCGAGCCGGTTCACGCTGCTGACCATGCCGGTCGAGGACTACCCCCAGCTGCCGTCGATGCCCCCGCTGACGGGCACGGTCGACGGCGACGAGCTCACCAAGGCCGTCGCCCAGGTCACCGTCGCCGCGAGCCGGGACGACACCCTGCCGCTGCTCACCGGCGTCCGCGTCGAGATCGAGGGCGAGAAGGTCACGCTGCTCGCGACCGACCGGTACCGCCTCGCGCTGCGGGAGCTCACCTGGAAGCCCGCGTTCCCCGACGCGTCGCAGGTCGCGCTGGTCCGCGCCCGCACGCTGTCCGACGCGGCGAAGTCGCTCGGGGCCTCCGGCTCGGTCAACGTCGGCCTCGCGGCCGGCCAGGGCGTCGACCTCGTCGGCTTCGAGGCCGGCGGTCGGCACACGACGTCGCTGCTGGTCGACGGCGACTACCCCGCCGTGCGCCGCCTGTTCCCGGACGAGTCGCCGATCCACGCCGTGGTCAACACGCAGCTGCTGGCCGACGCCGCCAAGCGCGTCGCCCTGGTCGCGGAGCGCAACACCCCGATCCGGCTGACGTTCACCGACGGCCAGGTCGTCCTCGACGCCGGCCAGGGCGACGACGCCCAGGCGTCCGAGGCGCTGGAGGCCACGCTGGTCGGCGACGACATCGCGGTGGCGTTCAACCCCCAGTTCCTGCTGGACGGGCTCGGGGCGCTGACCACGTCGTTCGTCCGTCTGTCGTTCACGCACCCGAACAAGCCGGTCGAGTTCACCGGCCAGGAGTCGCTCGAGGGCGAGGACCTCAAGGAGTACCGCTACCTCCTGGTCCCCATCCGCTTCGCCTCCTGACCCGGGCGCTCCGGCGCCCGGGGTGTGACCGGCGAGACGCCCGTCTCGTTCGTCAGGACCAGCCCGCAGCAGGACAATGGCGGGCGACAGATGTCGCCGCGGGACGCAGGACCACCCGCCGGCGGTCGGGCGAGGAGAGGTGGAGCGATGCGGATCGGCCTGGTGGGTCTCGGCAGGATGGGCGCGAACATGCGCGACCGGATGCGGGGCGCAGGGATCGACGTCACGGGGTACGACCAGAACCCGGAGGTCTCCGACGTCGCGTCGCTGGCCGACCTGGTGCAGGCCCTCCCCGCCGGTGAGCGCGTCGTGTGGGTGATGGTCCCCGCCGGCGCCGTGACCCACGCGGTGATCGAGGAGCTCGGCGGCCTGCTGGGCGAGGGCGACCTCGTCATCGACGGCGGCAACTCGTACTTCGGCGACGACAAGGGCCACGCGCAGCAGCTCGGCGCGAAGGGCGTCCACTTCCTCGACGTCGGTGTCTCCGGCGGCGTCTGGGGCCTCGCGAACGGCTACGGCCTCATGGTCGGCGGCGACGCCGCGCAGGTCGAGCGCGTCATGCCCGTCTTCGACGCGCTGCGCCCCGAGGGCCCCCGCGAGGAGGGCTTCGTGCACGCCGGCGAGGTCGGCGCGGGCCACTACGCGAAGATGGTGCACAACGGCATCGAGTACGGCCTCATGCAGGCGTACGCCGAGGGCTACGAGCTGCTCGCCGCGAAGGACATCGTCACCGACGTCGCCGGCACCATGAAGGCCTGGCAGCGCGGCACCGTCGTGCGGTCCTGGCTGCTGGAGCTGCTGGTCAAGGCGCTCGAGGAGGACCAGGCGTTCGAGGCGATCGACGACTGGGTCGCCGACTCGGGCGAGGGCCGCTGGACCGTGGACGAGGCGATCGACGCCGCCGTGCCGCTGCCGGTCATCACCGCCGCGCTGTTCGCGCGCTTCCAGTCCCGCCAGGAGCAGTCCCCCGCGATGAAGGCGGTCGCGGCCCTGCGGCAGCAGTTCGGCGGCCACGCTGTCCATGCAGCGAAGGCCCCTGGTACTCATCGTGCCCCGGTCTCCGGTGCCACGCCCCCCGGCGTGCGCTCGGAGGGCTGACGCCGCTCGATGTACGTCTCGCACCTGTCGCTGACGGACTTCCGGTCGTACCACCAGGTCGACCTCACCTTCGAGCCCGGGATCACCGCGCTCGTGGGGCCGAACGGGCAGGGCAAGACCAACCTCGTCGAGGCGATCGGCTACGTCTCGACGTTCTCCAGCCACCGCGTGCCGACCGACGCCCCGCTCGTGCGAGCCGGGGCGTCGGCGGCGGTGGTGCGGTCCCGGATCGTGCGCGCGCAGGACGACGGCTCCGAGCGGGCGCTGGTGATCGACCTGCAGCTCGGCTCGGGCCGGTCGAACCGCGTGAAGCTCAACGGCACCGCGGCACGCTCCCGCGACGTGGTCGGCGCGCTGCGCTCGGTGCTGTTCGCGCCCGAGGACCTGGCGCTGGTCAAGGGCGACCCCGACGGCCGGCGGCGGTTCGTCGACGAGCTGGCCGTGCAGGTCACGCCCCGGCTGGCCGGCGTGTTCAGCGAGTACGACCGGGTGGTGCGGCAGCGGACCGCCCTGCTCAAGTCCGCGGCCGGGTTCCGCGGCTCGCGGTCGAACCTGGACCTGAGCACGCTCGACGTCTGGGACGCCAAGCTCGCGGAGCTCGCAGCCCAGGTGATCGTCGCCCGGCAGGCGGTCGTCACCGCCCTCGGCCCGTACGTCGCCGACGCCTACGAGCGGGTCAGCGACGGGCAGGGCGACGCGCGCGTCACCTACCGGTCCTCCCTCACCGCGGTGCTGGACGGCCCGGACGCCGACCGGCTGCCGCCCGAGGAGCGCGCGGCGTCCGGGGCGACCGCGACCGCGCAGGTCGTCGAGGCGCAGATGCTCGAGGCGCTGGCGCGCGTGCGCCCGAAGGAGCTCGAGCGGGGCGTGTGCCTGGTGGGTCCGCACCGCGACGACCTGGTGCTGACCCTCGGCGAGCTGCCGGCGAAGGGCTACGCGAGCCACGGCGAGTCCTGGTCGTTCGCGCTCGCCCTGCGCCTGGCGTCGTACGAGCTGCTGACCCACGGGCCGCAGGCGGGCACGCCCGACGACGCCGCCCGGCTGTGGGTGGCGGACTCCGGCCCCGACGGCGAGCCCGTGCTGATGCTCGACGACGTGTTCGCCGAGCTCGACGCGAAGCGGCGGCAGCGCCTGTCGGAGATGGTCGCCGGTGCGCGGCAGGTGTTCGTCACGGCCGCGGTGCCCGGCGACGTGCCCGACCGGCTCGCGGGGGCACGGTTCGACGTGCTGGCGTCCGAGGTCGCCCGTGTCGGCTGACGAGGTCTCCCCCACGCCCGACCCGGACGCCCCCGCCGTCCCGGCCGTCGACCCCACCGTGCCCGTCTGCGAGCAGCTCGAGGTCACCCCGGGTGCGCAGATGGCGCGGATGTCGCTGGCCCGGTTCCGCTCGGTCGCCCGGTCGAAGGGCTACCGGCCCGGCGAGAAGGCGCGCGGCCGCTCTCCCCTGTCCCCGACGGAGCGCGGCGGCCCGGGCGCGCACGCGCGGGACCCGCAGACGGTGTCCAGCACGATGGCGTCGCTGTTCCGGGACCGCGGCTGGGTGCAGGAGGTGTCGGTCGGCGGGGTCGTCGGCCGCTGGCGCGACGTGGTGGGCGACCAGATCGCCGACCACTGCACGCCCGAGACCTTCGCGGAGGGCGTGCTCGTGGTCCGGACCGACTCGTCGGCGTGGGCGCAGCAGCTGAAGATGCTCGCCCCGCAGCTGGTCAGGCGGCTGTCGGAGGACGTCGGCGAGGGCGTGGTGCGCGAGGTGCGGGTGCTGGGACCGGCCGGTCCGGGGTTCGGCAAGGGCAAGCGCTCGGTCCGCGGGCGGGGCGCCCGGGACACCTGGGGCTGACCGCGCGGGCGCCGCGCCGGCCGTCGTCCCCAGGAGGGCCGCGAATCCGGGGCTTCCGGGCCGGGGGCGGGTACACTGGGAATCGACATCTCTGGCGCGTCTGCGCCGGTCCAGGACGCACGATCTCCGTCGTCGTGGAGTGATCTGCTCTCCCAGCGGGAGGACGGGCGCCTCCGCCGCGTGTGAGAACTGAGGAGCACTTCCGCCCGTGGCTGACCAGAGCCCCTCCACCGGACCGACTCCCGCGCAGGACGCACCCGGGGGGACGGTGAACGGGACTCCCGCCTACGACGCCTCCCAGATCACGGTCCTCGAGGGCCTCGAGGCGGTCCGCAAGCGTCCCGGCATGTACATCGGCTCGACCGGCGAGCGCGGCCTGCACCACCTCGTCTACGAGGTCGTCGACAACTCGGTCGACGAGGCCCTCGCCGGCTACTGCGACCACATCGAGGTCACCCTGCTCGCCGACGGCGGCGTGCGCGTGGTCGACAACGGCCGTGGCATCCCGGTCGCGATCCACCCGACCGAGGGCCGGCCGACGGTCGAGGTCGTCATGACGATCCTGCACGCCGGCGGCAAGTTCGGTGGCGGCGGGTACGCGGTGTCCGGCGGCCTGCACGGCGTCGGCATCTCCGTGGTCAACGCCCTGTCGACGAAGGTCCAGACCGTCGTCAAGCGCGACGGCTACACCTGGGAGCAGGACTTCCACGACGGCGGCAAGCCGAACGGCGAGCTGCGCCGCGGCGACGCGACCGACGAGACCGGGACGGCGCAGACGTTCTGGGCCGACCCGAGCATCTTCGAGACGGTCGAGTACGACTTCGAGACCCTCCGGTCCCGGTTCCAGCAGATGGCGTTCCTCAACAAGGGCCTGCAGATCTCGCTGACCGACGAGCGGCCCGCGCACGCGGACACCGAGGACGAGGTCGCGGGCGAGGGCACGGACGCCACCGACGCCACCCCGCAGCCGTTCCGGTCGGTCACGTACAAGTACGACGGCGGCCTGGTGGACTACGTCAAGCACCTGAACTCGGCCAAGAAGGTCGACCTCGTGCACCCCGACGTCATCGACTTCGAGGCCGAGGACACCGAGCGCCGGCTGTCGCTCGAGGTCGCGATGCAGTGGACCAGCGCCTACTCGGAGTCGGTGCACACCTACGCGAACACCATCTCCACCACCGAGGGCGGCACCCACGAGGAGGGCTTCCGCGCGGCGATGACCTCGCTGGTCAACCGCTACGCCCGCGACAAGGGCATCCTCAAGGAGAAGGACGACAACCTCACCGGCGACGACATCCGCGAGGGCCTGACGGCCGTCGTGTCGATCAAGCTCGGCGAGCCGCAGTTCGAGGGCCAGACCAAGACCAAGCTCGGCAACACCGAGGCGAAGACGTTCGTGCAGCGCGTCGTCAACGAGCAGCTCGCCGACTGGCTGGACTCGCACCCGAACGAGGCGCGCGACGTCATCCGGAAGGCCATCCAGGCGTCGCAGGCCCGGCTCGCGGCCCGCAAGGCCCGCGAGGCGACCCGCCGCAAGGGCCTGCTCGAGTCCAACTCGATGCCCGGCAAGCTCAAGGACTGCCAGTCCAACCACCCCGCCGAGTGCGAGATCTTCATCGTCGAGGGCGACTCGGCCGGCGGCTCGGCCGTCCGCGGCCGGAACCCGCAGACGCAGGCGATCCTCCCGCTGCGCGGCAAGATCCTCAACGTCGAGCGGGCCCGGCTCGACCGCGCGCTCGGCAACGCCGAGGTCCAGGCGCTCATCACCGCGTTCGGCACGGGCATCGGCGAGGACTTCGACCTCTCCAAGCTCCGGTACCACAAGATCGTGCTGATGGCCGACGCCGACGTCGACGGCCAGCACATCCGCACCCTGCTGCTGACGCTGCTCTACCGGTACATGCCGGAGCTGATCCTCAAGGGCCACGTCTACATGGCCCAGCCGCCGCTCTACCGCATCAAGTGGTCGAACTCCCCGCACGACTACGTGTACTCGGACCGGGAGCGCGACGCGGTGCTGGCCGACGGCCAGGCCAAGGGCAAGCGGATCCCCAAGGAGAACTCGATCCAGCGCTACAAGGGTCTGGGCGAGATGGACTACTCGGAGCTCTGGGAGACGACCATGTCCCCCGAGCACCGCACGCTGCTGCAGGTCACGCTGGACGAGGCCGCGGCCGCCGACGAGATCTTCTCGGTGCTCATGGGTGAGGACGTCGAGTCCCGCCGCTCGTTCATCCAGCGCAACGCGCGCGACGTGCGGTTCCTGGACATCTGACCTCCCCCGACTCCCCGACCTCCCGGCGCACGCCACGCGCCGGGTCCAGTCCCACCGAAGGACCTGACCTGTGACTGAGCTGACCGGCGACAACATCGAGCACGGCCGCATCGACCAGGTGGACCTGCAGCTCGAGATGCAGCGGTCCTACCTGGACTACGCGATGGCCGTCATCGTGGGCCGCGCGCTCCCGGACGTCCGCGACGGCCTCAAGCCGGTGCACCGCCGAGTCCTGTACGCCATGTACGACGGCGGCTACCGCCCCGACCGGCAGTTCTCCAAGTGCAGCCGCGTCGTCGGCGACGTCATGGGCAAGTACCACCCGCACGGCGACACGGCGATCTACGACGCCCTGGTCCGCCTGGTGCAGGACTGGTCGCTGCGGTACCCGCTCGTCGCCGGCCAGGGCAACTTCGGCTCCCCCGGTGACGACCCGGCGGCCGCCCCGCGGTACACCGAGTGCAAGATGGCGCCGCTCGCGATGGAGATGGTCCGGGACATCGACGAGGACACCGTCGACTTCCAGGACAACTACGACGGCCGCACCCAGGAGCCGTCGATCCTCCCGTCGCGGTTCCCGAACCTGCTGGTCAACGGCTCGGCGGGCATCGCGGTCGGCATGGCGACGAACATCCCGCCGCACAACCTGCGCGAGGTCGCCGAGGGCGTCCGCTGGCACCTCGACAACCCGGAGGCGTCGAAGGAGGAGCTGCTCGCGGCCCTCCTGACCCGGGTCAAGGGCCCCGACTTCCCCACCGGCGCCACGATCCTCGGCCACAAGGGCATCGAGGAGGCGTACCGCACCGGTCGCGGCTCCATCACGATGCGCGCGGTCGTGGAGGTCGAGGAGATCCAGGGCCGGATCTGCCTCGTCGTCACCGAGCTGCCGTACCAGGTGAACCCCGACACCCTCGCGAAGAAGATCGCCGACCTGGTCCGCGAGAACCGCGTCCAGGGCATCGCGGACATCCGCGACGAGACGTCGGGCCGCACCGGCCAGCGCCTGGTGGTCGTGCTCAAGCGCGACGCCGTCGCGAAGGTCGTGCTGAACAACCTCTACAAGCACACGCAGCTGCAGGACACGTTCGGCGCGAACATGCTCGCGCTGGTCGACGGCGTGCCGCGCACGCTCAGCCTCGACGCGTTCATCCGGCACTGGACGACCCACCAGCTCGAGGTCATCGTCCGGCGCACCAGCTTCCGGCTGCGCAAGGCCGAGGAGCAGATCCACATCTACCGCGGCTACCTCAAGGCGCTGGACGCGCTGGACGAGGTCATCGCGCTGATCCGCCGCTCCCCCGACGCCGACGAGGCCCGCACCGGCCTGATGGCGATGCTGGACATCGACGAGGTCCAGGCGAACGCGATCCTCACGCTCCAGCTGCGCCGGCTGGCGGCCCTCGAGCGCCAGAAGATCCTCGACGACTACGCGAAGCTCGAGCAGGAGATCCAGGGCTACCGCGCGATCCTCGAGTCCCCCGAGCGGCAGCGCGGCATCGTCCGCGACGAGATGGACGAGATCGTCGACAAGTACGGCGACGAGCGCCGCACCACGATCCTGCCGTTCGACGGCGAGGTGTCCGTCGAGGACCTCATCGCCGAGGAGGAGATGGTCGTCACCATCACCCGCGGCGGCTACGCGAAGCGCACCCGGTCCGACAACTACCGGGCCCAGCGGCGCGGCGGCAAGGGCGTCCGCGGCGCCCAGCTGCGCGAGGACGACATCGTCGACCACTTCTTCGTCACGACGACGCACCACTGGCTGCTGTTCTTCACGAACCTCGGCCGCGTGTACCGCGCGAAGGCCTACGAGCTGCCCGAGGGCGGCCGCGACGCCAAGGGCCAGCACGTCGCGAACCTGCTGGCGTTCCAGCCGGGCGAGAAGATCGCCCAGGTCCTGGACCTGCGTGACTACGACCAGGCCGAGTACCTGGTGCTCGCCACCGCCCGCGGCCTGGTCAAGAAGACCCGCCTGTCCGAGTACGACTCCAACCGGTCCGGCGGCGTCATCGCGATCAACCTGCGCGAGGACGAGAACGGCCTCCCCGACGAGCTCGTGTCCGCGCGGATCGTCGACTCCGTGAACGACCTGATCCTGGTGTCCCGCAAGGGCCAGTCGCTGCGGTTCACCGCGACCGACGAGGCGCTGCGCCCGATGGGCCGTGCCACTTCGGGGGTCACCGGCATGAAGTTCCGCGCCGACGACGAGCTGCTGGCGATGGACGTCGTCCGCGAGGAGGCGTTCCTGTTCACGGTCACGCAGGGCGGCATCGCCAAGCGCACCGCCCTCACGGTCGAGAACTACCGCGTCCAGGGCCGCGGCGGCCTCGGCATCAAGGTCGCCAACCTCCCCGAGGCCAACGGCGACCTGGTCGGCGCGCTGGTCACGGACCCGGAGGACGAGGTGCTGGTGATCATGGAGCGCGGCAAGATCGTGCGCTCCGCGACGTCCGAGGTGAACGCCACGGGCCGCACCACGCAGGGCGTCATCTTCGCCAAGCCCGACAACGGGGACCGGATCATCGCGGTCGCCCGCAACATCGAGCGTCACCTGGCCGACGAGGCGGGTACCGTGGGCGAGTCGGTCGAGCCGGACGAGACGTCCACGGCCCTCGAGGACCCCAGCTCCACCACGGCCCCGGACGCACCGGCGGCTGACGAGACCTCCCAGGAGGATGCGTGAGCAGCGACACGCCGCCGTCCATCCCGCCCCGCACGTCGTCGGGTCAGGGCAAGAAGCCCGGCACCGCCAAGCCCGCAGGCGGCCGCACGGCCACCGACACGAGCGCCCGCGGCACCGCCACGACCCCGAAGGCCGGCGAGAAGCCCGGAACGGGCTCGTCGACCGCGACCAAGCCGGGCACGGCCAAGCCGGCCGGCGCCGCCGCGACCAGCACCGCGCCCCGGACCGGGTCCACCTCGGGCACGGCGTCCGAGGGCAAGCCGGCCGCTGCGAAGCAGGCTCCCGCGAAGCCCGCTGCGACGTCGTCGACCGCGAGCTCGTCGCTGAGCAGCGGGTCCGGCCCGCGCCGGGTGCGGCTCGCGATCTCCCGGGTCGACCCCTGGTCGGTCATGAAGCTGTCGTTCCTCATGTCCGTGGCGATCGGCATCATGATCGTCGTCGCGACGTCCGTGGTCTGGCTGACGCTCGACTCGCTGCAGGTGTTCGCCACGGTGAACGGCCTCGTGACCGAGATCCTCGCGGACTCGAGCATCGACCTCATGCAGTACGTCGAGTTCGACCGGGTGATCTCCGTGTCCGTGCTGGTGGCCGTCGTCGACGTGCTGCTCATCACGGCGCTGGCCACGATCGGGGCGTTCCTCTACAACATCACGGCCGCCCTGGTCGGCGGCGTGCACGTCACCATGACCGACGAGTGACGCACGGTTTGGGCGGGCGGCCCCTGCTGGGGTAGTCTCGTCCGGCACGCCCAGCGCGTGCGAGGGCCTATAGCTCAGACGGTTAGAGCGCTTCCCTGATAAGGAAGAGGTCAGAGGTTCAAGTCCTCTTAGGCCCACTCCCGAGTTCCCTGGGGGACTGATGAAGAAGCTCCTGCTCCTCGCGGCGGTCGCCGCCGTCGGTTACGTCGCCTGGACGCGGTACGCCGCGGAGCGCGACGACCGCGACCTGTGGGCCGAGGTCACCGACACCGTCGAGTAGGACGCTCCCCCGCCGCACGTGGCCCGATCCGGGTGCTCACCGCGGCACCGACGGGGCCATGGCGCAATTGGTAGCGCACCTGCTTTGCAAGCAGGGGGTTAGGGGTTCGAGTCCCCTTGGCTCCACCAGCACGGCCCGCAGGACCCGGCACCCACGAGGGTGCCGGGTCCTTTGTCGTCCACGGGGTGTCCGCCGTACCGCGGCGAGCGCTCAGGGACCGGGACAGCACGAGGGCCCGGCACCTCGCGGTGCCGGGCCCTCGTGACGTGCGGCGGTCGTCAGACCGCGGTGCCCCCGCCCGTCGCCGGGGTCCCGGGCTTCTTCGGGGCCGCGCGACGGGGCGCGGCCTTCTTCGCGGCGTCGGTGACCTTCTCGGTCGCCTCGGAGAGCTTCTCGGTGGCGTCGGCGACCCGCTCCTCGACGTCCTCGCGGACCTCCGCGACCCGCTCGGCGGCCTTGTGCGTCGCCTCGCGGCCGCGGGCCACGGCCTCGCCCGCCGCCTGGCCGACGGCCTGCGCGGCGTCACCCGCGCGGGCGCGGAGCTGCTCGGCGGTCGGGGCCTCGGGCTCCCACGGCTCGGCCCAGGGGTCGGTGGTGGTCCGGGACCGGGTCCACGCGAACACCGCGGCACCGGCACCCACCACGGTCGCGACGAGGAAGAAGCGCTTGGCGCCCGTGTGGGACTTCTTCTCCTTCGTGGCGGCCTTCGCGGCGGCTGCGGTCGCGGCGGCGACCGCGCCGCCCTTGGCAGCAGCCTTGTCGGCCACGTCCTCGACGGCAGCACCGGCGCGCGACGCCGCGTCGTTGACCGCCTGGACCAGCTTGGGCAGCAGGTCCTCGACGAGCTTGTCGTGCGCCGTGTCGATCACCGGGGTCGCCTTGGTGGCGGCCTTCTCCACGCGGGGCGCGGCGGCCCTGACGCTCTCCTTGTACAGGTGGTCGATCCGCGGGATCAGCCACTCGATCGCCGCCTCGACGCGGGGCTGGGTCCACTCGACGGCGTGCTCGGCGGCGCTCTTCGCCGCGACGCCCGCGTCGGCGGCCTGCACCTTGGCGGCGGCGGCCAGCTTGCCGGCCCCGTCACCCGCCTTGCCGCCCGCGTCCGCGAGGGCGGCGCCGACGTCGGCGGCCCTGCCCTTGAGGCGTTCGGCGGTCAGGTGGTCGGTGACGGTCTCGAGCTTGCTCCGTCGGGTCAGGAAGGCCATGTCCACACACTCCTGCTCACAGCTGGTCCGGTGGCCTCCCACTCTGCCACCGTCCGGCCTCCCGCGCAGGTGGCAGCAGGTGAGAACGGCACGCACGTCCGCTCAGAGCGCAGGATCCACCCCGTCCCGTCACAGGCGGGCCCCCCGGGGGCCGTGACAGGATGACGACCATGAAGGCGACCCTGCACACCAACCGTGGCGACATCCGGCTCGAGCTCTTCGAGAACCACGCCCCGACCACCGTCGAGAACTTCCGCGGCCTCGCCACCGGCGAGAAGGAGTGGACCGACCCGGCGACGGGCGAGAAGCGCACCTCCCCCCTGTACGACGGCGTGATCTTCCACCGCGTCATCGACGGCTTCATGATCCAGGGCGGCGACCCCCTCGGTCGCGGCACCGGCGGCCCGGGCTACAACTTCGACGACGAGATCCACCCCGAGCTGCGGTTCTCCGAGCCGTACCTGCTCGCGATGGCGAACGCCGGCCTGCGTCGCGACCCGGTCACCGGCCAGGTCGGCGGCACCAACGGCTCGCAGTTCTTCATCACCGTCACGGCGACCCCGCACCTGAACGGCAAGCACACCATCTTCGGCAAGGTCCTGGACGACGAGAGCCGCGCCGTCGTGGACGCCATCGCCACCACGCCGGTCCGCCCGGGCGACCGCCCGGTCGAGGACGTGGTGATCGAGTCGGTGTCGTTCGAGTCCTGACACCTCGATGACCCACCCGCAGCCGGTCCCCGGCCCCGAGGCCCCGCCGGTCTGCCCGCGGCACCCCGACCGCATCGCCTACGTGCGGTGCCAGCGGTGCGGCAGGCCGACCTGCCCCGAGTGCCAGCGGCCGGCTGCGGTGGGCATCCAGTGCGTCGACTGCGTGCGGGACGCGCAGCGGAACCAGCGCCCCGCGCGCACGGCGTTCGGCGGCCGGGTCACCGGCGGCCGGCCCGTCGTGACGATCACGCTCATCGTGCTGTGCGTCGTGAGCTTCGGGCTGCAGCGGATCAGCCCGACGTGGACCACCGACCTCGCGTTCGTACCGGTGGTGGGGGAGGCGCAGCCCTGGCGGTTCCTCACGTCGGCGTTCCTGCACTCGCCGAACCAGATCCTGCACATCGCGTTCAACATGATCGCGCTGTGGTCCGTCGGACCGTTCCTCGAGCACTCCCTCGGACGCTGGCGCTACCTCGCGCTGTACCTGCTGAGCGCCGTGGGCGGCTCGGTGATGTACCTGCTGCTCGCCAGCCCCGACGCCCTGTCCTGGTACACGATCCTCGTCGGCGCGTCCGGCGCGGTGTTCGGCCTGTTCGGCGCGGTGCTCGTGGTGCTGCGGCGCGTCGGGCGCAGTGCGGGCGGCATCGTCGGCGTCCTCGTCGTCAACGCGGTGCTCGGCTTCGTGCTGCCCGGCGTCGCGTGGCAGGCGCACCTCGGCGGCCTGATCGTGGGCGCGGGGCTCGGCGCGGCGTTCGCGTACGCCCCGCGGGAGCGGCGTCTGCCGGTCGCGGTGGGGTCGTGCGTCGCGGTCGGCGTCCTGCTGGTGGCGGCGTCCGCGCTCAAGTACGCGCTGGTCTGACCGGCGTCCCCAGCGTTGCTCACAGCTGTGGAATTACACCGATGTAGTTATCCACAGGGTTGTGCACCCCTGGGGACAGCGACCCCGTGCGACGCGGTCACGCTGGACGCGCGCCTGTTGACAACCGGGCCCGACCTGGGGACGAACCTGTGTCGACCCGGCGCCCCGAGGACGACCCCGCCCGCCGCGACGGCGGGGGCAGGGCCGACCCGGTCACTTCCAGCGGGTCGCCATCCCCATGCCCACCAGGGCGAACGCGAAGCCGATACCCAGGTTCCAGGCGCCGATGCCCGGGACGGGGTAGTCGAAGTTCGACAGGTACGTGACGACGATCCACACCAGGCCCAGCACCAGCAGGCCCACCAGGACGGGGACGAACCACGGCGGGCTCACCTGCGGTCCCTTCGGCCGCTCCTGGGGTGCGGTGTAGTGCGACTTCTGCCGCGACCTCGACTTGGGCACGGGATGCTCCTGACCTCGTCCGTCTGACCTCGTCCGGCGCCGGGGACATCATCTGTGGACGAACGCACGGAGCCGCGTGACGTGGCCTAGCGTAGTGGCGAGAGCGAGGGGGACGAGCGTGCCGGACCAGCACCCCGAGCGCCGTGTGCACGGCGCCCACGCGGCGGGCCGACCCGAGGCAGCCGCACCGTCGGCGCGCCTCGACGACGCCCGCGCCCGGGCCGCCCACCGGCTGGCCCGGCAGCGCCGCGGACGCGCCCTGCGGGGAACCGTGTCGATCGGCCTCGTCATGGCCCTGTCGGGCGCCCTGTTCACCGCCAACGCCCGCCTCGCCCGCGGCACCGACGCCCGCCAGCCGCAGGACCTCGCGGGCCTCCAGGCCAACGAGGACGCCCGGCGGGAGCGGCTCGCGGACCAGGTCGCGGACCTGCGCGCCCGCGTCGACGACCTCACCCAGCAGCAGACGGACGCGGGCCTGGAGTGGCAGTCGGCGGGTCAGGCGTTCGACATCGCCTCCGGCAAGCTCGCCGTCACCGGCACCGGCATCACCGTCAGCCTCGACGACGCGCCCGCGGACGGCCCCCGGCCCGCCGGCACCGGGCCGGACGACCTCGTCGTGCACCAGCAGGACCTGCAGGCCGTCATCAACGCGCTCTGGGCCGGGGGAGCCGAGGCGATGGCGCTGATGGACCAGCGGGTCATCTCCACCAGCGCGTTCCAGTGCATCGGGAACGTGCTGTCCCTCCAGGGCCGGCGGTACTCGCCGCCGTACGTCGTCACGGCCGTGGGTGACCCCGCCGACCTGCTCGCGGCGCTCGACGCCGACCCCGCGGTCCGCGCGTACCGGTCCTGGGTCGACGCCGTGGGACTCGGTTGGGAGGTCGGCCGCCCGGCCGGGGACCTCGAGGTGCCCGCGTACGACGGGTCCGTGGACATGCGGTACGCCAGCGTGCCCGAGGGGACCGAGATCCTGCCCGGGCTCGTCGCAGGGGAGAGCACCGCCACCAGCACCCAGACGCGGCGGCAGGGCACCGGGGGATGACCGGCACCGGCCAGGCCGTCGACGCCCCGCGAGGACGTGACCGGGGCACGCGTGCACCCCGGCGGGGCGGTGGCGTGCTGCTCGGCGCCGTCGGCGTGCTGGGCGAGCTCCTCATCACCGCCGGCGTGCTGCTGCTCGCGTTCCTCGCCTGGCAGCTGTGGTGGACGGACGTCGTGGCCGACCGTGCCCAGGCCGAGGTCGTCCGCGAGCAGGGCTGGGACGCGCCCCTCGCCTCGCTGACCGAGCCGGCGCCGGCGGTCGTCACGCCCCGGTACGACGACCCGCCCGTGCTCGAGGAGCCGCCCTACCTCACCACGTTCGCGTCGATGCGCGTGCCGCGGTGGGACGGCGAGCCGACCCGGACCATCACGCAGGGCACCGACCGGCCCCGGGTGCTCAACCCGCTCGGCGTCGGCCACTACGAGGGCACGGCGATGCCCGGGGGCGTCGGCAACTTCGCGCTCGCCGCGCACCGCACCACCTACGGCAAGCCGTTCAACCGCATCGAGGAGCTCCAGGAGGGCGACCCGGTGGTCGTCTGGACCGAGGACACCTGGTACGTCTACCGCGTCACGTCCTCGCAGGTGGTGCTGCCCCACCAGGTCGAGGTCATCGCACCCGTACCCGGCGAGCCCGGCGCGGAACCCACCGAGCGGTTCATCACCCTCACGACCTGCCACCCGATGTTCTCCGCCCGGGAGCGCTTCATCGTGCACGGTGTGCTGGACTACTGGGCGCCCGTCTCCGAGGGCGTCCCCGCCGAGCTCCTGGAGGCGTCCTGATGTACGGCTGGCTGTGGCGGCACCTGCCCGGGCCCGCCGTCGTCCGGGTGCTGCTCCTGCTCGTGCTCGCCGCCGCCGTGCTGGCCGCGTGCTTCGTCTGGGTGTTCCCCTGGCTCGCCCCGTTCATGCCGTTCAACGACACCACCGTGGGGGAGTAGACCCGTGAGCCGCATCCTCGTCGTCGACAACTACGACTCGTTCGTCTACACGATCGTCGGGTACCTCGACCAGCTCGGCGCCGAGACCGAGGTCGTCCGCAACGACGCCGTCCCGTCCGCCGCCGAGCGCGCCGCGTACGACGGGGTGCTGGTGTCACCCGGGCCCGGCACGCCCGCCGGCGCGGGAGCCTCGATGCAGGTGATCCGCGACTGCGCCGCGTCGGGCACGCCGATGCTGGGCGTGTGCCTCGGCCACCAGGCGCTCGGCGAGGTGTTCGGCGGCACCGTCACGCACGCGCCCGAGCTCATGCACGGCAAGACCAGCCAGGTGACCCACGGCGGCCAGGGCGTGCTCGCGGGCCTGCCGACGCCGTTCACGGCGACCCGCTACCACTCGCTCGCCGTCGTGGACGGCACGGTGTCCGGCGATCTGGAGGTCACCGCGCGGGCCAACGGGATCATCATGGGGCTCCAGCACCGCGAGCTGCCGCTGCACGGGGTCCAGTTCCACCCGGAGTCGGTGCTGACGGAGGGCGGGCACCGGCTGTTCGCCAACTGGCTGGCGCTCACGGGCCTGACGGACGCGGTGGAGCGCTCCGCGGGCCTGCACCCCCTCGTCCGCCCCTGACGCCGACCCCCGCGCGCCCGACCAGCGCGCGCCTGGCCTCTGTGCGCCCGACCCCTGTGCGCCCGACTCCTGTGCGCCCGACCCCTGCGTCGAGATAGGTCCTGCTCGTCGAGACAGGGCCTTCCGACGTCCTGTCTCGACGCGGAGGACCTATCTCGGCGGCCGGTCCGCCGGCGCGAGCGTGGGCGCTAGCGCCGCCCGACACACGCCACGGTCGACGCCCGGACCGACGCCCGACCGACGCCCGGACCGACGCCCCGACCCCGGTGGCGGTGCGGGTCCGCCGTCCCGGCAGGGCTGAGCTGGGGACGACGGCCCGGCGTGTCATGAGGGCTGCGACATGGTGGGGAGATGACACCGCTCACCAGCTCTCCCGCCGCCACCACGACCACCTCGACCGCGCCGCACGCGACCGCCCGGGACGGCGGACCGGCGCCGGGCGCGGAACCCCCGGCGCGTCCGCGGCCGGTGGCCGAGCGGCCCGCGGCGCCCCCGGTGCTCTCCGCGGCCTCGCTGCCGCCCGAGGTGCTGCGAGCTCGGCACCGCTCGGGCGAGCTCGTCCGCGTGCTGCGCGGCTGGTACGCGCCGCGGCCGCCGGACGGTCCGCCCTGGGAGCGGGAGCGGCACCTGTTCCTGGCCCGGGTCGCTGCTGCGCACCGCACCCGCACGGGTGAGCACTGGTTCAGCCACGGCACCGCGGCGCTGCTGCACGGGTGCGCCCTGGTCCGGCTGCCCCGGGCCGTCGAGGTGACCGCAGGCGTCGTCCCGCACGTCCGCGGCACGGTACCCGGCGTCCGGCCGCGGTGGACGGCCTCGCCGGTGCGCCTCGCGCACGTGGAGCGGGTCGGCGGGCTGCCGGTGAGCACGCTCGAGTGCGCCGTGGTCGACGGTGTCGCGGAGCTCCCGCGCGAGCAAGGGCTCGTCCTGCTCGACTCGGCCCTGCGGGTCGGCGCCGACCCGTCGGTGATCGACGACATCGTGTCCGCGTCGCCAGGCCTCCGGGGGATCAGGCGGGTGCGCGAGCTGCTGGAGCTCGGCGACGGCCGCGCCGAGTCCGTCGGCGAGTCGCTGCTGCGCTACGCGGTGCTCGGCGCGGGACTGCCGGCGCCCGACCTGCAGGTGCCGGTCCGGACGCGGGACGGCTGGCGGTGGGTCGACCTGGGGTGGCGCTCGCACCGGCTGGCCGTGGAGTTCGACGGTGCCGGGAAGTACGGGGCGACGGCGGTCGGCGCTGCCTCGGCGGTGATCGCGGAGAAGCGGCGCCAGGACGTGATCGAGGAGGCGGGCTGGCGGGTCCTGCGCGTGGACTGGCGCGACCTGTCGGCCCCCGCCGCGACGACCGCCCGCATCGCCGCCGCGCTCCGCGTCACCCCGCGCCGAGACAGGTCCGCCGCGCCGACACAGGGCCTCGGGAGGTCCTGACTCGACGCGGCGGTCCTGTCTCGGCGGTCGTGGGGGACTCGGCGTTCGTGCGGGAGGACGTCAGGGGGCGGTGCCGCCGGTGCCGCCGCCCCCGTTGCCGTTGCCGTTGTTGCCGGTGTTGCCCGGCGACAGGATCAGCGTCACCGAGCTGCCGATGTCGACGGTGCGGCCCGGGGCCGGGTCGGACGAGATGACGGTGCCGACGGGCTGGCTGGACGCGCCGTCCGAGGCCACCGAGTCGACCGTCAGCCCCAGGGCGGTGAGCTGCGCCGTGGCGTCGGCCTCGGACTTCCCGACGATGTCGTTCGGGATGACGACCGTGGTCGGGGCCGCGGCGACGGTGAGCGTCACGGAGGTCCGCTGCTGCAGCAGACCGCTACGGTCCTGGTCGATCACGGTGCCAGGGGCGGCGTCGGCGGTCTCCTGCTGGACGATCGTCGACCCGAGGTTGAGCCGGTTGAGCTCGGCGACCGCGGCGTCCTGGGCCTGACCGCGGAGGTCGCCCAGCTCGACGTTGCCCGACGAGATGTAGAGGACGACGGACGAGCCGTCGGCGACGGACTGGCCCGCCGCGGGGTCGGTGCGCAGCGCGCGGCCGGCCGGCTGGTCGGGCAGGTTCTCCTGCTGGACCTCGCCGACGGTGAGACCGAGCTCCTCGATCTGCCCGCGGGCCTGGTCCTGGGTGAGCCCGCTGATGTCGGGGACCTCGACGGAGGTCGGGCCGGTGGAGACCCACATCGTGACCCGGGAGCCGTCCTCCGCCTGCTCACCGGCGGCCGGGTCGGTGCGGATCACGGTGCCCTCGGGCACGTCCGTGCTGGCCTCGGCCTGGCGCGCGGGTTCGAACCCGTCGGCCGTGAGCGCGGCCGCGGCATCGGCCTCGACCTGGCCCACGACGTTCGGCACGGCCGTCGTCTCGACCGGCGGTGTGCGGTCCTGCATGAGCAGGGCGACGATGCCGCCGACGGCGAGCACGGCGACGATCGCGAGGGTGATCCAGAGCCAGCGGCGGGACTTCTCCTCGGGCTCGTCCTCGGGGGTGGGCTGGGCGGGCAGCACGGAGGTGCCGGGGCCGGTGGGCGCCCACGCGGGCGCGGCGCCGGGCATGACCTGGGTGGCCGCGCCCTCGGCACCGAGCACCTGGGTGGCGGGGCCGGTCGAGACGGCAGCGACGGCGGGCGCGTTGACGTGACCGCCCCGCATCGCCGCCTCGAGGTCGGCACGGAACTCCGCCGCAGTCGAGTACCGGGCGTCGCGCTCCTTGGCGAGGGCCTTCGCGGTGATGCGGTCCAGGACCTCGGGCACGTCGGACGCGACGGACGACGGCGCGGGCGCCATCTCGCGGACGTGCTGGTAGGCCACGGCGACGGGGGAGTCGCCGATGAACGGCGGGCGGCCGGTCAGGAGCTCGAAGAACAGGCAGCCGGCCGAGTAGAGGTCGGATCGGGTGTCGACGGTCTCGCCGCGGGCCTGCTCGGGGGACAGGTACTGGGCGGTGCCGATGACGGCCTGCGTCTGGGTCATGGTCGCGGCGGAGTCGGCGATGGCGCGGGCGATGCCAAAGTCCATCACCTTGACCGCGCCGGTCGGCGTGAGCATGACGTTCGCGGGCTTGATGTCGCGGTGCACGATGCCCGCGTGGTGCGAGTACTCGAGGGCGGACAGCACGCCCGCCGTGATCTCGACGGCCTCCTCGATCGGCACGGCCTGACCGTCGCGCAGGATGTCGCGGACCGTGTGGCCCTCGACGTACTCCATGACGATGAACGGCACGTGCGCGACCGCGCCGGTGGGCTCGGTGTAGACGTCCTCGCCGGTGTCGTAGACCGCGACGATCGCCGGGTGGTTGAGGGCGGCCGCGGCCTGGGCCTCGCGTCGGAACCGGGCCTGGAACGAGGGGTCCCGGGCGAGGTCGGAGCGCAGGATCTTGATCGCGACGGTGCGCCCGAGGCGCGTGTCGTGCCCGATGTGCACCTCGGCCATGCCGCCGCGGCCGATGAGCTCACCGACCTCGTACCGTCCGGCGAGGATCCGGGATCCGTCGTCCACCACTAGGCGTCCTTCGCTGTCGTCGTTCGCGCGTCCGGTGCGGTTGCGCCGGGCACGTGCGGAGAGATCATCCCACCTGCGGGCTCGGCGCGGGCGTATCCCGGGTCGCCGAGGGGTCCGTCGAGGCCGGTGGCGCCCGTGAGGCGGTCCGCGAGGGCCGCGCCCAGCAGGGCGACCACGAGGACGGCCAGCACGAGCAGCGGCCAGCGCACGTGGAAGCGGCCCTGCCCGGCGCCGGGCTGGACCCGGGCGTGCGCGCGGGTCGTCGGGTGGCTGTGCGCGCCGGGGGTGCGGTAGGTCGGGGCGGGGACCCCGGCCGCACCGGTCGGGCGGCCCGTGCGCGGGTCGAACGAGGGCGGGGCGGCGTCGTGCGCGCGGGACGGCGGTGCCGCGGAACCGCGGACGCGTTGCGCGCCGGCCTCGCTCGGTCGCCCGCCGGTCGGGGCGCCGCGCCGGGGCGACGCGGGCGCGGGCGCGGGCGCCGGAGCACCCCGGGACGCGGACCGGCCGGGCACGATCGACACGGGCGCGTTCCCGCCCGCGGGGGTGTGCGGCACGAGGGCGTCGAACATCCGCGCCAGCTCCTCGGCGTCGCCGGGCCGCTCGCTCGGGTCCTTCGACAGCAGGCGCATCACCAGCTGCGCGATCGGCCGGTCGACCGAGGACGGCAGCGGCGGGACCGGCGTGTTCACGTGCGCCACGGCGATGTCGACGGCCGTGGGCCCGGTGAACGGCCGGTGCCCTACGAGCGCCTCGTACGCGACGATGCCGAGCGCGTACATGTCCGACGCGGCGGTGGCGGGTCCGCCGACGGCCTGCTCGGGGGACAGGTACTGCGCGGTGCCCATCACCATGCCGGTCGCGGTCATCGGCACCTGGTTGCTCGACAGGGAGACACCGAAGTCGGTGATCTTCACCTTGCCGGTCGGTGTGATGAGGATGTTGCCGGGCTTGACGTCCCGGTGCACGACCCCGGCCAGGTGCGCGGCGTGCAGCGCCCGGGCGGTCTGCGCGAGGATCGGCAGCAGCCGGCGCGGCGGCAGCACGGGCTCGCGCTCCAGCAGGTCGCTCATGGGCTCGCCGACGACGAGCTCCATCGCGAGGAACGCGGAGCCGTCCTGCTCGCCGTAGTCGAACAGCGCGGCGATGCCGGGGTGCGACAGGCTGCCGGCGTTCCGTGCCTCGGTGCGGAACCGCTCGAGGAACCCGACGTCACCGGCGAACTCCTCGCGCAGCACCTTGATGGCGATGTCGCGCTGCAGGGACTCGTCGTGCGCGGCCCAGACCTCGCCCATGCCGCCGACGGCGATCTGGCGGGTCAGCCGGTAGCGGCCGCCGAGCACGACCTGGGGTGCGGCCCTCACTGCCCGATCACCGCCTGCATGACGGCGCGGGCGACGGGCGCGGCGACCTTGCCGCCGGTGGCCTCGGACCCGACGGACCCGCCGTGCTCGACGATCACCGCGACGGCGACCTGCGGGTTCTCGGCGGGCGCGAACCCGGTGAACCAGGCGTGCGGGGCCTCGCCGTCGACGCCGGTCTGGGCGGTGCCGGTCTTGCCGGCGACGGTCACGCCGGAGATCTGCGCGGCGGTGCCGGAGCCGGACTGCACGACGCCGACCATCATGTCCGTGAGCTGCTGCGCGGTGGTCGGGGAGACGGCCTCGGACAGCTCGGACGGCTCGGCCTCGCTGACGACGTCGAGGTCGGCGGTGCGGACGGTCTGCACGAGGTACGGGGTCATCAGCGAGCCGCCGTTGGCGATCGCCGCGGCGACCATCGCCATCTGCGTCGGGGTCGCGCGCACGGAGTCCTGGCCGATCGCCGACAGCGCGGTCTGCGCGGCGTTCAGGTCGGCCGGGTAGGTCGACGTGGCGACGCCCATCGGCACCGTGAGGTCGGCGGAGTCGAAGCCGAAGCGTTCGGCCTGCTGACGGATGGCGTCGTCGCCGAGGTCGGCGCCGAGCTGCGCGAACGCGGTGTTGCAGGAGATCCGCAGCGACTCCGCGAGGGTGGCCTGGTCGTTGGCGCCGCAGGAGGACCCGCCGAAGTTCGGCAGGTCCGTACGCGTGCCGGGCAGGGTCAGCACGGTCGGCGCTGCGAGCACCGAGTCCGGCGTGTAGGCCCCGGACTCGAGCGCGGCCGCGGCGGTGACCAGCTTGAACGTCGACCCCGGGGGGTAGTTCTCGCGGATCGCCTTGTTGCTCAGCGGGTTGCCCTCGGCGGCCAGGAGCTGCTGGTACGCGGCGTTCGCGGCGGTGGTGTCGTGCGTGGCCATGAGGTTGGGGTCGAACCCGGGGGTCGACACCATCGCGAGGATCTTGCCGGTGGCCGGCTCGATCGCGACGACCGCGCCCTGCTGCCCGCCGAGCGCGTCGACCGCGGCCTGCTGGGCCGCCGGGTCGATGGTCAGCTCGATCGAGGACCCCCGCGGCTGCGCGCCGGTGACGAGGTCCTGGATCCGGCTCCAGAACAGGGAGTCGGCCTGGCCGGTGAGGACGTCGTTCATCGACCGCTCGAGCTGCGTACCGCCGTGGACCACGGAGTAGAAGCCGGTGACCGAGGAGTACAGCTCGGGCTGGGTGTACGACCGCTGGTACCCGAACGGGTCGTCGACGGCGGTCGACTGCGCGACCGGCTGCCCGGCGACGATGATCGGCCCGCGCGGCTTGCCGTACTCCCGGTAGAGGGTGCGCACGTTGCGGGAGTCGTTGTTCAGCGCGGACGCCTGGCCGAACTGCACCCAGGTGGTGCCGCCGAGCAGCACCAGGAACATGACGACGACGACCGACGCGAGGCGGCGCAGGGCGGTGTTCACGCGGCACCACCCCCGGTCGTGCGGCGCAGCTGCTCGGTCGGCTGGTCGTCACCGGGGCCGGCGACGGCGACCGGGTTGCGGGCCTCGTCGTCGAGCGGGATGCCGCCCGCCGGGGTCTGCAGCAGCAGGCCGGTGACCTCGGGTGCGGGGCGGCGGGCGTCGTCGGAGATGCGCAGGAGCAGGGCGGCCACGATCCAGTTCGCGAGCAGGGAGGACCCGCCGTACGCGAGGAACGGCGTGGTGAGTCCGGTCAGGGGGATGATCCGGGTGATGCCGCCGACGACGACGAAGCACTGGAACGCGATGACGAACGCCAGGCCGGCGGCGAGGAGCTTGCCGAACCCGTCGCGGACGCCGATCGCGGTGCGCAGGCCGCGCTGGCAGAGCACCAGGTACATCACGAGGATCGCCATGAGGCCGGTGAGGCCGAGCTCCTCGCCGAGCGACGCGATGATGAAGTCCGACTCGGCGAACGGCACGAGGTCCGGGCGGCCCTGGCCCCAGCCGGTGCCGAACAGCCCGCCGCTGGCCAGGCCGAACAGGCCGCGGACCAGCTGGCCGGATCCGCCGGGCGCGCGGTCGAAGACGTCCTGGTCGAGCGCGTGCAGCCAGATGTGGAACCGGGCGGCGACGTGCCCGAACGCGGTGGTCGCGGCGACGACGCCACCCGCGAACATGACCAGCCCGATGATGATCCAGGACAGCCGCTCGGTCGCGACGTAGAGCATCGCGACGAACAGGCCGAACAGCAGCAGCGAGGTGCCGAGGTCGCTCTGGAACACCAGGACGGCGATCGACGCGGCCCAGACCACGGCGATCGGCCCGAGGTCGCGCAGGCGCGGGAGCTGGAGGCCGAGGACCTTCGGGCCGGCGAGGGCGAGCGTGTCGCGGTGCGTGACGAGGTAGCCGGCGAAGAACACGGCGAGCGCGATCTTGGCGAGCTCGGCGGGCTGCAGGGAGAACCCGAGGGCGCGGACCCAGATGCGCGCGCCGTTGATCTGCACGCCGAGGCCCGGGATCAGGGGCAGCAGGATGAACACCAGGCCGGCGACCATCGCCGTGTACGTGTACCGGCGCAGCGTCCGGTGGTCGCGCAGGACGATCAGCACCCCGCAGGCGAGCAGCACCGAGATCGCCGACCACGCGAGCTGCCGGCCGGCGAACATCTCCGTGCCGCCGCGGGCCTCGCGGGCGAGGTCGATGCGGTAGATCATCGCGAGGCCGATGCCGTTCAGCGCGATCACGACCGGCAGGATCACCGGGTCGGCGTAGGGCGCGCGCCAGCGCAGCACCAGGTGCACGACCAGCGCCAGGCCGGCCATCCCCGCGCCGTAGCCCAGCACGTCGGCGGGCAGCGCGTCGGTCGCGCCGAGCCCGACCAGCGCGTACGCGGAGATCGCGATGGCCAGGGCCACGACGATCAGCCCGAGCTCCGTGCCACGACCGGCGCGCACGCGGTGCGCCTCGACCGTCGCCATCAGGGCGCCGCCGGCTGCTCGACGGGGGGCGTGGTCGCAGCGGCCGCGGCTGCGGCCTCGGCGGCGGCGTCGAGCGCGGCTTGCTCCTGGGCGGCCTGCTCGGCGGCGGCGTCCTGCTGGGCCTGCGCGACGTCGTCGGCGAGCGTGTCGATCCGGTCCCGTGCGTCCGCGAGCGACGCGGAGTGGATGGTCTGCTCGACGCGGTCGCGCACGAACGGCGGCAGGTCCTCGACCAGCACGTCGGACGTCTCGACGACCTCGGAGAAGCTCAGCGGGCCCACGGACTGGGGGATGCCCCGGTAGACGGCGACCGCCTCCCCGTCGACGCCCACGTAGTACTGGGTCTGCGTCCAGCGGTAGAACCCGAAGGCCGCCCCGGCGAGGACCGCCAGGCCCACCAGCCAGAGCACGAGCGCCCGCACGCGGCGGCGGCGACGGGTGCGCCGCTCGTCCGCGTCGTCGTCGGCGGTCTCGTCGACGACGGCCACCCCGCCGCCCGGCGTGCTCGCGGCGGCCTGGCGGGACAGCTCCGCGGCGCGCGCCGCCGGGCCGTCCTGCGCGGACGTCGGGCGGTTCCGGGAGATCGCGGCGGAGCCGACGACCGCTGCGTTGGTCGTGGGACCGGCGCCGTCGCGGACCTGGTCGAGCTCGAGGACGTCCGCGACCACGACGGTGACGTTGTCGCCGCCGCCCGCCCGCAGCGCGAGCTGGACCAGCCGGTCGGCGCAGGTGTCCACGTCCGTGATCTCGTGCAGGGTGCGGGCGATCGTCTCGCCGCTCACGAAGCCCGACAGGCCGTCGGAGCACAGCAGCCACCGGTCGCCGGCGCGCGCCTCGCGGACGGACAGGTCGGGGGCGATGTCGGCGTCGAAGTCGCCGAGCACCCGCATGACGACGGAGCGCTGCGGGTGGTGCTCGGCCTCCTCCGGCGTGATCTTGCCGGTGTTGACCAGGTGCTGGACGAACGTGTGGTCGGTCGTGACCTGGGTCAGGACGCCGTCGCGGAGCAGGTAGCCGCGGGAGTCCCCCAGGTGCACCATCGCGAGCTTGTTGCCCGCGCGGAGGATCGCGGTGACGGTCGTGCCCATGCCGGCGAGCTCGGGCTCGACCTCGGAGCGCGTGATGATCTCCTCGCGCGCCTCCTCGAGGGCCCGCTCGAGCTCGTCCAGCGCGTCGTCCGGGCCGTGCGACTCGCCGTCCAGGGGCGCGAGCGCGGCGATCGCCACGGACGACGCCACGTCGCCGCCGGCGTGCCCGCCCATGCCGTCGGCGACGACCAGCAGGTGCGGGCCCGCGTAGGCGGAGTCCTGGTTGTTCGACCGGACCAGCCCGACGTCGGACCGTGCGGCGTAGCGCAGCGCGATGCTCACGGTCCCCGCTACCCCTGCAGCTCGAGGACGCTCTGGCCGATGCGGATCTGCGCACCCGGGTTCACCGGGACCGGGTCCGTCACCGGCTGGTCGTCGAGGAACGTGCCGTTCGTGGAGCCCATGTCCTCCACCAGCCACTGGTCGCCCTCGGGGAACACGCGGGCGTGCCGGGAGGAGCTGTAGTCGTCGTCGAGCACGAGCGTGCAGGACGGCGCGCGGCCGATCAGCACGGCCGACGCACCCAGCGGCAGCGTCGTCCCGCGCAGCGGGCCCTCGGTGACGACCAGCCGCGTCGGACCGCTGCGGCGGTTGCGCCCGCGGGGGGCCGGGGCCGGGGCCGGGGCCGCCGGCGTCCCGGGGGTCGCCGCCGGTGCCGTCGCGGGGCGCTTGCGGCTGACGATCCGCGTGCCGTACAGGTCACGGCGCAGCACCCCGATCGCGGACAGCACGAACGCCCACAGCAGCACGAGGTACCCGAGCCGCAGCAGCGTGACCGTCAGCTCACTCATGCGTGCCGATCGTGGAGCCGCTCACTCGTCCAGGTCCTGTCCGTCGCCGTCGCCCGTCCAGAACATGATGCGGGTCCGACCGATGGTCAGGGTGTTGCCGTCGAGGAGTGTCGCGGCCGGGACCTGGTGGCCCTCCACGAACAGCCCGTTCGTGGAGCCGAGGTCGGAGGCGACGACGCCCTGCGAGGACACCCGGATCTCCAGGTGCCGGCGGGACACGCCCGGGTCGTCGACGACGATGTCCGCCTCGGAGCCGCGGCCGATCACCGTCACCGGCCCCGTCAGCAGGTACCGCTGGCCGTCGATGTCGATGAGCGGGTGCCGGGGGCTGGGCGCCGCGGTCGTGGCGGGGGCGGCCGTGCCGCGCACCGTCGCCGACTTCACGCGGAACCGGCCGGTCTCCAGGTCCTCGTACTCGTGGAACGCCACGGTCACCGGGCCGACGAACGCGTACCGCTGACCCGTCGCGTGCTCGGTGACGTTCGCCGCGAGCTCGTCCGCCAGCGCCTCCGCGCCCCAGGCCTCGACCTGGTCGTAGTCGCCGGGCGACAGCTCGACGGTGAACTCGTTCGGCACCACCGTGCGGTCGCGGCCCACGACGGCGGCACGGTCGTCCACCTCGCGGCGCAGCGCGCTCGCCAGCTCGACGGGCTTCACCTCGCTGCGGAAGGCCTTGGCGAACGCGGTGTTCACGACGCGCTCCACACCGTGCTCGAACCGGTCCAGGATGCCCACGTCCACCACCTCCTCACCGCACGCGCGTAGCGCCGAGCGCCCGGACGGCACCCGACTTCCTGCGTAGATGGTAGCCACGCGGCGGGTCCGGGGCCTCGACCTGAGGACGGCGAGGCGGCGCGGACCTGGTGAAAGGGCTGCGGAGGCCCGTGGGGGAGCGGTGTGCGGGGGTTCCGGGAGGGCCGTCGAGGGGGTGGTCATGGACGACCCTCGGATCGTGCTAATCTTCTGCGGCGCGCGAGTGGCGGAACGGCAGACGCGCTGGCTTCAGGTGCCAGTGTCCGAAAGGGCGTGCGGGTTCAAATCCCGCCTCGCGCACACAGGTAGGACGGGGAACCCCCGGTCGGAGAGACTCCGGCCGGGGGTTCTTCGTTTGCGGACCTGACCTGCGGTTTCGCGGGCATCTGCTGTGCTGGTCAGCTGGGGCCGCGCATCATGCCCGTCGCCATCCACGTCCCCGATGTCGGCTGGTACACCGGGCGGTCCTTTCCGCACCGGGCGCAGACCTCCGTGATCGCGTCGGGTCCTCCCTGGTCGGGGTTCCGCTCCGCGAGCCACTCGTGACGTCCGACGATGCACCTGAGTGAGCTCATCTCGGCCCCCTTCACGTCGTCGTGAGGTGTCAAGACTCCCGTGCGCCTACCCCGCGTCCGGACGATGAGACCATGCGCTCGGTGACCAGTCAGAAGGCAGGTGATGTGGCGGCGGGAGACCCCGTCCGCGCCGTGACGGGCTGGTGCCTCGTCGTCGCCGGCGTCATGTCCGGTGCCGCTGCCCTCGTCTGCCTGTCCCTACCGGGCTTCCGAGTGGCGAACTGTCTGACACCACTGCCGTCCGCGCGCCAGGCAGCGGTCGCGGGGTTGAGCCTCGCGCTCGTGTCGGGCGTCGCCTGGGGATTCGGCCGGGTGCTCGGCCTCGTAGCCGGCCCGAGCTCTCTGCGGTACCGGTGGTGGGTCCTGGCGCTTCTCCTTCTTCTCGCGGTCCCGCTCTCGGCGCTCATGTTCCTGCCGATCTCGCCCGCCGCAGCGGAGAGCAGGGCGGCGTGCACGGCGGCCGGCGGACGATCGCTGCTCGCCGTGCTCGCGCTCTGGGCACCGTTCGCGGCCGCGCTCGCCGGGGAGCTCGTCGCCGTGCGACGACGAGTGTGCGTCCCGTTGATCGCGGCAGGCTGGGTGGCGTGCGCCGTCGTCGCCATCGCGGTGGCGTGGGTGCTGAGCAGAGCCCTCGGGCCTACGGTCTGAACAGCAGTCGTTCCACCCGAGGACCTCGGCTCCTGACCGGTCCGGTGGGTTCGCCAGCTCCGTCGTGCCTCGTCGACCGGAGGCGGGGATGGCGGGGGCGCGATCGGCCGCCACGCACCCTCCCGCCGCTCAGATCCACCCGCGTTCCTCCGCCGCCAGCACCGCCTGCTGCCGCGTCGTCATCCCGAGCTTCCCGAGGATCGACGACACGTGGTTCCGGACGGTCCCGGGGGACAGGTGCACGGTGGCGGCGATCTGCGCGATCGTCTCGCCGCGTCGGCCGGCGCGCAGCACGTCGAGCTCGCGGTCGGTCAGCGGGCTGCGCTCGTCGGCGAGGGCGTCGGCGGCGACCTCCGGGTCGACGTAGCGGCGGCCGGCGGCGACCAGGCGGATCACCTCGGCGACGTCCTGCGCGGGGCGGGACTTGGGCAGGAACCCGTCGACGCCCGCGTGCAGGGCGCGGCGCAGCACGCCGGGTCGGGCGTGCCGGGTGACGACGAGGGTGCGGGTCGGGACGGTGCGCGCGAGGCGCTGGGCGGTCTCGATGCCGTCGATCCCGGGCATCTCGAGGTCGAGCAGGCACACGTCGGGGCGGGTGCGTGCCGCCTCGGTCAGGGCCTCGGCCCCGGAGCGGCACTCGGCGACCACGTCGAGGTCGGGCTCGAGCCGCAGCAGCATGGCCAGGGCGCTGCGGATCATGTCCTCGTCGTCGGCGATCAGCACCCGGATCACGCGGCACCCCCGGCGGGGACCGCGACGGTCAGCTCGAACCGGTCGCCCGCGTGGACGTGGACCGTGCCGCCGATCGCCTCGACGCGGGCGCGGATCGCGGCGATCCCCGTGCCCGGCGCCTGGTCCACACCGGGGGAGGGCCGGGTGTCGGTGGGCCGGTCGTTCGCGATCGCGTACCGCCACCGGTCGGGGTCGCGGTGCAGGCTGATGCTGGCCCGGCCGACGGCGCCGTGCTTGAGGACGTTCGTGACGCTCTCCCGCACGAGCGGCCCGAGGACGTCGGCGGGCGCGTCCTCGACGCCGGGGCCGAGGGTGACCCGGACGTCGTGGCCGGCGGCGCGGAGCAGGTCGGCGGCGTTGGCCAGCTCGTCGGGCAGCGGGACGCCCCGGAACCGGGTGGCGAGGTCGCGGGTGCCGGCGCGGGCCTCGTCGACGGAGGCGCGCGCGGTGCGGATCTGCTCGGTCGCGGACGCGGGGTCGGCGTCGATGAGCCGCTCGGCGAGCTCGAGGCGCAGCGCGATCACCTGGAGGTGGTGGCCCTGCAGGTCGTGCACCTCCCCGGCCAGGCGGAGGCGCTCGCGGGTGGCGGCGAGGGCGCCCTCGGTCTGCCGGGCCCGGTCGAGCTCGCGCACGATGTCCCACCACCACAGGGAGAACACCGCGAGGGCGGGGAGCAGCAGCAGGAGCGCCGGGGGTGTGGAGACGCCCACGTCGCGCTCCCCCTCCGCGGTCAGCGGCGGTGCGTCGACGACCCACAGCCCCGCGAGCACGACGGTCACGACCACGACGAGGCGCCAGCGGACGCCCGCGGGCCATGGGTGCAGGCTCAGCAGGAACGCGAGCAGGCCAACGCCCAGCATCCACGAGCCCGCGGCCAGCCCCACGAGCACCGCCCCGGCGCCACCGACGGCGAACGCGGCCGCGGCACGGCGTCGTCGACCGCGGTCCGGGGCGTCCTCGTCGTGGACGGACCCGGCGGGGTAGTCGAGCACCAGCACGACGGCGGCGGCGCCCTGGAGCAGGGCGCCGACCAGGGCGAGCGCGGACGCGGCGGGCACGACCGCGTGGGTGGGGGTCTGCTGGACGAACAGCCACCAGTTGCTCACCACCAGCAGGTCGAGCAGGACCAGGCCGGCGACGGTGTACCACCAGGTCGCGCGCACGCCGGCGGCGACCCAGGACCTCCGCGGAACAGCCATGCACCCGACCGTACGACCATGACATCCGTCATGGCCGGGGCGGCGGGACCGCACGGGCACGGGTGACACGGCGCCACTGCCGCGGACCGGGGTCGGCGTCGTCGGATGGAGGGGTCGAAGAACCCACCCGTCCGGAGGCCACCATGACCCGCCTGTTCGCCGAGATCGTCCCGCAGTTCCAGGAGCTGGTCGCCCAGCTGCCCGAGTGGCTCCAGCCCGCGGGCGTCGCGCTCGCCGGCGCCGTCCCGTTCGTCGAGGGGGAGGGGTCCGCGGCGATCGGCATCGTCGGCGGGATCCCCCCGGTGCTGGCGGTGCTGGCCGGGATCGCGGGGAACTTCCTCGCGGTCCTGGTCGTCGTCACGCTGGGGGAGCGCGGCCGCCAGGCGGTGGTCACGCGGGGCGGCCGCACCCCGCAGGCGCCGAGCGCGCGCCGGCAGAAGTTCGACCGGGCGTTCGCGCGGTACGGCGTCGCCGGTGTCAGCCTGCTCGGCCCGCTGCTGATCCCGACGCACTTCACCGCGGCGGCGCTCGCGGCGTCCGGCGTCTCCCGCGCGCGGATCCTCACCTGGCAGGGGATCGCGATCGTGCTGTGGACGACCGGGATCGCGCTGGTGATCACGGGCGTGATCGCGTTCGCGCGGTGACGGCGGACGCGCCCGGCCCGTCCGGCCGGTGGCAGGTCAGGGCAGCCGGCGCAGCGTCCCCGGCCGGCGGACGCCCGGTCCCAGCCGTGGCGCGGTGAGCGACCGGGCCGCCGCGGCCAGGCGGTCGCGAAGCCGGCCGTTCTCGCCCTCCAGTGCGGCGACCCGCTCCCGGAGCGCGGCGACCTGGTGCTCGGACCGGGCGAGCCGCCGGCGCAGCGCGGTGTCGCGGCCCGCGGCGGCGGGGTCCGGGGGGACGGTGGCCTGCAGCCGACGGATCCGGTCGGCGAACTCGCGGTGCTGGCGCAGGTAGCCCACCGAGCAGTGCGCGGCGATCGCCACGGACAGGAAGTCGAACGGGCCGCCCTGCTCCTCGGCGAGGGCCAGCGCCTGCTCGACGTGGTCCCGCACCACCTCGGCGCGGTGCCGCGCCTGCTCGATGACGTCGCCGTGCGGCGACGGGTCCTCCTGGTGCACGGGGCTCACCCTGCTCCTCGGGGGTGGGGCGGGGTCAAACCCGGAGGGCGCCCGCGGGCCCGGACGTGACGGACGAGACAACGAGCCCACCGCGGACGTGCCGGAGTTCACCCCGGACGGGCCCCGAGGTCCCTTGCGCGGGCGCCGCCGGGCGCTCAACCGGGACGTGAGCCTCCGTTCGGCGGAAGCGAAGCGGTTCGACCCCTCAGGTCCGGGGACGCCCGCGCGATCGGCGCCGTGTCGGGCAGCCAGCCCGGCCCGACGAACACGGAGAACCGCATGAGCACCGCCCGCACCACGCCCGCGACCGACCGAGGGCGTGGCCTGCACCCGCGCGACTGGTCGATCCGCACGAAGATCCTCGCGGTCGTCGCCCTGCTCGGGGTGGTGGCGGCGGGCACCGGCGTGATCGCGGTCCAGTCCCTGCGCTCGCTGGCGGACACCACGGCGGAGATCGCCGCGCTCCAGGCCGGCCCCGTGTACCTGCGCAGCCAGATCCACATCAAGCAGCAGGGCGCCCGCATGACGCTCGCCAACCTCGCCGCGGTGCACACCCCCGAGGCGAAGGAGGACTGGCTCGCGAAGCAGCAGGCCAACGACGAGGGCATGCAGGAGAAGATCGACGAGTTCAACGCCACCGACTACGCGGACCTCGACGCGTGGCAGGCGTTCCAGACCGACTACGCCGCGTGGTTGGACGTCCGCGAGGAGCAGCTCGAGCCGGCGGCCCTGGCGAGCCCCGCGAGCGACGAGTACGGGACGCTGCTGCAGGAGGTCTCGGTGCCGATGGCGACCGTGTTCGCCGGGGACCTCGACGAGCTGGACGCGGACCTGACGGCGATCGCGACCGACCTCGCCGACGAGGCGGCCGACCAGTCGCGGACCTCGACGTTGCTGCTGGTGACGAGCCTCGGCACCGCGCTGGTGGTCGTGCTCGGCCTGGCGTTCGGCGTCGCGACGTCGATGCGGCGCAGCGTGGAGCGGGTGCGCGGCGCGCTCGCGGCGATGGCGCACGGCGACCTGACGGTGGACGCCCCGGTGCGCGGCCGCGACGAGATCGGGCTGATGGCCGCGGACCTCGCGGTCGCGCAGGCGTCGCTGCGGCGCACGATGGCCGGCGTCGTCGAGCGCGCCCAGACCCTGTCGGCGGCCGCCGAGCAGATGGCCGCGGCGAACGCGCAGGTCGAGTCCGGCGCGCGTGCCACGGGCGACCAGGCCGGGGTGGTCGCCGCCGCGGCCGAGCAGGTGTCGCGCAACGTCCAGACAGTCGCGGCCGGCGCGGAGCAGATGGGCGCGAGCATCCAGGAGATCGCGCGGAACTCCACCGAGGCCGCGCGGGTGGCGTCCCAGGCGACCGCGGTGGCCGTCGCCACGAACGACCACGTGGCCCGGCTGGGGGCGTCGTCGCAGGAGATCGGGAACGTCGTCAAGGTCATCACGAGCATCGCCGAGCAGACGAACCTGCTGGCGCTGAACGCCACGATCGAGGCCGCGCGCGCCGGCGAGGCGGGCAAGGGGTTCGCGGTCGTCGCGGGCGAGGTCAAGGAGCTGGCGCAGGAGACCGCGAAGGCGACGGAGGACATCGCGCGCCGCGTCGAGACCATCCAGTCCGACACCGGCGACGCGGTCACCGCGATCAGCGAGATCTCGAAGATCATCGCGTCGATCAACGACTACCAGCTGACGATCGCCTCGGCCGTCGAGGAGCAGACGGCGACGACCGACGAGATGTCGCGCGGCGTGCAGGAGGCGGCGACGGGCTCGGGGGAGATCGCGACCAGCATCACGGCGGTCGCGTCCGCGGCGTCGGGGGCGGCCGCGATCGTCACCGAGCAGGGCGAGTCGGTGGAGGAGCTCGCGCGCCTCGCGGCGTCGCTGCGGGGTGACGTGGAGGCGTTCACGTACTGACGCACACGGCCCGACCTGCCGTTCCACGTGGAACATCGGGTCGGGCCGCCGCCGACGGGCGGAGCGGCCCGGCCGATGCCACGCTCGTCCCATGACCGGACACGTGCAGCAGGCCGCCTCCCGCGCGGGGGACCACCCCGTCCTCGAGAAGGGCGCCCGCCTCGGCTACGGCGCCAGCGGTGTGCTGCACCTGCTGCTCGCCTGGGTGACGATCCAGCTCGCGTGGACGTCCGGTGGGGAGCAGGCCGACCAGTCGGGCGCGCTCCAGCAGCTCGCGGGGAACGGGTTCGGGCAGGCGCTGCTCTGGGTGCTGCTGGTCGGGTTCGTGCTGCTGGCGCTGTGGCAGGCGACCGAGGCGGTCGCGTGGGGCGAGGCGAAGGACCGCGCGAAGGCGGCCGCGAAGGCCGCGACCTACGCGGTGCTGGCGGTCACGACCGGGTCGGTCGTCCTGGGCGGGTCGAGCGGCGGCGGGTCCGGCGGTGCGACGTCGGGGCTGATGTCGTCCGGGCTCGGGCGGGTGGCCGTCGGGGTCGCGGGCCTGGTCGTCATCGGCGTCGGGGTCTACCACGTGGTGAAGGGCTGGACGGAGAAGTTCCTCGAGGACCTCGAGAGCAGCCCGGAGACCTGGGTGCGCCGGGCCGGGAAGATCGGCTACATCGGCAAGGGCGGCGCGCTCGGCGTGGTCGGGGTGCTGCTGGTCGTCGCCGCGGTGCAGAGCGACCCCGAGAAGGCCGAAGGCCTGGACGCGGCGCTGCACGCGCTCGCCGGCCTGCCGTTCGGCGCGGTGCTGCTGACGCTGGTCGCGCTCGGGTTCGCCGGGTACGGGGTCTACGGGTTCGGCCGCGCGAAGCACGCGAAGGTCTGACCCCCCTTCTGGTCCGGGAGCGCCGGGACTAGCGTCGGCGCATGGGCCAGGTCATCGCGTCCGCGACCGCGTCGCTGGACGGCTTCATCGCGCGCCACGACCACGGGGTCGAGGAGCTCTTCGACTGGTACGGCAACGGCGACGTCGTCGTCGAGAACGCCGGCGACCTGCCGCCGTTCCGGCTGACGCAGGCGTCCGCGGACCACTGGCTGGCCTGGCGGGAGTCGCTGGGCGCGCTCGTCGTCGGCCGGGAGCTCTTCGACCTCACCGACGGCTGGGGCGGGACGCACCCGCTCGGGGTGCCGTTCGTGCTGCTCACCCACCGACCCGTCACCGCGTCGGCCGCGATCGGGTCGCCCGACCTCGTCGTCATGCACGAGGGCGTCGGTGAGGCCGTCGCGGCCGCGCAGGAGATCGCGGGCGACAAGGTGGTCGGGGTCGCCGCGGGCACCATCGCGACCCAGGTGCTGCGCGCGGGGCTGCTGGACGCGGTCAACGTGGACCTCGTGCCGGTCGTCCTCGGGTCGGGGCGGCCGTACTTCACCGGGACAGAGGGGTTCCCGGCGGTGCTCGGGGACCCGACGACCGTCGTGCCGGGGCGGCGGGTGACGCACCTGTCGTTCCCGGTGGTGGGGTGAGCGGGAGCTGGGCCCAGTCTCGAGGGTGCACCGACCACGCGCGTGCCTGGGACGGCTTCACCCGGATGGTCGCTGTCCAGCGAGACCGGGTCGCCCCTAGGTTCCTCGCAGATCGGTGCTCGCCCGTGCCGCCGTCGTGTTCGAGGCGATGGGCTCGGGGACCAGACCGACCACGCCTCACCACCACGTCTCTGAGTCCCGACCCGGCCCGACGCGGGCATCCGACCGACCTGGAGTCCTTCCATGCCCCGTGACGACCTCTTCCGCTGTCGCGTCTGCGGACTCGAGATTCACGGTGCGGCGCCTTTGATGCTGCTCCACGGTGACCTGGAGCATGCTGTCGAACAGGTGTCGGCGTGGCGTGCGGCCGGCATGACCGTGGGGGTCGTTCGCGGGCGCACGATGCGAACGGTGGCCGGCCTGTTCCACGAGGTATCGGCTGCGCTCCAGTTCCCGTCCTACTTCGGCGAGAACTGGGCGGCCTTCGACGAGTGTCTGGCCGACATGGAGTGGACGCCGTCGTCCGCTGGACTCGTGGTCGCCGTCCTGGACGCGGTCGAGGTGTTGTCCGACGAGCCCGAAGCGGAGATGGCCACGCTGGTGAGCGCCGTGGCTCGAGCCGCGCAGACCTACGCCGAGCCGATCGACTCGGGTGAGTGGTGGGATCGACCCCCTGTGCCCTTTCACGTGGTGCTGCAGGCCGGTGAGGGTGAGGAGACGACAATCCGCACGCGCTGGGGGGCGTCGGGTGCGACGTTCTCGGTGCTCGGCCGACGTTGAGCTGCGTCGTGCTCGGTGGCGCAGCAGGGCGCCTTCTCGGACGCGGATGGAAACACGTCCGAGCCCGTGACCGCGACGACCCGCAGGGCCCGGCGGCGCCTGGATGTGAGGTGGGCTCACTCGCCGACCTGCGGCGGTCCGGGGTCCGGTATCGCGACGCGATCCCGGTCCTGGTCGACTGGCTCGGTCGCGTGAGCGATCCGAAGGTCAAGGGCGAGATCGCCTGCGGCGCGGTCTGGGTTGAAGGCCGGGCCCTACCTCCACTTCTCCGGTGGGCCGAACGCGGGCCACCGAGTTGCCCTGGGGGCATCATGATCGACGTGACACCTCTGCACGAAGCGCTGCTGGAGCTCGGGCTCGAGGACTGGATCCCTCTGCCCGAGATACTCGACACTCCGGAAGTGCGCCCGTGTGTCGAGGAAGGCAGAGTGGTCGGTCTCGTCTCCCGCGCGCTGGTCGACCTCGTGGCGCAGGACCGGATCCAGGTGTGGTTCGGGCACTGGTCGGCGGACCCGGGTCCTGCACCACGTGAGCTGGCCGAGGAGCTGCTGCTCGACGAGCGCCGGTACTCATTCGGCGCTGAAGACGCTGGCCTGGACCGGGTGTACGTCGTGAACGTCGCGAACTTCCGTGCCGAGTAGCGAGCGTCGTCGAGCCGCCCGCCAGCGAGTCGTCCTACGAGACTCGACCGCATGATCGTGGCGACCCGAGCAGAGCCCGGGACGTGTGTCGTGGCAGTACGGATCCGCTGAGGAGAGACCGGATGTTCGAGCGCTTCCGCGCGCAGTACGCCCCACTTCGCGACCCCGGCACGGCGGGATCCGCGTGGGACCACGCGAGCTTCGCGGCCGTCGAGGGCTACGGCGAGTTCATGGCTGAGTTCGCTGGCGCCTCGTTCGGCGACGGCCTCTATCGGGTGCACGACGCCCAGACTGGTCCCGAGGCGCTTGCTCTCGTCGCGGAGGCCTTCCCGGAATTCGCCGAACGAGTGTGTCCCTTCGGGTACGACTGGCTTGGTCGGCAGCTCGCCATCGACTCGGGGCGGATTCACGCAGGACAACCCCTCGTGTTGTTGCTGGAGCCAGGAACGGGGGAGGCTCTCGAGATCCCGCTGCCGTTCTCGGCCCTGCATGAGGAGGAGCTGATCGAGTACGCGGATGCTGCGTTGGCGGCGGCGTTCTTCAGGGCCTGGTCGGAATCGGACCAGTCCGGACCCTTGAGGCGCGATCAGTGCGTGGGCTACCAGGTCCCGCTGTTCCTCGGCGGTCAGGACGAGGTCGAGAACCTCGAGATCAGCGACGTCGATGTCTACTGGTCGATCTGTGGGCAGCTCCGCCGTGGTGTTCTGAAGCTGCCATCCGGCACTTCCGTGAACCAGATTGCGCGCGACTAGGGCTCCCCTGATCCTCGCTGCCATCGACGCGAAGATCGGCCGATTCGTATCGGTCGACCCCGTGTTCGACGTGTCGAGCCCGCAGCAGGGTGAGCACGGTCGGCGCGGCGAGCACGCGGTGGGGGGCGGACTCGTAAGCGGACAACAACCCGGTGGTGACCGCCGCGTGCCTGGCCCTGACCGCGGGCGCCGGGAGTGTCGGTCGCGCAGTGCTCGGCGGTGCGGCGGCCGGGGCCGCGACGGACCTGTGGAGGTCGAAGGTCCAGAAGACCCAGAAGTTCTCGTGGGGGAGCCTGGTGCGGGACTCCGTCGTCGGGGGTGCCGTCGGCGCTCTGACCGCGGGACTGGGGAGCGTGGCTGCACCCGTCGTGCGTCGTGGCACTGCTGCGGTGGCAGCGGCCGCGTCACGTGCGGCCGGCGCTATCACGTCTGGGGCACGAGCGGCTGCGGCGACGGTGCGCAGCCGGGTCGCGACGGCGGTCGCTGCGGGGGCCGACCGGGGGTCGGTCAACTTCTTCGCCTCGGCGGGACGGGGAGGCGCGACTGCGAACACCGCAGTTGACGGCATGGCGGGGGTGCGGGCTGCGGGCGTTGCCGGGAAGCAGGCGGCCGGTATCACTAAGAACACTCGTCGCATCCCGTCTTTGAGCGGTAAGGTCGCCTACAGGGTGCCGGACGAGTTGACGAACACGACCCTGGGTGAGGCGAAGAACGTCGCGAGGTCGAGTTACACGAACCAGTTTCGCGATGTCGCTGCGTATGCCCAGCGAGAGGGCCTTCAGCTCGACCTGTACGTTCGCCAGTCGACCGTGGTCTCCCAACCGGTGGAGGATGCGGTTAAAGCTGGTCAGATCAACTTGATTAGGAGTCTGCCCTGATGCGCTCTGCGGCCCCTGCCTCTGGAGAGGAGCCGATCCTGGTGGACCTTGCTGCGGTTGGATTTGCCGTGCGCTCGCTCGCTGACCTGCGGCGGCCCGGTGTCCGGTATCGCGACGCGATCCCAGTCCTGGTCGAGTGGCTTGGTCGCGCGAGCGATCCGAAGGTCAAGGGTGAGATAGCGCGAGCGCTATCGGTTCCCTGGGCCAAGCCCGTTGCGGTGAGGCCGGTGATCGAAGAGTTCCGCGCGGTTGACGTGGAAGTAGATCCCACCGGCACGGGCGTGCGCTGGACGATGGGCAACGCGCTGGAGGTGCTGTTCGACGATGCATACTTCGACGCGTTCGTTGAGCTCGCCGCCGACAAGCGCTACGGGAAGGCTCGACAGATGGTCGTGCTGGGGTTGGCGAAGTCGAAGAGGCCTCAGGTTGTCGACGTGTTGCTCGGACTTGTTGATGACCCGGACGTCGATGGACATGCGGTAAAGGCGTTGGCGAAGCTCAGGGCCCCTGCGGCGCGACTGGCCTTCGAGTCGAAACTCGGCGACAGCCGAGCCTGGGTGCGTAGCGAGGCGCGTAAAGGTCTCAACAGACTGACGGGATGAGTGCTCAGTCGCTTCAGACCAACAGGTCGTGGGTTTTGGCTTAGAGTGATCCATAGGTGGCACGGGGTGGGACGTGCGGGCGCACGATCTTGATCTGACCGCCGGAGCGCACGACGAAGTGCTGGAGGTCGCCGGCAGTGACTGGCATCAGCGTGCGCGCACGAAGACTCGGGGGCTCAATGGGACGGTCGCCTCGGGCGGCGAGTTCCCGAAGATGGGTCCACGGCTCGTTACCTCGTGAGCGGTCCACGCCGCCGGCACCGACTCCGTGGTGCTCGCGCCGGCCGGGCCGGACCCGCTGGCCGCGCTCGACCGGCTCGCGACCGTGCTCTGAGGCGACCGACGTGACACCACTGCACGCCGCGCTGCTGGAGCTCGGGCTCGAAGACTGGATACCTCTCCCCGAGATGCTCGACGCCCCGGAGGTGCGCCCGCTCGTCGACGAAGGTTCGACGTGGTGCAATGAGAATCTGGGAGGGTGACCTCCATCACCACCTTGCTCTGTCAATGGGTTTGGATAAACCACGCAGTGTTGGGTCAGCGGAGGCAGGCCTCTCTCGAGGCGCGGTCCGCCCACGACCTGCAGGTCGTGGACCAGCCCCGTGTCTCCTGTGCACTGCCCGCGCGTGAACCGCCACACGCCCATAACGGCGTCACCGACCAGGACGTCGTGCGGTGAGACGTTCGGCAACCGCGTGTCGGTGTTGGGGCTGAACGTCTGACCGACCTGGGTGGTCGGCGCTCAACACAGACACCGGCTCGCACCGTGCGCCGAGACCGGTGAACACTCAGTTCACACCCCTGCGTACAGTCGTCCTCCATGGGTCCCGCTGCTGAGACCCTGCCCGACGTCGGTGTGCTGCTGCCCCGCGACCTGCCCGCCGACCAGGTGCTGCCGTACGCGCGGCGCGCCGACGCGCTCGGGTTCGCCGAGCTGTGGGTGGTCGAGGACCTGGGGTTCCGGGGCGGGATCGCCCAGGCCGCGGCGGCGCTCGCGGTGACCGAGCGGATCCGGGTCGGTGTCGGCATCCTGCCGGTGGGGGCGCGCAACGTCGCGTTCGCCGCGATGGAGGTCGCCACCGTGGCGGAGCTGTTCCCCGGTCGCCTGCACCTGGGGGTCGGCCACGGCATGCCGGACTGGATGCGTCAGGCCGGCGCGTGGCCCGCGAGCCCGCTGACGGCGTTCGAGGAGTACGTGACGGCCCTGCGTGCGCTGCTCCGCGGCGAGGAGGTCACGGTCGGCGGGAGGAGGGCACGCGCCGCCTGCAGAAGACCTGGGTGGAGCGCGAGGGTGTCGCGGGTCTGGACATGGACCTCACGTACACCTACGACCAGATGGGCAACCCGACCTCGGTGGTGGACTGTCCGACGGGCAAGGCCGCGGACGCCCAGTGCTTCGCGTACGACGGCCTGCGGCAGCTCGCCTCGGCGTGGACCCCGGGCAACGGTGACTGCGCCACGCCGCGGACGGTGGCAAGGCCAGCTCCGCGTGGAAGTCCACGACGCGGTTCGTGAACAAGTACCAGGCCGAGATCGTCGGCGGCATCACCGGGGCGGTGGTGACCGCCGGGTGCCTGGCCCTGACCGCAGGCGCCGGGAGCGTCGGGTGCGCAGCGCTCGGAGGCGCGGCGGCCGGGGCCGCGACGAACCTGTGGAAGTCGAAGGTCCAGAAGACCCAGAAGTTCTCGTGGGGGAGCCTGGCGCGGGACACCGTCGTCGGGGGAGCCATCGGCGCTCTGACCGAGGGACTGTGGAGCGTGGCTGCACCCGTCGTGCGTGGTGGCACCGCGGCGGTGGCAGCGGCAGCCTCACGCGCGTCCGGCGCTCTCACGTCTGGCGCACGAGCGGCTGCGGCTACGGCGGCGCAGCCGGGGCGCGACGGTGGTGGCGGCAGGGGCCGACCGGGGGCCGGTCAACTTCTTCGCCTCGGCGGGGAAGGCGTTTCGGCCGTCAACAGCGTGCCCGCATCGACCGTGCGCTTCAGCCAGAGTTCGGTGAACGGCGTGGCAGAAATCGAGGCGAGCATGCGCGCCAACGGCTGGGTGGGTGATGCGATCGACGTAGTGCGGATGCCCGATGGTGGCCTGACATCACTGGATAACACCAGGGTGCTGGCGGCAAAACGCGCCGGGATCGACGTCCAGGCGACCATACGGGGCTTCGACGACGCGCTTCCTTCGTCGCTGGTCGGGAGATTCACGACGACGAAGGGGGGCGCCCCTTCGACCTGGGGTGACGAGTAGGATCGGCAATCAGAGCGCGGGCTACCGCGCGGCGAACCTTTATGGCTCGTCGATCACGGGATGGAGCGGTAACTAGTGCCTGATCTTCTGCCGGAGGAGGATCTACCTCCCGGCTTCTGGTACCCGTCTTCGTTCGTGAGGGTGGTGCAGCTGGGGCTGACGAACCTGGAGCCGTGGCATGTCCTTGAGGGTGAGGCGCTCTGTGAGCGCCGGGACGGCTTGGCCCGGCGGTTCCCTTCTCGGGAGCTCGTCCCCTTTGCTGCTCGCCAGGACAACGACGACGTGGCCTGTTGGGACCTGGTCCTCGGGGGCGAGCGGGTGGTAGTCATCCATGACTTCGCTTCTCCTGGTTGGGAGGGTCGCGGTGAGTATCCGGACTTCTACGCCTGGCTCCGCCAGGCCGTCGAGGACTTGATCGACTTTGACTGACCTGAGTCGTCTGGTGTCCCACGCGTTGCGCCATGAAGCCTGGCTGTACGAGCTTGAGCTGGACGAGGCGGGTTGGTCGTCGGTGCAATCCCTCGTCGAGGCGTCGCGCCTGGAGCGTGGTTTGTCGTCGCTGACTGTGGCTGATGTCGAGACGATGGTGGCCGGGGCGAGCAAGCGACGCCACGAGATGCGAGACGGGAGGATCCGGGCGCTCTATGGACACTCGGTGCCGGGCCGAGTCGTGCGGGCGCCCGCGTCGCCACCAGCAGAGTTGTTCCACGGGACGTCCCTGGCCGCCGCCGAGATCGTTCGGCTCGAAGGGCTACGTCCGATGGGACGACAGTACGTGCACCTGTCGGTGGAGCGATCCACAGCGCGGTCGGTCGGCTCACGCAAGGCTCGGGAGCCGGCGAGCTTCGTGGTTGCGGCTGGGCTGGCCGCTGAGGCCGGGACCGAGTTCTACGTCGGCGACGATAGGGTCTGGCCCCGCACCAGCCACATACTCGACGGCCACATGCCGCCGGGCGAGTTGGGTAACACGTTGTTCCCGAGGTCCTGGTCGCCACAACAGATCATGCACAACGTGTCTGACGTCGCCACAGATCCCGGTCTCCAGTGGATTCAGCAGACGGGGAAGGTGGGGGCCGAGTTCACGAAGAACGGTGCGCCAGTTCGGTATCTCGTCGACGGGGTGCGCCAGGGTGTGCCGATCCGGGTGATCATCGAGCCCGGTGGCGAGGGCATCATCACCGGATTCCCGCTGCCGTGACGGGAGAAGCGATGGACTTGAACCTTGTGACCAGCGAGTTGCGACGGGCGCTTGAAGGCGCAGCTGGACTGCCTGCGAGCGACGTTGACTCGATTGCGGTCTTGATCAATGCCGGCGAGCGGCGGCTCGCGCTCGAGACGCTCTGCACCCAGACGTACGAGTACGACGTTGAGGTGAGTGAGGAGCAGCGATCGCTCCTGGGCCGGCTCGGCCGCGTCCTCGACGTGCCGGTGGGTTACCTGCTCGGGAACCCGTGGGCGCCTGCACCGGGTGAGCAGTGACGATGCTGAGCTTCGACGCAACTGTCGCGGCCGAGGCCTTCGTTGAGCCCGAGATGGCCTGTGGCCGGAGGGGCGCGAGGTCCGTGGCCCGCGCCGACCCAAGCCAGATGGCCGGCCTGGGTCCCTTCGTTGGTGGCCGCGGTGTACACGAGCCTGGCCCTGCAACCTCGCGGTGCCGGGGCCCAGCAGAGCACACCCGGCTCGCACGCGACGCCCGAACGGTGAACACGCTGGTCACACCCCTGCGTACAGTCGTCCTCATGAGTCCCGCTGCTGAGACCCTGCCCGACGTCGGTGTGCTGCTGCCCCGCGACCTGCCCGCCGACCAGGTGCTGCCGTACGCGCGGCGCGCCGACGCGCTCGGGTTCGCCGAGCTGTGGGTGGTCGAGGACCTGGGGTTCCGAGGCGGGATCGCCCAGGCCGCGGCGGCGCTCGCGGTGACCGAGCGGATCCGGGTCGGTGTCGGCATCCTGCCGGTGGGGGCGCGCAACGTCGCGTTCGCCGCGATGGAGGTCGCCACCGTGGCGGAGCTGTTCCCGGGGCGCCTGCACCTGGGCGTCGGCCACGGGATGCCGGACTGGATGCGCCAGGCCGGCGCGTGGCCCGCGAGCCCGCTGACGGCGTTCGAGGAGTACGTGACGGCCCTGCGCGCGCTGCTCCGCGGCGAGGAGGTCACGGTCGACGGCCGGTACGTGCAGCTCGACGCCGTGCGTCTGGAGTCGCCGCCGGCAGTGGTGCCGCCGGTGCTCGCCGGGGTGCGCGGGCCGAAGTCGCTCGCGGCGGCCGGGCGGGTCGCCGACGGGACGGTGCTGGCCGAGCCGGTCGGCCCCGAGTACTCCCGCGCGGCGCGTGCGCAGATCGGCGACGTCCCCGGGCACCGGGTGGCGGCGTACGACGTGGGCGCCGTGGCCGACGACCCGGCCGAGGCCCGCGCGCTGGTCCGTCCCGCGCTCGCGTACATCGGGGACCCGGGCTGGGCACCGCACATCGACCCGATGCCGTTCGCCGCGGAGTTCCGGGCCCTGCGCGAGCGCACCCCTGACCGCGCGGAGTTCGCCGCCGCCCTGCCGGACGCGTGGGTGGACCAGCTCGCGGTCGTCGGCACCCGCGACCAGGTCCGGGCCCGGCTCGCCGCGATCCACGCCGCCGGGACCGACGCCGTCGTCCTCGCGCCGGCCGGGCCGGACCCGTTGGCCGCGCTCGACCGGCTCGCGACGGTGCTCTGAGGCGACCGGCTCAGACGGCCGTCCAGCAGTACAGGGCCTCGCCGCGGGCCCGGCCGGCGCGCGCGACCGCCGCCAGCGGGACCAGGAACGCGTGCAGCTCACCCGGGTCCGTCCCGGCGAGCTCGTCGGTCCGCGACCACGGGACGGCGACCTCGGCGAGCCGTGTGTCGGACGCGTCCGCCAGCGCCGCGCCGAGCGTGTCCGGCAGCCGCAGCACCACGCAGTCGCCGTCGTCGGACAGCGCGACCGGCTGCTCCCCGGACCGGGCTGCGCGCACCGCGTCGTACGTCATCCCGGTGAGCAGCGCCTCGAGCGTCGCGATCTGGATGAACGGGTCGATCCGGTAGCCCGGGACGGTGGGGAAGCGCGACGGCCCGGGCGTCGCCGCCGGGGTGGAGCCGAACAGCATCCCCCGCACCGGCGGTGCCTCGACCGGCGCGCCCGGTCCGCCCGGGAGGTCGAGAGCCAGGGCGGCGTCCTCGTCGGACGGCGCGGTGAAGTAGTCGTTGAGCATGCCCATGCGGACATACTGCTCGTCCGAGGACGAGAGGTGGGGCGGTGGGCCGGTCGAGCGTCGGGTGGTGCGCCGTCGCGGCGACGACGCTGCTGGCGGTCGCCGGGTGCTCGGGGCCCGCGCCGGCGCGCCCGGGACTGCCGCCCGCCGGGGTGGTCGTCGACTACCAGCTCGGCGGCGGGTACGCGCCGCCCGACGGGATCGGTGGCGTCGTCCGCGACGTGACCGACGCCCCCGACACCGACCGGTGGTCCGGCTGCTACGTCAACGGGTTCCAGACCCAGCCCGCCGAGCGGGACGTCTGGCTCGCTGAGCACCCCGATCTTGTGCTGCGCGACGACGCAGGCGACCCGGTGGTCGACCCGGGCTGGCCCGACGAGCTGCTGCTCGACACGTCGACCGGGGCGAAGCGCGCGGCCATCGCGGAGGTCGTCGGCGCGCAGGTCACCCGGTGCGCCGACCGCGGGTTCGACGCGGTGGAGCTCGACAACCTCGACTCGTGGACCCGGTCCGACGGGCGGCTCACCGAGGACGACGCCGTCGACCTCGCCGCGCGGCTGGTCGACGTGGCGCACGCCGCGGGCCTGGCCGTCGCCCAGAAGAACGCGCCCGACCTCGGCACCCGCGGCCGCGACGAGGCCGGGTTCGACTTCGCGGTCGCCGAGGAGTGCCTCGCGTACGACGAGTGCGCCGCGTACACCGACGTCTACGGGGACGCGGTGCTGGACGTCGAGTACGACGCGGGGCCCTTCCCGGACCGGTGCGCGGACCCGCGGCGGCCGACGTCGACCGTCCTGCGGGACCGCGACCTGCGCACGCCCGCCGACGACGGGTACGTGCTCGCGACCTGCTGACCGCGCCCGGGTCGGCGACTACTCAGCGCCGGCCCGACCGTGCGCCGTGAGTGGTCGGTTGAGTGGTGGCCCCGCCCTAGCGTCGACGGGACTGCTGGTCGGCGACGCGGACGGGTGTGGTGACGATGGGTGAGCTGGTGGCGGACGTCGACACGGTGCAGGAGGTGCTGACGTCGATCCGGGCCGTGGGGCAGCACGTCGAGCCCGACCGGGTGCCGCCGTCGATCGGCCTGTGCGGGTCGGACGAGGTGATCGAGGCCTTCGTCCAGGCGTTCCGGATGATCGAGCAGCAGGACGCGAACGCGTGGGCCGGCTGGGTGGAGGTCGCCCGGCGCGGCGAGGAGGGCCTGGCCGAGCTCGTCCGGGCGGACGCGGCGCTCGCGGCGGAGGCACGGTGAGCGACCAGCGGCACCCCGACCACGGCGTGCCGGAGGTCTGCGGCGCGGCGGCCACCGAGGTGGATCGGCTGGCGGACGCGCTCGCGCAGGCGTCGTGGGACGTCAACCGGTACGCGGGCGACGCCGACGAGCACACGTGGTCCGGGCAGGGTGCCGACGCCTTCCGCGAGACCGTGGCGGACACGCGCCGGCGCGCCGACGCGGCGGTCGACTCCTGGGGTCGGGTGTCCGAGGCGCTGACGACGTACGCGCGCCGCCTCGCGCAGGTGCAGGACGAGGCGGACGGGGTGCGCTCGCGGCTGCGGGTCGCGGAGGACGACCTGGAGGACCACCGACGGCGCCTCGTCCGGGCGAAGGCCGAGGTGCTGAGCGGCGACGGCACCAGCGCCGGCCGGGTGGTCGCGCTCACGCGGCTGATCGCCGAGACGCAGCGGACCATCGACGCGCGCCTGCTCGAGCTCGACGAGATCGGCCGGGACCGTGCGCGGCAGGACCAGCGGACCGCCGCCGACCTGCTCGACGCCGCGGGGCCGGGTGCGCAGGCCTGGGCCGGCGTGGCGTTCCGGGGCAACGGGACGCAGCGGCCCGTGGCGGAGGTGGTGGCCGAGGTGCTGCGTCGGCTCCGCGGCGGCAGGGAGCTGACCGGGCGGGACCACGACCTGGTCGCGCAGCTGCTCGCCCTGTACTCCAGCGACCCGGAGGTCATGTCCGCGTTCGTCGCCGGGCTCGGTCCCGCCGGTCTCGTCGGGCTGATGAACTCGTTCGCCGCGACCGGTGGCGGCGGGTTCCCGCGCGGCGAGGTCGCGGCGACCGACCTCGCCGCCGCGCTCGCCACCGGGCTCGCGACCGCCTCCCGGACCTGGCCGCCCGCCGAGCAGCACTGGTTCGGCCGGACCCTGGTCGACGCGACCGGGACCGGTGTCACGGACCACCCGGGCGCGGACGTCGTCGGCGTGCAGGTCGTCGCGCACCTGCTGTCCGTGGCCGGCCTCGCGCCCCGTGTCGCGCTCGGGGCGCTCGAGCGCGTCGAGGAGATCCGGGTCCACGACCCCGACCGGTTCGCGCTGCTCACGCACACCTCCGGGCGGCACGACGCGGGCTCGGGGGTCTTCGCGCACCGGTCGATCAGCCTCGCCGCGTCGGTCTTCGCGCAGGTCGCCCGGATCCCCGACGACGCCCTCGACTTCTTCGCGTCCCGGCCGGCCGAGGTCACCACGTACTGGTTCGGGGAGCACGACTGGTCCGGCAACCGGTTCGCGGCGCCGGCCGCGGTCCTGGACGCGGTCGTGAACAGCCCGACGTCCCGCGCCGCGCACCACAGCGTCCCCGTCGGTGACGCCTGGGTCACCGTGACGGGGTTCGCGTCGCGGGCGTTCGAGGCGCTCGGCGGGAACCTCGCGCTGCGGGCCGGCACGGTGTCGCCCGACGCGGCGCGGGGGATCGCGGCGGCGCTGGGGGCGTACGCGGGGGAGACGGCGGCGGGGCTGGTGGGGGTGGCGGAGCCTGGATTGAACGCGCACTTCTTCACCATCATCGGACCGGACGGGATGGCGGCCACGGCGCCACGCCTAGACGTGAGTGCCGGCAACCTCTCCCGCCTGCTCGGCATCGCGACGCTCGACCCCGGGGCACTCGCGGTCTACGGCAGCCACGTCGCCGAGTACGCGACCCGCGTCCGCGACCACCTCACCGGCCCGACCCACCCCACCGCCGGCGAGGCGGCCGCGCTGCTCGGCCAGGTGGGCGCGCTGTACGGCCTGACGTACGCGTCCTACTCGTTGGAGGGCCACCTGCAGGCGCAGGAGGTCAGCGACCGGGCACGCCGCGACCTCGACGCGATCCTCACCGTGGCGGCCCTCGTACCGGGATTCTCGACGGGCAGCGGGGTCGTCGACTACCTGGCCCAGTTGGCACAGGTCGGACTCGGCCAGGTGGGCGCGGCGCGGATGCCGGGGGTGCTGGCGGACGGTGAGCTCGACGCGGTGATCGACCGGGGCCTCGACTCCGGTCAGGTCGCGATGGCCGCGTTCGCCGACGCCCTCACCGCGGGGTGGGACCAGATCGACCCGCCGTACACCCGCGACGACGGTCGACCCGTCCCGGCGGCGGAGGTCGTCGGGCAGCTCGCCCTTGACTACGGCACCGTCGCCAGTGCGTACAGCAACCGCGCGGGGAGCGCCGCCCTCGACGTCCGCGTCCTCGGGGAGGACCAGCCCCGCAACCGCGGGGCGATGCCGTGAATCGCTGGGGGTCGCGCGCCCTTCTCGTCGCCTGCGCGGGCGCCCTCCTGACCGGGTGCGCTCCGGGGAAGCCGCACCCGGTCCGCGTCGTGCCCACGCCGGTCGTGCACCCCCACGCGCCGATCCCGGACCTGGTGCCGGCCGAGGCGGTGGCGCCTGAGGTGTCGGAGCACGAGGGTCACCCGGCGGTGCGGGAGCTCCGCACGACCGAGGTGGTGGTCGCGTGGGCCGACCTGGTGGACTCGGGGGAGTTCGCGCAGTTCACGCAGCACATCGACCCCTCGTCGGGTCTGGTGACGATCGGGCTGGACTCGCGTAGCGCCCGGCACCCCACGGTGCCGATCGGGCCGACGCCGGCAGTGGTGCTATCGGTCGCGGAGGACGCGGGCGTGGTCACCGTGCAGACGTGCCAGGGCTGGCGGCCGCAGGTGATGAAGGCCGACGGGAGTCCGTACGTGCCCTCCATCGACGAGGCGATGCTGGCCGACATCACGCTGTCTCCGCTCTCCCAGCAGGAGGCGGCCGAGCTCGCGACGCTCGGTCTGGAGGCGCCGGAGTACCGGGTGCGGCACTACCGGACCCTGGTGGGTCTCCCGGATTGCGGTGCGGAGGGTGCGGTGGTGCAGGAGTTCGTGGGCTGGCGCGACGTCGCGCCGATCGGGGAGTACCGGCAGTGGTGAGCAGTGCCGGGGTCCGTGCCCGTGGTGCGCGGTGGTGGGCTGTGCTGGTGCTGGGCGGTGCGGTCGTCCTGGCCGGCTGCGCGCCAGGGAAGCCACACCCGGTACGCGTCGAGCCGACGCCGGTCGTGCACCCGCACGCGCCGATCCCGGACCTGGTGCCGGCCGAGGCGGTGACCCCCGAGGTGTCGGAGCACGAGGGTCACCCGGCGGTGCGGGAGTTCCGCACGACCGAGGTGGTGCTCGCGTGGGCCGATCTGGTGGACTCGGGAGAGTTCGCGCAGTTCACGCAGCACATCGACCCGTCTTCGGGTCTCGTGACGATCGGGCTGGACCCGCGCGGTGCCCGGCACCCCACGGTGCCGATCGGGCCGACGCCCGCGGTGGTCCTGTCGGTGACGGAGGACGCGGGTGTGGTCACGGTGCACACGTGCCAGGGCTGGCGGCCGCAGGTGATGAAGGTCGACGGGAGCCGGTACGTGCCCTCCGACGACGACGCGATGCTCGTCGACATCACGCTGTCGCCGGTGTCGGAGCTGGAGGTGGCCGAGCTCGCGGCGCTCGGTCTGGAGGCGCCGGAGTACCGGGTGCGGGACTGGCGGGCGTTCTTGGGCCTGCCGGACTGCGGTGCGGAGGGCGCGGTGGTGCAGGAGTTCGTGGGTTGGCGGGACGTCGCGCCGATCGGCGAGTACCGGCAGTGGTGAGGCGTGCCGGGCAGGGTCGTCGTGGTGCGGGGTGGGCCGCGCTGGTGCTGGCGGGTGCGGTCGTCCTGACCGGGTGCGCCCCGGGGAAGCCGCACCCGGTCCGCGTCGTGCCCACGCCGGTCGTGCACCCGCACGCGCCGATCCCGGACCTCGTGCCGCTCGAGGCTGTGACCCCCGAGGTGTCCGAGCACGAGGGTCACCCAGCCGTGCGGGAACTCCGCACGACCGAGGTGGTCCTCGTCTGGGCCGACCTGGTCGACTCGGGCGATTTCGCACAGTTCACGCAGCACGTCGACCCGGCCTCTGGCGCGATCTCGATCGGGCTGGATCCGCGCAGTGCCGAACACCCCACGGTGCCGATCGGGCCGACGCCCGCGGTGGTGCTGTCGGTGACGGAGGAGGCGGGCGTGGTCACGGTGCGCACATGCGAGAGGCTGCGGCCGCAGGTGATGAAGGCTGACGGGAGCCCCTACGTCCCCTCGATCGACGAGGCGATGCTGGTCGACACCACGCTGTCGCCGGTGTCGGAGCAGGAGGTGGCCGAGCTCGCGGCGCTCGGCTTGGAGGCGCCGGAGTACCGGGTGCGGGACTACCGGGCGTTCTTGGGCCTGCCGGACTGCGGTGCGGAGGGCGCGGTGGTGCAGGAGTTCGAGGGCTGGCGGGACGTCGCGCCGATCGGCGCGTACCGGGAGTGGTGACGTCCCGGACCACCGCCCCCGGACGCGACGATCCCCGCAGCCCCCAGGTCCTGGGTGCTGCGGGGATCGCGTCGTGCGGGGTGCGCGTCAGCGCGTGGCGCGGACCCGGCGGGCGACGAGCACGAGGCTGCCGCCGACGAGCAGCATCAGCCACGCGCCGGCCATCAGGGTGCCGGACTGCGAGCCCGTCACCGCGAGGGCGGGCGACGCCGCCGCGGTGGCCGCGGGGGCGGCGACCACGGGGTTCGCGACCGGCGTCACGGCGGCGGGCACGGCCAGCTCGACGGCCAGGGTGGCCCAGCGGCCGCTCGTGCCACCGGTCGCGATGACCGTGTGCGACCCGACCGGGGCACCCGCGGGGACCGTCGCCAGCAGACGGGCGACGCCGTCGGCGCCGGCGACCGCGGTGCCGAGGAACATCGGCTCCGAGTGCAGGTAGAACGCGACCGTCTCACCGGGCTCGAAGCCCTCGGCGACGAGCTCCATCTGCTGCCCGGGGACCGTGGCGGCCTTCGGCGTGTCCAGGACGGTGCCGACGGTCGGCGTCGTGCCGACCTGCGCGGGCTCACCGGTGACGACGACGGTCACCGTGGCCGAAGCCGCAGCCGCCCACGGGGTGGCGGGGACCTCGAGCACCAGGGTGTGGGTGCCCACGCTGAGCACCGGCAGCGTCACCGCGATGCGACCGCCCTTGCGGACCTCGCCGTGCGCGAGGACGGAGCCGCCCTCGCGAACCGTCCAGGAGCCGGTCGGCGCGTCGGCGTTCGTGGCGAGGGTCGCCTCGAACGTGGCGCGGGTGGCGACCGCGGCCCGGACGGTGCCGGGAGCGGTGAGCGTCGCCGCGGCGGCGCCGACGGTCAGGACTCCCGAACCGGTCGCGGACCGGTACGCCGAGACGTGCTCGGCCGTCATCAGCGTGAAGAACGCGTACTGGATCTCCTTCGCGGTGTACGCGGCGCTGACCGTGTAGGTACCGACGGGCAGGTTCGCGGCCGTGAACGTCGCGACGCCGTCGACGAGGGACGCGGACGGCAGGACCAGCGGCATGCCGCCGCTTCGCGGGGTGAGAGTGACCGAGACGACGCCGGTCGCGACCGGGCCGCCCTGCGGACCGGTGACGGCGACCGGGATCGTGGCGATGTCGCCGACGGTGATCGACGAGGACGGGACGGAGACCGTCGGGGTGGTGACGACGGTGCCCATCCACCGGTGGTCGGTGAACGGCGTCATGCCGGGGGCGGTGACGCTGACGAACACCTCGAGGTACCCGCCCAGGTCCTTCGCGGTCGGCGTGAACGTGCGGCCCTCGCCGCGCTCGTACCCGTCGACCGACCAGACGACGGTCTCGGCGGCACCCGCGGGCCAGCCCGCGAGGTCGACCGACGTGGTCGTGCCGAGGACGACGTCCCAGTGGTCGCCGCCCTTGTAGGTGACCGTCCCCTGCGGGACCGCGGTGCCCTCGACGACGAGCTGCGCGGCCCGGACGCCGGCGACGCGGTGCTCGTAGCCCGGCGCGGTGACGGACGCGTAGACCCACACCTTCCCGCCGAGGTCGGACAGGTCGGGGGTGAAGGTGCTGCTCACGGAGCGGAGCACACCCTCGACCCGCCAGCTCCAGCTGACCTCGGCGCCGGCGGGCCACCGGTCGTCGAGCGCGGCCGACAGGGTGTGGCCGACGGGGGCGACGATCTCGCCGTTCTGGTCGGTCGTGCCGGTGACGATGAGGTCGCCCTCCATCGTCGCGGGCTGCTCCGCCCCGGCGACGGTGGTCGACGCGACAGAGGCGCCGCCGTTCGCGTCCTGGTAGCCAGGTGCGACGACCGTCCAGGTGATCTCGATCATGCGCCCGATGTCCTCGGGCCGCGGCGTGTACTGCGGGCCGTAGCCGACGACCACGTCGCCGACCCACCACTCGAGGTGGATGTCGGCGTCGACCGGCCAGCCCTGGTCGACCGCGGTGAGCGTGGTGGCGACGGTGGCGACGTCGACCCACTCCTCCTCGTCGAACGTGGTGCCCGAGAACGAGAAGAACCCGCTCATGGTCGGGAGCTCGGACTCGCTGGTGCTGGAGGTCGACGACGTGGTGCTCGACGTGGTCGCCGTCGCGTCGGCGGGGGGCGCCTCCGGCTGGGTCGCGGGCTGCGGGGCGGGCTCCGGGGCGGGCTCCGGGGCGGGCGCCTGCTCGGTGGTCGCCGGCGCGACCGGGGCGGGCTCGGTGGCGGGTTCCGGGGCAGGCTCGGCCGGAGCCGCGCTCTCGGTGGCCGTGGGCTGCTCGGCGACGACGCCGGACTCAGCGGTCGGGTCGGTGGTGTCGGCGGCTGCGGCGCCTGCCGGGACGAGCATGGCCGCGATGACCGCGACCGCCAGCGCGGCGGGACGTGCCCCGCCCCGCCGCTTCTCTCGCACTGTGTGCACTGGGGATCCCCCTCGTCGGACGGGGATGCGACCCCGCTCGTGTCTGGACGGGGGGTGGATCGTCCGCGGTGGCGGCCGTGTCAGGAATCCTGAGGTCCGGGTTCCCGGACCGGGGTGCCAGCACCCAGGTGCGCCGCCGTGACGCTCCCCGTGCCGCGCGCCGTGGACCGCCGTACCGTGGGGCGATGACGACTGGGGCAGGGCCCGGCCGGACGGGCGGGCAGACGCTGGTGCGCGGCGACCTCGTGGTGGAGGTGCCCGCGCGGTGCGTGCGGGTGGCGGACGAACCCGTCGAGCTGACCCGCAGCGAGTTCGAGATCCTGGTGGCGCTCGCGGAGCGGGCAGGTCAGCCGGTCTCGAAGGACGAGCTGGCCGTCGCGGTCGCGGTGCACGGCCCGCACGCGGTGCCGAGCCCGACCGACGCGGACCGCCGGAGCATCGAGGTGCACATGGCCAACCTCCGCCGGAAGCTCGCGGACCGGTTCGGCCGCCGCGGTGGCATCAGCACGGTCCGCGGCCTCGGCTACCTCCTGGCCCCCGACCCGCGGGTCCCGGCCCAGCGCGACGCCACGGACGACTGACGAGCTGACGAGAGGTCACGACTCGCGGGCACGCCGGTCGGGGCGCTCGCGTGTCGTGACCTCTCGTCGGGCAGGGCCGGGCGGGGCGTCAGGCCTCGGCGAGGGCGGCGCGGAGGGCGTCGGCGTCGAGGTCCGGGCCGTAGGCCGGCAGGTCGCGCTGGTAGCGGCGGCCCTCCGCGAGCGGGCCCGCGTCGACGACGTCGAAGCCCCACCGGTCGATGAGCTCCGCGACGACGGCCTTCGCCTCGGCGTCGTCGCCCGCGATGGCCAGCGCGCGGCGGCCGGGGGTGCCGGCGGGAGTGCTGCGGGTGCCGAGGTCGGCGGCGGTGATGTGGTTGAACGCCTTGACGACCCGGGCGCCGGCGAGGTGCTCGGCGAGCATCTCGGAGCTGGTGGTGCTGCCGTCGTCGAGGGCGGCGACGTGGCCGTCGCGCTCCCAGTAGTAGTTGTTGGTGTCGATGACGACCTTGCCCGCCAGCGGTGCGGCGGGGACGTCGCGGTACGCCTTGAACGGGACGGTGACGACGACGACGTCCCCGTCCGTGGCGGCCTCCTCGGGCGTGCCCGCGCGGGCGTTGTCGCCGAGCTCGGCGACGAGGTCCACGAGCGTGTGCGGGCCGCGGGAGTTGCTGACGACGGCTGCGTGGCCGTGCTCGACGGCCAGGCGCGCGAGGGCGCTGCCGATGTGGCCGGAGCCGATGAATCCGATCGTGGTCATGCCGGGGCAACTCGCGGCGGGCCGCCGTTGTTCCTGGTCACCGCGACGGGTGTCCGCGATGCGGGAACGGTGCCGAAAACCCGTTGCCGGGCCCGGGGGCCGGACGTAGGTTCGAGGCACACGGGAAGGAGGTGGTCCAGGACATGAAGTTCTCCAGGACGCGTGAGGTGACTGCCCGCTAGTCGCCCGAGCACATCGGACGGATTGCCCGATCCGCCCGCACGCTCCGCCGGTCAGCACCGGCAGGGTGGCGAGCGAGTCCACGGCAGTCACCGCAGCCCGTGGGAGCCGCGACCTCGTCCTTCGCGGCGGGACCTCTCCATCAGGAGGTCCGGCCCACGGGCTGTTCCCTGCCCGCCCCCGCCTGACCCCGGCCCGGCTCAGGCGCCGAGACGCGCGAGCAGCCCCGCCCGCACCGCGGGCCACTCCTCGGCGACGACCGAGAAGTACGCCGTGTCCGCCAGGGTCCCGTCGGACGAGAGCCGGTGGCGCCGCAGCACGCCCTCCGGCGTGGCGCCGAGCCGGGTGATCGCGGCGATCGACCGGGTGTTCCGCGAGTCCGCCCGCAGCGCGACCCGGGCGCAGCCCCACACCTCGAACGCGTGCGTGAGCATCAGCAGCTTGCAGGCGGGGTTCGTGTCACCGCCCCACCAGCGGGGCGCGTAGAAGGTGTGCCCGATCTCGACGCGGGGGACGCGGGTGTCCCGGTCGTAGAACGACGTGCTGCCGCGGAGCTCGCCGGTGCCGGCGTCGAGGACGGCGAACGCGTACCGGCCGGGGGTGGTGTGCGCCGTGGCGACCTCGGCGCGCCACGCGTCGTCACCCGCGGGGAGCGGCGTGGACATCCCGGCCCAGATGCGGTCGTCGACGAACGCGGCCAGCGCGGGCGCGTGCGTGGTGTCGAGCGGGACGAGGCGGACTCCGTGGCCCTCGAGGGCGAGGTCGTGCTGCACGCGTCGAGGATCGCAGACACCTCTTGCGCCCGAAGGCTAAGGGTATTAGCCTTCGGGCTATGGACATGATCGAGCGACGCACGGAGCACCTCCAGCGGCCCGACGGGGTCATCGCCTACGACGACGCCGGCACCGGCCCGCTCGTCGTGGCGGTCCCCGGGATGGGCGACCTGCGGTCCACCTACGACGAGCTGCGCGCCGCCCTGCTGGCCGCGGGGTACCGGGTGGTCACCACCGACCTCCGCGGCCACGGGGAGTCGAGCACCGGGTTCGCCACCGACGGCGACGAGGCCACCGCGCAGGACGTCATCGCGCTCGTCGAGCACCTCGGTGCCGGGCCCGCCGTGCTGGTCGGCAACTCGATGGGCGCCTCGGCGGTCACCGTCGTCGCCGCCGACCGGCCCGACCTGGTCCGCGCGCTCGTGCTGCTCAGTCCGTTCCTGCGCAACCCCGCGGGCGGCGCCGCCAAGAAGGCGGTCCTCGGGCTGGTGCTGCGGGCGATGCTGGCCGCGCCGTGGGGCGCCGCCGCGTGGGCCGCGTACTACGGCACGCTGAACAAGGGCACCCGGGCCCCGCGGCTCGCCGAGCACCGGGCGGCGCTGCGCGCGAGCATGCGTCGCCCGGGGTACCTCGCGGCGTTCCGCCGGCTGGCCCTCGGGCTCGACCACGCGGTCGTGGAGCGGCGGCTGCCCCGGGTGCAGGCCCCGGCGCTCGCGGTGGTCGGCGCGCTCGACCCGGACTGGTCGGACCCCGCCGCGGAGCTCGCCTGGATCGGCGCCACGACCGGCGCCCGCACCCTGCTCGTCGCCGACGCGGCGCACTACCCGCAGCACCAGACCCCGGGCGTCGTCGCCGACGCCGTGCTCGCGCTGCTCGGCGAGGTGGCCCGTGCCTAGGGCCGGGCTGTCGCACGACGCCGTCGTCCGGATCGCGCTCGACCTGGTCGACGCCGGCGGGACCACCGGGTTCGCCGACCTCACGCTCGCCAAGGTCGCGGCCGAGGCCGGCGTCGCGACCCCGAGCCTCTACAAGCACGTCGGCTCCCTCGCCGCGCTGCGCCGCGAGGTGGCCGTCGTGGCGGCACGCGACCTGCGGGCCGAGCTCGTCGACCGCACGCTCGGCCGGTCCGGCCCGGACGCGCTGCGCGCGCTCGCGCACGGGATGCGGGACTACGCGCACGCGCGCCCCGGGCGGTACGCCGCCGTGCAGACCGCCCCCGACCCCGACGACCCGGCCGACGCCGAGCTCGCCGCCACCGCGGCGGAGGTCGTCGGCCTGATGGTCGCGGTGCTGCGCGGGTTCGCGCTGCCGGAGGCCCGGGCCGTCGACGCCGTGCGGGCGCTGCGTGCCGGGGTGCACGGGTTCGTCACGCTCGAGCTCGGCGGCGGGTTCCGGCTGCCCGACGACCTCGACCACAGCTTCGGGGTGCTGGTCGACATGCTCGCGGCGGGGGTCGCAGGGCTGGGCGGGGACCCGGGCACCCACGACTAGGGTGGGTCGGGTGGTCGAGCTGAAGACACCCCGGGAGATCGAGCAGATGCGGGCGGCGGGCGCGTTCATCGCCCGGGTGCTGAGCAGCCTGCAGGACGTGGCCCGGGTGGGCATGACGACGAAGGAGCTCGACACCCACGCGCACCGGCTCATCGACGAGGCCGGCGCGCACTCCGTCTACCTCGGGTACCACCCGTCGTTCGGCGCCATGCCGTACCCGGGCGTCCTGTGCACCAGCGTGAACGACGCCGCCCTGCACGGTCTGCCGTCCGACCAGGTGCTCGCCGACGGGGACGTGCTGAGCATCGACTTCGCCGCGCAGGTGAACGGCTGGGTCGCGGACTCCGCGCTGAGCTTCCAGCTCGGCACCCCCGACCCCGACTCCCAGCGGCTGATCCGGGTCACGGAGGAGGCGCTCGCGGCCGGCATCGCCCAGGCGCGTCCCGGCAACCGGATGGGCGACATCTCCGCGGCGATCGGCGAGGTCGGGCGCGCCGCGGGGCTCGGGATCAACGCGGACTTCGGCGGGCACGGCGTCGGCCGGACGATGCACGAGGACCCGCACGTCCCCAACCTCGGCCGCCGCGGCACCGGCATGAAGCTCCGGGCGGGCCTGGTCATCGCGATCGAGCCCTGGTTCATGGCCGGGGGCGACGGCTACACGGTCGACGGCGACGGCTGGACGATCCGGACCGCCGACGGCTCCCGCGCGGCGCACGCCGAGCACACCGTGGCGATCACGCCCGACGGGCCGCTGGTGCTCACCGCCCGGAAGGGCTGAGCGGCCCGGAAGGGCTGAGCGGCACGCCCCGAGCGGCGCGCCGGCGGATCGACGCCCGGTGGACGCCGGTCGTTCACCCACCCGACGGACCCCGGTCAGCGGGGCGCAGCAGCCTGCGGTCAACCCGACCGAAGGAGCTCTCGATGCTGCCTGTGCCCGTCCGGCGCGGCCTCGCCCTGACCACCTGCACGGCGCTCGTCGCCGGGCTCGCCGGCCTCGTCGCCACGGCCGCCGTCGCGTCGCCCGTCGCGTCGACGGCACCGACCGGTGCGCCGGCGGCGTGGACCTCGCCCGCGGCCGACGAGACGTTCCACCGGCTGTCCACGTACCCGGTCTACCTGAACCGCCCGGCGGGGACGGACGCCGCGGACGAGACGGTCGCCGAGATCTCCGCGATCTCGGACGACGGGAGGACGTTCGTGCACACCGACGCCGCCGGGCGCCGGATCGGGTTCGTCGACATCACCGACCCCGCCGCCCCGCAGGGCCGGGGGACGCTCGACCTCGCCGCGCTCGGGCTGCCGGGGCACGCGTCGCCGACCTCCGTCGCCGTCGTGGGCGACCGGGTGCTGGTCGTCGTCGACACGTCGGCCGACTACCTGCACCCGACCGGCGCGCTCGTCGTCGCGGACCTGCGCACGCACGCCGCGCTGCGGACGATCGAGCTGGAGGGGCAGCCCGACTCGATCGTGCTGACCCCGGACCGCGCGACGGCCGCGATCGCGATGGAGAACCAGCGCGACGAGGAGGCCACCCCGGCCGGCGGGGACGAGGGCGACCTCCCGCAGCTCCCCGCCGGGTTCGTCCAGCTGCTCGACCTGTCCGCGCCCGACGTGGCCGCCTGGACCACCCACCGCGTCGACCTCGTGCAGCCGGACGGCTCGCCGCTGCCGCAGCTCGTGGGCCTCGACACCCCGCAGGACCCGGAGCCCGAGTACGTCGCGGTGAACCCCTCCGGCACGACCCTGGCGGTGACCCTCCAGGAGAACAACGGCGTCGTGCTGATCGACCTGGCGACCCGCGCGGTGACCTCGGCGTTCAGCGCCGGCTCGGTCGCGGTGTCCGGCATCGACGTCGAGGACGACGGTCGGATCGACCAGACCGGCTCGATCCCCGCGACCCCGCGGGAGCCCGACGCGATCGGCTGGCTGGACGACACCCACGTGGCGACCGCGAACGAGGGCGACTGGAAGGGCGGCACCCGGGGCTGGTCGGTGTTCGACGCCACGACCGGCGCCGTGGTCTGGGACGCGGGCGCCGAGCTCGAGCGCCTCGCGGTCCGCACCGGCCTGCACGCCGAGAAGCGGGCCGGCAAGAAGGGCGTCGAGATGGAGGGCCTGGCCGTCGCGACCCTCGGCGGCACGCCCTACGCGTTCGTCGGGTCGGAGCGGTCGAACCTCGTCGCCGTCTACGACGTGACCGACCCGGCCGCGCCGCGGTTCGTCCAGGTGCTCGCCACCACCAACGGGCCCGAGGGCCTGCTGCCGGTGCCGGGCCGCGACCTGCTGGTCGTCTCCTCCGAGACCGACGACGCCGACGCGCGCGTCCGTTCCGCGGTCACGGTGTTCGGGCGCGGCCCGGCGTGGGCCGCGCAGGGCGGGACCCCGCAGTTCCCGACCGTGGTGTCCGCCGACGACGCCGCCGGGAACCCGATCGGCTGGGGCGCGCTCGGTGCGCTGGCCCCCGACGTGACGGACCCGGACCGGCTGTGGACGGCCACCGACGCGGCGTTCGCCGAGACCCGGCTGCTGTCGCTCGACGTGTCCACCAGCCCCGCGGTGATCGACCGCGAGATCACCGTGACCCGGGCTGGCATGCCTGTCGCGCTGGACGCCGAGGGCGTCGCCACCCGCGCGGACGGCGGGTTCTGGCTCGGCGTCGAGGGCGCCACGGGGGCGGGCAACCAGCTCGTCCGGCTCGACGCGACCGGGGCGGTCCAGGAGACCGTGCCGCTGCCCGCCGACGTCGCCGCCGGACTGACGAAGTGGGGCGTCGAGGGCGTCAGCACCACGGTCGACGCCACCGGCGAGCACGTCCTCGTCGCCCTCCAGCGCGGCCTCACCACCGACCCGGGTGGGCTCGGTGGCACGGCGCGGATCGGCCGGTACGACGTCACCGGCGGCACCTGGACCTGGTTCGCGTACCCGCTGACCAGCACCGGCGCGGCCGGGGACTGGATCGGGCTGTCGGAGGTCGTCGCGCTGGACGCGGACTCCGTGGCCGTCGTCGAGCGGGACAAGCTCAACGGGCCCGACGCCGCCGTGAAGGCCGTCTACCAGGTGGACCTGCCGGCGGCGACGCCCGGCCAGGCGGCGGTCGTGCCGGTCACCAAGACCCTGGCGGTGGACGTGCTGCCGGCGCTGCGGGCCACCCGCGGCTGGACCCAGGAGAAGCTCGAGGGGCTCACGGTCGGCGGCGACGGCCGCGTCTACGCGGTCACCGACAACGACGGCCTCGACGACGCCACCGGCGAGACGGTGCTGCTCGACCTCGGCGCGGCGGCGGACCTGTTCGCGGTCGACCCCGGGACGCCCGGGACGCCGGGCACCCCGGGGACGCCGGATGGGCCGGGTGCGCCCGCCCAGCCCGGACCTGCGCAGCCCGGACCCGCCCAGCCCGTGCCCGGCGCTGGCGCGACCCCGCCGGCGACGCCGCTGCGCACCGTGTCCGCCGCGGACCTCGTCCCGGGGAACGCCGGTCGGATCACGGTCACCGGCGCGCTGGTCCCCGGCGGGCGGGTCACCGTGTCCGCCACCGGGTTCACGCCCGGCGAGTGGGTGCTGGTCCGGCTGTTCTCCGCGCCTGCCGACCTCGGCTACCTGCGCGCCGCCGCCGACGGCACCGTGTCCGGGTCCGTCACGCTGCCCGCTTCCATCGACGCGGGCACGCACCGCCTGGCGCTGGTCGGCCAGGTCAGCGGGCGGGTGGTGTGGCGGACGGTGGTCGTCCGCGCGGACGGCTCGCTCGCGGTGACCGGGTCCGCCGGTGCGGGTGCGCTGGCGGGGGTCGCCGGGGCGCTGGTCGCGCTCGGCGCGGGCGGCGTGCTGCTCGCGCGGCGACGGTCGGCGCCCGTCGGCGTGCACGCCGACCTGCCCGCGGGCGACTGAGCCGGGTGGGGGCGGCGCGCGCTCGGGGGAGGTCGCGCGTCGTCCCCACCCCCACGCCGGGCGGGGTGACCCTCGTCGGTCAGGCGCGCAGGTGCGCCCACTCCTGGGGGTTGACGGTCAGCCACTGCTCGAACGACTGCGCGGGCCGCCCCGACAGCCGTCGCACCGTCGGGGACGTGGCCGCCAGCTCGCCGGCGCCGATCGCCGCGTAGGACGACACCCAGCCCTCGACCTCCCACGGCTCGGCGTCGTACCCCGCGCGCGACGCGTACGCCTCCTCGAGCGTCTCGGGCACGTAGGTGATCGCCCGGCCGGTCGCCCGCGACAGCACCTCCGCCGCCTCGGCCAGGGAGTACGCGGCCGGGCCGGTGACGTCGTAGGCCTGACCGTCGTGGTCGTGCGCGCGTTCGTCCAGCAGCACGGCGGTCGCCACGTCCGCGACGTCGTCGTGCGCGACCGCCGCCACCCGGCCGTCGCCCGCCGGGCCGCGCAGCACGCCGTCCTCGCCCACGAACCGCATGATCGCGTCGTGGTACAGGCAGTCCCGCAGGAACGTGAACCGCAGGCCCGAGGCGCGGATGTGCTCCTCGGTGACCCAGTGGTCGCGGGCGAACGTGAACGTCGCGTCGGGGGCGGCGCCCATGAACGACAGGTAGACCACCCGCTCGACCCCGGCGTCGACCGCCGCGTCCACCGCGGCCCGGTGCTCGTCGACCCGGTGCGCGGACTCGCGGCCGGACACCAGGAACACCGTGCGCGCCCCGGCGAACGCCGCCCGCATCGACGCGACGTCCTGGTAGCCGGGGCTCAGCGCGACCTCGGTCTCCGTGCCGGGCAGCTCGGGGGCGCGGTCGGGGGCGCGCACCACCAGCCGCTGGTGCGCGCCCTCGGCGGCCAGGCGCACCGCGAGGCGGCGACCCACCCGTCCGGACGCGCCCGTCACCACGATCAGCTCGTCGTCCATGCGTCTCCTCGTCACCAGGTGGTGGCAGCGACGGTAGTCGTCCGGCCTCGCGCGGGCGACGGGCAACCCTGACGTGACGTGAGAGTAGAGTGCGGCAGCCCCCACCATCGCGCCCGAACGGATCCCGCGTGCCCGCTGAACCGACGCCCGCCCCTGTGCACCCGCGGGTCCCCGAGGCCGACGAGGCGCACTCCGTCCGGGCCGCGCTGCGCTCGCCGCGGCGGCTGCGGACCGAGGTGCTGGCCGGCCTGGTCGTCGCGCTCGCGCTGGTCCCCGAGGCGATCTCGTTCTCGATCCTCGCGGGCGTCGACCCGCGGGTCGGGTTGTTCTCGTCGTTCGTGATGGCGGTGTCGCTCGCGTTCCTCGGCGGTCGGCCGGCGATGATCTCCGCCGCCACCGGTGCGGTCGCGCTGGTCGTGGCGCCCGTCGTGCGGGACCACGGTCTCAGCTACCTGCTCGCGACCGTGGTCCTCGGCGGCGTCGTCCAGGTCGCGCTCGGCCTGCTCGGGGTCGCGCGCCTGATGCGGTTCATCCCGCGGTCGGTCATGGTCGGGTTCGTCAACGCCCTCGCGATCCTCGTGTTCGTGGCGCAGCTGCCGCACCTGATCGGCGTCCCGTGGGCGGTCTACCCGCTGCTGGCCGTCGGGATCGGTGTCATCGCGCTGCTGCCCCGGCTCACCACCGTCGTGCCCGCCCCGCTCGTCGCCATCGTGCTGCTGACCACCGTGACCGTCGTCGCCGGGCTCGCGGTGCCGCGGGTCCGCGACCAGGGGGCGCTGCCGGACTCCCTGCCGTCGTTCCTGCTGCCCGACGTCCCGTACACGGTCGAGACGCTGCGGATCATCGCGCCCTACGCGGTCGCGATGGCCCTGGTGGGGCTGCTCGAGTCGCTGATGACCGCCAAGCTCGTCGACGACATCACGGACACCCACTCGGACAAGACCCGCGAGGCCTGGGGCCAGGGCGCCGCGAACGTGCTGTCCGGACTGTTCGGCGGCATGGGCGGCTGCGCGATGATCGGCCAGACGATGATCAACGTGAAGGTCTCCGGCGCGCGGACCCGCATCTCCACGTTCCTCGCCGGGGCGTTCCTGCTGGCGCTCGTCGTCGGCCTCGGCGACGTGGTCGGGGCGATCCCGATGGCCGCGCTGGTCGCCGTGATGGTGATGGTCTGCGTCGCCACGTTCGACTGGCACTCGATCCGCCCGTCGACGCTGCGCCGGATGCCGCTCAGCGAGACCGCCGTCATGGTCGTCACCGTCGCGGTGGTCGTCGCCACCCACAACCTCGCGTACGGCGTCGTCGCGGGGGTGCTGCTCGCGACGCTGCTGTTCGCGCGCCGGGTCGCGCACCTCACGACGGTGACGCGGGTCGACGGCTCCGACGACGACGGCGAGCGCGTGTACGCCGTGACCGGGGCGCTGTTCTTCGCGTCGTCCAACGACCTCGTGCACCAGTTCGACTACGCCGGCGACCCGGAGCGCGTCGTCATCGACCTGTCCGGCGCGCACGTCTGGGACGCGTCGACCGTCGCCACGCTCGACGCGATCACCACCCGCTACGCGGCGAAGGGCAAGACGGCGGTCGTCACCGGCCTCGACCCGGACAGCGCCGCCCGCTTCGGCCGCCTCGCCGGCACCCTCCCGCGCTGACACTCACGCGCTGACCGGCCCGCCCAACCCGCCGCGCCCGCCCCGGCCGCCGAGACAGGACCGGCGCGTCGAGACAGGACCGCGGGACGTCCTGTCTCGACGCGCGGGCCCTGACTCGGCGACGTGCCTGGCGGTGTCGGCGGTGTCGGTGGTGTGAGGATGGGCCGGGCGGGCATCGACGTCGACGGCGGCGCGGGTGTGCTGCTGCGACACCCCGGAGGAACAGGAGCACCGATGACGGACGACCAGGGCCGGTACCGCGTGATGACGGTGTGCACGGGCAACATCTGCCGGTCGCCGATGGCCGAGGTGGTGCTGCGCGACCGGCTCGAGGCCGCCGGGCTGGGGGACCGCGTGGTCGTCGACTCGACCGGCGTCAGCGACGAGGAGCACGGGAACCCCCTCGACCGCCGGGCCCGCGCGGCGCTCGCGGCCCGCGGTTACCCGGTGCCCGACCGCGCGGCACGGCAGGTACGCGCGGGCGACCTGGCGGAGCGGGACCTGGTGCTCGCGATGACCGCGTCCCACGCGCGGGCGCTGCGGCGGCTCGCGGCCGACCCGGCCGAGGCCGAGCGGGTCGTGATGTTCCGGACCTTCGACCCGGCCGCCCCCGCGGTGGCGGACGCGCGCGACGAGCACCTGCTCGACGTCGACGACCCCTGGTACGGCGGGCCCGAGAACTTCGAGTCCTGCCTGGACGAGATCGAGGCGGCCGCGGACGGCGTCGTCGACGCGGTCCGCGCGGCCCTCGCCACCGGCTGACCCGCCCGACCCGGCCCCCGACGCCGCGCGCCTGCCCCGCCGAGACAGGACCTCCGCGCCGAGACAGGACCGTCGGAGGCCCTGTCTCGGCCCGGCAGTCCTATCTCGGCGCCCAGGGGGCGGGCGAAGGGCGCCGAGGGGGCGCGGGGGCCGGCGCGGGGGCGGGGCCCGGCGGGAGCGGGCGGGGCGGGGGAGGATGGGCGGATGAAGGTCTCCGTGCGGTCGCAGGTGCCCCCGTTCGCCGTGATGGACATCGTCGCGGCGGCCAACGCCCGCCGTGCGGCGGGGCAGTCGGTGCTCAACCTCTGCGTCGGGGAGCCGGCGACCGGCGCGTCCGACGTGGTGCGCGAGCGCGCGGTGCAGCTGCTGTCCGGTGGCGACCTCGGGTACACCGAGGCGCTGGGCTCGCCGGCGCTGCGGGCGGCCATCGCCGGGCACTACCGCGCCTGGTACGACGTCGAGGTCGACCCGGCGCGGGTCGCGGTGACCACCGGCTCGTCGGGCGGGTTCATGCTCGCGTTCCTCGCGGCGTTCGACGTCGGCGACCGGGTCGCGCTCGCCCGGCCCGGGTACCCGGCGTACAAGAACATCCTGGCGGCGCTGGGCTGCGAGGTCGTGGAGCTCGCGTGCGGTCCGGAGACCCGCTACCAGCCGACCGTCGAGCAGCTGGAGGCCCTGGACGCGCCGGTCGACGGGCTGGTCGTCGCCGGGCCGGCGAACCCGACGGGGACGCTGGTCGACCGGGCGTCGCTGGACGCGCTCGCGGCGTGGTGCGCCGACCACGGGGTCCGGCTGGTGTCCGACGAGATCTACCACGGCATCACCTACGGGGACGCGGCCGGCGAACCCGGTCCGGCGGGTGCCCCGACCGCGGCGACCGCGCTGGGCAGCGGTGCGGTGGTGGTGAACTCGTTCTCGAAGTTCTGGGCGATGACCGGCTGGCGGCTCGGCTGGCTGCTGCTGCCCGAGGACCTCGCCGGCCCGGTGGACGCGCTCGCCGGGAACGTCGCCCTCTGCCCGCCGGCGCTCGCGCAGCACGCGGGCGTCGCGGCGTTCACGCCCGAGGGGTACGCCGCGGCGGAGGCGAACGTCGCGCAGTACGCGGCGTCCCGCCGCACCGTGCTGGACCGGCTGCCGGACCTGGGCTGGACGCGGGTCGCCCCCGCGGACGGGGCGTTCTACGTGTACGCGGACGTGTCGTCCTCCGGGCTCGACTCGCGGACCTGGTGCGCGCGGCTGCTGGACGAGGCCGGCGTGGCCCTGACGCCGGGGACGGACTTCGACCACGTCGACGGGCACGACTGGGTGCGGCTGTCGTTCGCGTCGTCCCCCGCGGTGGTGCGGGAGGCGGTCGACCGGATCGCGGACTGGCGCGCGCGGCTCTGACACGGCCCGCGCCGGCCGGAACCGTGCCGGCCGGAACCGCGGGATCGTCCCGTTCGTTCGCCAGCGCAGGGAGCAGCACGACCCACGAGCAGGCGAGGAGTCCGACATGAGGTGTCCCACCGACGGGGCCGAGCTGGTGATGGCCGAGCGCCAGGGCGTCGAGATCGACTACTGCCCGTCGTGCCGCGGCATCTGGCTGGACCGCGGCGAGCTCGACAAGATCCTCGACCGCGCCGCGGGGGTCCCGACCGCGTCGTCGGCCGCGCCGGACCCCGGCCCGGACCCGCGGTTCGCGGACTACCCGCCGGCCCCGGCGTACCCGCCCGCCCCCGGCTACCCGCCGGCCACCCCGGCCCCCGCGCCCGGCTACGGGTACCGCGACGACCGGCCCCGCGAGGGCTACCGCGACGACCGCTACCGCGACGACCGCCCGCGCTACGACGACCGCCGCGACCCGCGCTACCCGTACGGCAAGAAGAAGAAGCGCGAGTCCTGGCTGGGCGACCTGCTCGACTTCGACTGAGCCGCACCCCGCCCGGCAACGCCCCGGACACGTGCCTGCCCTAGGGTCGGGCCCGTGGACGTGGCGGTGCTGGGTGCGACAGGGGACGTGGGGCGCCAGGTGTGCGCCCAGCTCATCGAGCGGCGGGTGCTGCCGACGTCGTCGCGGCTCCAGCTGGTCGGTCGGCCCGGGGGGTCGTCGGGGCGCGCGTCGTACGGGTTGCGGGCGGACCTGGTGGACGCCTACGACGAGCACGCCCCGCTGATCGACGTCGCGCTCGACCCGGAGGACGTGGTCGCGGACGTCGTCGTGCTCGCCGCCGGGCGCACGGCCCCGGCGCGCGCGGGTGCCAGCACGGACCGCGCGGCGCTCGCGGCCGAGAACCACGCGGTGTTCGAGTCGTACGCGCGGGCCATCGCCCGCAACGGCTCGGGCCACGAGGTCGTGGTCGTCGTGTCGAACCCGGTCGAGCTCGGCGTGGCCGTGGTCGCGCGCGAGCTGGGCCGGCACCGGGTGATCGGGATGGGCGCGTGGCTGGACACGCTGCGGTTCCGCCGTGAGGTGGCCGTGTCCCTCGGGGTCCGGCGGCACCGGGTCGGCGGGTTCGTGGCCGGCCAGCACGGCGACGACCTGGTGCCGCTGTGGTCGACCGTGCGGATCAGCGGGCTGGACGCCGACGAGCGCCGGCGCGCGGTCGCGGGGCTGCGCGGCGGTCGGAGCCTGGACGGGTTCGGCGCGGAGATCGAGGCGGCCAAGGAGACCCTCGCCGGCCTGATGGCGGACGACGTGGCGGCGGCGTTCGACCTGGTGGAGACGTGGCCGCCGGACCTGCGGGGCGTCGCGCGGCCGTGGCTGACCCACCAGAGCGGCGCGAAGACCGCCGCGGCGACCGCCAACGCGACCGTCGACCTGGTGGACACGATCCTCGACGGCCGGGACATCGTCGTCGCCGGGCAGGTCGCGCTGGACGGCGAGGTGGACGTCGCCGGGGAACCGCTGCGCGGCGTGCTGGGCGTCCCGGTCGTGCTGGGCCCGGAGGGCTGGACGCGCGTGCTGCTGGACGAGCCCGAGCCGGACGAGGCGCGCCGGCTGCACACGACCGCCGCGCGGGTGGACGCGATGCTGCGGCCCTGGGGCCTGGCCTCCGGGACGGGGGTGTCGCTGTGACGACGGTCCCGGCCGCGACCACCGCGCCGCCCGCGCCGACCGACCGGCGCTGGGTCGCGTTCCTGCGGGGCGCCGACGCGACGGGCACGCTCACCGCGCTCGCCGGGGTGTTCTCGACCCGCGGGGTGTCCTTCGACTCCCTCGCGACGGGGCACGCGGTCGACGGCGAAGGCCTCATCGTCGTGACGTTCTCCGCGACGCAGCGCCGGCAGCGCCTGCTGGTCCGCACCGTGCGGCGGCTGGCGGTGGTGCGGGCGGTGCAGGTGCGCGCGGCGGACGACCCGGAGGTCCGTGCGGCGGCCGTGGTGCACCTGCCGGCGTCGTCGGGGGGGTTCGTCCCGCCGGGCGGGACCGCGGTGCGCTGGTCCGGCGACCCGGCTGCGGGTCAGCCCGTGCTGGTCGAGGGCGGGTTGCCGGACGTGGAGCGGGTGGTCGCGGACGCCCGGGCCCGCGGCGCGGTGTCCGCCGCGACCGTCGTGCTCCCGCTGCCCGACCCCGAGCCCGCGAGGCCCTGACCTCCGCGCACCGGACGGGTGACGACCCCGTGCGGCGGCGCGGTTACGCTGTGACCCAGACAACTCAACACGCTGCTCGAACCGCGGCGGGAGAGCCCTCCCGCACCGGCCGCCGACCCCCGTCGTCGGCCGCGCGAGGCGCCGAAGGAGCAACCCTCCCCGGGAAACTCTCAGGCCCCCGTACCGTCGCGGCGAGGCAACTCTGGAAAGCGACCGGCCCGCTGCGGGCCCGGTCCACCGACGGTGCAAGTCGGCGCGCCCCGGCCCTCGCGGGCACGGCGGACCGGCAAAACTCTCAGGTCGTGCGCGACCGGGCCCTGGCCCGTGCGCGGCGGATGACAGAGCGGGGAGACGCGCCACCCCCGCACGTCCGCCCCCGTCCGCCCGTCCTGCCCGGAGCTGCCGCGTGACCCACCTCGAGATCCTCCCGACCGACGCCCGCGCGACCGACGCCGGGACCCCCGCGCCCGACCACGCCCGCACGGACGCCGCCCGCGGGTTCGCGGACCGGCACGTGGGCCCGCGCCCGGGCGACCTGGACGGCATGCTCGCGCACGTCGGCGCCGGCTGGCCCGGCCTGGACGCGCTGATCGACGCCGCCGTCCCCGCGAGCATCCGCACCGACCGCCCGCTGGACCTGCCCGCCGCGCGCGGGGAGTCCGAGGTGCTGGCGGCGCTGCGGGCGATCGCGGACAAGAACACCGTGCTCACGCAGATGATCGGCCTGGGCTACCACGACACCGTGACGCCGCCGGTGATCCGCCGGAACGTGCTGGAGTCGCCCGCCTGGTACACGGCGTACACGCCCTACCAGCCGGAGATCTCCCAGGGCCGGCTGGAGGCGCTGCTGAACTTCCAGACCGTGGTCGCCGACCTCTCCGCGCTGCCGGTCGCGAACGCGTCGCTGCTCGACGAGGCCACCGCGGTCGCCGAGGCCGTCGCGCTGATGCACCGGAGCGCGAAGGGCCGGACCGGCGTCGTCGTGCTGGACGCGGACTGCCTGCCGCAGACGCTCGCCGTCACCCTCGGGCGCGCGGAGGCCGCCGGCCTCGCCGTGCGGGTCGCGGACCTGTCCGCCGGGCTGCCCGACCTGGGCGGCGAGGCGCTGGTCGGCCTGGTGCTGCAGGCGCCGGGCGCGTCCGGTGCCGTCCGCGACCTCGGCCCGCTGGTCGCGGCAGCGAAGGACGCCGGCGCGCTCGTCACGGTCGCCGCCGACCTGCTGTCGCTGACGCTGCTCACCCCGCCCGGCGAGCTCGGCGCGGACATCGCGGTCGGCTCGGCGCAGCGGTTCGGCGTCCCGCTGTTCTACGGCGGCCCGCACGCCGCGTACATGGCGGTGCGCACCGGCCTGGAGCGCTCGCTGCCGGGCCGGCTCGTCGGGGTGTCGATCGACGCCGACGGGGCCCGCGCCTACCGGCTCGCGCTGCAGACCCGCGAGCAGCACATCCGCCGCGAGAAGGCGACCAGCAACATCTGCACCGCGCAGGCGCTGCTGGCGATCGTCGCGTCGATGTACGCCGTCTACCACGGACCCGACGGGCTGCGGGAGATCGCCGAGCGCGTGCACGCCCGGGCCGTGGCGCTCGCGGACGGCCTGCGCGCCGGCGGCGTGACCGTCGAGCACGCGCAGTTCTTCGACACCGTCCGTGCCGTGGTCCCCGGCCGGGCGCGCGCGGTGGTCGCGGCGGCGGCGGCCCGCGGGATCAACGTCTGGGCGGCCGACGACGACCACGTCCAGGTCACCTGCGACGAGGTCACCACCGAGGCGCACGTCGAGCAGGTGCTGGCGGCCTTCGCGGCAGCTGTGGACCCCGGCGCGGCGGCCGACGGCCTCGACGCCCCCGCGATCCCCGCCGCCCTGCGCCGGACGACCGCCTACCTGACCCACCCGGTGTTCCACCGGCACCGGTCGGAGACCGCGATGCTCCGGTACCTGCGCGCGCTGTCCGACAAGGACCTCGCGCTGGACCGGACGATGATCCCGCTGGGCTCCTGCACGATGAAGCTCAACGCGACGGTCGAGATGGAGGCCATCTCCTGGCCCGGGTTCGCGGGTCTGCACCCGTTCGTGCCCGCCGAGCAGGCCGCGGGCTACGCCGAGCTGATCGGCGACCTGACCGCGTGGCTCGCGGAGATCACCGGGTACGCCGCGGTGTCCGTGCAGCCGAACGCCGGGTCGCAGGGCGAGTTCGCCGGGCTGCTCGCGATCCGCGGGTACCACGAGGGCCGCCGGGCCGAGGCGCTCGCCGCCGGCGAGCAGGACGTGCCGGTCCGCGACGTCTGCCTGATCCCCGCGTCCGCGCACGGCACCAACGCCGCGTCGGCCGCGCTGGCCGGGATGCGCGTCGTCGTCGTGGCGACCGCCGAGGACGGCTCGGTGCAGCTGGACGACCTGCGCGCGAAGCTCGAGCAGCACGGCTCGCGGGTCGCGGCGATCATGATCACCTACCCCTCGACGCACGGCGTCTACGAGGAGGACGTGCGCGAGGTCTGCGACCTGGTGCACGCCGCGGGCGGGCAGGTCTACATCGACGGCGCGAACCTCAACGCCCTGGTCGGCCTGGCCCGGCCGGGCGAGTTCGGCGGCGACGTCTCGCACCTCAACCTGCACAAGACGTTCTGCATCCCGCACGGCGGTGGCGGCCCGGGCGTCGGCCCGATCGGCGTCGCGGCGCACCTGGTGCCGTACCTGCCGGCGACCGACGCGGTGTTCACCGGCGTCGCGGACGGCGGGGCGGCGCCCGCGGTGTCCGCCGCGCCGTTCGGGTCGGCCGGCATCCTGCCGATCTCCTGGGCGTACGTGGCGCTGATGGGCGGCGACGGCCTGCGCCGCGCGACCGAGACCGCGGTGCTGTCCGCCAACTACCTCGCGTCGCGGCTCGCCCCGAGCTTCCCGGTGCTCTACACCGGGCCCGCGGGGCTCGTCGCGCACGAGTGCATCCTCGACCTGCGGCAGATCACCAAGGACACGGGCGTGACCGCCGAGGACGTCGCCAAGCGGCTGATGGACTACGGGTTCCACGCCCCGACGCTGTCGTTCCCCGTCGCCGGCACGCTGATGGTCGAGCCGACCGAGAGCGAGGACGTGGCCGAGCTCGACCGGTTCGTCGACGCCCTGGTCGCCATCCGCGGCGAGATCGACGCCGTCGCCGCCGGCCGCTGGTCGGTCGCGGAGTCGCCGCTGCGCGGTGCGCCGCACACCGCGGCCGCCCTGGTCGCGGACGACTGGGACAAGCCCTACGGCCGGGAGCTGGCGGCCTACCCGGTCGCCGCCCTGCGCGCCGGCAAGTACTGGCCGCCGGTCCGGCGGATCGACGGCGCGCACGGGGACCGGAACCTCGTCTGCGCGTGCCCGCCCATCGAGGCCTACGCCGAGGAGCCCGCGCTGTGAGCGACCTGACCACCACCCCCGCCACCGAGACCCCCGCCGACACCCCCGCCACCGAGACCCCCACCGAGACCCCGGCGACCGACGCCGCGACCGACGCCGTGCTGTCGCCGCTGCACGCGGAGCACCTGGCGCTCGGCGCGACGATGGTGCCGTTCGCCGGCTGGACGATGCCGCTGCGCTACACGTCCGACCTGGCCGAGCACCAGGCGGTCCGCACCGCCGCCGGCCTGTTCGACCTGTCCCACATGGGCGAGCTGCACGTGGACGGCCCGGGCGCGGGCGCGGGCCTCGACCTGGCGCTGGTCGGGAACATCTCCGGCCTGGCGGTCGGCCGCGCCCGCTACACGATGATCGTGCAGCCCGACGGCGGCGTGCTCGACGACCTGATCGTCTACCGGCTCGGCGAGGAGCAGTACCTCGTCGTCGCCAACGCGTCGAACGTCGCGGTCGTCCGGGACGCGCTCGCCGAGCGGCTGGCCGACGTCGACGCCTCGCTGACCGACCGGTCCCTGGAGACCGCGCTGATCGCGGTGCAGGGCCCCCGCGCGGTGGAGATCGTCACCGGGCTCACGGACCCCGCGCACGTCGAGGCGGTCCGGGACGTGAAGTACTACGCGGGCCTGCCCGCGACGGTCGGCGGCGTCGAGGCGCTGGTCGCCCGCACCGGCTACACGGGCGAGGACGGGTACGAGCTGTTCGTGCCCGCCGATGCCGCGCCCGACCTGTGGCGGGACCTGCTGGCCGCCGGTGCCCCGCTGGGCCTGGTGCCCGCCGGGCTGTCCGCACGTGACAGCCTGCGGCTCGAGGCGGGCATGCCGCTGTACGGCAACGAGCTGGACACCACGACCGCGCCCCACGACGCCGGCCTCGGCCGCGTGGTGGGGCTGGACAAGGTCGACGCCGACGGCGCACCCCTGCCGTTCGTCGGCCGGGAGGCGCTGGCCGCCCGCGCCCACGCCACCCCGTCGCGGGTGCTGGTCGGCCTGGTCGGCTCCGGCCGGCGCGCGGCCCGGCACGGCTACGAGGTCGTCGCGTCCACCGAGCCCGACGCCGCGACGGTCGGCCGGGTCACCTCGGGCGCGCCGTCCCCGACCCTCGGCACCCCGATCGCGATGGCGTACGTGACCCCCGAGGTCAGCGCCGTCGGCACCGAGCTCGCCGTCGACGTGCGCGGCCGGCGCGAGCCCGTCCGCGTCGTCGCCCTGCCCTTCTACCGGCGCGCCTGACCCCACCCCGCTTCCCCCGAGGAGAGACCCGTGAGCGAGATCCCCAGCACCCTGCAGTACACCGCCGAGCACGAGTGGATCGACGGCGCGTCGCCGGCCACCATCGGCATCACGAAGAACGCCGCCGACGCCCTCGGCGACATCGTCTACCTGGAGCTGCCGACGGTCGGCAGCGAGATCACCGCCGGTGCCGTGGTCGGCGAGGTCGAGTCGACCAAGTCGGTGTCCGAGCTGTTCTCGCCCGTCACCGGCACCGTCGTCGAGGTCAACCAGGACGCCGTCGACGAGCCGTCCGTGGTCAACGGCGACCCCTACGGCGCCGGCTGGCTGTTCCGCGTCGACGTGACCTCGACGGGCGAGCTGCTGTCGGCGGAGGAGTACGCGGCGCGGATCACGGACTGAGACGGGGCCGCCCCGCGTTAGTCCGTTCGGGTGGTTTCGGCCCCGGGAGCCGGATATCGCTTCCCGGTGGTGGTGACCAGGCCTTTGGCCCTAGCACGTCCGGCGGTAATACGCATTCCTCCCGGCCCACTTTCAGGCGGGTGAGATCCGAACTGCGATGCCGGTGCCCAGACTTGCCGATCAAGCGGTCATAGGCCGCCGGACCCCCCAGCAGCCGGTCACTCGCCACACGTACACCGGAGGACAGCATGGCCACCCTGGAGCTCGCACCGACCGCGTCCACCACCAGCATCCTCGGCGAGCCGCTCACGACGCGTGAGCGGGTCGTGCTCGCGGAGCTCGGGGAGGACGTCACCCTCGAGGACATCGCGCGTCGCCTGTTCGTCACCCGCAACACGGTGAAGTCCCAGGTCCGCTCGGTGTACCGCAAGATCGGCGTCTCCACGCGCGCCGAGGCGGTCGCCTGGGCGAAGGCCGCCGGCATCCGCTGACCGACCCGCCGTCCCCTCCCCCCCCGGGGGACGGCGCCACGACGCAGGGCCGCGTCCCGCCACCTCGGCGGGAGCGCGGCCCTCGTCGTCCGCGGGCGCGTCAGCCGGGCGCGGTGGACCGCAGCACGTGCTCGGCGAGCTCGCGGGCGGCCGGAGACGGGCGCCGCGACCGCGCCCACACGACCCGCAGGGTCCGGCGCAGGTCGACGCCCTCGACCGGCACCCGGCGCAGGTCGCCGCGGGCGATCTCGTCGGCGACCGTCAGGCGGGACAGCACGGCCGCCGCGGACCCGCCGCGCACCACGGCCTTCACTGCCGACGTCGACCCGAGCTGCGCCGGCGACCCCGTGACCGGGTGCCCGGCGGCGGCCAGCGCCCGCTCCAGGACGGCCCGGGTGCCGGAGCCGGCCTCGCGCACGGCGAGCGGCGCGGCGGCGAGCTCGGCCGCGGTCACGGGTCGCTGCCGGCGTGCCCACGGGTGCCCCGGCGCGACGACGATCACCAGCTCGTCGTCCCCGACGGCACGCGCATGCAGGCCGTCGGGGACGTCCGGGCCCTCGACGAACCCCAGGTCCGCGCGCCCGTGCAGCACGGCGTCCACGACGTCCCGGGAGTTCGCCACCTCGAGGTCGACCACCGCCGCGCCGGCCGGGCGCGCCGCGAGCCACCCCGGGACCAGGTACTCGGCGATGCTCAGGCTCGCGGCGACCCGCACCCGCGCGCCGCTGGCGGTGCGCAGCGCCTGGACCTCCTGCTCGAGCGCGTCCGACGCGGCCAGCACGTCCCTCCCCCGGTGCAGGACGGCGGCGCCGGCGTCGGTCAGCCGGGTGCCGGACGCCGACCGGGCGACCAGGGTCAGGCCGGTCTGCCGCTCCAGGCGGCGCAGCCCGGTGCTCACCGACGGCTGCGCCAGCCCGAGCGACCGCGCGGCGCCGGACAGGGAGCCGTGGGCGTCGACGGCCTCCAGCAGCTCCAGGGCGCCGAGCGGGACCCGGCGCGCGGGGGGTGCCGTGTGCGCGGTCGGGCCGTCGGGCCGCGGGTCTTCCATAGCCTCAGGCTAGGGCCTGCCAGGCAGGTCGGCGTTCCGGCGCGAGCCCCCGACCGGCACCGTGGACCCGTGCCCAGCCCTGCCGCCCCGCGCCCCGCCTCCCCGCGCGCCGCCACCACGCGCCCCGCCGCGACCGCGGCACCGGGGGCCCGGGGGCTGGCGCCGGGGGTGCTGGTGGCGCTGCTGCTGGCCGCCGGGTGCGTCGCGCTGACGGCGGCGGTGCCGGTCGTCCCGGGGCTGCTGGTCGCGATCGTCCTCGGTGCGGCGGCCCGCGCGGTCGGCCTGGTGCCCGCGGTGCTCGACGCGGGCCTGGCGTGGACCGCACGCCGCGTGCTGCGCACCGGGGTGGTGCTGCTGGGGCTGCAGCTGTCCCTGGGCGACCTGCTCGGGCTCGGCCTGCGGGAGGTCGCGGTCCTGCTGGTCACGGTGGCGGCGACGTTCGGCGTCACGCTGTGGCTCGGTCCGCGGCTGCGGGTCGGCCGGGCGCTGACCCTGCTGATCGCGACCGGGTTCTCGATCTGCGGGGCCGCCGCCGTGGCCGCGATGAGCCCGGTGGCCGACGCCGAGGAGGACGACGTCGCCACGGCCGTCGCGCTCGTCACGCTCTACGGCACCCTGGCGCTGCTGGTGATCCCGGTCGCCGCGCGGGTGCTCGGCCTCGGCGACCGGACGGCCGGGCTGTGGGCCGGGATGTCGGTGCACGAGGTGGCCCAGGTCGTCGCGGCCGCCGGGACGGTGTCGGCGGCGGCGCTGACGGTCGCGGTCGTCGCGAAGCTCGCGCGCGTCGTGCTCCTGGCGCCGCTGGTCGCCGGCACCGGCATCGTGCGGCGGCGCCGTACCGCCCGGGCGGACGCGGCCGTCCCGGAGCAGGCGCCCGCGCGTCGTGGTGGCCCGCTGGTCCCGCTGTTCGTGGTCGGGTTCCTGGTCGCCGTGCTCGTGCGGTCCGCCGGCCTGGTGCCCGACGCCGTCCTCCCGGCGGTGAAGCCGGTGACGACGCTCGCGCTCGGCGCGGCGATGGTGGCGCTCGGCACCCAGATCCGGGTCGGCCGGCTCGTGCGCACCGGGGGTCGACCGGTCCTCCTCGGCGGCATCGCGACCGCGGTGGCCGCCGGCGTCAGCCTGACGGGCCTGGTGCTCGCCACCTGACGGGCCTGGTGCTCGCCACCTGACGGGCCCGGTGCTCGCCACCTGACCCGGCGCCGCTGGCAGACTGCGCGCATGACTCCCGTGCTCGTCGTGGCCGCCGCGATCGTCGACGACCTCGACGCGCCCCGGACGCTGCTGGCCGCGCGCCGCCGGTCGCCGGCGAGCCTGGCCGGCCGGTGGGAGTTCCCGGGCGGGAAGGTCGAGCGGGGCGAGGACCCGCAGGACGCGCTGCACCGCGAGCTGCGCGAGGAGCTGGGCGTCGAGGTCGGTCTCGGCGACGAGCTGGTCGGGCCCGACGACGGCTGCTGGCGCCTCACGCCGACGTACACGATGCGCCTGTGGCGCGCGGAGCTCGTGGCGGGGGAGCCGGAGCCCCTGGTCGAGCACGACGCGCTGCGCTGGCTGCCGGCGGGCCGGTGGCTCACGGTGCCCTGGCTGGACGCGGACGTGCGGATCGTCGAGGCCCTGGCCGCCACGCACCGACCCTGACCAGGGCGTTCATCTCTCAGCGAACAGGTGGCTGCTCGATCTGGCACTCGGCACCCTCGAGTGCTAGAACAGGTCGCGTAGCCCCTTCCGGTGCGACCAGGCGCCGGGGGAGTACCCGGTCCCGGACCGCCCGGGACCACGCTCGTGAGGGAGGTGACGGGCTGTGGCTACGCGATTCGACCCGTTCCAGGAGATGGACCGCCTGATGGGGCAGGTGCTCGGTGCGCAGCGCGCGTCGGCCTCGATGCCGATGGACCTGTACCGCGCCGGTGACCACTACGTCCTGCACGTCGACCTGCCGGGTGCCGACCCGGGCTCGATCGACGTGAGCGTGGACGACCGCACCCTGACGATCCGGGCGCAGCGGACCGCGCGCACCGAGGACGGCGTGCAGTGGCTGGCCAAGGAGCGCCCGGTCGGGACCTACGCGCGGCAGCTGACCGTCGGCCGGGGCCTGGACCTCGACGCGATCTCGGCGTCCTACGCGGACGGCGTCCTCACGCTGACGATCCCCGTCGCGGAGGAGGCCCGGCCGCGCCGCATCGAGGTCGCGACCGGCTCCGCGCCGACGACCATCGAGGCCGGCAGCGAGACCCCGCAGCACGCGGCCGGCTGACGGCCGACCGTTCGGCCCAGGGACCGGACCACCCACTGCGGCCCCGGCCCCCACGACGGGGGACCGGGGCCGCGGCGCGTCGGCGGGTCCGGGTCAGGCGGTCGGCACCGCCAGCGACGCGCGGACCGTGCGGGTCGCCGCCAGCACGTGCTCCAGCGACGGGGTGACCTCGGCGTAGCGCCGGGTCTTGAGACCGCAGTCGGGGTTCACCCACAGCTGGGCGGGGTCGACCACGCGCACCGCCGCCGCCAGCAGCTCGGTCACCTCGGCCTCGGACGGCACCCGCGGGGAGTGGATGTCGTAGACGCCGGGGCCGATGCCGCGCGGGTAGCCCTCGCTGGCGATGTCGGCCAGGATCTCCATCTTCGACCGGGCGGCCTCGATGGACGTCACGTCGGCGTCCAGGCCGTCGATCGCCGCGAAGATCTCCCCGAACTCCGAGTAGCACAGGTGCGTGTGGATCTGCGTGTCCGGGCGCACCCCCGCGGTCGCGAGCCGGAACGACGCCACCGACCAGTCGAGGTACGCGGCGTGGTCGTCGGCGCGCAGCGGCAGCAGCTCGCGCAGGGCGGGCTCGTCGACCTGCACGATCGCGGTGCCCGCGGCCTCCAGGTCGGCGATCTCGTCGCGCAGTGCCAGGGCGACCTGGTTGGCGGTGTCGGCCAGCGGCTGGTCGTCGCGGACGAACGACCAGGCGAGGATGGTCACCGGGCCGGTGAGCATGCCCTTGACCGGCTTCGGGGTGAGCGACTGGGTGTAGGTGGTCCACGGCACGGTGATCGGCGCCGGGCGGGACACGTCGCCCCAGAGGATCGACGGCCGGGTGCAGCGCGACCCGTACGACTGCACCCAGCCGTTGCGGGTGACCGCGAACCCGTCGAGGTTCTCGGCGAAGTACTGCACCATGTCGTTGCGCTCGGGCTCGCCGTGCACCAGCACGTCCAAGCCGATCTGCTCCTGCAGCTCGACGACGCGGCGCACCTCGGCGCGCATCTCGTCCTCGTACTGCTCGGTGGTCAGGTCACCCCGCGTGAACGCGGCGCGGGCGTGCCGGATCTCCGGGGTCTGCGGGAACGAGCCGATCGTCGTCGTCGGCAGCGCCGGCAGCCGGAGCCGCTCGGCCTGCGCGGCGCGACGGGTCTCGAAGTCGCCGCGGCGGAACGCGTCGGCGGACAGGCCGGCGAGCCGGTCGCGGACCTCGGGCCGGACCACGCCGGGCGCCTCGGCACGCGAGCGGCGCGCGTCGGCGGCCGCGAGCAGCTCGGCGTGCACGGCCTCGCGGCCCTCGGTCAGGCCGGTCGCGAGCGTGACGACCTCGACGGTCTTCTGGTCGGCGAACGCGAGCCAGGACCGCAGCGTCGGGTCGAGCTGCGGCTCGTCCTCGACGTCGTGCGGCACGTGGAACAGCGACGTGGACGTGCCGACCGCGACCTGGCGGGCGCCCAGGCCCTCCAGCCGCTCCAGGCCGCCGAGCGCCGCGTCGAGGTCCGCGCGCCAGATGTTGTGGCCGTCGACGACGCCGCCGACCAGCACCTTGCCCGCCAGCCCGGGGACGGGTCCCGCCGGGACGGAGCCGCGGACGAGGTCGAGCGCCAGGCCCTCGACGTCGGTGGCCGCGAGCACCGGCAGCGCGTCGCGCAGGTCGCCGTACGGGGCGGCCACCAGCACCGCGGGCCGCTCGGCGGCGGGCAGGTCGGTCGCGAGCACGCGGTACGCCTCCGCCGCGGCGGCGAGCAGGCGGTCGGCGGGCACACCCGTGGAGTCGGACACCAGCGCCGGCTCGTCCAGCTGCACCCAGGTCGCGCCGGCCCGCGCGAGGTCGCGGAGCAGCTCGACGTACACGGGCAGCACGTCGGCGAGCCGGTCCAGCGGGTGGAAGCCCTCGGGGGCGTCCTCGGTGGGCTTCGCGAGCGCCAGGTACGTCACCGGGCCGACGAGCACCGGTCGGGTCAGCACGCCGTCGGCGAGGCCCTCGGCGAACTCGCGCACCGGGCGGTCGCTCGCGTACCGGAAGGCCGTCGCCGGGCCGATCTCCGGGACCAGGTAGTGGTAGTTCGAGTCGAACCACTTGGTCATCTCGAGCGGCAGGTCGTCGCCGCGGCCGCGCGCCACCGTGGAGTAGCCCGCGAGGTCCAGGGCGCCGTCGGTCGCCAGGTCGGCGAACCGCTCCGGCACGGCGCCGAGCACGGCGGTCGCGTCGAGCACCTGGTCGTAGAAGGAGAACGCGCTCGGGATGGCGGGGAGCCGGGTGTCGAGCCCGAGCTCCGCGAGCCGGGTGCGGGTCCGGCGGCGCAGGTCCGCGGCGGTGGCCTCGACCTCCTCGGCGCTCGCGCGGCCGGCCCAGAACGCCTCCAGGGCCTTCTTCAGCTCCCGGCGGGGTCCGATGCGCGGGTAGCCCAGGACGGTGCCGGACGGGAAGGGGTGGGTCTGCTCGGTCATCTCTCGCCTCAGGTGGTGGGGACAGGGGTCAGGTGGTCGTCGGTCGCGACGGCGGCGCGCGCGGGCGGCCCGTCGCCTCCCAGGCCGGCGCCCTCGAGGAGGTCGAGCGCGGGGCCGTGGGTGTTGAACGTGTAGAGGTGGATCCCCGGCGCGCCACCGTCGAGCACGGCGTGCGCGAGGTCGACGCCGAGCCGGGTGCCCACGCGGTGCCGCCGCGCGACGTCCGCGGGGTCGTCGCCGTCGAACGCGTCGAGCCGGTCCAGGACGTCCGCGGGGACGGGCACCCCGGTGAGCTGGGCCACGCGGCGCAGCCGGGCGGGGTCGGTCATCGGGATGATCCCCGGGATCACCGGGATCGTGACGCCCGCGTCGCGGGCGAGCTCCAGCAGCTCGCGGTAGGACGCGGCGTCGTAGAACACCTGGGTGATCGCGAAGTCCGCGCCGGCCTCCTGCTTGGCCAGCAGCGCCGCGACGTCCTGCTCCCGCGTGCTGCCGGCACCGGGGTTGCCCCGGGGGAACGCCGCGACGGCGACGGACAGGTGCCGGGTCGCGGCGCGGACCGCCTGCGCGGGGCTGCTCGCGCAGCGACGGGCCTCGACCTCGCGGAGCAGGCGGACCAGGGCGGCCGCGGTGGGCAGGCCGTCGGGGTGCGGGGCCCAGGAGCCGTCGGCGGGCGGGTCGCCGCGCAGCGCCAGGAACGACCGCACGCCCTCGTCCAGGAACTCCTCGACGGTCGCGGCCAGGTCCTCCCGCGACGCCGCGACGCACGTGAGGTGGGCGATCGGGGTCAGCGAGGTCTCCCGCAGCAGGCGGCGGACGAGGGCGCGGGTGGTGTCCCGCGTGCTGCCGGACGCGCCGTAGGTGACCGAGACGAAGTCGGGCCGGACGGCGGCGAGCTGCTGCACGGTCGACCACAGCCGCGGCGCCGCGTCGGGGTTCCGGGGCGGGAACAGCTCGAAGGACACGGTCGGCCGGTCGACGGCACCGAGGCCGTCGACCACCGCGGCGCGCGGGTGGTCGAGGTCGTGCGGGTGCACGGGTACGTCGTGACTGCTCATCGTCAGCTCCATCGGACCTGGCGGAAGCACCCACACCCTCACGGGGAGGGGGGTTGCTGCGACGTCGTCGAGCCAGGTCTCTCGGTCGCTCTGGATGGTGCGGCCACAGTAGGGCGGCTCCGGCGGGGCGTCCAGTGCCCCTGACGCGTCACGGAGTCGTGGTGCGCGTCACACCCGCTCACATCGTGGGCCGCTGCGTCGTCCAGGGGGTGAGCGGGCCCGCCGGGCCCGCACGACGGAGGGACCGGACATGCGGATCGTGGTGGTCGGGGGAGCAGGACTGGTCGGGGCGCGGCTGGTGACCGTGCTGCGCGGGCGGGGGCACGACGCCGTGGCCGCGTCGCGCCGCACCGGAGTGGACACGTGGACGGGTGCCGGGCTCGCCGCGGCGGTGGCCGGGGCGGAGGTCGTCGTGGACGCGACGAACACCCCCGACTTCACCCGGGCGGGCGAGTTCTTCCCGGCGTCGGCGGTCCACATCGCGGACGCCGCGGCCGGCGCCGGGGTGCGGCGGTCGGTGCTGCTGTCGGTCGTGGGCGTCGACCGGGTGCCGGGCAACCCGTACTTCGCGGCGAAGGTCGCCCAGGAGCGGGCGGCGGCCGAGGGCGTCCCGACGACGGTGCTGCGGGCGACGCAGTTCTTCGAGTTCGCCGACGCGGTGGCGGACCAGGGCACCGTCGACGGGCGGGTCCGGGTCGGGGCCGACGTGGTGCAGCCCGTGGCGGTGGACGACGTGGTCGACGTGCTCGCGGACCTGGCGACGGGCACGGGCGGACAGGCGGGTCGGGTGGACCTCGCGGGGCCGGAGCGGATGCCCACCGACGTCTGGGTCCGCCGGGTGCTCACCGCCGCCGGCGACCCCCGCGAGGTGCAGGTCGACCCCGCGGCGGACCCGTTCGGCACCGGGGGCACGCCCGGCCTGCTGGTGCCGTCCGACGCGCCCGACGCCGGGGTGGGGGGGCGGGCCGCCACCACCACCCAGGCCACCAGGCGCGCCGCGCGGGCCCGCGGAGCCCGGGGCCGACGGCGCCGCCCCCCACGGGGGCGCGGGGGGGGGGGGGGGGCGGCGC
>NZ_JBHVZE010000005.1:0-159724 GCF_042880135.1 Cellulomonas sp. NPDC058312 | reverse complement strand
CCGCCGCCCCGGCCGCCGTGTGGGAGCGCCCCGCCCCCGGGGAGGGGTCCGCCCCGGGCGCGCCGCCCGCCCCCCGCCCCCCCCCCCCCCCCCGGGGGGGGGGGGGGCCCCCCCCCCCCCCCCCCACGACCCTGGCCACCTGGCTCGCCGCTCGGGCACGCTGAGCCGGTGACCGACGACGACGACGCCCTCGTGGCCGCGGTCGAGGGCGAGCGGCGGCACCTGCTGGCCCTGGCCTACCGGATGCTCGGCACGCTCGCGGACGCCGAGGAGGCGGTCCAGGAGACCTACGTCCGCTGGTACCGCATGGACCCGCGCGACCGCGAGGCCGTGGTGTCCCCGCGCGCCTGGCTGACCCGCGTGGCCGGGCGGGTGTGCCTGGACGTCCTCGGCTCGGCCCGGGCACGCCGCGAACGGTACGTCGGGGAGTGGCTGCCGGAGCCGCTGCCCGGCGCCGCGCCGCTCGCGGGCGCGCCGGCGGTCGACCCCGCGGACCGGGTCACCCTCGACGAGGCGGTCGGCAGCGCGCTGCTGGTCGTGCTCGAGCGGCTGACCCCGGCCGAGCGGGTGGCGTTCGTCCTGCACGACGTGTTCGGCACGCCGTTCGCGGAGATCGCGGAGGTGGTCGGCCGGTCGTCCGCGGCGACCCGGCAGCTCGCGACGTCCGCGCGCCGGAAGGTGCACGCGCACCCGGCCCTGGACACCGCACCCGCCGCGCACGCGGAGGTGACCCGCGCGTTCGCCGCCGCGGCCGCCGGCGGTGACCTCGGTGCGCTCGTCGCGCTGCTCGACCCGGCGGTCGAGCTGCGGGCCGACGGCGGCGGGCACGTGTCCGCCGCCCGCCGCCCCGTGGTCGGCGCGGACCGGGTCGCCCGGTTCCTGCTCGGCGTGCTGGCCAAGAACCCCGGGGCGGTGCTCGAGCCGGCGGCGTCGGTCGACGGTCCGGTGCTGCTGCTGCGGCACGCCGGACGGCTGCTGGGCGTGGTGTCCGTCGGTGTCGCGGCCGGGGCGGTGGTCGACGTGTGGATCGTGCTCAACCCGGAGAAGCTCACCGCCTGGTCGGGCGTCTGAGGCGCGGGACCGACGAGCCCGTGCCATCGTGCGGGGGATGACTCCCCTCGACCTGTCCACGCTGCCCCGTCCCGCCGCCCGCGACCGCCTCGACGTCCGCGACCTGACGACGGGGGCGCGGACCGACGGGGAGGTGGTGGGCGACCAGCGCGCGGAGCTCGGCGAGCGCCCGCTCTGGGACGCCCGGACCGGGACGCTCGTCTGGGTCGACATCGACGGTCGCGCCGTGCACCGCTGGGCGGACGCCGACCCCGACCGGGACGGCGTCCTCAGCTGCCCGTCGCCGGTGGGCCTCGCGTGGCCGGCCGCGTCGGGCGGGCTGCTGCTGGCCACCGCCGACGGGCTCGGCGTGCACGACGGCACCCGGCTCGGTCCGCTGACCCGACCGGACGGCATGCCCGCGGACTACCGGTTCAACGACGGCGCGTGCGACGGGGCCGGGCGGCTCTGGATCACGACGATGCCCCGCGCCGGTGTCGCCGGGGACGGGGTGGTGCACCGGGTCGTCGCGGACCCGGACCCGGACGCGGGCGCGGGCCGGGGCGCGGGCGGGGGCGCGCTGCGGGTGGACACGCCGGTCACCGGCGTCGGGCTCGGCAACGGGCTCGCGTGGAGCCCGGACGGCGGGACCCTCTACCTCACCGACACCGCCGCGGGCGTCGTCTTCCGGATGCCCTACGACGTGGGCACCGGCGAGGTCGGCACCCCGGAGCCGTTCCTGGCGCTCGCGGACGGTGGGCCGCAGCCCGACGGCACGACCGTCGACGCGGACGGCGGGCTGTGGGTCGCCCTGTACGGCGGCGGGCACGTGCTCCGGTTCGCCGCGGACGGGACGCCGCTCGGCGCGTACGCGGTGCCGACGCCGAACGTCACGTGCGCGGGTTTCGGGGCGCCCGGGTCCGGTGACCTGTTCGTCACCACGGCCTCGACCGGCGGGTCCGGGACGGGCGGGGACGCCCTGCCGGGTCCGGAGACCACGGAGCAGCGGCTGGGCGGGGCGGTGCTGCGGTTCGCGGTGGACGTCGACGGGTCGCCGGTGCGCGCGTTCCAGGACGTCGCGGTCCGCTGAGCGCGGCCGGTGCCCGCCGCGCGGGTGCGTGCCGCCGCGCGGGTGACTGCAGAGCCGCCGCGGTCGGGATCCCGCTAGGGTCGCCCCGGCGCGGCACCGGCCGCGGCCGTCGACGACAGGGGTGGCAGTGATCTTCTTCGGCTGGGGACGCAAGAACGTGTCGCGGCAGGTGAGCCCGACGCAGGCGCTCGTGCTGAACTACGGGTACTTCCACTTCTTCTGGCTGTTCCAGGTGGCGTTCGGGTACCGGTACGCGCTCGCGACCGCGACCGACCAGGGGTGGGCCACGCGGCCGCTGTCCCCGGAGGAGGTCGCGGCGTCCGGTGCGGACCGCGAGGTGACGGTGGCCTGGTGGTGGCGCTGGGGGCTGCTCGTCGGGCTCGGCGCGCTGGCGCTGACGATCGTGGTGTCCGTCGTCATCTCGTCGCTGACCGCCTCGTACTGACGGGCGGTCACGCGCACCTCGGCGCGGGGGCGCGCGTCAGGCGGTGAGCAGCTGGTGCGCGCGCTGGTGCGACACGCCCAGCACCGTGCCGACGTCCCGGACCGACAGCCCGGCCTCGCGCAGCGCCCGGGCTGCGGCCCTCGACTCGCGCGCTGCCGCGCTGTTCGCCCGCTGCGCCTGCTCGCGGTAGCGGGCGGCGAGCTCGACGTGCTCGTCGACGGTGGGCGGCACCACCGGCTGGAGGACGATCTCGACGTCGCTCGGCTCGACCTGGGCGACGAAGGCGATGGCCTCACGCATCGCGTCGTCCGCCTGGTCGAGCCGGGCCACCTCGGACAGGGCTCCGGGGACCTCGACGCACTGCAGCAGCCACCACCGTCGGCCCCGCTCGGCCGTCACCGTGTACCGGGTCACCGCCACCATCCCTTCCCGAGTACGTCCGCGAACTGGTCGAAGAACTGCCCGTCCCCGACGGGCGTGTGGTGTCAGACGCCCGTGCGGGCCAGTACGACCGGGCACCCGGCCAGGTGGTCGTCCACCATCCCGCACGCCTGCATCGCCGCGTAGGCCGTCGTCGGGCCGACGAACCGGAAGCCGAGCCGCTTGAGCTCCTTGGCCAGCGCCACCGACTCCGGTGTGCTGGCCGGGACGTCCGCGAACGAGCGCGGCCGGTCGGCCTCGGCGCGCGGCGGCGCGGCGGACCAGAACACCTCGTCGAGCGTGCGGCCCGCGGCGTGCAGGTCCAGCAGCGCGCGGGCGTTGGCGATCGCGGCGGTGATCTTCGCCCGGTTCCGGATGATGCCGGTGTCGGCCATCAGCCGCTCGACGTCGTGCTCGTCGTAGCCGGCCACGACCTCGGCGTCGAAGTCCGCGAACGCCGCCCGGAAGCCCTCGCGCTTGCGGAGCACCGTGATCCAGGCGAGGCCCGACTGGAACGCCTCGAGCGTCATCCGCTCGTACAGCGCGCGGTCGCCGTGCACGGGCACGCCCCACTCCTCGTCGTGGTACGCCTCGTACAGCGGGTCGCCGTCGCCGAAGCAGCGGCGTGCCGGGGCGACGGGTCCGGGGTCGAGGGCGTCGGTGCTGGTCATGGCTGCCACTCTGCCGCACCGGTCCGACACGCCCGCCCGTGCGTGCACAGCCCTCGCGCTCCGAGTGGCTGTGGACGCCCGCGGAGGCACCGTCCATTCCGTGGACGCGCTCTGTCTGCTGGCTGAGACGGCGTAAGGTCGCAGACGCGCTGGAGCACCGACCGTCCCGGGGCCGACCTGCGAGCCGACCGTCACCGACGTCCGCCGGTGCCGGCGTGCCCGCCACCGCCGCACCACCGGAGTCGACCCGCATGTCCGCCACCGCAGCGCCCACCGCCACGCCGGCCGAGAGCCGGCCGCTGAACTCGCCGTCGCGCGTCATCGCCGCGAGCCTCGTGGGCACCACCATCGAGTTCTACGACTTCTACGTGTACGCGACCGCCGCGGTGCTCGTGTTCCCGAAGCTGTTCTTCCCCACCGGCAACGACACCACCGCGCTGCTCGCGTCGTTCGCGGTGTTCGGCGCGGCGATGATCGCCCGGCCGGTCGGCGCGGTGTTCTACGGCCACCTCGGCGACCGGCGGGGCCGCAAGACGACCCTCGTCTACTCGTTGCTGACGATGGGCATCGCGACGTTCCTGATCGGCGTGCTGCCGACGTTCGACCACATCGGCGTCTCCGCGGCGGTGCTGCTGCTGGTGCTGCGGCTCGCCCAGGGCTTCGCGCTCGGCGGCGAGTGGTCCGGCGCGGCGCTGGTCGCCACCGAGAACGCCCCCGCCGGCAAGCGCGCCTGGTACGGGACGTTCCCGCAGCTCGGCGCCCCGCTCGGCTTCATCATCGCGAACGGCATCTTCCTCGTCATCAACGGCGTGCTCGGCCAGGGCTCCGCGGCGTTCATGTCGTGGGGCTGGCGCGTGCCGTTCCTGTTCTCGGCCGTCATGGTGATCATCGGCCTGTGGGTCCGGCTGCGGCTGGTCGAGTCGGAGGCGTTCTCCGCGGCCGAGAAGAAGGGCCGGATCACCAAGATCCCGCTCGGCACGACGCTGCGGTACCACTGGCGCGAGACGATCCTCGGCACGTTCATCATGCTGGCGACCTACGTGCTGTTCTACCTGATGACGAACTTCACGCTGACGTTCGGCACCCGCGCGGTCGCGCCGGAGGACGGCGAGCCCGGCGGCCTCGGCATCCCCTACGTGCACTTCGTGCTCATGCAGATCATCGGCGTGATCTTCTTCGGCATCTTCACGATGCTGTCCGGCCCGCTCGCGGACCGGGTCGGCCGGCGCAAGCTGCTCATCGGGGTGACGTCGCTGATCATCGTGTTCGGGCTGTCGTTCGGGCTGTTCCTGACCGTCCGCGAGGACCTCGTCTTCACCGGGGCCCTGACCCAGGCGTTCCTGGTGCTCGGGTTCATGCTGATGGGCGCGACGTTCGGCCCGATGGGTGCGCTGCTGCCCGAGCTGTTCCCGACCAACGTCCGCTACACGGGCTCGGCCGTCGCGTACAACGTGTCGTCGATCCTCGGTGCGGCGCTCGCGCCGATCGTCGCGCTGGCCCTGTGGGCGGCGGCGGACGGCGGGACGTGGCTGGTCGGCGTGTACCTGTCGGCGATGGGCGTCCTCACCCTGGTCGCGCTGCTCCTGTCCAAGGAGACCAAGGACCAGGACTACGCGCGGCTCTCGCACGAGGGCTGAGGCCGGCAGGCCCGCGCCCACCGGCGCGTCCGGCGCCGCCCTCGTGGGCCGGGAGGGCAGAGAAAAACCCGGCCCACGAGGGACCGGGTGAGTTATGTGCACCACTATACAGGACCATCGGCCGCGGGCGACCTCACCATCTCGGTGGGCGGGTGTACCCGCCCACCGTCTCCGGGAGCTGGTGCGCTGTGAAGTCGGCGAGGCCGAGGCGCCGCCACCAGTGCCGCCCGGCGCCGTCATCCGGGCGGCCTCGGAGGTCGCCGGCATGGTGACCTCCTCGCGGGTTCACCACGCCGAGCGGGATGCGGGTCCGGACGAGCTGGACGGGGTACTTCAGATCCGAGTCGTTCGACACCACGACCGCGGCGTCGATCTGCCCGCTCAGCGCGTCGACCAGGAGGTGCGAGGCGACGTTGACGTCACTGCCCTTCTCCTCCTGGTGCAGGGTCGACACCATGAACAGGGCGTCCGGCTGCGCGGTGCCGAGAGCCGACTGCACCATGATCGGCCAGTCCGCCCGCACGAGCGTCGGCGCCGCCGCGGGCGTCGGGCCCCTGACGGCCAGGGGGCGCGCACGGACGCCGGTGACGTACTTGCCGTACTCGATGTGGTCGACGCTCGCGGAGGCCAGCAGCGCCTTGAGGTAGACGTCCTGCTCGGCGTGGCCCTCGGGGTTGATCCGTGCGTCGATGCGCGCCGTGCAGTACACGATCCGCTCGATCGACGCCCCGGGCCACCCGCGCTGGGCGCCGACGACGTCCGACAGCAGGCGGCGGACGTCCAGCCACTTCCAGTGCGCTGTGCTCGACGCAGCGAGATGCCGCCCCCCGTAGTAGAGGTTGTACCCGTCCACGTAGATGCCCACCCGCATCCCGAGACCGTAACGGCCCGATGAGGGGACGGGCGGGCGCTCCGACCACCTGCACAGACCCCGGACCGCGCCTCACGCCAGTGCGGACAGGGCCTTGCGGATGCGCTTCTCGCTGACCGGCGTCGGGGTGCCGAGCTGCTGGGCGAACAGGCTGACGCGGAGCTCCTCGAGCAGCCAGCGGACCTCGTCGAGCGCGGCCAGGTCGGCGGGGACCAGCGTCCGGGACGTGATGCGGGCCCGGGTCTGGCCGAGCAGCTGCTCCAGGTCGCGCACCTGCCAGGCGAGCTGCTCGTCGCGCGCGGGGTTGTCGCCGGCCTTGTCGAGGCGGCGGGCGGCGGCGCGCAGGTAGCGGGCGAGGTGCGGCAGCCGCTCGGCCCCGGTCTCGGCGACGAACCCGTCGTGGACCAGCGCCTCGGCCTGCTGCTTCACGTCCTGGACCGCGCCGAGCAGCGCGAGCGACCGGGTGCCGCGGACCGCGCCGTCGAGGTCCCGGGCGGCGGCGAGCACCGCGACGAGGTCGCCGACGACGCCGTGCACCGTGTCCTCCAGCCCGGCCCGGACGGCGGTGCGCGCGGCGGCGTAGGTGTCCGCGGTGCGGACCGAGGTCGCCGGGCGGTCGCCGAGGTGCGCGGTCAGGAGCCGGTCGACGGCGGCGAGCTGCACATCCGTGACCAGCGCGTCCGTGCTCGGGTACGGGCTGGCTGCGAGCGTCAGCGCCTGCGTCCCCGTCCACCGGCTGGTGATCCGGCCCGCGGGCAGGCCGACGTCGAGCAGCAGCAGCCGGCGCAGGCCCGCGCGGTGCCGGACGGCCTGCTCGCCGGCGTCGGCCAGCACCTCCACCCGGACCCGCACGCCGGACGGTCCGCCGTGCTCGACGAGCGCGGGGTAGCCGCGGACGGTCAGGCCGCTCGGGTCCTGGGTCTCGACCCGCTCGGGCAGCGCGCCGCCCGGCAGGTCCGGCCACGTGGTGAGGTCGGTGCCGTCGAAGCCGGGCAGGGCCGGGGTCGGCGCGGGCCGTCGGCCGGGCACCGGCGCCGTGGGTGCCGGTGCGGCGCCGCCGGCTGCGCGGGCGTCCGCCATCGCGTCCCGGACCGCGGTGCGGACGGCGCTGCTCACCGCGTCCTGGGTGCGCGCGGCGAGCCGGCGCTGCAGCACGGCCAGCTCCTTGCCCTCGTCGACGACCCGACCCCGGTCGTCGACCACGCGGAACGTGACCCGCAGGTGCGGGGGCAGCTTCTCGGCGTCGAACGCGGCCGCCGGCACGTCGACGTCGCGCAGCGCCCGCACCGCCTGCCGGAACGCGTCGTGGAACGACGGCGCGGCGTCGGCGGCCCGGACCGTGTCCGCCCAGGAGGCGGCGTGCGCGTCCAGCCAGGTCACGACGTCGCGCGCCACGTCCGGCGCCGGGACGAGCTGGACCCGGACCGGCTTCGGCAGGGCGCGGATCGTGGCGGTCGCCAGCTCCTCGCGCAGCCCCGGGACCATCCAGTCGAACCCCTCGGGCCGGACCCGCGCGAGCGCGACGAGCGGCACGTGCACGGTGACGCCGTCCGCGTCGGTGCCGGGCTGGAACTGGTAGGTCAGCGGCAGCTCCAGGTCGCCCTGCGGCCAGGTCGACGGGAACGAGGACTCGTCGACACCGGAGTCGTCGGCCACCAGCAGCTCGCGCGTGAACGTCAGCAGGTCCGGGTGCTCGCGCCGGGTGCCCTTCCACCACTGGTCGAAGTGCCGCGCCGACACGACGTCCTCGGGGATGCGCTCGTCGTAGAACGCGAACAGCGCGTCGTCGTCGACGACCAGGCCGCGGCGACGGGACCGGGCCTCCAGGTCCTCCGCCTCGTCGAGGAGCCGGCGGTTCTCCGCGAAGAACGCGTGGTGGGTGGTCCAGTCGCCCTCGACGAGCGCGTGCCGGATGAACAGCTCGCGCGCGTGCTCGGCGTCGACCTTGGCGAACAGGACGCGGCGGCCGGTGACGATCGGGACGCCGTAGAGCATCACCCGCTCGACGGCCATCGCGGCGCCCTGCTTGGACGACCACGACGGCTCGGAGTAGGAGCGCTTGACCAGGTGCGACGCCAGGTCCTCCGCCCACTCCGGCTGGATGCGCGCGGCGTCCCGGGCCCACAGGCGCGAGGTCTCGACGAGCTCGCCCGCCATGATCCAGGCCGGCGGCTTCTTCGCGAGGCCCGAGCCCGGGAAGATCGCGAACCGGGCACCGCGCGCGCCCAGGTACTCGTTGCGGCCCCGACGGTCCGGGGCGCGGCCGTCGCGACCGCCCTGCTGGCGACCCTTCGCGGCGCCGCCGCCGGTGAGGTCGGAGGCCTCCTGCATGCCGATCTGGGAGAGCAGCCCGGCCAGCAGCGCCACGTGCACGCGGTCGCCGTCCCACTCGAGGCGCAGCGCGCCGCGGCCCTCGGTGGCCGGGTCGCGGTCGGCGGCCAGGTCCCGGTCGGTGCGCCGCGGGGGGTTCACGGCGATCCCGAGCGGCTTGGCCATCTCCTTGAGCTGCGTGACGACGTCCTGCCACTCCCGCAGCCGCAGGTAGTTGAGGTGCTCCGCCTTGCACATCCGCCGGAACGCCGACCCGGACAGGTCGCGCTGGGCGTCCCGCACGTACTGCCACAGGTTCAGGTACGACAGGAAGTCCGACGACGGGTCGGCGAACCGCGCGTGCAGCTGGTCGGCGTGCGCGCGGTTCTCGACGGGACGCTCGCGGGGGTCCTGGATCGACAGCGCGGCCGCGATGACCATGACCTCGCGCGCGACACCACGCCGCCCGCCCTCGACGATCATCCGCGCGAGCCGCGGGTCCATCGGCAGCTGCGCCAGGGCGCGGCCGGTGTCGGTGAGCCGCGTGCCGGCGGGTCCCGCGTCCAGCGCGTTCAGCTCGGTGAGCAGCTGCACGCCGTCGCGCACGGCCCGCGTGTCCGGCGGGTCGACGAACGGGAACGCCGCGACGTCGTCCGGCCCGGTCGCGACGCCCGCGGAGATCATCTGCAGGATCACGGACGCCAGCGACGTGCGCAGGATCTCCGGCTCGGTGAACCGGGGCCGGGAACCGAAGTCGTCCTCGGAGTACAACCGGATCGCGATGCCGTCGGCGACGCGCCCGCACCGGCCGGACCGCTGGTTCGCGGACGCCTGCGAGATCGGCTCGATCGGCAGCCGCTGGACCTTCGTGGCCTTCGAGTACCGGGAGATGCGCGCCGTGCCCGGGTCGACGACGTACCGGATGCCGGGCACGGTCAGCGACGTCTCCGCGACGTTCGTGGCCAGGACGACCCGACGGGTGCCGTGCTGCTGGAACACCCGGTGCTGCTCGGCGGCGGACAGCCGCCCGTACAGCGGCAGCAGCTCGACCGCGTCCGGCCGGCGGGAGTCCTGCACCCGCACGCCCAGGTGCCCGCGCAGGGCCTCCTCCGCGTCGCGGATCTCCCGCTCGCCGGACAGGAACACCAGGACGTCGCCCGGGCCCTCCGCGCTGAGCTCGTCGACCGCCTCGCAGATCGCGGTCATCAGGTCGCGGTCCTCGGGCGGCGGCGGGGTCTTCGCGGGCGCACCCCGGCCCGGGCCCTTCGCCGGGCGCGCGGGCGTCGGGTCGTCGGGGTCGTCCGTGGGGACGTCCGGGGACAGCGGGCGGTACCGGATCTCCACCGGGTACGTGCGGCCGGTGACCTCGACCACCGGCGCGGGCACGCCGTCGGGGTGCTCGGCGTCCGCGGGGCCGGCGAAGTGCGCCGCGAACCGCGCCGAGTCGATGGTCGCGGACGTGATGACGACCTTCAGGTCCGGGCGCCGCGGCAGCAGCTGCGCCAGGTACCCGAGGATGAAGTCGATGTTGAGCGACCGCTCGTGCGCCTCGTCGATGATCAGCGTGTCGTACGCCCGCAGCTCCGGGTCCCGCTGGATCTGCGCGAGCAGGATGCCGTCGGTCATCACCTTGACGAGCGTCCGCTCCGACGACTCGTCGGTGAACCGCACCTGGTAGCCGACCAGCTCGCCGATGCTGGTGCCGAGCTCCTCGGCGATCCGCTCCGCGACCGTGCGCGCCGCGATCCGGCGGGGCTGGGTGTGGCCGATCTGGCCGTCCCGGCCGCGACCGAGCTCGAGGGCGATCTTCGGCAGCTGGGTGGTCTTCCCGGAGCCGGTCTCGCCCGCGACGATCACGACCTGGTGGTCCCGGATCGCCGCGGCGATCTCCGACCGGCGGGCCGAGACGGGCAGCTGCTCCGGGTAGGTGACCGGCGGGAGGACGGCGGCGCGACGGGCGTCGGCGAGCGCGGCGAGGCGGCGGGTCCGGTCACCGCGGGCCTGGTCACCGCGGGCCGGGCGCTGCGGGTCGGGCTGCTGCGACGTGGCGGTGGCCGGGCGTCGGCCGCGCCCGCCGCGTCGACGCCGGGGCCGACCCGCGCCGTCGCCGGCGTCCCCGCCACGAGGGGCGGGAGCGGGGGAGGTGGGGTCGGCGGCAGTCACGGCGGTCCATTGTCACCGCACCCGCCCCGTCCACGCGATCTCGATTCGCCGAGGGCGGATCCCGGGCCCCCGCTCCCGCCCCGCCCCCGGCCCGGTCCGCGCCGACGGGCTCGCCGAGACAGGGCCTCCGCGCCGAGACAGGACGTCTGCGGGTCCTGTCTCGGCGGGGCGGTCCTGTCTCGGCGGCGTCCGGGGGCGCTGAGCGGACCGGCGACGCCGGAAACAGGTCGACGGCCGGGGTCGGCCGACCGTACGGTCGGCGTCATGTGGATCTGAGCCGCCCCGAGTCCTGTCCCGACTCGCGCCGACGCCGCCGACGCGGCCCCGGTGCTCCTGGTGGTGATCTGCGATGCCGGTACCCGGCGACCCCGTCCGTCCTCCCGACTCCCCGGTCCTGCGCGCCGTGGGGGTCTCCCGCCTGTTCGGCGACCGCCGCGTGCTGACCGACGTCAGCCTCGCCGTCGCGCCGGGCCACCGGCTCGCCGTGGTCGGCGAAAACGGCGCGGGCAAGTCCACCCTGCTCCGGCTGCTGGCCGGAGCCGACCGACCCGACTCCGGTGCCGTGCACCGGCCCGACGACCTGGCGCACCTGCACCAGGAGCCGCCGTTCGGGCCGGAGGCCACGGTGCACGACGTCGTCGAGGACGCGCTCGCGGCCGTCCGGGCGGTGGCGGCCGAGCTCGAGGACGCCGCGGCGGCGCTCGGGACCGAGGGCGCCGACGGCACCGACGACCCGGCGACCCGCTACGACCTCGCGCTCGCCCGCGCGCAGGCCGCCGAGGTCTGGGACGCCGACGCCCGGGCGCAGCGGGTCCTCGCGGGCCTCGGCCTGGCGGGCGTGGACCCCGCGCGCCCGAGCCGCACCCTGTCCGGCGGTCAGCGCAGCCGGCTGGCGCTCGCGGCGGTGCTGGTCCGACGCCCGGGTGCCGTGCTGCTGGACGAGCCGACCAACCACCTCGACGACGCGGCCGCGGAGTTCCTCGCGGCGTCCCTGGTCGACCTGCCGGGCGCCGTCGTGCTCGCGAGCCACGACCGGGTGTTCCTCGACGAGGTGGCGACCGAGGTGCTCGACCTCGACCCGGTGCTGGGCGGCGTCCGCGTGGTCGGCGCTCGGTTCGCGGACTACCGGGAGGCGCAGCGGGTGGCGCGCCGGCGGTGGCAGGAGCGGTGGGAGGCCGAGCGCGACGAGGTCGCGGCGCTGCGCGCGTCGCTGGGCTCGGACGGGTCCGCGCGGTCGGTCGCGCCGGGCCGGGCGATGACGGACCGCAACAAGATGTCCTACGGCCGCTACGCGGACCGGGTCGCGCACCAGGTGTCCCGCCGGGTCCGGGACGCCCGCAGACGCCTCGACGACATCGAGGCCGCGCCGGTGCCGCGCCCGCCGCGTCCGCTGCGGTTCCGGGGCACGCTCACGACCGGCGGCACCGCGACCGGCACCGCGGCGGACGGTGCGCTGCTCGCGGTGCGCGGCGCGCGGGTCGACGGCCGGATCACGGTGGCCGCGCTCGACGTGCACCGGGACACCGCCCTGCTGGTCACGGGGCCGAACGGCTCCGGGAAGTCGACGCTGCTGCACCTGCTCGCCGGTGACGTGGCGGCCGGGGCGGGGGTCGTGCACCGGGCCCGCGGCGCCCGGGTGGCGCTGCTGGAGCAGGACGTCGGGCTGTCCGACGACGCGCGCACGCCCCGGACGGTCTACGGCCTGGTGACCGACGGGGTGCCGGACGTCGTCCCGCTGGTGGAGCTCGGTCTCGTGGCGCCGCGGGACGTCGACCGGCCGCTGCGGGAGCTGTCGGTCGGGCAGCGGCGCCGGGTGGTGCTCGCGCTGCTGGTCGCGCAGGCGCCGGACGTGCTGCTGCTGGACGAGCCGACCAACCACATCTCGCTGGCGCTCGCGGACGAGCTGGCCGAGGCGCTGCGGCAGGCCCCGGGTGCGGTGGTCGTCGCGTCGCACGACCGCTGGCTGCGGCGGACGTGGCACGGGTCGACGGTCGCCGTGGTGGACGGCGGGCTCGTGTCGTAGGTGGCTCGTAGGGTGGCGGCCATGACGAGCACGGGGCAGGACGACGGGGCGGGACCGGCCGAGGGCGAGCGGCGGGCCGCCGACGCGCTCGCGGCGTCCGGCATCGCGCACACGATCACCCGGCACGGGCGCGTGGGGTCGCTGGCCGAGGCCGCCGCCGCCCGGGGCGTCGACCCCTCGGGGATCGTCAAGACGCTGGTCGTGCGGCGCGGCGACGACGACTACCTGTTCGTGCTGGTTCCGGGTGACCGGACCATCTCGTGGCCCAAGCTCCGCACGCTGCTGGGGGTCAGCCGGATGTCGATGCCGGACGCCGCGACCGCCCGCGAGGTGACGGGCTACGAGCGCGGCACGATCACGCCGTTCGGCTCGCTGCGGGCGTGGCCCGTGGTCGCCGACGCGCGGGTGCCGGGGCGTCCGGCGTCGATCGGCGGCGGCGGTCACGGCGTGGGGGCGACGGTGGCGGGGGACGACCTGGTGCGCGTGCTCGACGCGACCGTGGCGGACGTCACCGAGCCGATGCCCGAGGACGCCGGCTGACCGCCGTGCACCGCCGCGCCACCACGCGTACGGTCAAGGGACGGTCAAAGATCACCCGCGCACGGGAACGAACGGCGGCCCGGCCGCGTTGACCACGGCAGAAGCGCCCGAGCAGGACCGACGTGAGCCAGTGCCGGCCGACGGGGGCGGGACACCTCCGGGTGCGCACCGCTCCGCAGCGGTCCATGATCTCCGCGGCCCCGCGCACGGCCCCGGGCAGCCACCCCCGAGGGCACGCACGGCACCACCCCAGGACGAGAGAAGACGAGAACCGATGGACCCGACCGACCAGCCCGCCCCGATCGGGGGCATCGAGGTGCTGCCCGTCGCCGGGCGCACGGTGGTCCGGCTGTGGGGCGAGGTCGACGGCGCCCTCCGCGCGGAGGCGAGCTCGTCGATGGCGCAGGCCCTGACGAGCACCGACCCGGTGGTGGTCGACGCCGGTGACGTGACGTTCATCGACTCCTCCGGCCTGGCGTTCGTGCTGCAGCTCCACCTGGCGGCGACCGAGACCGGCCAGCCGGTCACCCTGCGCGACCCGCACCGGGAGGTGCTCGACAAGCTCGACATGCTCGGCATGGCCGGTGTGATCGAGGTCGAGCCCGAGCGCGCCATCGCCTGACGGGCTCCCGCCACGCCCGTCGTCCACAGGCGATGCCCGGGGACTGCGGGGATGTCGGTGGTCCCGGCTAGTTTCGACGCATGCGGCTCCTGCACACCTCCGACTGGCACCTGGGCCGCACCCTGCACGGCGTCGACCTGACGGCGCACCAGCAGGCGTTCCTCGACCACCTGGTCGAGGTCGTGCGCGAGGAGCGCGTGGACGTCGTCCTGGTCGCCGGCGACGTCTACGACCGCGCGATCCCGCCGGTCGAGTCGGTCGCCCAGCTGTCCGACGCGCTGCGCCGGCTCGCCGAGCACGCGGTCGTGGTGGTGACGCCGGGCAACCACGACTCCGCGATCCGGCTGGGCTTCGGCGCGGCCGTGATGCAGGACCGGGTGCGGGTGCTCGCGCGGGTGGAGGACGTGGACCGGCCGGTCGAGCTGAGCGGCCCCGACGGCGACGTGCTCGTCTACGGGCTGCCGTACCTCGACCCCGACGCCGCCCGCCGGGCTCTCGCCGCCCCCGACGCGGAGCAGCCGCTGGCCCGGTCGCACGCCGCCGTGCTCGGCGCGGCGATGGACCGGGTGCGCGCCGACCTGGCCGCGCGCACCACGGCCGCCGTCGCCGCCGGCCGTGCGGCTCCGCGGTCCGTGGTGCTCGCGCACGCGTTCGTCGTCGGGGGCGCGGCCAGCGAGTCGGAGCGGGACATCCGGGTCGGTGGCGTCGACCACGCGCCGGCGGCGGTGTTCGACGGGGTGGACTACGTCGCCCTCGGGCACCTGCACGGCGCGCAGCGGGTCGGCGACCCGGACGGCCCGACGGTGCTGCGGTACTCGGGCTCGCCGCTGGCGTACTCGTTCTCGGAGGCCCGGCAGGCCAAGTCGACCGCGCTCGTCGACCTCGGCGGCGTCGGCGCGCCCGAGGTCCGGCTGGTCCCGGCGCCGGTGCCGCGGCGGCTCACCGACCTGACGGGCCCGCTCGAGGACTTGCTCGGCCCCGCCGGCGACGCGCACGTGGCCGACTGGGTCCGGGTGACCGTGACCGACGACCACCGTCCGACCGACCTGTACCGCCGCGTGCGCGCCCGGTTCGCGCACGCCCTCGTGGTGCAGCACCAGCCGCCCGCCCGCGTCGGGGCGCCCCGCGCCGCGGAGGTCACCGCCGCGCGCGACCCGCTGGAGGTCGCCGCCGAGTTCGTCGAGCACGTCAGCGGCCGGCGCCCCTCCGAGGTCGAGGCCGCGGTGCTGCGTCGCGCCTACGAGCACGTCGCCGCCGCGGGTCGGAGCGCCTGATGCGGCTGCACCACCTCACGATGCAGGCGGTCGGGCCGTTCGCGGGTCGGCACGTCGTCGACTTCGCCGCGCTGTCCGCGGGCGGGCTGTTCCTGCTCGAGGGTCCGACCGGGGCGGGCAAGTCGACGGTGATCGACGCGATCGTGTTCGCGCTCTACGGGAAGGTCGCGTCGGCGTCGGCCAGCGAGGACCGGCTGCGCTCGGCGTTCGCGGCGGACGACACGGAGACCGTCGTCGAGCTCGTGTTCGAGACCGGGGCGGGCGTCTACCGGGTGCGGCGCACGCCGGCCTACGAGCGTGCCAAGCGCCGGGGCACCGGCCGCGCCCGGCAGCAGGCGACCGTGCAGCTGTGGCGGCTGACCGGGGCGCCCGAGCTCCCGCGTGACGGCGACGAGCCGCCGGCGGGGGAGCTGCTGTCGACGCGGCTGGACGAGGCCGGTGCCGAGCTCACGCGCGTGGTGGGCCTGGACCGGGCGCAGTTCGTCCAGACGATGGTCCTGCCGCAGGGCGAGTTCGCGGCGTTCCTGCGCGCCGACCCCGAGCAGCGCCGCGGCCTGCTGCAGCGGATCTTCGGCACCGAGGTCTACGAGCAGGTGCAGCAGCGGCTCGACGAGCTGCGTCGCGAGGCCCAGCGGGGCGTCACCGACGCGCGGGCGTACCTGCAGGAGTGCGTCGCGCGGTTCGCGGGGGCGTCGGGGGCGGACGAGGACGCGGTCGCCGTGCTGCGCGACGCCGCGGCGGACGACACCGCGGCGGTGCCGGCGCTGGTCGAGGAGCGGCTCGCCGCGCTCCGGCAGCAGGTCGACGAGGCGCGGCTGCTCGCGACCCGCGCCGCCGCGCACGCGGCCGAGGTGCGCACCGCGGCGCAGGCGGCGGCCGACCGGCTCCGGCTCGTGCGGCGACGGGTGGCCCTGCTGGACGAGCAGCTCCGGCTGGAGTCCGCGGCCGAGCAGCACGCCGCCGACGTGGCGCGGGTGGACGTGGCCCGCCGGGCCGCTGTCGTGCGCCCGGCGCTGCGCGGCCTGGACGACGCCGTGGGCGCCCGGTCGGGGGCACGCAAGGAGCTGCGGGCGGCGCTGGACGCCGCGCCGACCGGTCTGGCGCCGGGTGACGCCGACGCCGCCCTGGCGGACCCGGGCCTGCCCGGTGCCCTCCGCGCGGTCCGGGAGGCGGGCGCGGCGCTGGTCGCCACGCTCGCCCGGGTCGTCGCGATCGAGGACGCCCTGCCCCGCCGGGAGCGCGAGCGCGACCGGCTCCGCGACGAGCTCGAGATCCGGGTGCGCGTGATGGCGGAGGCCGACGCGCTGCTCGCGGACCGGCCCGCCGGGCGCGCGACGCTGGTCGAGCAGCTGGACGCCGCCACCGACCTCGCGGCGACGGCCCCCGCCCGCGCGCGGGACCTCGCGGACGCGCAGGCCGTGCTCGGCGCGGTCCGGGACCTGGTCGCCGCCGAGCAGGACCTGGCGGCGGCCGTCGAGGCGCGGTCGGCCGCCGCGACCACTGCCCGGTCGGCGGTCCAGGAGGAGGCGCGGCTGCGCACCGCCCGGCTGGACGGGTTCGCGGGCGAGCTCGCCGCGGGCCTCGTCGCCGACCAGCCGTGCCCGGTGTGCGGGAGCGCGGAGCACCCGCACCCGGCGCCGCTGGGCGCGGACCACGTCCGCGAGGAGGACGTCACCGCCGCCGAGCAGCACCGCCGGACCGCGGAGCAGGCCGTCAACGCGTGCGACGGGACCGTGGTGTCGCTGACCGCCCGGTGCACGGGGCTGCGCGAGCGGATCGAGGGCCTGACCGCGGTGGAGGGCGCCGCAGGGCCCGGCGACGCCGCCGCAGGGCTCGCCGAGGCCGCCGCCGAGCGGGTCCGGCTCCGCCAGGACGACCTCGCCGAGGCCGAGGCCGCCGCTCACGCGCGGGACCGGCTCAAGGCCGCCGTCGCCGAGCACGACCGCGACACCGAGCAGCTGCGGTCCGACCGGGTGCGCCTCGGGGACGCCCACGTCGAGGCGTCGCACGCCCTGGCGCGCGCGGAGCAGCAGATCGCCGCGGACCGCGTCGAGGTCGAGCAGGCCCGCGAGGACCACCCCACCGTGCTCGCCCGGCAGGGGGCGGAGCAGGCCCGGGTCGACGGTGCCGCCGGGGTGCTCGCCGCACTGGACCGCTGCGCCCAGGCCGACCGCGCGGTGACCGCCCGGGCCGAGGAGCTCGCCGGGCTGCTGGACGAGCAGGGCTTCGCGGACGAGGACGCGGCCCGCGCCGCGGTCGCCGCCGGGACCGACGCCGCCGCCGCGGAGCGGGCCGTGCAGGCCCACCGGGCCGCGGTCGCGCGGGTCGCCGACGGGCTGGCCGACCCCGAGGTCGCCGCGGTCGCGGACGAGGACCCCGCCGCCGTCGCGGGCCAGGTCGCGGCGCTCGACGACGCGCTCGCCCGGACCCGCGCCGAGGCGGAGGTGGCCGCGGCCGCGCTCGGCTCGGTGCAGGACCGCGCCGAGCGGGCCGAGGCCGCCGCCGTGCACGTCGGCGCCGCGACCGCCGCGCTCACCGCCGCCGCGTCCGCCGCCGGTCCGGTCACGCGGATGGCCCGGCTCGCCGGGGGCGCCGACGCCGACAACGCCCGCGCGCTGTCGCTGGCGACGTACGTCCTGGTCCGCCGGTTCGAGGACGTGGTGGCCGCGGCCAACGACCGGCTGCGCGAGATGTCGGACGGTCGCTACGAGCTGGAGCGCAGCGACGAGAAGGAGGACGTCCGCAGCCGGCGCACCGGCCTGGCGATGCGGGTCCTGGACCACACCACGGGCGCCGGGCGCGACCCGCGGACGCTGTCCGGCGGCGAGACGTTCTACGTGGCGCTGTGCCTGGCGCTCGGGATGGCCGACGTCGTCACCGCCGAGGCGGGTGGCGTCGAGCTCGGCACGCTGTTCATCGACGAGGGGTTCGGCAGCCTCGACCCGCACACGCTCGACGCCGTGCTCGGCGAGCTCGGGCGGCTCCGCGCCGGCGGTCGCGTGGTCGGGGTGGTGTCGCACGTCGAGGCGATGAAGCAGGCGGTGGCCGAGCGGATCGAGGTCCGGCGGCGGGGCGACGGGTCGAGCACCCTCACGGTCGTCGCGGGCTGACGCCCACCAGGTCTACGCGCACCAGATCCACCCTCACCAGGTCCAGCCTCACCAGGTCCACCCCCGCGCGGCGAGCTCGACCTCCTCGCGCAGCCGCTCCCACGGGTCGCCCTTCGCGCGGGGCAGCACCTCCACCCCGGCGAGCCGGCACGCGTCCGCGAGCAGCGCGTCGTAGGCGAGCTGGCTCGCGATGATCCGCTCCGCGCGCGCCCACGCGTGGGTGTCGTCCTCGAGCTCGCGCAGGTGGTCCGCGACGATCCCGAGCCGCACCTGCACGTGCAGGGCGTCGAACGGGTCGGAGTCGGGTGCGGGGTGCCGACCGTGCCGGACCCGGGACGCGACCCCGTCGAGCGCACCGGCGACCCGCGCACGCAGCCGGGCGGTCGGGCCCGTGCGGCGACGCGACGTCGACCAGCCGCCGCCGAGCAGCCGCAGGGCGAGCGCGAAGGTCAGCGCCGGCAGGGTCAGCCACAGCAGCAGGGACCACACCATCGGAGCACCTCGTGCCCCACACTAGGACGCAGGTGTGACGCGCGCCACAGCGATCCCTGGCCCACGGGTCCCGGACCCCGGGCGCACCCCGGGGGGAGGATCAGGGGCCGACCAGGGGTTTCACCGATGCCGCCGGTCACGGGGCCCACGGGACGATCGACGGGCCGCACCCGCAACCGAGGAACTGAGGACCATGACGACCAACGAGGTCACACCGATCGCCAGCGCACGCGGACTGGTGAAGACGTACGGCAGAGGCGACACCACCGTGCGCGCGCTGGCGGGGGTGGACGTGGACTTCGGCCGCGGCGAGCTGACCGCGATCATGGGCCCGTCCGGGTCGGGCAAGTCGACGCTCATGCACTGCATGGCGGGGCTGGACCGCGCGGACTCCGGGACCGTGGTCGTCGACGGCCTCGAGGTCAGCGGGATGCGCGAGCGGCAGCTGACCCGGCTGCGGCGCGACCACCTCGGCTTCATCTTCCAGGCGTTCAACCTGGTCCCGACCCTGACGGCGCTCGAGAACATCACGCTGCCCCTGGACATCGCGCGCCGCCCGGTCGACCGCGCGCACCTGGACGCGGTCGTGCAGGCCGTCGGGCTCGCGGACCGCCTCGACCACAAGCCGACGGAGCTGTCCGGCGGGCAGCAGCAGCGCGTCGCGTGCGCCCGGGCGCTGGTGTCCCGGCCGTCCGTGGTGTTCGCGGACGAGCCCACCGGCAACCTCGACTCGACGTCCTCCGGCGAGGTGCTGGGCTTCCTGCGCCGGTCCGTCGACGAGCTGGGCCAGTCGGTCGTCATGGTCACGCACGACCCGACGGCGGCGTCCTACGCGCACCGCGTGCTGTTCCTCGCGGACGGTGACCTGGTCGGTGAGCTGACCGACCCCACGCCCGACTCCGTGCTGGCGGCGCTCGCCGCGCTGCGTCCCACCCCCGCCGCGGTGGCCGGCTGATGCTGCGCGTCGCGTTGCGCGGGATCCGCGCGCACCTGGTCCGGTTCCTGCTGTCGCTGCTCGCGGTCGCCCTCGGCGTCGCGTTCGTGGCCGGGACCTTCTCGCTGCGGGCGATGATGTCGGGGACGTTCTCCGGCATCGTCGACGCCGCCGCCCCCGCGGACGCGTACCTGCGTCCGACCCCCGCCGAGGGCGCGTCCCTCGTGGAGGACGCCGCCGTGACGGGCACCGTCCCGCGGGACCTCGCCACCGAGGTCGCCGGGGTCGACGGCGTCCGGCAGGCGATCCCCGAGGTGCAGGGCCCGATCGTCCTGGTCGGCGCCGACGGCACCGCGGTGCAGAGCACCCAGGCCCCGAGCTTCGCGTTCGCGTACCTCGACGAGGACCCGGCGGTGGAGGTCGTCGAGGGCCGCGGACCCGAGCGCGCCGGGGAGGTCGCCCTCGAGACCGCCACGCTGGAGTCCTCCGGCCTGGCGATCGGCGACGAGACCCAGGCGGTCCTCGGCGGTCAGGTGACCGACGTCGAGGTGGTCGGCCGGGTCGACATGGGCGGTCCGATGGCCGGCGCCACGATCGTGCTGGTCGACGCCGACACCGCGTACACGCTGTTCGCCCCGGACGACGGGGTCGCCGACATCGCGGTGTACGCGGCGGACGGCACCACCCCGGAGCAGCTCGTCGAGCGGCTGGCGTCGCTGGCACCGCCGGGCGCCGAGGCGGTCACCGGGCAGGAGCTGCGCGACGACTCCAAGGCCGCGATCGACGACATGCTCGGGTTCGTCACGACCTTCCTGCTGGTGTTCGCCGCGATCGCGCTGTTCGTGGGCGCGTTCATCATCTCCAACACGTTCGCGATGTCGGTGCGGCAGCGCATGCGGGAGTTCGCGCTGCTGCGGGCCGTCGGCGCGTCGCCGGCGCAGGTGTTCGCCTCGATCCTGGTGCAGGCGGCCGTGGTCGGCCTGCTCGGCTCGGCCATCGGCGTCGCCGGCGGGCTGGGGCTGGTCCAGGGGCTGAAGGCCGTGCTCGCCTCGGCGGGCATGGACCTCGGCGGCGACATCCCCGTCGACGCCGCGACCATCGGCGTCTCGCTCGCGGTCGGGACGCTGGTCAGCGTGCTCGCCGCCGCGGTGCCCGCCCGACGTGCCGCGCTGGTGCCGCCGGTCGAGGCCATGCGGGACGAGGTGACCGTGCCCGAGCGCTCGATGCGGGTGCGGGCCCTCGGCGGCCTGGTGCTCGTGGGCCTCGGGGTCGCCGGGGTGCTCGCCGCGGTGCTGAACCCGGAGGCGGAGGCCGCGGGCACGGCGCTCGGGGCCGGCGCGGCCGGGGTGCTGCTCGGGGTGCTCGCACTCGCGCCGAGCCTGGCGCGCAGCGTGCTGTCGGTGCTGGCGTGGCCGTTCGTGCGGCTGCTGCGCCCCGTCGGGCGGCTCGCGCGCGGCAACGTGGTGCGCAACCCGCGCCGGACCGCGAACACCGCGGGCGCGCTGATGATCGGTATGGCCCTCGTCGGCGGCGTGTCCGTGATCGCGGTGTCGGCGCAGGAGTCGGTCGCCGGGGTGGTCGAGTCCCAGACGCACGCCGACCTGGTCCTGCAGTCCGCGACCCGGGCGATCCCGGCCGGCGCGGTCGCCGACGTGGCCGCACTGCCCGAGGTGGGCGAGGCGGACGCGATGGCCTTCGCGCCGCTGAACGTGACCTCCGGGGACGGGACCGACGCCGGGGTGCAGTACGTGGCGGGCGTGCCGGAGGACATGTTCGGCCGGTCCGTGGACGCCGAGACGATCGACGGCGACCTCGCCGCGATCGCCGGCGGCGACGCCGTGGTGCAGGAGTCCGCGGCGGAGACGCAGGGCTGGTCGGTCGGCGACACGCTCGTCGTCACCACCCCCGCCGGCGACCGGGAGCTCACGATCGGCGCGGTGTTCTCCAGCAACGTGCTCGGCGCGGGCGTCGTGGTCGCGCAGGACACGCTCGACGCGCTGGTCCCCGCGGAGCAGCAGACGGTCGACACGGTGCTCGTCTCCGCCGCCGACGGCGTCGACGTCGCCGTGCTGAAGGACGCGGTCGCCGCGACGGTCTCGCCGTACGTGGTCGTGTCCGTGCTCACCCGCGACGAGTTCGTGTCCAACCTCGCGGACCAGGTCAACCAGGTGCTCGTGATCCTGTACGCGCTGCTCGGGCTGTCCGTGGTGATCGCGGTGCTCGGCATCGTCAACACCCTCGCGCTGTCCGTCATCGAGCGGACCCGGGAGATCGGGCTGCTGCGCGCGGTCGGCCTCGGGCGCCTGCAGCTCGCGGGGACGGTGGTCGTCGAGTCGGTGCTCACCGCGGTGTTCGGCACCGTCGTCGGGCTGGCGGTCGGGGTGTCGCTGGCCGCGACCCTGCCGACCGTCTACGCCGAGGACGGCCTGTCCGAGCTGGTGATCCCGTGGGGCAACCTGTCGGGGATGCTGGTGCTCGCGGTGGTCGTGGGTGTGCTGGCCGCGGTGTGGCCGGCCACCCGTGCCGCCCGGATGCGCGTGCTGGACGCCGTCAGCTACGAGTGAGGACCCACCCGTCCGGGCCGGCGAGCGCGTCGGCCCGGGCGGGACCCCACGACCCCGGCGCGTACGGCTCGGGGTCCGGGCGGTCCGGGCCGAGCAGCGGGGCGAACGCCGCGAACGCGGACCGCAGCCCCTCCGGCGTCGTGAACAGCGTCCGGTCCCCGACCAGCACGTCGTGCAGCAGCGACGCGTACGGGGGCAGCGGGTCGCCCGGCTCGACGTCGGTCAAGGCCAGCGAGGCCGTCCCCGTCGCGAGCCGCAGGTCGGGCCCGGGCATCTTCACGGTGGTGGTGATGTCGATCGCGCCGTCCCCGGCCAGGGAGATGCTGATCCGGCCCGGGCCGGCGGGCTCGCCGAACAGCTCGTCCGGGGTGCGCAGCACCAGCGTGACCCGCTGCGCCTGCGCGGCCATCCGCTTGCCGGTCCGCAGCAGGAACGGCACGCCCCGCCACCGGTCGGCGTCGACCCACAGGCGCGCGGCGACGAACGTGTCGGTGGTCGAGTCGTCCGCGACGCCCTCGATGCCCCGGTAGCCGTCGAACTGCCCGAGCACCACGTCCTCGGTCGGGTCCAGCGGCCGGAACCGGTGGATCACGTCCTCGCGGGCGGCGGCCAGGTGGTCCGGGTCCATCCGGGCCGGCGGCTCCATCGCGACCTCGGCCGCCACCTGGAACAGGTGGGTGACCAGCATGTCGAGCGCGGCGCCGGTCTCGTCGTAGAAGTCCGCACGGTCGGCGACGTCCAGCGTCTCCGGGACGTCGATCTGCACCTGCGCGACGTGCTCGCGCGACCAGACCCCGCCGAACAGCTCGTTGGCGAACCGCAGCACGTGCAGGTTCTGGGTCGCCTCCTTGCCGAGGAAGTGGTCGATCCGGAACACCTGCTCCTCGTCGAGCACCTCGTGCACCAGGGCGTCGAGCTCCTCGAACGACTCCGGGGAGGTGCCGTAGGGCTTCTCGAACACGACGCGGACGCCGTCCGCGAGGTCGTGCACCCGCAGCGCGCGGGTGGTCGGCGCGAACGCCGACGGCGGTACGGCGAGGTAGTGCACGACGAGGACGTCCGCGCCGTCGTCGCCCGCGAGCTCCCGCGTAGCGTCGCGGATCGCGTCCACGAGCTCGCCCGGCTCGTCCTCGGTGAACGTCGTCGCGTACCGCACGTGGCCGTCGAGGGCGTCGGCGTGCTCCGGGTCGCCGTGCTCGCGCAGGGAGTCCCGCACGAGGTCGGCGATCTCGTCGTCGCCGACCGGCTTGCGGCCGGTGCCCACGACCAGCCAGCGCTCCGGCATCAGCCCGCCCGCGGCGAGCGCCGCCAGGCCGGGGTAGACCATGCGCTGCGCGAGGTCGCCGCGCGCGCCGTGCAGCACGAGCAGCACCGGTCGGTCGGGGGTGGTGGGGTCCGGCTGTCCGGTGTCGCTCACGCGGTTCCTCTCTACAGGGCGGGCGGGTCGGGGCGCTCGTCGTGGCGGACCGGCGGGCGGTCGGCGGCGTCGTGCCGCTGCTTCTCCAGGAACTCCCGGGCCTTGTCGGTGGCCTGGTCGATCTTCCGGTCGGTCGAGTCGCCGGTGCGCGCCTTCACGGCGTCCGCCGCCTTGTCGATCGCGCCGGCGATCTTGTCCTCGTTGCCCGCGACTGCCTTCTTGGCCTTGTCGACGAAGTCCCCGATGCCCATGCTGGCGCTCCCGTCCGCTCGGTGCCGCTGCGTGCCCCTGCTCCCTGGAAGTCAACGTCGGGCAGCGGGGGCCCGCAACCGGGCGAGGACCGTCGCGTTCCCAGCCGCCGCCCCGCCGCGCCTCGTACCCTCGGGGCGTGACCCGCTCTCCTCGCCGCCGCCTCGGCTGCCTCATCGGATCCACGCTCGCCGTCCTGGTCGTCGTCGGGGGCGCGCTGCTCGCCGACCGCGTGACCCACGGGATCGCCGAGGACGCCGCCGCCGACGCCGTGCGCTCGCGGCTGTCCGCCACGGACCTCGCGGTGCGCATCGACGGGTTCCCGTTCCTCACCCAGGTCGTCGGCGGCACGCTCGACGACGTGCACCTCGCCGCGTCGGGCGCGGTGCTCCAGGGGCTCGAGGTCACCGACCTCGACGTCGCCGCGTCGGGTGTGGCGATCCGCGGGACCCGTGGCGCCGAGCACGTCGTGGCGACCGCGACCGTGTCGACCGCCGTGCTCCAGACGCTGCTGCGGCAGAAGACCGGCTGGGACCTCGAGCTCACCGTGGACGGGGAGACGCTGGTCGCCGGCGGGTCGCTCGCCGGGGTGCCCGTCTCGGTCGGGCTCACGGTCGCGCCCGCCGGGGCCGAAGGGCTGACCGCGACCATCACCGGTGCCACGCTCGCGGGGCTGACGATCGACGCGGGGTCGCTCCCGGACGGGATCGCGGGGCGGCTCACGGAGCTCGGGGTCGTCGACGAGCTGCCCGCCGGCGCCTCGATCACCGGGGCGACCGTCGCCGCGGACGGCCTGCACCTCGTGGTCGAGCTCGACGACATCACCCTCGACCAGCTGTGAGCGGCGTGCTCGACACCCTGCGGTCGCTGCCCGGGGAGATCTGGGACCGCGCGACGACCGTGCAACCGGCGCCCGGACAGGTGGTGCTGGTCGGCACGCTGCTGGTGGCGCTGGCCCTGCTCGCGGTCCCGACGCTGTGGCACCTGTCCCGGCACGTGCTGACGATCGTCCACGAGGCGGCGCACGGGCTCGTGGCGGTGCTGTCCGGCCGTCGGCTGTCGGGGATCCGGCTGCACTCCGACACCTCGGGGCTGACCGTGTCCGTCGGGAAGCCCCGGGGTCCCGGGATGGTCGCCACCGCGTTCGCCGGGTACGTCGGGCCCGCGGTGCTCGGGCTCGGGGCGGCGTGGGTGCTCGGGCAGGGCTACGCCGTCGGGCTGCTGTGGGGGCTGCTGCTGGCGCTGGTGCTCGTGCTGGTGCAGATCCGGAACTGGTACGGGCTGTGGTCGGTGCTGGTGACCGGGGTCGTGCTGGTCGGCGTGAGCTGGTGGGGGAGCGCCCCGGTGCAGGTCGCGGTCGCCTACGTGGTCACCTGGTACCTGCTGCTCGGCGCGCCGCGGGCGGTGCTGGAGATGCAGTCGCAGCGGCGGCGGACCCGCGGGCGGGGCACCTCCGACGCGGACGTGCTCGGGCGGCTGACACCGCTGCCGGGCGGGTTCTGGGTCGGGGCGTTCCTGGTGGTGTGCGTCGGGGCGCTGGTGCTCGGCGGGTCGTGGATCCTGCAGCGACCGCTGCTCTGACTCGAACTTGCAGTTATAGGTGCAACTGGGCACACTGATATCTGCAACACCCGAGACCGAGGGGAACGTCCGATGGCCACCACCGCTCTGGTCGACAGCAAGCTCGTGACGACGCGCCTGCAGCGCCAGCAGGCCCAGGAGCTGATCGGGCTCGCACCCCAGTCCGACCAGTGGGGACTCCTCGGCTCCGGCCACGTGCTCGGTGCGGTGCCGCCCGAGCTCTCGCGGTTGCTCACGACGATTCTCGACACCGTGGCGAACGGGGGCGTCATCACGATCGGCACGATGCCCGACGAGCTCACGACCACGACCGCAGCCGATCTGCTGGGCATCTCTCGCCCGACGTTGATGAAGCTCGTCTCCGCAGGCGACCTCAAGGCCCACCGGGTCGGGTCGCACACGCGGTTGAAGACGAGCGACGTCCTCGAGTTCCGCAGAGCGCGGCTCGATCGGCAGCGGCGAGCTTTCGAGGAGCTGCTGGCGCTCGACGTCGAGTAGGTGGTCGAGAAGGGCCCTCAACCAGGTGTCCGTAGCCTCCTGAGGTGCGAACCACCCGGGTCCTGGCCGACGCGAACGTCCTGTTCTCCCGGACCCTCCGCGACTGGTTGCTGATGATCCAGCTCGAGACGGGGGCAGGGCCGTACCGGGTGTACTGGACCGAGGACATCCTCGCGGAGACCATGTACCAGCTGCGTCGCAAGAATCCGGGGTGGGACGGCGCGACGACCTCGACGATCCGGGACCGGATCACGGCGGTGCTCGAGGGCGGTCGCATCGACGACTTCGCCGTCGACGGGACGTTCTCGGGCGACCCGAACGACCAGCACGTCCACGCGGCCGCGATCGCCGGTGACATCGATGTCGTGCTCACGGCCGACCGCGGGTTCTTCGCGGAGGGCGACGCAGATTCCCTCCCCTACGAGGTCTATCTGCCGGACGAGTTCTTCGTCCTGGTCGACGACTCCGTACCTCGGGTGGTGAGCGAGGTCGCGACGAGACAGGTCGAGTACCACGTCCGGCGGAGCGGCGCGGTCGACCTGTGCGCCGCCCTCAGGAGGGCGGGGTGTCCCGAGTTCGCAGAACGGGTGCGTCGTCACGTGCAGCACATGGACACCACCCGGTTGTGACCCGCAGGCCTGCGCCCGTCACCCGCTCACGACGCACCGGTCGAGCTCCCGGTCCATCGCGGCGCGCTCGGCCTCGGTGACCCACAACCCGTAGGCGGCCTTCACCCGGACCTGCCGGACCACGTACGCGCACCGGTAGCCCGTGCTCGGCGGCAGCCACGTGGCGGTGTCGCCGTCGCCCTTCGCGCCGTTCGTCGGGCCGTCGACGGCGAGCAGGTTCGCGGGGTCGTTCGCGAACTGCCGCCGTGTCTCGGCGTCCCACTGCTGGGCGCCCTTCTGCCACGCGTCCGAGAGGGCGACGACGTGGTCGATCTGCACGGCCGCGCTGCTGGGTCCGCGCACGAAGTCGATCGAGGTCCCCGTGTACGGGTCGTCGAGCGTGCCCGACAGCACCACGCAGTCGTGCGTGCCCTCCTCGAACGCGACTCCGGTGAGGTCGCGGGCGAGCACGTCGTTGCGGGTGTCGCAGCCGTTGCGGTCCACGTCCGCCCACGTGGGACCGAACTGCTCCCGGTCGTAGCCGGTGCGTGGCGCGCGGCCCTTGACCGCCAGGCCGTCGAGCTCCGTGCGCGCCCGGTCCAGGTCGGCCGCGGACACCGGGAACCGCGCCGACTCGCGCGCCTCCGACCAGACGGGCAGCCCGGTGCCCAGCCCGACGGCGAGGACCAGGACCAGCCACACCCAGCCGAGCCGGCGCCCCCGGAGCGGTGGTGCGGACGTGCGGCGACGGGGACGGGTGGTGCGACTCACCGCGGAACCGTCGCACACGGCACCGACACAGCACCTCCTCCCGCTGCTGACGGGCGCGTCGCCCGGCGGTCGGGCGCGTCCTCTAGCGTCGTCGACGGCGGGGGTGCGACCCGTTCCGCCGCGGACGTGGGAGGTGGGATGGGCGACGCAGGGCGACCCCGACGCCCCTGGCGGTCGACCGCGCTGGCCGGGGCCGCCGTGGTGACCGCGGGCCTGGCCACCGCCCGACTCGGCTCGGGAGCGGTGGGCGACGCCCTGGGTGACGCCCTGTACGCCGCGCTGGTGCTGCTGCTGGTCCGGTGGGCGCTGCCCCGGATGTCGTCGGCGGCGCGCGCGGGCCTCGCGGTCGGCCTGTGCTGGGCGGTCGAGGTCGCGCAGGCCACCGGGGGCCCGGCGCGGGCGGTCGAGGCGTGGCCACTGCTGCGGTACCTGCTCGGCACGACGTTCGGTCCGCTGGACCTGCTCTGGTACGCGCTCGGCGTGCTGGCGGCGTGGGGGGTCATCGTGTGGCTCTCCCGTCGTCCGGGCGGTGCCGTGCGCGCCGCCTCGGATCGACCCTGACACCCCGCGGGCGACGCCCGCTCGGCCCCGGGCACCGGCCTGGGGACGACGCGCGGGGGCGCCGCCTGTGGAGGGTTCGGTGGCCGCTCCCGGAGCCGGGTCAGTCCCGGTGCGGCGCGATCCCGCGCACCGAGTCGACCGGGAACCGCCGCCGCGCCTCCGCCTGCTTGTCGAGCGTCGCCTGGAGCACGTCCACGCCGAGCACGTCCGCCAGCCGCAGCAGGTAGACGAGGACGTCGGCGATCTCCTCGCCCGCGCGACGGTGCCGGTCGGGGTCGGCGAAGTGCTCGGCAGCGGAGTCGGCGGGGAGCCACTGGACCAGCTCGGCGAGCTCGCCGACCTCCCCGACCAGCGCCAGCACCAGCGACTTCGGGTCGTGGAACTGCACCCAGTCGCGCTCGACGCTGAACTCGCGGATCAGGGCGGTCAGGCGGGCGAGGTCGCCGGTGCCGGGGTGCGCGTCGCTCATCGCCCCACCCTGCCACCGGCCCGACGCCGAGTCAGGGCCTCCGCGCCGAGACAGGGCCTCCGCGCGTCCTACCTCGGCGCGCCGGTCCTATCTCGGCGCCAGCAGCGGCGCCAGCAGCGGCGCGCGGGGCCGGGCCGGGGTCAGGTCAGGAGCCACGTCGGCGACGCGAGGTACCGCTCCGCGACCAGCACCGTCCCGGCGGGCTGCTCCGCGCGGAGGGCACCGGACGGTCCGCCGCGGGGGTCCGTGGCGGTGCGACCGAGCAGCTGCAGGCGCCGGAGCATCGACAGCGCGCAGGCGATCCGCTGGTCGGTGGCGGTCAGGGGCCGGACCTCCTGGTAGCCCTCCGCCCACGCCCGGGCGCGGTCCGGGGCGTCGGGGAGGTGCTCGACGTAGGACAGCGCGGCGGCGAGGTCGAGCACGAACCACGAGAACCCGCAGTCGTCGAAGTCGATCACCGTGAGGTCGTCGCCGTCGACCAGCAGGTTCCCCGGTCGGAGGTCGGCGTGCACGAGGCCCCAGACGTCGGGTGCCCGCGACGCGTCGTCCAGCACCGCGAGGGCGGCTGCGCGCGCGCGCAGGAGGAGCGCCCGGTCGGCGTCCGGCAGCGCAGCGGCCTCCCACGGACCCCAGCGGCTGTCGGGCCCGACCAGGTCGGCGGGCTCCCAGGTCGGGCGGACGAAGTCCCGGGGCCGGTGGAACGCCAGCGCGTGGTCGTGCAGCAGCGCCGCCGTCCTCCCGACCCGGCGGTGCAGCGCCGCGGGGTCGGGCGCGGTCGGCAGCACCTCGTCGAGCGGCAGCCCCGGGGTGAACGTCGTGGTCAGGCACATCCAGTGCCGTTCACGGTCGTCGGTGGCCATCGCGACGCCGCTGCCGTCGACGGTCGGCACCACCGTGGGGACGCGGACGGTCCCGTCGACCGCCAGCGCCCGCAGCCAGGCGATCTCCGACTCCGCGGCCGCCGTGTCCTCCATGTAGGCGGGGTGCGCGACGCGGGTCATGGCGACCGGGACCGCGCCGACGCGGACGCGGAACGTCGCGTTGTGCGACAGCCCGACGAGGTCGACGGCCGTCCGCACCGGGTCCCAGCCCCAGGCGTCGCAGAGCGCGGCGTGCAGCCAGCGCGGTGCCGGCGCGCCCACCGGCAGCAGGCCGAACGGCGGGTCCGGGTCCGCGAGCCCGGTGCTCCCGAGCGTGTCGTCGGTCGTCATCGCCACCTGCCCCCGGGTGTGTCGCGTCTCCGCGCCCGTCGTCGGGCGCGCTGCGGCGAGTCTCGGCGGCCGGGATCGGGCCCGACAAGGACGTCGGGGAGGATTTCACGCAGGTGTCACCCGCCGGGGCGGGCGGTGACGCCACCGAAACACGCCCGTCCCCTGACCGTCCCGCCGGGGGTCCTAGGGTGCTGGTCGTGACCCCGTCGCCCGCGCCTGCCGCCCGCCCTGCCGCGACCCGTCCCGGGACCGCGACGACCGGACCCGTCGCGGTGCCGCCGGTGCTGGTGCGCGACCACCGGGTGCGGGTGCCCGTCGACCGCGCGGACCCGACGCGCTACCGGGACATCGACGTGTTCGCCCGCGAGCTCGTGGACCCGGCGCGCGACGGCGAGGACCTGCCGCTGCTGCTGTTCCTCCAGGGCGGTCCCGGTGGCATGTCGCCGCGCCCGCTCGGCGGCGGCTGGTGGACCACCGCGCTCCGCACGCACCGCGTGGTGCTGCTCGACCAGCGCGGCACCGGTCGGTCGGGCCGGGTCGACGGCCGGACGATGGCTTGGTTCGACACGGCGGACGACGCGGCCGACTACCTCGCGTGCTTCCGCGCGGACGCGGTCGTCGAGGACGCCGAGGCGGTGCGGCACGCGGTCTACGGCGGGCGGCGGTGGGCGACGCTCGGCCAGTCCTACGGCGGGTTCCTCACGCTGACGTACCTGTCGCGGCACCCGGAGGCGCTGACCGCCTGCTACGTGACCGGCGGCCTGCCCGGCACGACCGCGACCGCCGAGGAGGTCTACGCGCGCACGTTCCCGCGCCAGGAGGCCCGCGTGGCGGCGTCCGCGCGCCGGTACCCGGACGACGTGGCCCGGTTGTCGGCGCTCGCGGACCGGCTCGCCGCGGGCGACGTCCGGCTGCCGGACGGGGACGTGCTCACCGTCCCGCGGCTCCAGACGCTCGGGATGCCGCTCGGCATGAGCACCGGCGTCGACGGGCTGCACTGGCTGCTCGACACCCTCGACGCCGACGCCGACGGCACCCCGGACGACGCGTTCGCGCTGGCCGTGCAGACGCAGACCGGGTTCGACGCCAACCCGCTGTACGCGGTCCTGCAGGAGACGATCTACCACCAGGGCGAGCGTGCCGGGGGCTGGGCCGCGCAGGCCGAGCTGGACCGTCGACCCGGGCTCGACCCCGCCGCGCGCCCGCTCGGTCTCACCGGTGAGGCGGTGTTCCCGTGGATGTTCGCCGACGTGCGGGCGCTGCGGCCGTTCCGTGGCGCGGCGGAGGCGCTCGCGGCCCGGACGTCGTGGCCCGCGCTGTACGACCACGACCGCCTCGCGGCGAACGACGTGCCGCTCGCCGCGGTGCAGTACGTCGACGACCCGTACGTGGACCTCGACCTGGCGCTCGGCACCGCGGACACGGTCGGCAACGCGCAGGTCTGGGTCACCAACGAGTACCTGCACGACGGGCTGCGCGCCGCCGGCGACGTGATCCTGCCGCGCCTGGTGGATCTCGCGGCGGGGCGGTGGTCGGTCACCCGCCGCTGACGCCACCGCCGAGATGGCACTGTCCGCGTCGGCGCGGGCCCGCGCCCAGACGCACAGAGTGCCATCTCGGCAGCCGGCTCGCGCTCACAGCAGGCGGCGCGAGCCCGGGCGCACCACCCGCAGCCACCGGTACCCGTACCCCGGCAGCTCGACGTCCACCCGCCCGTCCTCCCCGACGGGGTACGCGCCGTCCTCGAGCAGGTCGACGAGCCGCACGGACCGGTCGTCCGCGGCGTGGCTGCGGGTCGACGCGGTGCCGTCGGCGGGTCCGGGGTCGCCGGGGTCGCGCTTCAGGTCCGCGAGCCGCAGCGGCACGGTGACGGCGTCGGGACCGAGGTTGTGCAGCGCGACCATCGACGCGTCCTGCCAGGTCGCCCGGTGGGCGAGGACGGCGGGGTGCGGCTGGTCGAGGATCTCGGTGCTGGTCGCCCAGCCGAGCTCCGGGCACTCCCGGTACCGGCGGATCAGCGTCTGGAGGAACGTCAGCAGCGAGTCGGGGTCGCGCCGCTGGTCGGCGACGTTCACGTGCTCGGGGGCGTAGCCGTCCTCGACGACGGGCCCGGCGAGGCGTCGGCGCTCCGCGGCGGAGAAGCCCCCGTTGCGGCCCGACGTCCACTGCATCGGGGTCCGCACGGCGAGGCGGCCGTCGGCGGCGAGGTTCTCGCCCATGCCGATCTCCTCGCCGTAGAACAGCACGGGCGTGCCGGGCAGTGTGAACAGCAGCGAGTAGACCATCCGCACCCGGCGCGGGTCGCCGCCGAGCATCGGGGGCAGGCGGCGGCGCAGCCCCCGGCCGTAGAGCTGCATGTCCTCGTCGGGGCCGAACGCGGCGAACACCTCGGCGCGCTCGTCGTCGGACAGCTTGTCGAGGGTCAGCTCGTCGTGGTTGCGGACGAACGTCGCCCACTGCGCGTCGTGCGGGATCTCCGGGCGGTCGCGCAGCGCCTGGGCGATCGGGCCCGCGTCCTGCCGGGCGAGCGAGAGGTACATCTGCTGCATCGCGATGAAGTCGAACTGGAGCGTGAGCTCGTCGCCCTCGGCGGAGCCGTCGCCGTCCTGGTCGCCGAAGAACAGCCGCTGCTCGTCGTACGGGAGGTTGACCTCGCCCATCAGGATCGCGTCGCCGACCCGGCGGGACAGGAACGACCGCAGCGCCTTGAGGAACTCGTGCGGGTGCTCGATGTCGTCGTGGGGGCTGTTCGCGGCGTCGGCGAGCATGAACGGCACGGCGTCGACCCGGAACCCGGACAGCCCGAGCTCGGACCAGTAGCCGACCACCTTCGCGATGGCGTCCCGGACCTGCGGGTTCGCGGTGTTCAGGTCGGGCTGGTGGCGGTAGAACCGGTGCCGGTACCAGGCGCCGGCGGTCTCGTCGTACGTCCAGATCCCGTCCTCCTGGTCGGGGAAGATCACCTCGTCGCCCGTGGGCGGCGGCTCGTCGGTGCGCCAGACGTAGAAGTCCCGGTAGGGGCTGTCGGGGCTGCTGCGCGCGGACCGGAACCAGGGGTGCCGGTCGGAGGTGTGGTTGACGACCAGGTCCGCGATGACCCGGATGCCGCGGTCGCGGGCGGTGCGGATCAGCTCGACGAGGTCGCCGGCGTCCCCGAGGCGCGGGTCGACGCCGAAGAAGTCGGTGATGTCGTAGCCGTCGTCGCGGTCGGCGGTCGGGTAGAAGGGCATCAGCCACAGGCAGGTGACGCCGAGCTCGGCCAGGTGGTCGAGGCGCTGGACGAGGCCGGGCAGGTCGCCGACGCCGTCGTCGTTCCAGTCCATGTAGGTCTCGACGTCGAGGCAGTAGACGACGGCGTTCTTCCACCAGAGGTCGCCGGTGTCGCGGATCCTCACGCGGCCGCCCCCTCGGTGCCGGCGTCGACCTGGCGCAGGGCGGGCAGCAGGTGCTCGGCGGCGAGGTCGATGAACGCGTCCAGCGACGACGGCGGGTGGGTGACCGTGGGGGTGGCGTCGGCGTGCTTGTGGTGGTCGGGGCGGACGTCGGTCGCGACCTGGTGCAGGTAGACCTCGTCGAACCCGATCTCGACCAGGTCGACCAGCCGGTCCCGGAGCCGCGCGGGGTCGTGCTCGATCACCACCGAGGTGCCGAGGGTGTCGTCGTCGACGGTCTGCGCGACGCGGTCGAACTCCTCGGTGGTCGCGATGTCCCACGCCCGGGGCGGCCCCGCGGCGTTGCCCGCCCACTGCTCGCGGGCGAGCCGCCAGGCCTCGGCGGGGTCGGTCGCGTACGAGACGTGCACCTGCAGGGAGATCGGCCCGCGACCGCCCGCCTCGCGGTAGGCCTCGACGACGCGGCGCAGCTTCTCGGGCTCCTGGTTGACCGTGACCAGGCCGTCCGCCCAGTCGGCGTGCGCCCGCGCCGTCTCGACGGACACGGCGGGGCCGATCAGCCGCGGCGGCACCTCGGGCAGCGTCCACAGCTGCGCCCGGTCGACGGTGACGAGCCCGTGGTGGGTGACCTCCTCCCCGGCGAGCAGCGCGCGGATGACCTGGACCGACTCCCGCAGCCGGGCGTCGCGCTCGGCCTTGGGGGGCCAGGCGTCGCCGGTGATGTGCTCGTTCATGTTCTCGCCGGACCCGAGCGCCACCCAGAACCGGCCCGGGAACATCGCCCCGAGCGTCGCCGCGGCCTGCGCGATGATCGCCGGGTGGTACCGCTGACCGGGGGCGTTGACCACGCCGAACGGCAGCCGGGTCGTCGCCATCGCGGCGCCCAGCCACGTCCAGGCGAACCCGGAGTGGCCCTGGTGGACGCTCCACGGGGCCCAGTGGTCCGAGCACATCGCGGCGTCGAAGCCGGCCTGCTCGGCGTGCTGGGTGGCCGCGAGGAGCGCGGAGGGGTGGACCTGCTCGTGCGAGTTGTGGAATCCGACGCGGGTCATGACGTCGTTCCTACCGGCTGCGGGCCTGGTCCGCGCGGTGGGAGGGGCCGCGGGGACCGGCGCGAGGGACCTCCGCGGACGGTCGCCGGGAGGCGGCGACGTAGACTGCCGCCACGTGGCAACCTTCTCCGCGGTGACGCGTCAGCACATCCTCCAGGCGATCGCCGAGCACCGGTCCCGGGGTGCCGAGGACTTCCTCGGCGTCTACGGCTTCGGGGGCACCGACACGGCCACGTTCGAGCACGAGGGCAAGCAGTACCCGACCCTGGCGATCCTCGGCGTCGCGCACCGGTTCGCGACCGGACGGCTCGCGACGGCCGACGAGTTCCACGGCGGCGAGACGTCCGCGCAGGCGCTGCTCGGGCGCCGAGGGTTCACGGTCCCCGTCCCGGAGCGCGCGGCCGCGCCCGCCCGCGCGCCCCGGGCCAAGGCCCCCGCGAAGCCCCGCGCGGCGTCCACGACCAGCACCCGCGCGGTCAAGCGCGAGCCGGTCGAGATCGCCTGCCCGACGTGCTTCACGATCCTCCCCGCGACGGGCGTCTGCGACACCTGCGGCTGAGGCCCCGCGACGCGCTCACCCCGCCGGCGTGAGCGCGTCCACCGCCTCGAGGATCTTGTCGAGCACGACGGCCCGGTCGAACTGGAGCGCGAACTCCCGCGACCGCCCGGCCCACGCCTCGCGCTCCTCGGCGGAGACGCCCAGTGCCCGGTCGAGCGCCGCGGCGATGGCGGCCGGGTCCTCGACGGGCACGATCAGCGCCGTGTCGCCGACGGCCTCGGGGATGCCGCCCGTGTCGGTCGTGATGACCGGCCCGCCGCCGGACAGCATCTTCTCGACCAGCGCGATGCCGAACGTCTCGACGAACTCGGGGCGCGGCTTGCTGGGCAGCACGTAGGCGGCGGCGCCGGCCATGAGGTGCGGCTTCTCGTCGTCGGACACGTCGTCGAGGAACAGCACCCGGTCCGCGACCGGCGACGCCGCGGCGTGCGCCCGGAGCACCGCGGCCTCCGGGCCGTTCCCGGCGATGACCAGGCGGTGCGTGCCGGGCGCCGAGCTGGCGGCGTACCCGTCGATCAGGTCGTCGACGCCCTTCGCCGCCGCGAGCCGCGACAGGTAGAGCACGTAGCCGTCGCGGTCGAGCCCGCGCGCGGCGAGCGCGGCGTCGGTCTCGGCGTCGTCGCGGGACAGGTACTGCTGCACGTCGACCGCGGGGTAGGAGATCCGCACGCGCTCGCGGCACTGCGCGGCGAACGTGGTGCCGTGCTTCGCGTCGACGGCCTCCGCCTCGGACACGATCAGGTCGCGGGTGTACTCCGAGACCGCGAGGCAGACGTCGTGGGCCAGGTAGGACGTCAGCACGTGCGCGGCGGCACCGAACCGGTCGGCCTCGACGGCGGCACGCACCACGTTGGTGACGTCCGACCCGACGGCCTCCGCGACCGTCGTGACCTGCACGGGCAGGCCGGTGCGGCGGGCGACGTGCACGGCGTCCGCGACGGCGGTGGCGTGCGGGCTCAGGTACAGCGACAGCGCGACGGTCGGGACGCCGTCGGTGAACAGCTCGACCAGGCGGCCGATCAGCCCCGCGACGTACCGGCCGTCCGGGACCTTGTAGTCACCGACCGGGTCGGGGCGCTCGACGACCACGCCGTCCCGGTACGGCAGCACCCGGTCCAGCGGCTTCAGCGGCAGCCCGGCCGCCTGCAGGCGGTCGATCGGCCACGTCACGATCCGGACCTCGTCGAACCCGCGGTCCAGCGCCGCCTCGGCGAGGTTCCGGGCCTCGCCGGAGTGCCCGCAGATCACCGGGTCGGCGCGCACCACGATGACCAGGCGGCGGTCGACCCGCCGGGGCGCGGCGGCGTCCTCGGTGGTGCGCAGGGTGGTGTCGGTCACGGCGTGCCTCCGAGGGGGTGCGGCGCGGGCTGCGCGGCGGACGAGGTGCTGGTCGAGGGGGGTCGTGCGGCGGCGTTCCACGGGCCGGGCTCCGGGCCGAGGTCGACCTGGAGGCGCCCGCCGGCGTGCAGCTCGGTGCCGGTGAGCCAGGTGCGGTCCAGCTCGACGCCGTCGAGGCGGATCCGCTGGACGTGCTGCGCCGGCCGGTCCGGCTCGGGTTCGACGAACCCGGTGGTCTCGATCGTGAACGGCCGGCCGCCCACGTCGATCCGCGCCTCGCGCCAGGCCGGCGCGTTGAGCAGGAACAGGTTCTGACCGGCGACGGGGAACAGGCCGAGGCTCGCCCACACGTACCAGGACGACAGCCCGCCGGAGTCGTCGTTGCCGGGCAGCCCGCCGCGTCCGGTGCCGAACTGCTGCTGGGTGACGGCGTGCACGACCTCGGCGGTGCGGTCCGGGCGACCGGCGTACTGGTAGGCCCACGGGGCCTCCATGTCGGGCTCGTTGTTCAGGCCCTCGAACCGGTGCAGGCCGTAGCCGGCGAGCATCTCGTCCTCGGTGGGCGCGAGGCCCGGCTGCCGCACCGGGTCGGCGCCGAACCCGAAGAACCGGTCGAGCAGACCCACGAAGGCGTCGTCGCCCCCCGCGCCCTCGATCCGCGCCGCCATGTCGTGCAGCAGCCGGAACGAGTAGTTCCACCGGCCGCCCTCGTAGAACGTGGAGTCGACCAGCAGACCGGTCGCGGGGTCGAACGCGTTCCGCCAGCGCGCGGCCAGCGGCGCGAACTGGTCGACGAGCGTCCGGTCGCCGACGTGCCGGGCGATCACGGACGTGCAGAAGTACCCGAACGCGAGGTCCAGGGTGTGGCTGATCGGGTGGGTCCGGCCGTGCAGCAGGAACTCCTCGCCGTACGTCCGGCGCAGGTCGTTGTGCAGGTGCACCAGCGCCCAGTCCCAGTCGAGCGGCAGCCCGAGGGCGCACAGGTCGGCGAAGAACGTGTGCGCCAGCGCGCTGCCCTGCCGGGAGAACCGGTCCGCCCCGCGGGCCATCCGGTAGCCGATCGGGAAGTTCCCCTCCTCCTCGGCGATGTGCAGGATGGCCGTCGCCAGCTCGACCGCCTTGTCCGGTACCAGCGCGGTCAGCAGCGGCAGCTGGGTCCGGTAGATGTCCCACATGGTCGCGATGTCGTACGCGAAGGGGGTGTCGGTCGGCCAGAACGGGCTCTCGTCCGGCGCCAGGCAGGGCTTCACCAGCGAGTGGTAGAGCGCGGTCGACAGGACCGTCTGCTTGTCCGTCGATGGGGTGTCGACCTGGACCTTCGCGAGGTGCTGCCGCCACGTGTGCGCCGTGCGCGCCCGCCGCTCGGAGAACGACGACGGGCCCGGCCCGCACTCGCGGACCAGGTTCTGGCGCGCCTGCTCCACGCCGCGCAGCGAGAACCCGAACCGCAGCTCGACGACCTGCCCCGGTTCGGCCCGGCCCGCCCACATCAGGCCGAACGGCCGCAGGGTCGTCGGGCGGATCCGGTCGAAGTCGAGCCGGGTCCCGCCGGGCATCAGGCGGCGGTCGTACCAGAGCAGCTGCCGCCACTGGGCCGCACCGGGTGCGTCGCACTCGACGTGCACCGCCAGCGGCGCGCCTTCCACGGTGATCTCGCCCTGCGCGACGCCCGGTGCCAGGGACTCGAGGTGCGCCCGCAGCGGCACGGTCCGGCCGTACGGGATGTCCAGGCCGCCGAGGCTGAGGTCGATGACGAGGCGCGCGTCCCGGTGGGCGGGGAACGTGTACCGGTGCACCGCCGACTTCGGCCCGACCGTCACCTCGCACCGGATGCCCGACTCGAGCGTGGCCGCGTAGTAGCCGGGCTCGGCGGTCTCGTCGGTGAGGTCCCACAGCCGGCCCAGGTCGTCGAGCGGCTGGAGCATCGGCGTCACCCGCACGTAGTTGTAGTACTTGCGGATCGCGCCGGTCCCCGACTGCTGGAAGTGCGTGAACCCCGACGCCCGCTGCGACGTGTGCAGCTCCGGCGGCCGGCCCTCCGTCGACAGGTCGTACCGCCCGTACCCCGTCGGGTACGCCCCCGAGTACGCGCACGCGCTCACCATCCCCAGCGGGTACGTGGCGCCCGGGTGGGTGTTGCCGACCTGCGGCTTCGGCCACCACCAGGTCGCGGCCAGCCCGGACTGCGGCGGCAGGGCCGTGGCCTCGGTCCCGATGAACGGGTCGACGTGCTCGAACACGCGGCGTGCCCCCTGTCGATCGGTCGGGTCCTGCGGTGCGCCGCGCGCCTCGGTGCGGCCGGTGGACGGACGGTACGCGGCGGAGGTGTCCGGGGGGTTACGGGGCGGGGTGTGTCGCGTCGGCGTACGCGGAGGCGTTGCCCGGGAACCGGTTGCCCCCGCGGGATCACGCGTCGGTGACCCGTCCGGGGACTGGGCCGAACGGGGGACGGTCGAGGTCGGGGGTCATCACCGGGCCGCGATCTGCCGACCCCCACTCCATGACGGAGTCGCTGCCCCTGCCTGCGCCCGGGTGGTATTCCGACGGCGTGACGGCCGGGGTGCTGCGGTGGTTCGACGGTGCGGGGTGGACCGAGCAGGTCACGCCCGACCCTGCGGCCGCGCCGGCTCCCGTCCTGCCCCGCCCCGTCCCCGGGCCCGCGAGCGCGGCAGCCGGCGGCCCCGCGACGGCTGAGGACGCCGCCTCCTGGGCGCCCGTGCGGGGTCCCGGTGCGCACTCCGCGTCGGGGCAGCAGGCGCCCGCCCACGCCCGCCGCGCACCCGCGGCCCCCGTCGCGGCGCCGGCCGGCGGTCCGTACGCCGCGCCGGCCGCGGGTCCGTACGCCGCCCCGGCCGCCGGTCCGTACGCCGCCCCGGCCGGGCCGGGGGCGCCGTCGGCCGGGTACGCCCCGCACGCCGGGTTCGCCGGCTACGCGGCCCAGCCCGCGGTGACGTCCTGGCAGCCCGCGCCCGACCGTCCCGGCGCGCACCCCACGGACGCGCTGCACTGGATCGCACCCGTGGGCCGCTCGTGGCAGTCGATCGTCGCCGGCTACGTGGGCCTGTTCTCGCTGCTGCTGTGGCCGCTCGGTGTGGTCGCGATCGGGCTGGGCTTCTGGGCGCTGCGCGTCGGCCGCCGGGGCGGGCACGGCCGGGGGCGGGCGGTGTTCGCGATCATCGCGGGCGCGCTCGGCGTCGCGGCGATGGTCCTGGTGCTGGTGAGCGGGGCGCTCACCAGCACCTGACCGGGGCCCTCAGCCCCAGGAGCCGCGCGCGTACTGCACGGGCCAGCCCGTGGGCTCGCCCGGGCGGACGGTCGCGCCGGGGTCGCCGAGGTGGTCCAGCGCGGGGGTCTTGTCGTCCAGCGCGTGCGCGGCCCGCAGCGGCCAGCTCGGGTCGAACAGGGCCGGGCGCCCGATCATGACGGCGTCCGCGGCGCCCTCCGCGAGGACCTGCTCGGCCTGCTCCGCGGTGGTGATGAGCCCGACCGCGGCGGTCGCGACACCGGCGGTCGCGCGGATCTGCCCGGCGGCGGGGACCTGGTAGCCGGGGCCGACGGGGATCGTCGCGTGCACGTTCCCGCCGGTGGACACGTCCACGAGGTCGACGCCGTGCTCCCGGAGCCAGGCGGCCACCCGGGCGACGTCCTCGACGGTGAGGCCGCCCTCGGTCCAGTCGGTCGCCGAGACGCGGACCAGCAGCGGCCGGTCCTCGGGCAGGACCTCGCGCACCGCGTCGACCGTGTCGAGCAGCAGGCGCGCGCGGGCCTCGAGCGGGCCGCCGTACGCGTCCGTGCGGTGGTTCGACAGCGGGGACAGGAACTGGTGCAGCAGGTAGCCGTGGGCCGCGTGGACCTCGACCACGTCGAAGCCGGCGTCCAGCGCTCGCCGGGTGGCGGCGGCGAACTGCCTCGGGACGTCGGCGACCTGCGCGGCCGTGAGCTCCTGCGGTGCGGCGTAGCCGGCGAACGCCTCGGCCGACGGGCCGACCGTCGCCCACCCGCCGTCGTCGACCGGGACCGTGCCCGAGCCCTCGCCGAACCCGCGGTACGTGGAGGCCTTGCGGCCCGCGTGCGCGAGCTGGACCCCGGCGACGGCGCCGCGCCCGCGCACGAACGCGGTGATCGGGCGCCACGCCGCGACCTGGGCGTCGTCCCACAGGCCCACGTCGTGCGGGGAGATCCGGCCCTCGGGGACGACGGCGGTCGCCTCCGCCATCACGAGGCCGAAACCGCCGACGGCCCGCGCGCCCAGGTGGGCGAGGTGCCAGTCGGTGGGCACGCCGTCGGGTCCGGCGGAGTACTGGCACATCGGGGCCAGCCACACGCGGTTGCGGAACGTCGTCCCGCGCAGGGTCAGGGGGCTCATCAGCAGGCTCACACCCGGGACGAACCGCGCGGACGCGACGGCCATTCCCGCGCCCGCCGCCTCGCGCCGTGCGTGCGCGGCGAGGTCACTCCCCCGTCGACCCGTCCACCGCCTCCCGCAGCAGGTCCGCGTGCCCGTTGTGCCGCGCGTACTCCTCGACCATGTGCGCGAGGATCCACCGGACGCTCGGCGCGCTGCCGTCGGGCAGGCGGCGCCGCGCGAGCGCCCCCGCGTCGCCGACCGCCAGCGCCTCCGCGAGCAGTGCGCGGGACCGCTCGACCGCGGCCTGCCAGAGCGCGCGCAGCTGCTCGGGGGAGTCGTCCGCGGCGGAGTGCCAGTCCCAGTCGCGGTCGGCGGCCCAGTCGACGGACCGCCACGGCTCGGCGCGCTCGTGGTCGTGCAGGGTGCGGGAGAACCAGTCGTCCTCGACGTACGCGAGGTGCTTGAGCAGCCCGCCGAGCGTCATGGTCGTCGGGTGCAGCGTCGCGCCGAGCCCGGCGGCGTCGAGTCCCCGGGTCTTCCACTCGAGCGTCGCGCGGTGGAACTCCAGGAACCCGACCAGGGTGTCCAGCTCGTCGCCGTCCAGGGGGATCTCGGGTCGGCCCTCCTCGTCGTGGCGGACGTCGTCGGACGGCGGCGCGGGCAGCACCTCCTGCGGGGCCGCGGGGACGTCGAGCTCGCGCGCGACGGCGGAGATCTGCTGGGCGAGGTCGCTGTCCCGGGTGGTGAGGCCGCCGACGTCGTGCGACACCAGGCGGACCGTCACGCTCCCGTAGCGGAGGTCGACGTCCGGGTGGTGGCCCGCGGTGTCGGCGAGCTCGCCGATGGCCTCGACCAGCTCGACGCCGGCCGTGAACGACCCGGTGCGGAACCGGGTGCAGGCGGTGCCGTGCACCACCCGCCAGTCACCGACCCCGTCGGCGGCGAGGAACTGGTCCGCGGTCAGCCGTCCGTCCATGCGCGTCACCGTAGACCCGGGTCGCGCAGGGCGCCCGGCGGGTGTCAGTGCGTCGCGTCCAGCCAGGCCAGCAGGACGTTGCCGACCGTGAGCAGGCCCAGCACGAGCATGCCGAGCCGCAGCAGCCCGTCACCGACCGCGGGGCGGCGCCGGTCGGGGGCGACGCTCGGCGCGGGGCGGTCGACGTCCTGGTCGGGGTGGCCCTCGGGGTGGACGTTGTCCGGCTGGTCGTACCCGGGGGCGTCGTGGGACGGCTCGGCGGGCCGCGCGGTCCGGGCCGGTGCGCCCGCGGGGACGGTCGGCGCGTCCCACACGACCGCCGGGCGGAACACGTCGTCCACCGTCAGCAGCTCGGGGCTGGCGGGACCGGCGAGCTCCGCGGTCAGGTAGTCGACCACCAGCGGGACGTCGGCGGCGACCAGGCGCTGCGGCAGGGCGGTGAGGTAGTCCGCGAGCTGGTGCTCGCCGACCGCGACGGCCCCGCCGCAGACGGCGACCGGCTCGAGGTCCCGGCCCGCGAGGCAGACGACGGCGTGCACGGCGCGACGGTGCGTGGGGGCGAGCAGCGCGGTCAGGGCACCGGCGGCTCCTGCGACCTCCGCGACATCGGGGGTCCGGCCGTAGCCGCGGTGCCGGAGCGTGCCGCCCGCCACCGCGATCTCGCCGTCCCAGTGCAGCGTCTCGACGACGACGATGCCGCCGGGGCCCACGGCCAGGTGCTCGACGGTCGCGCGGGTGCTGCCGGGGCGGTTCAGGCCGCTGAGCGTGACCCAGCCGGACGCGGCGACCCGAGCGAGCGCGCGGCCGGTCCCGGCGCTGTCGGCGGGGGCGCCGGTGAGCCAGTCGTCGAACCACGAGTCGGGGGCGTCGGCGCCGGACCGCGCCCGGGGCACGTCGGAGGTGCGCGCGTCAGCGCCCCACCAGCGGGTCAGCCGCCGTGCGCGTCGCGCCGTGCGGTGCCCTGCACCGTTCCCCTGGACCATCGCGTCACCACCCCGATGACTTATCGGCCGGGTGGGGCGCGGTGCTGAGCGGAACGGCGCATCCCGTGCGGACGCGGCTGGGTCAGCGGCCGCTGCGGCGGGCGTAGGACGCCGCGTCGACGCCCCGCAGCTCGCAGAACTCCCGCACGGGGCCGGTGATCAGGAGGTCCACGTGTCGCAGGTCCTCGACGGTGTGCGCACCGAGCAGCGTCATGATGTCGCCGATCTGCGTGAGCCAGGCCTGGATCCGCGTGATGAGCGCGGCCTCGCCCTCGGTGAGCAGGACCCGCAGGAACCCGCCGGCGACGCCGACCGCGGTGGCGCCCAGGGCGAGCGCCCGCACGACGTCGAGGGGGTGCCGCACGCCGCCGGAGGCCAGCAGGTCGACGCCGTCCACGGACGCCGCGTCGAGCAGGCCCTCGACCGCCGACTGCCCCCAGCCGGCGAGGTAGTCCATGCCGCCGTCGTCGCGCCGCGCGGACTCGATGGCGGTGAAGTCGGTGCCGCCGCGGCCGGACACGTCGACGGCCGCGACGCCGAGGTCGCGCAGCTGCTGGACCGTCCCGCGGGTCATGCCCGCGCCGACCTCCTTGACGACCACCGGCACGCCGACGGCGGCGACGACCGCCGCGATGTTGTCGACCCACCGCGTGAAGTCGCGGTCGCCCTCGGGCATCACGATCTCCTGCGCGGGGTTCACGTGGATCTGCAGGCCGTCGGCCTCGAGGATCTCCACGGACCGGCGGGCCTGCGCGGGGGTGAGGTTGGGGTTGACGTTCGCGAGCACGAACCCGTCGGGGTTGAGCTCGCGCAGCACCCGGAACGACGGGATCGCGGCCGGTTCGCGGTGCAGGATGCCGGTCGAGCCCGAGGCGATCGGGACGCCGGTCTCGCGGGCGGCGAGGGCGAGGGCGCGGTTGATCGTCGCCGTGTGGGCGGTGCCGCCGGTCATGCCGTTGATGTACAGCGGCACCGGCCAGGACAGCACCCGGCCGTGCGTCGCGAGGGACACCCGCGACCGGTCGCCCGCCGCGAGCGGGTGGTTCAGCGGGCGGACGTGGTCGAAGTCGTGCGCCCGCGGCACCGCGTGCTGGGCGGAGGCGAGCCGGACGTGGTCGTCCTTGCGGCGGGCGTCCTGCTCCGCGGGACCCGGGTCCTGGGCGGGGCTCACGGGCGCGGCTCCCGCGGCGGCTGGACCCGCAGCGACAGGTGCCGCACGTCCGAGAGCTCCCAGTCGCGCAGCATCGGCTCGAGGTCGGTGTCGGCGTCGACCAGGACGATCCCGCAGTCGCCGCCGCCGGCCCCGGAGGACTTCGCGGCCGCGCCGACGCTCTCGGCGGTCTCGCACAGCGTGCGCAGCGCGGGCGTCTCGATGTCGACCCCCGCGGCCCGGGCCAGCGACGTCAGCAGCCCCCGGGCCCGGCGGATCTCGGCCTTGGCGGCCGGGGCGTCGTCGCGCTCGATGGCGTCGGACAGCGCGTCGACGCACTCCCGCGAGGCGGCGAGGAAGTCGGGGTAGTGGCTCTCGGCGGCGCCCTTGCGGGACTGCATCGCCTCGACCAGGCGGGTCGTCGACGCGGGGACGCCGGTCCAGCCGACGACGAGGCGCATCGACTGCGGCATCGGCAGCCGGCGCACCGACAGGCCGGGCCAGTCGGCGTCGAGCAGGTCGGTGAGCGGGGTCGTGCCGGACCCGCCGGCGGCGATCGCGGCGCGCAGCCAGTCCCGGTCGAGCGCCGCGTACCGGATCCAGCCGCCGTAGAGGCTCGCCGCGACGTCGCCGCCGGAGCCCATCGGGTTGACCTGGACCGTGGCGAGCAGCGCCAGCTTGAGCAGCCGCTCGGTGGGCAGCCCCAGCTCGTAGAACAGGTCGAGGGCCCGCACGGTCGCGGCGGTCACGGCGGCGGACGACCCGAGGCCGAACTTCCGCCCCGAGGAGTCGTCGAGCTCGCTGGAGATGGTGATGTCGTAGAACCCGAGCGTGCGGCCCTGCTCGGCGGCGAACCGCTCCACGACGTCGATCGCCGCGAGCACGTAGTCGAACGGGCGGCTGTCGTGGTCGAGCACGACGCGGTCGCCGTCCCGGCGCCAGACGACGGGCATCCGGCCGTACTGGTCGGACGCGATCGACCCGGCGCCCTCCGCGCGGTCGAGGCGGACGGTGACGTGCCGGTCGACGGCGACGATCACCGCCGGGTAGCCGGCCTCGACCACCGCGTACTCGCCGGCGACGAACAGCTTGCCGGACGCGCAGACCTCGATCACGCGGGGACCTCCGTGGGGGACGGTGCCTCGGTGCCGGGGACGACCCGCAGGTCCGGGCCCGGGCGGGCGGTGACGACGCGGCGTGCCTCGTCCCCGCCGGTGCCGCGGGCCAGGGCGGTCGCGACCACGTCGAGGTCGGCGGCGGCGCACAGCACCTTGACGTTGGGGCCGGCGTCGATGGTCGCCCAGCACGGCAGGCCCTCGGCCCGCAGCGCGAGGACCTCGTCCAGCACCGCGACGGTGTGGGCGGTCCAGTACCGGACGGGCGGGCGGGCGCCGAGCATCGTGGCGTGCATCCGCAGGGCGTTCGACTCGGCGAGCCCGCCGAGCGTCGCGAGGTCGCCCGCGGCCACGGCGTCGAGCATCAGCGCGACGTCGCGCTCGGTCGCGTCGACCCACGCGGGGAAGTACGGGGAGGTCTCGACGGTGCGGCGCATCGCGACGCGGCTGGACACCGCCTTCTGACCCGCGTCCAGCACCACGACGGCCATCGCCGGGTCGAGGGGGCCGCCGGCCTCGCCGCCGGGGACGGGCTCGGCGTACGAGGTCGCGTCGTCGGTCCCGCCGTGCCAGACGACCAGGCCCCCGAACACGGACCGGGACGCCGAGCCGGAGCCGCGCCGGGCCAGCCGGGACAGGTCCCGGGGGTCGAGGTCCAGCCCGTACGCGGCCGCTGCGGCACCGGCGAGCGCGGCGAACCCGCTCGCGGACGACGCGAGCCCGGCGCCGGTCGGCACGGTCGAGGTCGAGGTGACCGTCGCCCGCTCGGCGGACCCGGCGCGCTCGCGCACGAGGTCGAGGAACGCGCTGACCCGGCCCAGCTCGCCGTCGGACATCGGCCGGCCGTCGAGGGTGCCGGCGTCGGCGTCGCCGCCCACGGTCACGGTCGTCGTCGCGTGGAACGCGTCGAGCGTGAGGGACAGGCTGGACGTCGCGGGGATCGCCAGGGTCTCGTCGCGCTTGCCCCAGTACTTGGCGAGCGCGATGTTGGCGTGCGCGACCGCGGTCGCGGAGTTCGTCATCCGGGGGACACCTGGGCGGAGGGGGCGGAGGGGAGCCGCACGTCGGTCCGGTGCAACCAGGTGCGCGCCGCGCCCGCGCGGCGCAGGGCAGCGGCGATCTTACCAGCGGCGTCCGCGTCGGTCGCGAGCGCGAGCAGGCATCCGCCCTGGCCACCGCCGGTGAGCTTGGCCCCGAGGGCGCCCGCGTCGAGCGCCGCGTCCACCAGGCGGTCCAGCTCGACGGAGGACACCCCGAGCTCGGCGAGCGCCCGGTGCGCGCGGGTCATCCGCACGCCGAGCTCCGTCGGCCGGTCCAGCGCGAGGTCGTCGACGACGTCCCGGGTGATCTGCCCGAGCTCGGCGATCAGCTCCGCCCCCCGGGCCGGGTGCCGCTCCCGGAACGACCGGACGTCCGCGACGGCGACCCGGGTCCGCCCGTGCACACCGGTGTCGGCCACGACCAGGTGCGCCTGCAGGCGCAGGTCCAGGGACCGGATCTCCCCGGCCTGGAACCAGACGGGCTCGGTGGACGCGGTCGTGCGGGCGTCGAGCCCCGACGGGTTGCCGTGCGCGACGCGCTCGCCGACCTGGACGAGGTCGAAGTGCTCCTGCGCCGTCAACGTCCGCCCGGCGAGGTCCGCCAGCGCGAGCGCGAGCGCACCGGCGGTCGCGGCGCTGGACCCCAGGCCGCGGGCCGCGGGGATCGTCGACTCCGTCGACAGCGTGATGCCGGTGTGCGGCAGGCCGAGGTGGTCGAGGGTCGCCTCGATCGCGGCCCGCGGCGCGGCCAGCACCTCGGGGGCGTCCGCGAGGGTCCCCGAGTACAGCACCGACTCCAGCACGAGCGGCCCCTCCTCGCGGCGCGCGGTGGCCCGCATCGGCAGGCTGGCCAGCGGCAGCGCGATGGCGGGCTCGCCGTACACGACGGCGTGCTCGCCGACGAGGATCGCCTTGGCGCGGGTGCTGCCGGTGCCGCGGGTGCGGCTGGGCACGGGGCTCGGGATGGTCGGCTCCTTCACATCAGGTGCAGGACGAACCACGGGGCCGCGTACAGCGACATGAACTGCACCCCGAAGTTGACGCCCAACCGGTTCAGCGTGCCGCACGTCAGCCCGACGAGCAGCACGGCGAAGACGTTCACGAGTCCCGTGTCCAGGTACGCCAGCAGCAGGACGAACACCACGAACAGCGCCAGCACGGCCTCGTGCGGCACGTACCGGGTCACGATCGCGGTCAGCCGGAACGAGTACCGGACCGCGAGCACGTACGACAGCACCAGCGCGAGCACCCCGCCGACCAGCACCGCGACGACGAACTGCGACGTCGACAGCAGGTGGTGCAGGTTCTGGTCGAGGGTCAGCACCGGCGGCGCGTTGAACAGCGCGTTGGCCGGGCCGACCGCGACGGGGGACAGCGGCAGCCCGATCGCCAGCAGCGGGATGATGACCCCGGCCAGGTACGTCGAGTGCGCGAGGGCGGCCATCGCCGTGATGACCCGCGACGACCGCTGCACCGGGTCCTTCGCGCGGCTGCCCGCGGCCTCGCCCATCAGCAGGGTCAGGGCGACCGGGCTGAGGAAGAACAGCGGCGTGGACGCGGCGGACACCGCGGCGCTGGTGCCGAGCTCGGCGCGGGTCAGCAGCCGCCGCGGGCTCAGCGGTGCGCCCTTCAGCTCCGTGCGGGTGATCCGCACCGGCGTCCGGCCGGCGCGGGGGAGCGCGGCGCGCAGCGTGGGGTTGAGCAGCGTGGTGAGCGACAGCAGCAGCGGACCCGCGGTGATCGCGAGGAAGAACGACACGGTGATCGTGCCGTCCTCGGGGATCACTCCCTGCTGCCGGTAGAGCGCCTGCACCCCCTGGAACAGCAGGCCCAGCGGCACGATCGCCAGCAGCGAGAGCACCTTGTTCCGGCCGAGCAGCGCCAGGACCACGGCGCCGCCGACGAACAGCAGCGACCCGTACTCGCGCAGCTGGTCCGCGAACGGGGTGATCGCCCCGGCGATCAGCAGCGCCAGCGGCACCGAGATCAGCGTCCCGACGACCGAGCCGGCGGCCATCTTGCGGATCGTCTCCGCGGCCCGGCCCTGCTGCTTGAGGTGCAGCGCGTGGTCGATCATCGGCGCCGACAGCACCCCGCCGGGCAGGCCGACGAGCGCGGTCGGGATCGAGTTGGTGAGGTTCAGCGTCACGACGGCGGCGATGAAGAACGCCAGCACGACCTGCGGGTCCGTCCCCGCCAGGACCAGGGCGAGCGTGACCGGCAGCAGCACGGAGGTCTCGTCGGTGCCGGGGATGAACCCGATGAGCGTGTAGAGCGCGACCGCCGCGAGGGCGGCGCCGACCATCGGCAGCAGCAGCGTGAGGTCCACGGCCGGGCTCAGGCGGCGGGGTCGTCGTCGGCGACGATCTGCACGTCGCGCTTCGGGCGCACCAGGGCGACCGCGGCGGCGAAGCCGACGACCGCGCCGCCGAGCCCCCAGAAGAACTCGGACTGCCCGAGCACGCGCCCCAGCACCACGGCGGCGACCGTCGCGGCCGCGCACGCCGCGAGGGCGACGACCAGGTCCCGCATCGACACCCGGTCACCCCAGATCTCGACGTACTGCTCGTCGTCGCTCACGTCCGCTCCTGCCGTCATGTCCGGGTCGACACCCTAGGGCGCCACCTGCGCGGACCCTGTGCGGCGGGTGTGCGTGCGTCGTGCACGTTCTCCTGCGCGGACGCGGGGCGGGGTGGCGCGGGTGGCCGGGGGCCACTGTGCGCGGGCGGCGCCCGGTGCGGCAACTCGGGGGAGCGAGATCACCCCTCCGGTGGCGCCCGGCGGCAGGACCCGGAGCATGGAGAGGTATGAGCGACCAGACGACACCCCAGGACCCGACCACCCAGCACCCCGCTCCCCAGCAGCCCGACCGCGACATCGCGCACCCCGGCCTCACCGGGGACATGCAGCAGCAGCCGGACCACGGCGAGGACACCTACGTCGGCTCCGGCCGGCTCGAGGGGAAGCGCGCGCTCATCACCGGCGGCGACTCGGGCATCGGACGCGCGGTCGCGATCGCCTACGCCCGGGAGGGCGCGGACGTCGCGATCGTCTACCTGCCCGAGGAGGAGCCCGACGCCCAGGAGACGGTGCGCCTGGTCGAGGCCGCGGGCCGGCGCGCGCTCGCCCTGCCCGGCGACATCCGCGACGAGGCGTTCTGCGCCGAGGTCGTCGAGCGGACCGTCGCGGAGCTCGGCGGGCTCGAGGTGCTGGTGAACAACGCCGCCTACCAGATGGCCCAGGACGGCGGGCTGCTGGACCTCACCACCGAGCAGCTGGACCGGACGATGAAGACCAACGTCTACGCGCTGTTCTGGATCACGAAGGCCGCGCTGCCGCACCTGCGCCCGGGGTCCTCGGTGATCAGCACGACGTCGGTCCAGGCGTTCGAGCCGAGCCCGCAGCTCATCGACTACGCCAGCACCAAGGCGGCGATCCTCAACTTCACGAAGGCGCTCGCGCAGCAGGTCGCCGAGCAGGGCATCCGGGTCAACGCGGTCGCGCCGGGGCCGATCTGGACGCCGCTGATCCCGGCCACGATGCCGGGCGAGAAGGTCAAGGAGTTCGGCGGCGACACCCCGCTCGGCCGCGCCGGCCAGCCCGCGGAGCTCGCCCCCGCGTACGTCTTCCTCGCGAGCCAGGAGGCCAGCTACATCACGGGCGAGCGCATCGTCGTCACGGGCGGCCGCATCGTCGGCTGACTCGCCGGCCGAGGTCGAGGGTTTCGCGCGAGGTCGAGGGTTTCAGCGGGCCTTCCAGCACGAAACCCTCGACCTCGGCCCCCTCACCCACGCGCGAGGGTGAGGGAGCGGCGCAGGACGGCGTCCAGCATCGCGGGGGTGAGGCGGCCCGTGAAGGTGTTCTGCTGGCTGACGTGGAAGCAGCCCAGGAGCGTCAGCCGCTCCCCGGTGCCGGGGCGGTGGAGCACCTCCTCGGCGCCGTGGGCGAACCGCGGGCGGGGGCGCGGGACCGCCCAGCCCTGCTCGGCGAGGGTCCGCAGCAGCGCGTCCCAGCCGAACCCGCCGAGCACCACCGCCACCCGCGGCCGCACCAGCTCGAGCTCGCGCGCCAACCAGGGACCGCAGCGGTGCCGCTCCTCCGGCAGGGGCTTGTTGTCCGGTGGCGCGCAGTGCACCGGTGCGGTGATCCGGACGCCGGTGAGGGTCAGGCCGTCGCCCGCGTGCACGGAGGTGGGCTGCGAGGCCATCCCGACCCGGTGCATCGCCGCGAACAGGAAGTCGCCCGACCGGTCGCCGGTGAACATCCGGCCGGTGCGGTTCGCCCCGTGCGCGGCCGGCGCGAGGCCGACCACCAGCACCCCGGCGTCGGGGTCCCCGAACCCCGGCGCGGGCCGGGCCCAGTAGGTCTCGTCGCGGAACGCCGCGCGCTTCACGGTCGCGACGTGCTCCCGCCACGCGACCAGCCGCGGGCACGCCCGGCACTCGACGACGCTCCCGTCGAGCTCGGCGAGGTCGAGCGCCCGCGCCGCCGCCCTCGCCGGGAACCCGGGGTCCTCGGGCCGGCCGGGGTCGCCGGGCCGGCCGGCGGGTGCGGGGTCCGGGTGCACCGACGGCACCGTCAGGCGAAGCGGTCCGGGTCGCCCGCGCCGACGCGGACGACCTCGGGGTAGCCGTCCGACCAGTCGACGACCGTGGTCGGCTCGGTGCCGCACTCGCCCGCGTCGACGACCGCCTCGACCAGGTGGTCCAGCTCCTCCTTGACGGTCCAGCCGTCGGTCTCCGGCTCGGTGCGGCCCGGCAGGATCAGCGTCGAGGACAACAGCGGCTCGCCCAGCTCCCGCAGGATCGCCTGCACCACCCGGCTGTCCGGGATGCGCACGCCGACGGTCTTCTTCTTCGGGTGCGCGAGCCGGCGCGGCACCTCCTTCGTCGCCGGGAGGATGAACGTGTACGAGCCCGGGGTCGCGGCCTTGATCGCGCGGAACGGCGCGTTGTCCAGCCGGACCAGCTGGCCGAGCTGCGCGAAGTCCGCGCACATCAGCGTGAAGTGGTGCCGGTCGTCGAGGTGCCGGATCGACCGGATCCGGTCCGCGCCGGCGTGGCTCTCCAGACGGCAGCCGAGCGCGTAGCCCGAGTCCGTCGGGTAGGCGATGAGCGCGTCGTCGCGCAGCAGGGCGACCAGCTGGGCCACCGACCGTGCCTGCGGGTCGTGCGGGTGGACGTCGAGGTACCGGGCCATGTGCCGAGCGTAGGACGTGCACGCGACCGTGCCAGCCGGGACGGGCGACCGCGGGTCCTAGCCCAGCACCGCGACCAGGAAGTCCGCGTCGGGCTCGAACGGCCGCAGGTCCCAGGTGCTGAACCGCTGCTGGACGCGCAGCCCGGCCGCGCGGGCGTCGTCGTCCAGCGACTCGAACGCGTAGCCGCGCCCGGCGCCGAAGCCGACGACGAGCCGCCCCCCGGGGACCAGGTGCGCGTGGATCCGGCGGAGCACCTCGACCTCCGTGCCGGGCGCGACGAACGTCAGCACGTTGCCCGCCATCACCGCGACGTCGAACTTCTCGGTGACGCCGGTCGCCGGCAGGTCGAGCTCCGCGAGGTCGCCGACGTGCCAGTCCCCGCCGGGGTGGTCGGCGCGGGCGGCCTCGACGAGGACGGGGTCCACGTCGACGCCGACCACGGTGTGCCCGCGACGGACCAGCTCGCCGCCGACCCGGCCGGGCCCGCAGCCGGCGTCGAGCACGCGCGCGCCCCGCGGGAGCATCGCGTCGACCGTCCGCGCCTCGCCCGCCAGGTCGGCGCCCTCGGCGGCCATCGTCCGGAACCGCTCGACGTACCAGGTGGACCGGTCGGGGTTCTGCCGGCCGATCTGCTCCCAGCGGGTGGGCTGACGCACGGGTGGCTCCTCGGTTCCGGCGGGTGGGGCACCGGCGAGCCTAGTCAGTGGTGGACGGCCTTCCTCGCCTTCTTCGTGGCCCTGACGCCGGCCTTCTTCGCCGAGGACGTCAGGGCGTCGACCAGGTAGGACGCGGCGGCGCCGAGCATGATGACGTCCTTCGCGACGCCGATGCCGTCCGGGCTGGGGCGGGGGTCGTTCGCGCCGCGCCGCAGCGCCGGGGTGCGCCAGTACATGCCGACCAGGCCCGCGGAGAACGCCGTGAACCCGGTCGCGACGGCGACGCGCGGCAGCACCGGCACCAGCAGGGCGACGCCGAGGCCGATCTCCGTGGCCGCGAGCGCCCTCGTGAACGTCTTCGGGTCGACGTCCTCCAGGAACGGGTACGCGCCGGCGGCCATGCCGTGGTAGCCGGCGGCGGCCTGCTCGTCGGCGCTGAGCTTGTCGACGCCGGAGCTGAGGATGTACGCGCCGGCACCGAGCCGGACGGGGAGATGGCGGAGCTTCACGGGGTGTCCTCCTCGACGAGCGGGTGGTGCTCCGACGCTACGACCGGTCGGCCCGGTCCGCAGCGCGTTCGCGGTCCGGCTTGACTTCGAGCGCGCTCGAAGGAGCACGGTCGCACCCATGAGCCTCAGCACCCGCACCCTCGGCAGCGCCGCGCACGGCACCGCCCTCACCGTCTCCGCCCTCGGCCTCGGCTGCATGGGCATGTCGGAGTTCTACGGCGCGACGTCCGCGCCCGGCTCGGACCAGGAGCGCGAGTCCGTCGCGACGATCCACCGGGCCCTCGACCTGGGCGTCACCCTGCTCGACACCGCCGACATCTACGGCCCGCACACCAACGAGCGCCTAGTCGGCCGGGCGATCGCCGGACGGCGCGACGAGGTGGTCCTCGCGACCAAGTTCGGCGTCGTGCGCGACCCCGACGCGGCGGGCGCGCGACGCGTGGACGGCCGCCCGGAGTACGTCCGGGCCGCGCTGGACGCGAGCCTGCAGCGGCTCGGCGTCGACCACGTCGACCTGTACTACCAGCACCGCGTCGACCCGCAGGTCCCCGTGGAGGAGACCGTCGGGGCGCTCGCCGAGGCCGTCGCGGCCGGCAAGATCCGGCACATCGGCCTGTCCGAGGCCGGCGCGGACACCATCCGGCGCGCGCACGCCGTGCACCCGGTCACCGCGGTGCAGACCGAGTACTCGCTGTGGACCCGCGACGTCGAGGACGCCGTGCTGCCGACGCTGCGGGAGCTCGGTATCGGCCTCGTCCCGTACTCGCCGCTCGGCCGCGGGATGCTCACCGGGTCGATCACGGCCGCGACCGACCTGGCCGACGACGACTTCCGCCGTGCCAACCCCCGGTTCTCGGGCGACGCGTTCGACGCGAACCGCGTGCTGGTCGAGCGCGTGCAGGCGCTCGCCGAGGACCGCGGGGTCACCGCCGCGCAGCTCGCGCTGGCCTGGGTGCTCGCGCAGGGCCAGGACGTCGTGCCGATCCCCGGCACCCGGCGGGTCCGCTACCTCGAGCAGAACGTCGCCGCGGCCGACGTCCGGCTCACCGCCGAGGACCTCGCGGCGCTCGCGGCCGCCGTCCCGCCGGAGGCCGTCGCCGGCGACCGGTACCCCGACATGAGCAGCATCGGGCGGTGAGCGGGCGCATGCTGGGTGCCGTGACCGACGACACCCGCACGCTCACCATCGCCGAGGCCGCGGCGGCGACCGGGCTGACCCCGCACACGCTGCGGTACTACGAGCGCGACGGACTGCTGCTCGACGACGTCGGGCGGGCGTCGTCCGGGCACCGCCGCTACACCCGGCGCGACCTCGCGTGGCTGCACCTGCTGACCCGGCTGCGGTCCACGGGCATGCCGATCCGGGAGATCCGCGCCTACGCCGACCTGGTCCGCCAGGGCGAGAGCACGGAGCCGGAGCGGCTCGCGATGCTCCAGGCGCACCGGGACGCCGTCCGGGCCCAGCTCGCCGAGGCTGCGGATCACCTGGCGGCGATCCAGCTGAAGATCGACGTGTACGAGGGCCGGCTCGGCAGCGGGGTCCCGGTGCCGGAGGCGGTCGCGGGCTGACGCCGGCCGGCGCTCAGGCCGGGGCCAGGTGCCCCGGCCTGAGCTCGTACGGCCCGGGGGTGAGCACGACCTCCCCGTACCCGCCGGTCAACGCGCGCAGGTCCAGCGCGTACCGAGCGAGCTCGGCCTCGGGGGCGACCGCCTCGATCCGGACCCGGCCGTCGTCGGTGGTGCCGGTCGCGCTGATCCGGCCGCGCCGCCCGGAGAGGTCGCCGAGCACGTCCCCCTGCGCGGCCGCCGGGACCAGCACCTCGACGTGCAGGGTGGGCTCCAGCAGCACCGTGCCCGCCGACGCCAGCGCCGCGCGCACCCCGGCGGCGGCGGCCGTGCGGAACGCCATGTCCGAGGAGTCGACGGCGTGCGCACGCCCGTCGTGCACCTCGACCTGCACGTCCACGACGGGGTGGCCCAGCGGACCGCCCGCCGCCAGCGCCTCGGCCGCCCCGCGCTCGACGGCCGGCAGGTAGGACCGCGGCACCGCGCCGCCGACCACGGAGTCGACGAACGCGAACCCCGAACCCGCCGGCAGCGGCGTCAGGCGCAGCTGCACCACGGCGAACTGCCCGTGGCCCCCGGACTGCTTCTTCAGCCGCCCCTCGGCCGCCGCGGGTCCGGCGAGCGTCTCCCGGTAGGAGATCCGGACCGGCTCGGTGGTGACGTGCACGCCGAACACCCGCGCGAGCCGCTCGACGGCGACGGCGAGGTGCGCGTCGCCGAGCCCGCGCAGCACGGTCTGGTGCGCGGTCCGGTCGACGTGCAGCGTCGGGTCCTCGGCGACGAGCCGCGCGAGCGCCCCCGACAGCCGGTCGTCGTCGGCCTGGCTGACCGGCGCGACCGCGACCGCCAGCACCGGCGGACGGGCCGGCAGGTCCGCCGGGCGGACGGGCTGGGCGCGACCGGCCAGCAGGCTGCTGGTGGGCGTCCCGGTGAGCTTGGCGACCGCGGCGATGTCGCCCGCGCGGACCACGTCGGTCGGCACGTGCTCGCGCCCGCGCAGCCGGAACAGCCCGTGCAGCCGCTCCGTGACGCCCGTCGTGGTGTTGACCAGGTGGTCGCCCGGGCGCACGGTGCCGGACAGCACCCGGAACACCGACACCTGACCGACGAACGGGTCCGCGACCGTCCGGAACACGTGCAGCACCGGCTCGCCGTCCGGGTCGGCGGGCAGGGTGGTCTCCGCGGTCGCGCCGTCGCCGCCGACCCGCACCCGCGCCGGCCGGTCCGCGGGCGCCGGACCGACCTCGCACAGCAGGTCCGCCAGGCGGTCGACGCCCACCCCGGTGGTCCCCGACGCGACCAGCACCGGGACCGCGTCGCCCGCGAGGACCTCGTGGGCGAGCGCCCGGACCAGGTCCGCGGTGCCGGGCACGTCGCCCGCGAGGTAGCGCTCCAGCTGCTCGTCGTCGTGGGCGACGATCTCCTCCGCCACCGCGTCGTGCAGCAGCCGCTCCTGCCCGGCGACGTCCGCGGGCAGGTCGCCGTCGTGGTGCCGGCCGTCGGGGTCGTAGTCGAGGGCCCGGTCGGACAGGACGTCCGCGACGCCGTGCAGCGCCTGCTCCTCCCCGAGCGGCAGCTCCAGCGGCAGCACGCCCGCGGGGTCGTGGCCGGTGCGCGCCGCGAGGTCGCGGACCTGGTCGAGCACCCGGTGGAAGTCCGCGCGGGCCCGGTCCTCCTGCGTGACGACGACCAGCCGGGGGAGCCCGGCGTCGTCGCACCGCCGCCACGCGGCCTCGGTGCCGGACTGGACCCCGTCGACCGCGCTCACGACGACCACCGCGAGGTCCGCGACGGCCAGAGCCGCGTCCACCGCACCGGCGAAGTCCGGCGACCCCGGGGCGTCCAGCAGCGTGATCCGGTGCGGGCAGCCCCGGCTGCACGTCCAGTCGAGGTCCGCGACGCCGAGCGCGACCGACGAGCCGCGCGCGACCTCCTCGGGCTCGTGGTCGCACACGGCCGTGCCGTCGGCGACACGGCCGGCCCGGGGGACGGCGCCCGCCCGCAGCAGCAGCGCCTCCGCCAGGGTCGTCTTGCCCGCACCGCCGTGGCCCACCAGCGCCACGTCGCGCACCGTCGGCGTCGTCGCCGTGTCCATCCGGGCCTCCTGTGTGCCGCAGACCACCGCAGACCGCCAGGCTATCGGCGCGGGTCCACGCGCAGAAGGGCCCCCGGTCGCGGTGTGCGACCGAGGGCCCTCCCGAGGAGCCGGGGCTCAGGAGGCGGACAGGATGTCCACCACGAAGATCAGCGTCGAGCCGCCGGGGATGGAGTCGTTGCCCTCGGCGCCGTAGCCCAGGTCCGGCGGGATGACGAGCAGCACCTGGCTGCCGACGGTCTGCCCCGCGAGGCCCTGCTGCCAGCCCGGGATGACCCCGCTCAGCTGGAACGACGAGGCCGAGCCGCGCTCCCAGGAGGAGTCGAACGGGGTGCCGTCCCACAGCCAGCCCGAGTACTGCACGGTGAGCGTCTGGCCGGCCTCGACGGCGGCGCCCGCGCCCTGGATGAGCGGCTGGACGACGAGCTCGGCCGGCGGCTCGCCCTCGACGGTCTCGATCGACGGGGCGCCGTCCTCGGCCAGGGTGACCGTGGGCAGGCCCGCGGGGATGTCGGTGACCGCCGTGCCCTCGGCGCGCGTCGGGATCGCCTCGGTGCTCATGATCTCGACGGCCATGAGGATGGCGTCCTCCGCGGCCGGGCTCGCGTAGAGCGCGCGGGCGCCGACCTGGGCGCCGACCAGCACGTCGAGCAGGGCGTCGGGGACGTTGCCCTCCTCCATGACGTAGGCCTGCGGCTCGGCGCCGTAGGTCCCGCCCTGGGCCGAGCCGTCGGTGCCGGAGACCGCGGCGATGTTGAGCATCACCTGGTGCCCCTGCTCGACGGTCGCGCCGTCACCGGGGACGGCGATGCGCGCGACGTCCGCGGAGACGGTGAACGGCTGCTCGAACTCGAGGGTCGGCTCCGCGCCGGGCTCGCCGGTGACGGTGACGGCCTCGAGGGCGGCGACGTCCGCGGCGCTCGCGGTCGCGGCGGCGGAGGCCGTCGCGGACGGGGTGGGGTCCGCGTCCGAGGACCCGCCGCTGCACGCGGCGAGCAGGACCAGGGAGGCGGCGAGGAGGGTGGCGGTGGCCGTGCGGCGCACGTGCTCGTCCTTCGTTCGGGGTCGTGGGGTTCGCGGCCATCGTAGGCGCCCCGGATGTGGCCGCCGGGGTGAGTAGGTGGTGGTCCCGTGCAGTGCTCAGGGACGGGCGACGATGGCGTCCGCGTGCCGGGTGATCCAGGCCATCAGCGGCAGCAGGTGCGCGGCCAGCTCGTCGCCGAGCGGGGTCAGGGAGTAGTCGACCCGCGGCGGGATCGACGGGGTCGCCTCGCGCAGCACCAGGCCGTCGGCCTCCAGGGTGCGCAGCGTCGAGGCCAGCATCTTCTCGCTGATCCCCTCGACGAGCCGGCGCAGCTCGCCCCAGCGCAGCGTGCGCTCCGACAGCGCCACCAGCACGAGGACGCCCCACTTGCTTGTCACGTGGTCCAGGACGACGCGGCTGGGGCAGGCGGCGGGCAGCACGCCGCCCGTCATCAGTCCGGCGAGGACGGATTCCTGCACCTGCGGGGCTGTGGCCTGCATGCTTACGCTCACGCCAGTACCTTACGTCAAAGTGGGTACCGGCGATCCGGAAGGCACCCCGGGCGTCGGCGGTTGCACGGGGTGATCACGCACGCACCACCGAGAGGAACCCCCATGTCGATCGTCGTCACCGGTGCCACCGGCCACCTCGGCCGCCTCGTCGTCGAGCACCTGCTGGCCGACGGCGTCCCCGCCGACCAGGTCGTCGCGACGGGCCGCCGCACCGAGCGCCTCGCCGACCTCGCCGAGCGGGGCGTCCGCGTCGCCGCCGTCGACTACGCCGCCCCCGAGACCCTCGACGCGGCGCTCGCGGGCGCGGACACCGTGCTGCTCGTGTCCAGCAGCGAGGTCGGGCAGCGCGTCGCCCAGCACACCGCCGTGATCGACGCGGCCGTCCGCGCCGGCGTCGGCCGCCTCGTCTACACGTCCGCGCCGAAGGCCGACACCAGCGCCCTGGTGCTCGCGCCGGAGCACAAGGCCACGGAGGAGGTGCTGCGCGCGTCCGGGCTGACCTTCACGATCCTGCGCAACGGCTGGTACACCGAGAACTACCTCGGCGACCTGCAGCAGGCCCGCGAGACCGGCGAGATCGTCGCCGCCGCCGGCGAGGGCCGGGTCGCCAGCGCCCCGCGCGACGACTTCGCCGCCGCGGCCGCGGTCGTGCTCCGCACCGAGGGCCACGACGGCGCGGTCTACGAGCTCGCGGGCGACCACGCCTGGGGCTACGACGAGCTCGCCGCCGCCGCGACCGAGGTGCTCGGCCGCCCGGTGGTCTACCGCGCCGTGACCTCCGAGGAGCGCCACGCCGGCCTGGTCGCCGCCGGCCTCGACGAGGGCACCGCCGGGTTCGTCGTCGCGCTCGACGAGAACACCCGCGACGGCCTGCTGGCCGAGTCGGACGGCACCCTCGCCCGCCTGATCGGCCGCCCGACGACCCCGCTGGTCGACGCCCTCCGCGCGGCGCTCGCGGCCTGACCCGGGCGCGCCGAGACAGGACCGTGCCGCCGAGACAGGGCCTCCGGGCGCCCTGTCTCGGCGCGGCGGTCCTGTCTCGGCGGCCGGGCGGCGGCCGGCGCCTCCGGGTGCCGGACCGGCGCGGCGGTGTGAGAGTCGGGGGATGACGCGATTCGGGTACACCCTCATGACCGAGCAGTCCGGGCCGAAGCAGCTCGTGGGGTACGCCGTGGACGCCGAGAAGGTCGGCTTCGACTTCGAGGTGTCCAGCGACCACTACTTCCCGTGGCTCGACGAGCAGGGCCACGCGCCGTACGCCTGGTCGCTGCTCGGGGCGGTCGCCCACGCGACGTCGCGGGTGGACCTGATGACGTACGTGACCTGCCCGACGGTCCGTTACCACCCGGCCGTCGTCGCGCAGAAGGCTGCCACGGTCGGCGTGCTGTCCGACGGCCGGTTCACGCTGGGGCTCGGCGCCGGCGAGAACCTCAACGAGCACGTCGTCGGGGAGCGCTGGCCCGCTGTCGGTGAGCGGCACGACATGCTCGAGGAGGCCGTCGAGATCATCTCCGCCCTGCTCGACGGCGAGCGGCTCACGTTCGACGGCGTGCACTTCCGCACGGACTCCGCGAAGCTCTGGGACCTGCCTGCGGACCCGGTCGAGCTCGCGGTCGCGGTCTCCGGCTCGCAGTCGATCTCCCGGTTCGCCCCGCTGGTCGACCACCTGGTCGCGACCGAGCCGAAGGCCGAGCTGATCCAGGGCTGGGACGAGGCGCGCGCGGAGGCGGCCGGCGACCGCACCCCCGCCCCGTCGCGCAAGATCGGCCAGATCCCGATCTCCTGGGACCCGGACGTCGAGGTCGCGACGCGGCGGGCCCACGAGCAGTTCCGCTGGTTCGCCGGTGGCTGGCACGTGAACGCCGACCTGCCGACGACCGAGGGCTTCGACGCGGCCAGCCAGTTCGTGCGGCCGGACGACGTCGCGCAGACGATCCCGTGCGGCCCCGACCTGGACGCGGTCGTCGAGGCCGTGTCCGCGTACTGGGAGGCGGGGTTCACCGACATCGCCCTGGTGCAGGTCGGCGACGCGGCGCAGCAGCGGTTCCTGGACGAGGCGGCCGGCCCGCTGCTGGACAAGCTCCGCGCCGCGGCCCCGTCATCCTGAGCCCCGCGGTTGCGCAACCGGACGTCTGAGCAACGCCGGGGTTGCGAGGGTGTCCGGCCGCGCGCGCCGGGGTCGTGCGGACGGGTCGATTCGGGCGCCCGAATCGGCCCGGATCGCGTGACTCGGCGTCTGGCTGCACGCACCATGGATCACCGTGCCACCCACCGACAGCCCCGCGGGCGCCCGTTCCGCTGCCCCGACCGCCCGCCAGGTCCGCCGCTGGCGCCGCTACCTCGCGGACGAGCGCGCCGAGGCCGCCGCCTACCGCGACCTCGCCTCGCGCCGTACCGGTGAGGAGCGCGCCATCCTGCTCGCCCTGGCCGACGCCGAGAAGCGGCACGAGCAGCACTGGCTCGACCTCCTGGGGGACCAGGTCGGCCGCCCGCTGCCGGGCGACATCCGGTCCCGGGGGCTCGGCTGGATGGCGCGCCGGTTCGGCGGGGTGTTCGTGCTCGCGCTCGCCCAACGCGCCGAGGCCCGGTCCGCGTACGAGCAGGACGTCGACGCCACCGCGACGATGGCCGCCGACGAGCGGATCCACGAGGAGGTCGTGCGGAGCCTCGCGATGCGGGGCCGCAACCGGATCTCCGGGACGTTCCGCGCCGCGGTGTTCGGCGCCAACGACGGCCTGGTGAGCAACCTCGCGCTGGTGCTCGGCATCGGCGCGAGCGGCGTCGCGACCTCGACCGTGCTGCTGACCGGCCTGGCGGGGCTGCTCGCCGGTGCGCTGTCGATGGGCGCGGGCGAGTACGTGTCGGTGCGGTCCCAGCGGGAGCTGCTGGAGGCGTCCCGGCCCAGCGCGCAGGCCCGCGAGGCGCTGCCGCACCTCGACCTGGACGCCAACGAGCTGGCGCTGGTCTACCGGGCCCGCGGCATGTCGGCGGACGAGGCCGCCGCGCGCGCGAGCGAGGTCCTGGCCCGCGCGGCGCTGCTGGACGCGGCGTCGCCCGTGCTCGCCAGCGACCTCGGCGGCGGCGACGCACCCGAGGACGGTGCGCCGGAGGTCGACGAGCACGAGTCCGTGGGCAGCGCGGTCGGCGCGGCCGCGGCGAGCTTCTGCTTCTTCGCCGGCGGCGCGATCATCCCCGTGCTCCCGTATCTGTTCGGTCTCGAGGGCTGGCTCGCCGTGGGCGTCGCGACGACGCTGGTCGGCATCGCCCTGCTCGGCACCGGCGCGACGGTGGGCGTGCTGTCGGGGTCGTCGCCCGCGAAGCGCGCGCTGCGCCAGCTCGCGATCGGCCTCGGCGCCGCGGCGGCGACCTACCTCCTGGGTCTCGCGTTCGGCACGTCGGTCGCCTGACCGGCGGTGCCCACGGTGTGGGACACCTCATAGAGGTAAGCCTTACCTTCGATGTACGGTGATCGCATGACCGCGTCCACCACCGCCCCGGCCGTCACGACGCCGTTCCGGTTCTTCGCCGTCCGCGTGGCGCGGATCACCGACCTCAGCCCGTCGTTCCGCCGGTTCACGTTCACCGGCGACGACCTCGACCAGTTCGCCGACAACGGGTACGACCAGCGCATCAAGCTGCTGCTCCCGCTGCCCTGCGGCTACGACGTCGTCCCCCAGGGCGAGTCCTGGTACCTGGACTGGCGCGAGCTCCCCGACGAGCTCCGGCACCCCATCCGCACCTACACGGCCCGCGGCGTCCGGCACGACGTCCGCGAGCTCGACGTCGACGTCGTGCTGCACGGCGACGCCGGCCCCGCCTCCCGGTGGGCGGGCTGCGCGCAGGTCGGGGACACCCTGGTGGTCCTCGGCCCGAACCGCGAGCACGACGGCCCCGCCGGTGGCATCGACTTCGTCCCGCCGGCCCACGCCGACCGCCTGCTGCTCGCCGGAGACGAGACCGCCGCCCCCGCGATCGTCGGCATCCTCGACCGGCTGCCCCGCGACGCCCGCGGCGAGGCCGTCATCGAGGTCCCGCACGCCGGCGACCACATCCCCGTCGACGCGCCCGCCGGCGTCACCGTCCGGTGGCTGCCCCGCGACGGCGCCGCCCACGGCTCGCTGCTCGTCCCCGCCGTGCAGGCCGCGTGCAAGCGCCTCATCCCGCACGACGCCCCGCTGCCCGAGGGCATGGAGCTCGAGGACGTCGACATCGACAGCGGCATCCTGTGGGAGGTCCCCGTGGACCACGCCACCGGCGAGCCGCTGCGACAGTCCACCGCGCTGTACGCGTGGCTCGCGGGGGAGGCCGGGGCGATCAAGACCCTGCGGCGGCACCTCGTCGGGACCTGCGGGGTGGACCGGAAGTCCGTGGCGTTCATGGGGTACTGGCGCGAGGGGCGGGCCGAGGGGGCCTGAGGCCGTGGTTGCCGGCATCTGCGATTGGCTGGAACAGGAGTCGGTCCGCTGGAATCGTCGGCCCAAACGCCTCGTCCGCTGGAACGGTGCCGCGGTTCGTCGAGTTCGCGAGATGGCACCACTGCCGCCTCGACGCGCCCGGCCGTGACCCCGGGCGTCTCGACCTGCGTCACGATCGCGGTCGTGCCGGCTTCGGAGGTGAACCCCTCGACCTGCTCCGCGGTCGTGACGAGCGCGTCGCTCTGGTCGTACGCGTTGAACACCACCGTGGCGAATCCTCCGACGCACCCGGAGTTCAACACCAGGGCGGTCGCAAACGCGTAGTCACCCTCCTGCTCGAAGCCGGACGCCAGGATCTCTGTCGCGGTCGCTGACCGCCTTCGGTGCGGCGGCCGGCGCCTCGGATTCCACGCTCGTTGGAGCGGAAGCCGCGTTCGTACCCTGCACCTCGGCGGCCGAGCAAGGTGACAAAAGCCCGCTTGCGGAGGGTCAGAATGCGTCACCTGACCGGCGTAGTGCCTGGTGCCCAGCAATGGCGACAGCGAGTCACCAGGGTGTAACGCCCCAGGTCGGCGCTCCGCGTGAACGGAGGTGCCGCGGGTCAGCTCGACGGGCTGCTGCCGCCGTTCAGCGCTGCCCAAGCCTCGGGGTGGTCAGCTGAACCACGTCCGGACGACGCTCCTTGCCGTCCCAGCCTGCCTTGAGGCGTTGGCCGGAAGCCTCAGCGGAGGAGACGCGGAGGACTGCGCGGCCAGACCGACTCGGCCGCTCGACGCGGATGACCTTGCGGTTCTTCGGATCGCTCATGCCGGTGCTCCTGTCCCGTTGCTCGTCGCGTCAGTCTTCCTCAACCGTGTGACAACGGACAGCAGTGCGGTCCACGCCAGAATCACCGCGACGACGAGCGACGTGCCCGCGCCGCCCCACCACAGCGTGTGACGCCATCCGTCGTGCAGGACGCCGACGATACTCCCGGCGCTTGCGAGGAGGAGGAGGGCACACCCGATCACGACCACGCGAAGTGGCCTGAGCATCCTGGCGACCATCACGTGTTCTTTCCCGCCGACGGCGAGAGCCACGACCACCGCTGGCACGGCTAGGAGCAGAGCAGCAGCGCCGTCGCTTGCTCGCAGGAGCGCGGACTGTGCGCCCGGCAGGAGCAGCCCTAACAGCAGGATCGCGGCGGTGAGCAGGCAGACGAGGGTGGTGTGCAGCCGGAGTCCCTCGAAAGGGACGCGGAACTGGACCTGTACCCCTTGGTCGGGGTTCTCGTTGTAGGCCGCCGCGGCGTGGGCGACGCCAGTTGGAGTCGTGTCGACGGTGTTCCGATCGCCCTGGCCGGCGACGACGGGCATGGCGAGTCTTTCGCATCGGAGGCCCGCCGGGATGACCATCTCGAAGTGGTGGGAGGTTGCCCCGGCCGGGTGGCTCAGGTCGAACTCGACCTCGAGCGGGTCGAGACCCGCGGCGAGGCGAAAGCGACTGATGGGGCCCTTCGTGATTCCGAGCCGATCCCTGAGTGCGACGAGTTTGCGGGCCAGTGCTGAGGGGGAACTGCGCTCGGGACGCGTATCCAACTCTTCAGTCGAGTGGTGCTCGTACTTGATGACCTGGCGCTGCCCCGCCTGCGTCTCAGGGAGGAGAGCGATCAGCACGTAGAGGTCGGCCAGAGCGAGGATGAGGTTGGCGGCATAGCTGCTCACATCGTTGGGGTCGATGCACTGAACGTCCCGATACGTGCCATCGACCACGAGGTCCTCCGCGACGCGTTCGGCCTGTTCGCGGTCAGCGTCCACCACGTCGGCCAATGCCCGTCGGAGGGTCGCCTCATCACCTCGCTCGACGGCGGCAGGTCCGACTTCGTAGACCAGAGTGTCGACCATCAGCTGTCGGTACTCGGCACGGCCGATGACGGGCATCGAGTTCCCGTTGCTGTCCCGCATGTCGAAGCCTCGCAGAGCGCCTTTCTGCATGTACGTGATGGGCACAAGGACGGATGAGTGCGCCACCGCCGAAGCGGATGTGTTCAGTTCGTAGCGGAGGCCCGGTAGGGCCTGCGGGACGCAGTCGATCGAGACCCGGGTGAGCGAGTACGAGCCCTCCTGGAACAGCCGGGTCTCGACCTTGCGGAGTTGCCATGACCGCTGAGAAAACAGAACGGCCGCAAGCGAAGCCGCCGACTCGTTCGCCCCAAGATCAGTCGAGCTCGGGACCGCGGCATCAACGAGGTCGCCGGTGCTGGGCTTGGCGATGCATCGGGTGCGCCAGTTGAGCCCCATGTCACCTCCACCGGCGTGCGCTTCCGTTGCCGTCGACGAGATCATGACACTCCACCCGCCTCGACGCGTGGAGGTCATTGGCCACGTCTGGGCCAGCGACAGCACGACCGTTGCAGGCAGTCGAGGGGAGGCGCGGGATCAAGGCTCGACGGGGGCATCCTTACCGATGTCGTGAACGTCAGGCGCCCGGAGCGGTTCTGCGCCGGCCGCAGGGAGAGTTGGAGCGAAAGCCGAAGCCGGGTCATCGACGACCACCGGAGCCGGCTCATCAGCTAGGTCAGTTGGATCGGGCGTGAGGCTGCGTTCCCGGGCGCGTGTAGCAGCCAACCGTTCCATCTCGTGGTGCTCTTCATCCAAGCGCTGATCCAGGTCGCTGTTCCAGACACGGATGCCCGGTCCAAAGTGGTTTACCGTCCACGACGCCAACCGACGATCGATACTTCTCAGTGCTTCGGCGGCGTCGTGAGCGCCGCGTACCGCGACGCGACGAAGGCGGTAGCCAGTCGAGAGGTCTAAGTCGTACGACAGCGGTGCTTGCTTCCGCCCGTGAGCGTCGGCGCATTCGACGGTTACCCGGTAGCGCATCGGGAGCTCGGTCTTGATCCGCTCGTGCGACAAGTCGAAGAGCGTCTCGATCCGTCGACCCGGAGGCATCGCGCTGATCCCCTCGGTGACAAGAGCGGAGTCTTGCAGCGCGAACTGCTCGCTCTTGTCCTGGCTCGAACTCAGCGGCGGATCGAAGGTCAGCTTCACGTCGCGGGCCAGGGTCTGCCCGACGTTCACGACGACGAGGTTGATGACGTTCAGCCAGACGACGCTGGACTCGAAGTCGACGACGACGAACGGCCTCGACTGGTCCTCGCGGGTCTGTCTCGCTAGCTGGACCTGTCCGCGGGCGTACCACGCTGCCCATACCGCGACGGCCAGCGTGAGGACCGCAGCCACAGCTACCACGACATCCGTCCACAGCGGGCCCGAGTTCGTGCTCATGCTCGAAACCGTAGCGTTGGGCTACGACACTCCCAACCACCCGAAGCCTGCAGCGATGGTCGCCTACGGCGTATCGATCGAGGGCTAGACGTGGATGTCCGCAGCGGCGCGCAAGAGCTCGACTACGGCGGCGGGGTCTCGCAACTGGACGGTGCGCTTCCATCGTTCTGGCCGACGTGTGCTGACCACGAGCCCGACTTCTTCGAGCGCGTCGACGTGGCCGGATACGACCGCCGTGCTGCTCAGGTCGAGAGTGCGCCGTAGGTCTTCGCACGACGGCCCAGGTTGGTCGCTCCTCGCCACCTCGCTGAGAATGCGCAGCCGGGTGGTCTGGGCGATCACCTGGAGCACGCGAGCCGCGTGTGCGAGTTCCGTGTCCGACAACCCGAGATCTGCCATGCGCCAACTTCGACCGCTGGGACCTTGGCTCTAGACATGCCTCACCTTTCGCTCGTCGGCGAATGAGCTCGTTCCCCGCGCCGTCACCCCTGCACCCGCAGAGGCCACCGCGGTGGGTCTGCGGGAAGGAGGTGGTCCGGATGCCACAGCCCATGTGCAATGAGCACGGGGTCGAGATGGACTTCGACGTCGACTGCTGGCGGTGCCCCGTCGGAAACTGCGTCCGCCCCATGCGGCGCTGACCGGCGAGGAGACCCGGCTCGGACGAGCCGGGTCTCCTCCGGGACCGTGCCCGCTAGCGACCCAGTTGGCAGCCTGAGGTGCGCGGCTACGCATCAGTGACGCTCAGCGCCCTCAGGCGCTGCACCTCGGCGTGCAGTTCGGCAGTCACCCCGTCACGGGAGGGCCTGCGCGCGGACTCCTCTGAGTAGAGGGCTCTCGTCCTTGGTACGGATTCGCGAGGGAGCGCGGCGAGGGCAGCTCGGATCTCGCCCGTGTCGATTGGCCGCAGATAGACGTTGGGCAACAGGGCCTCGTGATGCGTGAGCAGCGTGGTCACGTGAACGAGGTCAGCGCGCGCTAGGCCGGCCGATGCACGCCTTTCACGGTCCTCCGCGAGTTGTTGATGGGCATCGTCTGCGCGCTTCTCGGCTCGACGCGCGTCCTGGCGGGCGTGACGCAATCCGACCCAGGCGACCAAGGCGACGGCGCCGTTGACGAAGACGCTAAACCAGTCAGGAACCGTCCCCAGATTCACGGTGCACACGGTAGCGGTGAAGGCGCGCGTGGTGTTCTGCGCGTCGTGCAGGGGCGGATCGCGACCTGGCTTCTACGGCTCGGGGACGTGGTGACAGCTGCTCGCAAGGCCGAAATCATGCGCGGTTGATCAGTCCGAGTGAAACCGCGCGCTCTTCGGCGAAAGGGTGGACCAGTGACTCGTCGCGCACGAAGAGCTGACCCGACACCCGCACGAAGCCGAGCGACTCCCATACGTGGTCGGTTCGCGCGATCGCGTCTGGAGACGGGTCGGGGTGCTCCTCGTCCCAGTCCTCGTACGGATGGCTGTGGACGCCCACGAGCGAGATCGGCGCCTCGGTGACCATGCCGATCGCCTTGTCCGTCAGCACGCGTCCGAGTCCGAACCCGCGCCAGGCCGGCAGTAGCCACACTCGGTCGAGGAACACGAACGAGTACGCTCCGACCAGTCCGCCCAGACGGTCCTCGACCTCCTCGGTGAACTCCCCGTCCGCGGAGAACAGCGGCATCATCTCGGCCGCGTCGGCGCTGTCCTCGTCGAGAGCGTCGCGCGCGTCGACCTCGAGCAGGTTCAACGTCAGGCCCCGCATCACGAAGATCGTCACGCGCGTGAACTCCGGGTCGTCGCCGAGTGTGGCGACGTCCGATTCGGGCGCGCTCAGGTCAGCGAGCCGCTCCGACTCGACCAAGACCGACCCGGCGATCTGCCACTCGACGACACCCTCCCGGTCGAACGGGGTGGAGCTCGCGTGGAGCTCCAGCTCGACACCCGCGACAGCGTCGATCACCCACTGATCTAGTCGCCTGTGCTCCACAGGGAAGATCTTGCACCGTTGGCGTTATCGAGGCGGACTGTTCGCGCAGAGATCCGTGACTTCGTCACGGTTCCGCAGCGGTACTTGCGCTGTACGCACGGCGCGTGGTTCATTGCTCGCGCTGCGTCCCCTGACATCACACATCGCCGAATCGGTTAGCCAGGGGTAGCCGGGCATCAACTCACTCACACGCGCGCAGCAGTCCTTCATTGGCCTGCGTGTGGAGTGTGCCCGATGACCGAGCTCGACGTGTCGACGCCGACGAACCCTGCGGGCGCTGCATCCGAGGGCATGGCGCCGTCCGCCCTCACAGGCTCGATCCTCGCCATGCGCCCGTTCTCGATGTACTTCGAGTCCTTGGCTCGTCGTCGCTTCTCGGGAACGAGCAGCAGCGCGGAGCAGCTGCAGCTGATGTGCGGTGCCCACCCCCGTCTGTACCTGGTGTGCGTCACGCTGGACATCGTCGTCGTCCAAGTGCCGCTCGTGCTGATGGCGGTGGCAGCGGCAGGAGCGGGCGCTTACCGGGTCGTGATGCCGTGAGAGGTGTGGGCTCGGAGAAGCCACCAGTTCAGCGCGGTCGACGCGAGTCGTCGTCCAGCCACCTCCACGTCGTCCGTGCATAGCGCAAGGTCGGCGGGTTCCCGGCCACCTTGACGTGGAACGTCACCCTCGCCCGGCGAGGGGCCATGGTCACCCATCCGGGGCCGACCTCCACGTTCCGTACCCGGGGATCGCGGGCGGCGTCCTCGACGGGGCCCTCCCAGCGTCCCTGGACGGTGACCTTGACGTTCGTGTCGATCTCCCAGACCGCGGCACCCTCCTTCGTGACGCGAACACGGCCGGGTCTGTCGGGCTCGTCGCGCCGAGCAACTCGCGCGACGACGGCGCCGGGCACGCCCGGAGGTGGCTCCAGGTCGAGAGTTGCGAGCGGTACGCCGAGGACCCGGCGGAAGTACCCATCGATGTCGACACCGGGCTTGCGCGCGGCCGCCTTCTCGCGGGCGGCAGCGCGGGACACGGCCGCCCGCGCGGCGAGGTCGGGATTGCGCTCTTCCCATATCCGGAGTGCGTCCGTGTACGAGATCGCGAGCTCGCGCTGGATCGCGCGTGCCCCGCGCGATCGGTCTCGGGCGAGGCTCATAGGCCCGGTCCGGTCACACTGGGATCAAGGGCGACTTGGAGATGCATCGGCAACACCCTTCTTCACCACGGCTGCGTTGCGCGCTCCCGGTGGGTGTCCCGACGTCGCCAGTGTGCTCCGGCCGGCGGCCGGCGGACAAGAGCCGCCGGGCTGTCAGCCGACCATCGCCGACGGACCGACGGCGGCGAGGGTTCGGACCCGTGCAGCGGTCACGTGGCGCGAAGGTCGGCGATGGTGACGGTGTCCGCGGCGTACTTCGGGCGAGCGTCCAGCTGGACGAGATCCCCGTTGCTCTCGCGTCGCCACCAGCGACCGGCGGCGTCTCGGAAGGTCAGTGCGGACAGGGTGCTGCTGTCCTCGTCCGGAGGGCCGTCGTCCGTGCGGTCGCGGACCCACTTGACCATCACGACCGGCGCCGGCGTCGGTGGGAGAACAGCGCGCACCACCACGAAGCTCGTTGACGACCCCGACCAGGCGTGCGGTACGGCGACGTCGTAGACGGGAGAGTCGCTGGTGTTGTGCGCCCACAGGACCTCGGTGCCGCCGTACGGGTCGACCGCGTACTCGGGGATCTCGTACGCGATCCGGACGTCGGCCCAGGCGACGACTCTCTGGGCCTGGCTCCTGATCTCGGCTTCGTGGTGGGCCGCCTGCTCCTGGCGCCGTTCTGCACGGTCCTCCCGGCGCCGGTACAGGTCGAAGGCGACAGCGACGATCGCCGCGGCTGCGGCGACGACAGAGGCGCCGGCGGCTACGACGGTCCAGAACTCGGCGGTCACGGCGTCACGCTAGCTCCCACTCCACCGGCGGCGCGGCGAACCCTGCACTCGAGGCTCAGTGGTGACCGTCTTCCGCTTCCACGTGGGGGAAGAACGACCGCGGCGATACGTGCAGCGCGGAGGCGAGCTGCCAGATGCTGGTGAGCGTGGGGTTGCGCACGCCCGTCTCCACCTCACCGACGTACGTCCGTCCGACGCCCGCGGCGTGCGCCAGCTGCTCCTGGGTCAGCCCGGCGTCGGTCCTGATCAGCCGCAGCGTCGTGCCGAAGGAGCGCAGCTGCGTCGCTTCGGGTTCCTGACGGGGCACCCGCTCGACGCTAGGAGCGCGGGGACGCGAGCTCGACCCCCTATAAGTGGAGCCTGATCCATCCCTCACTGTCTAGACACTACGCGCTTTGAGCAGGGGCGCGAAGCGCTGCCGCGGCCATCGGGCGTCTTGACGGCGGCCCAACGATGTCTACTATGAGTGGAGTTCAGTCCGCAGTAACGCGCCTCCGCCGCCACGAGGAGCGCCGCCCCGCGAGACGAGGGAGGGCAGCCGTGAACACCATCGGCTCCCGGTTCAGGGCAACACGGTCCGCACGGACGACGGGTACGCAGGTGCGGTGGTGGGGAGCGTCGATCGTGTCCTGCGTGGTCACGCTGGTCGGCGGGATCGCGGCGCTGCTCGCCGGTGAGCCGGTCACGGTCGCGGTCTGCCTGTTCGCGATGACCGTCGTGGTCGGCACCTCGCGGCTCCAGGCCCGCGACGAGTTCCGCCGCGGGTGGCGGTACGGGTACGAGAGCGCGGTCCGCGTGGTCATCGAGGGCAAGGCCGGGCGCACGACCGACATCGAGGCGCGCGCCACCGTCAACGGCGACCCGACACCCGAGCCGTGGGAGCGTCACGTCCCGCCGGTCCTCCCGCCGAGGTCGTCATGAACGCGCCCAGCGTCTCCGAGCTCGTGCTGGCCGACGCCCACGGCGTCTGGGCGATCTGCTCGTCCAGCCCGACCGCCTACTACGTGGACGCCGACTCCTCGCTGCTGCTGCGGCAGCCCGGGCCGGGATCGTCGCCCGGCCCCGGTGACGGCCGTTGGGTTCCGCTGGTCCAGGTCGTGGCGCTGTTCGGTCGCGACGAGGGAGTCATCCGCGTCGGCGACCGGCACAAGTACACCTACGACTGGGACCCCGCCGGCGCCGACTACGGGTGGTGGCTCCAGCGCTTGGTGACGTCGATCGACTACGTCGAGGCCGAGGAGCTCGCCGGACTGCCGGCCTTCCCGCAGGACGGCCGGCTGTGACCGGCATCGGGCGCCCGTGGCTGTGGTCGCTGCCGACCCGGGTGGAGCTCGCCGAAGGCGCCGTGATCCGGTTCGAGGAGCACGGCCAGGCGGGTCTCGCGTTCGAGCAGAGCCAGATCGACAAGATGTTCGAGGTGGGCCTGATGCAGCCACCGCGGACGACCGAACGAGACCCGAACGTCCCGACCGGTGTCACCTTGAACGGCGATGCGCGGTTCCTCGTCGGGCAGGTCGACCTCGGGCGCGACGTCGGCTTGGAGGTCCTCGTCCGTGGCCTCGAGGCCGCGGTCCACGCCTCCGCCCAGGAGCTCCGCGACCGGGATCCGCAAGCGCCGGCCGACCCGAGCGCGAGCGAGCGCAAGCCGCACGGCTCCCGGGAAGAGGACGCACGGCTGAGGGTCATGACCATCGACGAGGCCGCCGACCAGTGGCACGAGCTCCTCCCCGGGATCGAGCGATGGGAGCGGGTCGTCCTGACCGAGGACGGTCGACGGGTCGCGCTCATCGTCGCGTGGGACTGGTGGGCCCTGCACCGGCACCGCACCTCCTCGATCGAGGCCGTCTACTGGTCGAGCTGGTTCACGGGCGAGTTCAACGTCGGCGCGTACGCCTGGGACCTCATGCGACTGCTCGAACCCCGCGACGCCCGCATCAAGTTCCCCGACGACGAGGTCGACGACGAGAACGACGACGCGGGTCCCGATGAGCAGCCCGGTTGACCCGATGCGCACCCCCGGTCGCTGGCTGGTCACGACCGCGTCCGGAGCGATCCACCTGATCGAGTCGGTCGCTCCGGACGGCGTGGTCACCGCCACGCGCGTCACGGGGGGTCCCGTCGGTGACGACCCGAGGTTTCCGCTGGGCTCGCTGCGGCGCGACGACGAGTCGCTCCAGGTCATCGCGATCTACCACGTGGTCGACGGCCGGCCGGTGCGGGGGTTTGCTCTCGGCGAGGACATGTACCTCACCTTGGAGCCTCTGGATCCCGCGGCTATCGAGACGCTGCGCCGCACGACGCCAGTGGTGGGAATCGAGGAGCTCGGCGAAGGGGCGTTCGATGCCCGATGACCTGACGAGGCCGGAACCGGTCGGCGGCGAACAAAGCCGTCGTGCGGACGCGGCCGCTGCCCGTCGCCGCCTGCTCGAGGCCGCGCCTGGTTCGGTGCGTGACCTGGACGCCGCCGCACAGTGCGAGTGCAGCTGCCACCCGAAGCCGGGTAACCCGGAGGTCCACGCCGGTGCCGTCTGCTCTTGCCAGTGGTCCGCGCAGGAGCGGTCGGACCACCTCGCGAACTTCCGGCGTGTGATGGAGGCCGGACGTGAGCAGCAGGAAGCCGAGCGTGAGGCGGACGAGCGGGCGCTCGCCGCTGCCGCTGCCGCGCTCGGCATCGAGGCGAGAGAGGAGTCGGCCGCGGCGCCGTGGGTCGTCGTCGGAACCGTCGACGGACACCGGTTCTACCTGCGGGAGCGGTGGGACTCCTACACGATCGTGCTGGGCCCGGAAGAGGACCCGGACCTCGATCCGTGGGCGGCGCCGGCCGATGCCCCGACGGTCCTCGTCCGGTCCGGTGACGCCAGCGAGCTGTACGCGGCGGGTCGCGTCGACTACGCCCGGGCCTTCACCCTCGTGGCGGGCGAGATCCGTGCCTACCGACGTCGTGTCACCTGCCCGCACGCGCACGCACCAGGCGACCGGTACTGCCCCGCGTGTGGCGTGCCGTTGAAGGACCCGGCGCTTCCTGACGACTAGCCAGCAGCCGGCGGCCCCGCTCGGTGATGAAGTCGCTCATGAGCCGACGGTGCGTCGCGCACACAACGGGGCGCTGAACTCGTTGGCGAGCTCTCTGCCGGCATCCGTGATCAGCGACCGGTTCGGGCCGACCATCGCCGCCTCGACTGGGTGGCCCGTCGTGCCGGACGCGACTGGCTGAGCTGCCTCAACGCGATGAACGACCGATCGCCTGCGTCATCTCCTGGTGTGTACCGGACCCGCTGGCAAGGTGCTGCTCGAGTGCTTCGGACCAGGCGCGCACGAAGACCTGCGGCGGTCAGCGGGCTGCACACTTCACGGCGTGCAGCCCGCTGCTCCCGACTACCCGACGCGGATGAACTTCGGGTTGGACTGCCAGATCTCCCGGATCTGGATGCTCTTGCCGGGGGTGGGTGCGTCGACCTGCAGGTTCCCGCCGGCGTAGATCGAGATGTGCCCCGGGGACCAGATCAGGTCGCCGGGCTGGGCCTGGTCGCGCGGGACCTCCACGCCGGCGTACCGCTGGTCGCCGGACGTGCGGGGCAGCGTGATCCCCACCTGCGCGTAGACGTAGGAGGTGAACCCGGAGCAGTCGAATCCGGACGGGGTCGTGCCGCCCCAGACGTACGGGATCCCGACGAGGCTCGAGGCGATCTCGACGATGGCGCTGCCGTTCGCGCTCGCCGGCGCGGGCGCGCCGACGGCCGCGGGTGCCGGCTCGGCGGCCGGGGCGGCGGGCTCGGCCGATCGCGAGCGGCTGGCCGCCTCCTCGGGCTCGGGCTCGGGCTCCTCCTCGACGACGGGCGGCGGGGGCGGCGGCGGGGTCACGGCGGTCACGGCCGGGTTCTCGAACGTCCAGGACGCCTCTGCGGGCGAGGCGACGACCGGGGCGGCCTCGACGATGGCCCGGGCCGACTGGGTCAGGGCCGAGACGTCCACGGCGGTCGTCCGCACCTCGTCGTCCGCGAGGGCCGGTGCCGCGAGGAGCGACACCGCCAGGCCGGACGAGGCGACGGCTGCGCCGGTGCGTCGCGTAGCGCTGGAGAAGTTGTGCGCCGCGGTGAGGCGGGCGTCGGTGAGCACGGTGTGTGCTCGGCCGTCCGCGCGGTGCCGCGCGGCGGTGGTCTGGCGTGTAGGCATGGATGTCTCCTGCCGCCTGCGGGGTGAGCTGTCGGGTTCGGGCGGGAGACGCCCGGCCGGTCCGTGGACCGGCTTCACCCCGAGGGCACGTGCGTGCCCGACGATCGGTGGTTCCCCCGTTCCTGCCGTACGTGGTCGAGATGATCCGGGTGGTGGCAGGACTCGGCGTCCACCCGGTCGCTCAGATCTGCCCCTGAGCGCGTTGATGACGGTGCTGCTCCGGGCGAGCCCGGAGGGTCGTGTGGTCTCAGTCCTCCCTCGTCCGTCCTGGTGACCGCAGCGGGTGCTGCGGCCTCACGTCTTGTAGACCCAGTGCCACGGTTCGCGTGGGGTGTCCTCGACGAATCCGAACCGCCCTGCGTTCGCGCGCATCCACTTCTGGGCGGCGTCGTCCAGATCGAGGTCGACGGCCACGCCCCAGCCGTGCGGGCTGGTGCCCGGCTGGGCCGCCAGGCCGCCCTGGGAGTACAGGCCCTTGCGGCGGGCGACATCGACCTGGGCGTCGTAGGACCGGTAGGAGTCGGTGATGCCGATGTCGACCCCGTCGCGCTCGGCGGCGGCCAGCAGCTGTTCGAGGGCCTGGCCCGCGGGAGCCCACAGCCGGTGCCCGGTGCTCCCGATCTCGGAGAGGGCGTCGCGCGGGACCTTCCCGTTGCCGTAGGCCGCGAGGTCGGCGGGCACGCCCTGCGCGTTGCGGGCGGTCGAGGCGCTGGTCGTCGTGCCGTCGACGGCCGCCGAGAGCGCCGCCGCGAACGCGTCGCCCGAACCCGCCGCAACCGTGGTGGAGCGGGGTGTGGTGGTGCCGATGAGCTGGCGGATCTCAAGGATGCGCGCGCTGGTCGCGGTGATGCCGTCCACGCGGTTCTCCTTCCGGTGTCGCGCAGCAGGTACGGGTGGTGGTCATCGCAGCCCGAGCAGGGGTGCGGGGTCGACGGTCTTGCCGCCGACGTAGACCTCGAAGTGCAGGTGGCACGCGCCGGACAGGCCGGTGTTGCCGGAGTACCCGATGAGCTGGCCGCGGGTCACGGACTGTCCGGCGCGGACCACCGACCGGGTCAGGTGGTTCGAGGAGCTCATCAGCGACTGCCCGTTGACGGTGCCGTAGCTGAGCATCACCTGGTTGCCGAAGCCGCTGCGCCACTCGGCCCACTGCACGGTGCCGTCGCGCGGCGCGTACAGCGGGGTGTTGCAGTAGGTGCGCAGGTCGATCCCGGCGTGCAGGCGCGTGTAGCCCAGGATCGGGTGCAGCCGCATGCCGTAGTTCGAGGTGACGTACATCGGTTGGATCGACGTCGGATTCGAGAACAGAGCGCCGGACTCGGCCGCCGGCGGCGGTGCGGCCGGCGGTGCCGCGGGTGGCGCGGCGGGCCCCGGCTTGCCCGGTACAGCGGGCTCCGGCTGCGCGGGGCTCGCTGGTGCCGACTGCGCTGCAGCCGCGGCTGCGGCTGCGGCCGCGGCGGCGGCTTCGGCCTCCTGCTGCGCCGCGATCCGCGCGATCTCCGCGTCCGCGGTGGCTCGGGCGGCGTCGGCCGCTGCCTGCTCCGCCTCGGCCTGGCCCTTCATACCCTCGATGCGCGCGGCGGCGGCCGTCTGGTCGGCCACGGCCCGCTCCAGGGCGGCGCTCTGCTCGCGCTGGGCGGCCAGGGCGTCATCCGCTGCGCGGGCCTCGCTCTCGGCCTGCTGCTCGAGATCGTCGAGCGTCTGGACCACGGACTGCAGCCGGGACTCGTTGCTGCGCCCGGCGGCCTCCAGCTCGATCAGCTCGTCGAGCGTCCGCGCCTGCATCCGCTGGGCCGTGGACGCCGTGGACGACCGAGACTGGAAGTCCTCCACCGAGCTCGCGCCGACCGCGATCTCCAGACCCGAGGAGCTGGACCGCCCCTGGTAGGCGGCGCGCGCGAGCTGGGCGACGGTGGACCGCACCTCGGCGGTCCGGGTGGAGTCCAGCTCGATCTGAGCCACCAGCGAGGCGTGCACGTCGCTGGTGTCTTCCAGCCGGGTGCGCGCGAGCGTGGCCTGCCGCTGGGCGGCGTCCGCGGTCCGCGTCGCCTCGTCGAGCGCCGCCTGGGCGGCGGGCAGGCGAGCCTTCGTCTCCTCCAGCGTCAGCACGGCCTGCGCCAGCTCCGCGGACAGGTCCTCGACCGACTCCTGCGCGTCCTCGTACTGACGCTGCGCGGCCTCGGCGCGCTGCTGGGCCGCGCGCGCCTGGTCGTCGGTGGTGTCACCGGCGGCCGGCGCGGCCGGGAGCAGCACCGTCGCGGCCATGACCGCTACCAGGGTTGCCGTCGCGAGCGCGCGGGAGCGGCCCGCGGTCGCGGCACGCGACCGGCGGGTGGGGGCGCTCACCACGGGCGGCTCGAGCGGTTCGGTCCCGCGGCGTCCAGGTCGGCCCGGAGCCGGCCGTACAGCTCGGCGTCGATCGTCCCCGACGCGAGCCACTCATCGAGCGCGGCACGCGGACTGCTGGCGCCGCGAGTCGGGAACAGCCGGGACACGCCCCAGACGGCCAGGGCGATCAGGGCGAGCCAGGCGGTGCCCATGACGGCCCAGCCGGCGGGGGTCATCTGGCACCACATGCCGGGCCGCCGCTCGACCGGTGACCGTCGTGAGGTACGTGCATGCCTTCAACTGTCGGCAGCGCGCGTCAAGTCTCCTCTGGCGGACGATGAAGATTTGATCAAGATCACCGGGCCGAACCGCGCCGTGCGGGCCGGCGGGGCCGGTGCGCGCCGCCGCGACGGTCAGGTGAGCTGCAGGCTGGTCAGGCAGGTCAGGTCGTCGGGGCCGGTCTCGACGCTCGTCTCGGCACTGCGGCCGGCAGCGGTGACGGTGATGGTGGCGCTGATGTCCCGCGGGAGCCAGAACCCGGCGAACCCGTTGTCGTGGGTCCGGCTGGTCTCGTCGACGTAAACCTCGCCGGTGCGGTCGTCGACGACCCGGACCGTGATCTCCTCGCCGCCCATCTCGCCGGTGCAGGTGGTCAGTGAGTGGAAGAAGCAGTCGTGCGTCTGGTCCACGTACGGCGCGATCGACAGGTAGTGGCTCTCCTCGATCGGGACCGAGACCTCCTGCGACCCGTCCGGCGCGGACACCAGGACCTCGTCCTGCCGGATGGACGCCATCACGTCCTGGGGCCGCTCGTCCACGGGCGTCGCCTCGAGCTGGTCGATCAGCTCCGTGGCGTCCAGGGCAGCCCACTGCTCGACGGCGGTGGCCGCTTCGGTCTCGCGCTCGGGATCAGGTTGCGCGGCGCAGCCCGCCAGAACCAGGGCCGCGAGCACCGCGGAGACGATCAGCCGGGGACGGGTCGAAAGGCGCATGGTCTCCACCGTAGGAACGTGCCGGACGCGCACGGGTGGGCACGAAGTCCCAGAGCGGCCGGTCGCGGAACTGGATCAGTGTGCGGACGCTGCCACGTCGGCCGGAGCATCGGCGCCGCGGTCGATCAGGTGCTCGGCGAGCTCGGGTGGGAGCGGTCGGGCACCCGGGCCGCCGGCGCGCAGCCAGCGCTCCAGGGCCGCGGTCCCACGGTCGCCCGCGAGGCGCTCGAACCACACGGGCCCTGCTCCGGCACGCCGGCACACGCCCGAGGGGCGGGCCACGACCACGTCGCCGCGCTCGCACTCGTCGAGGCACTCCACCAGCGTCAGGCGGGCCGCGCCGCGCTCGGCCATCGCACGCAGCCGGGCCATCTGGCCACCCGGCTCCGGGTCGCCCTGTCCCAGCGTCTCGCCCGCGCACAGCGAGCAGGCGGTCAGCCCGGGCAGGCTGGCGTCCCGGGCGGACTCGGTGGGGGTGTCAGGCACCGGACGACGATAAGGGGCAGGCCCACGCGGGGATGTCCTCGGTCGATGAAGTTTCGATCAGGAAGTGGCGACCGGATCCGTCCCGTGCTCGTCGCGGTCCGTCCTCCTGGCGACAATGGCCGCATGACACCGCCCGGGGCCACGATGCGTGCCGTCGTGATCGACGACGAGCAGGCGCTCGCCTCCGTCGTGGGCGGCTACCTCGAGCGCGAGGGCTTCGAGGTGGCCCTGTGCCACGACGGCAGCGCCGCGATCGCGCTGCTGCGCGAGGTCGACCCGGACGTCGTGGTCCTGGACCTCGGGCTGCCGGGCGTCGACGGGATCGAGATCTGCCGGCAGCTGCGCACGTTCTCCGACTGCTACGTCGTCATGCTCACCGCGCGCAGCGACGAGGTCGACACCCTGATCGGGCTGTCCGTCGGCGCGGACGACTACATGACCAAGCCGTTCAGCCCGCGCGAGCTCACGGCCCGCATCCGCGTCATGCTGCGCCGCCCGCGCCGAGCCACCCCGACCGGCCAGACAGCCACGCCGGTCGAGACCCGCACGGTCACCGTCGGCGGCCTCGTCCTCGACCTCGACGCGCGCGAGGTCGAGGTCGACGGCGAGCCGGTCGTCCTGACCCGCCTCGAGTTCGACGTGCTCGCCGCACTGGCGTCGCGCCCCGGCGTGGTGTTCTCCCGGGCCGCGCTGATCCGCGCCGTGTGGGGCGAGGGCTGGGTCGGCGACGAGCACCTGGTCGACGTCCACGTCCTGCACGTGCGGCGCAAGCTCAAGGACACCGCCCAGCAGCAACGGTTCGTGCGCACCGTGCGCGGGGTCGGCTACCGGATGGGACCCGGATGAGGACACGCGACGCCGTCGGCCCCGGCAGCATCGGACGACGGCTCCTGGTCTCGATCGTCCTGGTGCTCGTCGCCGCCGCGGCCACCGCCTGGCTGGTCGCGACCGTCGTGGGACCGGCCCTGTTCCACGAGCACCTCGTGCAGGCCAACATCGCCGACCACGAGCTCGCCGACCTGCACATCGAAGAGGCGTTCCAGTCCGCGAGCACCATCGCCCTGGGGCTCGCGATGGTCGTCGCCGGCATCACCGCCCTGACCGTCAGCGTGGTCCTGACCCGCCGCGTCGGCCGGTCCGTCTCCCAGATGTCCCGCGCCGCCGCCCAGGTCGGCGCAGGCCAGTTCGACGCCCGCGTCCCGCTGCCGGGCATCGGGGTCGAGTTCGACCAGCTCGCCGGTTCCTTCAACACCATGGCCGCCCACCTCGAGGCCGACGAACGACTGCGCGAGCGGCTCCTGACTGACGTCGCCCACGAGCTGCGCACCCCGGCCGCGACCCTCACCGCCTACGTCGAAGCGCTCGAGGACGGCGTGCGGGTCCTGGACACCGAGACGATCGCGGTCCTGAACGACCAGGCCCAGCGCCTGACCCGACTCGCCAGCGACCTGGCCGCGGTCACCCGCGCCGAGAGCGGCGAGCTCGACCTGCACCTGACCGACGTCCCCGCCGGTGACCTCGTCGACGCCGCCGCGCTCATCGCCCGCGAGCGGGCCGACACCGCGGGCGTCACCCTCACCACGCAGACCAGCAGCGACGCCGGGGTCGTACGGGTCGATCGCGTCCGCATGGCGCAGGTCCTGGACAACCTCGTGGTGAACGCGATCCGCCACACACCCGCCGGTGGGCGCATCACTCTCGCCGCCGGACGTCGCGACGCGGCCACGATCGAACTGACCGTGACCGACACCGGCGAGGGCGTCGCTGCGGAGCACCTGCCGCACCTGTTCGAGCGGTTCTACCGCGTCGACAGCGCCCGCGACCGCCGCCACGGCGGGTCGGGCGTCGGCCTGGCGATCTGCCGGGCACTGGTCCAGGCCCACGGCGGCACCATCCACGCGGCCAGCGACGGCCCGGGCCGCGGCTCGCGGTTCACCGTCCGGCTGCCGGACGCGACCGGCGCCGCCACGCGCGCCTGACCGGCGGCTGGCTTCATCGAATCTCCATGCGTGCGTGATCGTCGGTGCAGGTGGCGCGCGGGACCGTGGTGGCATGCCCAGCACGCCCGGCCCGTTGACGAGCCTGACCGACCCGGTCGTCACGGTGGTGCGCTCACCCGCCTGCCACCTCTGCGAAGCCGCACTCGACACCCTCGACCGGCTGCGTGAGCGCACCCCGCTGCGGCTGCGGGTGCTGGAGGCACGGTCCGACGAGGGGCAGCTGCTGGTCGCCGAGCACCGCGCAGCGATGAGCCCGCTGGTCCTGCTCGACGGGCAGTTCGTCAGCTCCGGGCGGCTGCGCACCGGGCACCTGCTCGACCTGCTGCGCCAGCGCGGCGCCGACGTCCCGCTGACCGCGGTGCGCTGAGATGGGTTCGGAGCTGCTGACCACCGGCAGCGTGCTGGCGGCGTTCTTCGCCGGCGGCGTCGCGCTGTTCGCGCCGTGCTGCATCGTGTTCCTCGCGCCCAGCTACCTCGCCGGTGCCGTGAAGAACCGCCGGTGGCGGCTGCTGCCCCTGACGTTCGTGTTCGCCGCCGGCCTGGCGACCGTCCTGCTGCCCATCACCCTGGGCGTCAGCATGGTCGCCGGCGCGATCGCCCGCTACCACGCGCCGTTGTACTACGCCGGCGGCGCCCTGATGCTCGCGCTCGCCGCGCTCGCGCTGTCCGGGCGCATGTGGTCGCTGCCCAGCGCGCTGCGCGCCCCCGACACCCGCCGCGGCGACACCGCCAGCTTCTTCGCCCTCGGCGTCTTCTCCGGGATCGCGTCCAGTTGCTGCGCGCCCGTGCTCGCCGGCGTGATGACCCTGTCCGCACTGTCGGGCTCGCCGGCCGGCGGGCTGCTGCTCGGCCTGGCCTACGTCTTCGGCATGGTCTTCCCGCTGTTCGTCATGGCTCTGGTCTGGGACAAGGCCCGGCTGCGGGACCGCGCCTGGCTGAGCCCCCGGACCGTCCGGCTGCGCCTGGCCGGTCGGACGCTCACCACGAGCACCTTGAACATCGCCGTCGCCGCCGGGTTCACCGTCATGGGCGTGGCCGTCATCCTGCTGGCCGGCAGCCCGGACATGACCCGAGGAACCCAGGCGCAGGCTGCGATCGGCCGCACGCTGACCTCGGTGTTCTCCCGGTTCGAGGACTGGACCTCCCCGGTGCCCGAGCCCGTACTCGGGCTGGCGCTGGTCGCCCTGGCCGCGCTGTTCGTCTGGGGCACCTTGTCCGAACGCCGACGCGGACGCACGACCCGGCCCGAGAGCACGACCGAGCAGCGACCCACGGGCGAGGCGAGCTGCCACGAGCACGACACCGAAGGAGCACACCGATGACCTCCGCCACGGCCGCCCGCAAGCAGCGCGCCGCCGCCCTCGCTCAGGTCCGGCGCGACCAGGATCAGCACGACCGTCGGCGCAAGATCGTCATCACCACCGCGTCCGCCGCGCTGGTGCTCCTCGTCATCGCCGTGGTCGCCGCCGCGTTGCTGTCCTCGCGTGAGGTCACCTCGACCGAGGCCGGACCCGCGCCCGACTTCACGCTCGAGAGCACCGACGGGTCCACCGTGCGCCTGTCGGACTTCCGCGGCTCGCCGGTCGTCCTGTACTTCAACGAGGGCGCCGGCTGCGGGTCCTGCCTGCAGCAGATGGGCGAGATCGAGAAGGACCCCGCCTTCGCGGACGCAGGCATCACCGTCCTGCCGATCGTGATGAACACTGCCGAGCAGATCAGCGCCGACATGGCCACCTACGGCGTGACGACTCCCTTCCTGCTCGACGACGGCACCGTCTCGGAGCAGTACGGGACCCTCGGCACCGGCATGCACGAAGGACTTCCCGGACACAGCTTCGTCCTCGTCGACGCCGACGGCACCCGCCGCTGGTCCGGCAACTACCCCTCGATGTGGCTGGCCCCCGACGACCTGCTCGAGCAGGTCCAGGCCAACCTGCCCGCCTGACCCACCCAAGGAGACGCGCATGAGCGACCAGTGCTGCCAGTTCACGATGACCGACGAGGACGAGCTCGACCGTCCCGACAGCGTCGTCCCCGAGCAGACCGCGAGCCCGGAGTCCGGGTGCTGCGGCACCGCCACGAGCCAGGCGGGCAGCAGCTGCTGCGGCGGCTCGACCCCGGCCGGCACCACGAGCATCACCACGCCCGTCGCCTGACCTCCGGCACGACGAGCCAGCCCGACCCGAAGGAGTCCCCATGTCCCCGAAGAAGCGCCACACGCTCGCAGCCGCTGCAGCGTCGCTGGCCCTCGGAGTCGTCCTCAGCGCCTGCTCCAACGGCGCCGAGACCGCCAGCGGCGACCAGCCCAGCACCAGCACGTCCGACGCGGCGGACGCCGCGTCCCGGGAGCACAACGACGCGGACACCGAGTTCGCGCAGATGATGATCTTGCACCACCAGGGCGCCATCGAGATGGCCACCATGGCCGAGGGTCGCGCGCAGACCGAGCAGGTCCAGCAGCTGTCCAGCGACATCCAGTTCGCCCAGCAGCCCGAGATCGACCTCATGACCTCCTGGCTGGAGACCTGGGGCGAGGAGCCGCCCAGCAGCGAGGACGACATGGGTGGGATGGACCACTCCAGCGGACACACCGGCATGGCCAACGACGAGCAGATGCAGCAGCTCGAAGACGCCGGCGCGGACTTCGACCGGATGTTCCTGGAGATGATGATCGAGCACCACCAGGGTGCGATCACCATGTCCGAGCAGGAGCAGGAGAACGGCCTCAACGAGGACGCGCTGGCCCTGGCGGGGACGATCATCGGCGACCAGACCGAGGAGATCGCCGAGATGAAGCAGATGCTCGCCGACATGTGAGCATCCAGGACGCAGCGCCACCGGGACACCCCCTTGCCCCGGTGGCGTTGCTGTGTCCGCAGCATGCTCGTCGGCTTCATCGACGCTTCACCGGCGCCGAAGGGCTCGCTCCACCCAGCACGTCGAGGATCGAGATCGGGCGACAAGCAGACCCGACCGAGCAGACGGAGCACCCCCGTGATCAAGCACCACCTCAAGCACATGGCCATCGCCGCAGCCGTCGTCCTCGCGCTGCTCCTCGCACTCGGTGTCGACCTGTCCGGCGCACTGCGCTACGCGCTGCTCCTGGCGTGCCCGCTCGGCATGGTCGCGATGATGCTCGTCATGGGCCGCGGGCGCGGCGGGCACGGCAACCCGCCGCACCCGCACGCCGGCCCGCACCCGGCTACCTCCGACGAAACGCAGCCGAGCAGCACCGACTGGCCGCGAGACGACCACGAACGCGTCTCCTGACATCCCCGCATACCCCCCGGAGGAATACCCCCGGGGGGTATGCCGTTGCAGGAGGTCGAGCGCCATCACCACGTGGAGCAGTCGACGAGAAGGGCCACCGACATGAGCCGCGACGACCACACCCAGCACCACGCCGACGCGCCGGACGGCACCCACCACGCCGGGCACGCCGGGCACGCCGAGTCGGCGCAGCCGCTGCGCGAGGACGCGGCCGGCCTGCCGCACGAGGGGCACCACGGGCGCGCGATGACCGCGACCCGCGCCGACGACGAACACCCCGGGTACGACACGCACGCCGGACACGAGGACCACGCCGGACACAGCGACCACGCCGGGCACGGCGGCCACGCGGGCCACGTCGAGAAGTTCCGGCGTCTGTTCTGGGTCATGCTCGTGCTCGCGATCCCGGTCGTCGCGACCAGCGGGATGTTCGCGATGGTGCTGGGCTACGAGCTGCCCGACCTCGCGTGGCTGTCGTGGGTCTCGCCCGTGCTCGGCACGGTGATGTTCGTCTGGGGCGGCGCGCCGTTCCTGACCGGTGCGGTCGAGGAGCTCAGGTCCCGGCGGCCCGGGATGATGCTGCTCATCGCCCTGGCGATCAGCGTCGCCTTCGTCGCGTCCTGGCTCTCGACCCTCGGGGTCGTCGCGCACGAGCTCGACTTCTGGTGGGAGCTCGCGCTGCTCATCGTGATCATGCTGCTCGGGCACTGGATCGAGATGCGGTCGCTGGCCCAGACCACCTCCGCCCTGGACTCCCTGGCCGCGCTCCTGCCCGACGAGGCCGAGCGCGTCGAGGGCGGCGACATCGTGCGGGTCGCCCCGGCGGACCTCACCGTCGACGACGTCGTGCTCGTGCGCCCCGGCGCCCGCGTCCCCGCCGACGGCGCGATCATCGACGGCGCCGCCGAGATGGACGAGTCCATGGTCACCGGCGAGTCGCGCACCGTGCGCCGCACCACCGGCGACCGTGTCGTCGCCGGCACCGTCGCGACCGACTCCGCGCTCCGGCTGCGGGTGACCGCCGTCGGCGACGACACCGCCCTGGCCGGTATCCAGCGGCTCGTGCTCGAGGCGCAGAACTCCTCTTCGCGCGCCCAGCGCCTGGCCGACAGCGCGGCCGCCTTGCTGTTCTGGTTCGCACTCGGCGCCGCGGCGATCACCGCGTTCGTCTGGTCGGTCCTCGGGATGCCCGACGCCGCCGTGATCCGCACCATCACCGTCCTGGTGATCGCCTGCCCCCACGCCCTCGGCCTGGCCATCCCGCTGGTGGTGTCCATCGCCACCGAGCGCGCCGCCCGCGGCGGCATCCTGGTCAAGGACCGGCTCGCGCTGGAGAGCATGCGCACCGTCTCCACCGTCGTGTTCGACAAGACCGGCACCCTGACCAAGGGTCAGCCCACCGTCACCGAGGTCCGCCCCGCGAACGGCTTCGCCCGTGACGACGTCCTGACGATGGCCGCCGCAGCCGAGGCCGACAGCGAGCACCCGCTCGCCCGCGCCATCGTCACCGCCGCCGCGCACCTGCCGGTCCCCGCCGCCACCGACTTCACGTCCTCGCCGGCCGTCGGCGTCCGGGCATCGGTCGCCGGACGCACCGTCGAGGTCGGCGGACCGAACCTGCTCAACGAGCGGGGCGTCACCGAGCTCGACGGCGTCGAGCAGTGGCGCACTCAGGGCGCGATCATCCTGCACGTCCTGGTCGACGGGCAGGTCGCCGGCGCCCTGAGGCTCGCCGACGAGATCCGCGAGGAGTCCCGCGCGGCGATCCGCGAGCTGCACGACCGCGGCGTCGACGTCGTCATGATCACCGGCGACGCCGAAGCCGTCGCCCGCACCGTGGCCACCGAGATCGGCATCGACCGGGTCTTCGCCGGCGTGCGACCGGAGGACAAGTCCGCCAAGGTCGCCGAGCTGCAGCGCGAGGGCCGCACCGTCGCGATGGTCGGCGACGGCGTCAACGACGCCCCCGCGCTCGCGCAGGCGGACGTCGGCATCGCGATCGGCGCCGGCACCGACGTCGCCATCGCCTCCGCCGGGGTGATCCTCGCCAGCGACGACCCGCGATCCGTGGTCTCTGTCATCGACCTGTCGTCCGCGAGCTACCGCAAGATGAAGCAGAACCTGTGGTGGGCCGCCGGCTACAACCTCATCGCCGTCCCGCTCGCGGCCGGCGTCCTCGCGCCGGTCGGCTTCGTCATGCCGATGTCGGTGGGCGCGATCCTCATGTCGGTGTCGACGATCGTCGTCGCGCTCAACGCCCAGCTCTTGCGTCGGCTGGACCTGCGGCCGCGGTGATCGACATGTGCCTTAGCAGCTACGCATGAGCGAAGATACGAGGCGCTGCACGTTCGACGCTGAGTCGGCGTACGTCGACCTGGCGGCCGAGGTGTTCTCGCTGCTCGCCGACGCCACGCGGATCCGGATCATCCTGGCGCTGCGCGACGGGGAGATGTCGGTGAACCACCTGGCCGACATCGTGGAGAAGTCGCCCACCGCGGTCTCCCAGCACCTGGCGAAGCTCCGCTGGGGCAAGATCGTGCGCGCCCGGCAGGACGGCAATCGGGTGTTCTACTCGCTGATCGACGAGCACGCCCGGCAGCTGGTCGCCGACGCGGTGTTCCAGGCGCAGCACGTCGTCGAGGACGCCCCGGCCCAGCACCGTGACCACCCCTCGCCCACGGCGACCGGGTCGCTGCGGTGAGCGCCGCGACCCTGGCCCCCGTCCCGCTGCGGGACGGCGGCCGCGAGCTGACCCGACCGCCGTCGCTGTGGCGCACCGGCGCCCGGCTGCCCGAGGTCCGCTGGGCCGCCGCCGCGCTCGCCCTGTTCCTGACCGGCTGGGCACTGCAGATCGCGGGCGCGCCGTCGTGGACCTGGTGGGCCGCCTACCTCACCTGCTACGCCGCCGGCGGCTGGGAGCCCGCGCTCGCCGGCCTTCAGGCGCTGCGGGACAAGACGCTCGACGTCGACCTGCTCATGATCGTCGCCGCGATCGCCGCGGCATCGATCGGCCAGGTCTTCGACGGCGCCCTGCTCATCGTCATCTTCGCGACCTCGGGCTCGCTCGAGGCGATCGTCACCCAGCGCACCGCCGACTCCGTCGCCGCCCTGCTCAACCTCGCGCCCGAGCAGGCGACCGTCCTCACACCGGACGGGGAGGAAGTCGTGGCGGTCTCCGACCTGGCGGTCGGCCAGGTCGTCCTCGTCCGCCCCGGCGAGATCGGCGCGGACGGCACCAGCGAGGTCGACCAGCAGGCCATCACCGGAGAGTCGGTCCCGGTGGTCCGCTCGGCCGGTGACACGGTGCTGTCCGGGACGGTCAACGGCACCGGGTCGCTGCAGATCCGGGTCGACAAGCCGGCCTCGGAGTCCGTGGTCGCCCGGATCGTCTCACTTACCGAGGAGGCGTCCGCCACCAAGGCCCGCAGCCAGCTGTTCATCGAGAAGGTCGAGCAGCGGTACTCCCTCGGCGTCGTCGTCGCCACCCTCGTGGTGTTCGGCCTGCCGCTGGCGCTCGGCGCGACGTTCGACTCCGCGCTGCTGCGCGCGATCACGTTCATGATCGTCGCCTCGCCCTGTGCGGTCGTGCTGTCGACCATGCCGCCGCTGCTCGCAGCCATCGCCAACGCCGGCCGGCACGGCGTGCTCGTGAAGTCCGCGACCGTGATGGAGACGATCGGGCGGACCGACGTCGTCGCGTTCGACAAGACCGGCACCCTCACCGAGGGTGCGCCGGTCGTGCACGAGGTCACCGTCGACGCCGGGGCGGGGATGACGCCCGACGCCGTGCTGGCGCTGGCCGCGGCCGTCGAGCAGTACTCCGAGCACCCGCTCGGTCGCGCGATCGTCCGCGAGGCCCGGGACCGGGGCGTCGGCGTCGCCGAGGCGCGCGACTTCCGGGCCGTGCCCGGCCGCGGCGTCGTCGGCGTGGTCGACGGCATCCCGGTGGCCGTCGAGCGCGGCGCCGAGCCCGCGACCGTCGGCACCGTCGTGGCCGTCCTCGCCGGCGGGCGCGAGGTCGGCGCCATCACCCTCCTGGACCGGCTGCGCCCGGACGCTCCGGCGGCCGTGGCCGCGCTGGCGGCGGAGACCGGCGCGCAGGTGCACCTGCTCACCGGCGACAACCAGCGCACCGCCGACGACGTCGCCGCACGCACCGGCATCGACGTCGTGCACGCCGAGCTGCTTCCCGAGGACAAGTCCCGGATCGTCGGGGAGCTCCAGGACGACGGTCGGCACGTGCTCCTGGTCGGCGACGGCGTGAACGACGCCCCCGCACTCGCCCGGGCCGGCACCGGCATCGCCATGGGCCGGCACGGCTCCGACGTCGCACTGGACACCGCCGACGCGATCGTCGTCCGCGACGAGCTCGCGGCCATCCCGAACCTCGTCAGGATGTCGCGCAAGGCCCATCGCTACGTCGTCGCCAACCTCACGATCGCCGCGACGTTCATCACCGTGCTCGTCGCCTGGGACCTCATCGGGAGCCTGCCGCTCCCTCTCGCCGTGGCGGGCCACGAGGGCTCGACCGTCATCGTCGCGCTCAACGGGCTGCGCCTGCTGCGCGACCGCGCCTGGACGCGCCGACGTGCCCCCAAGGCGTACAAGCGTCTGCGCCGCGACCGGGGCGGCCCGGCCGCCGAGCCGACCGTCGTCGTCTGCCGGGGCGGCGACTGCGGTAGCCGCGCGAAGCATCCCGAGGTCGACCACCAGGCGCAGCTGCGGGCGGTCCGTGACGGCGTCGAAGGTGCGCGCGTCGTCGTCAGCTCCTGCCTGGACGCCTGCGCCCGGTCCAATGTCGTCGTCGTCGTGCCTGGCGCGAAGGGCCGCGCGGACGCCGCCGAACCGGTGTGGCTCGGGGAGGTGCTGCTTCCGGCGACGGTCGCGGACCTCGTCACCTGGGTGAACGAGGGTGGGCCAGGAGTCGCCGACCCACCGGTGCTGGTCGAGATCGGCTCGTTCTCGCCGACGAGGCAGAATCGGCACGAGCTCGAGGAGTGGCGGTAGGAACTCGACACCGCGCAAGCCCCGGACCGCGGCGGACGTGCGACGACTGCGTCGCGACCGCCGCGCACGGCCCGTGCCCACCAACCGCGCCCTGCAGACCACTGACTTCCGTGGAGACCGAGATGACCGAGAACACGCCGTCCGCCCTGTTCGTGTGCGTGCACAACGCCGGTCGCTCCCAGATGGCCGCCGGCTACCTGCGGGCGCTGTCCGGCGGCGCCGTCGAGGTCCGCTCGGCCGGGTCGATGCCCGCCGAGCAGATCAACCCGGTCGCCGTGGAGGCGATGCTCGAGGAGGGCATCGACATCCGCGCCGAGCGACCGAAGGTGCTGACCACCGACGCGGTCAAGGCGTCCGACGTCGTCATCACCATGGGCTGCGGCGACGCCTGCCCGATCTTCCCCGGCAAGCGGTACGAGGACTGGGCCCTGGCCGACCCGGCCGGGCAGGGCATCGAGTCGGTCCGCCCGATTCGAGACGAGATCCGCGGCCGCATCCTGACCCTGCTGTCCGAGCTTGGAGTCGAGCCCGTCACCGCCTGACCCGCGATCGCTCGCGAGGCCCCCCGCCTGGGGTGCGGCCCTCATCCATGAGCGGCTCAGGCCGGGCAGCAGGCCGACTTCGCGGTTGGGCCGGCGCCGGTGAGCGGCGCCCGCACCCGGTCGGCGAGCACGGCCAGGGGCGGCGCGCACGCACGACGCAGTTCGAGCTCGCGGGCCAGCTTGTGAGGACGGCGTCGGCATGGCCGGGCGTGTACGTATCAGCGCGGCTTGCCGCGATCTGTCATCACTGATACTCCGGTGCGACGACGTCTGCGCCGCCCCGCGGGCGGCCGAACTCGCGTCCGGCGGGTGGCTCCGCGCCGAGATCGCTCCGCGGGACTGGCCGTCCGGAGGTTCGCGCCGAGGGGTGCTCCCGCGGTCGCCTCGACTCCACGTTGGTGGACATGCTCGATCGGTAGCCACACAGCGCCCGTCATCAGCCTTAGATCGGCGATGCCGCACCCTGACCACCGTCCGGGTCCACTCGAGGGCGACGGTGTCGAGCACCTCCACCCCGGTGGCCCACCGCAAGGTCACCATCACGGGAACCGGCCGGTCGACGTCGTGGTGCACGCCGGCTGGGACGGGGCGCTGGTTCAGGAGGGACACGGCGGCGCGCACCCGGGACATGCCCCCAGGTACGGACTGAGGCAGGTTCACCGTGGGAGTGGCCCGTCTGGTACTGACAACGCCAGACCGCCTCAGCCCGAGGTTCGCGTCTGGCGTCCATGGGCGAGGTCGAGCACGCCGATCAGGTGTCGATGGCGATGCTGCTGGACTGCCCGATCGCGGTGATCGGCCCCTGCACCCACACCTGGTAGCGGTTCAGCAGTCGCAGCGGCTGCGGAGGACCGACCAGGTCGAGGACGTACTCGTGCCGGTCGCCCAGCCGAAGCACGCCGTGGTCACCGACGTCCACGGACGTCACGGTGACCAGATGGTGCTCGGTCGGGGTCGGGTTGTCGCGGCTGTTCCACCGGATGAGAACGTGCGCATCGAGGTCGACCCAGCAGGTGCGTCCACTGGAGGAGGTGATCGCCCAGAGCCCGGTCGACGTGTGGATGTCGAGGCGGTCGACACCGGTCGGGCGCTCAAACGTGCTCCGCGGGTCGTCTCCATCGCCCTCCATGTGGTGAGCCTGCCCGCGCCGACACCCGGAGGCAAGGGCTCGCCGCGTGAAGGCTTTGACGATCCCGACAAGTGGCAGTGCGTCGGATCGCCGGCTTCGCGGTCCGCCGGCGGCGACCGCCGAGGGGGTCGCTCAACGGCTGGTCGGGACGGGCCACCGTCTAGACATGGGGGTATACCAACCAGAGACCGCCAAGCGGAGCTGCGGGGACAGTCCGGGCGTCTGCGACCGGCCGGCGTACGCTCGATCACCCGCGAGCGCGTCTCGTGCAGAACCTACAACTTCAGAGAGAACCCCCGCGGCGGATGAGGCCGACGGGGGTCTCCCCGGGGTCGCTGGAACGGCCCCGCTACCACGTCATCCAACCAGGGGAAGGACGGGTGCTTCGATCATGCCAGCGCAGCGCAACGCTAGGCGAGGACGGCACCTCAAGCGTGTCGGTCCCGACGGGCAGTACAGGCGGCCGAACTGGCCGGCCTTCCGCGCCGGACGCGGCGCACGGTTCCTCGCACCGATCGAGCGCGGCCTCCCGCCGGACCCCTCGCTCGCGGCCGCCGACGACAGCGGCCCGGTGGTGACGCAGCTGTCCATCTCCGTGATCGTCCGCGGCCGGGAGATGTCGCTGAGCCCCGAGGAGATCGACGCGCTCGACCTGTACGACCTCGAGGAGGTGGCGCGTCCCGCCAGCTACTTCGACATGCCCAACATGGTCGGCAAGTTCCCGGTGCTGACTCACCGCGGCTACACGCACGTGTGGTTCGAGTCGAACCTCGAGTCCGACCACTACCAGGAGCTCGTCTGGGCGGGCATCGACGAGCTGAACGCCCAGTGCATGGAGTTCCACGCCGAGTTCAGCGACCACACCACGAAGACCCGCCGACCCGACGCGGTGGTCCGGCGCGGCGGGCGGACGGTCGTCATCGACATCACCAACGAGGCCGCGCTCGACGACGAGAAGGCCGCCTCGTACGACTTCGCCGCGGACGTCTGCGCCGCGGTCGGCTGGGGCTACGCGGTCGGGACCGACGTGACCCTGAGCAAGGTGCGGCGGGCGAACCTCGGCTTCCTGACCCAGGCGGAGGACCTCGACATCGAGCCTCTGGGTGAGGAGGCGCCGTGGGACTTCGGTGAGCTCGCTGACGCGTACGGCAGCGGCGGCGACGGTCGCCTGCTGGCTCTCGCTGCGCTGTGGCGGAAGCACTACTGGATCGACATGGAGGTGCCCCTCGAGGACACCAGCGTGCTCGTCCCCGATGCGCCCGGGCCCGTGCTGTTCCCCTGGAGGTTGCCGTGAATGCCGTCCTCGCCCCCACGCAGACCGTCCAGAAGGGGGCCACGGTCGTCGTGCTCGGCCAGTCGATCACCCTCTTCGACTTCGATCCCACACCGAAGGGCATGTACATCTGGGTCACCGTCGACGGGCGCCGGAAGCACTGGACGTGGAAGAAGTTCCTCGCCAAGCTCGCCGAGACGACGGACTACGCCGGGCAGTTCTCCTCCTTCGAGGACGAGCTGACCCCACTGCTCGGCCTGCTGCCTGACGAGGAGCGGTCGCGTGTCATCCAGCGGGTGCGGGACCTGATGGAGCTGCTTCACGGGGACCCGTTCGGCACCTTCGCCGGCCCGCATCCTGAGCACGCGATCCGCCCCGACTACGACCTCGAGGCCCACCCCGACCTGGTGGAGAGGATCCACAGCAAGACGACGGAGCTGCGGGCGCGCGGGGAGACTGGGGTCGAGAAGTCCACGCTCTACGCCGAGTACAACCACCTGTTCAAGGAGGGCGGAGACGGGGTCCTCGCGCTGGTCCGCGCGAAGTACCGGAAGCGCCTCAGTCCGATCCTCGACATGCCGCGGGACATCGTGGTGATCGCGCGCCGTGTCGCGGTGGACCTGGCTAGGCGTGAGTCGGGCACTGTCTCGATCAAGGACCAGGTCGCTGACACCGCCGTCGAGCTCGACCTCGCCGGCTTCACGCTGCCGAAGGCAAAGATGCGCGACCTCATCGACATCGTGAGCGTCGGGCTCCACCTGCGGCGCCCGGGCAAGCAGCGCAAGAACGTCGAGTCGCGCCCCGTCGGTCACGTCTACGGGTCGTTGCGGGCGCTGTACCCCGGCCACATCGTCGAGCTCGACAGCACTCCGCTGAATCTGGTCTGCCGGATCGCCGACGGGCTGACCCGTACCTACCTCGACCTGCTCACAGCGATCGACAAGTACTCCCGAGCCGTCTTCGCGATCCGCCTCGTCGAAAAGCCTCACACGGCCATCGACGTCAACCTCTTGCTGTACGACATGCTCGGCGCGGATTTCATCCGGTCCACGTGGAGGTCGAACGACTCCCACCTGTGGATCGGTCTTCCCGATGAGATCCACGTCCCGGACGACGGGTCCGTGAAGTTCGGGATGAAGATCAAGTCCGTGGTCGTGGACCTCGGCTCGCAGTTCAACAACACCACGACTCTCGCGGTTCTCGCTCTCCACGGCATCAAGGTGTTCTTCACCCCGCCGAGAAGGGGTCCGGCGAAGGGCATGGTGGAGTCTTTCCAGGCGCACTACTCGCGGCTGGTTCAAGGGCTGCCCGGCGACAAGGGGCGCTCTCCCGACAACAGCGGATCCGACTCCAAGAAGCGGGTCCTCCCGACGATCGACCACGTCGAGCAGATGCTGTGGGAGTTCATCTCGGTCGTTTACAACCGCCACAAGCACCGTAAATTGTTGGATCCTGAGGCGCGCAAGCAGAAGATCAGTCCGATCGACATGATGATCCAGCACGTACGCACGTTCGGGAAGATCCACGTCCCTCTGCGTCAGGACTTCCGGATCGCGTTCTTGAAGGAGGGTGACGCCGAGCTCGAACCTGAAGGATTCCAGGTCGGCAACGGCGTCATCTACGTCGCGGACGAGCTCGACGAGCTGCGACAGCTGAGGGACAACCTGCCGCGGCTTCTGATCCGGTACGACCCCCGCGACTACACCCGCGCCTACTTCTGGCACTGGACGCGCTGCGCGTGGATCCTGGCGCGGGACTACGAAACCTTCAAGGGCTATGTCCAGCCGGGGAAGGAGACGGTCCGTCGCGCTGCCGGCGACGAAGAGGTGCCGCGGGTTGTCCAGTCCGAGCGGGAGGAGACCTTGGCCCTCGGCTGGGCCCGCAAGAACTTTAAGACGAGGGTTGTCAAGGATCACCAGGCGCTGCTCGGCAAGATGGCGTCCGACAAGCGGGCTGGCGCCGGGCGCCCCCTCCACAGCGCTTCGGCGGCGACGCCCGTCCTGCCGCCTCCACCGCCGGTCGAGTTCGAGGACGTACCCGGGGTGGTCCCCGCCGGCGAAGTCGACGCCTACGTGCCGAAGAAGGTGCACTGGTGAGCGGCGTCGCGTTGCTGGGGCCGACCCCGGAGCTGGCGTTCGACGAGCCGGTCTCGCTGAGCGGGTACACCGACACTCGGAGCCCGCTGAGCCCTCTGCTGGTGGACGCGCCGGTCTCGCGGAGCGACTACACGGACATCGACAAGTGGCCGGGGCTGATCGACGTGATGGGGAAGAGCCTTGTCGACGCCGCGCACCCGGTGCACGCGGCGCGGTGCTTGGCACACGGGTCGACGGACCCCGTGGTCGCGCGTGCGTGCTCGCTGCGGGGGGTGGTGACCGAGACCGACCTGACCGAGTTCGTCTCCGACGTCATCGACATCGCGGTGGCACTCAACCAGAACAGTCCGAACGAGGTCGTCACGGTCATCCTCGAGGGCTGCTCGCACATCGGGAAGTCGATCGCGGGTCAGAAGGCGATCTTGCTTCTCACCAAGGGCGTGTGGGGCGGGTCGACGCCGCCGGCGGCGGGGCTCGGTGAGAGCAGGCACCACTCGATTCCGTGCTTCTACGTCGAGGCGGGCGCCACCGTGGGGCCGGTCAGCCTCCTGGTGGAGATCTGCCGGTTCGGTTACATCCCCGCAGACGAGAAGACCCGCCCGGGGACGCTGATGCGCCGCCTGCGTGAGAACTTCCGCCGGATGGGCACGGTCGTCGTGGTGATCGACGACGCGCACTGCCTCGCCGCGGCCAAGGACGGCAAGATGGCGAACCAGCTCAAGCACATGATCACGGGCCTTCCGGTCACGTTCGTGTTCATCGGGATGGACATGTCGGAGAGCGCCCTGCTCAGCACGCAGTACGACCACGGCTACCAGTCGTCCCGCCAGATCGAGGAGAGGCGCCTGCGCATCCCCGCGGAAGAGCTCGCCGTCTACGCCAAGAGCGACCCGGCGTGGCCCTGGTCGCTCCAGGCGGTGGCGTCGCAGGTGCACCTGCTCGACGGCAGCGAGGCGGCCAACGTGTTCACGAGCAAGACCAACTGCGACGCGATTCACGGCGTCACGGGAGGCAAGCTGGGCGCGGCGAACAAGCTCATCCGCGTCGCGGGCCAGCTCGCGCTCGCGACGCCGCACTGGTCGTTCAACCAGGCGCTGACCTGCGCGAGCCGGTTGGTCTCGTGACCCGCCGCAGCGACGAGCAGCTGGTGCTGCCGTACTCGCCTGACCCGCGGGCATGGGAGCCGCTCGGCATGTACCTCATGCGCTGCGCGGTCTACGTCGGTCTGGGTGTCGGTGAGCTGCTCGCATGGCTCGGTCTCCCGGCGAGGCGCGATCGCCCGACTGCGCGGGGAACGACGTTCGGGGTGAGCAAGGACGTGCTCGTGTCTGTGGCGAGGGCGTTCTCGCGGGACCTCGAAGCGGTGCGGGACATGACGTACGACCGCTACCAGGGGGAGCTGTTCGACCAGGCCAACCTCCAGCGGTACGGGTTGCCGCCGCGGGCGATCACGGCCGGCTGCTTCGCCTGTCTGCGCGACGGGCTGTGGGACCTGAGGTGGGCTTCCACTCTGGTCACGGTCTGTCTCCGGCACCTGACCTACCTCGAGTGGCGGTGCCCGGAGTGCGGCATGCCCTTCGGGCCCGCCTGCCTGCTCGCGCTGGAAGCCGACGAGCCGTTCGTCGCGCATGGCCCTGTCGAGGTCGGGTGCTTGGGGCCGTCGGAACCTGCCACGCGCGCCGACCCGGTCGACATCCACGCCAGCACGATCGCCTCCCGGCTCCTGGCTGACGCGGTCGATGACGACGATGCCGCCCGCCGCGTCCACCACGCGCTGAGACTCGTCAGGGTCCTGCGCGACGCCGACCACTGGCCCAAGTCGGCGCGCGGCGTCGGCTCGAAGGCGGTGGAGCTGCACCGGCTGGACGTCCGCACCGCCATCGAGGCGGGCGCACTCGCCCCGGAGCAGGCGGCTGAGCTGCCGCACGTCCGCCACGCAGTCGCGGTCTACGCACGGAGGCCGTCGGCGCCGACCGTGTTGCCGCCAGCGGAGCGCTGGTCGGACCCGGATCCGGTCGCCGAGGCGCTCGACATCGCGTACGCGAACGAGCTCGCCGTCCGCCGGCCGGTCGTCGTGCCGGCTCCCGGAGCGCGCGGCCCCCTCGACGTGTTCCCGGCTGTGGTGCCTCCCGAGCTGGTCTCTGCGCGGTTCGCTCGCCTGTTCGACGGGGGCGCCGGAGAGGACGAGCGCGTCCTGCTCGCCGTGGCTGTTGTGCAGTCGAGCGGGTCGGGGCGCTGGATCGACCGGGCAGCGCAGCTCGGGCTGTCCGAGCGCGTCGCAGCCCGCGCGTACGCACTCGCTCAGGAGCTCGACGCAGCAGGAGCCGGCGGCGTCTTCTGGGCCGAGGTCAGCGACGTGCGGGATGCGCTGACCGGTCTCCAGGTGCCCTTCCGCGCCCGCCTCGAAGCCTTGGAGCGCCTGGACCGCCCCACCCGGGCGGCCGTTGAAGCCCTCGCCGCGCAGGCGCAGGTCGTACCCCAGGTGGCCTGTGAGTGGCTCGTCGAGCATTGGGCGTGTCACCCCCTCCGGCTGCTCCAGAGCGCGTTGGGCACGCGATCGCCACGGCCGCGAGTGCCTGAGCTCGAACGCCGATTCGGGACAGCGCCCTGGCGACGCGACCTGCTCGACGCGGTGCGGTGACCCGGTGCTGGCCGTGGTCGTGTCACCGGATGACGGCGAGTCCCTCGCCGGACTGCTCGCCCGCACCGCCCGCTACATGGGGATGAGCACCCCGGACCTGGTCCGACACCTGCGACTGCTCAGCCCATCTGGGCGGCCTCACAACCTGCACCTTCCGGTCGACCCGACGGTGCGGCAGTGGGTCCTGAAGGTGCTCGAGATGGACGATACCCAGCTCGACCAGCTCAGCCTCGCCCGGTTCTCACCGTTCGGCCGCGTGCCTCCAGGGACGCCGGTGAACGCGGCGGCGCTGCGCCTGCAGCGGCAGTACTGGTGGCGCTTTGGCGGTGATGGATTCTGCCCGGCCTGTCTGGAGCAGCGGCAGCGCTGGTGGCTGAAGTGGCAGCACCCGTGGGCGTTCGCGTGCACGATCCACGGCGTCCTGCTGGAGCAGGAGTGCGGGTCGTGCGGTGCGCCGTCCTCTCTGATCGGTGACGCGGAGACGACCGATCTGCGCTGCTCCTGCGGCGCGGCGTGGGCTGCAGCGCCGACGGTCATGGCGACCCCCGAAGCGGTGAAGGCCCAGGCGGTCCTCGACCGGGTCGTCGAGTCGCGCCGCATCCGGGTGTTCGGTCGCCGGCGCTCCAGTCTGGACGCGCTTGGGGCTTGGCGTGCGACCGCGGCTCTGTTCGCGGGGACCGAGGCCGTCCCGCGGTGGGCGCTGCGTCCGTGGCTGACGCCGCCCGACCCGGCGATCGCCGGTGCTGCCATGGCCGCAGCGCTGCCGGTGGTCAGGTCCCCTTCCCCGGAGCGCGGCGCCGATGCGCTCCGAGCGGCGTTCGAGGACGAGGTCCTCACGAACCTGATCCGCGACCGGCTGCCGGTCTCGTCGGCGATCGACCCGGTCCTCGCTGCGTGGCAGACGTCGCGTTCCCGCGTCGCTACCCGTCTAGATCGCGTCAAGGAGCAGAACGCGGACCTCCCGGCGGCAGGAGCGCGGTCTCTTCCGACCTTGGCGCCGCTCAACATCCTGCCGCCGGAGTGGCGGTTCGCCGGCGCGCCACACGTCCTCCTGCGCCGGTGCGCCGTGTCCCTCGCTGCCGCCCGCCTCTCGGGGGCGGCTACGTGGCCGGAGGCGGGTGTGTTGGTCGGGGTCAGCGCGCGATACGCCCCCCGGGTGACGCGGTACGTGGTCGAGAGGTCGACCGGAGAGGCGCCGCGCATCCTGTCCCAGGCGGCGTCCGATCTCTTGCGCCGGGCCGAGCGCCGCGACTTCTCTTCCGCGGTGGCCTCGCCGGTGATCGACTCCTTCGCGGGGCTCGTTGCCTTCGCGTCGTGTGCTGATGCCGCCGCCCCGCCGCGGGTGCGCGATGCAACGGCTTGATCGCGACTGCCGACGCTTGAACTGGCTCAAGAGCCGCGTCCCCGCCTCTTTCTCGCAGCGCTAGCAATCCATATTGTCGTGCAAATCCCGCCGATACGCGTGTGCGTCGATCAGCTTCACGCCTGAACAGTGCTAGCGACCTGTCGCATAAACCCAGCATCGAAGCGAACGTCCAGACCGGAGCTCTTCTCGGCGTAACAGCGTGTTTCTCTGGAAGGTGAGTACAAGGGTGAGGTGCAACCGCCGTCGACCGAACCGGAGTCATCGAAGCGGTGAATGATTGCGGCCGCAGGCTGGGTCGCGGGCCCAACGAGGGTCCGTCGCGCGCCGAACCGCGCGCGTCGCCTTGAGTTAGTTCACGTGGTCCGCTCTTTGGCGGACCAGTGCCGCGGGTCGTCCCGGCCGACCCCGAGAGTCGCACTGACTTCGCGCAAACCGTGAGCGTCCCGGGCGACGGTGACGCTGATGACGTCCTCCCAGCCGACGGTTTCGATCAACGACGCGAGCGTGTCGATCTCGACCCGGTACAGGACCTTGCGACGCTCCCGGTCGGACGCGAAGAAGATGCCCTTGAGTCCGGTGAGCCTCTCGGTGTTGTCGTCCCAGGTCCAGGCTGGCTCGAAGATGTAGCTGTGCACGATCTGATGGCACAGCTCCAGCGTCGAGAGGCTCGCGTTGCGCGGCCCATTGAGGTCGAACACCTCAGACAGCTCGGAACGCGTCATGAAGTCGGGCGGCGCGCCGACGGGTGCGAACGCCGATACCCGCCAGGAGCGACGACGGAGCTCGTCTGACACCTTGAATGACTCGATCAGCTTTCTCACCGTGTACGCGGCGACCATGACGTCGCTTTCCAGCAGGAAGGCCGACTGGTCGGACCAGCGGGTCTGTTTTGACCGTCGTCGCAACGTAGCGGCGGTCTTGATGAGCTTGCTCTTCCACGGGCCGGACTCGGCAATCACATCGGTATCGTGCACGGTGACACCCGCCGCAGTCACGTGCCGTTCCGGGCGCGACGAGCTCAGAGGCTCGCGGAGGCAGCGGCGGACCCGGCTGTCCGGGGTGCCGGCCGCACCGTGACGCGCCCTAGCTGTACTGAGCCATCACGTTGGTGACAGTCGGCTGGTCGGTGGGAGCCCGCCGAGGGCGGTGTGGCGTCGTCGACTGTTGTAGTACTCGAGCCAGGGGTCCAGGGCAGCGGTGCGCTCGGAGTTGCTGGCAAGAACCCGCCCGGCTGAGTACACCTAGCCGGTACGAGGGATAGAGCGAGCCCCACTGCGCGCTTGGCCCACTTCGACGTGCGGGAAGGTGGACCTTGGTGAGACCTGGAGTGCTAGCGGCGAGCAGCCAGATGGTCGTGAGCGGGTGCGGACCGCGTTCTCGGCCTCGCCGATGTAGGTGCGTCGGGCGCGGGCAGTGTGGGCCAGCTGCTCCCTGGGATCCGTGGTTCGAGTAGTCTCGGTCGCGCTCGAACCGCGACCCTCGCTCGGCGCGCGCCGCACAACCGGGCAACGCCGACGAGCGACGCGGTGAACGCGTGCGCTGCGGCCGCGACGAGCCCGGCGGTGCGGGTCTTGCCCAGCGCGAGCGCGTTGATGACCGAATCCCGCGCCTACCTGGCCTGCGCGGCGATCACACGCGAAGATGCCGAGCGGAATGTGCCACCTCCCGGCGCGACGACTGGTTCAATGTGCGAGGCGAGAGGGGTAGCGATGGTGTACTTCCAAGAGGACGAGCTCCTGCAGCGAGCTGGAGGACTCACCGCTGCAGCGGCTCAGGAGTCTTTGAGGGCGGCGTCCAAGCAGTCCGGCTCCTTTGATGTTTTCCTCAGTCACAGCGTGCGCGACGCCCGGCTGGTCCTCGGAGTGCGCAGGCTCCTCGAGGCGCAGGGCTTATCTGTGTATGTCGACTGGATCGACGACCCGCAACTTGATCGCGGCAGCGTTTCACCGTCGACGGCGGCGCGGCTTCGCGTGCGCATGGGCAGTTCCCGAACAATGGTCTACGCGACGTCACGTGCCGCCCAGAGCTCGCGGTGGATGCCATGGGAACTCGGTTACTTCGACGGGTTCCACGGCCCGCAGCGCGTGTCGATTCTTCCCATAGAGGGCCCGACGACCGGTAGCTTCGCCGGACAGGAGTACCTTGGCTTGTACAGCGTGGTTGACCGGGTCGTCGGCCCGTATGGCGCTGAGCCGTCGGTCGTGCTGCACGAGTCAAGCAACCGCCAGTCGTTCAGGTCGTTCGCCGGACGCACGAGGTAGAGCTTCTAGTGAGCGGCACGCCAGACGGTTCCGACGAGCGCGCGGTGGACCGGGCTGATCATCACAAGCATATGGACTATGTCCAGGACGTGATCGGACGCCTCGCGAACAACTCCTTCGTCATGAAGGGGTGGGCGTTGACCCTGTGTGCCGCGATTCTGGGACTGGCCGCGTCGCGGGACCAAGCGGCTTTGGCGTTCGCTGCGCTTGTGCCCGCCGCAGCATTCTGGGTCCTCGACACCTACTTCCTGCGCCAGGAGCGGGCGTTCCGGGCGATGTTCCGTGACGTTGCCGCGAAACGGGTCGCTCAGTTCAAGATGAACCCGCGTCCGTATGCCCAGCGAGAACCTTGGTGGCCCGCCATGTTCTCCTTGTCGCTCTTGGGTTTCTACGGGGCGATCGTTGTCCTGACGGTCGTCGTCGGGGTGCTTCTCGCGGCCCCGACGGTCTCTGATTCCCAGATTCCGACACCGGATCCGTCGTTCTCAACGACATCGACGTGACGCAGCGGCGCCGCGCGCGACCTTCAGCGGGGACTGACGCGATCGAATGCGGTGCGGAGCGCGTCTGCTGAGCGGTCGAGCTCGTCCCGCGACCAAGCGGCGTCCGGTGGCCACAGTCTGGGCATCCGGTCGCCGTCGGTACGTGGGACCAGGTGAACATGCAGGTGAAAGACCGTCTGCCCGGCAGCGGCTCCGTTGGACTGGACCACGTTGAGCCCGTCGAATCCCGTGGCCGCGCGGACGGCGTGGGCGGCCGATCGGACGGCGTCGGCGAGTGCTCGAGCATTCGTAGGGTCCAGTTCCCAGATATCGCGCACGTGCGTTCTGGGTACCACCAGCGTGTGGCCGAGAACCGCCGGCACGTCCGGCAGGAAAGACAATGCAGCAGCGTCCTTCCAGACTATGCGCGCCGGCTCCTCACCCTTTGCGATGCGGCAGAACGGGCACCCTGCGTCGGTCGCGGTTGTCATGGTCGCTTATACCCATTGGTCGCCCACGACGAGATGTTCGCGGCGATCGCCCTGTGAATGTCGGTGCTCGCGGGGCGCAGCAGTCCGGTGTACGAGGCGGGGTCGAACACCGGGACGTGGGCCGCGTAGGTCCGAGTGGAGCCGGGCAGGCGGAACTGGGCGAACGGGTTGGGTCCTGGCGTGTCGGTGTGCCCGGTCGAGTCCTTCAAGCCGTGTATGAGGATTCCGAGAAGGGGCTTGCGAACGGACCACGCACGTTGGATCTCGTACTGGACCCACTCCCTGGACGCGGTCTCGTGCCCAATCATCACGATGACGGCCTGCTTGTAATTCATCTCCTGGTCGATCCACGCCTTTATGGCGGCCTTGCCCTGGCGCTTCACTGCTTCCCATCGTTGTGCGGGAAGGATCTCCTGGCCGTCGAGCGCGCCCATGTTGAGGATCTCTTGCACACGCCAGCTGTCGCGCTGGTAGTGAAAGCTGACGAAAGACGACCGGGCCATGCTGTCCTCCTGAAACGCCGTCGTTGCGGGGATGTGCGGGGCTGCGACCTCTGAGAAGCGTAGACGCGGAACGCGCTCGATGTGCCGACTCTCGAGTACGACCGTCCCGCGGGCGGCCTTCTCCTCTCGGTGCTGGTCGACCCCCGGGAGGCGCAGGACTCTGGCACCCAGCAGTCGTGCGACGGCCCAAACAGCACTGGAGCACGTAGCCCGGTCCCCGAGCAGCGGCGAGCGCTTCCTCGCGCCTACGCGGCGGCTCCCTCGAAAGCACAAGCGTTCTCGGTCTGTGCCGGACAACTCTCTTGCTCGGCCCGTGCCGACCCGTAGGTGCGCACGCCTACAGCACGCGGCGGAGCCTGTGTGTAGGAGCAGGCCCACGCTGGCTACTCGCGCAGGGCGTCGTCGTCCTCGAGGTCGGCGGTCGTTCGTGCCCGCAGCCACGGGTCCCCGGCGATGTCGTTCTCCTCAAGGTAGGTCCTGGCCGCCAGTGGGTTGGACGGGTCCTCTGGGGTGGTGCGCCAGAAGGTCATAGTGTTGACGAGCCTGCCCCATCGGATCCGAGCGGGCGACATGCGCGTCCCGGCCAGCCACGGGCGGAACGACCGAGCGTCGCGCAGGATCTGGTCCTGTGCGCGGCGGCGCGTCGTGGGCGAGATGATCCGGTTGTCCTCCGCAGCCGGAAAGACCTCCCCGTTCGCGAGGGCGACCTCGGTCAGGTCGGCGCGGAACGCCGGGTCGCTGTTCCAGCGAGCGATCGTGTGGCTTACCTCGATCGACAGATCGAGCCGAGGCTCACCGGTCGTCGTCACCGGCTCGCCGTCGTTCTCCTCCTCGAAGTCCCAGTCCATGTACCGGTAGACCAGCAGCAAGAGCGCCTGCGCGCCTGGGCCCATCGCGTCCGCGAAGTAGCTGACGTCCCTGAACCTGAGCAGCACCCGGTCACCGATGGCGAGCAGGTGCGTAAACTCACGCGTCGCGGACGACCGGCGCTCCCGAGCAGACTCCGCTCGGTCGGCGCGCCACAACCCGATCGCGATCCAGGCCGGAACGGCCGCTGCCAGAACCGTCACGACAAGGGTCAACCAGTCGAACCAGCTGGTCTGGTCTACTCCCGCCACTGTCGTCACGGCCCGACGTTAGCTGCCTGGCACCCATGACGACGTGTGAACGTGCGAGTTGACCACCACCGAGGCGTTGGCGTAGGCGACCAGAGATCCCGCTCTGAGGTACACGCCGTCCCTGACTCCGTCATCGGGTGGCGGGGCCCGAGCGCGAGCGTCACGGGGCGAGGACGGGCGGTTCGCGCTGGCTTCCGCGATCGGCGATGCGAGTCGATCCCGAGCGAGGGGAGACACCCGGGCACTCATTCCAGAAGAACGAGCGGCAGCCGTTCCAGACGACAGCGAACCCGCAGGTACCGCTCCAGAAAATCCAGGCTGCTGGCAGTGGTGTAGCCCGTCAGGGGCCGGTTCTGGCCCGGGCCGGTACCTCGGACGGCGCTGGGGGGGCCGGAGTCTGTCCGCGCAGGGCCTGCGAGGCTCGGAACTCCGGGGCGTCGGCGTCCGTGCGGTACTCGATGACGGCGATCTTGTGCTCGCGGAGCGCGTCGAGGACCTGACCGGGAGTCGCGTAGAAGAACTCGCGACGCAGGTTGATCCGGTTGACCCGCTGGTCGGCGAAGTGTCGGTGCAGCATCGCCTCGATGCCGTACGCGTCCTCCGAGAAGAACAGGGCGTGCACGTCGAAGTTGAACGGGACGGACGCGTCCGACAGCTCCTTCACCCGGTCCATCGGGTCCAGGCGGCGGGTCATGCCGATCTTGACGACGTGCTCGCCCATGGACCCCTGGTTCGAGATCACGTAGACGTAGCCCGCGCGGACGTTCGCGGCCCGGTAGTCGACGTCGGCGATGGAGCGGTCGATCTCGGCGAGCTTCGCACGCAGCTCCGCAGCCCCCTGCTCATCACCTCGCGCCTCGAGCGCGGCGAGGGCGTTGGCGTAGTGGTCGCGTTCCTTGTCCAGCTTCTCGCGTTCGCGCCGCAGCTCGTCCTCGGCGCGCTTCGCCTCACGCAGCTCCTCCCGGTGGGCGCGCTCGGCTTCCTTCACCGCCTGGACCGCGGCGAGGTGCCGGACGGCGAGCTCGAGCTCACGCATTCGCAGCCGGTGGTACTCGCCGGTGATCGCCAGGGCGATCATCCTGCCGTTCTTCGCGACCCGCTCGGCGGACTTCTCCAGACGTGCCTGCGCCGTGGACAGCCCGCCGGCACGTGCGGTCTTGATGGCGTTCTCCGCCTCGGCGTTGTACGCCGCGAGCAGCATCTTCGACATGTCGTTGACGAACGCCCGGCCCTTGGCGGCCGAGCTGTTGAACATGAAGTTCGGCGCGGCGGTCGTCGCACGCTTCGCGGTCAGGCAGTTCTTGATCTGCACGCGGACCGCGGACAGCTCGGCCGCGAGGTGCGCGGAGTCCTCGGCCGGGTGCGGGAAGTCGTACAGCCCGAACTCGGTGACGTCGAGCCCGTTGCGGACGTCGATGCTCTGCGCCCGCAACGCTGCGAGCTCCTGGCGTGCTGCCGCGACCTGCGCGGCGACGGCGTCCAGCTCGTCGCGGGCGGCGGTGGCCTGCAGGTGGATCTGTGCGAGGTCGAGTGCACCGGTCTGCTGCAACGTGCGGCGCAGCTCGTCGTTCTCGCGGGCGAGGTCCTTCGCCGCGGAGCGCGCTCCGAACAGCCCGATCTTGCGCGGTCCCGACTCGACGTCGGGCGCGGCCCGCTCGGGGTGGAGCGTCTGCGAGGGGACCGGCGGCACGGCACCGGGTGCCGCGGCGGGTGCGGTCGCCTGCTCCTGGACCGGGCGGAGGTGCTCGGTCCATCGCTGCCCGTCCCACCAGCGGACCACGGCCGGGTTGTGCGGGTCGGGGTACCAGTTCGGGGGCGTCGTGGTCACGGACGCAACGTAGTGGGCGGCGCGCGACGCGTGAGGCGGTGTGCGCTCCAGGGGGTGATCGAATCATGAGTGATTCATCGGCCCTCCAGCGAGAATCTGAATCAGATACGATGCAACGGTGCTCACGATGCCGCTTGAATCAGATGTGACGCGACGGTTCTACCGCGCTCGCTCGCTCCCCGCCCTCGCGGCGGCGCTCCGGGGCGCCCGCGCCAGCAAGGGCTACACCCAGGGCGACCTCGCAGCCACCATCGGCTCGTCGCGCCCGACCGTCTCCCGCATGGAGCGGGGCAACCCGGCGACCACCGACACGCTCCTGGACGCCCTGGCCGCGTGCGGCTACGAGCTGGTGGTCGTGCCCCGCGGGTCGACGATCACCGTGACCTCGTGAACCAGCTGCTGCACGTGTGGCTGCGTGGGGAGCACCTCGCGGAGCTCGAGCAGCTGCGCAACGGCAGGCTGCGGCTGCGCTACGACGCCGCGGCCCTGGACACCTACGGCATCGGTGCGCGTCCGCTCTCGCTGTCCCTGCCGTTGACCGACAAGCGCGTCCAGGGCGACCACCTCGAGCGGTTCCTCGACAACCTGCTGCCGGAGGGTGGTGTGCGCGGCTCACTCGAACGTGAGCACGGGATCCGACCGGGCGACACCTTCGGGCTGCTCGCCCGGATCGGGCGCGAGTGCGCCGGCGCGATCCAGCTGACCGGCGAGGAGGACTCGCCCACGGGCGGCCGCCTCGTGCCGCTCGACGGAGCCGACGTCGACCGCATCGTGTCGAACCTGCCGACCCTCGACCCCCCGGAGGGCGAGGTCGTCAGCGCGTCCCTCGGCGGCATCCAGTCGAAGGTGCTGCTCACCCGCACCCAGGACGGCTGGGCCTGGCCGGCCGACGGCGCGGCGTCGACGCACATCATCAAACCCGAGCCGGTGACGGACGTCGGCCCGGCCGACCTGATCCGGTGGGAGGACTGGGCACTCCGTCTGGCTCGGGCGGCCGGGCTCCCCGCGGCGCGCACCGAGCTCGCGGACTTCGACGGGCGGCTGGCGCTGGTCGTGGAGCGATTCGACCGCATGGAGGGCCGTCGGACACACCAGGAGGACTTCACGCAGGCCCTGGGGATCGCCTCGCGGGACAAGTACGAGTCCGGCACCCGGGACGGTCGGTTGCGGGCGGTCGCGCGCGCGGCCGGCTCCGAGGCCCTCGACCCGACCGCGTTCGTCGCGGACCTGGTCGCACAGGTGGCGTTCAACCTCGTGGTCGGCAACGGCGACGCCCACTCCAAGAACTACTCCCTCGGCATCGACGAGACCGCGACGTTCTCGCTGACCCCGCTCTACGACGTCGCCCCCGTCTACCTGCTCAACGCGATCTACCAGAACTTCGGGCACAGCGTCGACGGCACGAGCCGGCTCCGGTACCTGTCCGCAGGCCATCTCGTGCGGGAGGCGACGACCTGGGGCGTCGACCGCACCGTCGTGAGCCGGGTCGTCGCAGGAGTCGCCGCGCGTGTGCGCGACGCGCTGGGCGAGGTCACGGCGGCCGGGATCGACACGGGACCGGTGGCGGAGGTGATCGACGGGCGAGCGCGAGCGGCCCTGGATGCCGCAGACGTCATCGGCTGAGCTGCCGCTCCCGAGGACGCGGCACGTGGCGCACCCGGGCATGCTGGACGCATGACGACCGCGCAGTCGACCGGTCCCGGCGTGCCCGCGACGCTCGCGGCCACGTGGCGGACCCTGACGGAGGCGACCTCCCGCCGCACCGGCTCGACCCTCGCGGCCCTCGCCACGGTCGACCCGACCGGCGCCCCGCAGGTGCGGTCGGTGATCCTGCGGGCGTGCGACCCGGACCGGGGCACGGTCGCGTTCGCCACGGACGTCCGCTCCGCGAAGGTGCACGAGCTGCGGGTGGAGCCGCGGGTCGCGGTGACGGTCTACGACGACGCCACCGGCGTGCAGCTGCGGCTGGCGGGACGGGCCACGGTCGCGACCGATCCCGAGGAGCGGCGCCGCCGGTGGGCCGGGTTCGGCGCGCACACCCGCCGCGCGTACGCGTCCCCGACGCCCCCTGGCACGCCGCTCGCGCCGGACGCGACAACGACGGCCGCGCGCGTCGATGAACCCGACGACGCCTGGTTCGACCGGTTCGCCTGGGTCGAGGTGCGCGTCGACGCCGTCGACCGGCTCGACGTCTCCGCCGACCCGCAGGAGCGGGTGCTGCTCACGCGGGACGGTGACGCGTGGACGGGCGGGCCGGTCACCCCGTGAGCGCGCTGCGGCGGGCCGGCTGCGAGCGCCCCGCGTAGCCTCGGCGGATGGTCGACGTCGTCCTGTTCCACCACTCCGGCGGGCTCACCCCGGACGTGCACGCGTTCGCCGACCTGCTGCGGGTCACCGGCCGCACGGTGCACACGCCGGACCTGTTCGACGGGGCGACGTTCGCCGACGTCGCCGACGGGGTGGCGCACGTCGAGGCGCTCGGCGAGGCGGTGTTCGCGCGGCGCGCGGCCGAGGCGGTCGAGGACCTGCCCGTCGACGTCGTCTACGGCGGGGTGTCGTTCGGTGCGGCCCGGGCCGCCGAGCAGGTGCTCGCACGACCCGGCGCGCGCGGGGCCTTCTTCCTCTCCGGTGCCGTCGCGCCGTCGTGGTGGGGCGCGACCTGGCCCCCGGGCGTGCCGGCGCAGGCGCACGTCGCCGACGGCGACCCGTGGCGCGAGGTCGACGCCGAGCAGGAGTTCAGCACGGACGTCCCCGGTGCCGAGCTGTTCGTGTACCCGGCGACCGGGCACCTCTTCGCCGAGCCCGGGCACCCGGACCACGAGCCCGCCGCCGCGGCGGTCGCGACGCAGCGGGTGCTGGCGTTCCTCGCGGCGCTGGACGCCGTCGGCTGACGGGGCGGGTCACCACCTACCCAGGTCCGGGGCGGCGGGTGCGCGCCCCGGGTGAGTGGTCCTCGACGGGCTAGGACTGTGCTGCGCCCTCGAACGCCCGGGGGACCGCGCACCGAGAGGATCCGACGTGAGACACCACCTCGCCGCGCCGGCGCTGGTCGCCCTCGTGGTCGCCGGGTGCGCACCGAGCCCGACGACCCCGGCGCCGGACGCGTCGTGGTCCGAGCCGGGTTGGATGGCGGAGCAGGCGCAGCGCGCCGAGCAGTTCGTCGTCCGGCTCCAGGCCTGCATGGACGGGCGGGGGTGGCAGCTGACGGTGGACGAGTCGGCCGGGTTCGCGGAGCCGTTCGCGTCCCAGGCAGAGGCCGAGCGCGCCGGTGCGGACCGGGACGCGTGCCTGGTGGAGCAGGGGATCGACACGTCCTTCGTCTCCGAGCCGCTGACCGCGGAGACGCTGACGACCGCGGCCGGGGTCGCCGGACGCCGACGCGACCTGGGTCGGCAGCGCGCGCTCGGGGCGTCGCGCAGCGCGATCGTCGCGCTCGTCGTGCTGCAGAGCGCCGTGGCCGGGGCAGCCGGTGCGGTCGCAGGGACGGCGGCCGGCACGCTCCTGGTGCTCCAGACGTCGGGGCGGGTGCTGCCGTGGGGGTTCGCGGCGGGGGTGGTGGTGCTCAGCGGCGTGGTCGGGGTCGTGGGCGCGGTGCCGTCCGCCGTGCTCGCCGCCCGTCGTGACCCGGTGCGGATCCTGCGCGTGCCGTGACCCGCGACAATGGCCCCATGAGCGCCACCGTGCAGGCCAGGGGAGTCGGGGCCGGCTTCGGCGACCGTGAGCTGTTCGCGGGGGTGGACCTCGTGGTCGCCCCCGGGGACGTCGTGGGGCTCGTCGGCCCGAACGGCGCCGGCAAGTCCACGCTGCTGCGGATCCTCGCGGGGCACCGCGCGCCGGACGCGGGGTCGGTCGCGGTGTCCCCGCAGGACGCCCGGCTCGGGTACCTCGCGCAGGAGATCGAGCGGCGCGCGGACGAGTCGGTGCGCGAGCACCTGGAGCGGCGGACCGGTGTCGGGCCCGCGCAGGTGGCGATGGACGCGGCGGCAGACAGGATGGCCGCGGGCGAGCCGGGCGCGGACGACGCGTTCGGTGACGCGCTGGAGCGGTGGATGGGCCTGGGCGGCGGGGACCTGGACTCCCGGACCGGGTCCGTGCTCGCGGACCTCGGGCTGGACGTCGACCTGGACCTGCCGATGACGGCGCTGTCCGGCGGGCAGGCCGCCCGGGTCGGGCTCGCGGCGCTGCTGCTGTCCCGGTACGACCTGTACCTGCTGGACGAGCCGACGAACGACCTCGACCTCGACGGGCTCGCGCGGCTCGAGGAGTTCGTCGACCGGGTGGACGCCCCGGTGGTCGTGGTCAGCCACGACCGGGAGTTCCTCAGCCGCACGGTGACCTCGGTCGTGGAGATCGACCGGAGCCTGCAGCGGGTCGCGGTGTACGGCGGCTCGTACGACGCGTACCTGGAGGAGCGGTCGACCGCCCGCCGCCAGGCCCGGGAGGCCTACGAGGACTACGCCGCCCGCCGCGACGCGCTGTCGGCGCGTGCCCGGATGCAGCGCGCGTGGATGGACAAGGGCGTGAAGAACGCCCGGCGGAAGTCGACGGACAAGGACAAGATCGGCCGCAAGTTCCGCGCGGACTCCTCGGAGAAGCAGGCAGCGAAGGCCCGGCAGACGGAGCGGCTGATCGAGCGCCTGGACGTCGTCGACGAGCCCCGCAAGGAGTGGCAGCTGCAGATGACCATCGCCGCGGCGCCCCGGTCCGGGACGGTCGTCGCGGCGGCCCGGGCGGCGACGGTCCGTCGGGGCGCGTTCGTGCTCGGGCCCGTCGACCTGCAGCTGGACTGGCAGGACCGGGTCGCGATCACCGGACCCAACGGCGCCGGGAAGACGACGCTGCTCGGGCTGCTGCTGGGCCGGCTCGCGCCGGACGACGGCCGGGTCGACCTCGGCTCCGGCGTGCTCGTCGGGGAGGTCGACCAGGCGCGCGCGGCGTTCGAGGGCGACGCCCCGCTCGCCGACGCGTTCTCCCGCGTCGTGCCGGACTGGACGACGGCGGACGTGCGGACCCTGCTGGCGAAGTTCGGGCTCGGCGGGCACCACGTCGCCCGCCCGGCGTCGTCGCTGTCGCCGGGCGAGCGCACCCGGGCCGCGCTGGCGCTGCTCCAGGCCCGCGGGGTCAACCTGCTGGTGCTCGACGAGCCGACGAACCACCTCGACCTGCCGGCCATCGAGCAGCTGGAGCAGGCGCTCGAGGCGTTCGACGGGACCGTGCTGCTGGTGACCCACGACCGCCGGATGCTCGACAGCGTCCGGCTGACCCGGCGGTGGCACGTCGAGGACGGCCAGGTCGCGGAGGTCGAGGCCGACGGCTGACGGGTCCGCCCCCCGGCGGAGGGGGAACCGGCCGCACGGCGGTGGCCCGGCCGGTCGTGCCCGCGCGACGATCGGGACATGACGACCGCCTCCGCCGCCGAGCCGGCGCGCACCCGTGCCCCCGGCTGGCTCGGCGCCGCCCTGGCTGCCGCCGTCGTGGGTCTGTTCCTGCTCGCCACGCCGCCCGAGGTGCTGCCCGTGGGCCTGCCCGGGCAGGGACTGCCCCTGCTGTGGGTCTCGGGTGCGGCCTGCGTCGGTGCGGTCGTGCTCGCGCACCGGCACCCGGCGGTCGCGACGGGTGTAGGGCTCCTGCCGCTGGCCGGCGAGCCGTGGACAGGGCTGTTCGTCTGGGGCTGGCTGCTCGGGCTGATCGCGGTGATGGCGGTGGCGGCCGCCCGCAGCTGGCGGGCCGCGCTCCCGGCGTGGGGCGCCTCGGTCGCCGTCGCCGCCTGGTACTGCGGCTCGGGGGTGCGGGCGGTGCTGCCGATCGGTCTGGTCGACGCCGGGTCGACGTCCGGAGGGCGGATCCTCGTCCTGGGGTTGTACGTCCTGTGGATCACCGGCGTGCTCGCCGCCGTCGCGGCGCTGGGAGCGGTCGGGCGCACCGGCGGGGTGCAGCGCGCGGCCGCGGCGCAGGAGCGGCACGCCCTGGAGGTGGCGAGCGTGGCGCAGGAACGGGCGCGCATGGCCCGGGACCTGCACGACGTCGTCGCGCACCACGTGTCGCTGATCGCGGTCCGCGCGGAGAGCGCGCCCTACCAGCACCCGGACCTGGACCCGGCCGCGCGCGAGGTGCTGGCGGCGGTCGCCGAGGACGCCCGGCAGGCGATCGGCGAGCTGCGGCACGCGCTCAGCGTCCTGCGACGCACCGAGGTCGACGACGGGACCGACGCCAGGGGTGCGCGGCGACCGCAGCCCGGTGCCGCGGACGTGGGGGCGCTGCTCACCGAGGCGCGCGGCGCGGGGCAGCGGGTCGAGGTCACCGACCCGACCGGCGACGCCGGTGGCGACGACATCTGGGGCGGGATCGCCGCGGCGCAGGGGTACGTGCTCTACCGCGCGCTCCAGGAGGGTCTGACGAACGCGCGACGGCACGCGCCCGGAGCGACCGTCGACGTGACACGGACCCGCGCGCACGGCAGGGTCGGCTTCGTGATGGGCAACCCGTGGGCGGGCGTGACCCCGTCCGGTCCGCCGGGTCGCGGGCTGATCGGGATGCGGGAGCGGGTCGACGCCGTCGGCGGCGCCCTGACCAGCGGGGTCGAGGCCGGCCGGTTCGTCCTCCGGGTCGACCTGCCCGACGGGGTCGACGCGTGACGCGGGTCGTGGTCGCGGACGACCAGGCGGTGGTGCGGGCGGGCTTCGCCGCGATCCTCGACTCCGCTCCGGACCTGGACGTGGTGGGCGCGGCCGGAGACGGCCGCGAGCTGGTCGCCCTGGTCGCGGAGCACGCGCCGGACGTCGCGGTCGTGGACGTGCGGATGCCCGTGCTGGACGGCATCGCCGCCACCCGCCACCTCGCCCTGCACCATCCCGCGACCCGGGTGCTGGTCCTGACGACGTTCGACCTCGACGAGCACGTGCACGACGCGCTGCGTGCCGGGGCGTCCGGGTTCCTGCTGAAGGACGTGCCCGCCGCGCGGCTGGTCGAGGCGGTGCGGCTGGTCGCCGAGGGGTCGATGCTGCTGGGTCCGACGGTCACGCGTCGCCTGGTCGCGGACTTCGCCGCGCGACCGGGCGACCCGGCGGCCGCCGCACGGCTCGCGGTGCTGACCCCGCGCGAGCGGGAGGTGGTCGCGGTGGTCGCGCGCGGCCTGTCCAACGCGGAGATCGCGAGCGAGCTGTTCGTCGGCGAGGCCACGGTCAAGTCGCACGTGTCGGAGGCGCTGCGCAAGCTCGGGTGCCGCGACCGGGTGCAGCTGGTCGTCGCCGCCTACGAGGGCGGGCTGGTCGGACCGGGCGAGCGGACCACCGCGGGCTGACCCGTCACCCCGCGGCGCACCCCTGCTCCGCGAGCCACGCGCGCCCGGCGGCCTCGGCGTCGGGCCCGGCGGTCGGGTGGGCGGCCGGGAGCGGGACCTCGTCGAGGACGACGCCGTCGCGGTCGACGTAGACGCTCTCGGTCACGACGAGCTCGGCGCCGTCGTACAGCCGGTAGGGCGTGTTCGCGGAGGTGTAGCCCGCGCTGGGCGCCCCGAACGTCGCGACGTGGTCGAGCCCGCGGAACGCGGTGAGCACGACCTCCCCGCTCGAGGCGGTGCGCTCGTCCTGGAGGACCGCCACGGAGCCGGAGACGCCGGGGTCCGGCCGGACGCGGGTCGTCGTCCGCCCGTTCAGCCCGGCGCCGTCGTCCTGGATCGTGACCTGGGCGGTCGTCCGGTCGTGCCGGTCGCTGAAGAACAGGGCGGGGCCGTCCGGCAGCAGTGCGGAGACGCCGGACAGCATCGGGTACATCGTGCCGCCGGTGTTCCCCCGCAGGTCGACCACCCAGCCGCAGGTCGCCGGGGCAGCGGCCGCGATCCCGTCGGCGAGGGTGTCGGCGTAGCGCTGCTGGGTCTGCGGGGAGCCGCCGGCCAGCTCGGGCACGACGACGGTCGTGACGTCGCCGGTGGTGGTCACGGTCGGGCCGGGTGCCTCGTCGGCGGCGGACTGCGACGCGGCGGCCTCGTCGGGGGTGAGGAGCGCCGAGTGCGGCCCGCCCGCGACCTGCACGGCCTCGGCGAGCGCGGCGTGCAGGTCGGCGTAGTCGTCGGCGTCGGCCGCCGCGGTGCGGACCGCCTGCCGGGCGGCGTCCCACGCGGGCCCGGTCGCGCGGTACCCACCGGACATCAGGTCGAGGGCGACGTCCGCGTACTGCTGCGGGCTGGGGGGCAGCAGGTACACGCCGAACCGCGGGCCGTAGCGACCGACCCCCCAGACGGCGGCGCCGGCCACGACCAGGACCACCGCGGTGGCGGCGGTCCAGGCGCGGCGCCGGCGTCGGGCGCGGGTGGACGAGGGTCGGGTGCGGGGGCGGCTCACGGGTCCCGACGCTACGGACGCCCAGGTCCGTGATGCGTCAGCCTCCGGGGGGACCGGTCCGTCCCCGGCGTCGTGCTCAGGCCCGAGCGTCGCCGGTCGCGGGTCGGACCCGGGGACGCCGCCGCGCCGGCCGGACCCGCCAGGCCCGTGCGCCGAGCAGGAACGGCACGGCGAACGCGAGCACGTGCAGCAGCAGCCAGCCCCAGGACGGGCGCAGCGTCGACATCAGCCCGTCGGGGCCGGCCTCGAACGTGATGCGGGCGCCGAGCACCTCGCGGTGCGCGGTCAGGGTGTCGGTCCCGGCGAGCCCGGCGAGCGCGTCCAGGGTGCCGAACGCGTAGGCCAGTTGCGTGTAGAGCACGAACGCCAGGACGATCCCGCCCCAGACCGCGCCCGCCGTCCAGCGCGGCGCCGGGCTGTCGAGCTCGGCGAGGTGGCCGTCGGCGAGCGCGCGGGGGCTGCCGAGGTCGGCGATCGCCCGGGCCATCCCGATCTCGGCGGCGGTGGTGTCGAGCTCGCGGCGCAGCTCGCGGGTGAGGTGCCGGGACTGCGGGTGGTCCTGCACGGCCCAGGAGAACCGGGTGATCGTGAGGTCGCGGTGCAGGCGGTCGCGCAGGGAGGTCATCGGGTCTCCTCGGGGTCGTGGGGGGTGCGGGCGGCGGACAGCACCGTGCGGACCGTGCGGTCGAGGGCGTCCCAGGCGGCGGAGGCGGCGGTCAGCTCGTCGGCGCCGTCGTCGGTCGGTCGGTAGTACTTGCGGGCCGGGCCGGAGGTGGACGGCACGAGGCGCGAGCGGATCTGGCCGTCGCGCTCGAGCCGGTTGAGCACCGGGTACACCGTCCCGGTGGTGAGGTCGGTGAGCCCGGCGTCGTGGAGGCGGTTCACGAGCTGGTAGCCGTAGGACTCCTGCTCGGTGAGCGCCGCGAGGACGAGCATCGGCAGGACGCCCTTGAGGAGCTGGCTGTCGCGGACGGGTGGGGGCATGACTCCACGGTAGCGCCTGCTACCTGGTATCGCCAACTACCGGCGGGGCGCGCCGGCGTCGCCGAGACAGGACCTCCGCGCCGGGACAGGGCCCCCGCGCGCCCTGTCTCGGCACGCCGGACCTGTCTCGGCGAGGCAGGAGGAGGGGGCGCGGGGGAGGGGGGCGCGGGGGAGGGGGCGCGGGGGGGGGGGGGGGCGGGGGCGGGGGGGGGGGGGGGGGGGGGGGCCCCCGGCGGCACGCCCGGGACCCCCCCGGCCCCGCCCCCCGCCCGGCCCCCCGCGGCCGGCCCCGCCGGCGCCGCGGCCCCCCGCCCGCGGGCGGCGCCCCGGGGGGCCGTGGGGCCCGCGGGGGGGGGGGGGGGGGGGCGCCCGTACGATCGCCCGGTGCCTCCCCGCTCCCCGCTCCCGCCGCGCCACGGGCTGGGGGCCGCGTGGGTCCGGACGCCGGACCGCGACCGCGCGCACCCGGTGGCCTGGTCGACGATGGGCGCGTGGCTGCGGGATCGCCTGCCCGAGCACGTCGACGTGCCGGCGATGCTGGCGGCAGGGCGGTTCGTCGCGGAGGACGGCCGCGCGCTCCGGGAGGACGACCCGTACCTGCCGCACCTGTTCGTGTTCTTCCACCGCGACCTCCGCGAGGAGCCGGAGGTCCCCGGCGAGGTCCACGTGGTGCACCGGGACGAGCGCCTGGTGGTCGTCGACAAGCCGCCGTTCCTGTCGACGATCCCGCGCGGGCGGCACGTGCGGCAGAGCGTCGTCGTGCGGATGCGTGAGGAGCTGGGCCTGCCCGAGCTGTCGCCGCTGCACCGCCTGGACCGGGTGACCTCCGGCCTGCTGCTGCTCGCGACCGAGGCCAGCTGGCGCGCGCCGTACCAGACGGCGTTCGAGCGGCGGGCGGTCGAGAAGACCTACCGGGCGCTCGCGCCGCTGCGCCCGGACCTGGAGCTGCCGGTCGTGGTGCGGGACCACATCCGCAAGGAGCGGGGCTCGTGGCAGGCGGAGGTCGTGCCGGGGGCGCCGGTGAACGCCGAGACCCGGGTCGAGCTGGTCGAGGAGGTCGACGGGCTCGGGGTCTACCGGCTGTCGCCCCGCACGGGCCGCACGCACCAGCTCCGGCTGCACCTGCTGGGGCTCGGCATCCCGATCGTCGGCGACCCGCTGTACCCCGAGGTCCGGGACGTCGAGGTCGACGACTTCCGGCACCCGCTCCAGCTGCTGGCCGCCGAGGTGGCGTTCACGGACCCGGTCGACGGGCAGCCGCGTCGGTTCCGGTCCGTCCGTGCCCTGCCGCTGACCGGTTCCGCCTGACGGCGCACGACCTCCACCCGGAGGCGGATGCCCGCGCCCGGGGGCCGGGCTAGCGTGGCACGGACCCACCAGCCGACCAGGAGGGACCGTCATGCCGACGACCCCGCCGGCCTCCCGCGTGCTCGTCGCCGCGGTGACCGGGGCCGCTACCACCGCCTACTACGCCACCCCCGACCTGATCCGGTCGCGCACCGCGCGCGGCTGGGCCAAGGCCGGGTGCGCCGCCGTCGTGGCCGCCGCCGCCGTGCCGGACCTGCGCAAGGCCCGGGCGGACGCCTCGGCCCGGCGCGTCCGCCGCGAGCAGGAGGCCCGACGGGCGGCCAGCACCGCCGAGCCGCCGGAGGAGCCGGTCGGGCTGCGCGACGCGCTGGACGGCATGTCCCCCCGCGCCCGCGTCGTCGTCGGTGCCACCGCGGCCGCGCTGGTCGCCGGGTCCGTCGCCATGACCGTCGCCGGGGAGCGCTGGATCTTCCGCCGCGGCGAGGTGCGCCGCGCGGCGGGTCGGTCGTGGCCGCACACCCGGGCCGCGGTGGTCTGGGGGCTGGTGTCCGCGGGCATGCTGCTCGTGCCCGACCCGCCCGAGGAGCAGGACGGGACCGGCGCCTGACGTCCGGTCCCGCCGGGGTCGTCCGGCCCCGGCGGGGTCGTCAGGTCCCGGCGGGCCGGCCCTGCGCGGGGAAGACCGCCCAGACGTGCTTCGTCTGCTCGTCGGTGTACCAGCCGACGTCCTGCGACAGCCGGCGGGCGATCAGCAGGCCGAACCCGCCCGCGCCGACCGCGCGCTCGCCGGCGATCATCGGGACCGACTCGAGGTCGCTGTCGCAGACGTCGAGCAGGTAGTCCCGCCCGTCCGTCCCGAGGGACAGGACGGTCGGGGGCAGGCCGTGGTCGAGGGCGTTCGTGGCGAGCTCGGAGGCCACCAGGACCATGTTCTCCGGCACGCGGCCGAGCTCCAGCTGCGGGGTGGCGTGCGGTGCGGTGACCTCGGCCAGCAGCTCGCGGCGGACCCGGGCCAGGTCGGTCACCGTGTCCAGCTCCCACCGGCGGACCGTCGTGAACCGCTGCGGGGGTCGCGACGACTCCAGACCGCTGTCGGTCTGCGGGCGCGGGCCCGTGGGGTCGTCCTGAGCCACGTCATCTCCTGGGTCTCGAAGGAAGGGCCGACCTGACGGTAGGTCGGGGTGCGTCGGGACGCCAGCCGACGCGGTCGCCGCCGGGCGTCCTCGCGCGTCACCGGGCCGTCAGGTCCAGCGTCATGAAGGTCGAGTGCGGGCTCGGCAGGTACTCCGCGAACGGCCCGCACGCCACGAACCCGGCGCGCGCGTACAGCGCGCGGGCCGCCGCGAACCCGTCCTCCGGGCCGGTCTCGAGGCTGACCCGGGCGTACCCGCGGTCGACCGCCAGGTCCACCAGGTGGGCGAGCAGCGAGCCGGCGACCCCGCGGCGCCGGGCGGCCGCGGCGGTGTGCATCGACTTCAGCTCGCCCTGCCCGGGCGCGATCTCCGCCAGCGCGCCGACGCCCAGCAGCGTCCCGTCGGCGTCGCGCGCGCTGACGAACGTGATGTGCGGCGCGGTCAGCGCGTCGACGTCGAGCGCGTGCACGTCCTCCGGAGGGCTCTGCTCGTGCATGAGCTCGAGGTGCCGGGTCAGCAGCGCCAGCACGTCGGGCGCGCGCGGGTCGTCGGGGGCGATCGTGGGCGGGGAGGTCGTCGTCATCGCCCAGGACGGTACCCCCGGTGCCCGGACCCGTCGCTCAGGCGTCCGCCTCCGGGTCGCCGAGCAGCTGGGCGGCGTGGTCCGGGACGGAGGTGAACAGCTCGCGCGGCGGGCGCCGGTAGTCGTCGGCGGCCGGTGGCCGGTCGGGCAGGTGCACGGGCTCGTGCGGGACGGGCCGGTACGGGATCGTCGACAGCAGGTGCGCGATCATGTTGAGCCGCGCGTTCCGCTTGATGTCGGACTCCACGACGAACCACGGGCTCGCCGGGGTGTCGGTGTGCGCGAACATCTCGTCCTTCGCCCGGGAGTAGTCCTCCCACCGGGCGATCGACTCCAGGTCCATCGGGCTCAGCTTCCACCGCCGCACCGGGTCGTCCAGCCGGGAGCGGAACCGCTTGAGCTGGACCTCGTCGGACACCGAGAACCAGTACTTGCGCAGCAGGATGCCGTCGTCGATGAGCATCTGCTCGAAGCCGGGCGCCTGGTCGAGGAACCGCTCCTGCTCGGCGGGCGTCGAGAACCCCATCACCTTCTCGACCCCGGCGCGGTTGTACCAGGACCGGTCGAACAGCACGATCTCCCCGGCGGCGGGCAGGTGCGCGACGTACCGCTGGAAGTACCACTGGGTGCGCTCGCGGTCCGTGGGCGCGGGCAGCGCGGCGATCCGGGCGACGCGGGGGCTGAGGTACTCGGTGATCCGCTTGATCGTGCCGCCCTTGCCGGCGGCGTCGCGGCCCTCGAACACCACGACCACCCGCGACCCGGTGGCGCGCACCCACTCCTGGAGCGTCACAAGCTCGGACTGCAGGCGGAACAGCTCGGCCTCGTACACGTCCTTGGGCACCTTGCGCGTCGTCATGACGGGACCGTACGCCCGCGCGCGACCCGGTTCACCAGGTACAGCACGACGCCGATCGCCAGCAGCACGCCGGCCCGCGCGTACACGCCCGGGTCGCGCCCGGTCAGCGGCGATGCGAGCACCAGGGACACCACGGCGCCGAGCACCGGGGCCCAGGTCGGCGCGCGGAACGACCGGCGCGCGTCGCCCTCGGGCCGCTCGGCCTCGTCGTCCTCGACCGGTCGGCGGCGCAGGACCAGGACCGCGACGTTGACCACCGCGAACACCAGCAGCAGGAGCAGCACGGTGGTGTCGGCGAGGTCGCCCAGGTCCCCCGTCGCGGTCAGGGTCAGCGCGAGCGCGACGGTGAACGCGATCGCCGTGACCGGCGTGCGGCGACGGGCGTGCACCCGGCCGAGGAACGCCGGGACGATGCCCTCGCGCGACATCCCGTAGACCAGCCGCGACGCCATCATCATGTTGATCAGCGCGGTGTTCATCACCGCGAGCAGCGCGATCAGCGCGAACAGCCACGGCGGGAACGCCAGCCCCGCGACGTTGACCACCTCGAGCAGCGGCCCGGTCGAGTCCGCGAGCACGTCCGTCTCCACCAGCATCGACGACGTGAACGCGACCGCCAGGTAGATCAGCCCGGCGACGAGCAGCCCGCCGAACAGCGCCCGCGGGAAGTCGCGCCGCGGGTGCCGGGCCTCCTCCGCGAGGTTCACCGAGTCCTCGAACCCGAGCAGCGCGTAGAACGCCAGCGCGGTCCCGCCGAGGACGCCCATCCACGCCGGGCCCTGCGTCTCGAGCTGCAGCGCGCGTCCCGGGTCGCCGTCGCCCTGCAGCAGCGCCCACGCGCCGATGCCGATGATGACGAGCAGCCCGCTGGCCTCGACCAGGGTGAGGACGACGTTGACCCGCACCGACTCGGACACCCCGAGCACGTTGACGACCGTGATGAGCCCGAGGAACACCCACGCGGCGACGACCACCGGCACCCCGAACGGCAGCAGCTCGGCGAGGTAGTCGCCGCCGAACGCCCGCGCCGCCGCCGACGCGCTGGTGATGCCGGACATCATCACGGCGAACGCCACCAGGAACGTGAGGAACGGCCGCTCGAACGCGCGGTTCGCGTAGAGGGCCGCACCGGCGGCCTGCGGGTACCGGGCCACCAGCTCGGCGTACGCCGTCGCGGTCAGCGCCGCGAGCCCGAACGCGAGCAGGAACGGCAGCCAGATCGCCCCGCCCACTTCCGCGGCGACCGTCCCGGTCAGGGCGTAGATGCCCGCACCGAGGATGTCGCCGACCACGAACAGCAGCAGCACGGTCCGGCCGATCGTCCGCTTCAGCGCGGGCTGCTGGTCGGTCTCCTGCACGGCCTCGGCCATCGGACCACCCCCTCCGGCGCCCACTGTGGCCCTGTCGGGACGACCGCGCGCGGGGAACGCCCGCTCACCGGGCACGGCCCGTGACCCGCGCCTACTGTCGGACGGACCACCAGGCACCGACAACCGGAGGTCACGCATGAAGGGCAAGCTCGCATTCGTCCTCGGCGCGGGGGTGGGCTACGTGCTCGGCACCCGCGCAGGTCGCGCGCAGTTCGAGAAGATCAAGGGCTGGGCGTCCGACGCCTGGCACGACCCGCGCGTGCAGTCGCGGGTGGACGACCTGGAGTCGACGGCCGCGCAGTTCGCCAAGGACCAGGGCGTGGCGCTGAAGGACAAGGCGGTGGACGCGGTGAAGAGCGCCGTGTCCCGCTCGGGCGACGACGAGCCGGCCACGCCGGCCCCGTCGGCCCAGGGCGCTCCGGCGCCGACGACGCCGGTCAGCCCGCCGCCGGCGGGCTGACGCCACGGACGCAGCAGGGCCCCGCCGGACGAACCGGCGGGGCCCTGCTGTCGCGTGCGGGGGACCGCTAGATCACGAGGCTGAGCAGCAGCACCACGATCAGCGCGGTCACGGACAGCACGCACTCCATGAGCGACCAGGTCTTGAACGTCTGGCCGACGGTCATCTTGAAGTACTCCTTGACCAGCCAGAACCCGGCGTCGTTCACGTGGCTGAGGAACACCGAGCCGGCGCCGATCGCCAGCACCATGAGCGCGACGTGGGTGGCCGGCAGGCCCTCGGCGAGCGGGGCGACGATGCCGGCGGCGGTCACCGTCGCGACGGTCGCGGAGCCCGTGGCGACGCGGATCAGGACCGCGACCAGCCAGGCCGCGAGCAGCGGGGAGATCGGGGCGTCCGCGAGGCCCTTGGCGATCACGTCGCCGACGCCGGAGTCCACCAGCGTCTGCTTGAACCCGCCGCCCGCGCCGACGATCAGCAGGATGCTGGCGATCGGGGCGAACGAGGAGTCCACGAGCTTGCTGACCTGGCTGCGGGTGCGGCCCTGCGCGGTGCCGAGCAGCACCAGCGCGACCAGCGACGTGATGAGCAGCGCGACCAGCGGGGTGCCGATGAAGTCGAGCACCTGGCCGGCGCCGGAGTCCTGGAACCCGATGGTCTCGGCCAGCGTGCGGGCCAGCATGAGGACGACGGGCAGCAGCACGACGGTGATCGCCACGGCGAAGGACGGCTTGGTGGCGTCGTCGTCGCGGTCGGCCCCGCCGATGATGTCGGTCGGCGGCTCCAGCGGGACCCAGCGGGCCATCGGCTTGGCGAGCAGCGGGCCCGCGATGGCGACGGTCGGGATGGACACCAGCAGGCCGAGGCCGAGCGTGAGGCCCAGGTTGGCGCCGAGGGCGTCGATGGCGATCAGCGGTCCGGGGTGCGGGGGCACCAGGCCGTGCAGCGCGGACAGGCCGGCCAGGGCGGGGATGCCGACCGCGATCATCGACAGCTTGGACCGCCGGGCGACCAGCATGACGACGGGGATCAGCAGGACGACGCCGACCTCGAAGAACAGCGGGATGCCGATGATGAACGCGGCGAACGCCATCGCCCACGGCAGGCGCTTCGCGGGGGTCTTCGCGAGCACGGTGTCGACGATCTGGTCGGCCCCGCCGGAGTCGATCAGCATCTTGCCGATGATCGCGCCGAGCGCGATGAGGATGCCGACGCCGGCGACCGTGTCCCCGAGGCCCTCGGTGAAGCTGCTGAACGCGTCGACGTAGGACAGGCCGGCGGCGACCGCGAGCACGCCCGCGCCGAGCATCAGCGACAGGAACGGGTGCAGCTTGACCCAGACGATCAGCGCGACGATGACGGCGATGCCGATGACGGCGGCGACGATCAGGCGGGTGTCGGACACCGCGGGGGCGGCGTCGTCGGCGGCGGCGAGCAGTGCGCCGGCCGTGGGGAGCAGGGACATCAGGACTCCTGGGCGGGGGTCGAGGGCGCCGGCGTCGTCGCGCGGGCCGTGGTGACGTCGATGCCGAGCTCGCGCAGCGCGGCGTCGGCGACGGAGTGCGGGGAGACCTCGACGGGGACGACGACGCCGTCCTCGGCGTCGGTCAGCCGCTCGAGCGTCTGGAACTGCGAGGGCAGCAGCGACGGCGGCATGAAGTGCCCGGCGCGGCCGGACATGCGGTCGCCGATGGACTCGATCGTCCCGTCGAGGTGCACGAACCGGACCCGGCCCTCGGCCTCGCGGAGCACGTCGCGGTAGACGACGCGCAGCGCGGAGCAGGTGACGATCGTCGACCGGCCGGCGCGGGACTGCTCGGTCAGCCAGTCGCGCATCGCGCGCAGCCAGGGCCAGCGGTCCTCGTCGGTCAGCGGCGTGCCGGCCGACATCTTGTCGATGTTGCTCTGCGGGTGGAACTCGTCGGCCTCGGCGTACGGCCAGTTCAGGCGTTCGGCGAGGATCTGGGCGGTCGTGGTCTTCCCCGACCCCGAGACCCCCATCACCACCAGGTGCTGGACCTCCGGCATCGCTGCCCCTCCTTGACGTCGTTGTCCGGGCGGCGAGCGTCCGGGCCACCCCGGATCGCCCCGAGGTGACGGACACTCTGGCACAAAGGTGCGATCTTTGAAAGCCAAAGGTCGCACCTAACGCGTCGTCGCTGGTCGTGGCGGCCGTGCCGCCGTCGCCACGCCTGTGTGCGACCCTGGCACGGCCCTCCGGGGGCCGCGCGTCGAGGGGACGCACCGCCGGGGGCAGAGGGAGTGGGCGTGGCCGTCGAGGTGCTGCACAACGGGCTGCTCGAGGTGATCGGCGCCGAGATCACCTCCGGCGTCCTCGCCGAGGGGTCGGTGCTCACGCTGGAGCAGCTGCAGCAGCGGTTCGGCGTCTCCCGGACCGTCGCGCGCGAGACCATGCGGATGCTCGAGCACCTCGGCCTCGTCACCTCGCGCCGCCGCGTCGGCCTGGTCGTGCGCCCCGCCGCCGACTGGGTCGTGTTCGACGCCCGCGTCATCCGCTGGCGGCTCGCCGGCCCCGGGCGCCTCGGGCAGCTGAGGTCGCTCACCGAGCTGCGCGCCGCCGTCGAGCCCGTCGCCGCCGCGGCCGCCGCCCGGCACGCCGACGCCGCCGAGGTCGACCGCCTGCTGTCCCTCGTCGCGCAGATGCGCGAGCACGGGGAGGCCGGCCGGCTCGACGAGTTCCTGGCCTGCGACGTCGAGTTCCACGCGCTGCTGCTGCGCGCCGGCCGCAACGAGATGTTCGCCGCGCTGACCGACGTGGTCGCCGAGGTGCTGGCCGGACGCACCCGGCACGGCCTGATGCCGAGCCGCCCCCGCGCCGAGGCGCTCGACGCCCACGAGGCCGTGGCCGACGCGGTCCGGCGCCGCGACCCCGACGGCGCCGAGCGCGCGATGACGACGATCACGGCGGAGATCCGCGCCGCCCTCGGCGACCTGCACTGACGCCGAGACAGGACCGCGGCGCCGAGACAGGGCGTCCGGCGGCCCTGTCTCGCGGCGGAGGCCCTGTCTCGGCGGGGCGGTGGGTCGGGCGCGTCGGTCAGGGGCGCGGGATGTTGCGGAGGTTGCTGCGGGCCATCGCCATGACCTCGCCCATGCCGCCGCCGAGGATCTCCTTGCTCATCGCCGCCGTGAAGCCGCTGACCTGCGCCCGCGTGATCTTCGGGGGCAGCGACAGCGCGCGCGGGTCGGTCACCAGGTCGATCAGCGCGGGGCCGTCGTGGCTGAACGCCTCGCGCAGCGCCGTGCGGATCTGCGTGGGGTCCTCGACGCGGACCGACGGGATGCCGACCGCGCGCGCCACCGCCGCGTAGTCGATCGACGGGGAGTCCGTGCCGTAGCTCGGCAGCCCGTCGACCAGCATCTCCAGGCGGACCATCCCGAGCGTCGCGTTGTCGAACAGGACGATCTTCACCGGCAGGTCGTAGTGGACCAGCGTGATGAGCTCGCCCAGGAGCATCGACAGGCCGCCGTCGCCCGCGATCGCGACGACGTGCTTCTGCGGGGCACCGGTCTCCCGGGCCGCGAACGCCGCGCCGATGGCGTGCGGGACCGCGTTCGCCATCGACCCGTGCAGGAACGACCCGATCACCCGGCGGCGGCCGTTCGGGGTCAGGTAGCGCGCCGCCCAGACGTTGCCCATGCCCGTGTCGACCGTGAACACGGCGTCGTCGGCGGCCTCCTCGTCGAGCAGCACCGCGGCGTACTCGGGGTGGATCGGCGTGTGGTGCTCGACGTCCTTCGTGTACGCGCCGACGACGCCCGACATGGCCTTCTCGTGCTTCTTGACCATCGAGTCGAGGAACCGCCGGGACTTCTTGCGCGTGACCAGCGGGAGCAGCGCGCGCACGGTCTCGCCGACGTCGCCGACCACGGCCAGGTCGGTCCGGGTGCGGCGTCCGAGGTGGGTGGGGTCGATGTCGACCTGCGCGGTGCGCACCCCCGAGGGCAGGAACTGGTCGTAGGGGAAGTCGGTGCCGAGCAGGACCAGCAGGTCGGCCTCGTCCATCGCGGACTGCAGCGCGCCGTACCCGAGCAGGCCGGTCATGCCGACGTCGAACGGGTTGTCGTACTGGATGAACTCCTTGCCGCGCAGGCTGTGGCCCACGGGCGCGGCGATCGCGTCGGCGAGCGCGAGGACGTCGTCGTGCGCGCCGCGGACACCGGCGCCGGCGAGGATCGTGACCTTCTTCGCGGCGTCGATCGCGTCGGCGAGCGCGGTGACGTCGGAGGTCGCCGGGATGACGCGAGGCCGGCTCGGCCGGGTCAGGGTGTCGGTCCCGGCGGCGGGTGCCTCGAGGTCGGCGACGTCGCCCGGGATGGTCAGCACGGCGACGCCGGGGGCGCCGTAGGCGTGGTGGATCGCGCTGCGGATGACCCGGGGGGCCTGCTCGGCGGACGAGATCATCTCGGAGTACACCGAGCACTCGAGGAACAGCCGGTCGGGGTGCGTCTCCTGGAAGAACTGCGTGCCGATCTGGGCGCTCGGGATGTGCGAGGCGATGGCGAGCACGGGGACCCGGTTGCGGTTCGCGTCGTAGAGGCCGTTGATGAGGTGCAGGTTGCCGGGGCCGCAGGAGCCCGCGCAGACGGCGAGGTTGCCGGTGATCTCGGCCTCGGCGGCGGCGGCGAACGCGGCGGCCTCCTCGTGGCGGACGTGCACCCACTCGATGTCGGCGCCCGCGGCCCGCGCCCGGCGGATCGCGTCGACGACCGGGTTCAGGCTGTCCCCGACGATCCCGTAGATGTGTCGTGCCCCGGCGGCGATCACCTGGGCGACGAGCTGGTCGGCCACCGTGCTGCTGCGTGCCATGCCGTGCTCCTCACGTCGATCCTCGGGTCTATATTCATCCCATGAATCGCGACCGGCCACCGGTGGGCGGTGTCTCGTCGGTCACGCGGGACGGGCCCCGGTCGCACGCCGAGGCGCCCCCAGCGTCACCCGGTGCGCGGACGTCGGCACCCCGGGAGCGGGTCCGACCTGGTGAAGAACGAGGTAGGTCCTGTGGACGACGGGGGTTGAGTACCCGCGGGCTGGCACGCTACGGAGCGTGGAACCGACCTCGGCGGACGCCGCCCGCCGCGAGCTGACCGACTTCTCCCGCTGCCCGGCGTGCGGCGCGACCCTCACCGGGCCCCGGTGCGCCGCCTGCGGGCTCGCGCTCGACGGACCCGTGGGCGTCCGGATCGCCGACGCCTCCCGGGAGGCCGTGCGCGCGCTCGACGCGCGGCACGCGGTGATCGAGCAGGCGCGCGCGGCGCAGTCCGGCGGCTCTGCGGCACCCGCGCCCGTCGCCGGGGTCGGCTGGTTCGTGGCACCCGCGGGTCCGCCGGTCGGGCGACCCGCCCCGGTGGCGCCGGCCCGGCCCGGCTGGGGACCGCCGCCCGTCGGTCGCCCTGGTGCCCCCGTCGCCGGCCCGTTCCAGCCGCGCCCGTCCCCGGCCCGCCCGTACCCGGCCGGCCCCGGCCACCCCGGACCGTCGGCGGCCCCGACGGTCGACGTCGCACGGCTGCTCGCACTCGCAGGTGCCGGGCTCGTGGCCGCGGCCGCCCTCGTGTTCGCGTTCTTCGTGCTCGCCGACCAGCCCGGCGCCCGCGTGCTCGTGCTGCTGCTCGCGACCGGCCTCGCCGCGACGGGCACGCTCATGCTCCGCCGCACCGGGATCGGCTCGTCGGCCGAGGCGGTCGGCGGGCTCGTCGCCGCGCTGTGCGTGGTCGACGCCTGGGTCGCCGCCTACCTCGCGGACGGCTCGTGGCGGTGGGTCGTGCTCGCCGTGCTGCTGCTGGTCGTCGGTGTGGGGGTCCCCGTGGCGGGACTCGCCCTGCGGGTGCGCTCGTGGACGACGCTCGTGCTGGTCCTGCCGGTGGTGCCGCTCTCCGTCGCCGGGGCCGTCGGGTCCGGCTGGGCGTGGAACCTCGGGCTGCTCGGCGCGGCCCTCGCGACCCTGGTCCGCACCCGCCACCGACGTCGGGTGCACGAGCGGTTCGGTGGCACGACCGACGTGGTCGACGCGCTGCTGACCGTCGCGGCCGTCGGCCTGCTGGCCGGCGCCGTCGCGCAGTCGGTGTCCCTGGACCCGCCCGCGCGGGCCTGGGTCGCCGGCGGGACGGCGATCGCGCTGCTGCTCGCGGCCGGGGTCGCCCGCGCCCAGGCCGTCGCCGGTGGTGCCACCGCGTGGACCGCGTCGGCCGGGGCGCTCGCGGTGCTCGCGGGCGGGCTCGCCCCGGTGGGATCGGTCCAGGCCGCGTCCGGGGTGGCGGCGCTGGCCGCGGCCGCGGTCTGGGCGGTCCTGGTCCTGGTCCCGCGACGCCGCGGGCGGGAGCGGGACGCCGGTGCCCGGTACCGGGCGCTGGTCTCGGGCGGCTGGGTCGCCCTCGTCGTCGTGGCGCTGCCGGGCGTCCTGGCCGGGGGCGTGGCCACGCTGGCCCTGCTCGGCGCCGTCGACCTGACCCTGCCGACGACCCTCCCCGGCGACGCGTACGCCGCGTCGGTGCCCGGCGCGGGGCTCGGACCGGCGCTGGCGGCCGTCGTGCTCGCCGGGGCGTGCGCCGGGGCCGCGCGCCTGCGGCTGGCGGCGGTGCCGGCGCCGGCGCTGCCCCTCGCCCCCGCGTCCGGGTCGGCGCTGCCGGCCGCGCCCCGGTTCGGGTCGCTGACGCCGGTCGCCGGTGCGGCGGGTGCGCCCGCTCCCGTGGCGCCGCGGCGGGCGCCCGCGGTGGTGCGGGTCGCTCTGGCGTGCCTGCCCCTGACGGCGGTGCTCGCCGTCGTGCTCGGTGCCGGTCTGCTGCGCCCGTGGGCGGTCCCGCTGCTGGTCGCCGAGGCCCTGGTCGCGGTCGCCCTGGTCGAGGTCGCCCGTCGGGTGCCGCCCCGTCGTGCGCTGCGCGCCGACCACCCGCTGCCGGGTCCGTGGCGGGGCACGCTCACGGGCGTGGCCGCCGGGCAGGTCGCGCTGCTGGGCCTGCTCACCTGGTCGTCCCGCCCGACGATCGCCGTGGGGGCGGTCGTCGTGGTCCTGCTCGTGCTGCGGGCGCGGGCGCTGGTCGCCGCCGAGCTGCGGGGCGTGCTGGTCGGCGTCGCCACCGGCTACGGCGCCGCGGTCCTCGCGGTGCTGCTCGGGGCCGACGGCTGGGACGCGTTCGGCGTGATCGGGACCGTCGCGGTCGTGCTGCTGGCGCTCGGCGCGCTGCTCACCGTGCTGCGGCGGGTCACCGACGCCACCTGGGCCGGCGTCCTCGTCGTCGCGGCGCTCCCGGCGGTGCTCGGCATCGGGTCGGTCGCCGTCGAGCGCACGTGGTGGGGCGCCGGCGTCGCCGCCGCGCTGGTCCTGCTGGAGGTGCTGCTCCTCGACACCCGCGCCCGCCAGGTGCCGGCGTGGCTGCGGCTCGTCGCGGCGGGCCTGGTCCTGCCGTCCGTGGCGGTGGTCGTCATCACCGCCGGCGCCCTGCTGCTGCCCGGCTCGGGCTCCCCGGTGCTGCTGCCCGTCGTCGCCGTGCTGGCCGCTGCCGCGGCGGTGGCCGCACCCGCCGTCGCCGACCGCGTCCGCCGCCGGGCCCCGGGCGTCACGTCCGAGCAGGTGCGCCCGGTCGTCGAGCTCGCCGCGGCCGGGACCGGCACGCTGGCCCTGCTCCTGGGCGTGGGTCGCTCGACCACCGGCGCGGACACCGTGCTCGTGCTCTGCGCCGTGCTCGCCGCCGGTGCCTCCGTCGTGGCCCGGCAGGCCGACCGCCGACCCGTCTGGTGGGGCGCTGCCCTGCTGTGGTGCGGCGTGGTGTGGTCCGCGCTCGCGTGGCGGGACGTCGGCCTGGTCGAGGCGTACACCGCACCGCCCGCTGCCGCGGCGATCCTCGTCGGGGCCCTGCTGGCCCGCCGCTCGGACCGGTGGCGCGGGCTCGTCGGGGCGGGCGTCGCGCTCGCGGTCGTGCCCTCGCTGCTCCTGGCGGCGTCGGGCCGCGCCGTCGGCGTCCGCTCGGCGGTGCTGCTCGGGCTCGCCGCGGCGACGGTCGCCGTCGGCCTGCTCGCCGCCCGACGGGCCCGCAGCCCCCTCGGGGAGCGCGGGACGCTGCGGGCGCTCGCGGGCCCGTCGGTCCTCGGTGGCGGCGCTGCCGCGCTGGCCGGGACCGTGAGGGCCGTGCACCTCGCCGCGACCACCCCCAGCGGCTCGGGCGTGGCCAACGCCCGGCTGCTCGGCGCGGCGCTGCTCTGGTCGCTGCTCGGCGCGGTGCTGCTCGGCGCGCTCGGACGGCTGCACGCGGACCGCGTGGCCCGCGCGGCGGCGACCGTCCGGGCTGCCACCCCGCCGGCGGCGCCCGGTCCGACGGGTGCGCAGGGTCCGACGGGTGCGCCGGGTCAGCCCGGTGCCCCGGGTGGCCGGTGGCCCGTCCCGGTCGACCCGATCGCGACCCGCCTCCGTCGCGCCGCGCTGCTCCGCCGCTGGTCGCTGGCCCCCGCGCTCGTCGCCGGGACCGTCGGCACGCTCGCCGCGGCCCGGCCGTCGTGGGCGCTCACCTGGACCGGCTGGGTCGTCGAGCTCGCCCTGCTGGCGCTCGCCGTCCTGGCCGTGCGGTCGGAGGCCCGCCGGACGGGCGACGCGCTCGCCACCGCCGTTCCGCCCGGCTGGGCGCTGTGGTGCGTGGCGCTGGCGTGGGCCATCGGGGCGTGGAGCCCGCGCGAGCTGCGGGTCGAGGTGTTCGCGCTGCCCCTCGGGCTCGCGCTCACCGCGATGGGCGCGGTCGCGCTCGCGGCAACGGCGCGGGCGGTCGGGCCCACCGGTCACCCGACCGGGCCGACCGGGCCGATCAGCCCGACCGACATGACCGGGCTCAGCTGGCCCGCCGGTCGGGCGGGCAGCGTCGCCACCCTCACGCCGGGTGTGCTCGCCACCCTCGGCCCGTCGATGCTGGCGATCTGGACCGACCCCATGACGTGGCGGGCGATCCTCGTCGTGGTGCTGGCGCTCGGGTTCATGCTGGTCGGCGCGCGGCAGATGCTCCGCGCCCCGCTGGTCGTCGGCGCCGCGGCGCTGCCGGTCGCGGTGGTGTCGGTGTTCGCCGCGCAGATCGGGCGGACGATCTCCGCCGGGCCGTGGCTGCTCACGCTGCTCGCGGCCGGCGGGCTGCTGCTGGTCCTGGGGATCTTCGCCGAGCGGCGGTCCGCGGCGGGCGCCGACGGGGAGGCCGCGCGGCGGGGCGTGCTGCGCTGACGACGTCGCGCGGGGTGGCTACGCCTCGCGCGACGGGGCCGACTCCGCCGCGGTGCCCTCGGGCGTGGCGGCGACCCCGGTCTCGGTCTCGCCGAGGTCCGCGGTCCCCGACCGCAGGGCGCGCAGCGACGCGGCCACCGCGAGCACGGCCAGCACCGCGGCGCCGACCACCACGAGGTACCCGCCGTGCGACCCCTGGCGGTCGATCAGCGTCCCGGCGAGCCACGACCCCAGCGACACCCCGACGCCCAGCGACGTGCCGACCCAGGTCAGCCCCTCGGTCAGCCGCTCGCGGGGCACGAAGTGCTGCACCAGCCCGTTGCCGTTGATCAGCGTGGGCGCGATCGCGAACCCCGCGACGAACATGACGACCGCGAGCACCACCATCGTGTCGACCAGCACGAACAGCGAGGCCCCGACGGCGAGCGCGACCATCCCGACCGCGAACCGCTGCCACAGCGGCGTGGTCCAGTGCCTGGCGCCGTACAGCAGGCCGGAGATCATCGACCCGCACGCGAACACCGCCAGGACGACGCCGGCGAGCCCGGGCCGGCCGTCCTCCTCGGCGAACGCGACGGTGCTGACGTCGGTCGCGCCGAAGATCGCGCCCATCGCGACGAACACGACCGCGAGCACGACCATGCCCCACGACCGCATCACCGAGCGGCGCGCCTGCGGGCGGCCGTCGCTCCCGGTCGGGGCGGGTCGGGGGTGCGGCGGCGGCTGCGTCGCCCGCTGCGCGAGGAACCAGAACCCGCCGACCAGCATCCCCACCACCGGGACGACGAGTCCCGCCGAGGGGGCCACCGAGGTCGCCAGGGTCGTCGCGAGGATCGGTCCGACGACGAACACCAGCTCGTCGAGCGCCGACTCGAGGGAGTACGCCGTGTGCACCGAGCGGGGGTCGTCGAGCAGGTGCGACCAGCGTGCGCGGACCAGCGCGCCGAACGACCCGATCGTCGCGCCCGCGGCGCCCGCCGCCACGTAGAGCGTCCACACGGGCGCACCGCCGACGGTGCACAGCACGAGGGTGACCAGGGCGGTGGCCGACACCGCGATGGCGGGCCGCATCACGCGCGCCTGGCCGTGCAGGTCGACGAGGCGGGCCAGCTGCGGCGAGCAGACGGCCTGGGCCAGCACCGACACCGCGGACACGCTGCCGGCCAGTCCGTACGAGCCGTGCACCGCCTCGATCATCAGCACGATCCCGATGCCCACCATCGACATCGGGAGCCGGGCGATCACGCCGGCGGCGGAGAACGCCAGCGCCCCCGGCCGGGCGAGCACGTCACGGTAGGGCCCCAGCACCCGGCCAGTCTCGCACCCCCCGCCGACACGGCCCGCACCGATATCGCGCGGGCCGCTGCACCGCCGCCGATACTCGGTCGCATGAGCGCACCGACCGTCACCGACCTGCCCGACGAGCACCGCTTCGAGGCCCGCGACGTCGACGGCGCCGTGCTCGGTGTCGCCGAGTACCGGCGCCGCCCGGGCGTGGTCGTCTTCACCCACACCGAGGTCGACCCGCGTCAGGAGGGCCACGGCGTCGGCTCGGCGCTCGTGCGGGCGGCCCTCGACGCCGTGCGCGCGGCGGGCGACCGGATCGACCCGCAGTGCCCGTTCGTCCGCGCCTTCGTCGACGACCACCCCGACTACGCCGACCTCGTCACCCCCGACGCCCGCTGATCCGCCCCGGACTCGTCGCCCCCCGGGGGGCGTGGATCCATGCTGTCCGACACGCCCGGCGTGTCGGGCCGAATCTTCCACCCTGCGCGGCCGACCCCCCGGGGCTACGGTGCCGCGGTGCCGACCGCCGACCGACCCCAGCCCCCGAACCGGGCCCAGCCCACGCCCCGGGCCGAGCCCACGCCCCGGGCCGAGCCCACGCCCCGGGCCTGGGCGCTCGTCTCCGCGGTGGCCGCTCCCGTCGCGATGATCGGTGGCTGGACCCTCGCGGCGGCGCTGCAGGACGGGTTCGACCCGGTGCGCGCGACGATCAGCGAGCTCGCGACCGCCGCGGTGGACCGTCCCGGGGTGATGACCGCGGGGCTGCTGGTCACGGGTGCCGCGCACCTGGTGACGGCGGCGGGGTCGCGCGGCGTGCCGCTGCCGGGGCGGCTGCTGCTGGCGCTCGGGGGCGCGGGCACGGCGGCGGTCGGCCTGCTGCCGGTGGACCGGGTGCCGACGGCGCACGCGGTGGCGGCCGGGATCGCGTTCGGCGCGCTCGCCCTGTGGCCCGCGGCAGCGGCCCGGCGACGGGGCGCGCGCCCGCTGCGGCCCGGCGTCGTGCTGCCCACGAGCGCGGCCCTGCTGGCGCTGCTCGGCTGGTTCGTCGTCGAGCTCACCGGAGACGGCGAGCTGGTCGGGCTGACGGAGCGCCTGGTCGCGGGGGCGCAGTCGGTCGCCCCGCTCGCGCTGGTGGTGGCGCTGCGCCGCGCGGCCGCGTCCTGACCGCGCGCGCCGGCCGTCAGGGGTTGAGGTAGGAGGCGGGGTCCTGGTCGCTCGTCGCCGCGTCGGGCATCGAGCGGGCGACCTCGTCGTCGGAGATCTCGTCGTCGCGGACCTCGTCGACCTGCGGGTCGGCGACCGTGTCGGGTGCGCCCTCGGGGTGCGGTGCGTCGGTGCTCATCACGTCCTCCTGGGGTGTGCGGGGTGTCCCGCCCACGCTAGGTGCGGTGCCGACGGCACGCGCGCCGGGGCCGGTGGTCACGCGGTCCGCGGCGGACGCGCGACCACCGGCCCCGGTCGGGTCAGCCGCCGAGCGCGTCGGAGACGACGTCCTTCGCCGCGGCCTGCACCTGGGTCAGGTGCTCCGGGCTGACGAACGACTCGGCGTAGATCTTGTAGACGTTCTCGGTGCCGGAGGGCCGGGCCGCGAACCAGGCGTTCTCGGTCGTGACCTTGAGCCCGCCGATCGGGGCGTCGTTGCCGGGCGCCGCGGTGAGCTTGGCGGTGATGTCCTCGCCGGCGAGCGTCGTGGCGGTGACCTGCTCCGGGGACAGCTTGCCGAGGGTGGCCTTCTGCTCGAGCGTCGCCGGCGCGTCGACCCTGGCGTACCAGGACTGCCCGAAATCGCCGACCAGCTCGGCGTGGTGCTGCGACGGGGACTTCCCGGTGGTGGCGAGGATCTCCGACGCGAGCAGCGCCAGGATGATGCCGTCCTTGTCGGTCGTCCACACGCTGCCGTCGGTGCGCAGGAACGACGCCCCTGCCGACTCCTCGCCGCCGAACCCGACCGAGCCGTCGAGCAGGCCGGGCACGAACCACTTGAAGCCGACGGGCACCTCGAGCAGGCGGCGTCCGAGGCTCCCGGCGACCCGGTCGATCAGCGAGGACGACACGAGCGTCTTGCCGATGGCCGCGTCGGCGGGCCAGCCCGGGCGCGCGCCGGAGTACAGGTACCGGATGGCGACCGCGAGGTAGTGGTTCGGGTTCATCAGCCCGGCGTCGGGGGTGACGATGCCGTGCCGGTCGGAGTCCGCGTCGTTGCCCGTGGCGATGTCGAACGGCGCGTCGCCCTGCATCGCGGTGACCAGGGAGGCCATCGCGGACGGCGACGAGCAGTCCATCCGGATCTTCGCGTCCCAGTCGAGCGTCATGAACGCCCACTGCGGGTCGACCTTGGGGTTCACGACGGTGAGGTCCAGGCCGTACCGCTCGGCGATCGCGCCCCAGTACTCGACGGACGCGCCGCCCAGCGGGTCCGCGCCGATCCGCACGCCGGCCGACCGGATCGCGTCCAGGTCGAGCACGTGCACGAGGTCGTCGACGTACGCGCCGAGGAAGTCGTGCTTGCGGGTCGTGTCCGCGGCGAGCGCGGCGTCGAGGCCGACCCGGGGGACCCGGTCCACCCCGGAGGCGAGCAGGTCGTTCGCGCGGTTCGCGATCCAGGACGTCGCCTCGGACCCCGCGGGCCCGCCGTGCGGCGGGTTGTACTTGAAGCCGCCGTCGCGCGGCGGGTTGTGGGACGGGGTGACGACGATGCCGTCCGCGAGGCCGGGGCCGGCGGCCCGCACGCCCTCGGAGGTCGCAGCGCCGTTGTGCAGGAGGATCGCGTGCGAGACGGCCGGCGTCGGGGTCCACGAGGCGCGGGCGTCGACGCGGACCTCGACCCCGGCGGCCGCGAGGACCTCGAGCGCGGTCTGCCAGGCCGGCAGCGACAGGCCGTGCGTGTCCCGGCCGATGAACAGCGGGCCGTCGGTGCCCTGCGCGCGGCGGTACTCGACGATCGCGGCGGTGATCGCGACGATGTGCGCCTCGTTGAACGCGCCGTCGAGGCTGGAGCCCCGGTGGCCGCTGGTGCCGAACACCACGCGCTGGGCGGGGTCGTCGAGGTCGGGGCGACGGTCGACGTACGCGGCGAGCATCGCCTCGACGTCGACCAGGTCGGAGGGCTGGGCGGGGGTTCCGGCGCGCGGGTCCATGCCCCCGATCCTGCCACCGAAGCCGACCTCCCGACGGGTCGTGCGGCGAACCTGTGGACGACGGTCCGCGGGTCCCGTGCGGCGGCCGGTAGCCTGGGGCGCATGGCCACCGCATCTTCCGTCGAGTTCGTGCTGCGCCCCTTCGAGGGGCTCCCCTCGGAGCCCGACTGGGTCGCCCTGCGCGAGCTCGTGCCCGCCGCCACCGCGACCGCGCGCACCACCGCGGAGCACGGCGCCCGCGACATCACCGTCACCACCGTCCTGCCCGACGGCTGGGCCGCGCTGCACCGCGCCGACGGCGTCGTCCTGCTCGCCCTCCAGACCGTCAGCAGCTCCGGCGACGCCAGCCGCGACCTCGCCGCCGCGCTGGTCGAGGCGCTCGAGTCCGAGCCGGGCACCGCCGTGCAGCAGGTCGGCCTCCCCGGCCCCGGCCCGCGCCTGCAGGACGTCCTCGACCTGACCGTGCCGTTCGACGTCACCGTCGAGGAGTCGTTCGCGTACTGGGTCGCCGCCGACACCGAGATGACGCCCGAGCTGAAGGCCGCCATCGAGGAGGCCGACGCGGGCGTCGTCGACACGCACAAGGTCGCCGCCGTCGACGCCGCGTACTGGGTCCGCATGGGCGCCCGCGAGTACCTGCGCTGGGCGCAGCCGCACGACGAGCAGCAGGTCATCGACGGCCTCGCCCGCCTGCACGGCCGCCGCGAGTCCGGGTTCGAGGGCGCGAAGTTCATCGGCTACTTCCGGTCCAACGGCCTGGTCGTCCCCGTCTGGGAGCTGGCCCGCGGCAGCGAGGCCGAGGACGTCGAGGCGCCGCTCGCCGCGTTCGCCCCGCAGTTCGCCGAGGCCCTGGCCAGCACCGAGCCGCTCGACGCGAACGCACGCCGCGCCCGCGCCGGCATCGTCGCCCGGCAGGTCACGCTCCGCTGACCACGTGACGCCCCGCAGGCCGCCCCCCGGGAGACCCCGGGCGGGCGGCCTGCGTCGTCCCCGGGTGGGCGCCCCGCGTCGTCCCCCGGCTCGCGCCGTCCCCGCGGGCCCCGCGCCGTCCCCGTGGGGCGGGCGCCGTCCCCGTGGGGCGGGCGCCGTCCCCGCAGGTGACGGGGACGCGCCCCGGTCGTGGCCGTCCTGTGCAGCATCCGCGTGTCCGGCCCCCGCAGGACGCGGGTGGCCCGCCACGTCGTTAGGCTGTGCCAGGTGACAGGCGAGGCGGACGAGACCACCGAGGCGCGACCGGGCGAGGACCGCCCTGCTCAGGGCGAGGACGCCTCCGGCACCCCCGACGCCGCCGCCGAGGCCGGGCACAAGCCCGCCCGCAAGCCCCGGCGCCCCAAGGCCCAGCCGCCGGCCCCGCTCGACACCCCGACGACGACCGCCCGCACCGGCCGGACGCGGCAGCGCGTCGCCGTCGTGATCCCGGCCAAGGACGAGTCCCGGCGGATCGCCGCCACCGTCCGCTCGGCCCGGGCGATCCCGCACGTCGACCTCGTGCTCGTGGTCGACGACGGGTCGGAGGACAACACCCAGCACGTCGCCCGCGAGGCCGGCGCCGTCGTCGTGCGGCACTCGCACAACCGCGGCAAGGCCGCCGCGATGGAGACCGGCGCCGCCGTCGTCGCCATGCGCGACGCCCCGGACCGCCCGCCGCGCCTGCTGCTGTTCATCGACGGCGACCTCGGCGACACCGCGGTGAACACCGCACCGCTCGTCCCGCCGGTGCTCGAGGGCACCGCCGACGTGTCGATCGCGCTGCTCCCGCCGCAGCCCGGCGCGGGTGGTCGTGGGATCGTCGTCGGGGCCGCGCGCCGCGCCATCCAGTCGATGACCGGCTGGACGCCCACGCAGCCGCTGTCCGGGATGCGCTGCCTCACCCGGGAGGCGTTCGAGGCGGCCACGCCGCTCGCGCGGGGCTGGGGTGTCGAGACCGGCATGACGATCGACCTGCTCCGCAAGGGGTTCGTCGCCGTCGAGGTGCCGTGCGACCTGCGGCACCGGCCCTCGGGCAGCGACCTGCGCGGCCAGATGCACCGTGCTGCGCAGTACCGCGACGTCCAGCTCGCCGTCGCGGCCCGCAAGCTCCGCACGGTCGGCGGGGGCAGGCCGAAGCGCTGACCCCTGGCCCCGGGCGCACCGCGTGCGGGACGATGACCGGAGTCGACCCCGCACCGGCGCGGGGCCGCCCGGGTTCCTGGGGGCAGCGATGGCACACGGCGACATCACGCACACCGACATCCCCGTCGACGACGTGGACCGCGCGAAGCGGTTCTACGGCGGGGTGTTCGGCTGGTCGATCGAGGAGATGCCGGGGTTCGAGGGCTACCCCATGTGGCGGGCCCCGAACCAGATCAGCGGCGGCGGCCTCGCGCCCCGCGACGAGCGGCTCCAGGCCCCGCGCAGCTACGTGGAGGTCGACTCCATCGACGACGCGCTCGGGAAGGTGACCGAGCTCGGCGGCCGGGTCGTGATGCCACGGACGCAGATCAGCCCGACGAGCTGGTGGGCGGTCTTCGTGGACACCGAGGGCAACGAGCTCGGGCTGTACGAGTCGACCGGCGAGGGGGAGCAGCCGGAGTAGGTCGCCGACGAGGGTGTGACACCGTGCTAGGGCCGCGGCGCTGCGTGGCCGGGTGACGGGCGCGTCTTCTCGACGCTCGTGATGCGTTGGGCGCCACCGAGCCACGCTGCGTGCGCCGGGTCGATGTCGGCCAGGATCCGCTGCATCGCGATCCGGGCGCCTCGTGGAGCGCGCCCGACATGAGGACGTTCCACCGGTAGAGGCGGAACGCCTCGTGCTGCCTCCCGTGCGAGGCCGCGAGGTACGGCGCCAGGCGTGCGGGTGAGATGCCCGTGAGGACCGCCGCCGGGACGGCAGGCGCTGGTGGCGGTGCGGCCATGCTGATAACTTCTTTCGTGAAGGCGGAGGCAGGTCACTCCGTTAGGTGTGGACAGAGCCCGCGGGATCCCCGCGGGCTCTCGTCGTCTCCGGGGTGTTCCGATACGACCCGGAGTCGGGCAGAACGGCGCCTCGTTCCTACCGCCACCCGCCCACCCGGGCGCACGTCCTTCCGCGTCACACCCGACGGTGTGCAGCGCCACGCCCGGGCATGACGAAGGGCCCGCCACCTGCGCGAACGCGGTGACGGGCCCTTCGACCTGCGGAGGATGGGGGATTCGAACCCCCGAGGGCGTTAACCCAACACGCTTTCCAAGCGTGCGCCATAGGCCACTAGGCGAATCCTCCCGGCCTGTAGAGGGTACCCGAGCCGGGGGCCTGCACCGAATCCGGCGCTGAGGGGGGCTGTCCGGGCGATCTCGGCGCCCCTCCCGGTCCCGCGCGCCGGTCAGACGACCGCACCGCCGTCGAGCGCGAGCAGCTGGTCGACCTGCGGGGTCATCGCGCGCTGCAGCAGCACGAGGTTCACCCCGGCGTCGACGACCACGGCCAGCGCGTACCGGTCGCCGACCGGTGTCGCGACGACGGCGCCGTCGTCGGTCCTGACCGTGAACGTCGCGAGGCCGGTGAGGTCGGCGCCGGCGGCGGTGTGGTGCGCCATCTCCATGCCCGCGATGACGAGGGACGCGAGGTGGTCGCGGGTGTCCTCGGGGCCGTCGTCGCTGAACGGCGTCCCGTCGCGCTGCACGAGCATCACGCGGCGGATGCCGGTGACGGCGTGCCGCAGGCTGGCGGCAGCCTGCTGCGCGTTCTGGCGGATGATCACGGGGTGTCGCTCTTCCTCGCTCGGACGGGCCGCACGTGCGGCGGTCGGGTCGTGCGGCGGTCGGGTCGTCAGATCGTCAGGTCGCGCTCGAGGTTGAGCAGCTGGCGGCGGGCCATCGCGAGGTTGGCGCGGCTGCGGTCCAGGGCCAGGTAGAGGAACAGGCCCTTGCCGTGCTCGCTCTGCAGCAGCCGGATCAGGTGCATCTGCGAGGACAGCGTGATGAGCATGTCCTCGATGCCGTCGGTGAGGCCGAGCGCCTGGAGGGTGCGCATCTTGGCGCGGACGACCTCGGTGTTGCCCGCCGCGGCGATGTCGATGTCGAGGCCCGAGCCCGCGGACCCGAGGGTCATCCCGCTGTCGTAGTCGACGAGCGCGACGGCGATCGCGCCCTCGATCGACATGGCGGCGGTGAGGGTCGAGTCGACGTTAGCCACGAGGAGCCTTTCGCAGGGGCGGCTCGTGGCCGCCGGGATGTCGGGGTGGCGCCGGTCGTCCGGTCGCACTGACCCGTATCGACAGGCGCGGCAGGCGTCTGAACGGCGCGGACGGGTGATCCGCGCCCCGAGCGAGCGATTTCCCCTGGTCGCGCGACCCGTGACCGGGACGGGCCCGTGGCCGTGCCGGACCGGTGCCGCCGCTGCGTTACGCTGGTCCCCGACCCCTCGTGCGGCGTCATCTCGCTGAACCCCCCCAGGGCCGGAAGGCAGCAAGGGCAGGTGAGCTCTGGCGGGTGTGCGGGGGGTCCTTCCGTGCCCGCACCCGGGCTCCCCCCACGGGCGGACGCCCCCGGTCCGGTCCACCCCCGGTCGCACGGCGTGACGCGCACGGACGCGACCGCGGGCCGACGCGCCGCCCGCGGGTCCCGGCGGACGCTGGTCGCATGAGCCAGCAGACCCCCGCCCCGCCACCGCCCGCCACCACCGCCCGCCTGTCCGCCCGTGGCCTGGTCAAGCGGTTCGGCCCGACCGTCGCGCTCGCGGGCGTCGACCTGGACGTCGCGGCCGGGGAGTCGGTCGCCGTGATGGGGCCGTCGGGCTCGGGCAAGTCGACGCTGCTGCACTGCCTGGCGGGCATCCTCGTGCCGGACTCCGGGACGGTGGCGCTGTCCGGCCGCGGGCTGCACGACCTGGACGAGCGCGCCCGCTCGCTGGTGCGGCGGCGGCAGTACGGGTTCGTGTTCCAGTTCGGGCAGCTGCTCGCCGAGCTGCCGGCGATCGAGAACGTCGCGCTCGCGCCGATGCTGCTCGGCACCCCGCGCAGGGAGGCCACGGAGCTGGCGGGCCGGTGGCTGGCGTCGCTCGGGCTGGCGGGGATGGAGCAGCGTCGTCCCGGCGAGCTGTCCGGCGGCCAGGCGCAGCGGGTCGCGGTGGCGCGTGCGCTCATCACCGGGCCGGAGGTCGTGTTCGCGGACGAGCCGACGGGCGCCCTCGACCAGGCGACCGGCGCCGAGGTGATGCGGGTGCTCACGGAGACGACCCGGCTCGCGGGCGCGTCCCTGGTGGTGGTGACGCACGACGCCGGGGTCGCCGCGTGGTGCCACCGGCGGATCGAGGTCCGGGACGGCCGGGTCGTCGCCGACGTCCGCACGGGCGGTGCGCGGTGAGGGCGGTCCTGGCCCTCGCCCCGGGGCTGCGCCGGGCGGGCGGGCGCGACGGGCGGCTGATCACCGGGCTCGCGGTGGCGGCGTTCGCGGTGATGACCGCGCTGACCCTGTCGGTGGTCGGCGGACTGCTGGGGTTCCTCGGCCGCGCGGACGCGCCGGTGGGGGCGTACCAGCGGGAGAACGCCGAGTTCTACGTGATCCTCGCGTGGATCGCCGTCGTGCTGCTGGTGGTGCCGCTGGTGACGCTCGGGGGGTCGGCGGCGCGCCTCGGCGTGGCCCGGCGCGACGCCCGGCTGTCCACGCTGCGCCTGCTGGGGGTGACCCCGCGCGAGGTGGTGGCGCTGACGGTCGTCGAGACCGCGTGGCAGGGACTGGTCGGGGCGCTCGCGGGGATGGTCGGCTACGCCGTGCTGCTGCCGGTGTGGACCCGGGTGCCGTTCCAGGGCAGCACGTTCTCGGTCGCGGAGCTGTGGGTCGGCTGGCCGGTGCTGCTCGCGGCGTGCGTCGTCGTGCCGCTGCTCGCCGTGGTCAGCGGGGTCGTGTCGCTGCGTCGGGTGGTCGTCTCCCCGCTCGGGGTGGCGCGCCGGCACACGCCGCCGGCGATGCGGGCCGTGCGGGCGGTCGTCGCGGTCGCGGCGATGGGGACGTTCATGGTGGTGACCGCGGCGCTCGGGGCGTTCGGGGCCGCGGCCGCGGCGTTCGGCGTCGGGTCGCTGGCGCTCGGGTTCGGCGCGCTGAACCTGATCGGCCCGTGGGTGCTCGGGCTGCTCGGCCGGTGGCGTGCGCGCCTGGCGCGGACCCCCGCGCAGCTGCTCGCGGCCCGGCGGCTCGTCGACGACCCCCGCGCGATCTGGCGCGTGGTCGGCGGGCTCGGGCTGGCGGGGTTCGTCGCGGGGGCGCTCGCGGTGATCCCCACGATCACGTCGGCGACCATGCCGCAGGACGCGACCGCCGCCGAGCGCGCGGCCGCGCAGACCCTGTCCGGCGACCTGATGCGCGGCGCGCTGCTGACGCTGACGATCACGTTCCTGGTGGCGGCGGCGTCGGCGGGGATCACCCAGGCCGCGTCCGTGCTGGACCGGCGGCGCGAGTACGCGCTGCAGGTGCTGGCGGGCACGCCGGCGGAGCTGCTCGACTCGGTGCGCCGCCGCGAGGTGCTGGTGCCGATGCTCACCGTGGGCGTCGGGTCGGCGGCCGCCGCGGTGGTGATGATGTCGCCGGTGCTGGGGTTCGCCGGGGTGACGGACCCGTCGGGTCTGCTGCTGCTGGTCGGCTGCCTGGCGGGAGGCTGCCTGCTGGTGCTGGGGGCCACGGAGTCCAGCCGTCCGCTGCTGCGGTCGGTGCTGGCGCAGACGCAGGTGCGGCCGGACTGACCCGCCCGGGGCGCCGCACCCGTCGGGGTGAAGTCGGGCACGCCGGGTCGTCTCGACGCGCGGAACCCGCCCACCCCGGTGATCCTGGAGGCTCGTCGTCCAGGAGGTCCAGCGTGAGCGAGCAGCCCGAGGTGGCGACCGCGCCCGCGTTCGGCACCCCGCCCGGCCACGGACCCCGGCCGCGGGACGTCCCGCTCCCCGAGGGGACCGTCCTGGGCGACCGGTACCTGCTCGCGGAGCGGCTCGGCCAGGGCGGGATGGCCGAGGTCTACCGCGCCGACGACCGCGTCCTCGGGCGCGAGGTGGCCGTCAAGGTGTTCCACCCGTCCGCCGCGGGCCAGGCCGGTGACGCCCGGCACCGCGCGGAGATGCGCCTGCTCGCCCGCCTGAACCACCCCGGTCTGGTCACGATGCTCGACGCCGGCACCACCGAGCTCCCCGACGGCGAGCTGCAGGACTTCCTGGTAATGGAGCTGGTCCGCGGACCGTCGCTCGCGGAGCGCATCGCCGCCGGCCCGATGCCCGTCGAGGACGCGGCGCTCGTCACCCTGCACGTGGCCGAGGCGCTCGCGTACATCCACGACCAGGGCGTGGTGCACCGGGACGTGAAGCCCGCGAACATCCTCATGCCGGCGCAGGACCTGTCCGGCACCGCCGGGCCGTGGACCAAGCTCGCGGACTTCGGCATCGCCCGCGCGCGGTCCGACGAGTCGCTGACCACCACCGGCGAGCTGCTGGGCACCCCCCCGTACCTCAGCCCCGAGCAGGCGATCGGCGGCCGGCTCACCGCCGAGTCCGACGTCTACGCGCTCGGGCTCGTGCTCGTCGAGTGCCTGACGGGCGAGCGCGCGTTCCCCGGCGACGCCCTGACCTCGGCGGTGGCGCGCCTGCACCAGCCCGTGCCCGTCCCGGAGCGGTTCGGCGCGCGGTGGGCGGAGCTCGTCGGCGCGATGACCGCGCTGGACCCGCTCGACCGGCTGACCGCCGCCGGCGCGGCGGAGGAGCTGCGTGCGCTGCTGCGGCCCGGCGCCGTCGGGCTCGGGCCGGCCGTGGGTGGGGTCGGGGCAGCGACGGTGCCGGTGCCGGTTCCCGCGTCGGTGCCCGTCGGCACGGTGGCGCTGCCCGCCGCCGCGCTGCCGCCGGTCGCGCTGCCCGCAGCCGGGACCCGGGCCGACGCGCCGACCACCCGCCGCGATCTGCGTCCGGCGCGGCGCGACCACACCCGCCGCCGGGGCGCGCGGGTAGCCGTCGTGGCGGTCGCCGCCGTGGGCGTCATGGCCGTCGTGCTGGGCGTCGGCGCGGCCCTCGGGCAGGACGCCCCGCAGGCCGGTCCCACCGTGGCCACCGACCCGACCACCGGCTCCACGACCGCCGAGACGCCGACCACCGGGGAGCCCGTCGAGCAGCAGGTGGCCGACCTCGGCACCGCGCAGGAGCCCGCCACCGAGGAGCCCGCAGCCGGGGAGACGTCCGTGGAGCCCGTCGTGGCGGAGGTCGCGCCCGCGGCCGAGCCGGAGCCCGCGGGCGACCCTGCTCCTGCCGACGGCGCGGCGACCGGGCAGGCCGGTCCCGCAGCGAACGCGAACGAGCGGGCGCACGCGAACGCGGCCGAGCGCGCCGCGCAGGGCAGCGGCACGGGCGCGGACCCGGGCACCGGCCCTGCTGCCGGTCCCGGCAAGGGCAAGGGCAAGGACAAGGGCTGACGCGGCGCCTCGTCCGCTGAGACGCCACCGCCGACCCCCGCCGCGCGGGGCTACGGTGCGCGGGCGTGCCCGGAGCCGCCGGGCCGACCCGACCGAGGAGCGCCTGAGGCCGCCGTGACCGCCGAGACCCCCGCCGACCTCCCCGCCGACCTGCTCGCCGACCTCGCCGCGGCGCTGCCGCCCGAGGCGCTGGTCACCGACGTCGCCGCGCTGCGGGCCCGGGGCCAGGACGGGTCCGCGACGCCGCCCACCGGCGACGCGCTCGCGCTCGTCCTGCCGTCGACCACCGCCGAGGTCTCCGCCGTCCTTCGGGTCGCGCACGCCCACGGCGCGCCGGTCGTCCCGCAGGGGTCGCTCAGCGGGCTGGCGGGCGGCGCCAACGCGGTCCCCGGCGCGATCCTGCTCTCGACCGCCCGGATGACGGCGATCCGTCGCATCGACCCCGTCGACCAGGTCGCCGTCGTGCAGCCCGGCGTCATCACGAAGGACCTCGTCGACGCGGTCGCGGCCCGCGGGCTGTTCTACCCGCCCGACCCGGCGTCGTACGCCCTCAGCACGATCGGCGGCAACATCGCCACCAACGCCGGCGGGATGCGGTGCGTGAAGTACGGCGTGACCCGGGACTTCGTGCGGGCGCTGGAGGTCGTGCTGGCGGACGGCACCGTGATCCGCACCGCCCCGGGGACCGTCAAGGCCGTCGCCGGGCTGGACCTCACCGGGCTCGTGGTCGGGTCGGAGGGGACGCTCGCCGTCGTCACGGAGGCGACGCTCGGGCTGCTGCCCGCGCCCGGCCCGGACCGCGGGGTGTGCGCGACGTTCGCCTCGGTGGCCGACGCCCTGGACGCCGCGAACGCGATCGTCGCGAGCCCGCACCGGCCCTCCACGCTGGAGCTGCTGGACGACGTGGTGCTCGCCGCCCTCGCCGCGTACGACCCCGGGGCGGGGCTGCCCGTCGGGGCCCGGGCGATGCTGCTGGTCATCACCGACGAGCCGGGCGCCCGGGGTGTCGAGGACGTCGCGGCGTACGCGGCGGTCGCCCGGGACCACGGGGCCGTGCGCGTGGACGAGGCGCACGACCCCGAGCGGCTGCACGCCCTGATGCGCGCCCGCCGCTCGTTCAACCAGGCGATGCGCGCGGTCCGCGGCGGCAGCGTCAACGAGGACGTCGCGGTGCCGCGCACCCGGCTCCCGGAGCTGCTGGCACGGCTGGCGGACGTCGCCGCGGCCGTGGGGCTGCCGATCGGCACCGGCGGCCACGTCGGCGACGGGAACCTGCACCCGGTGATCGCGTACGACCCGGCGGACCCCGCGCAGGTCGCGGCCGCGGCCGACGCGCACGGGCGGATCCTCGCGCTCGCGGTGGAGCTCGGCGGCACGGTCACGGGCGAGCACGGCATCGGCACCGAGAAGCGCGCGGCCCTCCGCGGCGAGCTGGGAGACCGCGTCCTGTCGATCCAGCAGGCCATCAAGGCGGCCCTGGACCCGAAACGAATCCTCAACCCCGGCAAAAAGCTCTAGCTCCCCCTCCCTCCCCCCCGAGCCGGGCTCGAGGTCGAGGGTCTTGTTCGAGATCGCGGGCTGAAACCCTCGACCTCGCGCGAAACCCTCGACCTCGACCTCGCGCCCGGGTCCGGGTCAGCGGCGCAGGACGCGGCGGGCCAGGAAGTTGCCGAGGAACTGGGCCAGCTGGACCATGACCACGATCACCGCGACGGCGGTCCACGTGACCACGTCGTTGAACCGCTGGTAGCCGTACACGATCGCGAAGTCGCCGAGGCCGCCGGCCCCGATCGCGCCCGCGACCGCCGTCATGTCGACGATGCCGACGAACAGGAACGTGAACCCGAGGATCAGCGGGCCCAGGGTCTCGGGCACGATGACGGTCGCGATGATCCGCAGCGGCCCGGCGCCCATCGCGCGCGCCGCCTCGACGACGCCCGGGTCGAGGGCGACGAGGTTCTGCTCCACGATCCGCGAGGTCGCGAACGTCGCCATGATCGCCAGCGCAGGGATCGCCGCCTCGACGCCGTACGACGCGTTGGTGAGCGCCTGGGTCAGCGGCCGGACGGCGGTGATGAAGATGATGAACGGGATCGGCCGGACGATGTTGACCAGCACGTTCAGGACGAAGAACACCGGGCGGTTCGCCAGGATGCTGCCCTTGCGGGTCACGTAGAGCGCGATGCCGAGGACGAGCCCGGCCAGACCGCCGATCGCCAGGGCGGCGATCGCCATCTGCAGGGTCTCGCCGAGCGCCTGCCAGAGCTCGGGCCAGAGGCTGGTGCCGTTGCTGTTCACGCGGAGACCTCCTCGGCCGTGTGGTCGATGACCTCGGTGTGCGCGCGCAGGTCGGCCAGCAGCGCCTCGACTGCGGCGTCCGGGCCGGTGAGCGCGAACGTGAGCGAGCCGAGCGGCCGCGACCCGACCTCGGTGATCCCGCCGAACACCACGGAGCCGTCGACACCGTGGGCCTGCAGGCGCTCGGTGATCTGGATGCCGGGCTCGCCGGCGACCTCCCGGATGGCGACCGTGACCAGCCGCCCCGGATGCCGCTCGCGCAGCCGGGCGACCACGTCGGGCCGCGGCCGGTCGTGCAGCGCGGCGCCGATGAACCGCCGGGTGACGTGCTGCTCGGGCTGGGCGAACACGTCGTAGACGTCCCCGGACTCGACGACCTTGCCGTCCTCCATCACCGCGACCCGGTTGCACAGGTACGAGACGACGGACATCTCGTGGGTGATGACGACGATCGTGATGCCGAGCTCGCGGTTGATCCGCTGCAGCAGGTCGAGGACGTCCTTGGTCGTCTCGGGGTCGAGGGCGCTGGTGGCCTCGTCGGCGAGCAGCAGGGCGGGGGAGGTCGCGAGCGCGCGGGCGATGCCGACGCGCTGCTTCTGCCCGCCGGACAGCTGGTCGGGGTACTGCTTGGCCTTGTCGGACAGCCCGACGAACTCCAGCAGCTCCGCGACCCGCTTCCGGCGGTCCTCCCGCGACCACTTCGCGACCCGCAGCGGGTACGCGACGTTGGCCGCGACGGTGCGGGACCGCAGCAGGTTGAACTGCTGGAAGATGAAGCCGATCCCGGCCCGGGCGGGGCGCAGGCCGCGCTCGTTCAGGCCGGTCAGGTCGACGCCGTCGACGACGACCTGACCGGAGGTCGGCAGCTCGAGCGCGTTGATGAGCCGCACGAGGGTGCTCTTGCCGGCACCGGAGTAGCCGATCACGCCGAACACGTCGCCGCGCTCGATGTCGAGGGAGACGCCGTCGACGGCGCGGACGGGCCCGGAGGAGCCGTCGAACACCTTGGTGACGTCGCGCAGGGAGACCATCGCGGTCATCGGTTCACCGTCCTGGGTGGGGTGGTGGGAGGGGGGACGTGGCTCAGGCGTTGTCGGCGACCAGGGTCTGCAGCTCGTCGAGGCTGGTCTGCAGCTCCTCGGGCGTCAGGTTCTGCTCGACGGCGGTGCCCTGGTTCTCCTCGAGCAGCTGCCCGATGACCTCGTCGCGGTGGTAGATCTCGATGAGCTGCGCGTACACCGGGTTGTCGGCGTCCTCGGCGCGGGCGACCCAGATGTTCACGTACGGGCGGGCCGTGTCCGTGTCCTCGAGGTCGGAGTAGATCGCCGTGGTCGGGTCGATGCCCGCGTCGGCGGCGAAGTTGTTGTTCACCACGGCGCCGTCGAGGTCCTGCAGCTGGATCGCGGTCTGGTTGGCGTCGACGGGGACGACCTTCACCCGCGAGGCGGCCTCGTCGATCTCGGCGGGCGACGACAGCGCGTTGCCGCCGTCCTTCAGCTCGATGAGCCCGGCGGACTGGAGCACGAGCAGCGCGCGCGCCTGGTTGGTCGGGTCGTTCGGGATCGCGATCTCGCCGCCGTCGGGGATGTCGTCCGGCGTCGCGTAGCCCTGGGTCGTGTAGAGGCCGAGCTGGTAGATCACGGTGCTGCCGATGGGCGCGAGGTCGTCGCCGGCGCTCTCGTTGTAGTTCGCGAGGAACAGCAGGTGCTGGAACTGGTTGAGCTCGAGCTGGCCCTCGGACAGGACCGGGTTGGGCTGCTGGTAGTCGGTGAAGTTCACGAGCTCGACCTCGATGCCCTCCTCGGCGGCGAGATCCGTGAACGTCGTCCAGTACTCCTTGCTGATGTCGGTGACGCCCACGCGCACCGTCACCGGGTCGTCCGTGCTGGCGGCCGTGGGGGCGGCGGCGGGCCCGCCCGACGAGCAGGCGGCGAGCGCCGCGACGGTGAGGGCGGCGAACGCGGCGGTCAGGGTGCGCTTCATGGGGGAGTGCCTTCCAGGTGCGGTCCGTGTCGGGACCGGTGGTGCGGGCGGTGACGGGTGGCGCGGCGAGGGGCGCGGCGCCGGGGCCGACCGGCGGGGGTCCGGGCCCGTGCGACGTGCGTCGGGGGTCCGGGGGTGCGCCCCACCCGCGGGCCGGCCGCGCGGGGCGCGGGCGGCGTCAGGGACGGGGGCGGGTTCCGCCGGGGGTGGCCGAGCTGCGTGGGAGCAGCGTCAGCACATTCGGAGACGACAGCACAGGAGACCGCGGCACGACCCGTCGAGGGCGCGCACGGACGGCGCGCGGCGCTCGGAGGCGGCGTGGGTGCTCACAGCAGGACTCCTGTCCCGGGAGGGGGCGGACGGCGGCGACAGTAGCACCCGGCTGCGACGGCCCGTCCGGCGGTCTCACGGCTCCACGAGCGGGTGCCGCGCTCCACGGTCCCACCCTCGCGAGGGCCCCGCCAGCGCGGCCGACGGCGCCGGCCCCCGCGGAGGGGCCGGCGCCGTCGGTGGCGTGCGGGTCGTGGATCAGGCGCCGGAGGTGCGCACCAGCTCCTCGAGGTCCGCGAGGTCGGACTGCAGCTCCTCCGCGGGGACGTCCTCGACCACGGCGGTGCCGCCGTTCTCCTCCAGGAGCTGGTCGGTGACCGCCTTCGAGTGGTAGATCTCGATGAGCTGCGCGAACACCGGGTTGTCGGCGTCCTCGGCCCGGGCGACCCAGAGGTTCAGGTACGGGCGGGCCGTGTCCGTGTCCTGCAGGTCGGAGTAGATCGCCGTGGTCGGGTCGATGCCCGCGTCGGTGGCGAAGTTGTTGTTGATGACGGCGCCGTCCAGGCTCTGCAGCTGCACGGCGGTCTGGTTGGCGTCCACGGGGACGACCTTCACGCGCGAGGCGGCCTCGTCGATCTCGGCCGGGGTCGAGAACGCGTTGCCGCCGCCGGCCAGCTCGATCAGCCCGGCGGACTGGAGCACCAGGAGCGCACGCGCCTGGTTCACGACGTCGTTCGGGATGGCGATCTCCGCCCCGTCCGGGACGTCCTCCGGGGAGGCGTAGCCCTTGGTGGTGTAGAGGCCGAGCTGGTAGATCGCGGTCGAGCCGATCGGCTGCAGGTCGTCGTCGGACGCCACGTTGTAGTTGGCCAGGTACAGCAGGTGCTGGAACTGGTTCAGCTCGAGGTCGCCGGAGCTGAGGATCGGGTTCGGCTGGGCGTAGTCGGTGAAGTTCACCAGCTCGACCTCGATCCCCTCCTCGGCGGCGAGGTCCGTGAACGTCGTCCAGTACTCCTGGGCCTTGTCGGTGACGCCGACCCGGACGGTGACGGGGTTGTCGGCGTCGGCGGGCGCGGTGGCGTCGCCCGCGGAGGTGCTGCCGCCGGACGCGCACGCGGCGAGGGACGCGGTGGCGGCGATCGCGGCGATCCAGGCGGTCAGTCTGCGCTTCATGGGGGGAGTGCCTCTCGGGGGGTGCGAATCCCGGCGGGGTGCCGGGGAGCGGGTGGGGTGGGACGTGCGGGTGTGCGGCGCGGGCCGCACCGGTGGCGCCCGGCGCCGTGCGGCCGCGGGTGCGGCGGGTCGGCGCGGGCGGCGGCGGTCGGACCGGCGGGCGGGCGGCCGTGGGCCACCTCGTCGTCGCGGGAGGGTCAGACCGCGGGGGTACAGCGACAGGCGACCAGGGTCACGGCGGGGCGCGCGGTGCGGTGGTGCATCGGTCGGCCTCCTCCCGTGCGGCGGTCCGCCGGACCCGGTCGGTCGGCGCTGTGCGGGGAACCTAGCGCATTCGTCTCGGTTGATGGAACGCGACGTCCACTTGGTGAGACGGGGTGTCCCGGGACCGTCCCGCGGTGTGGGTGTCCCCCTCTACAGTTCTGGGGTGACGACAGCCCTGTACCGCCGCTACCGGCCCGAGACCTTCGCCGAGGTCGTCGGGCAGGACCACGTCACCGCGCCGCTCCGGCAGGCGCTGCGCAGCGGGCAGACCAACCACGCGTACCTGTTCTCCGGCCCCCGCGGCTGCGGCAAGACGACCTCCGCCCGGATCCTCGCGCGCTGCCTGAACTGCGCCGAGGGCCCGACCGACACCCCCTGCGGGCGCTGCGCGTCCTGCGTCGAGCTCGCCCGCGGCGGCCCCGGCAGCCTCGACGTCGTCGAGATCGACGCGGCCAGCCACGGCGGCGTCGACGACGCCCGCGACCTGCGCGAGCGCGCCACCTTCGCCCCCGCGCGCGACCGGTACAAGGTGTTCATCCTCGACGAGGCGCACATGGTCTCGCCGCAGGGCTTCAACGCGCTGCTCAAGATCGTCGAGGAGCCGCCGGAGCACGTGAAGTTCATCTTCGCGACCACGGAGCCCGACAAGGTCATCGGCACCATCCGCTCCCGGACCCACCACTACCCGTTCCGGCTCGTGCCGCCGGACGTGATGGTCGGCTACCTCGAGCAGCTGTGCACCGCCGAGGGCGTGCAGGTCGGCTCCGGCGTGCTGCCGCTCGTCGTCCGCGCCGGCGGCGGGTCCGTCCGCGACTCCCTCTCGGTGCTCGACCAGCTCATCGCCGGGTCCGGGCCCGAGGGCCTCGGGTACGAGGACGCCGTCGCGCTGCTCGGGTACACCCACGCCTCCCTGCTGGACGACCTGGTCGAGGCGGTCGCCGCCCGCGACGGCGCCAGCGCGTTCCGGGTCGTCGAGCGCGTCATCTCCACCGGCCACGAGCCCCGCCGGTTCGTCGAGGACCTGCTGGAGCGGCTGCGCGACCTCATCGTGCTCGCGGCCTCCGGCGACGCCGCCGCGGCCGTGCTCCGCGACGTGCCCGGCGACCAGATGACCCGGATGCAGACCCAGGCCCGCCAGCTCGGCGCCGCGGAGCTCTCCCGGTCCGCCGACCTCGTCAACGCCGCGCTGTCCGAGATGACCGGCGCGACCTCCCCCCGGCTGCACCTCGAGCTGCTGATGGCCCGGCTGCTGCTGCCCGCCCTGGACGACACCGCCGCCGGCATCGGGGCGCGCCTCGACCGGCTCGAGCGCGAGGGCGTGCGCGGGGCGACCGGCGGGACGGCACCCGCGGCCGCGGCCGCCGTGACCCCGGCGCCCCCGGTGCCCGCGCCCGCGACGCCCGTCGAGCGGGTCGCGGTGGTGACACCGGCGGTGGCGGCGCCCGCCGTGTCGACGCCCGCCGTGGCGGCGCCTGCCCCGCCCGTGCCGCCCGCGCCGGTCGCCGCCGACGAGCCCGAGCTCGCCGAGCCCGGGTCGCCCGAGCCCGGCCTCGTGGCGCCGGCGCCTGAGCACGCCCCCGAGGCCGGCGAGCCCGACGCCGAGCCCGTCGACGACGCCGAGCCCGCCGCCGCTGCGCCCGCCCCGGTCGCGCCCTCCGAGCCCACCGAGCCCGTCGTCGCCCCGCACGACGTCCCGACCGCGGAGCCGCAGGCCACGGTCGAGCGCCCCGGCGGCACGCCCGGCGGCGGCGACACCGAGGTGCTGCGTCGTCGCTGGCCGGAGGTCCTCGAGACCCTGGGCCGGCTGAAGAAGACCACGTGGGTGCTGATCAGCCAGAACGCCCAGGTCGTCGAGCTCGACGCGACCACCCTCAAGCTCGGGTTCGCCGCCCCCGGCCTGGCGTCGGCGTTCCGCGGCGGCTCGCACGCGGACCTCGTCCAGCAGGCGGTCCGGGAGACGCTGGGCTTCACCGTCAAGGTCGAGCCGGTGCTCGTGGGCCAGGGCGCCGACGCGTCCGCCGCGCCGCGCGGTGGCGCACCGACCGCCCCCGCGGCGCGCACCGGTGCGCCCAGCGCCGCCGAGGCCGCCGCGTCGTGGGACGCCCCGGCCGCGCGCCCGACGCCGGTGCCCAGCAGCACGGCCGAGGCCGCGCGGGCGCCGCAGGGCGGTTCCGGCCCCGGGGCCGCCGTGGCGGTCGACGCGTCGCCCGACGAGGACCCCGAGGCGGCCGTCGATCCCTGGAGCACCGCCGAGGTCGTCGGCGTCGTGGCCCCGGCCCGCCGTCCGGACGCCCCCGCCGCCCCGACGGACGCCGGGCCCGACGCGTCGGCGCCCGGCACGTCCACGTCCGGCGCGTCGACCGACCCCGCTCCCGGCCGCCCCGGGAGCCCTGCCCGGGGCGCGGCCGACCCCGCCCCCGCCGCCCGCGCGACGTCCGCCGTCCCGCCGCCGTGGGACGTCCCCGAGGGCGACGTCCCTGGCGCGCCGGAGCCGCCGCCGGACGACGACTGGGCCGCCGTCGAGCCGCCCACCCCGGACGGCCCGCCCGAGCCCGCCGGTGGCGCGTCGCGCTCCGGTGCTGGTCCGGCCGCCCGTCCGAGCGGTGCCGACCGGGTCCGTGCCGCCGCGCGCGCGGGTGCGTCCGCCGCGCCGAGCGCCCCCGCCCGCAACCGGTGGGCCGACGACGAGCCGTCGATGGACGACCCCGACATCGGGGCGAACGGCCTGGCCGGCGTGCCGCTGGTCGTGCAGATGCTGAGCGCCACCGTGGTCGAGGAGCTCGTCGACGAGGGCTTCTGACGCGCCTGCCGGCTGAACGGGCCGGGGGCCGTACCCTGGACAGGTGTACGAAGGCGCGGTCCAGGACCTGATCGACGAGCTCGGGCGGCTGCCCGGCGTCGGTCCCAAGAGCGCGCAGCGGATCGCGTTCCACCTCCTCGCGGCGGACGCGACGGACGTGCGGCGCCTCGTCGACGCGTTGACCGAGGTCAAGGCCCGCGTGAAGTTCTGCACGGTGTGCGGCAACGTGTCCGAGGAGGACCTCTGCCGGATCTGCCGCGACCCGCGCCGGTCGGCGGCGGTGATCTGCGTGGTCGAGGAGCCGAAGGACGTCGTCGCGATCGAGCGCACGCGGGAGTTCCGCGGGAAGTACCACGTGCTCGGCGGCGCCATCAACCCGATCGCGGGCATCGGCCCGGACGACCTGCGCATCAAGGACCTGCTGACCCGGCTCGCGGACGGCACCGTCACCGAGGTGATCCTGGCGACGGACCCGAACGTCGAGGGCGAGGCGACCGCGACGTACCTCGCGCGCCTGCTGGTGCCGATGGGGCTGACGATCAGCCGCCTGGCGTCGGGCCTGCCGGTCGGCGGCGACCTGGAGTATGCCGACGAGGTCACGCTCGGCCGGGCGTTCGAGGGTCGGCGCCGCATCAGCGCCTGACCGTCCGCGCAGGTCAGGGCGTCGCGACAGGCTCCGGCGGGCGTCGCGCGAGCCTGCGGTGCACGATGGCGGCGTGACCGGCGCCGACGACCTCCCGCAGCAGCCGAGCCCGCCCCGGGTGGACGACCTGGCGCTGGACCCGGAGTCCGCGGACCTGCGCGGGGTCGCCGACTCGGTGGCCCGCGAGTGCCGCGCGTACCTGACGACGGTCACGGAGGTCGGTGCCGGGAGCAACCCGGACGCCGCGATCCCGCTGCTGCTGCTCGCGGTGTCGGACGTGCTGGCCGTGGGGGCGCGGCTCGGCGCGATCGTCGACGTGGTGCCCAGCGAGCGCTACGAGCCGGACGTCGGGCCCGACCCGGACGTCGACCCGCTGCGGGTGGCGCTCGGCCGGGTGCTCGAGGGCGTCGACGAGTACGCCGAGGTCGTCGACCCGGTGCTGGGCGGGGAGGTCGCGACGGCGACGCTGTCCGGGGACCTGGTCGCGGTCGCCGGCGCGCTGGTGCAGGGGTTGCGGCACTACGACCGGGGCCACGTCCTCGAGGCCCTGTGGTGGTGGCAGTTCTCGTACCTGTCGAGCTGGGGCGAGCGGGCGTCGAGCGTCCTGCGCACCCTGCAGACCCTCCTGGCCCACCTCCGCCTCGACGTCGAGGACGACGTGGCGGCCGAGGCGGAGTACGACGCCCTCCACCCCTGACCCACCCACGCATCCCACCCGCGCACCCCACCCGCGCACCCCACCCGCGAGGGCGGCAGGGACACCACGAGGGCGTACTCCGCGGAGTACGCCCTCGTGGTGTCTCGTGCGCCCTCCCGGCCAGAGCGCGGCCGGCAAGGGGGGGCGGGGGTCAGGCGACGGTGGTCTCCAGGACCACGTCGATGTTGCCGCGGGTGACGTTGGAGTAGGGGCAGACCTCGTGGGCGCGGGCGACGAGGGCCTCGGCGGTGGCCTGGTCGACGCCGCCGATCTCGACGTGCAGCGTGGAGGTCAGCGTGAACGCGCCGCCCTCGACGGGGACGATGCCGATGTCGGCGACGACGGCGCTGTCCTGGATCGCGGTCTTCTGCGCGGCGGCGACCGACTTGAGTGCGGAGTGGAAGCACGCGGCCCACCCGGCGGCGAACAGCTGCTCGGGGTTGGTGCCGCCGCCGGCGCCGCCCATCTCGGTCGGGATGGCGAGCGTCACGTCCAGGACGCCGTCGCTGCTGGTGACCTGGCCGCCGCGGCGACCCTCACCGGTCGAGGTGGCGGTGGCGGTGTAGATGGCGCTCATGAGTCCTCCGAGAGGTAGACGAACTAGTACGTCTACACTAGCCGAGTCCGCGCGCGTCCGTGCCAGACTGGCGGCCGTCGACCACGTCACACCCCAGGAGGACCCGCATGCCGACCACCGTCGAGGCCGCCCCCCGGCCCGCCGGCGCCGCCGCGCGGATCCTCGACGCCGCCTCCCGGCTGTTCTACGCGGACGGGATCCGGGCCGTGAGCGCGGACCGCGTGATCGCGGCGGCCGAGGTCAGCAAGGTGACGTTCTACCGGCACTACCCGACCAAGGACGCGCTCGTCGTGGCGTACCTCGGAGCCGTGGACGCGGCGGAGCGCGCGGCGCTCGACGTCGTCCGCGCCGAGCACCCCGGGGACCCCGGGGCCGTGCTGCGCGGGTACGCCGACGCGCTCGGGCGGCAGTCGTGCACGGCCGGGTTCCGGGGCTGCCCGTTCATCAACGCGGCCGCCGAGTACGCCGACCCCGCGCACCCGGTCCGCCTCGTCGTCGCCGAGCACCGGCGCTGGATGGTCGGGGCCGCGGCGGACCTGCTCGCGGACCTGGACGTCCCCGACGCCACCGCCGTGGCCGAGGACCTGGTCATGCTCCGGGACGGCGCGATGGTCGCGGGGTACGTCGGCGGGCAGGAGCGCGCCCGGGTGGTCACCGCGACGCTGCAGCACGCGGGCGCGGCGATCGTCGCCGCCCACCGCGCGACCGGCACCGCCGGCGCGTGACCCTCTCCGGCCTGGACCTGTCGCTCGGCACCGTCCTGCTGCTCGTCCTCGCGGGGTTCGCCGCGGGCTGGGTGGACGCGGTGGTCGGCGGCGGCGGCCTGGTGCAGCTGCCCGCGCTGCTGCTGGTCCCGGGGATCAGCCCGGTGCAGGCGCTCGCGACGAACAAGCTCGCCGGCATCCTCGGCACCTCGGTCAGCGCCGCGACGTACTACCGCCGCGTCCAGCCGGACCTGCGGACCGCGGGACCGATGGCGGCGGCGGCCCTCGCCGGTGCGGGGGGTGGTGCGGCGCTCGCGTCGCTGCTGCCCGAGGACGTGTTCGTGCCGGTGATCCTGGTCGCGCTGGTCGCGGTCGCCGGCTACACGGTCGCGCGCCCGCAGGTCGGCCGGGCCACGGAGCTGCGCTGGCAGGGCCGCACGCACCTGCTGGTCGCGCTCGGGCTCGGCGTCGTCATCGGCGGCTACGACGGCCTGCTCGGCCCGGGCACCGGCTCGTTCCTGGTGATCGCGCTGGTCGGGGTGCTGGGCTACGCGTTCCTCGAGGCCTCCGCGCAGGCGAAGATCGTCAACGTCGCGACGAACCTGGGCGCGCTGGTCGTGTTCGCGGTGCAGGGGGCGCCGCTGTGGCTGCTCGGGCTGCTGATGGGGGCCGCGAACGTGCTCGGCGCGTACCTGGGCGCGCGGACCGCGGTGGCGCGGGGCAGCGGGTTCGTGCGAGTGGTGTTCCTCGTGGTGGTGGCGGTGCTGATCGTGCGCCTGGGGTGGCAGCTGCTCTGAGCCGGCGCGCGTGCCCGGGCGGCGGTCCCGCCATGCGGGCGGACCCGGGGTCGCCGCGTGCCCGCGTCCTAGACTTCGCCCCGACCCCGCGGGTCGCCGCGCGCGACCGCACCCCGCACCCGGAAAGCTCCCTCTCGTGGCCCTCATCGTGCAGAAGTACGGCGGTTCCTCGGTCGCTGACGCCGACAGCATCAAGCGCGTCGCGAAGCGGATCGCGGAGGCGAAGCGCGCGGGCGACTCGGTGGTCGTGGTGGTCTCGGCGATGGGCGACACGACGGACGAGCTCATCGACCTCGCGCAGCAGATGACGCCGCTGCCGCCGTCGCGGGAGATGGACATCCTCCTGACCGCGGGCGAGCGGATCTCGATGTCGCTGCTCGCGATGGCGATCTCCAGCCTCGGCGTGGACGCGCAGTCGTTCACCGGCCAGCAGGCGGGGGTCATCACCGACTCGGTGCACGGCCGCGCGCGGATCATCGACGTGACGCCGGGCCGCATCCAGCAGGCCGTCGAGGGCGGCGCGGTCGCGATCGTGGCCGGGTTCCAGGGCGTCACGCAGAGCACGAACGACGTGACGACGCTGGGCCGCGGCGGCTCGGACACGACGGCGGTGGCGCTGGCCGCCGCGCTGGGCGCCGACGTCTGCGAGATCTACACGGACGTCGACGGCGTGTTCACCGCCGACCCGCGGATCGTCCCGACGGCCCGCAAGATCGACCGGATCAGCTACGACGAGATGCTGGAGATGGCGGCGAGCGGCGCGAAGGTGCTGATGCTGCGCTGCGTCGAGTACGCCCGGCGGTACGCGGTGCCCGTGCACGTGCGCTCGTCGTTCTCCGCCCACACGGGCACCCTGGTCACGGACGCCACCGAGGAAGTCGAAGGAGCACCGATGGAGCAGCCGATCATCGCCGGCGTCGCGCACGACCGCAGCGAGGCCAAGATCACGATCGTCGACGTCCCGGACGTGCCCGGCAAGGCCGCGCGCATCTTCGAGGTCGTCGCGGGGTCGGGCGTGAACCTCGACATGATCGTGCAGAACGTCTCGGTGGCCTCGACCGGCCGGACGGACATCTCGTTCACCCTGCCCGCCGCCGACGGCGCCGCCGCGACCGCCGCGCTGACCGAGCACCAGCCGGACATCGGCTTCGGCTCGCTGCAGTACGACGACACGATCGGCAAGCTCTCGCTGATCGGCGCGGGGATGAAGTCGCACCCGGGCGTCTCGGCCCGGCTGTTCGCCGCGCTGTCGGACGCGGGCATCAACATCGAGATGATCTCGACCTCCGAGATCCGCATCTCGGTCGTCACCCGCGCCGACCAGCTCGACGAGGCCGTGCGCGCGGTGCACACGGCGTTCGACCTGGACAGCGCCGACGGGCAGGCCGTGGTCTACGGGGGGTCGGGACGATGAGCGAGCAGCACGCGCGCGGCCTGCGGGTCGGCGTCGTCGGGGCCACCGGCCAGGTCGGTGCCGTGATGCGCCGCCTGCTCGAGGAGCGCGACTTCCCGGTCGCGGAGATCCGCTACTTCGCCTCGGCGCGGTCCGCGGGCACGACCCTGCCCTGGCGGGGCCGGGACGTCGTGGTCGAGGACGCGGAGACCGCCGACCCGACCGGGTTGGACATCGCCCTGTTCTCCGCGGGCGGCGCGACCTCGAAGGCGCAGGCCCCGCGGTTCGCGGCGGCCGGCGCGGTGGTCGTCGACAACTCGTCCGCGTGGCGGATGGACCCGGACGTCCCGCTGGTCGTGTCCGAGGTGAACCCCGGCGCCCTGGACGAGGTGCGCAAGGGCATCGTCGCGAACCCGAACTGCACGACGATGGCCGCGATGCCGGTCCTGCGGGTGCTGCACGAGGAGGCCGGGCTGCGTCGGCTGGTCGTGTCGACCTACCAGGCGGTGTCCGGCAGCGGGCTCGCGGGCGCGCGCGAGCTCGACGACCAGGTCCGCGCGGCGGTCGGCCAGGACACGCTCGGCCTGGTGCACGACGGCTCGGCGGTGACGTTCCCGGCACCGGTGAAGTACGTCGCCCCGATCGCGTTCAACGTGATCCCGCTGGCCGGCAACCTCGTCGACGACGGCTCGCTGGAGACCGACGAGGAGCAGAAGCTCCGCAACGAGTCCCGCAAGATCCTCGGGCTGCCGGACCTGCTGGTCTCCGGGACCTGCGTGCGGGTGCCGGTGTTCACGGGCCACTCGCTGTCGGTCAACGCGGAGTTCGACCGGCCGATCACGCCGGAGCGCGCGCAGGAGCTGCTGGCCGGGGCCCCGGGCGTGCGGCTCGCCGACGTGCCGACCCCGCAGGAGGCCGCGGGCGCGGACCCGTCGCTGGTGGGCCGGATCCGGCAGGACGAGGGCGCGCCCGAGGGGCGTGGCCTGGCGCTGTTCATCTCGAACGACAACCTCCGCAAGGGCGCGGCGCTGAACGCCGTGCAGGTCGCGGAGCTGCTCGCCGAGCGGCTGGGTGCCGCCACCGCCTGATCCGCGCAGCGCGCCACGCCGCACCACGCCGAGCCCGGGACCGTCACGGTCCCGGGCTCGCGCGCGTCCGGGGGTCTTGCGCGGTACGAGGCTCTGTGGTTCATTAGTGGAGTAATGAACCACAGAAGCCCACGGGCACCCGCACGAGAGGAGGTCACCCGTGTTCGACGGCCGTGACCCCATCTACGTGCAGATCGCCGACCAGATCCGCCAGGACGTCCTGCGGGGCGACCTCCAGCCCGAGGAGCAGGTGATGAGCACCACGCAGTACGCCACCACCTTCCGCATCAACCCCGCCACCGCGGCCAAGGCGTTCGCGCAGCTCGTGGACGACGGCATCCTCTACAAGCGCCGCGGCGTCGGGATGTTCGTCGCGGCGGGCGCGCCCGACCGGCTGCGCGCCGAGGGTCGCGAGTCGTTCTTCGCGGACGTCGTCGACCCGGTCGCCGACCAGGCCCGCGCGCTCGGCATCCCGCTCGAGGACGTCGTCGCCCGGCTGCGCGCCCGGACCGCCCGCGCGACCACCACCACCACCGAGGCCGAGGGGGCCGCGTCATGAACCCGCTGGGTGTGGAGGTGCGCGGCCTGACCGTGCGCTACGGCCGGACGACCGCGCTCGACTCCGTCGACCTCACGTTCCCCGCCGGCGCGATCACCGGCCTGCTGGGCCGCAACGGCTCCGGCAAGACGACCCTCGCGTCCGTGGTCGCCGCGTTCCGTCGCCCGACGTCGGGCACGGTGCTGGTCGGCGGCGAGGACCCGTGGGAGAACGAGGACGTGGTCCCGCGGGTGCTGCTGGTCCGGGAGTCGGGCGACGTGCTCGACACCGAGAGCCTGCGCACCAACCTGCGGTACACCGAGGACTGCCGGCCGCAGTTCTCCCGCGAGGTGGCCGAGCGGCTGATGGACCGGTTCGAGCTGGACCCGACCCGCAAGCCGCAGAAGCTGTCCCGCGGCCAGAAGTCCGCGTTCGGCATCGCCCTCGCGGTCGCCACCCGCGCGGACCTGACGATCCTCGACGAGGTGCACCTCGGCCTCGACGCCCCCACGCGGTACGCGTTCTACGACGCGCTGATCGAGGACTACATCGCCCACCCGCGCACGATCGTGCTGTCCAGCCACCTGATCGGCGAGGTCGAGCGGCTGCTCGAGCACGTCGTCGTGCTGGACCACGGCCGGGTGCTGCTCGCCCAGGAGACCGACGCGGTCACCGCGCGCGGCATCGCGGTGACCGGGCCGACGCGCGAGGTCGAGCGGTTCGTCGTCGGCCGGACCGTGCTCAGCCGCCAGCAGCTCGGCGGCACCGCCCAGGCGACGGTGCTGGCGACCCTCGACGACGGCGAGGCCGCCGACGCGCGGGCCGCCGGGCTCGAGATCGGCCCCGTGCCGCTGCAGGACCTGTTCGTGCACCTGACCGCCGACGGCGCCGCCGACGCGGCCCGCGAGATGGGGAGGGCCTCATGAGCACCACGACCACCGAGCGCGGCCGCACGGCCCTGTTCCCCGCCCGCCCGGTCCGTCGGCAGGGGCCGGTGCTGCGGACCGCGGTGTCGCTGCTGTCCTGGTTCTGGGCCGTCGCCCTCTGGTACTGGGCGATCGTCCTGGTCATCGTGATCGGCGTGCCGTTCCTGGTGCGCGCCGTCGCGGGCGACGTGGACGTGTCGATCCTGTGGCACGCGCGGCAGAGCGGGATCTGGTTCCCGTTCTCGGTGCTGATCGGCGTCGCCACCACGTACCCGGCGGTGCACGTCGCCAACGGGATGACCCGCCGCAGCTACGCCCGGGGGGCGCTGGTCGCCGTCGTGGTCAGCGCGGTGGCGTTCGCCCTCATCATGTCCGGTGGCCTGCTCGCCGAGCGGGCCTGGTACGACGCGATGGGGTGGAGCTGGCGCCTGCAGGACGGCTGGTTCGCGCCCGGCGACGGCGGCATCCTCGGGGTGCTCGTCGCCTACCTCGCGACGTTCCTGGTCTCGTACCTCAGCGGCCTGCTGGTGGGGACCGTGTACCTGAGCGCCGGCGGCTGGTGGGGCACCCTCACCCTGCCGCTCACCGTGGGGCCGATCGTGCTGCTGATGATCCTGGTCGACAACCCGTACGACTGGGTGCCGTACTCGCACCTGTTCGGCACGGCGGCCGACGGCGGGACGCCGCTCGCGCTGATCGCCACCGTCGCCGCCGTCCTGTCCCTGGCCCTGGCCGCCGCGTTCTGGGCCCTCGCGACGCGGTGGTCCGTCCCGCCGCGCCGCGGCTGATCCGCGCACCGACGAGGAGGACCCGATGACCACGCACGACGACGACGCGGTGATCCGGGTCGAGCACCTGAGCAAGCGGTACGGCAGCACGGTCGCCGTGGCCGACGTCAGCCTGACGGTCGCCCGCGGGGAGATCGTGGGCGTCCTCGGCCGCAACGGCGCCGGCAAGACCACGACCGTCGAGATGATCGCCGGGCTGCGGGAGCGCGACGGCGGCGCGGTCACCGTGCTCGGCCTCGACCCGCAGCGGGACGGCGGCGCGCTGCGCGACCGGGTCGGGCTCCAGCTCCAGGAGAGCGCGCTGCCCGCCCGGATCACCGTCCGGGAGGCCGTCGAGGAGTACGCCGGGTTCTACGACGACCCCGCCGACCCCGACCGGCTGCTGCACGACCTCGGGCTGGTCGACAAGGCCGGCACCCGGTACGCCGCGCTGTCGGGCGGCCAGAAGCAGCGGCTGTCCATCGCGCTCGCCCTCGTCGGCAACCCGGAGATCGCGATCCTGGACGAGCTCACCACCGGCCTCGACCCGCAGGCCCGGCGGGACACCTGGGACGTCGTCGAGGGGGTGCGCGCCCGTGGGGTCACGGTCGTCCTGGTCACGCACTTCATGGAGGAGGCCGAGCGCCTCTGCGACCGGGTGGTCCTGATCGACGCCGGTCGGGTCGTCGCCGAGGGGACGCCCGCCGAGGTGGCCGCCCGGGTCGGCGCGGAGCAGACGCTCGTCTTCCGGCCGTCCGCGCCGGTGGACCTCGCGGCGCTGGCCGCCCTCGGCCCCGTGGCGACCGCGCAGGCCCGGCCGGACGGCGCGGTCGAGGTCCGCGGCACCGGCAACGTCGTGCAGGACGTGATGGTCGCGCTCGCCGCGGCCGGGGTGCGCCCCGACGACCTGCACGTGCACCGCAGCACGCTCGAGGACGCGTTCGTCCGCCTGACCGGCGCCGATGCCGACGCCCCGCTCCCCGTGGAGGTCTGACATGTCCGCCACCAGTGCCCGCACGCTCGCCCGGGTCACCGCCGTCGAGGGGCGGCTCGCGCTGCGCGACCCGTCGAACTTCTTCTTCGCGGTGCTCTTCCCGCCCGTGCTGCTGACCGTCCTCGGACTGCTGATGCCGTGGGGGTCGATGCCGTTCAGCGAGGACGACCCGCTGCTGTCGCAGATCAACGGCATCACCGGGTACACCCCCGTCGTGCTGGCGCTCGCGATCGGCACGGTCGCGCTGTCGTCGTACCCGATCACGATCGCCACCTACCGCGGCCAGGGCGTGCTGCGCCGGCTGTCGACGACGCCGCTGCCGCCGTCCCGGCTGCTGATCGCGCAGATCGCCGTGAACGTCGTCGCGCTGCTCGTCGCGGCCGCGCTGACGCTCGCCCTCGGGATGCTGGTCGTGGACGTGGCCGCCCCGCGGGACCCCGGCGTCGCGCTGCTGGCGTTCCTGCTGTGCGCGACCGCGACGTTCGGCCTCGGCTCGCTGATCGCGGCGAGGGCGCCCACCGCGGGCTCGGCCACCGGGTTCGGCATGACCGCGTACTTCGTGTCGCTGTTCTTCGCCGGGGTCTGGCTGCCGCTGCCGATCATGCCGGACGTCATCCAGCAGATCGCCGCGTGGACCCCGCTCGGTGCGGGCTCGCAGGCGATGCTGGACGCGTGGGTCGGGGCCGGCGTCCCCACCCGCGAGCTGCTGGTGCTGGCGGGCTGGACCGTCGTGCTCGTGCCGCTGTCGGCGAGGATCTTCCGCTGGCGCTGACCGGACGCGCAGATGACGTGAGAGTTCTGCGGGAGGGCTGAAGGAACCGGGACCTTCGGCCGATGACAACGGGTATGGACGCCGCCCGGGACGACTCACCCCGCGCCGGCGACGGTGCGCCCGACGGGCCGCCGGTCGTCGTGCGGCTCGCCGCGCGCGTCCCGGCGTGGGCCCGGGTCGGCGGGGAGGCGGCGACGGCGGGCCGGGTGCTGCTGGTGTTCAGCGGTGCGGTCCTGGTCGTCGGCGCGGTCGCCCTCGGCGTCGACGCCCACGAGGCGCGCGTGCTGCTCGGCACCGTGGGCGCGCTCGCGGCCGCGGTCGTCCTCAGCCTCCGCCGGCGCGGCCCCCGGTCACCCCGGGCGACCGTCGCGTACCCCGTCGGCGTGCTCGTGCTGCTCGGCGTGCTGGCGCTCACCACGACCGGCACCGCCAGCGCGTTCATCGGCCTGATCCCGCTGTGCTTCGTCTACCTCGGGCTGTTCCACCACGGCCGCACCGCGCTGGCCGTGCTCCCGGTCGCGTGGGCCGCGTACCTCGCGATCCTGCCGGTGTTCGACGCCGCCTCGTGGATCCGGCTGGGCGTGTACGGCATGACCTGGTGGGCGATCGCGCAGACCCTCGCGGTGACCACCGCGTACCAGCGGTCCCTGCGCCGCCGGCTCTACGCCGACGCCCGCACCGACCAGCTCACCTCGCTGGCGAACCGCCGCGACCTGGACGAGCGGCTCGCCGAGGCCGTCCCGGGCGACACCGTCGTGATCGCCGACCTCGACCACTTCAAGCGCGTCAACGACACCCTCGGCCACGCCGCCGGCGACGTCGTCCTCGAGCGGTTCGGCCACGCGATCGCCCAGCACCTGCGCCGGCGCGACTACGCCGCCCGCTACGGCGGCGAGGAGTTCGTGCTGATCCTGCCGCGCACCGAGCCCGTCCAGGCGGTGAACGTGCTGCGGGCGCTGCGGACCGAGTGGGCCGAGGAGGGGCACGGGGTCACGTTCTCCGCCGGGATCGCGCTCATCACCGAGGGCACGCCGCCCGGCAGCGCCCTGGCCGCCGCCGACGTCGCCCTGTACCGGGCCAAGAACGCGGGTCGCGACCGGTCCCGGATCGCCACCGAGCGGATCGTCCCCCGCCCCCGCGCGCAGGCCCCCGCCGCGGGGCCGTGACCCCGCCCGACCCCGCCCGACCCCACCCCACCCCGCCCCGACGCCCCCGCCCCTGACCCCCACCCGCACCTGCACCTGCACCCGACGAGAGGTCACGACACGCGGGTCGCCGGCTGCGTCGGCCAGCGGGTCGTGACCTCTCGTA
>NZ_JBHVZE010000004.1:128952-537849 GCF_042880135.1 Cellulomonas sp. NPDC058312 | reverse complement strand
GATCGGCCGCCCCGGTGATCGCATCGCCGGACGCAACGCCCGATCCGCCTGCTGCTGCCGTCGCGACATTCCACACCTCCGTGACCACAGGGGGGTGTTGCGACGACCGATTGATTTCGCCTTGCGATCCTCGGTCCGAATGCACCACGACGACGCCGGTCGGGGCGCGCCTGGCGACGGCGGTGCGCAGCGCGCTGACGGCGAGGTGGGCTGTCATCCGCTCGTCCAGGGCGTAGCCGACGATCCGGTTGCTGAACAGGTCCTTGATCGCGCAGCAGTAGAGCTTCCCCTCGGCGGTGGGGTGCTCGGTGATGTCGGTGACCCAGACCTGATCGGGCTGCTGGGCGGTGAAGTTCCTCTGGACGTGGTCGTCGTGGACCGCCGGCCCCGGGGACTTCCCGGCCCCGCGGCGGCCCTTGCGGACCGTCACTGACCACAGCCCCTGCTGGGAGCACAGGCGCCAGACCCGTCGCTCGCCGACGTCGTGGCCGGCTCGCTCGAGCTCGTCGGCCAGGAACCGGTAGCCGAACTCCGGGTCATCGCCGTGGGCGTCGATCAGAGCGTTGGTCAGGTAGGCGTCCTCCAGCTCGCGTTGGCTGACCGGCTCAGCGAGCCAGGCGTAGAACGCCTGCCTCGAGTGGCCCAGCACCCCGCAGGTCAACCGCACCGGGATCCCCTCGGCGGCCAGGTCACGGACCAGCGGGTAGCTCATTTTGGGAGCGAGCCGGCGGCGAAGTAGGCCGCCGCGCGGCGCAGGATCTCGTTCTCCTGCTCCAGCCGCCGCTTCTCGCGGCGCAGCTGGACCAGCTCGTTCTGCTCGCTCGTGGTCTTGCCGCCCACGACGCCGTCGTCGATGTCGGCCTGGCGCACCCAGCGCCGCACCGACTCCACGGAGATGTCGAAGTCGGCGGCGACCTCGGCGTGGCTCAGATCGCCGCGGCGGGCGACCCGCACGACGTCACGCTTGAACTCGGGAGGGAACTTCTTGGGCACAGCGACATCCTTCCAGCGGGACCGAGTCCCACAGATGGAGTGTCAACCAGCCCTGCAGCAGTCCCGTCTGGTGAGGTGCTCGACCAGACCGACGCCGGGCTTGCCCGCGGCCGCACCCTGGTGGTCCTGCCCGGTGCTCGCGCGGGTCGGGCGCCTGTCATCGCGCATCCGGCGTTCGCCGTGGACTCTCGCTGGAAGAGGGTCCGGGCCAACGGCCGGAGATCGAGCGACTAGTCGTCCGCGAAGAGGTAGGCGTTGCGCGCGGCTTGGAGCTCGGCCCAGTGCTCCTCGAGACGAGTGAGTGTCGGAGCCACGTCCAGGGTCCGCCCTTGAGCTACCTACGACGTCTCACGGTTCTCTCCCTGCGGTCGGGATCGCGCATCTCCGCGGCCAGCGAAGGTGCTGGCCTATGCACCAGGAAGACGCGTCAACCGGCGCGTGCCGATCACGCCAGAGGCGAGCAGAGCGGCGCATCTGGGATTCCTGGGACCCGTCTGAGTGAATCGTCACCGCCTGTCAGTGGTCAGCGAACCGCAGCAGCTACGAGCATGACGGCCCCAACGGTCGCGAACACCAGAGCGCACACCGCCAACACCCGTCGGGCTCGTCGTTCAGCAACGATCGCGAGGACCGTACCGGCCAGCGCCAGTGCCGCTCCCAGCGTCACGAAGGGTGTAACCGTCGCATCTCCGCACCGGACCGGTGGGTATACCGGCCGGCAGAGTGCGTCCGTGCCCCGCTGTCGGCAGAGCCTCGAGCACCTAGGGCGACTCGGGGCCCCGGGCTTGAGCGTTGAGGGCCTCGACGTTGCGCTCAACCTCTTCCCGGAGGGCGTTCTCGTCGACCGAGCCACCCTCCGGGAAGAAGGCGAGAGTGAAGACGCCTGGGCCGCCTGCGAGGCTGGGACTGCTCACATCGAATGTCGAACTTCCCGGCCGCGAGTTTCGCTCCGAGAGGGGCGACGTCGTCAACGACGGAGATGATCCAGGACAAACCTTGTAGCTCTTCCTGTCCCTCGATCGGATGTGGACCGTCACCGACCTCGAACCGGAGTGACTCCGGGCCCCGCGCTGGCCGTAGTGCGGTTCGAGACGAGGCGACGTCCCGTTGTGCAGCAACCGATCCTCAGGGCGTCGTCCTGTCGTGGACCCTGACCACATGGTCGGGAGAGTGCACGCTGGACGCGGTGGACGGAGACCGCAGAGCTCGGAGCGTGACCCCTGTGCTCGAGACGGACAGCGTTGCAGGACGGTTTCTGACGAACCCCGGCAAGAACCTCCACGACCAGGCGCTGCACGTCTCCGACGACCTCGGCTCCCCGATCGCCCTGGTCACGCAGAACACCACCGTCTCCGACGTCTGGGAGTACGACCCCTGCGGCATCGCGTGCCCCACTGAGCGGTCCGTCACCCAGGCAGCTGGGGCCCACACCCGACGGTGCCGTCGCGTCCGCGGTGGTCGGTGTGCCATACGCACGCTCATGCTGATGACCGTGCGTGCGAGCATGTGCGGGTGAGCGACCCCTCTGCCGCTGAGGTATTCGAGCAGCTCCGCCGCGTGATCGCCGAGGAGATGGCGGCCCAGCTCGGGATTCATCGGGCACCTGAGGCGATGCCACCGCTCATCGCGGACACGGTCCTCGCCTGTTTCGATGTCGCGCTCAAACCGGGGGTCGAACTGCGGTTCCCCGACTAGCCCGCTCCCGGAACTGGGCCCAGACCGCGTCGTCCGTCGTCGAGCGCGGGTCCGGAGCGACCTCCGCGAGATCGAGCCTCCTCGGTTCCGGCCTCGGCCCGCGGCCGCGACCCCAGGCGACGGTCGAGAGCGTGTGGAAGAACTCGTCGACGACGTCCTCGACGCGATCCCCGGTCGCTCGGAGGTTCTCTCGTCCCATGTCGGAGTAGACGACCCGGCAGCCTCCCTCGGGAGCACGCTCGAGGATGACGAGCTCGCTGCTGAAGGCCGTGTCGAATCCCTCGACGTAGAAGTCGAGTCCGTTGCGGTACCCCCTGGAGACGGCCTCCCGGAAGGCGACCCCGAGCGCGGGATCTGGTTCGACCGCGGCGTTCACCGTGCCGACCTCCTCAGGTCCGGGTCGGGAAGGGTACCGCGCTCGTCGAGGGCCGGATGGCTCGATCCCGGGGGCGCCGGGACGGGGCGTGGCGGCCGGGGCAGCGGTCCGTGGGCGTGCGCCGCGCCCTTGAAGCTCCGGATCACCGGGGCGGTCTCGATCTGCTGGACACCGGGCAGCGCGGCCAGCGGTCCGGTGAGGTACCTGTACAGCGCGGTCGTGCTGCTCGGGACGATGCTGGCGTAGAGGTTGGTCCGTCCCGTCGTCGCCGCCGCGAAGGCGACCTCCGGCTGCGCGGCCAGGGCCCGACCGGCCGTCGCGATGTCGCGGGGTGAGACGGTCAGCCAGACCAGGGTCGGGACGCCCGCTCCGAGGGTGCTGCGGTCGTAGTCGATGTCGAAGTAGAGGACGCCGCTGGCGCGCAGCGCGGTGACGCGGCGTCGGACGGTGCTGGCCGGGGTGCCGGTCCGGGCGGCGAGGTCCTCCACGGAGGTCCGCCCGTCGACGGCGAGCAGGGCCAGCAGGGCGCGGTCGGTGTCGTCCAGGTCGGCCGGCCGCTCGGTGTCGACCGGGGGGACGCCGGCCTCGAGCAGCCGTACCTGCTCGTCGGTGAGGAGGCCCGCCTTGAGCAGGGGGCCGGCCGCGTAGCCGAAGAAGACGTGCAGCAGCTGCTGCGCGCTGACGTCGACGATGCGCTGCGTCCGCGGGAGCTTGGTCAGCAGCAGCGCGTCCGTCTCCTGCAGGTCGCGGGCGCGGGTCGAGCAGACGACCTCCGTCCCGCCGGAGGTGATGCTGACCCAGGAGGTGTCCGGTCGGCGTGCCAGGGCCTCGGCGATCGGCACCGCGGCGTCCGGGGTGGTCCGCGCGCGGACGAACCACGACACCTCCCCGAGGCGCTCGGGGTGGGTGAGCCCGACGATCCGCACCCGGCCCGACGCGCGCATGCGACCGCACCGGCGCGCGACCGTCTGGTCGGAGGTCCCGAGGACGTCGGCGACGTGCCGGAACGGGGCGCGGGCGTCGATCTGGAGGGCGGCGAGGATCTGCTGGTCGAGGAGGTCGAAGGCGTCGAGTCTCACCGTCGACACGGTAGCGGTGTCGATATCCGCCGTGATGCGACGCGCGGCTGGGGGTAGGGCGGTGCGGCGCCGAGGGTGGCGGCAGCGGCGACGGACGCCGCACCTGACTCGTGAGGATCCTCGATGCGCAAGTGGTCTCCGCTCGTGGCCGTGTGCCTCGGCACGTTCATGCTGCTCGTCGACGTCACCATCGTGAACGTCGCCCTCCCCTCGATGGCGCTGGCCCTCGACGCCTCCTTCACCTCCCTGCAGTGGGTCATCGACGGCTACGCCCTCTCCCTGGCCGCCCTGCTCCTCGTCGCGGGGTCGCTGGCCGACCGCTACGGCCGGCGCGGCGCCTACGTGGTCGGGCTGATCGTGTTCGCCCTGGCGTCGCTGGCCTGCGGGCTCGCGCCCTCCGCCGGGGCGCTGATCGCCGCCCGGCTGGTCCAGGGCGTCGGGGCGGCGGCGATGTTCGCCGCGACGACCGCGCTGCTCCAGAGCTCCTACAGCGGTCGTGACCGCGGGACCGCCTTCGGCGTCTGGGGCGCGGTCAACGGCGCGTCCGCGGCCGCCGGCCCGCTGCTCGGCGGCGTGCTGACGCAGGGGATCAGCTGGCGCGCGATCTTCCTGGTGAACCTGCCCGTGGCCGTCGTCGCGGTCGTCCTCGCGCTGCGGGTCCTGCCGGAGACGAAGAGCGCCAGCGGCCGCGTCGACGCCCTCGGTGGGCTGACCTTCACCCTCGCGACAACAGCCGCGGTGTTCGGGCTGATCAGCGGCGGCGAGCACGGGTGGGGGGACACGACGACCGTGGCGTCCTTCGCGGTGGCCGCGGCCGCGCTGGCCGGGTTCCTCGTCGTCGAGCGGCGCGGCGCGCACCCGCTGCTCGACCTCGGCCTGTTCCGCCGGCCGTCCTTCGTCGTGCTGATGCTGACCGCCGTGATCCTGTCGGCGGCCGCGTTCGGGCCCTTCGCCTACACGTCCCTCTGGTTGCAGTCCCTGCTGGGGCTCGGTCCGATCCGCGCGGGGCTGGTCGTGCTGCCGCTGAGCGTCGCGTCGTTCGCCGTGTCCGCGTTCCTCGGGCGCCTGCTGCACGGACGCTCGCCCCGGCTGCCGGTGGGCGTCGGGATGCTGCTCATCGGCGCGGGCTCCCTGCTGATGATGCTCGTCGCGAGCACGTCGGGCTGGGTCGTCCTGCTGCCGGGGCTGGTCGTCTCGGGCCTCGGTGTCGGCCTGGCGACGCCGGTGCTGGTCTCCGCGGTGCTGGCGACGGTGCCCGGTCACCGGGCCGGGATGGCCGGGGGTGCGGTGACCACCTTCCGCCAGCTCGGGATGGCCGTCGGCATCGCCGTGCTGGGCACGGTGTTCGCGGGTCGCATCGCGGACGTCGTCGCCGGCGGATCGGTCCCGGACCCCGGTGCCGTCGCCGGGGCGCTGTCCAGCGGCGGGGCGGCGCAGGTCCTCGCCGCGGCTCCCGCCCCCGGCCGCGCGGCCCTCACGGCGCTGGCGCACCGGGCGTTCGCGTCCGGGCTGGACCAGGTGTTCCTGGTCTGCGGGGTGAGCGCGCTGGTGTGCGGGGTGCTCGTGCTGGCCGTCGTCCGCGACAGCCGGGCGGACGCCGAGCAGCCCGCGCCGCCGCCGGTGGCGACCGTCGCGCCCTGACCCGTGCGGACCGGAGACCCGCGGTGTCGTGCTGCTGGCTGGCTGGACTCGTCCCGTGGTGTGCGCCGGCGGAGGCGACCGATACGCACGTACCTCCGTCGGCGTCGAGCACGTCGTGCTCCTGGACCACAAACGCTGGCGCACCCGTCTGAGCTGGCGAAAGCGACCATCAATGACCTGGAGATCTTCCGCAACCGCCGGCGACGACAGCCCCGCCCCGGGACGGCTCACACCCCTCTCGTTCGGGACGAGAGAACCGACCACGGTGCCCTGGATTCCCGCAACCCATCTCCATGGAACCCGGACCACACCAGAGCCTCTATGGAATCCGGGATGTCTCAGTCCCACCGCACGTGGTGGTCAGCTCCTACCGCTCTGCGGCCGCTTGCACGGCAGGAGGAAGCATCTCGAATCCCTCGGCGTGCCCCGGGTTCACTACGAGACCATGCGCTGCCGGCATCCGTCGGATGACATCTCTGCCCGTCATCGTCACGGCGTATGGCGCTATCTTCGCCGTCGACGAAGCGCGTTCGAGTGATGTGAAGACGGCGAGCATCGGCACCCCGTCGCGGTCGTAGAGCACCGGTACGAACCCTGAGAAGTCCGGCTCCACCGCTCCGCCGCTGGGAACGACCAGCTCCGCCTGCAGCAAGGCGGCCACGATGTCGACGTTGTCGCCCTGCATTCCCTGCCGGATCAGGAACTCTAGACCTGGTCCTCTGCTCGCGTCAGTCACCACGGGTCGATTCTGCCCTCTCGCGTTCCGATCGCGTGTCCGTTCCTCGACCCTTGGCGTCGAGGTACTCGATCAGGCCGTCATCGAGATCGCACGCCCAGGCCTCAGCCACGTCGAGAACGACGGGTCGGTGGCCGCTCGTCCAGCGCAGGAGCGTCGCTACGGACCCCCACTCGTAGCTGCCCTTACCCCCGGCGTGCTGCGCGGTCGCATGATCACTGAAGAGGTGAAGTGGGGATGTGTCGGCGTGATCTACGGGTGTCGACAGGACGTCGTGGTGGAGCAGCGCCACCACGAACATCCGATCGGACACCGTGCCTTGCCTGTGATCCTGAAGGAGGCTCTGAACGGTCGTGCCGGCGATCCACTGCTCCGCTTCGCGCCACCCCGTCAGCCACTGATCGGCGTCGGCCTCCGACGCGGGTCGAGGTGGGGCGCCCAGAGGTTCCAACCACAGCGTCGAGCACACCGAACACCGCCACAGACGCAGTCGCGCATCGAGGTCGTCGACGATGAACGGTTCGTGCGCACCGGCGAGCACCGTCGCGGAGCAGACATCGCACGGTCTTGATCGCGTCACGGGAACCTCCTCAGAGGGGCCCAGGATCCATCGGGGTTGAAGCGGAAGAGCACGCTGCCGTCCGGGACGCGTGGTGCGCCATCGATCACGTACTCCCGAGTCTGGTTGATCACGAAGGACCCGTCTTCCTGCCGCACTGCCGTTCTTCCGCCTTCGATGTAGTGCGGCCATCCCCCGGCGTCCTGAGCTTGGGGCACTCTCGGCTCGAGCCCCTCGCGCGGGAAGGAGATTCCGAAGATCTCCGGCCCGTCAGGCCCGGCTCGATCGAACGCCCGCTGGATGCTCGGGGCGTGCCCCGTCTCCCGCAGGATGTCACGTGCCGACTGGAACTGCCCTGCGTCCTCCGCGGGCATATGGAAGAAGGGTGCCGCACCGCTGCCGAGCCGGGCCCTGTCGCCCACGTAGTACTCGAGGATGTCGCGGTCGAAGAACGCGACTCCCCAGTCGCGGCTCACAGGATGCGCCACCGACACGGAAGACTCGACGTGTGCAGCACCCGGAAGCCGCCCGCGCACCCCCGAGGCCAGCTGCGACAGGATGTCCTGCATCTCGCGCAGCAACCCCCGCAGCCGGCTGACCGCTTCGATGACCGCCGTGACTCGCCGGCCGATCCTCAATGAGACCGACGCGACCCGCGCGGACACATCCGCGATGACCTTCGGGATGCCGGTCCCCACGGTCAGGACCGCGAACCCGACGGCTGAGATGATGCTGCCCACGATCTGCGACAGCGTGTCCCGCACCAGGTCGTGCACGACCTGCACGATCGTCGAGCACGTCCGCAGCGCCGACCCCATCGCCGACGCCGACGTCCCCGCAGCGCGTGCCCGGTCCGCCAGCCCGTTCGCGTACGCCACGTACGCCGCGACCGAGGCGCCGGACATGGCCTCCAGGTCCGCTTGCACGAGCCGACCCAGCTCGTCACCCGCGCTGTTCATCGCGCTGGCCACGTTGTCCCACGTCGCGGCGAACCCGAGCACCGCACCGGCGTCACCGGTCAGGTCGTTGAGCCAGCCCTTCAGTGGCTCCAGGTGCTCCATGATCCAGCCCAGGCCCGCCGCGATCAGCGACCCGACCGGGTCCATCGCGGTCGCGATCGCGTCCAGCGCGACCCCCGCCCCCGACAACGCCGACCCCACCCAGTCGCCGGACTGCAATGACGAGTTCAGGCTGTGCAGCGAGTCGAGCAGACCCGCACCACCGAACGCCGTCGAGGTGTCGACCGGACCGGCGACCAACGGATTCGCGGTCACCGCGCCAGCACCCGGCTGATGTGCTCCATGCGGGTCTCGACGGCCTGGTCGGTCTGGTCGATCGAGCGCGCCATCGCGGCGAGCTCGGCGACGATGCCGTCCGTCGCTTCGCGCACGGCGGCGATCGCGTCCTTGGCGGCTTGGTCGGTGCTCGCGACGATCGGAGGCAGGAACGAGCACAGGACACCGAACGCCCCGCCGTTCAGGTTCGACGAGCCCGCCGCAGCCTGGGCGGTGCTGATGTCGCCGGCGACCTGGCTCACGCGGGTGGCGTGTCGGCGCAGTACCTCGGTGTCGACCTGGAACCCGTCCACGGTCAGCCGAGCCGAGGCGCGAGCTCGGCGCGCATCGCGCCGGTCACTGGCGACTGCTCGCCGAAGGTCTCGGCGGTGACGGCCAGCGTCTGCCGGGCGGCGTCCTTCGCGGCGGCGCGGACGGTGTCGAGGATGAGCCCGGACAGGTCCCGCGCGACGATGTCGGTGGCGGCGTCCGCGAGCTGCAGGTTGACGAGCTGCCCGGTGGTGTCGACCTCGACGGTGACCTCGCCGCGAGGGCTGCGTGCGTGGCCACGGACGCGACCCACGACCTCCTGGAAGTCGGCGGCCTGCTCGGCACGCTCCTGAGCAGCGCGGATGTCAGCCTGCACACGCGCCAGCGCGGCGTCGGGGTCATCGAACATCGAGGTCACGGACGCAGAGTAGCGGCGCTCGCGACTCGACTCGGGAGGCAACGGTCAGTTCCACCCGTGCGGGGGCTGCGCCCCTTCGACCGGCGGGCCCGCGGGGAGGGTCGGGATCTGCACGGGGCGACCGCCGGTGCGCAGAGGACGCGCTCTGAGGCAGACATGGCTCGGATCGGGTGGTCCGTCGTCGACCCGGGCGTCCGGCGTGTCCGCGGACCGAGCTCGCGCTGTCACCAGGAACGCGTCACCCGCCCACCGCCCGGGTCAGGTCGAGCACCGCCGCCGCCAGCGCGCCGGGCGCCTCCAGGGCGACGTGGTGCCCCACCCCGGGCAGCAGCACGGAGGTGAGGTCCGCGCTGACGACCTGCCGGAGCGTCGCCGCCGTGAGCTCGCCCCCGGAGCCGCCGACCGCGAGGGCCGGGACGGCGACCGGGTGGCGGCGCGCGATCTCCTGGTTCTGCGCTCCCTCGGCCAGCATCGACCGGTACAGGCCGGCGGCACCGCGCCAGCCGCCGGGTCGCGCGAACGTGCGCGCGAGCTCGTCGAGGTCGGCCTCGGTGACGGCGCCCGCGACCGCGGTGGTGGTCGGGAACCACCAGCCCAGCAGGTCGCGCTCGCGGCCGGTGAGCAGCAGGTCGGCGATGCCCGGTGCCGCGAGGGCGCCGATGTGCCAGGAGCCGCCGCGGGTGACGTCGGCGAACGCCTCCAGCCCGAAGCCCGCCAGGCCCATCTCGACCGCGGTGAAGCTGGCGACGTCCTGCGGGTACGCGGTCGCGAGGCGCAGCAGGGTCCCGCCGGCGATGTCCTGACCGACGAGGTGCACCGGCCCGGCGCCGAGGGCCGCGATCAGCTGGTGCAGGTCCTCGGCGGCGACCGTGCTCGTGACGGTGTCGTCGGCGACGGCGGAGTCGCCGAACCCGCGCAGGTCGACGGCCACCACGCGGTGGTGCTCCGCGAGCAGCGGGATCAGCCGGTGGAACGCCCACCACGTCTCGGGGAACCCGTGCACGAGCAGGACCGTGGTGCCGCGGGTGCCGGCGGTGACGTGGTGCAGGGTCGTGCCGTTGACCTCGGTGCGGTGGTGCTGGACCGGGGGGATGGTCGCGGTGGGGTGGGACATGGTCTTCTCCTCGATAGACAACGTGGTTGTCAGTCTCTGAGTGCGCAACCTTGTTGTCAATGCCCCGGGGTCGACCTAGCATCGGGGCATGGCGACGAGCGGGAGCGGGGTGCGCCTGGCGCGCCTGCTGATCGAAGGGTTCGAGGCGCTGGTCCAGGAGGTCGTCGCAGAGCTTGACCGCCGCGGCCATCCCGGGGTCAGCGCGCACCTCGAGTTCGCGCTCTCTGCGATCACCGAGGGCGCGGACAACGCCTCCGACCTCGGGCGGGCGCTCGGGGTCAGCCGGCAGGCCGCGGCGAAGTCGGTGGCGACGCTGGAGCAGCTGGGCTACGTCGACCGCGTCGCCGACCCCGCCGACGCCCGGCTGAAGCGGCTGCGGGTGACGCCGCGCGGTGTCGAGATGATGGCGATCGGCGCGGCCACGTTTGACGAGCTGCGGACCCGGTGGGTGCGGTCCCTCGAGCCGGGGCGCGCGGAGCTGGTCGAGGACGCGCTCGCGCGGCTGACTCCCCGGGCGGGCTGATACCGCGCCCGCGCCGCGACGGGTCGTCGCGGTGGCGACGGGGGACGACGACGACCGCGTGCTCGTCGCGCGGTACGCCGACGGGGTGGTGGAGGACGTGTACGTCCTGTCGGTGTGCCTGCTGCCGGGCGAGCTCGGCTGCCGGGCGAGCACGGCGTTCGCGGACCTGCGCCCGCCGCACTGAGGCGCCCGCGGCGGCCGCCCTGACACGCGACCTCGGACGTGGGTAACGGGGGAAAACACCGCATATCGGGCGTCCCGGAAGGTGAACGCCGGGGTGAACCCCGCCCGCCAGACCCCGCAGCGGGACCTTCGTCCACCAGGCTCCCGCAGGAGTCGGTCGCGTCCGCGTGCCGACCGCAGGTGACGACCGCGGCGCACAGGCGCGAGCCGGTCGGGTCGGCATGGAGGAGACACGTGCAGCACAGGTCCACGTCCGCAGACCGTCCAACCGGAGCGCGCCGCGTCGCCCTCGCCGGCCTGACGTCGGTGGCGGTCCTCGCCGCGGGCGTGGTCCCGGTGGCCCTCGCGCCCGCGGCGCTCGCCGACCCCGCGGTGTCGGCGCCCACCGCCGTCTTCGGCGTCGGTGCCATCTCGGGGGTCGTCCCGGACGGCGTCTGCGCGGTCGAGGTCGTCGTGGTGGGCGGCGCCGGTGGCCGGGCCGCGGCCGGAGCCAACGGCACGGGGTCCAACGGCGGTGCCGCGCGCGTGACCGCGACGTTCGACGTCGTGCCGGGGACGGCCTTCGGCGGGTCCGTCGGCGGCGGTGGCCGGGAGAACAGCGGCAACCAGGGCGGTGCCGGCGGGGCGAACGGCGGCGGTGCCGGCGGTGCGGTCTCCGGCCAGCACGGCGGCGCGGGCGGCGGCGGCGCCTCGGAGCTCACGCTCGGGGGCGACCTGGCGGTGCTCGCGGGCGGCGGCGGCGGGTCCGGCGGCGGCCACTCGGTCTCGGTCGATGGCTTCGGTGGCGACGCCGGTCTGCCCGTCGCGGCCGGCGTGGTCGCACCCGGCTCCGCGGGGACCGACGGCTACGAGGGCGTCACCGCCGGGGGCGACCGCATCGTCGTCGGTGGCGGCGCCGGCGGGGCCGCGACCCCGGGTGCGGGTGGCGTGCACAGCGTGGACGCCACGCTGAACGGCCTCCCCGGCGCCGGTCGCACCGGCGGTGCCGGGGCGTACGACCCGAACTACGACGCGGGCGGCGGCGGTGGCGGCGGCTACCAGGGCGGCGGTGGCGGTGCGTCGACGCTGATCCAGAACACCGACCCCGACGGCTCGGGCACCGTGATCTCGACCGTCGCGGGCGGTGGCGGTGGCGGCGGCTCGAGCCTGGTGGCGGCCGGCGCGACCGGTGTCGGCGCGACCGCGGTCGGCCGTCAGACGGGCACCGGCGCCGGCGCGCCCGGCTCGATCACGCTCGACTGGGTGGAGTGCGGCTACGACCTCGCGGTGACCAAGACGGTCTCGGTCGACGGCGGTCCGCAGCTCGGCTCCGCGACGGCAGTCACCGGGGACGTGCTGACCTGGACGGTCACCGTCACCAACCGCGGCCCGGCCGCGATGACCCGCGGCGACGTCGTGACCCTGCGCGACAGCGTGCCGGGCACCGGGCCGGCGGTGCTCACCTCCGTCACGACCACCGGCGGTACCGACGGCCCGCTGGAGCGCGGCCCCGTCACCTGCGACGCCGTCGCGGGCGACCCCCTCCCCGCTGAGCTGACCTGCTCGCGTCCGTTCGCCCCGCTGGGCGGCAGCGCCTCGGACGACCGGGGCCTCGACGTCGGGGAGACCGTGACGGTCGTCGCCACGCAGACGGTCACCGACCCGGCCGGGACCACCCTGACCAACGTCGCTGCCGTCGAGGACCGTGGCGACCCCGCAGACAACGCGGCGACCGCCGTCGTCACCGTCGTCGCCCCGCCCGCTGCGTCGGACGACTCCGACACCCGTAACGCCATCGGCAGCACGGTCGTCGTGGACGTGCTCGGCAACGACTCCGGCACCAGTGCGCCCCTGGACCCCGCGAGCGTGGTGCTCCGCGACCCCGCCGGCGGCTGGGTCACGTCGCTGACGGTCCCCGGCGAGGGCACCTGGACGGTCGACGCCGCGACGGGCTCGGTGACGTTCGCCCCGACGACGACGTTCCGGGGCGACCCGACGCCGGTCGGCTACCGGGTGGCCGACGCGAACGGGCTGACGGCGACGGCCGAGGTCGTGGTGACCTACCTGCCGCAGGCGACCGACGACGTCGCCCGGGACAACGCGCCGGGCACGGCGGTGACGGTGGACGTAGTCGGCAACGACGCGGGCCGGCTCGACCCGAGGAGTGTGCGCCTCGTCGACCCGGCGGACGGCAGCGTCGTCACCCGGCTCGTCGTGACGGGCGAGGGCACCTGGACGGTCGACCCCGGTACCGGTGCGATCACGTTCACCCCGCAGGACGGGTTCCGGGGCGACCCCACGCCCGTGGGCTACCGGGTGAGCGACCTCGAGGGCGACGTCACGTCCGCCCAGGTGGTCGTGACCTACCTGCCGGCCGCGACGCCTCCGGCCGCAGCGCCTCCGGCCGCGACGACTCCGGCCGCAGCGCCGGGTGCGCCGCTGGCGGCGACCGGTGCGGAGGCGGGAGCCGCGGCCGGAGCTGCGGTGCTGCTGCTCCTGGTGGGCACGGCTCTGGTCGCCTGGCGGCGCAGGGCGGGCCGGGCCTGAGCCCGGACCCCGACGCGGGGAGCCGCGACCCCGGTGCACCGTGCGACGGTGCGCCGGGGTCGCTGTCGCGTCGGCCCGACCTCGACCTCGGCCGTCCGCGGGTCCGCCCCGATCACCTGCGACCGCACGGCCGGCGGCGGCACCGGCCTCACCGCGCCGACTGGACCACCACGACCTTGCCGTGCACCCGCCCGGCCTCGGCCTCCGCGTGGATCGCCGGCAGCTCGCCCAGCGGCGCCCGGCGGGCGATCTCGACGTGGAGGTCGCCGGCGTCGACGAGGGCCACGAGCTGCGCGAGCACGTCGGCGTCCGGGTGGACGAAGACGGTGGCGGCGCGCACGCCGCGGGACGGGTCGTCGGGCGTCGTCACCATCGGCGTCGTGGAGACGACGATGATGGCGATCGGCGCGGCCGCGTTCGACGAGCTGCGGACCCGGTGGGTGCGGTCCCTCGAGCCGGGACGCGCGGAGCTGGTCGAGGACGCGCTCGCGCGGCTGACCCCCCGGGCGGGCTGACTCCGCGCCCGCGCCGCGACGCCGCGCCCGCGCCGAGGTCGGGCGCGGAACCGCCCCCGCGCCGGCCGCGCCCCGGCTAGCGTGCCGCTATGTCCCCCCGCACCCGGCTCGCGGTCGCGGCCGCCCTCGCCACCGCGGTCGTCCTCACCGGCTGCGCGAGCCCGAGCGACCTGGGCGAGGAGGTCGCGAGCGACGCGGTGCAGGGGTTGCTGGCCCCGGCGGTGTTCCACTCGTACGCGCCGGACGTCGTGGAGTTCGCCGAGCACGTCCAGGGAGCGACGCAGGACACCGGGATCGTCATGTTCGCCGTCGAGGAGGGCGACGCGGCCGCACGGGACGACGGCGAGGCGATCGGCTGGATCAGCCTCGGCCTGACCGTCTCCGACACCCGGGCGCCGACCGGCTACTGGGAGTCCGAGCGCGAGCAGGACCCCGGTCCGTACTGCTACCGGGTGGCGTTCGACCACTGGGGCGTCGAGGACATCCGGGGGACCGACTGCCCGGAGCGGCTGGTGGCGGTGCCGGCGCCGCCGTCGGAGCGCCCGGAGGTCGCGACGAACGCCGAGGACGCCGTCTGGTCCGTCCTCTCGGCGCTGCCCGCGGACCTGCCGTCCGGGTCGACGATCGCCCAGCGGGTCACCGCGGCGCTGGAGCCGCACGCGAACGGCGTCACGCCGCTGGCGGAGGTCACGGTGGAGGTGCAGGACGGGGTGGTCGCGGTGGCGACCGGGGACGACGACGACTGCGTGCTCGTCGCGCGGTACGCCGACGGGGTGGTGGAGGACGTCTACGTCCCGTCGGTGTACCTGATGCCCGGGGAGCTCGGGTGCCGGGCGTCCACGGCGTTCGCGGACCTGCGCCCGCCGCACTGACCGCCCGGCACCGGCCTCACCGCGCCGACGGGACCACCACGATCTTGCCGTGCACCCGCCCGGCCTCGGCCTCCGCGTGGATCGCGGGCAGCTCGCTCAGCGGCACGCGCCGGGCGATGTCGACGTGGAGGTCGCCGCTGTCGACGAGGGCGACGAGCCGCGCGAGCACGTCCGTGTCCGGGTGGACGTAGATCGTCGCACCGCGCACGCCGCGGGCGGGGTCGTCGGGCGTCGCGACCATCGGCGTGGTGGAGACGACCACGCCGCCGTCGCGGACGCGTGTGGCCAGCGCCGCGAAGCCCTCGGGGGTGATCGGCGCCAGGTTGAGCAGCACGTCGACCGGCTCGGTCACGGCGTCCAGCACCGAGGTGCTGGTGTGGTCGACGACCTCGTGCGCGCCCGCGGCCCGGACGGAATCGGCGCTGCGCGGGCTGACCGTGGCGACGACGTGCGCGCCGGCCCGGGCGGCGAGCTGGACCGCGTAGCCGCCGACGGGGCCGCCCGCGCCGTTGACCAGCACGCGCTGGCCTGCGGTGAGCCCGCCGGCCTCGAACACCGCCTGCCAGGCGGTGAGGCCCACGGACGGCAGGCCCGCGGCGTCGGCGAGCGGGATCCGGGTGGGTGCCGCGACGAGCGCGTCGGCCGGGGCGATCACGTACTCGGCTGCCGCGCCGTCGTCGGTCATGGGGAGGAACCCGACGACGTCCTGGCCGACGCTCAGGCCCGTGACGTCGGCGCCGAGGGCGTCGACCGTGCCGGAGACGTCGTACCCCGGCGTGTGGGGCAGCGTGATCGGGATCGGGAGGAACCCGCCGCGCATGCCGCCGTCCGCCGGGTTGAACGCGGAACCCGCGACGCGGAGGCGCACCTGGCCGGGGCCGGGCTCGGGGGTCGGGACGTCCTCCAGGCGCAGGACCTCGGGGCCGCCGGTCTGGTGGAAGCGCACTGCCTGCATGGTGGTCTCCTTCGTCATGTGCTCCGGATTCGAAGCAACTGCGGAGGACGCTAGCAGTGCTCCGAAGTCGAAGCAAGTGTTACGGATTCGGAGCACCGGTAGGATCGGTCCATGCCCTCCGCGCCCCGCACCCTCGACCCCACCGAGCTGGGCGCGTACCTCGCCCTCATCGAGACGACGAGCCTGCTCCGGCACGCCGTCGACCAGCAGCTCCAGGAGACCGGCGGCCTCAGCTACGTCCAGTTCCAGCTGCTCGCGACCCTCGGGGACGCGCCCGGGGGGAGCCTGCGGATGACCGACCTCGCGGACGGCGTCGTCTACAGCCGCAGCGGCCTGACGTACCAGGCGCAGACGCTGGAGAAGCAGGGGCTGGTGACCCGCGCGCCGTCGGTCGACGACGAGCGCAGCACCACGGTCACGCTCACCGACGCGGGCCGCGACCGGCTCGCGCAGGTCTTCCCCGGGCACGTCCAGGTCATCGACGACCTGCTGCTCGCGCCGCTGTCGCGCGCGGACGTCGAGGCGCTCGCGGACGTCCTCACCCGGACGCGCGACCACATGCGGCAGGCACCGCCCCGGTCGGCGGCGCCCCGACGCCGGAAGACCGCCGCCCCGAGGTCGGGACCTCCGGCCCAGTAGGGAAGGCTCACCTCAGTCCTACTGTCGCGGCATGGACCTCGGTGAGCTGCCGCCGCACACCCCCGGACGCGTCCGGGCGGTCGGTCTGGAACCCGCGCACCGGCTGCGCCTCGCCGAGCTCGGGATCCGCCCGGGCGCACGGCTGCGGGTGACCCACCGGGCCGCGTTCGGCGGCCGGGTGCTGGCCGTCGGGGCGGACCGGTTCGCGCTGGACGCCACCACCTGCGCGCGCATCCAGGTGGACGCGGAGCCGGCATGAGCTGCCACGAGCCGGCCGCCGGCCCCGCAGCGGGATCGGCCGCGACCACCGCCGCCCGGTCGACCGTCGTGCTGGTCGGGAACCCGAACGTCGGCAAGTCGACCCTGTTCAACGTCCTGACCGGTGCGCGGCAGCGGGTGGTGAACGCCCCCGGCACGACCGTGCAGCTGCAGCAGGGGACGTGGCGACGGCTCACCGGCGTGACGGTCGTGGACCTGCCGGGCACGGACAGCCTGCTCGCGCGGTCGCCGGACGAGCGGGTCACCGCCGAGGCGGTCGCGGGCACGGGCAGCACGGGGGAGCCGGACCTCGTGGTGGCGCTCGTCGGGGCCGCGTCGCTGGCGCGGTCGCTGTACCTGCTCGCGCAGACCGCCGGCGCGGGACGACCCGTCGTGGTCGCGCTGACGATGACGGACGTCGCCGCCGACCGGGGGATCCACGTCGACGCCGCGGCGCTCGAGGCCGCGGTCGGCGTCCCCGTCGTGGCGGTCGACGCCCGGACCGCGCGCGGGGTCGACGCGCTGCGGACGGCGGTCGAGCGCGCGCTGGTGGAGCGGCCGCTGCTGCGGATCGACCTCGCTCCGGCGGGCGCCGGCGACCCGGGCGGTGCCGACCCGGGCGGTGCCGACCCGCTCCGCGACGCCGAGGCCGTGTTCGCGTGGGTCGACGCGGTCGTGCGGCGCCTGACCCCGACACCCGCGGTGCGGACCCTGTCGGACCGGGTGGACGCGGTGCTGCTGCACCCGGTGCTGGGCGTGCCGGTGTTCCTGGCCGTGATGTGGGCGCTGTTCCAGCTCGCGACGACGGTCGCCGGACCGCTGATCGACGGCGTCGACCACCTGGTCAACGGGGTCGTCGCGGGCTGGGCGCGGGGCGTGCTCCCCGGGCCGGCGTGGGTCCCGGGCCTGCTCGTCGACGGGGTGCTCGCCGGCGTGGGCACGGTGCTGTCGTTCGTGCCGTTGATGGCGCTGGTGTTCGTGGCCATCGCCCTGCTGGAGGACTCCGGCTACCTGGCGCGCGCCGCGTTCGTCGCCGACCGGGCGATGCGGGCGCTCGGCCTCGACGGCCGGGCGATGCTGCCGCTGGTCATCGGGTTCGGCTGCAACCTGCCCGCGCTGTCGGCGACCCGGACGCTGCCCGACGCCCGGACCCGTCTGATGACGGGTCTGCTGATCCCGCTGACGTCGTGCCCCGCCCGGCTGACCGTCTACATCCTGCTCGCCGGGGTGTTCTTCCCCGACGACGCCGGCACCGCGATCTTCGCGATGTACGTCGCGAGCATCGTGCTGGTCGTCCTCGGCGGGCTGGTGCTGCGGCGGACGCTGTTCCGGGACGTGGTCCGGCAGCCGTTCGTGCTGACCCTGCCGCCGTACCAGCGGCCGCGGGTGCGGGCGCTGCTGCTGTCCGCGTGGAGCCGGTGCCTGGCGTTCGTGACCAAGGCGGGGACCATCATCGTCACCACCCTGGTGGTCGTCTGGGTGCTGATGGCGGTCCCGGTCTCCGGGCAGCACGCCCTCGCGGACGTGCCCGTCGAGGACAGCCTGTACGGGCGGGCCGCGGCGGCGGTGGCGCCGGTGTTCGCCCCCGCCGGGTTCGACGACTGGCACATGTCGGCGGCGCTCGCGACGGGGTTCGTCGCGAAGGAGGTCGTCGTCGGGGCGTTCGCGCAGTCGTACGCCGTCACCGAGCCGGACGACCCGGCGGACGCGGGCGACCTCGGGGCGCGGATCGAGCGGACCTTCGACCGGTCGTCCGGCGGGCACGGGTCCGCCGCCGCGCTGGCGTTCATGGTGTTCGTCCTCGCGTACACCCCGTGCCTGGCGACCGTCGGCGAGCAGCGTCGGCTCTACGGCGCCCGCTGGACGCTGGGGGCCGTCGGGGTCCAGCTCGCCGTCGCCTGGCTGCTCGCGGTCGCGGTGTTCCAGGTCGGACGCCTGCTGTGAGCGTGCTCGCGGACGTCCTCGAGCAAGCCCGCCGGGGGCGCAGCGCGACCGCCATCGCGGCCGGGCTCGGCCTCGACGTGGGCGTCGTCGACGCGGCGCTCGACCACGCCGAGCGGCTGGGGCTGGTCGTCCCGGCGGCCTCGATCATCGGGTGCGGCGGCTGCGCGGCACCGGAACCGGCCGCGGCCGCCACGCGCGCGCCCGCCCCGGCGTCGTGCCGGGGCTGCCCGCTGGTCGGCACGCGGCAGGCGACCGGCACCGGGGTACCGCAGACGCGGTAGGACGGATCGTCGCGGTGGACGATTCGCCGCGCGGCGCGCTCGGGAAGCCTGGAGGACGTCCCCAGCCGTCCTGCCCCAGGAGTCCTCATGTCCACGTTCCTCTCACGCGTCGGGCGCTTCAGCGCCCGCCACCGGCTGGTGGTGGTCGTCGCCTGGCTGGCGGTCTTCGCGGCGCTCGCCGGGATCCTCGCCGTCAACGGCTCGGGCGAGAGCGCCCAGGAGACCATCCCGGGCTCCCGCGCCACCCAGGCGCTCGACCGGATGGACGACGCGTTCCCCGCCGCCGAGCAGACCGGCGACACCCTGCAGCTGGTGGTCGCCCCCACCGACGCGCCCGTCACCGACCCGGCCGTGGTCGCCCAGGTCGAGGCCCTGCTCGCGCAGGCCGCGCAGCTGCCCGGCGTCGAGTCGGTCAGCGACCCGTACGACACGGCCCAGCCGTTCGTGTCGCCCGACCAGGAGGTCGCGGTCGCGACGCTCACCTACGGCGCCCTGTCCGAGACCGGCCAGGAGGACGCGTACGCGGCGGCGCTCGCGTTCCAGCAGGACGCGCCCGCGGACCTCGGTGTCGAGCTCGGCGGGAACCTCGTCCCGCTCGGCGCCCCCGACCCGGGGATCGGCGAGGGCGTGGGCGTGCTGGTCGCGTTCCTGGTCCTGATGCTGACGTTCGGCTCGCTGCTCGCGGCCGGGGCGAACCTGGTGATCGCGGTGTTCGGCGTCGGCGTGGGCGTCGTGGGGGTGCTCGCGTACGGGTCGCTGACCCCGATCGGCGAGAACTCCATCATCCTGGCGTCGATGCTCGGCCTCGCGGTGGGCATCGACTACAGCCTGTTCATCCTGTCCCGGTTCCGCACCGAGCTGCGCGGCGGCAGGTCCGTCGAGGACGCGATCGCGCGCGCCGCCGGGACCGCTGGGACGGCCGTGGTGTTCGCGGGCCTGACGGTGATCGTCGCGCTCGTCGCCCTGCTCGTGGCGGGCATCGGGTTCGTCACCGAGATGGGTGTCGCCGGGGCGTTCGGGGTGCTGGTCGCCGTCGCGCTCTCGCTCACGCTGCTGCCGGTGCTGATGCGCTCCCTCGGGCACCGGGCCCTGTCGAGGCGGCACCGCCGCGACCTCGCCGAGGGGCGCACCTGGCACGAGGGCGACCACGCACGCCGCGGGTTCCTCGCGGCCTGGGGCTCCGCGGTGGTGCGCCGTCCGGTGCTCGCGGTGCTCGCGGCGGTGGGTGTCCTGCTCGTCGTCGCGTCGCCGATGCTCAGCATGAAGACGGCGTTCAGCATCCCCGGCGGCACCGACCCGCAGTCGACCGAGCGCGCGGCGTATGACCGGGTCGTCGACGAGTTCGGCGGGATCCAGAGCCCGCTGATCGTGCTCGCGGAGGGCGACGACGTGGCCGACGCGACCGCCACCGTCGAGGCGCGGCTCGCGGACCTGCCCGGGGTCGCCCGGGTGCTGCCGGCCGAGGTCGCCGCGAGCGGGGACCTCGCCCGCGTCACGGTGATCCCCACCGGTGGACCGATCGACGACTCGACCACCGAGCTCGTGCACCTGCTCCGTGCGGACGCCGACGCGGTCGCCGGCGTGCACCTCGAGGTCACGGGTGAGACGGCCGTCGGCGTCGACCAGACCGCCGCGCTGAACACCGCCCTGGTGAAGTACCTGGTCGTGATCGTGCTGATCTCGCTGGCGCTGCTGGTGCTGCTGTTCCGGTCGCTGCTGATCCCGGTGGTCGCGACGCTCGGCTACCTGCTGTCGGTGGGCGCCTCGTTCGGGGCGAGCACGGCGGTGTTCCAGTGGGGCTGGCTGCCGCAGCTCATCAACGCCCCGCAGGGCGACCCGATGATGAGCCTGCTGCCGATCCTGCTGGTCGGGGTGCTGTTCGGGCTCGCGATGGACTACCAGGTGTTCCTGGTGTCGCGGATCCAGGAGATGCACCACCGGGGTCTGGCGCCGAAGCAGGCGGTGCTCGAGGGGTTCTCCCGGTCGGCGCCGGTGCTGGTGGCCGCGGCCACGATCATGACGGTGGTGTTCGCCGGGTTCGCGACCAGCACGTTCTCGGTCGCCGCGTCGATCGCGTTCGGCCTGATGGTCGGCGTGCTGGCCGACGCGTTCGTGGTCCGGATGGTGCTGATGCCCGCGCTGCTGTCGCTGCTGGGCCGGTCGGCCTGGTGGATCCCCGCGTGGCTGGACAAGGCCCTCCCGCACGTCGACACCGAGGGCCACGCGCTCGAGGCGACGGACGCCACCCCCGCCCGCGAGTCCGTCCCCGCCTGACCGGCGGCGGCGCGCGGGGTCACGGCGGGAAGGACGCCCGCAGGTACCCCGCGTAGCCGCCGGGGGTGCGGCCCGTCGTGCGGCCGGAGGTCAGGACGTCCGCGGCGTCGGACGGCCGCACGTCCACCCGCGGGTCCGCGCGCAGCCGCGCGACCAGGTCGACGTCCTCGTGCTCGGGCAGGGTCGCGAACCCGCCCGCGCGCAGGTACGCGTCGGCGCGCACGCCGAGGTTCGCGCCGTGCACGTGGCCGTTCGGCCGGCCGGGCACGCGGGTGGACCGCCACGCCGCCACCTGGCGCCCGGTCAGGTCCCGGGGGTCCGGGGTGACGGTCCCGACGACCACGTCGGCGCCGTCGTCCGCGAGAGCGCGCTGCACCGCGAGCCAGTGGGCGGGGACCACCGAGTCGGCGTCCGTGCACGCCACCCAGACCGCGGCCGGGTCGTCGGTGCCGAGCGCGAGGGCGTGCCGGACGCCGGCCGCGCGGGCGGCGCCGACCGCCCGGTGCCGCACCTCGAGCACGGTGCACCCGGTCGCGCGGGCGATCCGCGCGGACCCGTCCCGGCAGTCGTCGAGCACGACCACGACGTCGACCGGTAGGTCCACCGCGCCGCGCGCCGCGGCGACCGACGCGAGGCACGCCGGCAGCAGGGCCTCCTCGTCGTGCACCGGCACGACGACCACCAGCCGGGCCAGCGGCGGCCGGGTCGTCACGGCGCCAGCCCCTCGCGCTGCGCGACCGACCTCGGGTCGGCGGACCAGACATCGAGCGCGACGTCGAGGTCCCGGTAGGTGGACAGCCGGGTCAGGCCGAGCGCGCGGTCGAGGGTGCGGTGCACGTCGTCGCCCGGCTGGGTGTAGTCCGCGACCGGGTGGCGCCAGTGGCACGCGAGCACGGTGCCGCCCGGCGTCAGCGCGGCCCGGACCCGGCCGGCCAGGGCGGTCAGCTCCGGGCGGGTGAGGTAGTACCCGACCTCGGACAGGACGACCAGGTCGTACGGGCCGCCGGGCACGCCGGTGCGGACGTCGTGCTGCTCGACCGTGACGTGCGGGGCGTCCGCGAGCCGCGCACGGGCCGACGCGACGGCGGGCTCGACGAGGTCGGTCGCGAGCACCCGGTCCGCGCGACCTGCCAGGTCGGCGGTCAGCACCCCGACGGAGCAGCCGACCTCGAGCACCGCGGCGTACCGGGGGTCCGGCAGCGCAGCGAGGGTCAGGGCCCGCTTGCGCTCCTCGTACCAGCGGGTCGCGAGCCGCCACGGGTCGGCGCGGCGGGCGTAGACGGCCTCGAAGTGCTCGGCGCCGACCCCGGCCGGCGGGGGCGCGGACGCCACGTACGCCTCGACGTCCCGGTCGGCGCGCCGCAGCTGCTCCGGGTGCAGCGGGGCGGCGTCCTCGGGGGCGGACGACCACGGCTGGGTCTGGGTGACGTGCCGGGCCAGGGCGCGCCGCTTCGCGGTCACGTCCGCGTCGTCGAGCGGCAGCACCCGCAGGTCGTCCCAGGGCACGTCCGGGTGGTCGGGCGTCGCCCAGTGCCACAGCCACACCGGGTACTCCAGCAGCCGCGCGCCGAGCTCGGTCGCGAGCGCCGCACCGATCTCCCCGGCGACCCGGTGGTCGCGGTGCCCGTCGCCGCGCCACGGCACGACCAGGGTGTCGACGGGGTCGGTGCCGATCGCCGTGCGCAGCGCCGCGGTCAGGGCGTCGCGGTCCTCGCGCACCGAGCCGTCGCGGAAGCCGAGCAGCCGGACCGGCGACGCGGGGGACAGCGACGCCACCGCGTCCGTGACCTCGGCGGCGCGCAGCCGGGTCAGCTCCGTCGGCGGCAGGGTGCGGGACCCGGGGTGCGACCCGGAGCCGTCGGTCAGCACCACCACCTCGGCCGGGCGGCCCGTGAGCGCGAGCCGCCGCAGCAGGCCGCCCGCGCCGATCGTCTCGTCGTCGGGGTGCGCGGCCACGACCACCGTGCGGCCGGCGGGCAGCGCGAGGCCCGGGAGGTCCGCGAACCGCTCGCTCGCCTCCCACACCGCCGCGGGTGTCCCGGCCGCCCGGCCGTCGAACGTCACCACGGCGCGGGCCCCGCGGCGAGGGCGGCGCCGAGCGACGCGTCGTCGCGCTCGGCGTGCTGCTGGCGCACGTACACCTCCAGGTCGGCGACCCGCTTGGCGTGCTCCGGCTCCTGGGTCAGCGGTCCGGGGCCGAGCGCGTGCGCGGCGATCCGGAGCACGTCCTCGCAGGTCCGGGCGACGGTGGCGCGGACCCGCTTCGCCAGCAGCCGGCCCTCGGCGCGCGCGGCGTCGTCCTCGGGGTCGCGCCCCAGCCGGGTCGCGGCCCCCGACGCGTCGACCCGCAGCGCCGCCGCGGCCAGCGTGGTGCGGGCGGCGGTGAGCCGCTCGTCCAGGGCGCCCAGGTGCATCGCCAGCAGCCGGTCGTCCGGCCGGGTCGCCACGTGCGCGTGCACCCGACGCGCGAGGCCGACCGCACCGCCGTACCAGCACGCGGCGACGCCGATCCCGCCCCACCAGAACCCCGGCCGGGTCAGGTACCACCCGGCGTCCGCGACGAGCGTGGCCCGCGCCCGGTCGAACCGGACCGGGGTGCTCGGGATCTCCACCAGGCCGCGGGCGGACCACGGCTGGTCGACGGGCACCACGCCGGGTCCGCGCAGGTCGACGGCCAGCAGCACGCGGCCGCCGTCCCCGGCCGGGCCGGTGACGGGGGCGGTGACCGGGGCGGTGACGAGCGCGGCGTCGAGGTCGGCGGCCAGCGAGCACCACGGCTTCACGCCGTCGAGCAGCCAGCCGTCGCCGTCCGGCGTCGCGACCAGCGTCGCGCCCGGTCCCTCGGCGGCGTACACGCCCCAGGTCGCTGCCACGCCCACGGTCGACGGCAGCGCCGGGGCGCCCGCCTGGTCGAGGACCGCGCGCGCGTCCAGGTGCGGCTCGACGGCCCGGGCGACGGCGAGGTCGTGCGCCGCGAGCGTCGCGAGGTGCTCCCACAGCGCGGTCGTGGCGCCACCGCCGGGTCGCAGGTCGTCGGACCAGCCGGGCACCGCGCGCAGCGCGTCGGGCACGTCCGCCGGGACCGGCGGCGCCGGGGCGGCGGGTGCCGTCGTGCCGATGCGGACGGGGCGGGTGCCCTCGGACATGCGTCTCCTCGCCGGAGGTCGGTCAGGGCCGTGGGCTGGACCCGGGGCGCCGATCATCGCCCGGCGGAGCGGCGGCTGCCAGCGGGACGACGGCCGGCGGGCGCCGGGTGCTCGCCGTCGCGCCGAGCACCATCGCCCCGAGCACCACGGCCACGCCCACGACCTGCCGGCCGGACAGCGTCTCGGCGGCGAGGACCGTGCCCAGCAGCACGCCGGTGACCGGGTTGAGCAGGCCCACGAGCCCGACGGTCGCCGGCCCGAGCCGGCGCAGGGACGCGAACCACGCGACGTTCGCCAGGGCCGTCGCCACCAGGGACACGTACGCGAACCCGAGCAGGGCGGTGCCGTCGAGCGCGGGCGGTGCGCCCTCGACCACCACCGCCGCCGGGAGCAGCACCAGCGCGCCGGCCACCAGCTGCCACGCGGTCAGGGGCAGGACGTCGACCTCCCCGCGCCAGCGGGTGGCCAGCACGTAGCCGACCGAGGACAGCAGCATCGCGGCGACGGACGCGAGCACCCCGCCCGCGTCGAGGCCCCTGCCGCCCCCGCCGCCCCCGCCGAGCATGACCGCGACGCCGGCGACGCCCAGCACGCCGCCGACCACCGCGCGGAGCCGGGGGCGCTGGCCGAGCAGCACCCACGCGGCGAGCATCATGGCGACGGGTCCGACGGCCATCACCGTCGAGGCGATGCTGGTGGGCAGGGTCTGCGCGGCGACGTAGACCAGGGCGAAGAACGCGCCGGTGGTCAGCGTCCCGAGCACGGCCGAGCGCCACCACCAGGCCCCGTGCGGCAGCCGCCGACCGAGCGCGAGGAGCAGCAGCCCGGCCGGGAGCGCGCGGATGACGGCTCCCCAGAGCGGGCTGTCGGCGGGCAGCGCGTGCCGGGTGACGTAGTAGGTGGTGCCCCACAGGACGGGGGCGAGCGCGGCGACGGGGATCCAGCGGCGGGTGTCTTCCACGGAAGCGATACTACCTTCCCTGGAAGGTAGTATCGCCGCATGAGCCCGACGCCCGACCACGTGGACCGCATCCAGCAGGAGTGGGCCCGTGAGCGACCCGACGTCGACGTCCGCCCCCAGGGCGTCATCGGCCGCCTGCACCGGCTCGCCCTCGCGCTGACCGACGAGATCACGGTCGTCTACCGGGAGCACGGGCTGGGCGAGGGGGAGTTCGACGTCCTCGCCGCCCTGCGCCGGGCCGGTGCGCCCTACGAGCGGGCCCCCGGGGAGCTCGCCGCCCACACGATGGTCACCACCGGCGCGATGACCAAGCGGGTCGACCGGCTCGAGCGCGCCGGGCTCGTCACCCGCCGGCCCAGCGCCACCGACGGCCGCGGCAGGGTCGTCGCGCTCACCGACGACGGGCTCGCCCTCATCGACCGGGCGTTCACCGCGCACATGGCGAACGAGCGGCGGCTGCTCGACCTGGTCGGCGAGCAGGACGCCGCGACGCTGGAGCGGGTGCTGCGCCGCTGGCTCGCCGCGCTGGAGGACGTGCCTACGCTGACCCGGTGACCGCACCGCACGACCGCACCGCCGTCGACCTGCGCGACCGGCTCCGCGCCGGCGAGACCGGGCCCGAGGAGCTCACCGCGCACTACCTCGACCGGATCGCCGCCGGGAACGAGGCCCTCGGCGCGTTCGTCACCGTCACGCCCGACCTCGCCCGGGCCCGGGCGGCGGCGCTCGCGGCCACCGGACCCGACGACACCGCCGTGCTCTGGGGGCTGCCCACCGGGGACAAGGACCTCACCGACCGCGCCGGCGTGCCCACCGGGTTCGGGTCCCGGGCGTTCGCCGGCGCCCACCGGTACGTCCCCGAGGTCAGCAGCGACGTCACCCAGGTGCTCGACGCCGCGGGCGTCGTGTCGCTCGGCAAGACCGCCGCCCCCGAGCTCGGCTTCCCGTCCTACACCGAGAGCCTCGCCGGTCCGCCCGCCCGCAACCCCTGGGACCGGACGCGCGGCACCGGCGGGTCCAGCGGCGGCGCCGCGGCGGCGGTCGCGGCGGGCCTGCTTCCCGTCGCGCCCGGGTCCGACGGCGGCGGGTCGATCCGCATCCCCGCCGCCGCCTGCGGTCTGGTCGGTCTCAAGCCGTCCCGCGGGCTGCTGCCCGCCGGCGGGGGGACCGACTCCCTCGGCGGTCTGGTGGTGCACGGGCCGCTCGCCCGGACCACCGCCGACGCCGCCCTGCTCCTGGAGGGCCTGCTGCCCCGCGCCGCGGACGGCACGGTCGACCACCCGCGGACGCTGCGCACCGCCGCCGGGCCGCGCGGGTCCTACCTCGACGCCGCGCAGCGCGGGCAGACCCCCGACGGCCGCCGCGCGCTGCACGTCGGGGTCAGCACGTTCAGCGCGTGGGAGGGCGCGTACGACATCGTGCTCGGGCCCGAGGCGCGCACCGCGCTCGACGTCGCCGCCGACACCCTCGCCGAGCTCGGGCACGCCGTCGACGACGCCGGCCCCTGGGACCCCGACCCCGGGTACGCGCCCGCGTTCCGGACCCTGTGGATGGCCGGCGCCGCGGCGGTGCCGTTCGACGACCCGGAGCGGCTCGGCCTGCTCGAGCCGCTGACCCGCTGGCTCGTGGAGCGCGGTCGCGCCGTGCCCGCCCGCGCGCTCGTCGAGGCGGTCGGGGCGCTCGCGGCGTTCGAGCGCACGATGGTCGCGCGCGTCTCCCGCTACGACGCGGTGCTGCTCCCGGGCATGGCGATGACGCCGCGCCCCCTCGGCTGGTACGACGCCGCCGACCCCGAGCGGAACTTCGCGCAGCAGTGCGAGTACACGCCGTACACGTCGATGATCAACGTCTGCGGGCTGCCCGCGATCGCGGTGCCGGTGCACTGGACCGACCCCGACGACGCTGCGCCCGCGGGGCTGCCGATGGGCGTGCAGCTGGTCGGCCGGCCGGGCGGCGAGCACACGCTGCTCGCGCTCGCCGCGCAGCTCGAGGACCGGCTCCGATGGGCCGACCGCCGTCCGCCCGTCTGGTAGCCGGCCGCGCGTCTGGTCGCCGACGCGGGCCCGGTGGTGCGAGCGCCGCGTGCTCAGGCCGCGCGACCGCGACCGGCACCCCGCCGCGCCGCGTACGCCGCGGCCATCCGGTCGAACTCCTCCCGCGTGAGACCCATCGCCTCGATGAGCTCGCCCCGGAGCCGGTCGTACGCGATCAGCTCGGCCGGCGTCCGGGGCGGCGGGGTCGCACGGAAGCGATCGCTGACCTCGGTCAGCCGGGCGTGATCGATCGGCCGGGTGCTCATGGGACGCACCGTACGGGCGGGGTCTGACACGGACCTGTGCCCAGTCGCCTCACCCCGCCAGGTGCGCCACCAGCCGGTCCAGCAGCTCGACCTGCGCGGTCACCAGCAGCGGCCGCGCCTCGTCGACGGTGAGCCACCGCAGCTCGCCGAGCTCGGGGAACGTCACCGTCCGGCCGCTGCGCGGCGGCCAGGTGATCGTCGCCTCGCTGACCGGGCCGCGGGTCGCGGGCAGCGCGTCGAGGTCGAGGTCCGCCTCCCGCGCCCAGGCGCGCACGACCTTGCCCGCGCGCTGCCGGACCTCGCCGAGGTCGACGTCGGGCCGCACCCCGACCGGGGCCGGGACGCCCACCTCCTCGGCGAACTCCCGCAGCGCGGTGGCGTGCGGGTCCTCGCCGGGCTCCGGCTCACCCTTCGGCACGGTCCACGCGTGGTCGCGGCGCGCCCAGAACGGCCCGCCCATCCGCCCGAGCAGCACCTCGGTCCCGCCCGTCCCCGGGCGGTGCAGCAGCAGCCCCGCGCTGGTGGCGGTGGCTCGGCCGGGGACCGTCAGCAGCCCGCCTCGTCGTAGCGGCACAGCAGCTCCCACGCCGTCTGCGCCTGGGTGGTGGCGTCGGTGCGGGCCGTGCCCACCAGGCTCTCGCCGCCCTCCGACCCGACCAGGGTGATCGCGGTGCCGCGGCGCGTGACCGCGAGGTAGCTGCCGATGGCCTCGTCGAGGGGCGCGGAGGCGGACGACCCGTAGTAGTCGGTCGCGAGCCCGGCACCCTGCGCGCCGACGTCGAGCGGCTCGACAACGTACGTCGTGCTGGTGTCGGAGGCGTACGTGGTGCACGCCGTCAGCGCCGCGGTGATCCGGTCGGCCTCCGCGACGGCCGCGTCGGCGTCTGCGAACACCGCGACCTGCTGCACGCCGATGGCGGCCTCGGCCTCGCCGTCGCCCTGGGACACGGACCGCATCGCGGTCGCGGACTCCGGGGCGCCGGTGTCGCACGCCTGGGGGAACCGCCAGGCCACGACGCCCGCCGACTCCTGCCGCTGCGCGGGGTCGGCGTCCCACGCGGACTCGGGCAGCAGCACCTCGGTCGGCAGGTCGGCGGCGACGTCGCCCGTCCCGGTGGCCGGGGCGGACGGCTCCGCCGGGGTGGTCGGGTCGGCGGTCGGGGCCGCCGACGTCGCGGCAGGGTCGGCGTCGGCGCTCGCGCAGCCGCCGAGGGCGAGCGCGCCCACGGCCAGCAACGTCGTCGTCCGGGTCCGTGTCCAGGTCAGCATGGATCCACCCTGCCGAGGATCCCGCGGCGCCGCATCCCGTCCCGTCCCGCGCCGCGCCGCCGCGGCCCCGCGAGAGGTCACGACACGCCGGCCCGGTCCCCCGCGGGCCAGCGTGTCGTGACCGCTCGACGCGCGAGGGCCGGGTCAGTCGGCGATGAACGCCAGGACGTCCTGGATCAGCGTGCGCTGGTACTCGCCCGAGATGCCGTGCGGCGCCCCCGGGTAGACCTTCAGCGTGCCGAGCTTCACCAGGTCGATGGACTTGTACGCGGCCGCCGCGATCGGGACGATCTGGTCGTCGTCGCCGTGCGCGATGAGGATCGGCACGTCCAGGGCCCGGAGGTCCTCGGTGAAGTCCGTCTCCGAGAACACCGCGACGCAGTCGTACGCGGCCTGCAGCTCGGCGAGCATGCTCTGCCGCCAGAAGTCGTCCCGCAGGCCCTGGCTGATCGACGAGCCGGCGCGGTTGGCGCCGAAGAACGACTCCGACAGGTCCTGGTAGAACTGCGACCGGTCCGTCAGGACGCCCTCGCGGATCCCGTCGAACACCTCGATCGGCGTGCCTTCGGGGTTGGTCGCGGACTGGACCATGACCGGCGGGACGGCGCCGACGGTGACGACCTTCGCCACACGCCCCTTGCCGTGCTGCGCGGCGTAGCGGACGACCTCGCCGCCGCCGGTGGAGTGGCCGATCACCGTGAGGTCCGTGAGGTCCAGCTGCTCGACGAGCGACGCGAGGTCGCGGGCGTAGGTGTCCATGTCGTTGCCGCCGGTGGTGCGGGACGACCGGCCGTGCCCGCGGCGGTCGTGCGCGATGGCGCGGTAGCCGGCGTCGGCGAGGACCTTGAGCTCGTAGGCCCAGGCCTCGGAGCTCAGCGGCCAGCCGTGGCTGAGCAGGACGGGGCGGCCCTGGCCGTAGTCCTGGTAGAAGATCTCGGCGCCGTCGGGCGTGCTGACGTAGGGCATGGTTCCTCCTCGCGTGCGGGGTCCGGACCGACCTGCCGCAGGCGCTTGCCCCCGGCGTCCGTCCCCACCACGATGAGACCGCGCAGCGCCGCGCGGGCACCAGGAAGAAGACCGGCAGAACTCGCACCCCGCGGGTGCGGCCGACGGGGGAGACGGGCGGTCACGTGGGCGAGACGGACCTCGGGGCGCTGCTGCGACGGCACCGCCAGGGCGCGGACCTGACCATCGAGGAGCTGTCCGCGGCGTCCGGGGTGAGCGACCGGGGCATCGGGGACATCGAGCGCGGGGTGAGCCGCGGCCCCCAGCGCCGGACCGTCGAGGCGCTCGCGGACGCGCTGCACCTGGCCGCCGACGACCGCGCGCTGCTGCTGCGGGTGGCGCGCACCGGGCGCCGACGCCCCGGGACCGGCACCCCGCACGCGCTGCCGCTGCCGCGACGGGTGCCGGACTTCGTCGGCCGCGCGGCCGAGCGTGCCGCCCTCGCCGCCGCGCTCGGCGGCGCCCGGCCGGGGGAGGCGGCGCCGGTGGCCGTCGTCACCGGGCCGCCCGGGTTCGGCAAGTCGACGCTCGCGGCGCAGGTGGCCCGCGACCTGCGGGACCGGTTCGGCGAGCAGCTGTTCCTCGACCTGCGGGGCGTCGACCACGAGCCCGTCGCCCCCGACACCGCCGTGCGCCGGGTCGCCGAGGCGCTCGCGGCCGGGACGGTGCCGCCCGACCCCGCGGCCGCCGTCGAGCACGTGCGGTCGCTGCTGGCCGGGCGGGCGGTGCTGCTCGTGCTGGACAACGCCGCGTCCGAGGAGCAGGTCCGCCCGCTCGTCCCCGCGGAGGGCCCGGCCGCGGTGCTCGTGACCAGCCGCCGGGCGCTGGCCGGGCTGGACGGGGTGCACCGGTCCGCGCTGGGCCGGCTCGCGCCGGAGGACTCCGTCGCGCTGCTCGGCGAGATCCTGCCGGGGCGGGGCGACGACGCCGACCTCGCCCGGCTCGCCGCGCTGTGCGACGACGTGCCGCTCGCGCTGCGGATCGCGGGGAACCGGCTCGCAGCCCGTGCCGGCTGGTCGATCGGCGGGCTGGTGCGGCGGATGGCCGTCGACGAGCGTCGGCTGGACTCCCTCACGGCGGGCGACCAGCAGGTCCGCGCGGCGTTCACGTCCTCCTACGAGCAGCTCGGGCCGGGCGCCCAGCGGCTGTTCCGCCGGCTCGGGCTGGTGGACGCCCCGACGATCGGCGCCGGGCTCGCGGCCGCCCTGCTCGGGGAGACGCTGTGGCGCACCGAGGACCTGCTCGACGAGCTGGTCGACCTCAGCCTCGTGCAGCACCTGCCCGGCGACCGCTACCAGCTGCACGACCTGCTGCGCCTCTACGCGCGCTCGGAGCTGGACCTCCAGGAGGACGCCGCGGCGCGCGCGCAGGCCCGGGACCGCGCCGACGACTGGCTGCTGACGACGACCGTCCGCGCCGGCCGGCGGTTCGAGCCCGAGCACGCGGCCGACCCGGACCACGGACGCGTCGACGCACCGGGCGGGGACGTCGACCTGGGGGACCCGGACGCCGCCCAGCGCTGGCTGCGCGCCGAGTCCGCGAGCTGGCTCGAGGCGCTGCGCCGGGCGTCCGCCGCGGGCGCGCACGCCCGGGTCGCGGAGGTCGCGGACGCCCTGCACTGGTTCTCCGACCTGTGGGCGACGTGGGACCGGTGGGCCGAGGTCTACGACCGGTCCGCGGACGCCGCGACGGCCCTCGGCGAGGACCACCTGATCGCCGTGCACGAGGGCTACCGGGCGTGGGCGCAGGCCGTGTGCCGCGGTGACCTGCCCCGCGCCCGGGTGGCCGCGGACCGCGCCCTCGCCGCGGCGCGCCGGTGCGGCGACACGGCCCAGGAGGGCTGGGCGCTGAGCTACCGGTCGTGGATCTGCTCGCAGCTCGGTGACCTCGGCCCGGCCGAGGCGGACGCCCGGGCGGCCGTCGCGTGCATGCGGGCCGCCGGTGACCGGGAGGGCACCCCGCAGGCGATGCTGTCGCTGTCCAAGGCGCAGGCCCGGCTCGGCCGGCACGACGAGGCCGTCCGGACGATCCGCGCGACCATCGCCCGCGTCACCGACCCCGCCACCCGACCGCGCGCGCAGGTGGCGGCGTTCACCGAGGCGAACGCCTACACCCACCTCGCGAGCACGCTCGCGCAGGTCGGGCGGTGGCCGGAGGTGGTCGAGGCGGCCGAGCAGGCGCTCCGCCTGGCCGCCCCGCTCGGGGTGCCGCGGATCGTCTCGGCCGCGCACCTGGCGCGCGGGCGGGCGCGGGTCGCGCTCGGGGACCCCGGCGCCGCGGTGGGCGACCTGGAGATCGCGGTCGCGCTGCGCAGCGAGCTCGGCGACGGCGCCCTGCTGGCCGCGGCGGCGGCCGACCTCGACCGGGCGCGGGCGTCGCTGGCCGGCGCCGGGACCGTCGCCGCGGGCTAGGGTCGACGGCATGTCGACCGTTCGCCTCGGAGTCCTCGGTGCCGCCCGGATCCTGCACGACGCGGTGGCGGTCCCCGCCGCGTCCGTCCCGGAGGTCGAGGTGACGGCGATCGCCGCCCGCGACCGGTCGCGGGCGCAGGCCACCGCCGACGCGGAGGGCATCCCGCGGGTGCTCGACGACTACGACGCCCTGCTCGCCGACCCCGACGTCGACGCGGTCTACGTCCCGACCCCCGCGGCGCTGCACGGACCGTGGATGCGCCGTGCGATCGCCGCCGGCAAGCACGTGCTGTGCGAGAAGCCGTTCACCGCCAACGCGGCGGAGGCCGAGGAGATCGCGGCGCTCGCGGCGGGCTCGGGCCTGGTCGTGATGGAGGCGTTCCACTCCCAGCACCACCCGTCGTGGGCCCGGCTGCGTGCGCTGCTCGCGGACGGTGCGGTCGGGGACGTCGTGTCCGCCGAGGCGGACTTCTGCGTGGAGATCGCCGACCGGTCGGACATCCGCTGGCAGGAGTCGATGGCCGGCGGCGCGCTGATGGACCTCGGCGTGTACCCGCTGCGCCTGCTCACCCACCTGTTCGGCACGCCGACCGTGCGCGCGGCCGAGGCCGTGGACGTCGACGGCGTGGACGCCGAGATCGTCGTGCACCTCGACCTGCCGGGCGGTGTCCCGGGCACCGTCCGCGCGTCGATGGTCGCGACCGGGCAGGACCAGAGCGTGGTCGCTCGGATCACCGGCACCGCCGGGACGATCACCGTGCACGCGCCGTACGCCCCGCAGAACGGCGGCCGGATCGTGGTCGAGCGCGACGGGGTCGAGGTCGAGGAGCCGGTCGACCCCGAGGGCTCGTACGTGTGGATGCTGCGCTCGTTCGCCGGGGCGGTGCTGCGCGGGGAGGACCCGGTGTCGGGGACCGCGCAGGCGGTCGAGGCGATGCGCGTCGTGGACGCGGCCTACCTGGCCGCGGGGATGCGGGTGCGGGAGCCCGCGCCGCTCGGCTGAACCCGGTCGACGGGGGTCTTGACGCCGCACTTGCTTTTTGCAAGTGTCTACGCATGAGCCTCTTCATCACCTGCCCGGTCGAGGACGTCGAGCGCTCGACCACCTTCTACGCCGCCCTGGGCTGGACGCTCGACCCGGCCATGTCGGACCACCAGGTCTCCTGCTTCGCGATCGCCCCCGGCCAGTACGTCATGCTCGGCAGCCGCGAGATGTACGCGAGCGTCGGCGGCTCGGAGGACCTCGTCGGCGGCCCCGGCACCCCCTCGAAGGTCACCGTCTCGTTCGACCTCGACAGCCGCGAGGCCGTGGACACGCTGGTCGAGCGCGCCGCCGCCGCCGGTGGGCGCGTCGGCGACACCGACGACTACCCGTTCATGTACCAGCGCCAGTTCGACGACCCGGACGGCTACCACTACTCGCCGTTCTGGATGAAGCCGGACGCCGCCCCGACCGCGTGAGCGACCTCGCCGCCGCCCTCGACGTCGTCGGGGCGCGCTGGGCGCTGCTCGTCGTGGAGCGCCTGCTCGACGGCCCGCAGCGCTACGGCGACCTCCAGCGCGACCTCGGCGTGCCGACCAACGTCCTCGCCACCCGCCTGCGCGAGCTCGAGGCCGCTGGCGTGCTGACCCGCCTGCCGCTGCGGAGCAAGACCCGGGCGTACGCGCTGACCGACCGCGGGCGCGCGCTGCAGGAGTCCGTCGACGCGCTGGCACGCTGGGGGGCCGAGGGGTCCGGGCCCTAGTCCTCCTCGCCCGGCACCGGGTACAGGTCCGGCGGCCCCGGCGGGTCCTCGCCCACGACGCCGTCGACGACCTCCCGGTACAGGTCCGCGTGGCCGGTGTGCCGCGCGTACTCCTCGATGAGGTCCACCAGGACCCGGCGCAGGCTCGGGCGCGGGGCGTCGTCGTCCTCCGACCAGACGTTGCGGTGGTCGAGGCCGCCGGCGGCGAGCGCCTCCGCGACGCCGGCGCGCGCCCGGACCACCGCGGTGCGCCAGAGCGCGTAGAGCTCCTCGGGCGTGTCGTCCTCCGCGGACGTCCACGGCCAGTCGGGCTCGTCGTCCCAGTCGACGTCCTCCCACGGGGCGCCGGGGCGGTGGCCGAGCAGCCGGGTCTGGAACGTCAGGGTCTCGGTCCACGCGAGGTGCTTGACCAGCCCGCCGAGCGTCATCGTCGACGCACCGACCCACGTGGACAGCGCCGGACGGTCGAGGCCGCCGACCTTCCACGCGAACGTCGCGCGCTGCCGCTCGAGCGAGCCGAGCAGCGTGCTCACCTCGTCCCCGGCGAGCGGCGGTCCGGACACGCGCAGGGGGTCGGTCTCGTCCGGCACGGCAGCCTCCCAGGGTCGGGCCCGATGCGCCGACGGTACGCCGGGGCGCGTCCCGCCGACAGAGGTCGCGTCATACCTACCGTTTGGTAGGTTTGGGTTTGTCGACGGGGACCGGCCCCCAGCGCTGGCGGCCCGCGGCGACGCGTCCCGCCCGTGACGACCCCCGGAGGCACCCCGTGCGCAACCCCCTGATCCCCGGCTTCCACCCCGACCCCAGCGTCTGCCGGGTCGACGGCACGTACTACCTGGTCACCTCGACGTTCGAGTACCTGCCGGGCATCCCCGTGTTCCGCTCCGACGACCTCGAGCACGTGGAGCTGATCGGGCACGTCGCCGTCCGCGACGGCCAGCTCGGGACCACGGGCGTCCCGACCGGCGGCGGCACCTGGGCGCCGACCATCCGGCACCACGACGGCCGGTTCTGGCTCGTCGTGCCCGACATGATGGGCACCGGCCGCGGCAACGTGCTGTTCACCGCCGACGACCCTGCCGGGCCCTGGTCCGACGGCGTCGTCATGGACGTGTTCGGCATCGACCCCGACATCGCGTGGGACGCCGACGGCACCTGCTACGTGACGATGTCCGGGCTCGGCATCGAGGACGACGGCTCCATGAAGCACCTCGGCATCACGCAGGTCCGCCTCGACCCGGAGACCGGCGCCGCGCTGAGCGAGCCGATCCCGCTGTGGTCCGGCACCGGCGGCATGTTCCCCGAGGCCCCGCACCTGTACGAGGTCGACGGCACCTGGTTCCTGATGATCGCCGAGGGCGGCACCGAGCGCGGCCACAGCGTGACGATCGCGCGCGGCCCCTCGCCCGAAGGCCCGTTCGAGGGCGCCCCGCACAACCCGCTCGTCACCGCGCGCGGCAGCGACCGGGCCGTGCAGAACACCGGCCACGGCGACCTCGTGCAGCGCGCGGACGGCACCTGGGCGATGGTGCTGCTCGGCACCCGACCCCGGTCGATGACCCGCGCGTTCGCGCCGATGGGCCGGGAGACGTTCGTCGTCCCTGTGACCTGGGACGACGCCGGGTGGCCGCACGCCGAGCCCGTGCTCCTCGACGACCGGCACGCACCCGTCGAGCGGACGATCACGTTCCCCACCGAGGCGCCGGCCGCGCTGGACGGCTTCGACGGCGAGGTCGTCGCCGTGCGTGCGTTCCCCCGGGACGTCGCCGACCTGACCGCCCGCCCCGGGTGGGCGCGCCTCACCGGCCGCGGTGTCGGGATGGCGGACGAGCACCCCGTGTTCCTGGGGATCCGGCAGTGCACCGAGGCGGCGGTCGTCACCGTGACGCTCGACGTCTCCGCCGGCGTCGGCGGCCTCACCATGCGGTACGACGAGCACACGCACCTCGACGTCGAGGCCACCGCCGACCTCGTGACCATGACGATGACCGCCCGCGGGCTCCAGCAGTCCTGGGCGCGCCCGCGCACCGGGGGCGGCGAGGTCCGGCTGCGGGTCGTCGCCGACCCGCCGCCCGTCGGCCGGTCCGTGCTCGGTTCCTCGTGCGACCGGCTCACCGGGCTCGTCGAGGACGGCGGCGCCTGGGTCGAGCTCGGCGGGGTCGACGGGGCGTTCCTGTCCTCGGACTTCACCGAGTCGTTCACGGGTCGCGTCGTCGGGCCGTACGCCCGCGAGGGCGTGGTGGACGTGCGGGCGATCGAGTACACCGGGCAGGACGTCCAGCGCTGAGGAGGGCGGCCCGGTCAGCGTCGCGCGTTCGGACGTTCGGCGAGCAGAGTCGGGACGCACGACGCCCGGGCGATCCACTCCCGCAGGTCGGGGTCCACGAAGCCGGCGACCGCCAGGAGGTCGTCGTGGCGGGTGGCGCAGGGCAGTCCCCACACCCGGTGGTGGTGGCCGATGCGGTTCCGCAGCTCGCGCAACCCCGAGACGCGGCGTGCGACGGTCTCCCTCCGGCGGTCGGGAGCGTGGGGAAAGAAGTCCGCGAGGTCCGGCCAGAGGTTGGTCCACCGCTTCGACACGAGCTGGTGCCAGAGGCCGAACGAGGTCTCCGAGCGCACCTGACCGTGGCTGAGCGGCTTCCGGTTCTGCCGGACCCGCCGGCGGGCCGCCTCGATGTCCGCGAACGGCTGGCGGTGCCGACCGTCCCGTGGGTCCCGACCGAGCTCCTGCTCGGGATCGTCGAGCCAGGAGCCGGGCAGGCGTCGTGCCGCGTGCCTCGCCCGCATCCGTGCGTCCAGGGCGTTGCGCACGGCGACCTCGAGGTGCCCGAGGTCGACGAGCAGTGCACCCGCGATCCGGCTGTTCCACTCGTACGACCGGAGCGCGAGGTCGCGGTCGCCGCCCGCAACCTGCAGGTAGACGTGCATCCTGTCCGCGCCGAACCGGTGCTCCAGGAGGTCGAACGCGTGGCGCTTGCCGACGGTCGGTGCGTCGGATAGCGTGCTCGACAACACCCCGGAACCGTCCCTGTAACTCGCTCGCGAGTCGATCACACGGCCGGGGTTTCGTCGTGTCCCCGGTGTCGCCTCGCTGACCATCGTCGCCTTCCGGGTCGGGCCTCCAGATCCGGCGACCGTATCCCCCCGTGCTCTGACCCGCGCAAGCCCCATCTCGCGGGCCCCTCGGGACGACGAGGCCCCGCACCCGACGAGCGGGTGCGAGGCCTCGTGCGGCCGCTGCGCGGCGGTCAGGCCGGGAGCGTGAAGGTGTTCAGGCTCCGGGCCGCGAGGGTCGCGGTGAACGCGCGGGTGGCGTCGGTCGGGTCCTCGAACGAGAACTCCTCGGCGCGGTCGAGCGCGTTCTGCACGACGACGACGACCGAGCCGTCCGGGTTGGCGTACGCGGAGCCCTGGGCGCTGAACCGCCCGGTGACGCCGAGCGGGACGGCGCCGGGGCGGACTGCGGACGAGTAGTGCTTGAGCACGTAGTACTCGGGGTTGCGCGTGAACGTGCCCGCGGCGGTGTCGACGGTGAGCAGGGAGTTCTGCGGCCAGCCCCAGGTGCTCAGCCCGCCGGGCTCGAGCGCCGTGTTCCAGTACGTGTACCCGGTCGCGCCGTGCTGCAGGTAGTGCCGGACCAGGTGGAAGACGTACTCCGCCTCCTCCCAGCTGTTGTCGCCGAACCCGCACTCCGACTCGGTCTGCATGATCTCGAGCTCGGGCCAGGCCTCGTGGGTGCGGGCGACCGCGTGCTGGCCGGCCCACTGGTAGCCGACGCCGGAGATGTACCGGCGGGCGTCGTCGTCGAACAGGATGTTGTCGACGAACCGCGCGTAGTTGGTCAGCGCCTGCCCGGTCGCGGTGAAGGTCATGTCCTCCGGGCCGTTCAGGGTGCCCAGGAAGATCGCCGTCGTCAGGCCCGCGTCCTCGAACGCGGGGCCGAGGTGGTCGCGGATGAACACCCGCAGCTGCTCGGACGTCCACACGCAGGACGGGAACTTCTGGTCCGCGAACACCTCGTTCTGCACGTGGATCTGGCTGACCGTGATGCCGCGCTCGGCGTACGCCTGGACGAACCGCACGAAGTACCGCGCGTAGGCGTCGAGGTTCTCGGGGGTCATGACCAGGGTGCCGGAGCTGTAGACCGGCGGGTTCTTCATCCAGGTCGGCGGGCTCCACGGGGAGCAGTGCAGGACCATCTCGTCCTGGTACCGCTGCGCCTGCCGGATGAACGGGATGACCCGCTCCTCGTCCCGCTCGACGGAGAAGTGCTCGAGCGCGTAGTCGCCCGGCGTCTCGTCGTAGGAGTACCAGGAGGTCGCGAAGTCGTTCGCGCCGACGGCGGAGCGGTTGACCCGGAGGTTCAGCTCGTCGGGGCTGAACAGCTCGCGGTAGATCGTCTCCTGGTCGTCCTCGGGCAGGGCGCTGATCGCGCGGTGGCCGAGCTCGTTGAACGTGCCGCCGAACCCACGCAGGGTCTGGCCGCGCGTGCCGGTCAGGGTCAGCCCGCGGGCGGACGTGGCCCCGGCGGCGGGGGTGCCGCCGTCGGCCCACAGCGCGTCGGCGGTGGACACGGTCCAGGTGGGCGCGCTCACCGGACGCCCTTGATCCGCGTGATGAAGAACGCGCCGAGCAGGGCCGCGGCGATCGACACCGGGAACACGAACCCGTACCCGCCGGTCGCGACGACGATCGCGGAGGTGAGGAGCGGGCCGACGGTCTGGCCGGCCGTGGTCGACAGGTTGAGGATGCCGAGGTCCTTGCCGGCCTCTTCCTCGTTCGGGAGGACGTCGACGTTGAGCGCCTGGTCCACGGAGGTGTAGACGCCGTAGCCGAAGCCCGCGATGCCGGCGAACAGGAACATGCCGGCGGGGGTCGGGTAGATCCACGGCATCGCGATGCCGACGGCGAACAGGACGCTGGACACGACGACCGGGAGCTTGCGGCGCCCGATCAGGTCGGACACGGGACCGGAGACCACCGACCCGACGAGCGACACGACCAGGGTGATGACGGCCATCGTCGCGATCGTCCTCGCGGACTCCGCGGTCGTCTGCCCGACGTGGTCCTGGACGATGTACAGCTGGTAGGCCATGACCATCTGGTACGAGACCAGCATGAACAGGCGGCCGGCGAACGCGAGGTAGAAGTCGGGGGCCTTGCGGGGCGGGCGGAACGACTTGAGCAGCTCGCCGAACCCGGCGGCGGCGGGCGGCAGGTCCGCGGCGGATGTCTCGCGCGGCCACACGATCAGCGCGATGACCGCCGATCCGGCCATCAGGGCGCCGCCGAGCACGAAGCCGGGCAGCGCGTGGGTGAGGAACGCGGCGCCGACCAGCGAGCCGACGGGGGCGCCGCCGGCGAGGCCGCCGCCGTAGAACGCGGACATGGTGCCGCGCATCCGCCCGGGCACCCGGTCGGCGAGGACCGCCACGGCCGGGGCGAGCATCATGTTGAGGCCGACCATGCAGACGCAGTAGACGAGCGTGATGAGCGCGGGGCTGGTCAGGACCCCGATCGCGAACAGGGAGACGCCGCCGATGAGGCCGCCCGCGAGGATCCACGGCGCGCGGCGCCCGAACCGGCTGCGGGTGCGGTCGGACAGGTTGCCGAACACGAGGTTCGAGACCAGCGAGACGACCGCGGTGATCGCGCTGATCGAGCCGAGCAGCGTCTCGGGCGAGTCCACGCCGATGTCCCGCAGGCGCTGCGGCAGGAGCACGGCCGCCACGATCTGCAGGCCGACGATCCACAGCAGCCCGTACACGAAGAACCCGGCACCGAACCTGAGCGTGCGGGCCCGGGTGAACGGCGTGCCGGTGTCGGGGGCGATGTCGTCCCGCGCCGAGGAGGGGGACTCCTCGGGGGCGACCGCTGCCTGCGCTTCCATCTGAACCTTCTTCGGTCCTGGGAGTCGGACGGCTCCACGTCGAGACGTCGTGGTGCCGGCATCGCGTCCTCGTCGGCGCCACCACTACCTACCGTTTGGAAGGTAGTGGAGAAATTACGACCGGGCGGTCGGGATGTCAACACGCCTGGTCGTCGGGGGTGAGTGGCGCCTAGGGGCGAGGCGGGTACACGCCGGTCAAGGCGATGAGCGCGCGGATCCGCAGGTACGGGGGCAGGTTGTTGTGCGGCAGGCCGGAGCCCGTGACCGCGGTCGCGTCCGGCATCAGGACGTCCGCGGGGCCGGTGCCGTACAGCGCGCGGCGGGTCCGGCCCTGCTGCGCGACCGCCCACGACGCGCCCGACGGGTTGCCGGTGGTGCCGCGGGTGCCCGCGGCCGCGGTCGCGACGGCGTGCCCGTGCGCCGGGAGCTGCTGCTCGGTGAGCGTCACGGCCGCCTGCCCGCCGACCTCGCCCGGGGACCTGAACCGGTCGGGGCTGTTCCGCCGGGTGTGCACGGGCGTGCGGTCCCGCAGGTCCGGGAGCCGGAACTCGTTCGTGCCGTTGCCGCCGAACTGCACGCCCAGCACGGAGTACAGGGCCACGTTCTGGGTGATCGGCACCGACTGGCCGTTGCACTCGGCCCAGCCGCCCGGCGTCCGCAGCCCGGCGTACAGCCGGATCTCGCCGACGAACGCCTCGAACGTCGCGTCGGTGTCCTCGTTCGGGTACACCCCGGCGACCGCGATCGCGTACGTCATCGCCAGGTACGGCGGCATGTTGTCGTGCGCCTCGTTCGCCCCGGCGATCGCCGCCGTGCCGGCCATCGCCACCTGGGCGGACGGCCCGTAGTGGGGCTCCTCGGTCGCGGCCCAGCGCGCGCCCGCCGGGTCGGCCGTGGTCGCCGGGGCCGCCGTCGCCCGAGCGGCGTGCCGGTGCGGCGGGAGCTCCGCCGTGGTCAGCCGGTGGGTGCGCTCGCCGCCGACCTCGCCCGCGGTCCCCGAGCCGGTGTGCACCACGACCCGGCCCCGCAGGTCCGGGAGCCGGAAGGTGGTCTGACCGTCGCCCCCGTAGACCGTGCCGATCAGGCTGAACAGCGCCTGGTTCTGGTTGATCGCGAGGATCTGGCCCTCGCACGGCACCCACCCCTTCGGCACGGAGCGCGTCGGGAACAGCCGGATCTCGGCGAGGTACGGGTCCATGACGTCCTGTCAGCTCGGGGAGGGGTAGACGCCCACGACCGCGATGATGAAGTGCACGGCGAGGTACGGCGGGAGGTTGTCGTGGGCCGCCGACCCGCCGGTCGTCGCGAGCGCGTCCGGTGCCATCGCGAGCGGCGTGCCCGTGACCGCACCGGGGGCGTAGCCGGGCTCGGTGGTCGCCGCCCACACGCCGCGGTCCGGCGAGGTGGCCGTCGCGGCGGCGGCGGACCCCAGCACCCCGTGGGTGTGCGCGGGGAGCTGCGCGGCGGTGAGCGTCACCGTCTCGGAGCCGCCCCGGGCGCCGAGCGGCAGGTCCGGCGCGGTGTGCACGGGCCACCGGCCCTGCAGGTCGGGCAGCGCGAAGGTCTCGACCCCGTCCCCGCCGTACGTCGTGCCGATCACGGCGTACAGCACGTCGTTGTCCGCGATGCGGAGCAGCGAGCCGTCGCAGAACAGCCAGCCCGCCGGCGCGAACGTGCCGCCGAACATGCGGATCTCGCCCAGGTAGGGGTCCACGGGTGCTCCTCTCCCGCCCTCAGGCGGACCGGACGACGACGGCTTCGAGCACCGTGCCCGCGCCGCCGACCGGCTCGGTGTGCAGGAGGAGGTCGCCGGTGGCGTGCGCGAACGTCCGGGTGGCTCCGGGGAGGTCGACGGGCCGGTCCGCGGTGAGCTCCAGCCGGAACGCGTCCTCGCGCGCCGCCGTGCCCCGCAGGCCGGTGACCGCGCTGAGCGTCAGGTCGGTGCCCTCGGTCGCGAACCGCGTGCCGACCAGGGGCAGCAGCGCGGCGAGCGTCAGGTCCAGCGCGGGCCGGCGGGTCGCCAGCGCCACGCCCCCGGTGCCGGCGGCCGCCAGCGCAGCGGCGGCGGCGCCGGCCTTTAGCACGGTGCGACGGGTCGGCACGGGACTCCTGGACCTTGCGGGGACGACGGGACGGGCGTGAGCCTATGAGGATTCACCCGGATGACGGGTCTGCCAGACGGGTGAAACGCCTAGTCTTCGTCGCGTGCACCCCCTCGGACCCGCGCTGCGGCGCGCCTGCGCGACCCTCGCGCTCGTCGCCGTCACCGCCGCCACCGGCCTCGCCGCGACCCCCGCGGTGCTGCCGCGCGCGCTCGCCGCGGAGCCAGTGCCGATCGCCGTGGACGTCCCCACCGACGCGCCGCTGACCGCCGGGTGCTCCGACGGCGCGGCCGGGACGACGCTGCGCGAGGCGCTGTGCCAGGCCGCGGCGGTCCCCGACGCGGTCGTCACCGTCCCGGCGGGCACCCGGACGACGCTCGTCGCCGGGCCGCTCACCTACGCGCCGGGCGCACCGGCCACGCTGCTGGTGACCTCCCCGGGGACGTTCACCGTCGACGGCGACGGCCGCCGGGTCCTCGACCTCGACCCCGGCCTGGTCGGCGGGGTGGACGTCACGCTCGAGGGCGTGACCCTGACCGGCGGCGTGCCCGACGCCACCGACTCCGCAACCGCACCGGGTGGCGGCGCCGTGCTCGCGGGCACGGGCGACCCCGGGTCGCCCGACGCGCTGACGCTGCGGCGCTGCACCGTCACGGGGAACGCCAACGGCCCCGGCGGCGCGTGGGCCCCCGGCGGCGCCGTCCAGATGAACGGCGGCGACCTCACCGTCGAGGACTGCACGTTCAGCCAGAACTCCGCCACGGGCGCGCCCGGCGGCGCGGTCGCGGTGGTCGGCGGGTCGGCCGCCGACCGGGTCCGGGTCGTCCGGAGCACGTTCGACCAGAACGTCGTGACCGGCGACGCCGGCTCCGGGATCCTCACCGGCGGCGCGCTGCACGTCGTCGGCGCGACCCTCACCGTCGAGGACTCCGTGCTCACCGGCAACCGGGTCACCACCGTCGCCCCGTCGACCGCCCGCGGCGCCGCGGTGCACGCGACCGGGACGACCACCGTCGTCGGGACGCGCGTCGAGGCCAACGTCGCCACCGGCGCCGGTGCGCCGACGGACGGCGGCGCGCTCTGGCTGACCGCCGGGTCGGTCACGGACTCCGTGCTGGTGGGCAACACCGACACGCTCACCGGGGGTGCGCGGCCGGCCGCCGTCGTCGGACCCGTGTCGGCCACCCGGAGCTGGTGGGGCGCCGCGGCGACGGCCCCCGCCGCGCAGATCGGCGCGATCGGGACGACGGCGGTGGACCCCCGCGCGGTCCCGCAGGTCGCGGCGGAGCCCCAGCAGCCCCGGACGGGCGGCGCCGTGACCGCCACGGCCGGCGTCGTGCTCAGCGACGGCGGAGCCGCGGCCGCGCGGCTGCTCGCCCGCCTGAGCGGCACGGCCGTGGTCTGGGACCTCGGCGGCGGCGTCGCCGACGGAGCACCGACCACGGACACCACGCTCCGGGCCGACGGGACCGCCACCGCGCGGTTCGTGCGGTCGGCGACCGCCACCGGCTCCGTGCAGGCGACGGTCGGCGGGGTCGCGACGAACCGCGTCGACCTCGCCCAGCCGGTCCCGCCGACCGTCGGCCGACCCGCGGACGTGGACGTCGCCGAGGGCGGCGCCGCGACGTTCACCGCGACCGCGTCCGGCGTGCCCGCCCCGACCCTGCAGTGGCAGCGCGCCGCGCCGGGGACGTCGGTCTGGGCCGACGTGCCGGGCGCGACCTCCGGCAGCCTCACGCTGACCGCGGCCCGGGCCGACGACGGCGCCCGTTACCGCCTGGTCGCGACGAACACCGAGGGCGTCACCCTCGGCGCGGCCGCGTCCCTGCTCGTGCGGTGGGGTCCCGAGATCACCGCCGGGCCGCAGGACGTCGCGCTGCCCGCCGGCGCCACGGCACGGTTCACGGTCGCCGTGGCCGGGACGCCCGCGCCGACCGTGCAGTGGCAGCAGCTCACCGGGCCCGGCACCTGGACGGACCTGCCCGGGGCCGTCGGCGCGACCTACGACCGGGTCCTGACCCCGCAGGACGACGGCGTGCAGCTCCGCGCGCGGGCGACCGGCGCCACGGGGACCGTCGACAGCGCCGCCGCGACCGTGACGATCCGCACCCTGCCGGTGATCACGACCGACCCCGTCGACGCCCGCGCGCTCGAGGGTGCCGCGGTCGGCTTCGACGCCGTCGCGAGCGGCGTGCCGACCCCCACGATCCGCTGGCAGCAGGCCGCCGCCGGCACCGACGCGTGGACCGACCTGCCCGGTGAGGTGGCCCCGCGGCTGACCGTCACCGCGGACCGGGCGCTCACCGGCACCCGCTACCGCGCGGTCGCCGAGAACGCCCTCGGGTCGGCGACCAGCGCCCCCGCGACGCTCGTCGTGGACTGGGCCCCGCAGATCACCCGCGATCCCGCCGCGACGACCGTGCTCGACGGTGCCACCGCCCGGTTCGAGGCCGCGGCCGACGGCTCGGCGCCCCTGGCGTGGCAGTGGGAGGTCCGCACCCGCGGGGGCGCCTGGACCCCGGTGCCCGGCGCCGTCGGCCCGGTCTACGAGCGGACCGTGACGCTCGCGGACGACGACGCCGAGGTCCGGGTGACCGTGACGAACCCCGTCGGCAGCCGGACCAGCGCCACCGCGGTGCTCACCGTGCACCGGGCGCCCGCGTTCACCACCGACCCGGCCGACACCGTCGCCGACGCCGGGACCGACGCCGTCCTCACCGCGATCGCGGACGGGAACCCCGCCCCGACCCTGCGCTGGCAGAGCCGCGTGCCCGACGGCTCCTGGACCGACCTGGCCGGCGCGACGACGGGGACGCTCACCGTCGCGGCGACGGCCGTGCTCGACGGCACGCAGTACCGCGCCCTCGCGTCGAACGCGGCGGCCGCTGACGTGCCGAGCGCCGTCGCGACGCTGCGCGTGCTCACCGCGCCCACGGTCACCGACCCCGCCGACGTCACCGCGGCGGCCGGGACCGACGCCCGGTTCGTCGTCCGGACCACGGGCCGGCCGGCGCCGGTCGTCACCTGGCAGACCTCACCCGACGGGCTCGCCTGGACGGCCGTCCCCGGCGTCACCGGGCCGGAGCTGCTGCTGCCCGCCACCGCCGCGACGGACGGCGTGCGGGTGCGGGCCGTCGCCACGTCGACGCTCGTCGGCGGTCCGGCCTCGGCGACCAGCGCCGCGGCCGTCCTGACGGTGCTGCCACTGCCCGAGGTCGTCCGGGTCCCGGACGGGGCCACCCCCGACGGGGTGCTCACGACCCGGGTCGGCGACCCGCTGCGGCTGTCCTGGGTCGTCGACGGCGAGCTCGCCACCGCCACCGGTCAGGCGTCCCGCGACGGCGGCCGCACCTGGGGTGCGCTCCCCGACGGTGCCCGGGTCGCCCAGGAGCCCGCGACCCCGGGGACGTTCCGGGTCGCGGCGCTGCTCGCGGCGACCCCCGCGTCCGGTCCGACCCGGTACACGCTGACCTACACGCCCACGGCGGCGGACGACGGGCTGCAGCTGCGGCTCAGCATCACCAACCCCGCGGGGACGACGACCACCGACCCCGTGATCCTGCGGCTCGCGGGGGCGACGGCGGTCCCGCAGCCCGGTCGGCCCGCCGCGACGGGGCCCGCCGCACCCGGGGGCACCCCGGGCGCCGGGGGTGGCCGCGACCGCCTGGCGGTCACCGGCGACGACGCCGCGGTGCTCGCGGTGACGGCGCTCGCGCTGGCGCTGGGCGGGGCCGGGCTGCTGACGGCCCGCCGTCGGCGCGGCCGGGCCTGAGCGGCGCCGCGACGACGGAGCCCCGTCCGGCGCGCGGGTCGCGTGCCGGACGGGGCTCGTCGGTGTCCTGCGGGGCGGTCAGCCCGCGATCGTCGTGCCCGCGGGGATCGTGCCGGGGGCACCCTCGGCCGTGACGGTCGCCGCGCCCGTGGCGACGACCCCCTCGCCGAACGTCCAGTCGCCCTGGACGGTCAGCGACCGCGCGTCGCGCAGCGAGGGGGCGCCCGCGGCGAACCGCTCCTCGAACTTCGCGACCGTCTTGTAGACCTTCGTGTCGAGGTCCACCAGCGGCGCCTGCTCGACCGCGAGACGCAGGGTCGCGTCGTCGGCCAGGTCGTAGGCGTCCGACCGGATCAGCAGCAGGTCGTTGGTCGTCTTGACCGGCAGGAACCGCTCGCGGCCCACCACGATCGCCGTCGCGCCCTCGAAGACCTCGATCGCGGCGCCCATCGCCGACTCGATCTGGAACACCGCGGGGGAGGACGCGTCGGTCGGGTCGACGGTCTTGACGTTGCGGATCAGCGGCAGGCCGAGCACCGCGCCGCGCTCCTCGAGGGCCGCGGCGATCTGCTCCAGGTCGAACCACAGGTTGTTCGTGTGGAAGTACGGGTGCCGGTGCTCGTCGGTGAAGTAGTCCATCTCGTCCGGCGGGGTCTGCGCGGTGTCGCGCAGGATCAGCCGGCCGTCGGACTTCCGGACCGCCAGGTGGCCGCCCTTGCGGTCGGCGGCGGTACGGCGGCACAGCTCGGCGGCGTACGGCGCGCCGGACGCGGCGAACCAGCCGGCGATCGTGGGGTTCGGGGCCGCGCCGAGGTTGTCGGAGTTGGACACCGAGGCGTACCGGAAGCCGGCGTCGAGCAGCTGCCGGAGCACGCCCGACGCGAGCAGCGCGGTGTACAGGTCGCCGTGGCCCGGGGGGCACCACTCGAGCGTCGGGTCCGCGGGCCACGACACGGGCGTCAGGTCCGAGGTGAGGAGCTTCGGCTCCTGGTTCTGCAGGAAGTCCAGCGGCAGGCTGTCGACCGCGAGGCCGTCGTGCCGGGCGAGCGCGGCCAGCGAGTCGTCCTGGGTGCGGAACGAGTTCATGAGGATCAGGGGGAGCCGGGCGCCGGTCTGCGCGCGGGCGTGCTGGACCTGCTCGACGATGAGGTCGAGGAACGACTTCCCGTCGCGGACCTGGAGCAGCGACTTCGCCTTGTCCATGCCCATCGACGTGCCGAGGCCGCCGTTGAGCTTGATGACCGCCGTCTTCGCGAACGCCTCGCGCGCGGCCTCGTCGTCGATGTCGACGTCCGCCAGCCGGGGCGGGTCGAGCAGGGGGTCGATGGTGTCCTCGGGGATCAGGCCGGTCGCGCCGGCCTCCAGCTCCCGGTAGTAGTGGGTGAACACGTCGATGGCGGTCGGGGCCACCCCGGCGGCCGCCATCTTGTCCTGGGCCTGCCGCAGTCCGGTGTCGCTCATGGGACCGATCCTAGGAACTGCGGGCGAGGTGCCGCGACCACACCGCGCTGTGACGTCGTCGCGGGACGCCGGGTTCAGACGTCGATCACCGCTGCGACGACCCCGTTCGTGCGTCGCCGCCAGTCCCCGCCCTGGCTCCAGGCCCACGCGACGGCGTCCGGGACCGAGAGGAGGGGCTCCGTCGAGGCGCGCTCGTGCCGGTAGCGCAGGCGGTCGGCGCATCCCTCCCGTCGGGACGTCGCGTACAGGACGGACCGGTCCCGGGCGAGCAGCGTCTCGTCGAGCTCGATCACGAGGTGCGTGTCGTCGGCGCCCGAGTGGTCGGCCACGAGGCGCTCCAGGCACCGCGGCGCCGGTCGTGGTCGGGACCGGGGCCGCGTGCCGCGTGCCGCACGGTAGATGACCACCCGAGCCCCGGAGGCTGAGAGCGTCGAGAGGATGGTCCGCTGTCGGGCGGGTCGCTCCTTGACCATGTGCACGCGGCGCTGCCCCGCGAGGAGCAGCCCGCGGACGAGTCCGCGCGCCGTCCGTGCGTGCGTCGACGAGAGGGCGGCCGCGGCGAGCAGGTAGTCCGACCGCTTGCTCTCGTCGACGAAGACGTGGGTGGTCATCGAGCCGCGCGTCGCTCGCCTGGGGTCCGCATCTCGTCGACGGTAGTGGCCCGTTCCGGGTTCGCGGCGTCGTCCCCAGGCCGACGTTCCGGCAGGACGCCGGTCGTGCGGGACGCGGCGAATGCGCCTTGAACTCGGAGCGTCGGAGCACTAGCGTCGGGAGCAGTCCGCGGCACTAGCTGCGGAAAGTGGACCCGAGACCCTTCCGGACGGTTGTGGCGCTCGGGTCTCGCGCTGTCCGGGCGCAGGGTGGACCGGACGGCCTACGAGGTGCCGGCCGTCGTGCACCGGCCCGGTCCGTTGGCGCGGCTCAGGCTCCCGGGAGCGCCCCTCGCACCGGCTCCAGGGCCCTGTCCAGCAGGTCGGGCAGCCGGGTGCGTCCCGCCCCCGCGTGGGCCCACGCCTCGACCGCGGCGACCAGCGCGCCGGCCCAGGCGGCCCCGGCGACGCGTGCGTGCAGGGGCTCGACGCCCCGGCCGGTCGCGTAGTCGCCGATCGCGGTGCCGAGGTCGGCGGCGCGGCGGGCGGCGGCCAGGCGCAGGTCCTCCCCGAGGCCCATCGTGTCGGCCTGGGTGAACGCCAGCGCCACGTGCTCCGCGGGGAGGTCGGCGGCGAGCGTCCGCAGCGCGCCGGCGACCACGTCGGCGGCGCTGCCGGCCGGGTCGCGCGCGTCCTCGGCCAGGGTCGCGCGCAGGGTGGTGGCGCGCTCGTCGAACCCCGCCCAGAGCAGGTCGGACTTGGCCGGGAAGTAGTTGAAGAACGTGCTGCGCGAGACGCCCGCGCGCTGGGTGATGTCCGCGACCGAGGTCGCCGCGTAGCCCCGCTCGAGGAACAGCTCGCCGGCGGCCTCCTCCAGCATCGCCCGCGAGGAGGCGTGCGGGCGGCCGGAGCGGCGCGGGGCGGGCGGGGTCACGGCGCCCATGCTAGGGCGGCCGTGGGACGGGGATCACACCCCGCGGCCTGGGGTGACGCCCGGCGCGGGCCTATTGTTGGACGCAGTGCAACAACAAGGACCGCAGCCGGCCGGGTCGACCCGCGCCGGACCACGACGCCTCGAAGGTGGACCCGTGCCCCACGCCCTCCGTCCCGCCCGCGCGCGCACCGCCGCCGCCCTCGCCGCCGCGGCCGCCCTCGCGCTCGCCGCCTGCAGCGGCGGGTCGGACGGCACCGACGGCGCGTCCGCCCCGACCGACGGCGGCACCCTCGTGTACGCCACGGGCGACGCGGAGCCGACCTGCCTCGACCCGCACGTCGGCGGCAACTACCCGCAGGCGCTCCTCAGCACCCAGTACCTCGAGCCGCTGGTCGGCCGCGACGCCGACGGGACGATCCTGCCGTGGCTCGCGACGGACTGGACCGTCAGCGACGACGGCCTCACCTGGGACTTCACGCTCGCGCAGGACGTGACGTTCACCGACGGCACCCCGTTCGACGCCGAGGCCGTCAAGGTCAACGTCGAGCACCTGCAGGACCCGGACACCGGCTCCTCCACGGGCTACCTCGCCGTGCAGAAGGTCGCGTCCGTCGAGGCGGTCGACGCCACGCACGCCCGGTTCCACCTGACCGAGCCCGACTCCGCGCTGCTGGAGTCGATGAGCCAGCAGTGGACCGCGATCCAGTCGCCCGCGGGCATCGCGCGCGGCCAGGAGGACAACTGCGCCGCCCCGATCGGCACCGGCCCGTTCGTCGTGCAGTCCTGGACGCCGCAGCAGCAGGTCGAACTCGTGCGCAACGAGGACTACGCGGGCCTCGACCCGCAGGCCGAGCACGACGGCGCCGCCCACCTCGAGAAGATCGTCTGGCGGTTCATCCCCGACGCCGCCACCCGGTACGCCGCCCTGCGGTCCGGCGAGGTGCAGGTCATCGACAACCCGCAGCCCGACGCGATCGCCCAGGCCGACGAGGGCGGGGACATCGCGCACATCGACGCCCCGCGTCCCGGGTCGGTGAACCGCATCGAGCTGAACAGCGCGCAGCCGCCGTTCGACGACGTCCGGGTCCGGGAGGCCTTCGTGCGCGCCGCCGACCCCGGCCCCGGCATCGAGACGCTGTTCGCCGGCACGACGACGCGCTCGTACTCGCCGCTGTCGAGCGTCGAGCCCGCGGCCTACGCCGACGAGGACCTGTTCGCCACGGACGCCGACGCGGCCGACGACCTGCTCGACGCGGCGGGCTGGACCGAGCGCGACGCCGACGGCTACCGGACCCGCGACGGGCAGCGCCTCACCGTGCGGTTCCCGGTCAGCACCAACCAGTCGGTCGCCGCCGAGCAGTCGCTGTTCGAGCAGATCCAGGCGAACGCCAAGGCCGTCGGGTTCGACGTCGTGCTCACGCCGCTCGACCTGTCCGGCTGGTACGGAGCGCTCGGCGCCCACGAGTACGAGGCCGTCTCCGCGCCGTACACGAAGGTCGGCCCCGACGTGCTGCGGATCCTCTACCACTCGGACGGCACCGTCCCCGCCCCCAGCGGCTACTTCGCGAACCACGCCGGCGTCACCGACCCCGCGCTGGACGCCCTGCTCGACCAGGCGTCGGCGACCGCGGACGAGGCCGAGCGCACCGAGCTGTACCGGCAGGCCCAGCAGATCGTGCTCGAGGGCTACTACGTGCTCCCGCTGTACGACCAGCAGAACCACTTCCTGACCTCCGGGGTGACCGGTGTGCGGACGCTCGACACCGTGTCGACGCCGACGTTCCTCGACGCGCGGCTGGGGGCCTGACGACCCGGGTGCCCGGCCCCGCCTGGCTGCGCTGGCTGCTCGGCCGGCTCGCGTCCGCGGTGCTGGTCGCGTGGGTCGTGGCGACCGTGGTGTTCTTCGCGCTGCGGGCGTCCGGGGGCGACCCGACCGAGGCGATCCTCGGCGGACCCGGGTCGCAGGCCGGGCCGGAGGCGGTCGCGCAGGCCCGCGCCCAGTACGGGCTCGACCAGCCGCTCGTCGTGCAGTACCTGGTGCAGCTCGGCCGGGTGCTGACCCTCGACCTCGGCGACTCGTACGCGCGCAAGGTGCCCGTGGCCGACCTGCTGCTGGACCAGCTGCCCGGCACGATGCTGCTCGCCGTGCTGTCCCTGGTGCTCGCGTGGGTGCTGGCGCTCGCGGTCGCGACCGCCGCGGTCCGCGCGACCGGGCCGGTCGGCCGGGCGTGCGCGGCGGCGCTGCGGGGCGTCGAGGTGGTCGCCGCCGTCGTGCCGCACTTCTGGCTGGGCGCCGTGCTGATCGTGGTGTTCTCCTCGACGCTCGGCTGGTTCCCGGCGACCAGCAGCGGCACCGACCCCGCCGGCCTGGTGCTGCCGACCGTGACCCTGGCGGTGCCCGTCGCGGGGTTCCTCGGCCAGGTGATGCGGGACTCGCTCGCCGAGGCGACGGCCGCGCCGTTCACCACCAGCGCCCGCGCCCGGGGGGCGTCGCCGACCCGGGTGCTCTGGCGGCACACCCTGCGGCACGGCGTGCTGCCCGCGGTGTCGCTGTCCGGGTGGGCGTTCGGGTCGCTGCTCAGCGGGGCCGTGGTCGTCGAGACCCTGTTCGGGCGCCCGGGCCTCGGCCGGCTGCTGCTCGACGCCACGATGCAGCGCGACGTGCCGGTCGTCGTCGGCGCGGTGGTGGTGGTCGCGGTGGTCTACGTGCTGGTCATGGTGCTGGTCGACGTGGCCGAGCGGCTGCTCGACCCGCGGCTGGGCGGCACCCGCGCCGCGGCCCCGGTGCCCCGGGCCGGCGAGCCGGCGGTGCTCGGGTGACCGGCGCGACGTCCGCCGCCACGCCCGTCGGCGCGGCCCGCGGCGGTCCGGGCCGGGCCGGCGCCGTGCTGCGCGGGCTCGGCGTCCCCGGCGTGCTCGCCGCGGCGGCCGTCCTCGTGATGGCGGTGGCCGTGGTCCGGCCGGAGCTGCTCGCGCCCGGCGACCCCAACGCCATCGACCCGCGGGCGGGCTTCGCCGAGCCCGGCGCCGCGCACTGGCTCGGCACCGACGAGTCGGGTCGCGACGTGTGGACGCGCGTCGTGCACGGCGCCGCCGCGTCGCTGGGCATCGGCGCCGCCGCCACCGCCATCGGTGTCGGCGCGGGCCTCGTGCTCGGGTTCGCCGCCGGGCTCGGGCCCCGGTGGCTCGACGCGGCGGTCAGCCGGGTGCTCGAGGTGCTGTTCGCGCTGCCCACCCTCGTGCTCGCCCTGCTGCTCGTGGCGGTGCTGGGCGCGGGCGTGGAGGCGTCCGTGCTCGCGGTGGGCGCCGCGACCGCCCCCGGGTACGCGCGGATGCTGCGCGCCCGGGTCCGGTCCGTCGTGACCAGCGGGTACGTCGAGGCCGCCCGGCTGGAGGGCCACGGACCCGCGCGGGTGCTCGTCCGGCACGTGGTGCCGAACACGCTCTGGCCGCTGGTGTCCGTCGCGACGCTGGGCATCGGGCAGGCCGTGGTCTGGGTGTGCGCGCTGAGCTTCCTCGGGCTCGGGACGCTGCCGCCGTCGCCCGAGTGGGGCGCGATGCTCAACGCCGGGCGGGTCTACATCGACAGCGCGTGGTGGCTGACCGTGTTCCCCGGGCTGGCGATCACCGTCACGGCGGCCGCGCTGACCGTCCTCGGCCGGCGCATCGGGGCGGTGGCCGCGTGACGACGCCCGGGGTCGACGTGCCCGGGGTCGACGTGCCCGGGGTCGACGTGCCCGGCACCGACGCGACCGGGGCCGACGCGCCCGCGCCGGTGCTCGACGTCGTCGGGCTGCGGGTCGCCTTCCCGCGGGGTCGGCGCCGCGACGGCGGCGGCGAGGTGCTGCACGGCGTCGACCTGCGCGTCGCGGCGGGGGAGTGCGTCGCCGTCGTCGGCGGCTCGGGCGCGGGGAAGTCCGTGCTGGCGCGCACCCTCGTCGGCCTGGCGGGCGAGGGCGGCCGTGCCGACGTCACCGCCGACCGGTTCCGCCTGCTCGACCGGGACGCGACGACCTTCGGCGTCCGCGACTGGCGCGCCGTCCGCGGGCGGGACGTCGGCCTGGTCCTGCAGGACGCCCTCGGCTCGCTCGACCCGCTGCGGACCGTCGGGGCGGAGGTCGCCGAGGCCCTCGACGTGCGCCGGCCCCGGGCACCCCGGGTGGACCGCGCGGAGCGCGTGCTGGCGGCGCTCGCGGACGTCGGGCTGCCCGACCCCGCGGTCCGCGCGCGGCAGCGGCCGGGCGAGCTGTCCGGGGGGATGCGGCAGCGCGCCCTCATCGCGTCGGCGCTCGTCGCGGGGCCGCCGCTCCTGGTGGCCGACGAGCCGACCACGGCCCTCGACGCGACCGTCGGCGCGCGGGTGCTCGACCTCCTCGCGGGTCTGCGCGACGCCGGTACCGCGGTCGTCCTGGTGACGCACGACCTCGGCGCCGTCGCGCGCGTCGCGGACCGGGTCGTCGTGCTGCGGGACGGCGTGGTCGTCGAGGAGGGCCCGACCGCCCGGGTGCTGGCCGCGCCGCGGGAGGAGTCGACGCGGGCGCTGGTCGCGGCGGCGCGGCTGCCCGACGGCCCGGGCGAGCTGCCGCCGCCGGGGAAGCCGGTGCTCACCGGGCGCGGACTGGTCCGCACCTTCGACCTGCCGGGCGGTGGGCACGTCGACGCGGTCGCGGGGGTCGACGTCGCGGTCCGGGCGGGCGAGGCCGTCGGGCTGGTCGGGGAGTCCGGGTCGGGCAAGACGACCCTGGCGCGGCTGCTGCTGGCGGCCGACGTGCCCGACGCGGGGGAGGTGCTGCTCGACGGCGCCCCGTGGTCGGCCCTGCCCGAGCGGGCCCGTCGCCCGGCGCGGTCGGGGATCCGGCTGGTCCCGCAGGACCCGCTCGGCACCGTGGACCCGCGGCTGACGGTGCGCGCGGTGCTGCGCGCGGCCCTGGCGACCGGCCCCCGGCCGCCGGGCCGGGCGGGGCGCGACGCCGCCGCGGCCGACCTGCTGGCCCGGGTGCACCTCGCCCCCGAGGTGCTGGACCGGCGCCCCCGCACGCTGTCCGGGGGTCAGCGGCAGCGCGTCGCCATCGCCCGCGCGCTGGCGTCCGACCCCCGGGTGCTGGTGCTCGACGAGCCGGTGTCGGCGCTCGACGTGCAGGTCCAGGCGGCGATCCTCGACCTGCTCGTCGAGCTGCGACGCGCGCAGGGCCTCGCGCTGGTGCTCGTGTCGCACGACCTCGGCGTGGTGCGCCGCGTCTGCGACCGCGTCCTGGTGCTGAGCGCGGGCCGCGTGGTCGAGCAGGGTCCGGTCCGCGAGGTCCTGACGACCCCGACGCACCCCCTCACCCGCGCCCTCCTCGAGGCCCGCGCCCTCTGAATCCGCGCGGGCCGACGGGGACTACACGCGGACGACGATCTTGCCGCGGGTGTGGCCCGTCTCGAGGGCGCGGTAGGCGTCGGCGGCGTGGTCGAGGTCGAACGTCTCCGCGACCTCGACGCGGACGGTGCCGCGGGCCACGAGGTCGGCGAGCTCCGCGAGGCCCTCGGGGTCGGGGCGGACCCAGACGTAGTGGCCGCCGAGCTCGTCGCGGGCGCGTGCGTCGGTGATGGACACGACGGTGCCGCCGGGGCGCAGCAGCTCCGCGGCGGTGTCGATCGCCTGGCCGCCCACGTAGTCGAGGATCACGTCGAACCCGTCGGGCGCGACCTCCCGCGCGGCGGCGACCAGCCCGTCCCCGTACGCGACCGGCTCGGCGCCGAGCTCGCGCAGGAAGTCGTGGTTGCGCGGCGAGGCGGTGCCGACGACGCGCGCCCCGGCGTGGACCGCCAGCTGCACGGCGATCGACCCGACGCCGCCGGCCGCGGCGTGCACGAGGACCGTCTGGCCCTCGGTGACGCCCGCGCGCCGGATCGTCTGCAGCGCGGTGAGCCCGGCGAGCGGCAGGGCGGCGGCCTCCTCGAACGACAGCCCGGCGGGCTTCTTCGCGGCGGTGCGGACGGGGACCGCGACGTACTCGGCGAGGGTGCCGTCCGACACGGTGTCCTTGCGGACGTACGCGAGCACCTCGTCCCCGGCGGCCAGCTCGGGGGTGTCCAGCCCGGGCTTCACGACGACGCCCGCGACGTCCCAGCCCGGCACGGCGGGGAGCGTGGTGTCGAGCAGGCCCTCGAGGTAGCCCTCGCGGATCTTGTAGTCGACGGGGTTGAGACCCGCGGCGACGACCTTGACCAGGACCGTGTCCGGGCCGACGTGCGGCTCGGGGCGGTCGACGACGTGCAGGACCTCGGCCCCGCCGAACTCGGAGTACGTGACAGCCTTCATGTCCTGCCCGAACCCCGGTCGGCGTCCAGGAATTCCGGTCGCGGCCGCCCCGCGGCGGCGAGCAGCTGCCGACCGACGAGCCCGACGAACGCCAGGCCGCAGACCATCTGCACCGTCACCGCCACCCGCGCGGCCTGGCTCACGGGCGTGATGTCGCCGAACCCCACCGTCGCGAGCACGGTGACGGTCAGGTAGAACGCGCCGACGCGGTCCAGCGGCTCCGAGAACGCGTCGGGGGAGAGGTCCGACAGCGCCGTGTACCCGGTGGCGAACAGCACGACGAACAGCACGGCGGTCGTCACGAACGCCTCGACGGCGCGGAGCACCGGGTACCGGGCCCGGGTCACCGCGCGGACCTGCCACACCAGCAGGACGACCAGCAGCACCAGGCCGAGCAGCAGCAGCGCCGCCGCCACCGTCCCGGAGCGGTCCACCGGGCGGACGGCGTAGAGGACCAGCAGGGCCGTGGTCGTCGCGACGACGCGCACGAGTGCCCGGAGGCGCTGCCGGTGCCCGGCGGGGTCGTGCGGCGCTGCGGTCATGGCCGCATCCTCGCGGTCCCCCTCGCAGTCAGGCCGTGAGGACGTGCCCGACCGGGTGCACGGGGGTCTCGAACCACACCGTCTTGCCCCGGCCTGGGTGCAGCTCGATGCCCCAGCGGGTGGCGAGCGCGTCGACGATCCGCATCCCGTTGCCGCCCGCGCGCCCCGCGCTCCCGGGCCGCACGACGGGCAGCGTCAGGTCGGTGTCGGTGACCTCGACCCGCACGCAGTCGTCGTGCTGCAGCGCCGCGAGCGCGATCCGCTCGTGCGCGCGGGTGTGCACGACGGCGTTGGTCAGCACCTCGCTGGTCAGCAGCTCGAGCGTGCTGGACGCCTCGGCGTCGGCGTGCGCCCGCAGGGCCTGGCGCAGCGCCCAGCGGCGCCCCTCGGCCACGCAGCGGGTGTCGGGCTCCAGGACGAGCCGGTCGATCGCGCCGGTCATCGCGCCTCCCCGTTCGTCGTCGGTCCTCGTCGGTCGTCCCCGGTGGAGATCCGCCGGTGGGACCAGGGTGCGGCCCCGGGCGCGGTCGCGCATCCGGTGGCGCGGCGCGTGGCGGGGCCGTGACCAGCGGCGGGAGGACGTCCCTGCTGGTAGAAGGCGCTTTCCCGACCGGTCGGTCACCCGGTCGGGTGGACCTCCCCGGCGGCGTCGTCCGGCGGCGGCAGCACCCGCACCCGGGCGATCCGCCGGCCGTCGACGGCGGTCACCTCGATCCGGTGCCCGTCGACCTCGACGCCGTCGCCGACCGCCCCGAGGCGGCCGAGCCGGGCGATCACGAACCCGGCGACCGTCTCGTACGGCCCGTCCGCCAGGCGCACGCCGGTGAGCTCCGTGAACTCCTCGATGGTGATCCCGGCGTCGTACGAGCCCGGCGCCCCCTCGCGGGCCTCGGCCCCGGACGACCCCGGCATGTCGTACTCGTCGCGGATGTCCCCGACCAGCTCCTCGACCAGGTCCTCGAGCGTCACGATCCCGTCGGTGCCGCCGTACTCGTCGACGACGACGGCGATGTGCACGCCCTCGCGGCGCATCCGGGACAGCGAGGGGAGCAGCTTGTTGGTGCCCGGCAGCACGACGATCTCGCGCATCACGTCGCGCACCCGGGCGCCGTCGCGGTCGGTGGCCTCCAGGAGCTCGCGGATGTGCAGGAACCCGAGCACGTCGTCGAAGTCCTCGCCCGTCACGGGGTACCGGGACCACGGCTGCGCCCGCACCCGGACCAGGGCCTCGGCGAGCGTGAGGTCCGCCTCGAGGAAGTGCACCTCGCCCCGGGGGCGCATCACCTCGGCGACGGACCGGTCGGTCGCCTCGAAGACGTCGCCGAGGATGCGCCGCTCGTCCTCGGGCAGGCCCTGGTGCGCGATGACCAGGTCGCGCAGCTCCGCCTCGGACATCTCCTCCCCGGTGGCCTGCGGGTCGCCGCCGAACAGCCGGACCAGCAGGTTCGTCGAGGCGGACAGCAGCCAGATCACCGGCCGCATCAGGGTCGCGAACCGGTCCAGCGGGGGCGCGACGGCCAGCGCCACCCGCCCGGACTGCTGCAGGGCGATGCGCTTGGGGACGAGCTCGCCGAGCACCAGCGAGAGGTAGGCGATCACGAGCGTCAGGACGACCAGCGCCAGCGTGGCGGCGAGCTGGTCGGGCACGCCCAGCGCCGCGATCACGGGCGCGAAGTCGGGGGCGATCGTCGAGGCGCCGTACGCGGCGGAGAAGAACCCCGCGACGGTCACGCCGATCTGCACGGCGGCGAGGAACCGGTTCGGGTCCCGTGCGACGGAGGCGACCCGGGCGCCGCGCGCGCTCTGCCGCTCGAGGTGGTTGATCTGGCTCTCGCGGAGGGAGACCAGCGCGATCTCCGTCCCGGCGAACACGCCGCCCACGAGGATGAAGGCGAGGACGAGGGCGATGCTGCCCCAGGTCTCGGCGTCCATCAGCGGGTGCACCGCTGGGGACTGCCGGGCGGGTCGGACGGGGGTGGCGGTGAGCTCATGTCCCCATTGCAGGCACCGCGTCCGCGCCCGTCAACCGGACGGGCGCGCACAGCACCCGCACAGATCCGTCGCGAAACCGGGTCCCGATCCGCCCGCCCGGCGGGGCCCCGTTCCCTAGGCTGGCGCAGGTCAGCGAGGGGACGTCGATGGGGAGCAGCTCGGTGCGCAGGGGGACGGCAGTGACGGGCACGGGCAGGGGCACAGTCGCCGTCGCGGCGCGGCGCGGCGCGCGCGCGTCGGTCGCGGTCGGGGCGGTGGCGGCGCTGGTCGTCGTGCTCGGCGCGTGCACGGGTGGCGGCGAGGACGAGCGGCAGCAGGCGGCGGACGCTCTCGCCGCGGCGATCGGCTCCGGCGACTTCGCCGACGTCCCGCTCGACGGCGCGACCGCGGCGGAGGCGGCGGAACAGCGCACGGCCGCCTACACCGGGCTCGACCCGTGGGTCCCGCAGGTCGAGGCGGGCGACGTCGTGGTGCCCGAGGGCGTGGACGACGCGGCGTCGGTCGAGCTGGCGTTCACGTGGGACGTCGACAGCAGCGACGCCGACTGGACCTACACGACGCACGCGAACCTGGCTCGTGGCGAGGACGGCTGGCAGGTCCGCTGGACGCCGATGCTGCTCGCGCCCGACCTCGCGCCGGCGGAGGCGCTGACGGTGCGCAAGGAGCAGGCCGCCCGGGCGGACGTGCTCGGGGCCGGCGACGCGGTGCTGGTGACGTCGCGACCGGTGTCCCGCGTGGGCATCGACAAGACCCGGGTCGACGCCGCCGCCGCCGACGGGGCCGCGCGCGGGCTCGCCACCGCGCTCGGCCTGGACGTCGAGGCGTACGCCGCCCAGGTCGCGGCGGCGGGGGAGAAGGCCTACGTCGAGGCGATCGTCGTGCGCGACGGCGACCCCACGTACGACGTGGCGGCGCTGGCCGCGCTGCCGGGCGTCAACGTGCTCGCGGACACGCTGCCGCTGGCCCCGACCCGCGCCTTCGCGCGGCCGGTGCTCGGCACGGTGGGGCAGGCGACCGCGGAGATCGTCGAGGAGTCGTCGGGGGCCGTCGCCGCGGGCGACCTCACCGGGCTCGGCGGCTTGCAGCGCCAGTTCGACGAGCAGCTGCGCGGGCTGCCGGGCCTGACCGTCGCGGCGACGGCCGGCGGGTCCCAGTCGCGCGAGCTGTTCCACGTGGAACCGCAGGTGGGGCAGCCGCTGCGCACGACGCTCGACCCCGGCCTCCAGCAGGCCGCCGAGGACGTCGTCGCGACCGTCACCGCCAGCGCGAGCGCGGTCGTGGCCCTGCGTCCCTCGACCGGCGACGTGCTCGCGGTGGCCAGCGGACCCGGCGGCGGCGGGATGTCCACCGCGACGCTCGGCCTGTACGCACCGGGATCGACGTTCAAGGTCGCGTCGTCGCTGGCGCTGCTGCGCGCGGGGCTGACCCCCGACAGCACCGTGACCTGCCCCCCGACCGCGACCGTCGACGGCCGTGAGTTCCAGAACTACCCGGGCTACCCGGCGTCCGCGCTCGGCGACATCCCGCTGCGCACCGCGGTCGCGGAGTCCTGCAACACCGCGTTCCTCACCGCCGCCGACCAGGCCCCGCAGGCGGCGCTCGCGTCCGCGGCGCAGGCGCTCGGGCTCGCGGACGACGCCGAGCTCGGGTTCGCCGGGACGCTGGGCGTCGTGCCGGCGGACGCGACCGGCACCGACCACGCGGCGTCGATGATCGGCCAGGGCCGGGTCCAGGCCACCCCGCTCGGCATGGCGACCGTGGCCGCGTCGGTCGTCGCGGGGTCGCGGGTCACCCCGCGCCTGGTGGTCGACGACCCGGACGCCACCGCGGCCCCCGCACCCGGGGCGCCGCTGACGGCGACCGAGGCCGACGCGCTGCGGCAGATGATGCGGGCCGTCGTCACCGAGGGGGGCGGCGACTTCCTGCAGGACGTCCCGGGTCCCGAGGTGATCGCGAAGTCCGGGACGGCGCAGTACGGGTCCGGTGCCGAGCTCGCGAACCACGCGTGGATGATCGCGGCGCAGGGCGACCTCGCGGTCGCGGTGTTCGTCGAGACCGGCGACTTCGGCTCGACGACGTCCGGGCCGCTGCTGGAGACGTTCCTGCGGGCCGCGGCGGTCCCGGCGGGCTGAGCGGCGCCGACGGACCACCCGGTCGGGATGTCCGTTCTGTCCTGAGTGGGTGAAATGCTCGGACTTGCGCGTCTGGTCGGCGGAACCCCCTTCCGCCCGAGCCGCACCCCGGCCTACAGTCGGCGGGTCAGCGACAAGAGCAAACCCTCCGCGAGGAGGGGACGCAAAGCCACGGGACCCTCGACGGTCAGCCGGGCTGCCGAACGAAGGACTCCGACATGGACCAGCGCGGCTTCTACGAGCCCACCGACCGCGATCTCAGCGGCTCCGACCTGCGGCCCGAGGTCAGCACCTCCCGCCTCGCGACCTGGTCGCGCATCGCCTCGGCACGGGCCGCGCGCGCCGACCTGGTGCCCGCCCAGCGCGAGTGCACCTCGGCCTCCTGAGGGTCTGCTGAGGGCCCGGCCCTCAGCAGCACCGACCCACGCCGGGTCGCGCCTTCCGTGCGCGGCCCGGCGTCGTCGTCCCGGCTAGAGCTCGCCGACGCGCTGCAGGTAGCGCATCGAGGCCCAGCCCACGGGGATCCGCAGCCAGTAGGTGAGCACCCGGAACAGCACGGCGACCGAGGTCGCGACACCGGGGTTCACGCCGACCACGGACAGCGCGCCGGCGAGCGCGATCTCCGTGGTGCCGATGCCGCCGGGCGTCGGGGCGACCGACCCGGCGGTGTTGCCCGCGAGGAACACCACCGCGACCTGCACCAGCGACAGCTCCTGCCCGAACGCGCGCAGGCAGACCTCGAACGCCAGCACGTAGCCGAAGGTCGTCAGCACGTTCCCGGCGATGCCGATGGCGAGGCGCGACGGCTGGCCGACGACCTCGATCAGCCGGGGCCAGGTCTGGCGGAGCGTCGGCAGCGTCTTGGTCGCCACCCACTGCCGGACGCGGGGGACCAGCAGGGCGCCGGCCGCCAGCGCCGCCAGGACGCCGATGACGACCACGACGACCGGCGACACCGTGAACCGCTCGAGCTGGTTGGTACCCGACGCGACCGACAGCACGAGCAGCAGCAGCATCGTCACCACGAACTGCGCCACCTGCACCAGCGCGACGGTCGCGGTCGCCAGCGACGCCGAGGTGCCGCGCCGGGTCAGCAGCCGCAGGTTCAGGGCCGCCGGGCCGATGCCGGCCGGCGCCGCGAGGGCCACGAACGTCGCGGCGGACTGCGCGACCGTCGCGCGCCACAGCGACAGCCGCACGGGCGAGAACGCCACCAGGGACAGGGCCGCGCCGAACAGCGTCGCCATGCCGAGCACGAAGGCCAGCACGCTGAGCCGCCAGTCCGTCGTGGACAGCGCGTCGAGGATCGTCCGCAGGTTGATCGACGTCAGCAGGATGATGACGGCCGCGGTGGTCAGCAGGATCGTCAGCACCGTGCGCGCGCCGAACCGGATCAGCTGCTGCGGCTCGACGTCCGCCTCGGGCAGGCGCGCCACGAGCGCGGACCGCAGCTCGGCCAGCACCTCCTTGTGGGCGCGCAGCTCCTCGCGGGTGCGGCGCGGCAGGGCGATGGGCTGCAGCAGCGGGCCGATCGCGGCGATGTCGCTCTCCGGCAGCACGGCGACCGCGGACTCCAGGGCGCGCGCGGGTCCGACGCGGAGCGCGAGCAGCGCGACCAGCTGGGTGCGGTCCATCCGGCGCGCGAGGTCGGACGACGCGACGTCGCCCTGCTCCCACCCGACCACCCAGACCGTCGGTCGGCCGTCGCCCTGCGCCACCAGGATCGTGTCGCTGGTCAGGGTGCGGTGCGCCAGCCCGGCCTCGTGCGCGGTGCCGATCTGCGCCCAGATCTCCTCGAGGACGGCGTCGGTGATCTCCTCGGGCTCGAGGTCGGCCAGCGGGACCGCGTCGGGCACCCGGTCCTGGACGAGGATCATCGACGACTCGGCCTCGCCGAGCCCGCGCAGCTGCGGCGTCCGCACCCCCGCGGCGGTCGCGGTGTACGACAGCAGCGCGGCGCGCTCCGCGGCCTGCCGCAGCGAGACCACCGAGCGGCCGTCGAGCCCGCGCAGCCGCAGGGACCGCCACAGCCGGCTCAGCAGGCCGACCACCTGGCGGTCGCCGTCGAGGACGACCACGTCGAGCATCCGGCCGTCGTCGGTCGTCATCTCGTAGACGCGGTGGTCGGTGGACCGCGCGATGCCGCGGGCGGCCGGGGTCCCGGCGGTCGCACCCGGCCCGGGGACCTCGACCTCCTCGTCCGGCACCCGCACCAGCAGCAGGGGGTGCCAGCCAGCACGGCGCACCCCGGCGACCAGGCTGGCGCCGTAGGCACGCTCGGACCGGACGCCCGACACGTACCGCACGGCGAGCCCGCTGGCCCGGCCGATGAGCAGCGCGACAGCCACACCCGGCAGCGAGACGCCCGAGGTGATGACGAGGATGCCGACCGCCACCCAGACCAGGTTCCACGACCACGCGACGGTGCGGCGCCGGTTGCGGGGGCCGGTCGCCGTCAGCAGCCCCGCGATCAGCGCCATGTACCCGGGGATCGTCAGCGTCAGCTGCCCGGCGAGCCGGACCGACAGCCCGGCCACCAGCTGCTCCGACCCCAGGTGCTCGATCAGCCACGCGGCGCTCGACGCCACCAGCACCGCGACGATGGCGGCGACCGAGGCCTCGACCATCTGCCGGCCCAGCCGCCGGGCCGCCAGCTCCACCAGCACCGCGATCGGGACGATGAACGTGACGACGCTCTCCAGCAGCGCCACCGGGACGATCAGCAGCTGGCGCAGCAGCGTCGCGAACCCCTGCACGTCCTCGGCGACGCCGGTGGTCGTGTTGTGCGCGTACGTCGCGAGCACCATCACCGCGACCGCGCCGAGCAGCGACAGCACCACGCCGAGCAGGTCGCTGGGGTGGTGCACCCGGACCTCGGGGGAGTCGACCACCTGCGGGCGGCCGAGCCCGTCCGTCGCGGGGCCGTCGGCAGCGGGTGCGCCCGTGGGTGCGCCTGCGGGCGCGTCGGCGGCCGGCCCGTCGGGTCGACCGGGCGCCGCCGGCGCGTCGGTCGAGGCGTCGGACATGGTGTGGAGTCTAGGCAGCGCGACCCCCGCGAGGGGGCCCGGCGGGCGTCTGCGCGCCGGATTCGGTCCCCGGGGATGACCCCGGGCTCAGGCCCCTCCGTCGCGAGGATGACCCCGCGGGTCTAGCGTGACCCGCACGGAGCGTGACCAGCACGGACAGAGGTGGAGACGCACGTGGCGAAGGACCTGGACGGCCGGGTGGCGGCGGTGCTGCGCTCGGTGTGGTGGCTGCCGCTGCTGCGCGGCGTGCTGATGGTGGTGCTCGGCCTGCTGCTGCTGGTCGAGCCGCTGGGGACGCTAGTCGCCCTGGTGTGGGTGTTCGGGGTGTTCGCGGTGGTCGACGGCGTCGTCGTGCTGCTGCAGGCGCTGCTCGCGCGCGGCCGCCCCGGGAGCTCGTGGCTGGTCGCGGAGGGCCTGGTGAGCGTCGGGTTCGGCGCGCTCATCATGCTCTGGCCGGGCGTGACGGCGCTCGTGCTGTTCTACCTGCTGGCCCTGTGGGTGCTGGTGCTCGGCGTGACCGCGGTGATCGTCGCGGTCACCCAGTTCCGCGCCCGGGACCTCGCGTGGTCGGGGACGCTGGTGTTCGGCCTGGTCGGGTTCCTGTTCGGCCTGCTGCTGGCGATCAAGCCGCAGGGCACGGTCGACGTGATCCTCACCGTGTACGGGCTGTTCGCGTTCGTCGCCGGGGTGGTGCTGGTCGTGTCCGGGCTGGCGACGCGCTCGCTGGTCCGGCAGCTCGACGCGGCGCGCGCCGGCGGCACGACCGGGTCGACGGGGTCCTCGGGGCCGGCGTCGGGCGCGGGCGTCAGGTGATGCCGAGGGCCTCGCGCCAGGCGGCTGGGACCAGCGCGTAGCCGACGAACGCGACCACGTCGAGCACCGTGTGCGCGACGACCAGCGGCATCGTCCGGCGGCGTCGGCGGAAGTACTCCGCGAACACCAGGCCCATCACGACGTTGCCGATGAACGGGCCGATGCCCTGGTACAGGTGGTACGAGCCGCGGACCAGGGCGCTCGTGACGAGGATCGCGGGGGTCCGCCACCGCAGGTCGCGCAGCCGCTCCATGAGGTAGCCGACGACCACCACCTCCTCGAGCAGGGCGTTCTGCAGCGCCGACAGGACCAGCACCGGGACGGTCCACCAGGCGGCCCCGAGGGCGGCGGCCTGGACCTCGACGGTGATGCCCAGCGCCCGCCCCGCCACGTACAGGCCGAGGCCGGGCAGCCCGATCAGCGCCGCCAGCCCGACGCCGACCCCCAGGTCACGGAGCGGGCGGGTGCGGTCCAGGCCGATCCGCCGCACCGCGCTGCGGCCGTTCGCGGACAGCAGGTACAGGGCCAGGGCGACGGGGACCAGCGCGAACCCGATGGACAGCAGCTGGTAGGTGAGGTCGAGGTACGGCCGGGCCGAGCGGCTGGCGTTCAGCGTCGCCGTCTGCTGGCCGAGCGGCGTGCTGTCGGTGAGCCGCGCGACGATGTTGACCAGCGCGTACACGCCGGACTTGCCGAGCGACAGGCCGAGCACGATCCAGACCTCGACGGTGAGGCGCCGGCGCCAGGCGCGGTCGGACACGGGCGGGGTGCCGGGCGTGCTGGGGCCCGGCGTGCTGGGGCCCGGCGTGCTGGGGCCCGGCGTGCTGGGGCCCGGCGTGCTGGGGCCGGTCGCGCTGGTGCCAGGCAGGGCGGGCTCCGGTGCGTCGGTCACGGGCGGCAGCGTAGGGCCCATCGCTGGGTGACGCCTGGACGGGGCCTGGACCGCACGGCAGACCGCACCGCCGGGTACGGGGGCGGGTTGCCTGCGAGCAGTGCCAGCGAGTAGTTTGCAGCGCAAAGTCGTTGGCATCCCGTCGGCGGCCGAGAGAGGACCACCGATGACCCCGCAGCCCGCCGAGACCCCGGACGCCGCCGACGGTCCCGGCACGCCGGACGCCCCGCTCGACCTCGCCGCCGCCCGCGCGATCATCGAGGCCCAGCGCACCCGGGTCCGCACCACCGCGTACACGGACGACCGCGTGATCTTCGCGATCTGGTCCACCGCGTGGACCGTCGGCTACGGCGTCCTGTGGGCGACGAGCCGCGACGGCGTCGACCGGATGCCGGGCTGGGCCTGGGGCGTGTTCGGCGCGCTGATCCTCGCCGGCGTCGTCACCACCGTCCTGCACTCGCTGCGCCGGATGTCCGGCCTCGACGGGGTCAGCCGCCGCACCGGCGCGCTGTACGGGTGGTCCTGGTTCGTGTCCTTCGTCGCCGCGCAGGTGCTGATCGGCGGGCTCGCCCGCGCCGGGCTGCCGGACGAGGGCGTCGCGCTCGCGGCCAACGGCATCTCCGCGCTGATCGTCGGGATCCTCTACATGGCGGGCGGCGCGCTCTGGCAGGACCGCGCGCAGTTCGTCCTCGGCGTGTGGATGGCGCTCGTCGCGGGCGTCGCCACGCTGGTCGGGCTGCCCGGCACGTTCGCGGTCATGTGCCTCGCCGGCGGCGGCGGGATGGCGGTCGGCGTGCTCGCCGCGCACGTCGCCCAGCGCCGGGGCCGGGCCGCCCGCCGCGGAGCGGTGGCATGACGGACGCGGACCTCGACCCCGTCATCCACGCCCAGTCCCGGCTCCGCGTCGTCGCGACCCTCGCGGCGCTGGCCCCCGGCGACCGCCTCACCTTCCCCCGGCTGCAGCAGCTGCTCGAGATGACCGCCGGCAACCTGTCCACCCATCTGCGCAAGCTGGAGGAGGCGGAGTACGTGACCGTCCAGAAGACCTTCGAGGGCCGCACGCCCGCCACCTACGTCGAGCTGTCCGGGCAGGGCCGCGCCGCGTTCGAGCGCTACACCCGCGCGCTCGCCGAGCTGCTCGGCGGCGCGCTGTGACCGCCGCCGTCGGGGCGCCGCTGGTCGAGCTCGACCGGGTCACCCGACGCTACGGCGACGTCACCGCCCTCGACGACGTCTCGCTCACGGTCGGCGAGGGGGAGATGGTCGGCCTGCTCGGACCCAACGGCGCGGGCAAGTCGACGCTGCTGTCGCTGGTGAGCGGCCTGCGCCGCCCCGACACCGGCACGGTGCGCCTCTGCGGGCTCGACCCGCGCGACCCGGCGGCGCGCGCGGGCCTCGGCAGCACCCCGCAGGAGACGGGCCTGCCCGAGACGCTGAAGGTCGGCGAGGTCGTCGACCTCGTCGCCGGGCACTACCGGTCGCCGATGCCCCGCGGCGAGCTGCTCGAGCGGTTCGGCCTCACCGACCTCGCGCGGCGCCAGACCGGCGGGCTGTCCGGGGGTCAGCGCCGACGGCTCGCGGTCGCGCTGTCGCTGGTCGGCCGGCCCCGCCTCGTGCTGCTCGACGAGCCCACCACCGGCCTCGACGTCGAGGGCCGGCACGTCCTGTGGGGAGCGCTGCGCGACTACCAGGCGGACGGCGCGACCGTCGTCGTCACCAGCCACTACCTCGAGGAGGTCGAGGCCCTGGCCCGCCGGGTCGTCGTGATCGGCCAGGGCCGGGTCCTCGCCGACGACGACCTGGCGACGGTGCTCGCGATGGCGTCCGCCCGGCGGGTGCTGCTCGCCGTGCCGCCCGCGCACGACGCCGGGCTCGCCGCGCTGCCAGGGGTCCTCGACGTGCAGCGCGAGGGCGACCGGACAGTGCTGCTCGTCGCGGACGCCGACGCCGTGGTGCGTGCCCTGGTCCGCGCCGACGTGCCGTTCCGCGACCTCGAGGTGCGCGGCGCCTCGCTCGAGGAGGCCTTCCTCGCCCTCACCGCGACCGCCACCACGCCCACCCAGGAGCCCCGATGACCGCCCCCGCCCTGCGCGCCGCCCCCGTCACCCGGTCCTGGCTGCACCTGGCGTGGCTGCACACCCGGTTCCAGCTGCTGGAGACCGTGCGGGTGCCGATCGCCGTCATCGGGAACCTGCTGTTCCCCGGGGTCGCCCTGCTGTTCTTCGTCGTGCCGCAGCCCGCCGTCGCCGGTGAGCCGCTCGTCGCCGTCGCGGCGGTCGCGCAGCTCGGGACGTTCGCGGTGATGTCCGCGTGCCTGTTCTCGCTGGGTGCGGGTGTCGCGGAGGACCGGGCCCGCGCGTTCGACCCCTACCTGCGGACGCTGCCCGCCGGCGCCGGGCCGCGCCTGACCGGCCGGATCGTCACCGGCGTCGTGTTCTGCCTCGCGGCGCAGGTGCCGGTGATCGCCATCGCCGTGCTGCTCACCGAGGCGTCCACGTCGCCGTGGCGGCTGCTCGGCGGGATCGGGCTGGTGCCGCTGATCGCGGTGCCGTTCCTGCTGCTCGGGCTCGCGATCGGCTACGCGATGACCGCGAAGGCGGCGCTCGCCGTGGTGCAGGCCGTGCTGTTCCCGCTCGCGTTCGCCGGCGGGCTGTTCCTGCCGCCCGAGGCGTTCCCCGGCTGGCTGGACGCCGTCTCGCACGCGCTGCCGTCCCGCGCGGCCCGCGACCTCGCCGTCCAGGTGACCACCGGGTACGGGCCGTCGGCGTCGGCGCTGCCGGTGCTCCTCGGGTGGACCGTCGTGTTCGCGGTCCTCGCGGTGCTGGCCTACCGCCGCGACGAGGGCCGCCGCTTCCGCTGACCCCCTGCACCCCCGCACCCCCGCCCCCCGCACCCCCGCCCCCCGCACCCCCGCCCCCCGCACCCCCGCACCCCGCGGTTGACGAGTGGTCACGACACGCGGGTGCGGCGGGCTGCACGCCAGCGTGTCGTGACCACTCGTCGACCGGGCGGAGCGTCGACCGGGCGGACCGGGTGGAGGTGGGGCGGGTCGCGGGGCCTGCGGGCGGTGTGGGCGCGCGGCGGCTACGCGTCGGTGGGCTGGACGCGGGCCAGCGCGGCGACGGCGTCGGCGACCACGGCCGGGTCGGTCACCGTGTACCCGGCGGTGCCGCCGCCCCCGGGGCCGCCGTCGTCCGTCACGGGTCGTCCGGCGGACAGGTGCACGGCGTCGACGCCGGCGGCGACGAGGGCGCCGATGTCGACCGGCCGGACCCCGCCGCCCGCCATCACCTGCACCGCGCCGGCGGTGTGCTCGACCATCGCGGCCAGCCGGCGGACGCCGTCGATGCTGCGGTCCGCGCCGCCCGAGCTCAGCACGCGCGTGACGCCGGCGGTCGCCAGCGCGTCGAGCTCGGCGAACGGGTCCTCGACCGCGTCGACCGCGCGGTGGAACGTCACGTCCCGGCCTGCGGCGGCCTCGACCAGGGCGGTGAGCGCCGCGGTGTCGACGTGCCCGTCGGCCGTCAGGACGCCGACGACGACCCCGTCGGCCCCGGCGTCGACGGCCGCGCGCACGTCCCGGACCTGCACGTCGAGCTCGTCGGCGTCGTACACGAACGACCCGGGCCGGGGTCGCACGAGGACGTGGACGCCCGGCGGCGTGGCGCCGGTGGCGGCGCGCGCGTCCCGCTCGGCGACCAGCGCGGCGAGGAGCCCGGCGCTCGGCGTGAGGCCGCCCGTCGCGGCGAGCGCGGCGCAGAGCTCGACCCGGACGGCGCCGGCGTCGGCGGCCACGCAGAAGCCCGCGAGGTCCTGCACGGCGATCTCGAGGACGGGACGCGACACGGCAGGGGCTCCTTCGGCAGCAGGACGGCTCTGGTACCGAACCGTAGCCGCTGCGGACGGCCGCGGGCGGGACCCCTCACCCCTCGGCCCGGCGCCCCCGCCGGGTGGGGCGGGGGCGCCGTCGTGCGGGGTCAGGAGAACCGGCGCAGCCGCAGGGAGTTCCCGACGACGAGCACCGAGCTGAACGCCATCGCCGCGCCGGCGATCATCGGGTTCAGCAGCCCGAGCGCCGCGAGCGGGATCGCCGCGACGTTGTAGGCGAACGCCCAGAACAGGTTCTGCTGGATGACCCGCAGCGTCGACCGCGACAGCCGGACCGCCTGCGCGGCAGAGCGCAGGTCGCCGCGGACCAGCGTCACGTCGGCCGCCTCGATGGCGACGTCCGTGCCGGTGCCCATCGCGAGCCCGAGGTCGGCGGACGCGAGGGCCGCGGCGTCGTTGACGCCGTCGCCGACCATCGCGACCCGGTGGCCCTCGGCCTGCAGGCGCTGGACCACGTCGACCTTGTCGGCGGGCAGCACCTCGGCGATGACGTCGTCCGCGTCGATGCCGACCTCGCGGGCGACGGCGTGGGCGGCACCGGCGTTGTCGCCGGTCAGCAGCACCGGGCGCAGGCCGAGCGCCCGCAGGTCGGCCACCGCCGCGCGGGAGGACTCCTTGACCGGGTCCCGCAGGACGAGGACGCCGCGCGCCGCGCCGTCCCAGGCCACCAGGACGGCGGTGGCGCCGTCCGCCTCCGCGGCGGCGAACCGGTCCGCGAGGTCGGGGTCGGCCTCCGCGCCCTGCTCGGCGACCCACCCGGGCCGCCCGACGAGGACCCGGCGGGACAGGCCGACGCCGGCGTGGGCGGTCCGGACGACCCCGCTGACGCCGCGACCGGGCGTGGCGAGGAAGTCGTGCACCTGGTCCGAGCCGATCGCGACCCCGTCGCCACCGACCCCGTCCCCACCGGCACCGTCGGGTGCGCCGGTCGTGGCTGCCGCAGCGGCCGCCTCGGCGACGGCCCGGGCGATCGGGTGCTCGGCGAGCTGCTCGACCGCCCCGGCGTACCGGAGCACCTCGTCGGCCTGCGCCGGGGCGGACCCCGCCGGGACCAGGACGTCGACGAGCGCCATGCGGCCCTCGGTGACGGTGCCGGTCTTGTCCAGGACGACGGTGTCGACGGTGCGGGTCTGCTCCAGCGTCTCCGGGCCCTTGATGAGCACGCCGAGCTGGGCGCCGCGGCCGGTCCCGACCAGCAGCGCGGTGGGCGTGGCCAGGCCGAGCGCGCAGGGGCACGCGATGATGAGCACCGCGACCGCCGCCGTGAACGCGGCCTGCGCGGACCCGCCGGTCAGCAGCCAGCCGGCGAGCGTGCCGAGCGCGAGCACCAGCACCACGGGGACGAACACCGCGGAGATGCGGTCCGCGAGCCGCTGGACCGGTGCCTTGCCGGTCTGGGCGGCCGCGACGAGCCGGCCGATCTGCGCCAGCCGCGTCTCGTCGCCGACGCGGGTGGCGCGCACGACCAGGTGGCCGCCCGCGTTGATCGTCGCGCCGGTGACCTCGTCGCCGGGGCCGACGTCGACGGGCACCGGCTCGCCGGTCAGCAGGCTCGCGTCGACGGCGCTGGTGCCGGACACCACGACGCCGTCGGTCGCGACCTTCTCGCCCGGGCGCACGGCGAACTCGTCGCCGACCCGGAGCCGCTCGACCGGGACGCGCTGCTCGGTGCGACGGCCGTCGGGGCCGCCGACCAGCAGCGCGACGTCCTTCGCCCCGAGGTCCAGCAGGGCGCGCAGGGCGTCGCCCGCCCGCCGGCGCGACCGGTGCTCGGCGTACCGGCCCGCGAGCAGGAACGTCGTCACGACGGCCGCGACCTCGAAGTACAGCTCGGGCATGTGGCCGCCCATGTCGGCGGCGGGCCAGAGCGTGGGCTCCATCCGCATGCCGAGCTGCCCGGCGCCGCCGAGCAGCAGCGCCCACAGGGACCAGCCGGTCGCCGCGACGATGCCGATCGACACCAGGGTGTCCATCGTCGACGCGCCGTGCCGGGCCGCGCGGGCCGCGGCGCGGTGGAACGGCCAGGCCGCCCAGGTGGCGACCGGCAGCGCGAGCGCCGCGACCAGCCACTGCCAGCCGCGGAACTGCGTCGCGGGCACCATCGACAGCACGAGCACGGGCAGGGTCAGCACGGTGGCGACCCGCAGCCGGCGGCGCAGGTCGGTCCCGCGCGCGTCGGTGGGGGCGGAGGTGTCCTCGTCCGGGTCCATGTCGTGGCCGGGCGCCATGCTGTGGCCGGACAGCGCGTGCTCGCGGGGGTCCATGCCGGGCGCGTCGTGGCCGGTGCCGACGTGGCCTGCGCCGTCGTGGGCAGCACCGCCGTGGCCGGCCGCGTCGTGGTGCGTGTGCGCGTCGGCGGGCGCGGGTGCCGACCCGGCCGGGGCGTCGAGCCCGCGGGCCGCCGTCACCCGGGCGTCGTACCCGGCCTTGCGCACCGCCTCGACGAGCGCGTCCGCGTCGGCGGTCGTGCCGTCCTCGGCGGGGCGGACCTCGACGTGCGCGCTCTCCAGCGCGAGGTTCACGGTCGCCTGGGCGCCGGGGACGCGGTTCAGCCGCTTCTCCACCCGCGCGACGCAGGACGCGCAGGTCATCCCCTCGACCGCGAGGTCGACGGTGGCGACGGGCAGCGCGGGGACCGCAAGGCGCGGCCGGTCGTCGGCTGTCACAGCAGCGACCCGCGCGGGGTGACGGCGTACCCGGCCTCGTCGACCGCGCCGGCGATGGCCTCGGGGGACAGCGGCGCGTCGGAGGTGACCGTCACGGGGGAGGACCCGCCCGCGACCAGGTCGACCTGCACGTCGGTCACACCGGGCAGGGCGGTGAGCTCCTCGGTGACGTGCCGGACGCAGTTGCCGCAGGTCATGCCGTCGACGGCGAAGGTGGTGGTGCTCATGGGGGTGTTCCTCTCAGGGGGTGGGTGCGCTCAGGAGCGGACGAGGCGGGCGATGGCGTCGGCGGCCTCGCGGACCTTGGCGGCCCCGGCCTCCTCGGACTCGCGCGCGGCGTCGACGACGCAGTGGCCGAGGTGGTCCTCGACCAGGCCGATGCTCACGGCCTGCAGCGCCTTGGTGACGGCGGAGATCTGGGTGAGCACGTCGATGCAGTAGACGTCCTCGTCGACCATGCGGGCGATGCCCCGGACCTGGCCCTCGATGCGCTTGAGGCGCTTGAGGTAGTCGTCCTTGTCGCTGGTGTAGCCGTGCACGTCGCGCTCCTCCCGTCCGGGCGCTCGGGTGCCCGTCCTCGGGAGGAACGCTATACCCCCTGGGGGTATTCCGGAGCGGGCCGGACGTCCTGCCGGGAGCGCCGCCCCGGTCGGAGGGTCAGATGCGCTCGCTCGTCCGCCGGCCGCTGCGGACGAGCTCGTCCTGCAGCTCCTGGAACCGGGCGTCGAGCTGGGCCCGCAGCATCTCGACCCACTCGTGCTGCTCGTACATCCACGGCTCCCACGGCCGGCCTGCGGAGTCGGTCCGGGTCTCAGGCCGGGGCTCGACGGTCATGGCGATGCTCCTCGTCGTCGTCGGAAGTGGCGGAGTCGGGGGCCAGCGGATCCAGCAGTGAGCGGGCCGCGGCGGTCTGGATCACAGTCTCGGCTTGCGCCGCGAGCGCCTGCAAGAGCAGTTTCTCGCCGTCGCGCAGCGGCTCGGGGTGCGCCCAACGGTCGGCGCGGGCCAGCCGGTAGGCGTCCCACCACTGCTGGTCCCGGCGCGCGACGAGGTCCGCTCGCCGTCGCTCCTGGCGTCGCCGCGACTCGTCCCGGGTCTGGCGTCGCCACTGGGCGAGCGCCACCATCGCGGCTCCGGCCGCGGCACACCCGCCAAGCCCGGGGCTGCGCACGAACGAGTCGGTCCACGTGAGCACGGCGAGGATCACCTGGCGGGTCGACTCGTCCCGCAGCCCCGACGCGACGAGTGCGACGAGCAGTGTGGTGAGGGTGCCGACGACGCCCGAGGCCCACGCCGCACGCGCCCGCCGTCGCTTCCGTCGTGTCTCCATGCCGCCTCCCCGGGTGCCGAGCCACCACCGTCGCACCCGACACGCCGGGAGCGGCCGCCGTCCCCAGGCCCGGTCCCGCCGCCGAGGGCGGCAGACGCCGCGAGGGCGCGCACCCGACGGATCGGGTGCACGCCCTCGCGGGTGCGGGTGCCTCAGACCAGCGCGCGCCAGGCCTCGCGCCGCCCGGCCTGCTCCACCGGGTCCGGCACGGGCAGGCTCGCCAGCAGCCGGCGGGTGTACTCCTCGCGCGGGGCGCCGAGCACCTCCTCGCCGGTGCCCTCCTCGACGAGCCGCCCGCGGTGCAGCACCGCGATCCGGTCGGCGAGCAGGTCGACGACGGCCAGGTCGTGGCTGATGAACAGGCAGGCGAACCCGAGGGACTCCTGCAGCTCGGCGAACAGCTCGAGCACCCGGGCCTGGACCGACACGTCGAGCGCGGACGTCGGCTCGTCGGCGATCAGCAGCTCCGGGTCCAGCGCCAGCGCCCGCGCGAGCGACGCCCGCTGGCGCTGGCCGCCGGACAGCTCGTGCGGGTACCGGTCGCCGAACGCCCGCGGCAGCTGCACCGACTCGAGCAGCTCGTCGACCTTCGGCCGGGCGGCCCGCGCGTCGCCGGCGCGCCCGTGCACGACCAGCGGCTCGGCCACGCACTCGGCGATGGTGAGCAGCGGGTTGAAGGACGTCGCCGGGTCCTGGAACACGAACCCGACCCGGCTGCGGATCGGCCGGATGCGGCGCTCGCGGACGCCGTTCATCTCGACGCCCAGCACCTGCAGCGACCCGCCGGTGACGGTGGTCAGCCCCGCGATCGCGCGGCCGATGGTGGTCTTGCCGGAGCCGGACTCGCCGACCAGGCCGACCACCTCGCCGGGGCGGATCGCCAGGGAGACCCGGTCGACCGCCTTGAACCCGGGCTGCCGGAGCCGGCCGGGGTAGGTGATCTCCAGGTCCCGCGCCTCGACGACCGGGGTCTGCTCGGCCCAGCCGGGCGCGCGGGCGGCGGCCCGGGCCCGGGCGTGCGCGCCGCCGGTCCCGATCCGCGGCACGGCGTCGAGCAGCGACCGCGTGTACGGGTGCTGTGGGTCGGCGAACAGCTCCCGGACGGGGGCCTCCTCGACGATCTCGCCGGCGTACATCACCGCGACCCGGTCGGCGAGGTCCGCGACGACGCCCATGTTGTGCGTGATGAGGACGATCGCGGCGCCGAACTCGTCCCGGCAGCGGCGCAGCAGGTCGAGGATCTCGGCCTGCACGGTCACGTCGAGGGCGGTGGTCGGCTCGTCGGCGATGATGACGCCGGGGTCGAGGACCAGCGCCTGGGCGATGACGATGCGCTGCTTCTGCCCGCCGGAGAACTGGTGCGGGTAGTGGTCGATCCGGTGCTCCGGGTCGGGGATGCCGACGCGGCGCAGGATGTCGACGGCCTTGGTCCGGGCCTCGGCCTTGCTGAGCCGACCGTGGGCGCGCAGGCCCTCGATGATCTGCCAGCCGACGGTGTAGACGGGGTTGAGCGAGGTCGACGGCTCCTGGAACACCATCGCCGCGTCCCGGCCCCGCACGCGGCGCAGCCCCGGCTTGTCCAGGCCGAGCACCTCGCTGCGGGACGCGCCGTCCTTGGAGGACAGCACGACGGTGCCGCGGGTGGTGGCGGTCGACGGCAGCAGCCCGAGGATCGTCTTCGCGGTGACGGACTTGCCCGAGCCGGACTCGCCGACGACCGCGAGCACCTCGCCGGCGCCGACGGACAGGGTCACCCCGTCGACCGCGCGGACGTTGCCCGCGTCGGTCGCGAACGACACGGACAGGTCGGTGATCTCGACGACCGGCGCGGTGCCGGTCTGCTGGTCGGCGCTCATCGGCCGCCCTCCGTCCCGGGCTCGAGGCCCTCCAGCCCGCCGGGCGCGGTGAGCGCGCCGCCGGGGACCACCGAGGTGGCGGACACGTCGCCGGCGACGTCCGCGGACGCCCTCCGGGTGCGCAGCCGCGGGTCCGCGAGGTCGTTCAGCGACTCACCGACCAGGGTCATGCCCAGCACGGTCAGCACGATCGCGACGCCGGGGAACACGGAGGTCCACCAGATGCCGCTGGTCACGTCCGAGATCGCGCGGTTGAGGTCGTAGCCCCACTCGGCGGCCTGGCTCGGCTCGATGCCGAACCCGAGGAACCCGAGGCCGGCGAGCGTGAGCACGGCCTCCGACGCGTTGAGCGTGATGATGAGCGGCAGGGTGCGGGTCGCGTTGCGCAGCACGTGCTTGATCATGATCCGGCCGTTGCTGGCGCCGATCACGCGCGCGGACTCGACGAACGCCTCGGACTTGATCCGGATGGTCTCCGCGCGCACCACCCGCAGGTACTGGGGTGTGAACACGACGGTGATCGACAGCGCCGCCGCGAGCACACCGCCCCACATGTCGGACTGCCCGCCGCTGATGACGATGGCCAGCACGATCGCGAGCAGCAGGGACGGGAACGCGTACACCGCGTCGGCGACCACGACGAGCACCCGGTCCAGCCAGCCGCCGAAGTAGCCGGAGACCAGGCCGAGCAGCACGCCGATGAACAGGGACGCGACGATCGCGATGACGATGACGAGCAGCGCGGTCCGCGAGCCCCAGATCACGCGGGACAGCACGTCGTAGCCGCCGACGGTGGTGCCGAACCAGTGCTCGGCGGACGGGGGCTGCTGGGCGCCGAACCGGCCGTCGGCGTCGCGGAGCTGGCCGTAGCCGTAGGGCGCGAGCAGCGGGGCGAGCGCCGCGCCGATCACGAGGAACGCGGTGAGCACCAGGCCGGTGACGAGCATGCCGCGCTGCAGCCCGACGCTCTGCCGGAGCTGGTGGACGACGGGCAGCCGCCGCCAGCCGCGGCGCGGGGTCGCGGGGGTGGTGGTCGTGGTCATCTCAGTACCTCACCCTCGGGTCGATCAGCGCGGCGATGACGTCCACCAGGAAGTTGGTGACCGCCACGATGACCGCGAGCATCACGACGATGCCCTGCACGGCGACGAAGTCGCGGGCCTGCAGGTACTGGGACAGCTGGAACCCGAGGCCGCGCCACTCGAACGTCGTCTCGGTGAGCACCGCGCCGACCAGGAGCATCGCGACCTGCATGCCGATCACGGTGACGATCGGGATGAGCGCGGGCCGGTAGGCGTGCTTGCGCAGCAGCCGGGACTCGCGGACGCCGCGGGACCGGGCCGCGTCGACGTAGCCGGAGCCGAGGGTGCCGATCACGTTGGTGCGGACCAGCCGCAGGAAGACGCCCGCGGTGAGCAGGCCGAGCGCCAGCGCGGGCAGCACGGCGTGCTGGAGCACGTCCGCGATCACGTCGGGGTTCCCGGTGCGGAACGCGTCGATCAGGAAGATGCCCGTCGGGTCGTCCAGCTGCCGCATCTCGATCTCGGAGCGCGTCGACGCGCGCCCGGCGACCGGCAGCCAGTCGAGCTGGACGGCGAACACGAGCTTGAGCAGCAGGCCGGCGAAGAACACCGGCGTGGCGTAGCAGGCGATCGCGAACACGCGGAGCACGGCGTCCGGCACGCGGTCACGGAAGTACGCGGCCGCGAGGCCCAGCGGGATGCCGACGACGAACGCGACGAGCAGCGCGTAGAACGCGAGCTCGAGGGTGGCGGCGCCGAACGTCGTGAGCACCTCGGTGACGGGGCGGCTGTCGCTCAGCGTGGTGCCGAAGTCGCCGCGCAGCAGCTGGCCGAGGTACTCCCAGTACTGCACGAGCACCGGCCGGTCGTAGCCGGCGGCGTGGATCCGCTCGGCCAGCTGGTCGGCCGGGAGGCGGCCGCCCTGGGCGGCGGTGATGGGGTCGCCGGTCGCGCGCATCAGCACGAACACGACGGTGACCAGGATGAACACGGTCGGGATGATCAGCAGGAACCGCACGAGCAGGTAGCCGCCGAGGCCGCCGCCGGTGCGCTTCTTCTTCGGCGCTGCGGGGGTGGGGGCGTCGGGTCCTGCGCTGGTGGTGGGCTGCAGCGGTCCTGCGGTGGGGGTGGAGGTCATGTCGCTCGCTCTTCGTCGCCCGGTGACGCCCCGACGCGGGCCGCTCGGTGGTGCTGAGCGACCCGCGCCGGGCGTCGGGAGTGGTGGATCAGCCGATGGCGAGTGCGCCGTAGCGGAACTTGAACGAGGCGTCGAGCGTGTCCTCGGTCCCGGTGACGTCGGCGCCGACCACGGCCACCTGCGCGCCCTGGAGGTACGGGACGGTGGACAGGTCCGCGGCGACCGCGTCCTGGATCTGCTCGATGAGCGCGGTCCGCTCGGCCGGGTCGACGGTGACGGCCTGCTTCAGGATCAGGTCGTTCACCTCCTGGTTGTCGTAGTGGTTGCCCAGGAAGTTGTCCGTCAGGAAGAACGGCGTCAGGTAGTTGTCCGCGTCCGAGTAGTCCGGGAACCAGCCGAGCTGGTACGACGGGTAGACGTCGGAGGTGCGGTCCTTGGCGTACTGGACCCACTCGGTGGTCTGCAGGTCGACCGTGAACAGGCCGGTGGACTCGAGCTGGTCCTTGATGAGCGCGTACTCCTCGCCGGAGGACGGGCCGTAGTGGTCGTTGCTGTACTGCAGCGACAGCTGGACGGGGGTCTCGACGCCCGCCGCCTCCAGGCGCTCGGCCGCCGCGTCGGCGTCCGCGCCGCCCTCGCCGTCGCCGTACAGGCCCTTGAGCGAGTCGGTGGCGCCGGTCAGGCCCTCGGGGACGTAGGAGTACAGCGGCGTGTAGGTGCCCTTGTAGACCTGGTCCGCGATCTCCTCGCGGTCGATCAGGTCGGCCACCGCGCCGCGGACGGCGAGCGCCTTGGCGGGGTCGGCCTCCGGCGTCGTCGCGCCGTACGGCTGGGTGTTGAAGTTGAACGTGATGTAGCGGATCTCGCCGCCGGGGCCGTCGACGACCTTGACGTCGTCGTCGCCGCGCAGGTCCTCGATGTCCGTGGAGGACAGGCTGCGGAACGCGACGTCCACGTTGCCCTGCTGCACGTCGAGCTTCAGGTTGGAGGCGTCCGTGTAGTACTGGACGTTGATCTCCTCGGTCTTCGGCGCGCCGAGCAGGCCCTGGTAGTCCGGGTTGGCCTGGTAGGTCAGCAGGTCGTTCTGCGCGTAGTCCGTCAGGACGTACGGACCGGCGAACGCGTTGCCGGCGACGATCTCGTCGTCCGGGGTCAGCGCGTCGGCGGCGAACACGTCCTCGTCCACGATCGGGCCCGCGGGGCTCGACAGGATCTGCGGGAACACCTGGTCGTCGGGGGACTTCAGGGTGAACACGACGGTGGTGTCGTCCGGCGCGGCGACGCTGTCCAGGTTGTAGAGCAGCGAGCCGGGGCCGTTGCCCTCGTCGGCGCCGGACTCGAAGATCGCGAGCTGCCGGTCGAACGTGAACTTCACGTCGGAGGACGTGAGCGCGTTGCCGTTCGCGAAGGTCAGGCCGTCCTTGAGGGTGACGGTGTACTCGGTCGGCGAGGTGAACTCGGCCGACTCGGCGATGTCCGGCTCGACGTCCGGGTTGCCGTACGTGGTGTTCATGAGGAACGGGTAGACCTGGTTCATCACCGCGAACGAGCCGTTGTCGTACGAGCCGGCCGGGTCGATGGTCGTGATCTTGTCCGTGGTGCCGATCAGCAGGGCGCCGCCGCCGCTGTCGCCGCCGTCGGAGGCGCCGTCGTCGTCGCCCGACCCGCCGCACGCGGCGAGGACCAGGGCGGTGGCGACGAGGCCGGCGCCGGTCGCGAAGCCGCGTCGGCGGCCGTGGGGAACCGCAGTCATGCGTGTACCTCTTCCCTGAAGTGCGGGCTCGGGGTGCCCGTGGCGGTGTCGGTTGCCGGACGCCCGCGCAGCGACATCGTCTCTCGCCGCGAGATGAGAAGTCCGGCGGGTGAGACCGCCGTGATGTGGCTCATAGGATTAGCACAGTCTGCGTCCGAATTCGGCACCCGCGTGTAACGCCCGCGTTACCGGGAGGTCACGATGCAGGTCAGGCGGGTACGACGACGCGCCCGGCCGCCGTCGGCAGCCGGGCGCGGTCAGGGGCGCGGGACCCGCGGGTCAGGCAGCCGGTGCGGTCGCAGCGGCCGCCGCCCGGGCCGCCGCGGGCAGCGCCCGGACCACCCGGTCGACGGCGTCGTCGTCGTGCGCGGCCGACAGGAACCACGCCTCGAACGCCGACGGCGGCGCGTAGACCCCGTCGCGCAGCAGGCTGTGGAAGAACGCCGGGTAGCGCCACGACTCGGACGCGAGCACCTGCGCGTAGTCCCGCGCGCCCGCGTCCGTGCCGAGCACCGTGCTGAACAGGTTGCTCGCGCGCTGCACGGTGTGCGCCAGCCCCACCGCGGTGAACGCCTCCGACACCGCGGCCTGGACGGTCGCCGACGCCGCGTCGACCCGGGCGTACACCGCGTCGTCCGCGAGCCGCAGCGTCGCCAGCCCCGCGGCGGTGGCGACCGGGTTCCCGGACAGCGTGCCCGCCTGGTAGACGGGCCCCAGCGGTGCGAGCGCGTCCATCACGTCGGCGCGACCGCCGAGCGCCGCCACCGGCAGCCCGCCGCCGATGACCTTGCCGAACGTCAGCAGGTCCGGCGACCAGCCCTCGCGCTGCGCCTCCAGCCCCCACCAGCCCGCAGGGCCGACGCGGAACCCGGTCAGCACCTCGTCCTGGATCAGCAGGGCGCCGTGGGCGTGCGCGATCCGGGCGAGCGCGGCGTTGAACCCCGGCTCCGGCGGCACGACGCCCATGTTGGCGGCCGCGGCCTCGTAGATCACCGCGGCGATGGTGGCGCCGTGCTCGGCGAACGCCGCCTCGACGGCCGCGAGGTCGTGGTACGGCAGCACGATCGTCTCGGCGGCGATCGACGCGGGCACGCCCGCCGAGCCCGGCAGCGCCAGCGTGGCGACGCCCGAGCCCGCGGCGGCCAGCAGGCCGTCGGAGTGCCCGTGGTAGTGCCCGGCGAACTTCACCACGCGGTCGCGGCCCGTGACGCCGCGGGCCAGCCGGATCGCGGTCATGGTCGCCTCGGTCCCGGTGGACACCAGGCGCAGCCGCTCGACGGCGGGCACGCGCGCGCGCACGGCCTCCGCGAGCTCGACCTCGGTCAGCGTCGGCGCGCCGAACCCGAGCCCGCGCGCAGCGGCCTCGTGCACGGCCGCCAGCACCTCGGGGTGCGCGTGGCCCAGCAGCGCCGGGCCCCACGACCCGACCAGGTCCACGTACTCGCGCCCCTCGACGTCGGTCACGTACGCGCCGCGCGCCGACGCCAGGAACCGCGGCGCGCCGCCGACGGACCCGAACGCGCGCACCGGCGAGTTCACGCCGCCCGGCACGACGCCGAGCGCCCGCTCGAACAGCTCCTCGGACGTGGTGGTCCCGGACTCGCTCATCGCCACTCCTCCCGCAGCCAGCAGGCCAGCTCCACGGCCCAGTAGGTCAGCACCTGGTCGGCGCCCGCCCGGCGGATGCCCAGGACCGACTCCGTGATCGCGCGGCGCCGGTCGAGCCACCCCTGGGCGGCGGCGGCCTCGACCATCGCGTACTCCCCGGACACCTGGTAGGCCGCGACGGGCACGGTGCTCGCGGCGGCGACGTCGGCGAGCACGTCCAGGAACGCCCCGGCCGGCTTCACCATGACGACGTCCGCGCCCTCGGCGATGTCGAGGTCGACCTCGAGCAGGGCCTCGCGGCGGTTCGCCGGGTCCATCTGGTACGTGCGGCGGTCGCCGTCCAACGTCGACTCCACGGCGTCGCGGAACGGGCCGTAGAGCACGCTCGCGAACTTGGCCGCGTACGCCAGCACGGCGACGTCGTGCCGGCCGGCCGCGTCGAGCACGTCCCGGATCACGCCGACCTGGCCGTCCATCATCCCGCTGGGCGCGACCATGTGGGCCCCGGCCTCGGCCTGGGCGAGCGCCATCTCCGCGTACCGGACCAGCGTGGCGTCGTTGTCGACGGTGCCGTCCACCCGGAGCACGCCGCAGTGGCCGTGGTCGGTGAACTCGTCCAGGCACAGGTCGGCCTGGATGACGAGGGCGTCCCCGACCTCCGCGCGGACGTCCGCGAGCGCCAGGTTGAGGATGCCGTCCGGGTCGGTCGCGCCGGAGCCCACCGCGTCCCGCACCAGCGGGACGCCGAACAGGTTGACCCCGCTGACGCCGGCCGCCGCGGCCTCGGCGACGGCCCGCCGCAGCGAGTCGCGGCTGTGCTGGACGACGCCCGGCATCGACGCGATCGGCTGCGGCTCGGTCAGGCCCTCCTTGACGAACACCGGCAGCACCAGGTCGGCGGGGTGCAGCCGCACCTCGCTCACGGAGCGGCGCAGCGCGGCGTTCCCGCGCATCCGGCGCGGGCGCACCCGGCCGGGGCGCGCGGCGGCGACCGCCTCGGCCGCGAGCGCGGCGGCGGACAGGGTGGGGGAGGTCAGGGCGGGGGAGGTCGGGGATCCGGCCGGGTGCGAGGTCATGCGTGCTCTCCGTCGGGGTGGGGTGGTGCGGTGGTGCCGGGCGCCGCCGCGTCGGGGGCCGCGAGCCGTGCCTCGACCAGCGCCGCGACGAGACCGCCGGGCGTCTGGTCCTCGGCGACCGCGTGCACGGGCAGGCCGGCGCGCCGCGCCTCGGTGGCCGTCGACTCGCCGATGCAGCACACGAGGGTGCCGGCGGGCGGGGTGCCCAGCATGGTCAGCAGGTTCCGGGCGGTGCTGCCGGAGGTCAGCAGCACGGCGCCGATGCCGCCCGCGGCCCAGGCCGCGCGGACCTCGGGCTCGGGCGCGGGGCCGGGCACGGTGCTGTACGTGACGACCACGTCCACCGGCCAGCCGTGCGCGCGCAGACCGTCGGCCAGCGTCGGGGCGGCGAGGTCGCCGAGCGGCAGCAGGACGCGCTCGGGCTCCTCGCCCGCGGGCGGCCACGCGGCGAGCAGCGCGACCGCGGAGCTGCGGCCCCGGGGCACGAGGTCGACCCGCACCCCGGCGTCGCGCAGGGCGCGCGCCGTCGTGCCGCCGACCGCCGCGACCCGGACGTCCGCGAGCAGCTCCGGCAGGGTGTGGCCGGTCTCCTCGGCGCGGTCGACCAGCACCGGCACGGCGGCGGCGCTGGTGACGGCGACCCAGCCGTAGTAGCCGACCTCGAGCGCGAGCAGGGTGTCGTCCAGCTCGGTCGGGTCGTGCGGCGGCACGGTCTGGATCAGCGGGACCACCTCGGGGCGCGCGCCGGCGGCGTGCAGCGCGATCACCAGCGGGTCCGGGCCGGGCGTCTCGCGGGGGACCAGCACGGTCAGTCCGGCGAGCGGGCCTGAGGCCGGGGTGGGGCCGCTCACGCGTCGGCCCCGGTCGAGCCGGTCCCGGTCGCGCTCAGCCCGGCGAGGTCCGCGGCGCCCGCGTCCAGCAGCGTCTCGGCGAGCCGCGTGCCCAGGGCCGCCGCCGCGAGTGCGGTGCGCGCCGGGTCGCCCTCGGGGTCGCCGGCCGGTCGGGAGCCCGCGAGCGACACCGACTCCGAGCGGCGCAGCGTCGCCGAGCCGTCGGGGCGGAGCACCACCGCGTCGAGCGTGAGCACGTCGTCGTCGCCGAGCCGCGCCTGCGCCCCGATCGGCGCCGCGCAGCCGGCCTCGAGCCGGGTGAGCAGCGCGCGCTCGGCGAGCACGGCCAGGTGGGTCGGCCGGTGGTCGAGCGCGGCGAGCGCGAGCGCCAGCGGGGAGCCGTCGGCGGCGTCCTCGACCCGGACCTCCACGGCCAGCGCCCCCTGCGCCGGGGCCGCGAGCATCACCTCGGGGGGCAGCGCCTCCGTCACGGCGTCGAGCCGGTCGAGCCGGGCCAGGCCCGCCCGGGCCAGCACGACGGCGTCGAGGTCGTCCTCGATCCGGCGCAGCCGGGTGTCGACGTTCCCGCGGATGTCGACCACCCGCAGGTCGGGGCGGGCGGCACGCAGCTGGGCGGCCCGGCGCGGCGACCCGGTGCCGACCGAGGCCCCCGTGGGCAGCGTCGCGAGCGTCCAGCCCTCGCGGGCGCACAGGGCGTCGCGCGGGTCCTGCCGGACGGGGACCGCCGCGACCACCAGGCCGGGGGCCACCGCGGTCGGCAGGTCCTTGAACGAGTGCACCGCGACGTCGCAGCGGCCCTCGAGCAGCGCGTCCCGCAGCGCGGTGACGAACACCCCGGTGCCGCCCAGCGTCGCGAGCGAGCCGGTCAGCCGGTCGCCGTCCGTCCGGACCCGTACCAGCTCGTGCTCGCCGCCGCCGAGCGCCGTGAGCGCGTCGGCCACGTGCCCCGTCTGCGTCAGGGCGAGGGCGCTCGCGCGGGTGCCGACACGGACGGGGAGGGGCATGGCCCCAGTCTCGGTCACCTCGCTCGGCGTTGTCGAAACGCGGGCCGCCACGCCTCAGGCCCCCGTGGGCGTCGACGGGGACGACGGCGCGGTGACCAGCGCGGCGGCGGTCGTGCGCGCGTCCGGCACCACGGACGCGAGCCCGTTGCCGGCCACCCACGCCCCGACCACCGCGAGCCCGGGCACCTGCGCGACGGCCGCGCGGACGGCCTGCACGGTCCGCCGGTGCGCGGGGCTCGGGACGGGCAGTCCCTGACGCCAGCGCACCCGCGCCGACGCACGCACCTGGTCGGGCCGCAGCGGCACGCCGAGCACGGCGGACGCGTCGCGCAGCGCCAGCGCGGTGAGGCCGGACAGGTCGCCGGGCAGCGCCTCGCCGCCGGCACCGTCCGCCGCCGGGCGCCCGTCACCCGCAGGCCCGTCGCCCGCGCGGCCGTAGGACAGCCGGACCACGTGCCGGCCCGGGCCCGCGGCCGCGGCGAGCCACGCCCACTTCGCGGTGGCGTGCGTGAGCGCCTTGGCGCGGACGCCCTCGACCCCGCGGGCCACCAGCACGCCGGTGCCGCGGGGGGCGTCGTCGAGCGCGGGCGCGTCGAGCACCAGCGTCGCCAGGACGATGTCCGCACCGGGGTCGGTCGGCAGGCCCGCGACGGCGGGCGCGACGTCGGCGAGGAGGTCCGTGGCGCGGGGGGTGGCGACGACCAGGCGGCGGGCACGCAGGACCTCGCGCGCGCCGTCGCGCTCGACCGTCACGTGGAACACGCCGTCGTGCCGCCCCACGGCCCGGACCGCCGTGCCCGTGCGCACCGCGCCGCCGCGCGCGGTCACGTCCGCCACCAGCGCGTCGACCAGCACGTGCAGCCCGCCGCGGAACCCCGCGACCGCCGACCCCGCGGGCGCCAGGGCCCGCTGCGCGCGGACCGCGCCGCCGAGCGACCCCTCGCGCCGGACCGCGGCGGCGAGCCCGGGGGACACCGCGTCGACCGCGACGTCGTCGGGCTCCGCCGCGTGCACCCCCGCGACCACCGGCCGGACCAGGCGGTCCAGCACCCGCCGGCCCGCGCGGGCCCGCACCAGCGCGCCCAGCGAGCCGCCCGGACGCGTGCCGACCGACCCCGGCAGCACCCGGTCCAGCGACGCCCGCAGCGCGCCGGCCGTGCCGATCGTGCGCCGGACGTCCGGCGCCCACGGGTCGGCGGGGATCCCCAGCAGGCCGGTGCGCGGCAGCGGGCCCGAGCCGTGCGGCAGCCGCACCCACGCGCCGTGCGGCTCCGGGACGACCACCCGGTCGCCCAGGCCGAGCTCCTCGGCGAGCGCGGCGACCGCCCCGCCGCGGGTCGCGAACGACTCCGCCCCCGCGTCCAGGCGCAGGCCGTCGACCTCGTGCCCCGCGACGACGCCGCCCGGCGCGCGCCACGCCTCCACGACCAGCGGACGCAGGCCCTGCAGCGCGAGCTCGCGCGCCGCGACGAGGCCCGCGACCCCGCCGCCGACCACGAGGGCGTCGAGGGGTGCGAGGGCCGTGGGGATCTCGTGCTCGCTCGTGGCTGCTCCTACCGCTCGTCGCTCGTGCCGGCGGCGTCCGCCGTCGTCGACCAGGGTGCCCGTCCGCGACGCCGCGCGCCCGGGACCCCCGGGTCCTGCCGTCGTCAGATCGTGTGGACCAGCTCCACCACGCGGGTGAGCACCGTCGGGTCGGTCTCCGGCGGCACGCCGTGCCCGAGGTTCACCACGTGCCCGGGCGCGACGGCGCCGCGCGCCACCACGTCCCGCACGTGCGCCTCCAGCACCGGCCAGGGCGCCGCGAGCAGGGCGGGGTCGATGTTGCCCTGCACCGGCACGCGGCCGTCCAGGCGCCGGACCGCCTCGTCCAGGCCGATCCGGTGGTCCACCCCGACGACGTCCGCGCCCACGTCGCGCATCGCGGCCAGCAGCTCGCCGGTGCCGGTGCCGAAGTGCACCCGCGGGACGCCGAGGTCGGCGACGTGGGACAGGGCCCGGGTGGAGGCCGGTGCCACCCGCTGCGTGTAGTCGGCCAGCGACAGCGAGCCCGCCCAGGAGTCGAACAGCTGCGCGGCGCTGGTCCCGGCGAGCACCTGGGCCCGCAGGAACGCGCCGGTGAGGTCGGCCGCCCACCGGGTCAGCGCCTCCCACGTCCCCGGGTCGGCGTGCATCAGCGTGCGCGCGGCCAGGTGGTCGCGGGACGGGCGGCCCTCCACCAGGTACGCGGCGAGGGTGAACGGCGCGCCGGCGAACCCGATCAGCGGGGTGCTGCCCAGCGCGGCGACCGTCAGGCGCACGGCCTCGGTCACCGGCGCCAGCACCTCGGGGGTCAGCGACTCCGCGGGGCTCTCGGCGACCAGCCGGGCCACGTCGTCCGCCGTGCGCACCGCGCGCCCGAGGACCGGGCCGACACCGGGCTGGATCTCGACGTCCACGCCGGCCAGCCGCAGGGGGATCACGATGTCCGAGAAGAAGATGCCCGCGTCCGTGCCGTGCCGTCGCACCGGCTGCAGGGTGATCTCCGAGGCCAGCTCCGGCGTCAGGCAGGCGTCCAGCATCGCGGTGCCCTCGCGGGCGCGCCGGTACTCCGGCAGGGACCGGCCGGCCTGGCGCATGAACCACACCGGGCGGCGGGACGGGGTGCGGCCCCGGTACGCGTCCACCAGGGGCGAGCCGGCCGTCCGGCCGTCGACCAGCGGGTGGTCGGCGGGCAGGCCGGTGCCGTCCGGGAGCGACGGCAGCGGTGCGGTCGACGGGGCGGTGGGCGCGTGGGTGCGTGACGAAGCAGACATCAGGGCGATTGTGCCCCCTCTTCCCTGGAGTGATTAAATTCTGGACGTGGTGATGCTGTCGTTGGTGGCGAGCCATCACGACCTCGACCTGTCCGTGCTGGAGCGGCTCTCCGCCGACACGCACGCTGTCGGACGGGAGATCGTGACGGGCTGCGACTCGGTCGCGGGGGCGGTCGTCCTGGCGACCTGCAACCGCTTCGAGCTGTACCTGGACGTCGACGACGCCGCCGACGCCGAGTCCGCCCGGGCCGCCGTGGCCGCCACCGTCGCCGCCCGCTCCGGCTACCCCGCCCAGCGCGTCGCCGCCGCGCTCGTGCCCGCCACCGGCCAGCGCGTCGTCGAGCACCTGTTCGCGGTCGCGTCCGGGCTCGAGTCGATGGTCGTCGGCGAGCGCGAGATCGCCGGGCAGGTGCGCCGCGCGCTGACCGCCGCCCGCCGGGACGGCACCACCACCTCCGACCTCGAGGGCCTGTTTCAGGCCGCGTCCCGCGCCTCGCGCGCCGTCGAGCACGGCACCGGCCTCGGCGCCGCCGGTCGCTCCGTCGTGGGCGTCGCGCTGGACCTCGTCGAGGACGGCCTGCCGGTCTGGTCCGACGTGCGCTGCCTGCTGATCGGCACCGGCTCCTACGCCGGGGCCAGCCTCGCGGCGCTCAAGGCCCGCGGCTGCGCGGACGTCGTCGTCTACTCCGCCAGCGGCCGGGCCGGGCAGTTCGCCGCCCAGCGCGGGGTCACCGCCGCGACCGACGACCTCGCCGCCGCGCTCACCGGCGTGGACCTCGTGGTCGCGTGCAGCGGTGCCGCGGGCGCGGTGCTCGACGTCGACGCCCTGATCCGCGCCCGGTCCGCCGAGGCGTCCATCGGCGCCCGCCCGCTCGCCGTGCTCGACCTGGCGCTGCAGCACGACGTCGACCCCGCCGTCGGCGAGCTGCCCGGCGTCCGGCTGGTCAGCCTCACCACCGTCGCCGACCAGGCGCCCGACGGGCACTCCGCGACCGTGGCCGAGGCCCGCGCCCTCGTCGCGGCGACCGCCGCCGCGTTCGAGCGCACCCGACGCACCCGGCAGTGGAACCCGCCGGTCGTCGCCGAGCGGCGCCGCGTCCTGGAGCAGCTGGCGACGGCCGTCGACCAGCTCGACGAGCGCGCCGCCCGCCGCCTGCGGCGCGAGGTCCGGTCGGCGCTGCACGGCCCCACCGTCCGGGCCCGCGCGGCCGCGGCGGACGGCGACGCCGCGGCGTACGCGTCGGCGCTCGCGGACCTGGCCGCCCTGGCGGTCCCGCCCGCCGCCGCGCCCGCGCCCGCCGCCGCCGGCTCGCCGAGATAGGACCGTCGCGCCGACTCAGGGCGTCCGGCGGTCCTGACTCGCCGCGGAGGCCCTGTCTCGGCGCCGGCGGGCGCGCGCCGGCAGCCCGGCAGCCGGCAGCGCGTCAGGCGTCGAGGTACGCCACCAGCGACGCGGCCAGGCCCGTGTACGTCGCGGGGCTCAGGGCCTGCAGGCGCTCGGTCACGTCGTCGGGCAGGCCCAGGCCGGCGATGAACTCGCGCATGTCGTCGGCGGTCAGCCGGCGGCCGCGGGTGAGCTCCTTGAGCCGCTCGTACGGGTTCTCCATCCCGGTGACCCCGGCGACGGCGGCGGCGCGCATGGCCGACTGGACTGGCTCGCCGAGCACCTCCCAGTTCTGGTCGAGCTCGCGGGCCAGCAGGTCGCGGTCCACCGACAGCGCGCCGAGCCCACGGCGGACGTTGTCGATCGCCAGCAGCGCGTGCCCGAACGCCGGGCCGATGTTGCGCTGCGTCGTGGAGTCCGTGAGGTCGCGCTGCAGGCGGCTGGTCACCAGCGTCGCGGACAGGGTGTCGAGCAGCGCGCAGGACAGCTCGAGGTTGGCCTCGGCGTTCTCGAACCGGATCGGGTTGACCTTGTGCGGCATCGTCGACGAGCCGGTCGCCCCGGCCACGGGGATCTGGGTGAACACCCCGCGGGAGATGTAGCTCCACACGTCGGTCGCGAGGTTGTGCAGCACCCGGTTGAACCGGGCGACGTCCGCGTACAGCTCGGCCTGCCAGTCGTGCGACTCGATCTGCGTGGTCAGCGGGTTCCAGGTGAGGCCGAGGTGCTCGACGAACGCGCGGCTGACCGCGGGCCAGTCCGCGTGGGGGACCGCGACGACGTGGGCGCCGTAGGTGCCGGTCGCGCCGTTGAGCTTGCCGAGGAACTCCGCCCCGGCGACGCGGCGCAGCTGGCGGCGCAGCCGGTGCGCGAGGACGGCGAGCTCCTTGCCGAGGGTGGTCGGCGTCGCGGGCTGGCCGTGGGTGAGCGCGAGCATCGGCACGTCGGCCAGCGCGTGCGCCTGCGCGGCGAGGTCGTCGACCAGGCCGGTCGCGGCGGGCAGCCACACGTCGTGCACCGCACCGCGGACCATCAGCGCGTAGGACAGGTTGTTGACGTCCTCGCTGGTGCAGCAGAAGTGCACGAGCTCCGCGACCGACGGCAGCACCGTGTCGCCCAGCACCTCGGGCGCGGCGGCGATCCTCTCCTTGAGGAAGTACTCGACGGCCTTCACGTCGTGCACGGTCGTGCGCTCGAGCTCGGCGAGCCGCGCGACGTCCCGCGCGCCGAAGTCGGTGACGACCGCGCGCAGGTAGGCCTGCTCGGCGTCCGACAGCGCCGGCGCCCCGGGCACCACGCCGTGCGAGGTGAGGTGGATCAGCCACTCGACCTCGACGTGCACCCGCTCGCGGTTCAGCGCGGCCTCGGACAGGTGGTCCACGAGGGGGGCCACGGTCCGGCGGTAGCGGCCGTCCAGCGGTCCGAGGGCGATGGGCGGCTCCACCTCGGCGAGGGACGCGCGGGGGGCGGGGGCGGCGTGCGCGGGCATGGGTCGCATCCTCCCACGCCCTCCTGCGCTGGTCGTGGCCCTGTCCGCGTCGGGTTCGGCTGCATCCCTCAGGCAACCGCCTCGCCTGCCGATCGGAGGACCACTCAGGGGGAGCCGTGCGGGACAGCTGCGGCATGCGGCGGGTGAGCACGGCGGGCGACGAGGAGATCGACATGGCTGGACTGCTGGGGCGACGGGCCAGGACGGTCGACACCGCGCCGGCCGTCGACGTGCGCCGCGAGCTGCGCGCGCTCGACGAGGTGGTGCGCGCGCTCGGCGAGATGCGCGGCACCCGGGACCTGCGGGACGTGGTCGACACGATCCGCCGCGGCCTGGGCTTCGACTACGCCTCCGCGTGGCAGGTGGACGAGCGGCGCGGCGAGCTGACGTTCCTCGCCCAGACCGGCGAGCTGTCCGCCGAGCTCACGGAGATGACGCCGGACTGGCGGATGGCCAAGGGCGTGGGCCTGTGCGGCCTGGCCTGGCAGCGCGACGGCGTGCTGCCCGTCGCCGACCTGCAGGACCACGCGCCGACGTGCGCGCGCGGCGAGGTGTTCCTGCGCGCCGGTGCGCGCGGCGCGATGACGATGCCGCTGTGGCGCGACGGCACCGTCGTGGCGGTGCTGGACTTCCTGTCCCGCAGCCCCCGCACCGAGGGCCCGGACCAGGTGCTGGTCCTCGACGTCCTCGCCCGCACCGTGTCGCAGGCCCTCGAAGCGCAGCACGCCGCCGAGGAGATCGCCCAGACCGCGCGCGACCAGCAGGCCGTGACGACGTCGGTGGCGAAGGTCGGCGCGTGCCGCGACGAGGAGCAGGCGCTGCGCACCGCCCTGGACACGGTCCGCGAGGAGTTCGGCTGGGACTACGGCTCGTTCTGGGCGGTGGACCCCGAGGCGCGGGTGCTGCGGTTCGCGGTCGAGTCCGGGACCGCCGGCGAGGAGTTCCGGCGCGTCACCCTGGCCGCGAGCTTCGCCGAGGGCGTCGGCCTGGCCGGGCGGGCGTGGCGGGCCCGCGACCTGGTGTTCGTGCGGGACCTCGGCGAGCTGACCGACTGCGTCCGGGCCCCCGCGGCCCAGCGCGCCGGCGTCCGGTCCGGGGTGTGCATCCCGGTGATCGTCGGCGACGAGGTCCTCGGCACGATGGACTTCTTCACCACCCAGACCATCGAGCTCAGCGACAGCCGCCGGGGCTCGCTGCGCAACGTGGCCCAGCTCGTGTCGCAGCGGCTCGACATCCTCCGGGCGGCGTCGCGGGACCGGGCGGCGTCCGAGGCGCTGCTCGGCAGCGTCGCGCAGCTCTCGGAGAGCGCGTCCGAGGCCGTGCGGGTCGCCGAGGAGGCGGTCGCCCAGACCGCCGCGATGGCCGACGAGGTCCGCACGCTCGAGGCGTCGTCCTCCGCGGTCGGCGACGTCATCCGGGTCATCTCGACGATCGCCGACCAGACCAACCTGCTCGCGCTGAACGCCACCATCGAGGCGGCGCGCGCGGGTCAGGCGGGCCGCGGGTTCGCGGTCGTCGCCACGGAGGTCAAGGAGCTGGCCGGCGGCACCTCCGTCGCGACCTCGCGGGTGGAGCAGCAGGTCGCGGACATCCAGGCGAACACCGCCGCGGTCTCCCGCGGGATCGACTCGGTGAGCACCACGATCCGGCGGATGGACGAGGTGCAGGCCCGGATCGGCGAGGTGCTGGACCAGCAGCGCGAGATGGCCCGCAGCTTCCGCGCGGGCTGACCGCCGCCCGGCCCCGGGGTCAGCGGTCGCGGCTGCGGGGGATCGCCACGCTGAGGACGAACGACACCACCGACACGATCAGCGCGCCGATGAACGCGTCCCCGAACCCGTCGATCCGCAGGCCCCAGGACGTCTGCTCGGTGATCCACGCGGTGAGCAGCAGCATCAGCGCGTTCACGACCAGCGTGAACAGGCCGAGCGTGAGGATGTAGAGCGGGATCGACAGCACGTGCACGATCGGCTTCACCACGGCGTTGATCACGCCGAACACCAGCGCCACCGCGAGGATCACGACCGCCTGGCCGCCCGGGGTGTCGGCGCCCACCACGGTGATGCCGGGGAGCAGGACCTCGGCGAGCCAGAGGGCGACGCCGCTGATCAGGACACGCAGCAGGAAGCTCATGCGCCGATCCTGCCACCGCAGCAGCGCCCACGCACCGGTCACGCGGGCCGGGCCCGCGCCGCTCGGTGGCAGGATCGGCGCCGTGAAGCACGTCCCCCTGCGCCCCGCGCTCGCGAGCCTGCCGCCCTACGTCCCCGGCGCCCGCGTGCCCGTCGGGGCGGCCGCGTACAAGCTGTCGTCGAACGAGAACCCGTACCCGCCGCTGCCGTCGGTGGTCGCGGCCATCGCGGACGGCGCGGTCGACGTCAACCGCTACCCGGACATGTACGCGACCGACCTGGTCGAGGCGGTCGCCGGGCACCTCGGCGTGCAGCCCGCGCAGGTGGTCGCCGGCTGCGGGTCGGTGGCCGTGCTCGGGCACGTCCTGGCGGCGTTCTGCGACGCGGGCGACGAGGTCGTGCACCCCTGGCGGTCGTTCGAGGCGTACCCGATCGCGGTGACCCTCGCCGGTGCGACCGGCGTCCCGGTGCCCGTGCACGCCGACGGGCGGCTGGACCTGCCGGCGCTCGCGGCGGCGGTCACCGACCGCACCCGTGTCGTGCTGGTCTGCACGCCCAACAACCCCACGGGTCCGGCGGTGCACGCCGACGAGCTGGCGGAGTTCCTGGCCGCCGTGCCGCGCGACGTGCTGGTGGTGCTGGACGAGGCGTACGTCGAGTTCGTGCGCGACCCCGAGGCCGCCGACGGGCTCGCCGTGCTGGCCGCGCACGCGAACGTGGTGCTCCTGCGCACCTTCTCCAAGGCCTACGGGCTGGCGGGCCTGCGGGTCGGGTTCGCGGTGGCGCACGAGCGCCTGGCCGCGGGCATCCGCGCCGCGTCGACGCCGTTCGGCGTGTCCCACCTGGCCCAGCTGGCGGGCGTGGCGTCGCTGCGCGCCTCGGACGAGCTGCTGGCGCGCGTCGACCGGATCGTCGACGAGCGGACCCGGATGCTCACCGGCCTGCGCGACCTCGGTTGGGACGTCCCGGACAGCCAGGCGAACTTCGTCTGGCTCGGCATCGGGGACGACGCCGCGCGGTTCGCCCAGGAGGCGACGGCGGCCGGGGTGGTCGTGCGGCCGTTCGCCGGCGACGGGGTGCGGATCAGCGTCGGCGAGCCGGAGGCGACGGACGTGGTCCTCGCGGTGGCGCGCGACACCCGCCGCTGACCGGCGCACGCACCGTCCCGGCGTGCGCTGCCGCAGGTCGCGCATATGCTGCCTGCAGCCGACAGTGGGGGACCGGGTGACCGAGAGCACGAAGCCGGACGGGTCCGCCCTGTCCGGGCACGGTCGCGCGGGTGACCCGTCCGGCCGCCTCGACCCCGAGACGCTGACCGTCCTGCTCGTCGAGGACGACGACGGCGACGCGCTCCTGGTCGAGGAGCACCTGGCCGACGCCGGTCTCGACGTGCGGTTGCGGCGCGCACGCACGCTCGACGAGGCCACGGCCCGGCTCGACGTCGACTGCGTCCTGCTCGACCTCGGCCTGCCGGACTCGGTGGGGCTCGGCGCCCTGGAGCGGCTGCTGGCCGCCGGCGCCCCGGCCGTCGTCGTCCTGACCGGGCGCACCGACACCGACACCGGACTGCGGGCCGTGTCCGCGGGCGCGCAGGACTACCTGGTCAAGGGCGAGGTCGACGGCGAGCTGCTCGGCCGGTCCGTGCGGTACGCCGTGCAGCGCCGCCTGCTCCAGGAGGCCGACCAGGAGCTGTACCGCAGCGAGGTCCGTGCCCAGGAGACGGTCCGCCTGGAGAGCGCCCTGCTCCCGCGGCCGTCCGTCGCCGACGACCACCTCGAGGTGCTGGTCGGCTACCGGGCGGGACGGGACGGCGTGCTCGGCGGCGACTTCTACGACGTGGTCCAGCGCCCGGACGGCACGGTCCTCGCCGTCGTCGGCGACGTCTGCGGCCACGGCCCCGACGAGGCCGCGCTCGGCGCGGTGCTGCGGACCGCCTGGCGCACGCTCGTGCTCGCGGACGTCCCGACGCCCGACCTGCTGCCCCTGCTCGAGCGCGTGCTCGTCGCGGAGCGGGCGCGCGAGGAGGTCTTCACGACGATGTCGATGATCGAGGTCGCCGCGGACCGGACGGCGGTGCACCTGTACCTGGCGGGTCACCCGGTCCCGTTCCTGCTCGGGGACCCGTCGGCGGGTCGCGCCTCGCGGCTGCTGCCGACCGACGCGCGCGGCCGGGCGCTCGGCATCCCGGTCGCTGGCACCTGGGAGCCCCTGCGGCTCGAGCTCGGGGAGCGCTGGCGCCTGATGATGTACACCGACGGCGTCCTCGAGGCGACGGTCGCGGGGACCCGGGACCGGGTCGGTGACGCGGGTCTGCTCGCCGTGGTCGACGACGCGCTGCGCGCGGGCTCCGCCGACCTGGTCGACGACGTCCTGCGGGAGGTGCGCCGCCGGCACGGGGGCGACCTCGTGGACGACACCGCCGTGGTCGTCGTCGGCTGGGCGGGGGAGTCCGCGTGAGCGCACCCCTGCGGGCGCGTGCCACCCTGCGGCACCGCCTGGGCCTCGCGCTGACCGCCGCGGGCATCGTCCTCGGCCTGGTGCTGGTCGGCTCCGGGGTCGCGCTCTGGCGGATGCTCGACACCCAGGACCTGGTCACCGAGCGGTACTTCACCGCGATCACGGACGCGGAGACCTCCTACACCCGGCTCGTCGACGCCGAGACGGCCGTCCGCGGGTACGCGCTGACCGGGTTCGACGGCACGCTCGAGCCGTACGAGCGGGCGCAGGACGCGGTCACGGCGTTCGAGCGGATGGCCGACCCGGCGACCGGTGCGAGCGAGCCCGTGCGCGAGGCGGCGGCCCAGGCCGTCGAGGCCGCGGAGCGCTGGGACGCCCGGTTCGCGCAGCCCGTGATCGAGGAGGTCGCCGCGGGTGGTCCCGCCGCCGTCCCCGGCGAGCAGATCGAGCAGGGCCGGGTGCTGTTCGACGAGACCCGCACCGCCGTCGAGGCCTACATCGACCTGCTGCGCGAGCGCCGGCTCGCCGCGGCCACCGACCTGGCGACGTGGACCCGGGTGGTGATCGGCTCGCTGGTCGCGCTGGTGCTGGCCGGCGGGGTCGCGGGCGTCGTGCTGTGGCGCACGCTCCGGCGCTGGATCACCGAGCCGCTCGAGGCGCTGGGCGCCGACGCGCACGCGGTCAGCACCGGCGACCTGCACCACCCCGTGACGTCGACGGGTCCCGGCGAGATCGCGGACCTGGCGGCGACCGTCGAGCGGATGCGCCTGGCGCTGGTGGCCCAGGTGCAGGAGGTCGAGGCGTCCCGCGCCGCCATCGCCGAGGCGCACGACCGGCTCGCCGACCAGGCCGAGGAGCTTCGCCGCTCCAACCGCGACCTCGAGCAGTTCGCCTACGTCGCCTCCCACGACCTCCAGGAGCCGCTGCGCAAGGTCGCGTCGTTCACCCAGCTGCTGCAGAAGCGCTACGGCGGCCAGATGGACGAGCGCGCCGACCAGTACATCGCCTTCGCGGTCGACGGCGCGAAGCGCATGCAGCAGCTGATCCAGGACCTGCTCGGGTTCTCCCGCGTCGGGCGCCTCGGCGGGGAGCTCGCGGACGTCCCGCTGGGCGACGCGGTCGCGGACGCCCTCGACAACCTGGAGCAGCTGGCCGACGACGCGGGCGCGGTCGTCGAGGCCGACGGGCTCCCCGTGGTCCGTGGCGAGCGGCCCCTGCTCGTCCAGCTGCTGCAGAACCTCGTCGGCAACGCGATCAAGTTCCGCGACCCCGAGCGTCCCCCGGTGGTCCGGATCACCGCCACCCGGGTGGGAGACTTCTGGGAGCTCGAGTGCCGGGACAACGGGATCGGCATCGACGCGCAGTACGCGGACCGGGTCTTCGTGATCTTCCAGCGGCTGCACCCGAAGGACGTGTACGAGGGGACGGGCATCGGCCTGGCCCTGTGCAAGAAGATCGTCGAGTACCACGGCGGTCGCATCTGGCTCGGCGAGACCGACGGACCCGGCACCAGCATCCGCTGGACGCTGCCGGCCGTCGCCGTCGACGCCGCGGGGGCCGACCGGCCCGAGGGAGCGGAGTGAACGTGGCACGTACCGGCAAGGTCATCGACGTCCTGCTCGTGGAGGACGACCCGGGTGACGTCCTGATGACCCGCGAGGCGTTCGAGGACAACAAGGTCGCCAACCGGCTCCAGGTCGTCGCCGACGGCGTGAGCGCGCTCGCGTTCCTGCGCAAGGAGGGGGAGCACGCCGACGCCCCCACCCCGGACCTGGTGCTCCTCGACCTCAACCTGCCCCGGATGGACGGGCGCGAGGTCCTCGAGGCGATGAAGAGCGACGAGAAGCTGCGCAGCATCCCGGTCGTCGTGCTCACCACGTCGGAGGCCGAGGAGGACGTCGTCCGCTCGTACTCGCTGCACGCGAACGCCTACGTCACCAAGCCGGTGGACTTCGAGCGGTTCATCGAGGTCGTCCGCCAGATCGACGAGTTCTTCGTCGAGGTCGTCCGCCTGCCCCAGCGCTGAGGCGCCCCGGGGGCGCCTACAGGTACCGCACCCCGGTCAGGTCCTCGGCGAACGCCCACAGCCGGCGCGCGAACGCCGGGTCGGCGGCCGCGCGGACGAACCGCGTCGCGTGCACCCGGTCGTCGTGCGTACGGCCGGGTCCGAGGAGCCGGTCCGCCGGTGCCCCCGCGTCGGTCGCCGCGTAGAGCAGCGGCAGCACGCCCTGGTCCGCCGGTCGGCCGTGCCGGGCGGCGAGCAGCCGCGTCACCAGCGCCAGCACCCGGGACGACGCCTGCGGCGGGGTCGAGGCCGTGCCGGGGTGCGCGACCAGGCTGCGGACGACGGCCCTGCCCGAGTCCGTCGTGCCGCCGATCGTGCCCGTCCCCGCGTCCCCCACCAGGCGACGGTCGAGCTCCCGGGCCCACGCGGTGACCGCGGCCTTGGCCCGCAGGTAGGCGATGCCGCCGGCGTGGGGGCCGGTGCCGCGGAGGGCGTCGAGGTCGTCGCCCGGGACCCGCCGGTACAGGGTCGACCCGACGGTGACGACCCGGGGCCCGGGGCCGGTCGCCTCGGACGCGCGTAGCGCCGGCAGCAGCCGGCCGGTCAGGGCGAACGGGCCGAGGACGTGCGTCGCGAGCCGGCTCTCGTGGCCCTGCGGGCTCAGCCGGTCGGGCTGGTGGGCGACGCCGGTGTGGTTCACCAGGACGTCGAGCGGGCGGCCCGTGTCGAGCCAGTCGTCGGCGAACCGGCGGACCGAGTCCTGGTCGGCGAGGTCGAGCCGGCGGACCTCGAGCCGCCCGGCGAGGTCGGTGCCGGTGCCGGTGCCGGTGGCGCGGGCGAGGAGCTCCGCGCGGGCCGCCGTGGCCTTCGCCTCGTCCCGGGCGGCGACGACCACGTGCGCGCCGAGCGCGGCGAGGTGGCCGGTGAGCAGCAGGCCCGGACCGCTGGTGGCTCCCGTGACGACGACGGTGCGCCCGCTGAGGTCGGGGGCGTCGGCCTCGGTCCAGGTCAGCGGGAACCGGGTCGTCGTGCTGGTCGGGGGCGTGGCGGTCAGGGTCATGGGCATGCTCCGCTCCTGATGATGCTTGAGTGGTTCAGGTATTGATAGTTGAGCAACTCAATGACTCTGTCAAGGGATACGATCGCCTCATGTCCGACCCCGACTCAGCCGACATCGCCTACCTCGTGGCGCAGCTGCACGCCGCCACGACCGAGCACATGCGGCCCCTGCTCGACGAGCTCGGGCTCACCGGCGCGTGCGCGAACCTGCTCTGGCTGGCCGACGGCGACCGGGAGCCGCAGCCCCTGCGGCAGCTCGCCGGGCAGCTCGGGTGCGACCCGTCGAACGTCACGCTGATCGCCGGCCGCCTCGAGGAGACCGGCCTCGCGCGCCGCGTCCCCGCCGCCGACGACCGCCGCGTCCGCACGCTCGAGCTCACCGAGGAGGGCCAGGCCGCCCGCGCCGCCCTGCTCGACCGCGCGGCCACCCTCCCGGGCGTCCAGGCGCTGGCCCCCGCCGAGCGCGCCCAGCTCGCGGCACTGCTCGCCCGCGCCACCACCCCCTGACCCCTCCCTCCCCCCGGCGCCTCGGCAGCCGAGGTCGAGGGTTTCGCGCGAGGTCGAGGGTTTCCGGGCCCCGTCCGGTCATGAACCCTCGACCTCGACCGCCGCGGGAGCGCTGGGAGCGGGGGTTGTCGGGAACGGACAACGGGGGAGCGCCCGTCTTGACGGCGGGCGGGGGGCTGGACCTACGGTTGCGTAGCCTACGCTGGCGTAGGTTAGACAGGCTCCCGGCGCCCGGGGGCACCCCCAGGCGAAGGAGAACCGCGTGAGCCCCAGCGGTCCGCTCACCGACGACGGCCTGGTCCAGCTGCTGACGCCCACCGGCGAGCGCGTGGACCACCCCGAGTACAGCCCCCGCGTCGCCCACCTCGACGCCGACGCCCTCCGCGGCCTCTGGCGCGACATGGTGATCGTGCGCCGGTTCGACACCGAGGCGACGGCCCTGCAGCGCCAGGGGGAGCTCGGTCTCTGGGCGCAGTGCCTCGGCCAGGAGGCCGCGCAGGTCGGCTCCGGCCGCGCGCTGGCTCCGCAGGACTACGTCTTCCCGTCCTACCGCGAGCACGGCGTGGCCCACACCCGCGGCCTCGACCTCACCCGCGTCCTCCGCCTGTTCCGCGGCGTCGACCACGGCGGCTGGGACCCCCAGGAGTTCAACTTCCACCTCTACACGCTGGTGATCGGCTCGCACACGCTGCACGCCACCGGCTACGCGATGGGCGTCCAGCGCGACGGTGCGGTCGGCACCGGCGACCCGGACCGCGACACCGCCGTCGTCACCTACTTCGGCGACGGCGCGACCGCGCAGGGCGACGTCAACGAGGCGCTCGTGTTCGCCGCGGTGAACAACGCCCCCCTCGTCCTGTTCTGCCAGAACAACCAGTGGGCCATCTCGGAGCCGACGACCCGCCAGGCGCGCGTGCCGATCGCGGACCGGGGACCCGGCTTCGGCGTCCCGAGCGTCCGCGTCGACGGCAACGACGTCCTCGCCTGCTACGCCGTCACCGCCGAGGCGCTCGAGCGCGCCCGGTCCGGCGGCGGCCCCACCCTCGTCGAGGCGTTCACCTACCGGATGGGCGCGCACACGACCTCCGACGACCCGTCCCGGTACCGCTCCTCCGCGGAGGAGGACTACTGGCGCCGCCGCGACCCGATCGACCGGCTCGAGGCGCACCTCGCCGCGACCGGCGAGCTCCCGGACGCGTTCCGGGCCGAGGTCGCCGCGGAGGCCGACGCGCTGGGGGAGCGGATCCGCACCACCGTCCGCGCGCTCGGCCGGCCGGAGACCAGCACGATGTTCGAGCACGTGTACGCGACCCCGCACTCCGTGGTGGACGCCGAGCGTGCCTGGTTCGAGCGCTACGAGGCCTCGTTCGCCGGAGGTGAGAAGTGACCCAGCGCCTGACGTTCGCCAAGGCGATCAACACCGGGCTGCGCAAGGCCCTCGAGCGCGACCCCAAGGTCATGCTGATGGGCGAGGACATCGGCGCGCTCGGCGGCGTGTTCCGCGTGACCGACGGCCTCGCGAAGGACTTCGGCGAGGACCGCGTCGTCGACACCCCGCTCGCCGAGTCCGGCATCATCGGCACCGCCATCGGCCTCGCGCTGCGCGGCTACCGACCGGTCTGCGAGATCCAGTTCGACGGGTTCATCTTCCCGGCGTTCGACCAGATCACCACGCAGCTGTCGAAGATGCACTACCGCTCGAGCGGCCGGCTGAACCTGCCCGTCGTCATCCGCGTGCCGTACGGCGGCGGCATCGGCGCGGTCGAGCACCACAGCGAGTCGCCCGAGGTGCTGTTCGCGCACACCGCCGGCCTGCGCGTGGTCAGCCCGTCCGACCCGCAGGACGCGTACACGATGATCCAGCAGGCCGTCGCGTCGCCGGACCCCGTGATGTTCTTCGAGCCCAAGGGCCGGTACTGGGAGAAGGGCGACGTCGACACCGACGCCGACCCGCTCGCCGCGGCCTCCACGCTCGACGGCGCCCGCGTGCTGCGGGCGGGCACCGACGTCACGCTCGTCGCCCACGGCCCGACCGTCGCCACCGCGCTGAAGGTCGCCGACGCGGCCGCCGCCGAGGGCCGCAGCGTCGAGGTCGTCGACCTGCGCGCGATCTCCCCGCTCGACCTCACGACCGTCGCCGCGTCCGTGCGCCGCACCGGCCGGTGCGTCGTCGTCCACGAGGCCCCCGTGCTGTACGGCACCGGCGCCGAGGTGGCCGCGCGGGTCACCGAGGAGTGCTTCTACCACCTGGAGGCGCCGGTCCTGCGGGTCGGCGGGTTCCACACCCCGTACCCCGTCGCCAAGCTCGAGCACGAGTACCTGCCCGGTCTCGACCGCGTCCTCGACGCCGTCGACCGCGTGCTCGCGCACTGACCGACCTCCCGCACCACCGACGAGGAGCAGCACCCGTGCCGTCCTACCAGCAGTTCCGCCTCCCCGACGCCGGCGAGGGCCTCACCGAGGCCGAGATCGCCGCGTGGCACGTCGCCGTCGGGGACACGGTCGCGATCAACCAGACCATCGTGGAGATCGAGACCGCGAAGTCGCTGGTCGACCTGCCCAGCCCGTTCGCCGGCGTCGTCACGCGGCTGATGGTCGCCGAAGGCGAGACCGTCGAGGTCGGCACCCCGATCATCGAGATCGACACCGACCCGACGGGGGAGGCGCCCGCCCCCGCGGGCACCGGGCCCGAGGTCGCGGTGTCCGGGCCGACGTCGGACGCGGACCCCGTGGCGGCGCCCGTCGCGGCCGACCCGCGCCATGAGACCGCCGACGAGCCCGCCGACGAGCCCGGTGGTGCGGTGCTGGTCGGCTACGGCACCGCCGCGGCCCCGACCCGGCGCCGTGCGCGGTTCACGTCCGCCGAGGGCGACCCCGCCGTGGGTGGATCCACCCCGGCCCCGCCGGCCCCGGCCGCCGCTACCCCGCCGGCTTCTGCGCCCTCGCCCGCCACCACGGCCGGGACCGGGCAGCGCGCGCTCGCCAAGCCGCCGGTCCGCAAGCTCGCCCGGGACCTCGGCGTGGACCTCGACTCCATCCAGGCGACCGGCCCGGGCGGGATCGTCACCCGCGAGGACGTGCTCGCGCACCAGGCCTCCGCCGAGGCGCGCACCCTCGCCACCTACCCCGGCGACGACCAGCCGTGGCTCGCGTCCGGCACCGTCTCGCCCGACGGCCGCCAGACCCGCGTCCCGGTGAAGTCCGTGCGCAAGCGCACCGCCGAGGCGATGGTCACCTCCGCGTTCACCGCCCCGCACGTCACGGTGTTCTGCACGGTCGACGTCACCAAGACCATGAAGCTCGTCGCCCGGCTGCGCGAGGACCGCGAGTTCGCCGACGTGCGCGTCACCCCGCTGCTGATCGCCGCGAAGGCCCTGCTGCTCGCGGTCCGCCGGCACCCGGACATCAACGCGTCCTGGGACGAGGCCGCGCAGGAGATCGTCTACAAGCACTACGTGAACCTCGGCATCGCGGCGGCCACCCCCCGCGGGCTCGTCGTCCCGAACATCAAGGACGCGCACACCCTCGGGCTGCACGACCTCGCCGAGGGCCTGGCCGCGCTGACCTCCACGGCCCGCGCCGGCAAGACCACGCCCCGCGACATGTCCGACGGCACCATCACGATCACCAACGTCGGCGTGTTCGGCATCGACACCGGCACCCCGATCCTCAACCCCGGCGAGGCCGCGATCCTGGCGTTCGGCGCGATCCGCGAGCAGCCGTGGGTGCACAAGGGCAAGATCAAGGTCCGGCACGTCACCCAGCTCGCGCTCAGCGTCGACCACCGCCTGGTCGACGGCGCCCTCGGCTCCCAGCTGCTCGCCGACGTCGCCGCCGTCCTGGAGAACCCGGCCCAGGCGCTCGTCTGGGGCTGACCCGGGGCCGGGCGGTCAGCCGTCCAGGCGCGCCGCGACGTCCGCCGGGAAGCCGCCCGTCGCGACGGGGCTCCAGCGGGTCGGCGTGACCCGGATCAGGCTCTTGCCCTGCACCCGCATCGCGGCGCGGTACTCGTCCCAGTCGGGGTGCTCGCCGGCGATGCACCGGTAGTAGTCGACCAGCGCGTCCTCTGCCTCGGGCATGTGCAGCACCTCGGCGTCGCCGTCGACCTGGACCCACGCGCCGTCCCACTCGTCCGAGAGCACGACGACGGACACCCGCGGGTCCCGCGCGGCGTTCACCGTCTTCGCGCGGCCGGGGTAGGTCGAGACGACGATCCGGCCGTGGTCGTCGACCCCGCCGCTGACGGGCGACACCTGGGGCCGCCCGTCGCGGCGGGCGGTGACCAGCAGCAGGTGGTGCCGCGGGCGGACGAAGTCGAGCAGCTCGGGCAGGTCGACGGTGCGGTTCGTGGCGATGGATCGGGGCATGCTCCCGACAGTAGGGCGCGCGGGCGGCGCCGGCTCAGCGGCCCGCGGCGTCCGCGAGGAGCGCGACGGTCAGCGGGGCCAGCGGCAGCGCGGCGGCCTCGGCGGGCGTGACCCAGACGGCCTCGGCGATCTCGGCCGTCGGGACCGCGTCGGTGACGCCGTCGACCGCGAAGACGTGCGCCTCGAGCCGGTGGCCGGGCTCGTTGGCGGCGGGGGCGTCGCGTCGGCCGAGGTCACGGACCTGGTGCGGGGCGACGGCGACGGCGATCTCCTCGCCGACCTCACGCACCACCGCGTCGCGCGGGTGCTCGCCGGGCTCGATCTTGCCGCCGGCCTGCATGAACGCGCTGGTGCCGCGCTTGCGGACCAGCAGCCAGCGCCCGTCCCGGTCGACGATCACCGCGGCGGCGATCCGGATGACGGGGGCGGGCGGGGTGACGGCAGGGGTCGGCTCGGGCACGGCGCCCATCCTGCCCCCGCCGCGCGCTCACCCCGGACCCGCCGCGGCGCTCGCCCACCCGTCGCCCGTCAGCACGAGGTGGTCGAGCAGCCGCACGCCGCAGTGCGCACCCGCCTCGGCGACGGCGGCGCCCACGGCCCGGTCCACGGCCGTGACGCCGGGCGCACCCGCCTCGTGCCGGTGCACCAGCCCGAGCGTCTCCCCGCCCCGGCGCAGCGTCTCGGCCAGCACCTCGCGCACGGCGACCGGCACCGCGTGCGCGTCGACCCCGGCGACCACCGCCGCCCCGACCAGCCGCGACGCCCGGTCCCCGACGACCGCGACGAGGCGCCCGTCGACGGGCCCGTGCAGCAGGGGCGTCGCGATCCGCACGAGGTCGGCCGGGGTCCGGATCGTCGCGCGCCGGTCGGTGGAGGTGCCGAACCGCCGGGCGAGCGCGAGGGCCGCGACCAGGCGGGTGGCCTTGGCGGGGCCGATGCCGGGCGCGTCCAGCAGCCCGCTCGCGCCGGAGCCCGCGAGGCCGCGCAGGCCGCCGTGCGCCACCAGCAGCTCCCGGGCGGTGTCGAGCGCGCTGGACCCGCGTCGGCCCGACCCGAGCAGCAGCGCGACCAGCTCGACGTCCGACAGCGCGTCCGCGCCGAGCCGCAGCATCCGCTCCCGCGGGCGCTGGTCCGGGTCGAGGTCGGCGAGCATCGGTCGGGTCACACCGTCGAGCCTAGGAGCGGTTCCGACCGTCACCCCCGTCGTCCACAGGCCCGGTCCGGGTGCGGGTGATCCGGGCCACCCGGCGGGCAGTGCGGCGCCCGGGCGGGGGATGATGGGCCGGTGATGTCCCCCGAGCCCCGGTCCGACGCGCCCGTGCGCACCGCCCCCGACCGTCGCCGCCCGCGCGCGGTGGCCGCCCCCGCACCGTCCGTCGGCCGCGCCGCCGCCGTGCTCCTCGCGGTGCTGCTCGCGATGGCCGCGGTCCTGCTGCCCGCCGGCCGCGCCGACGCGCACAACACGCTGCAGGGGACCGACCCCGCCGACGGCTCGACCGTCGACGCCCCGCCGGCGCAGATCACGCTGACCTTCGACCAGCCCGCGCAGGCGCTCGGCACCGAGGTCGTCGTGCTGGGCCCCGACGGCGCGACGGTCAGCACCGGCGACGCGCAGCTCGTCGACAGCTCGGTCACCCAGGCGCTCGCGGGCGACCTGCCCGCCGGCGCGTACACCGTGCAGTGGCGCGTGACCTCCGCGGACGGGCACCCGCTGTCGGGCGAGCTGGCGTTCACCGCGTCGAGCGGCGCCGCGCCCGCCGCGGCCGAGCCCACCGCCGAGGCGACGCCCGAGCCCGAGATGACGACCCAGACGATCGAGCCCGCGCCGGTCACCGAGACGGTCGCCCCGGCGGAGGAGCTCGCCGAGGACGAGGACGCGGGCCTCGCCGCCGGGATGGTCGTGGCGATCGTCGTGGCCGTGCTCGCGGCCGGTGCCGTCGGGGTGTTCGTCGTCCGCGAGCGTCGCCGGTCGAAGGACGCGCGGTCGGAGGACTGATGCCCCCCGCCGTCACCGCGCCGCCGACCGGCGCACGCCCCGCACGCCCGGACCGCGGCAGCACCGCCGCCGGCGACGGCGCGAACGCGCTGCGCCTCACCGCGCTCGCCGTCGCGGCGCTCGCGGCCGTGGTCGCGGGCGTGGCGTTCACCGGTGCCGCCGCGCCGACCGCGCTGCGCGACCCGGGCGCGCTCGTGCGCTGGGGTCTGCCGGTGGCGTCGACGACCTCGGAGATCGCCGCGTCGGCGACCCTCGGCGGCCTGCTGCTGCTGGTGACGGTGCTGGTGCGCCGCCAGGACGGCGGGATCGTGCGGGCGGCGTCGGGCGTCACGGCGGTCGCGGCGGCGGTGTGGACGCTGGCGGCGGTCGTCGAGCTCGTCCTCACCTACGCGAACGTGGCGGGCCTGCCGCTCACAGACCCGGCGTTCGGCGGCGAGCTGGGGCAGTTCGTCACGCAGTTCGAGCTCGGTCGGGTGCTGCTGGTCGTCGCGGTCGCGGCGGCCGTCGTCACGGCGCTCGCGCTGATGACCACCTCGCCCGCCGGGGCCGCCGGGACGGCCGTGCTGGTCGTCGTCGCGCTGTGGCAGGCCGCCCAGACCGGCCACGCGGCGGGCGCGGCGAGCCACGACCTCGCGACGTCCTCGATGTTCCTGCACCTGGTCGGCGCGGCGGTCTGGATCGGGACGCTCGTGGCGCTGTCCCCGCTGGCGCACCGGTTGGGCCACGACCTCGCGCCCGCGGTCGCCCGCTTCTCCACGATCGCGGCGTGGTGCTTCGTCGCCGTCGCGGTGTCCGGCACCGTCAACTCGGTGATCCGGCTCGGCAGCTGGTCCGACCTCACCACGTCCTACGGCGTGCTGCTGCTGGTGAAGATCGGCCTGTTCGGCGTGCTCGGCCTGCTCGGGCTCGCGCACCGCCGCCGGGTCGTCGGCCGGCTCCGCGGCGAGGAGCGCGCGCCCGCGACCTGGCTGTTCTGGCGCCTGGTGCTGGTCGAGCTGACCGTGATGGGCGCGGTGTCGGGCGTCGCCGTGGCGCTCGGCTCGTCGCCGCCGCCGGTGCCCGACGACCCGATCGCCGACCCCACGCCCGCGGAGATCGTCACCGGCCACCCGCTCCCGCCGGAGCCCACGACGCTGAGCTGGGTCACGCAGTGGCGCTGGGACGTGCTGCTGGCGTGCGCGGCCGTCGCGGGGCTCGTGGTCTACCTGCGCTGGGTGCTGCGGCTGCGTCGGCGCGGGGACGCGTGGCCGTGGCCGCGCACCGCGTCCTGGGTGGTCGGGATGCTGCTGTTCTTCTGGACGACGTCGGGCGGCCCGGCGATGTACGGGCACGTCCTGTTCAGCGCCCACATGGTCGAGCACATGATCCTGGCGATGGTGGTCCCGGTGCTGCTCGCGCTGTCCGCGCCGGTGACGCTGGCCCTGCGCGCGCTGCCCGCCCGCGGGTCCCGCGCCGGTGCCGGTCGGCTCGGGCCGGACACCTCCCGCGGTCCCCGCGAGTGGCTGCTCGTGCTCGTGCACAGCCGGTGGGGGCGGTTCGTCGCGCACCCCGTGGTGGCCGCGGCGAACTTCGCCGGGTCGATGGTCGTCTTCTACTACACCGACGTGTTCCGCTGGGCCCTGACGTCCGAGGTCGGGCACTACGCGATGGTCGTGCACTTCTCGCTCGCGGGGTACCTGTTCGTCAACGCCCTCGTCGGCATCGACCCGGGGCCGAGCCGGCCGCCGTACCCGCAGCGGCTGCTGCTGCTGTTCGCGACCATGGCGTTCCACGCGTTCTTCGGCGTCGCCCTCACGACCGGCGACGTGCTGCTGGTCCCGGACTGGTTCGGGCTGCTGGGCCGCGAGTGGGGCCCGAGCGCGATCGCCGACCAGCAGCGCGGCGGCGGGGTCGCCTGGGGCATCGGCGAGCTCCCGACGCTCGCGCTCGCGGTCGCGGTGGCCATCGCCTGGTCGCGCGACGACGACCGCACCGCGAAGCGCCGGGACCGCAAGGTCGCGCGCGACGGCGACGTGGAGATGGACGAGTACAACGCGATGCTCGCGCGGCTGGCCGCGCGCGACGGTGGCGCGACCCGACCTGGGGACGACGGGGACCGGCACCCCGGGGCGTGATAGACCGGACGTGTGACCAGTGACGCAGCCCCGCAGACCGAGCCCACCCCGCCGCCCACGCCGTTCCACGACCTCGACGCGTACGTCGCGCTGCCCCGGATGTCCGGCCTCGCGCTGTCCCCGGACGGCACGCGGCTCGTCACCGCGGTGTCGACGCTCGACGCGAAGCGGACCCGCTACGTCACCGCGCTGTGGGAGGTCGACCCCGAGGGCGTGCGGCCCGCGCGGCGCCTGACCCGGTCCGCGAAGGGCGAGTCCGCGGCGCGGTTCGCGTCGACCGGGGACCTCCTGTTCACGTCCGCCCGCCCCGACGTCGACGGCGACGCGGAGGACGACGCGCCGGCGGCGCTGTGGCTGCTGCCCGCCGACGGGGCCGAGGCACGGGTCGTCGCGAGCCGGAAGGCCGGGGTCGACGGGGTCGTCGTCGCGCAGGACGCGCCCGTGGTGGTCCTGCCGTCCGACGTGCTGCCGAGCGCCGTGGACGACGCCGACGACGAGCGGCTGGTGAGCGCCCGCGAGGACGCGAAGGTCGCCGCGATCCTGCACACCCAGTACCCGGTGCGGTACTGGGACCACGACCTCGGGCCCGCGCAGACGCACCTGTTCGTCGGGGACCTGACGACCGTCGCCGCGTCCCCCGACGCCGGCGCCCCCGCCCCGCGGCTCGCGCTGCGCGACCTCACGCCCCGGCCCGGCGTCGGCCTGGGGCACCAGGACGCGGTGCTGTCGCCGGACGGTCGCACGCTGGTGACGACCTGGACCCTCCCTGGTGCCCGCGGCGCGGTGCGCCAGGTCCTCGTGGCCGTGGACGTCGTCACCGGGGCGCAGCGCACGCTCGTCGACGACCCCGGCGCCGACGTGTCGGGCCCGGTGGTCTCGCCGGACTCCCGTCGTGTCGCGTACCTGCGCGAGACCGTGAGCAGCCCGACCGAGGCGCCCCGCGTCGAGCTGTGGGTGCTCGACCTCGAGGTCGCGCGCGCCGAGCCACGTCGCGTCGCCGCCGCCTGGGACCGCTGGCCGCACGAGGTCGTCTGGACCCGGGACGGCACGGGGCTGCTGGTGCAGGCCGACGACCTGGGCCGCGGCCCGGTGTTCCACGTCGACCTCGCGACCGACGCGGTGACGCGGGTGACGGCGGACGACGCGGTGCTGAGCGACCTGCGCCTGAGCCCCGACGGCCGGACGCTCTACGCGCTGCGGACGTCCTACGCCGCGCCCGCCCACCCGGTGCGGGTCGACCTCGCGGCGGCGCTCGCGTCCGGCACCCCGGTCGAGTCGGTCGCGCTGCCGGCCCCCGCGCCGCTGCCCGCCCTGCCCGGCACGCTCACCGAGGTGACGGCGACGGCCGAGGACGGCGCCGGGGTGCGGTCCTGGCTGGTGCTGCCCGAGGGCGCGTCCGCCGCCGCGCCCGCACCGCTGCTGCTGTGGATCCACGGCGGGCCGCTCGGGTCCTGGAACGCGTGGTCCTGGCGGTGGAACCCGTGGATCATGGCGGCCCGCGGCTACGCCGTGCTGCTGCCCGACCCCGCGCTGTCGACCGGCTACGGCCAGGACTTCGTGCAGCGCGGCTGGGGCGCCTGGGGCGCCGCGCCGTACACGGACCTGATGGCCGCGACCGACGCGGCGGTCGCGCGCGACGACGTCGACGAGACCCGCACCGGGGCCATGGGCGGCTCGTTCGGCGGGTACATGGCCAACTGGGTCGCCGGGCACACCGACCGGTTCCGCGGCGTGGTCACGCACGCGAGTCTGTGGGCGCTGGACCAGTTCGGCCCGACCACCGACCACGCGTTCTACTGGGAGCGCGAGATGACGCCCGAGATGGCGCTCGCGAACTCCCCGCACCTGTCGGTCGAGCAGATCCGCACCCCGATGCTCGTCGTGCACGGCGACAAGGACTACCGGGTGCCGATCGGCGAGGGCCTGCGGCTCTGGTACGAGCTGCTGTCGCGGTCCGGGTTGCCCGCCGACGAGGAGGGGCGCACCCCGCACCGGTTCCTGTTCTTCGCGGACGAGAACCACTGGGTGCTCAGCCCGCAGCACGCGAAGGTCTGGTACCAGGTGGTGGACGCGTTCCTCGCGGAGCACGTGCTCGGTCTGGCGGGCGACGACCTCCCGCCGCTCCCGGAGGTCCTGGGCTGACCCGATCCGTCGTCGCCCCGGGGGTTGCGCACCACCACGGTTGCGCAACCCCCGGGTTCGCGTCGACGGGCGTGCCCGGGGGTGTCGCCCGGACGGGTGACACCGCCGTTCGACGCGCGCGATCGGCCGTCCGTGTCCAGACTCAGGGGCAGATCCGGGCACCGGGCCCGGCGACGGAAGGAACCACCATGGGCATCGGCGGCGGCATCGCCCTGATCGTCATCGGCGCGATCCTCAGCTTCGGCGTGCGCGACAGCATCGACGCGATCGACCTCACGGTCATCGGCTACATCTGCATGGGGGCCGGCGCGCTCGCGCTGATCCTCGCGCTGGTCATCAACAACCAGCGGGCCCACACCTCCCACCGCGAGGTCGTCGAGCGGTACGACGACCGCACCCCGCCGCCCGCGACGCGCTGACCCACCCGCGCGCAGTTCTCCCCGGTGCGCCCCCCGCGCCCGACGCACACGTCCGTCCGTCGGGCGCGGGGGAACGCCGCGGCGCGCGGTCGTGTTCACTACTGCCGTGAGCACCAGCACCCGTCTCCCGAAGGTCCGCGCGTCCGAGCTCGTCGGCCGCGGCTGGCTCAACACCGGCGGCCAGGACGTCGCGCTCGCGGACCTCCGCGGCAAGATCGTCCTGCTCGACTTCTGGACCTTCTGCTGCATCAACTGCCTGCACGTCCTCGACGAGCTGCGTGAGCTCGAGGAGCAGTACCGCGACGTCCTCGTGATCGTCGGCGTGCACTCGCCGAAGTTCGTGCACGAGGCCGACCCGGTCGCCCTCGCCGCGGCCGTCGAGCGGTACGAGGTGCACCACCCGGTGCTGGACGACCCCGAGCTGGTGACCTGGTCCGCGTACACCGCGCGCGCCTGGCCGACCCTGGTCGTCATCGACCCCGAGGGCTACATCGTCGCGCAGATGGCCGGTGAGGGGCACCAGAGCAACGTCGCGCGCCTCGTCGCCGACCTGGTGGCCGAGCACGACGCCAAGGGGACGCTGCACCGCGGCGCCGGCCCGTACGTGCCGCCCGAGCCCACCGCGGGGACGCTCCGGTTCCCCGCCAAGGCCGTCGCGCTGCCGGACGGCTCGCTGCTCGTCGCCGACGCGGGCCACCACTCGCTGGCGCACCTGGCCGCGGACGGCGAGACCCTGGTCCGCCGGATCGGGTCGGGGGAGCGCGGGCTGGTCGACGGCGGCCCGGACGACGCCCGGTTCAGCGAGCCGAACGGGCTCGCGCTGCTGCCGCCCGACGTCGCCGAGGCCGTCGGCTACGACCTGCTGGTCGCGGACACGGTGAACCACGCGCTGCGCGGCGTCCGGCTCGTGGACGGGCACGTCACGACCGTCGCGGGGACCGGTGCCCAGTACCTGGTCGGCGAGCCGACGGTCCCCGCGCCGCTGCCCGGCCGCACCGACCTGTGGCGCGCGGCGGGCACCCGCCCGGCGACCACCGTCCCGCTGTCCTCCCCGTGGGACGTGGTGTGGTCCCCGCAGACCGGCACCGCCCTGGTCGCGATGGCCGGCAACCACCAGCTGTGGGCGTTCGACCCGCGCACCGGCGTGATCGAGCCGGTCGCCGGCACGATGAACGAGGGCCTGACCGACGGCGACCCGCGCGAGGCGTGGTTCGCGCAGACCTCCGGCACCGCGCTGGCCGCGGACGGCCGGGTCTGGCTCGCGGACTCCGAGGTCTCGGCGCTCCGCTGGATCGACCCGGGTACGCCCGCCGCTGCCGCCCCTGCCGCCCCTGCTGCGCCCGTGCTCGTCGGGGCCGGCGCCGCGATCGCCGCCGCCCGCACCACGCCCACGGGCCCCGCGGACGCCTGGGCGGGTGCCACCGTCGGCACCGCCGTCGGCGCGGGGCTGTTCGACTTCGGCCACCGTGACGGGTCGGCGGACCAGGCGCTGCTGCAGCACCCGCTGGGCGTCGCCGTGCTCCCGGACGGCTCGGTCGTCGTGGCCGACACCTACAACGGCGCCGTGCGGCGCTGGGCGCCCGAGGACTCGGGCCCGGGCCGGGTCAGCACGCTCGCGACCGGCCTCGCCGAGCCGAGCGGCCTGCTCGTCCAGGTCGACCCCGACGCGGGTGGCGTGACGCTGGTCGTCGTCGAGTCGGCCGCCCACCGGCTGACCCGGGTCGCGCTGCCGGCGACGCTCGCCGGCGAGGTGCTGGACTCCGGCGCGCACCGCACGCAGCGACCGGTCACGGACATCGCGCCCGGCGAGCTCGCGCTCGACGTGGTGTTCACGCCCGCGGCGGGCCAGAAGTACGACGACCGCTACGGCGACTCGACGATGCTGCGCGTGTCCGCCACCCCGCCGGAGCTGCTGCTCGACGGGGCGGGCGACGACGTCCCGCTGTCCCGGACGCTGCGGATCAACCCGGCGGTCGCCGAGGGCGTCCTGCACGTCACGGCCCGCGCGGCCAGCTGCGACGCGGACCCCGCGATCGAGTTCCCGGCGTGCCACCTGAACTCCCAGGACTGGGGGGTGCCGGTCCGGGTCGCCGACGGCGCACCCGCGGTGCTGACGCTGCCGCTGCACGGCTGAGCAGGCCGGGCCGCACCGCCGGCACGGCCCCGCCGGTCAGACCGCGCCGAGCGCCGCCAGAGCCACGAGGGTCTGCAGGGTCGTGGCCGCGGTGGCGTCGTCGGCGGGCAGCGTCGACTCCACCGTGACCGTCCAGGGGGAGCGGCGCAGCTCGACCTGCCGCATCCCGCTGACGTGCAGCGAGGACGTGCCGCCGCGCGCCACGACCACCGCGTCGCCGTCACCGAGGTCCCGGGCGACGGACCAGCCGGACCCGCCCATCGCCTCGGACGCCGCGGCCCCGAGGGCGCACAGCCGCGACAGCACGGCCGGTCCGGAGCCGGCGAGCGCGGTCACGGTCGCGGACACCGTGCGGCCGAGCACCGCCCCCGGGTCGTCGGCGCGGTACTGCCGGGCGCGCGCCGCCGCGTGGCTGCGCTTCGCGTGGTACTGCGCGGCGTCGGCCCGTCGGAACAGCGACCGCGGGGTGACGGGTGCGCCGAGCGCCCCGCGCGCGGAGGACGCGATGCCGTACGAGATCGAGGCGCCGTGGGGGAGCGTGCTGTCGCCGACCGTCGCGTCCACGACCTGCACGACCGTGGACCGGGGGATCCCGCTGACCACGATGCAGAACTCGTCGCCGCCGATGCGCGCGGCGGTCGACCCGGGCAGCCCGCCGCTGGCCCGGCGGAGCACGCCGGCCACGCTGCGCAGCAGCTCGTCGCCGGCGTCGTGCCCGAGCTCGTCGTTGACCCGCTTGAGGCCGTTGACGTCGCACATGACGATGCAGGTCTCGTCGCCCGAGTCGATGGCGCGGCGCGCGGCGGCGTCGGCGACCCGGCGGGTGCTGAGCCCGGTGAGGGCGTCGTCGGAGACGAGGTGCCGGACCTGCTCCGCGAGGTCGAGCCGGGCGACGTGCGCGCCGACCAGGGCGCCGAGCACCTCGCCCCGGGCGGCGTCGTCGGGCCCGAAGACGGCGGCGCGCTCGTCGCGGACGGCGCACAGCAGGCCCCACAGCTCGCCGTTCACCACGACCGGGGCGACGAGCACGGGGTGCGGCCGGGTCGGGTCGTCTCCCGGTGCGGACAGCCACGTCTCGCGGCGGCGGACCAGCGCGCGGACGGCGTCGCCGCCGGCGAGGGCGTCCTGGACGGCGGGCAGCTCGTCGCTCGGGTCGGCGGCGACGACGTGCCAGTCGTCCTGCTCGATGCGGGCCAGCGCCGCCACGCCGGCGTCGAGGAGGTCCCGGGCGGCGGCGACCCCGGCGTCGTGCACCTCGTCGAGGGCGGCACACCCACCGAGCCGGTGCGCGAGCAGGGCGAGGACCCGGGCGTCGTCCCCGTCGCGGCGGGGGGCGCTCGTCCGGCCCGGCGGCGTCGCGTCGGTCACCGGGACATCATCGCCTGCCGGGGACGCCTCCACACACGGGGGCACCGGGGGTCACCCGCGCGGGTGAACGGGCCGCGGCGCGCCGCGTCAGGCGACAGCAGGCTCCGCCTCGCGCATCCGGGCCCCGTCGCCCAGCTGGTCGCCGGCGCCGACGGCGCGCAGCACGAACAGGACCGTCGACTCGACCGCCCGCTCCCGCTCGGTCGGGTCCTCGGGCAGCGTGCGGCTGCTCAGGCAGGCGTTGACCAGGGAGACGGTCGTGCCGAGGTCCTGCTCCGGGAACGCGCCGGACTCGATCCCGGCCGCGAGGATGCGCCGCAGCATCGCCTCGACGAGGACCACGTGCTCGCGCACCCGCTGCTGGGTGCCGCGCGACAGCACGGAGCGCAGGTCGGGCCCGGGGGCCAGGTGGTAGTCGCGCTTGAGCGCGCACTGGGCCCGGACGTAGGCGCCGAGCTGGTCGGTGGGGTCGTCGACGCCCGCGATCTCGGTCTCCAGCGCGGCGACGTACTGCTCGGTCTCGTGCATGATGAAGCCGACCAGCATCGACTCCTTGTCCGCGAAGTGGTTGTACACCGCGGTGCGGCCCACACCGGCCGCCTGGGCGATGTCCGCCAGGGTGATGGCGTCGAACCCCCGCTCGGCCATCAGCTGCGACATCGCACCGAACAGGCGGAGCCGGGTCTGCTCGCGGTGCTCGTGCAGCGAGCCGCCGATGATCTTGGGCATGCTGACATTCTGGCACGAGATGTCAGCACCCGGGTGGGACGCCCGCGATCAGGCGGCGCGGTGCCGCTCGCCGAGCTCCGCGAACAGCGCACGGTTGTGCCGGAACGCCGCCCGCGCCTCCGCCACGACGGCCTCGCGCTCGTCGTCGGACAGCGCGAGCGCGTCGACCCGGGACCGGTACAGGTCCTTGAACGGCTTCGGCTTGGGCACGGCCGGGAACGCGTAGAACCCGACCCCCTCGTCCGCGACCCCGTAGTGCCGCTGGACCATCCGGCCGATGACCTGGCCGCCGGACAGGTCCCCGAGGTACCGGGTGTAGGAGTGCGCGACGTAGGGGCCGGCCTCGGTGCCGATCGCCCGGACGCACGCGACGTAGGCCGCGGTGGCGGGCAGCACCTCGGCCCCGTCGCGCCAGCCCGGGCCGAGCAGGTGCGCCAGGTCGGCCTCGAGCGCCGGTACCCGGCGCAGCTCGTCGAACACCACGCCTGCGCCCTGCGGCGTCGCGGCGACGGCGTCGCCCACCTCCTCGAGCGCGGCGTAGACCGCGTGCAGCTGGAGCGCGAGGTCGGCGTAGGCCCGCACGGTCAGGTGCCCGCCGAGCAGCTCCTCGACGAACCGGGACCCCTCCGCGGCCTGGTGCTCGGCGCGGGTCCCCTCGCGCAGCAGCGTCGACAGCGGCACGGCGGGCGCGTCGTGCAGGGTGGTCATCGCGGCTCCTGGCGAGTGCGGGCGGGTGCGGGCGGCGTCGATCTGACGTCGTGTCAGAACGTACGCGACGGACGCGGGTCTGCCTACCTCCTGCGCCGTCGCGCCCTGGGGCAGACCGCCCGTGCCGCGCCGGGTTACGGTGCGGGCGTGACCGACACGCCGCACGAGCCCACGGACGACTACCGGCCCGCCACGCCGGACGACAAGGACTGGACCTGGGTGCTGACCCGGCGGTGCGACGAGTGCGGGTTCGCCGGCACGGACGTCGCCGGGCCGGACGTCGCCGCGACGATCCACGACCTGGTGCCCCGCTGGCGCGCCGCGCTGAACCGGCTCGACGTGCGGGAGCGCCCCGAGCCGGGCACCTGGTCCGCGCTCGAGTACGGGGCCCACGTCCGGGACGTGCACCGGGTGTTCGAGGAGCGGCTGCGGCTGATGCTCGAGGAGGACGCCCCGCAGTTCCCGAACTGGGACCAGGACGCGACCGCGGTGGCCGAGCGGTACGACCTGCAGGACCCGGGCCGCGTCGCCGACGAGCTCGCCGACGCCGCCGCGGCGCTGGCCGCCCGGTTCGCCACGGTGCGCCCGGACCAGTGGGACCGGCCGGGGCTGCGGTCGAACGGCTCGTCGTTCACCGTGGCGACGCTCGGCGGGTACTTCCTGCACGACGTGGTGCACCACCTGCACGACGTCCGGGCCTGACCGCCGCCCCGTCGTCCACAGATCCTGTCCACAGGTCTGTGGACGACGGGTCCGACAGGCGGGGCCGGGTGTGGACGACGTGTGGACGAGCAGTTGTCCACAGGGTCGCCCACATGTCCACAGCCACGGCTCGCCCGACCGGCCGCGACCACCACCCGAACGGGCGATATGTCCGACCCTGTCCACAGGACTTGTCCCCACCCTGTGCGCGGCCCCGTGGATCGAGCGGGTGAGCGGGCGACCTGCCTGTGGACACGGTGTGCACGACCCGGCCCGCCCCCGGCTCGTCGTCCACAGGTGGCGGTCAACCCGGCGTCGCGACCGGGTGCAGGTCGACGGACACCTCCGGGCGTGCGCCGCCGCCCTCCGTGAAGATCACGCCCCGCAGCGGCGGCACGTCCCCGTAGTCGCGCCCCCAGCCGAGCACGACGTACCGGTCGCCGACGAACTGGTCGTTCGTCGGGTCGACCTCCACCCACCCCGCGCCCGGCAGCCACGCCGACACCCAGGCGTGCGACGCGTCGGCCCCGCGGATCTTCGGGCGTCCGGGTGGCGGCAGCGTCTCGACGTACCCGCTGGTGTACCGGGCCGGCAGGCCGAAGGCCCGCAGCGCCGCGATCATCAGGTGCGCGAAGTCCTGGCAGACCCCCGCGCCCGACGCGAGCAGCTCGGCCTGGGTGGTGGCGATCGTCGTCGAGCCGGACCGGTACGTCAGGCCGGTGCGGATCCGGTGGGCGAGGTCGGCCAGCACCGCGCCCGCGGGACGTCCCGGGACGAACGACGGGGCCGCCCAGTCCCGCACCGCGCCCGACGGGTCGACGTGCCGGGACGGCAGCACCGCCTCCCGCAGGTCGACCGGCGTCGTCGGGTCCGCGAGGCCGGGCATGACCGCGCCGGCCGCCACCAGCGCGGCGACCTCCTCCCACGGCACCGGCGGCAGCTCGGCGACGCGGGCGGGCCGCCGGCTCACCTCGAGCGTCGACGTGGCGGTCACCGTGAGCGTCGTGTGCGGCGTCGTCACCGCGTAGTAGACGGACGTGTTGCCGAACCAGTCGCGGTGCCGGGCCGAGTCCGACGGCGCCGGGTCGACCGTGACGTCGGCGGCGAGCCGCTGCTGGTCCGGCAGGTCCCGGGGCAGCAGCACGGCCCGGCCGTACGACGTCGACACGGGCGCGGGGTAGCGGTACGTGGTGCGGTGCACCAGCTCGTAGCGGCGGGCCGTCACCGGTCGTCCCCCTCCGGCTCCCCGGCCCGCGGCGAGGCACCGACGCCCCACTCCTCGTCGACCGCCCGGGCCGGCGCGAGGTGCGCGACGTGGGCCCGGGTGATCTCGTCGGCGACCGCGCGCAGCCGCCACCCCACGGAGTCGAGCACCTCCGCGAGCCGGGCCCGCCGCGGGTCGTCCGGGGCCGCGCCGACCGGGACGTCGCCCGGGCCGGGTCGCTGCGGCGGCTCCGTGGCGACGGCCACCGGGTCGAGCTCCGCGAGCAGGTCGACCACGTCGGCCAGCAGCCGGTCCTGCTCGTCCGTGGCGCCCGGGGCCGCGGGGACGTGCGCGAGGTCGTCCCGCAGCCGGGCCACCTGGTAGGCGAGCGAGCGCGGGTTGTCGGCGTCGAGCAGCAGCAGGTCCAGCACACCGGGGACCGTCGGCCGGGCGCGGTACCGGCGCCGGTACGTCACGGCGGACTCGTGCGCCAGCAGCACCGACTCCAGCACCAGCGCCTCCACCTCGACCGGCCGCGGGGTGGTCGCCGTCGCCGCGAGCGCCGCGACGACCGCCTGCGCCCGCTCGACCCGCCGTCCGGCGTCGAGCAGCCGCCAGCCGACGTCGCGGACCAGCCCCTCGCCCTCGATGCCGGCGACCGCCAGCAGCGCCTCCAGCATCCGGTCCAGCCCGGCGCGCAGGTCCACCGGCCGGGCGGTGCCCCCGGCGGCCACCCGGCGGTGCGCGGCGAGCGTCCGGGCCATGCTCGCGAGCGGCAGCCACAGGTCGGCGGACATCTGGTCGCGGACCACGGCCTGCGCCTCGGCCATCCGCCGGACCGCCCACGCGACCGTGCCGGGGCGGCCGCGGTCCACGAGGAGGTCGTGCAGGTCGGGGCGGGCGGCGCGGTCGTGGTCGGGTGAGTCCGCCTCGCCCGGCCCGCGGGCCCCGACGGCGTCGAGCAGCACGGCCAGCGCCCGCCCGCCGGGGTCGGCCGGTGCGCGGTGGAAGTCGTCCCAGCGATCCGCGACCGCGCGCAGCAGCCGGACGGTGCCGTCGGCGCGCTCGGTGTACCGGCCCAGCCAGAACAGGCTCTCCGCCGACCGCGGCGCGATCCCGCTGACCGGCCCGCGCGCGGCGCGGTCCGGGACCGACCCGTCCCCGGGGTCCGCGAGCCGGACGGGCTCCGCGTCGGGTCGGCGCCCGGCGTCGGGTCGGGTCTCCGCGTCGGGTCCGGCCTCCGCGCCGGCCAGCACCCACACGTCGCGCGCCTCGGACGTCGGGGCGTCCACGTCGGTGCGTGCCAGGCCGCCGGTCATCACGCGGTAGCCCTCGGGCGTGGCGACGGCGAACGTCCGCAGCACGGCCGACGGCCCCGCTCCCGCGACGTCCCTGGCGGGATCCTGGCCGACCCACCCCGCGGGGTCCGCCTGCACGCCCGCCCGCAGCCGCCCGAGCCCGGCCGCGTCGAGCGTCCAGCCGCGCACCGGCCCGGCCCCGCCCGCGGCCCGACCCACCGGCACGAGGAGCAGCCGGTCGAGGTGGTCCAGCACCGTCGCGAGCCCCGCGGGCCGCCCGCACCACGTGGTGCGCGCCTGGGGGAGCAGCAGGTCGGCGCCGAGGACCGTGCGCGCGAGCCCGGGGAGGTGCGCGAGCAGCCCCGCGTCCTCGAGCACGGAGGCGCCCAGGGGGTTGACCACGCCGACGGTGCCCGCCTGCACCGCCCGCACCAGTCCCGGGACCCCGAGCCGGCTGTCGGACCGCAGGTCCAGGGGGTCGCACCAGTCGGCGTCGACCCGCCGGAGCACGACGTCCACCGGCTCCGGGCCGCCGAGCCCGCGCAGCCAGAGCCGGCCGTCGCGGACCACCAGGTCGCTGCCCTCGACCAGGGGCAGCCCCAGCACCGACGCCAGGTAGGCCTGGTCGAACGCCGTCCGCGACGCCGGGCCGGAGGTCAGCAGCACCGCGCGGGGCTCGTCCGACCCGGGCGGCGCCGCGCGCGTGAGGGCCTGGCGCAGCGCGTGGAAGAAGGGACCGATCCGCTGGACGGGGGTCTGCCGGTAGACGTCGGCGCGCACCTGCGCGACGACGCGCCGGTCCTCCATCGCCCAACCCGCACCGGCGGGGGCCTGTGTGCGGTCCGCGACCGCCGTCCACGCGCCGTCCGGCCCGCGCCGCAGGTCGGTCGCGGTCAGCACGAGGTCGCGGCCGCCGGGCAGGTGCAGGCCGTCGACGGCCCGGAGGAACCCCGGGTGGCCGAGCACGAGCTCGGGCGGCAGCACGTCCTGGCGCAGCAGCAGGCGGGGGCCGTAGAGGTCCGCGAGGACGGCGTCGAGCAGCTCGGCGCGCTGCGCGAGGGCGGCCTCCAGCGGCGCCCACTCGGCCTCGTCCAGCAGCACCGGGCGGGGGTCGAGCCGCCACGGGGCGGTGGGCTCGTCGGGGGACCCGGGCACTCCGGCGACGCCGGACCCGTCCGACCCGTCGGTCACCCCGTGGTCGGCGAGCAGGCGGTCCGTGGCGTCCCGCAGCGCGGCGAGGTCGTCGGGGGCGTCAGCGGCGGGCAGGTCGGCCCCGGCGCTCGACAGCACGTCCGTCATGCACCGCCTCCGCCCCGCCACCGGTCGGACCTCGCGATCCCGCCGGAGCGGGACCGGGTCGTGGTCGCCGCGACGCGGCACGCGGACCAGTGTGGCAGTGACGGCGGGCGCGGGCCGGGACGTCGCCGGCACCGGCCCGTCAGGCCGCGGCGAGGGTGACCCGCAGGTCGAGCGCGATCTGCTCGGCGTGCACCAGCAGCTCCGGGTACCGCTCGCGGCTGCGGGTGTCGAACCGCAGCTCGACAGCCTGGGTCGACCCGGGCGGGAACACCGTCCAGATCACCTCGTGCCGCTGCACCCCGAGGCTGCGCTGCGTGACGACCGCGCTTCCGGCGGGCACCTCGCGCACGTCGACCCCGTGGTACGAGAGCCGGGTCGCGGCGCGGCGCGTGCGGTAGATCTTGCGACGGATCCGGCGCAGGTGCGTCGAGGGCGGGTCGTCGACGGCCTGGGCCTCGACCAGGAGCTCGCAGGCGAGTCCGCCCACGACGTCCCCGGAGGGGTCGGGCACCCAGACGCCGGCGCGGACGTGCCGCGCGTTCTGCTCGACGACCGCGCGGTCGACCGCGACGAGCGCCGACCGCAGGCGCGCGTCGGCGACCGGCGAGCGCGTGAGACCGGCGGCGGCGCGGCGGGCGATCCGCGCGACGTCGCCGGGCCGCCAGCCGCACCACCGCTCGGGGAGCTGCAGGTCGATCGAGGAGATGTGGGTGTTCACCGGGGTCCTTCCGTCGTCGCTGGCGTCGGCACGCTAACGACGACAAGGAGGGGTCCCTGCCGGTTGAGTAGGGGAAATCACTGCGACTGAGGGGTGCGCCCGGTCGCACCTCCCCGGAGGACGACGAAGGCCAGGTGCGGACGGATCCGGACCTGGCCTCCTGCTGAGCGGGTGACGGGAATCGAACCCGCGCTATCAGCTTGGGAAGCTGAAGTTCTACCATTGAACTACACCCGCGTGACCGCCCCGTGGGCCGGTCGCACGCCGTCCCGCGGAGGGAACGGCCCGACCAGCATAGCGGCTCCGACGCCGAGGTCGGCACGTCCGGCCGAGGTCGCCACCTGCAGGGGGCGACCTCGGCCGGACGGGCGACGTCGGCGCAGCCGCTAGACCAGGACCTCGACGACCACCGTGCTGCCCGCCGGGGCGTACGGGACGGTGCGGCCCTCGATCGGCGTGCCGTCGACGACCAGGCGGCCGCGGGCTCCGGGCTCGCCGGAGTTGGTCACCGTGATCTCGTACCGGGCGCCGCGCGCGACGCGGGTGACCGTGTACGCGGGCACGTCCGGGCCGATCTGCGGGTCGACGACCAGGCCGTCGTGGTCGGGCCGCACGCCCAGCAGGTACTGCGAGACGGCCACGAAGTTCCACGCGGCGGTGCCGGTCAGCCACGAGTTCTTCGCCTCGCCGTGCCGGACGGCCTCCTTGCCCGCGATCATCTGCGCGTACACGTACGGCTCGAGCTTGTGCACGTCGGAGATGTCCTCGCGGTACGCGGGGGTGATGCGCCGGTAGTAGTCGAACGCCTTCTCGCCGCGGCCGAGCACGGTCTCGCCGATGATGACCCACGGGTTGTTGTGGCAGAAGATGCCGCCGTTCTCCTTGTAGCCCGGGGGGTACGTGGAGACCTCGCCGAGCTCGATCTGGTAGCTCGTGTAGGCCGGGGACTGCAGGACCATGCCGTGCGGCGTCGCCAGGTGCTCCGCGACGGAGTCCAGCGCGCGCACCGCCGGGGACGTCGGGTCCGCGGGGTTCGCCGGGTCGACGCCGATGCCCGCCATGACCGCGAACCCCTGCGGCTCGATCCAGATCTTGCCCTCGGGCTTCGCGTCGGTGCCCACGGGGTTGCCGTAGAAGTCGTACGCGCGCAGGAACCACTCGCCGTCCCAGCCGTGCTCGAGCACGGCGGCACGCATCTTCTCGACCTCGGCGCGCGCGGCGGCGGCGACCTCGGGCAGGCCGCGGCGCTCGGCGAGCTCGGCGTACTCCGGGCCGATGTGCACGAACATCGCGGCGATGAACACCGACTCCGCGACGCCGCCGGCCTGGTTCTCGGTCGTCTGGAACGACTCGCCCGGCTCGGTCGAGAAGCAGTTGAGGTTGAGGCAGTCGTTCCAGTCGGCGCGCCCGATCAGCGGCAGCGCGTGCGGGCCCTGGTTGTCGACGGTGAACTCGAACGACCGGGTGAGGTGGTCGAACAGCGGCACCTCGGAGCCCGGCTGGTTGTCGAACGGGACCAGCTCGTCGAGGATCGCGGCGTCGCCGGTCTCCTTGATGTAGGCCGCCACGCCGAGGATCAGCCACAGCGGGTCGTCGTTGAAGCCCGAGCCGATGTCGTTGTTCCCGCGCTTCGTCAGCGGCTGGTACTGGTGGTAGGCCGAGCCGTCGGGGAACTGCGTCGACGCGATGTCGATGATCCGCTCCCGGGCGCGCTCCGGGACCAGGTGCACGAAGCCCAGCAGGTCCTGGTTGGAGTCGCGGAACCCCATGCCGCGGCCGATGCCGGTCTCGAAGTACGACGCCGAGCGCGACATGTTGAACGTGACCATGCACTGGTACTGGTTCCAGATGTTGACCATCCGGTCCAGCTTCTCGTCGGTCGACGTCACCGAGTAGGTGGACAGCAGCCCGGCCCAGTGCGCGCGCAGCGCCTCGAACGCCGCGTCCGTCTGCTCCTGGGTGGCGAACCGGGACAGCAGCGCGTGCGCGCGCTCGCGGTTGACCCGCTGCATCGGCAGCTCGCCGTCCGCGGCCGGGGCCCACTTGGTCTCGTGGTCGTTCTCGACGTAGCCGAGCACGTAGGTCAGCGACCGGCTCTCGCCCGGCGCGAGCGTGACGTCGACCTGGTGCGAGCCGATCGGGTACCAGCCCGACGCGATCGACCCGGCGGACTTCCCGGCGCGCGGCACGGCGGCCTCGCCCAGGCCGTTCCACGGGCCGACGAACGTGTCGCGGTCGGTGTCGAACCCGTCGGCGCGCGTGTTCACGCCGTAGACGGCGTAGTGGTCGCGGCGCTCGCGGTACTCGGTCTTGTGGAAGATCGCGGAGCCGTGCGGGCCGTCCTGCTCGACCTCGACCTCGGCCAGCGACAGGTTGCGCTGGTAGTTGGTCTGGTCGTCCTGGGCGTTCCACAGGCAGAACTCGACGAACGAGAACAGGCTGACGGACTTCTCGGCGTCGGTCGTGTTGGTCAGCGTGACCTGCTGGATCTCGGCGGTCTCGCCGAGCGGCACGAAGAACAGCGTGTCGACCTGCAGGCCGCCGCGGGTGCCGGTGATCCGGGAGTAGCCGAGGCCGTGGCGCGCCTCGAAGTGGTCGAGGTCGGCCTTCACCGGCAGCCAGCCGGGGGTCCAGACGTCGCCGCCGTCGTTGACGTAGAAGTACCGGCCGCCCTCGTCGGTGGGGATGTTGTTGTACCGGTACCGGGTGAGCCGGCGCATCTTCGCGTCCCGGTAGAACGAGTACCCGCCCGCCGTGTGCGAGACCAGCGAGAAGAACTCCTCGGAGCCGAGGTAGTTGATCCACGGGTAGGGCGTGTGCGGCGTCGTGATGACGTACTCGCGTGCCTCGTCGTCGAAGTGGCCGTACCGCATCGTTGCGCCTCTCGGTCGGTGGTGTCTCCGCTGCGGGAGCGCTCCCACGCGGCGTGCGACGGTCAGCATAGCGTCCGTCCGCACGGGCTCGGACGGGCCTGCGGTCCCAGGGCGCGCCGGCGCCACCGGCGCGGTCAGGCGGTCCGGTCGAGCTCCGCCAGCCAGCCGCGCAGCAGCGCGGTGACCCGGACGGGCTCCTCCTCGGGCAGGTAGTGGCCGGCGCCGGCCAGCATCTCGAACCGGTACTGCGCGCCGAGCTGACGGGCGACGGCGCCGTCCGCCATCGCCCGCGACACCGGGTAGCAGCCGTCCGACCCGCCGTGCACCTGCAGCGTCGGCACGGCCGCTGCCGACCGCAGCGCCTGCGCGTGCCGGCCGCCGTCGGCGCGCACGCCCGAGCGGTACAGCCACCGGACCTGCTCCAGCGCGGAGTGCGCGGCGAACGGCACCTGCACCGCGCGCCGGTACAGGGCCAGCGCCGCGGGGTCCGGCCAGCGCGGGCCGCCCCACTCGCGCAGCAGCCGCGCGACGAGGTCGCCGCCGGTCATCGAGCGCTCCGGCAGGTACGGGACCTGCATCGCGGCCACCCGCCGGGCCGCGCGGGCCCGCAGCCCCGACCGCGGGTCGGCCCGGCGCAGCAGCGGGTGCGGCGACGACAGCACGGCGACCGCCCGCGTGAGGTCGGGGTGGTACGCGGGCATCGCCCACGCGACGTCACCGCCCCCGACCCCGTGGCCGACCACCACCGCGCGCTCGCAGCCGAGCGACCGCACCACGCCCGCGACGTCCCGGGTCAGCGTCGGCACGTCGTAGCCGATCGGCGGCTTGTCCGACCCGCCGGTGCCGCGCAGGTCCATCGCGACGACCCGGTAGCCGTCCTCGGCGATCGCCGGCAGCTGGTGCCGCCACGCCCACCACAGCTCGGGCAGGCCGTGCAGCAGCACCACGAGCGGGGCGTCGCGGTCGTCGGGACCGGCGACGGCCACGTGGAACCGGGCGCCGTTCGCCGGGACGAAGTGGTGCCGCCACGGGCCGTCGAGCAGCAGGGCGGAGGAGTCGACGGTCATCGGGGCAGAACCTACCGCGTCCGGACGGGCACCGGGCGGGACACCGGCGCGCCGTCGTCCAGCGGGCACGGAGCCGTCAGGCGTCCGCGGAGACCTCGGCCGGGGAGGGCGAGCCCGATCCGTCGCCGCCGCGACGGTCCTTCGGCGGGTCGAACCGGTAACCCACGTTGCGCACGGTGCCGATCAGCTGCTCGTGCTCCGGGCCGAGCTTGGCGCGCAGGCGCCGCACGTGCACGTCGACCGTCCGGGTGCCCCCGTAGTAGTCGTAGCCCCAGACCTCCTGGAGCAGCTGCGCCCGCGTGAACACCCGGCCCGGGTGCTGCACGAGGTACTTGAGCAGCTCGAACTCCTTGTACGTGAGGTCGAGCGGGCGGCCGCGCAGCCGGGCGGTGTACCCGCCGGCGTCGATCATCAGCTCGCCGGACGAGATCTCCTGCGGCGCGTCGTCGTACGAGGACGCCGCGGCGCGCTCGATGACCAGGCGGAACCGGGTCTCGACCTCCGCGGGCGTCGCGTGCTCGAGCACGATGTCGTCCGCGCCCCACTCCGCGGTGACGACCGTCAGGCCGCCCTCGGTGAGCACGAGCACCAGCGGCACCGTCAGCCCGGTCGCGCGCAGCAGCCGGCAGGTGGTGCGCGCCGTGACCAGGTCGCGGCGCGCGTCGAGCACGACGATGTCGGCGTCCGGGGCGTCGACCAGGGCGGACGGCTCCACCGGGAGCACGCGGACCCGGTGGGACAGCAGCCCGAGGGCAGGCAGCACCTGGGACGAGCCACCGGACGCGGGCGTGAGCAGCAGCAGGTCGGCCACGTGTCACCTCTCCCCGTCCGAATTGGGGGACACGGTACCCCGTGGATGTCACGCCAGATGTCACGGCCCGCAGACGCGCGATGCCGGGCCGCCGCCGTCCGTCTGCGAGGATGGCGGACGTGCCAGCGTCGAGTAGAGCCGTGACCACGGCGGTCCTGGCGACGCTCGTCGCCGTAGCCGGAGTCCTCGGGGACGTGTCGGTCGGCGGGCGGGACGGGGTCGTCCTCGCCGCCCTCCTGGTCGTCCTCGCCGTCGTGTTCGCGATCGGCTGGCCCGTCGTCGCCGGTCTGCCGTCCCGGGTGGGCAGCGGCGTCGTCATCGGCCTCGCGGGCGTCGCCGCCGTCGTCGTCGTGCACCTCACCACGAGCGAGCCGCTGCTCGGCGCCGTGCCCGCGGTGTTCGCCTGCGCGGTGCTCGCGTCGTTCGTCGCCGAGCTCGCGCGCCGCGACGGCCGGGTCCGCCTCGTGGAGTCGGTGGCCGGCACCGTCGCCGGGTCGCTGGCGCCCGTGTGCGCCGCGGGCTGGCTCGCCGCGGAGCGCACCGGCGGGGGCGACGCGGTCGTCGTCACCGGCGCCGTCGCGCTCGCCGTCGCGTCAGCGCTGAGCGTGCTCCCGCTGCGCGGCTGGGCCGCCGCGGGCGCGACCGTCGGCGCCGCGACCGCCGCGGGCCTGGTGGCCGGGGCGGCGCTGCCCGTCGTCGGCCTGCTGTCGGGTGTGCTGCTCGGCGCGGCGGTCGGCGTCCTCGTCGCCGCGGGCGACGTGCTCTTCGACCGGCTGCCCGCCCTGGAACGTCGTCTCGCGGGCTGGGCGGTGGCTGTCCTGCCCGTCGCGGTCACCGGCATCCTGGTCTACGTCGTCGGACGCGTGCTGGTGGGCTGAGCCCCCGGCCGACCCCCGGGGGGTGTCGTGGAGCTGCGGGTGCTGCTGGTGCTGGGCGTGCTGCTGCTCGCCGGCGCGCTCGGGATCGTGTGGCGGGCCCGCAACGGGCGGTTCGCCGCCGCGCACCCCGGCGCCGCGACCGCGGTGCTCACCCCCGCCGACCTCGGTGCCCCGCTCGGCCGCCGCGCGACCTTCGTGCAGCTGTCGTCCGCGACGTGCGCGCCGTGCCGGAGCACCGCCTCGGTCCTGGGCGAGCTCGCCGCAGCCGACGCGGGCCTCGCCCACGTCGAGCTGCCCGCCGAGGAGCGGCTCGACCTGGTCCGCCGGTTCGACGTCCGGCGCACCCCGACGGTCCTCGTGCTCGACCGCGCGGGAGCCGTGCGCGGTCGGATGTCCGGCGCCACCACCCGGGCCCAGGCCCTCGCCGCGCTCGACCCGACGTCCGGGAGGACCCCCGCGTGACCGCACCCACCCCCACCTCCGCCGCCGGCCCCGCCGCCGCGCCCGCCGGCATCGACCCCCGCGGCCCCCGGTTCGGCGCGGCCCTGACCGCCGTGCTGCTCGTCGTCGTCCTGCTGCTCCCCGGCGCCGCCGGGACGGCGGGCCTCGCGGTGGTCGCGGCGCTGTTCGCCGTCGGCGCCGTCCGCGGCGCGCAGGGCTCCGTCCAGGGGCTGCTGTTCCAGGCGCTCGTCCGTCCCCGGCTCGCGCCGGCCGCCGAGCGCGAGGACCCCCGGCCGCCGCGGTTCGCGCAGGTCGTCGGGCTGGTGATCACGGGCGGCGGGGTGCTGCTGGCCCTGCTCGGCGTGGGGGCGGCGGTGCCGGTCGCCGCGGCGCTCGCGCTGGTCGCGGCCACGCTGAACGCGGTGTTCGGGCTCTGCCTCGGCTGCGAGCTGTACCTGCTCGGCGTCCGGCTGCGCGCGGCCCGGCACGCGTGACCGCGGACAGCGGGGGCACGCCGGCGATCCGTCGTTAGGATCGGCACATGCAGGCACTCGAGATCTTCTTCATCGGCTTGCTCGTCGCGGCCACCGTCGCGATCGGCTGGTTCGCGCTCCTCGTCGTCGTCCGGCTGTTCAAGGGACAGCGCTGACATGGCGTTCACCCTCCCCGAGGGCCTCGCCCCCGAGATGTACCCGCTGGCCTGGCTGGTCGGCCGCTGGCACGGCGAGGGCGTCGTGGGGTACCCGGGCATCGAGGAGACCGCGTTCACGCAGGACGTGACCTTCGACCACGACGGCGGGCCCTACCTGTCCTACACCTCCACGATCCGGCTCGTCGTCGCGCCGGACGACGCCTCGGCGCTCGCGGACGGCACGGACGGGACCGGCGGCACCGACGCCGCGGACGAGTCCCCGGTGTGGGCCACGGAGCAGGGCTACTGGCGCATCCCGCCGGAGCGGCCCGAGGGCATGGGCTCCGAGCTGCACCCCGTCGAGCTGCTGCTCGCGGACCCCTCGGGGCACGTGGCGGTGTACGTCGGCGCGACGGGCAACGGGCGGATCGACCTGGTCAGCGACCTGATCGCGCGCACAGCGACCGGCGCGGAGGTCACCGCGGGCAAGCGGCTGTACGGCCTCGTCCAGGGCGACCTCATGTGGGCGCACGACCTCGCCGCGTTCGGGCACGAGCTGCAGTCCTACGGCTCGGCGCGGCTCAGCCGGGTCCTGGACTGACGTGACCGCGCAGCCGACGACCCCCGACGCCGACGCGACCGCACCGGCCGCGCCCCGGCACCGCAGCCCCCTGCTCGACCGGCACGGCGCAGTCGCCGGCTCCGGCCCCGACGCGGGCGTGGCCTGGCACTACGGCGACCCGACCGCGGAGCAGCGCGCACTGACCCGCGGCGGCGGCGTCGTCGACCAGTCGCACCTCGGCGTCGTGCGCGTCGCGGGCCCCGACCGGCTGTCGTGGCTGCACTCGATCACCTCGCAGCAGCTCACCGACCTGGCCCCGCGCACGTCCACCGAGACGCTCGTGCTCAGCCCCCAGGGGCACGTCGAGCACGCGGCGGACGTGGTCGACGACGGCGAGGCGACCTGGCTCATCACCGAGAGCGCGCCCGAGCTGGCCGCCTGGCTGGACCGGATGCGGTTCATGCTGCGCGTCGAGGTCGCCGACGTGACCGACGACTGGGCCGCGATCGGCGAGCCCGTGGACGCCGAGGGCGCGCCCGGCGAGCCCGTCACCTGGCGCGACCCCTGGCCCCGGACCCTGCCCGGCGGCACCCGCTACGGCCTGCCCGACGACCAGCACCCGGGCGCCGACCGGGCGTGGCGCCTCGTCCTCGTCCCGCGCGCCGGGCTCGTCGACGCCGTCCGTGCCCGCGAGGCGTCGGGGTGGCCGCTCGTCGGCACCTGGGCGAGCGAGGCCGTCCGCGTCGAGGCCTGGCGCCCGCGGTCGGGCCGCGAGCTCGACCACCGGACCATCCCGCACGAGCTCGACTGGCTGCGCACCGCCGTGCACCTGCACAAGGGCTGCTACCGCGGGCAGGAGACCATCGCCCGCGTGCACAACATGGGACGGCCGCCGCGCCGCCTGGTGCTGCTGCACCTCGACGGGTCCGGCCACCTGCTGCCCGAGGCCGGCGCGGTCGTGCGCGACCTCGGCGACCTGCTCACCACCGGCGAGCCCGGCCGCGAGCTCGGCCGCGTCACCACCGTCGCCCGGCACCACGAGCTCGGCCCCGTCGCGCTCGCCGTGGTGAAGCGGTCCGCGCCGGTCGACGCCGACGTCGTGGTCGAGTGCGACGGCGGGGTCATCACCGCCGGCCAGGAGATCGTGGTCCCCGGCGACGGCGTGTCCGTCGACCGGCCCGCCGCCCACGGCCCGCTCACGCGCGGCCTCGGCGGCCACCCGATGCTGTGACCGGCGCCCCGGCCCCGCGGACGACGGCCGGGCCGTCGGCGGTGCGGGTCCAGCTCGCCGCGCGCGCCCGTCAGGGCCGCGCCCGGGTGCGGACCGCGTTCGTCCCCGTCCTGCAGGCCGTGATCGCCGCAGGCGTCGCCTACGCCATCGGGTACTACCTGCTCGGGCACAGCGCCCCGTTCTTCGCGCCCGTCAGCGCCTGGATCGCCCTCGGGTTCACCGCCGACCGCGACCTGCGGCGGGTCGCGGAGCTCGCCGTCGGCGTCGCCCTCGGCGTCGGCCTCGGCGACCTCGTCGTGCACGGCATCGGCACCGGGCCGTGGCAGGTCGCGCTCGTCCTCGGGGTCGCGGCGCTGGTCGCCCGGTTCCTGGACCGCGGGCCCATGCTCACCACCCAGGCCGGCGTGCAGGCGATCGTCATCGTCGGCCTGCCCGCCGTCGGCGCGTCCGGCGGACCCGTCGGCCGGTGGACGGACGCCCTGGTCGGCGGCGCTGTCGCCCTCGCTGTCGCCGCGCTGACCCCCAGCGACCCCCGCCGCCGCCCCGCGCCCAGGGCCGGGCCGCGGTCGTCGAGCTGGCGGGGATGCTGCGGCTGCTCGCCCGGGGCCTGCGGACCCGCGACCCGCACGACGTCGAGGACGCCCTCATCCGCGGGCGCGCCTCCCAGCCCGCGCTCGACGAGTGGCAGGACGCCGCCCGGTCCGCCCGCGACCTCGCGCGCGTGTCGCCGTCCGGCCGGCGCCACCGGACCGAGCTGGCGTGGATCGGGCAGTCCGCGGTCCGCGTCGACCGCGCCGTCCGGAACTCCCGCGTGCTCGCCCGACGGTCCCTCGCGACCGTCGAGGCCGAGCAGCCGCACGACCTCGGCCCCGTCGCCGACGCGATCGACCGGATCGCCCTCGCCGCCGACACCCTCGCCGCCGCCCTCGGGTCCGGGACCGAGCCGCTGCGGTCCCGCGAGGAGCTGCTGCGCCTCGCCGCGGAGCTCGACCCGTTCACCCTCACACCCGACGACTGGCAGGCGCAGAGCCTGGTGCTGCTGGTGCGGTCGCTGGTCGTCGACCTGCTCGAGGCCAGCGGCGTCGACGCCCGCACGGCACGGGAGACCCTGCCCGAGCTCTGAGTGGTCCCGCGCCCCTGCGGACCGGTCGCCGTGCACCGTAGGCTCGGCCCGTGATCTTCGGCTCCGTGCAGCTCATCCTGTTCCTGCTGTTCAGTCTCGTCATCCTCGTGCTGACGGTCTGGGCGCTCGTCGACGCCCTGCGCCGGCCCGCCCGCGCGTTCGCCGCGGCGGGCAAGCAGACCAAGCAGATCTGGTCGATCATCCTCGGGATCGCGACCGCGGTGGCGTTCTTCACCGTGCCGCCGCCGCTCGGGCTCGGGGCGTTCCCGACGTTCCTGGGCCTGCTGAGCGCCGTCGCGGCGATCGTCTACCTGGTCGACGTGCGGCCCGCGGTCGCCCCCCACTCCGGGCGCGGGGGTCGCGGGGGCTCCGGGCCGACCAGCGGCGGGTGGTGACCGTGCCGGGCACCCGACCGGGCGGACCGCACCTGACCGGGCGGCTGCTGGGCGAGGACGCACCCGCGGGACCGGACGCGGCCGCCGCGGCCCCGGACGCGGCCGCCGAGGCGCTGGACGCGGCCCGGGCCGTCGCCCGCGAGGCCGCCGCCACCGACGTCGCGTCCGCCGCCGTGCCGCTGGCCCGCGTCGTCCGGGGTGAGCTCGTCGAGTCCGTGCACACCGGCCACCTCGTCGTGCTCGCCCCCGACGGGTCCGTGCGGCTCGCGCTCGGCGACCCCGAGGTCGCGATCCTGGCCCGGTCGTCGCTCAAGCCGCTGCAGGCCGTCGGCATGCTGCGCGCGGGGCTCGACCTCGACGGACCCCACCTCGCGCTCGCCTGCGCGAGCCACGACGGCACCCCGGAGCACCTGCGGGTGGTCCGCGAGACCCTGCTGCAGGCCGCCTTCAGCGAGACCGCGCTGGCCAACACCCCCGACCTGCCGCTGGACCCGGAGGCCGCGTTCGCCTGGCGGCAGGACGGGCACGGCCCGGAACCCGTCACCCAGAACTGCTCCGGCAAGCACGCGGCGATGCTCGCCACCTGCGTCGCGCACACCGACGAACCCGGGTGGGAGCCCGACCGCTACCTCGACGCCGAGCACCCGGTCCAGGTCGCGTGCCGCGCGGCGGTCGAGGAGCTCACCGGCACGCCCGCCTGGCACGTCACCGTCGACGGCTGCGGGGCGCCCCTGTTCTCCACGACCCTCGTCGGCCTCGCGCGGGCCTTCGCCCGGGTGGCGTCCGCCCCGCGCACCGAGCCCGGGACCCCGCTCGCGCGCGTCGCCGACGCCATGTCGCAGCACCCGGAGCTCGTCGGCGGCGCGGCCCGCGACGTCACGCGGGCCATGCGCGCCGTGCCGGGCCTCGTCGCGAAGGACGGGGCCGACGGCGTCTACGCCGCGGCGCTGCCGGACGGGTCGGCGCTGGCGTTCAAGATCACCGACGGCAGCGGCCGGCCCCGCCCCGCCGTCCTCGCCGCCGCGCTGCGGGTGGCCGGCGCGCCGGACGTGCCGGGCGTGGACCTCGTGGCGCTCGACGCGCTCGGCACCACCCCGGTGCTCGGCCACGGCGAGCCCGTCGGGGCGGTCGTGCCGGCGTTCGAGGGCGAGGGCCCCGCGTGAGGGCGGTCGTCCAGCGTGCGACGCGCGCCTCGGTCACGGTCGACGGCGCGGTGGTCGGGTCGTTCGACGGCGAGGGGCTGGTCGTCCTGGTCGGCGTCACTCCCGGCGACGGCCCGGCGCAGGTCGAGCACATCGCCCGCAAGGTCGCCGAGCTGCGGATCCTGCGCGACGAGCGGTCGGCGGTCGAGGCCGGTGCGCCCGTGCTCGTCGTCAGCCAGTTCACGCTGTACGGCGACGCGCGCAAGGGCCGGCGCCCCACCTGGAACGCCGCCGCACCGGGCCCGGTCGCCGAGCCCCTGGTGGCCGCCGTCGTCGCGGACCTGCGCGCGCGGGGGCTCACCGTGCCGACCGGGGTGTTCGGCGCGGACATGGCCGTCGAGCTCGTCAACGACGGCCCGGTGACCCTCCTGCTGGAGTCGGTGCCCGACGCCGGCTGAGCGGCGCGCTCAGGTGAGCCGCAGCACCAGCCGCTCCTCGGACTGCGTGGGGTCGCGGGTCAGCTTGTGCCGCTCCTGCGTCCGGACGAAGCCCGCGCGCACCACCAGGTCGCCCGCCGCGTGGTTGCCGTCCACCACCCACAGGGACACCGTCGCCGCGCCGTCCGCGAGAGCCGCGGCCCGGACCGCGTCCAGCAGCGACCAGCCGATGCCGTGCCGCCGCGCCTCCGGGGCGACCCACAGCTGGACGACGTGCCGGTCGGACTTCGGCGAGCCGGGCTCCTCGATCATCCCGACCAGCCCGCGCGCGGTGCCGCCGGCGTCGAGCGACACCCACGTGCGGGCGCTGCGCAGGCGCATCCGCCAGTGCGTCTCGGCGAACATCTCCTCGCGGGCGAGGGACGAGCCGAACACCTCCGGGTCCTCGCGGAGCGCGCGCAGGCGCACGTCGCGGACCGTCTGCCAGTCGTCCTCCTGCATCTCCCGGATCTGCACGCCGACCAGCATGCCTCACGACCACCGCAGCGGTCGCCCCCACCGGCGGACCCGCCGGGGGTGAAGACCGTCAGCCGAGCACGCGGTGCAGCGTGCGGAGCTCCGCGGCGAGGCGCCGGCGGGCGAACGCGACGCCCGCCTGGCCCTCCGGGCCGTAGCCGCGCGGCGCGCCCTCCACGGTCATGATCAGGCACAGGTACGCGCGGTAGAGCGTCAGGCGCAGCTGCGCGTCCGTGCCGAGGTCCAGGGGCTCCCCCGCCTCCGCCGCGTACCCGGCCAGGAAGTCCGTCGCCTGCGCGGGGTCGCGGAACAGCGACGTCGACACCAGCTCCGCGAGCGGGTCGCCCCAGAACGCCCGCTCCCCGTCGACCACCGCCTCCAGGTGCGGCGCGCCGTCCGCCCCCGGCGCCACGAAGACGTTGCCCTCCCACAGGTCGAAGTGCGTCAGCACCGGGACGGGCACCGCGGCGTCGAGCACGTCGGCGGCGGCCGTGACCAGGTCCGGCAGCCCGCGCGCGCGTCCCGACAGCCGCACCCGGTAGTGGTCCGCGTCCACCACCAGGGCCTCGACCATCGCGCGCAGCGCCCCGGACCAGGTGGCGGCGGACAGCGAGCCGTCCGGGCGGTCGTAGCCGAACCGGGTGCCCGTCACCGCGCGCAGCCGTGCGACCGCCGCACCGAGCTCGCGCTGCACCGTCGCGGCCTCGGCGGCCGGCAGGTCGCGGCGCACGGACTCCAGCGGCGTGCCGCACAGGTGCTCCATGACCAGGACGTCCCGGTCGACCCGGGACCGCGTCAGGTCGACGCCGAGCACCGCGGGCGCCGGGACCACCCCCGCGGCCCGCCGGTAGAAGTCCACCTCGGCCCGCATCAGGTCCCGCTCGTACGTGAGCACCGGCGTCCCCGGCGGCGGGGCGACCTTCACCACGACGGCCGTGCCGTCCCCGAGGTCGACCCCGTAGGCGGCGTTGAACATCCCGTCCGTGAGCTCGCGCACCCGGGTCACGGGGGCGTCGGTGCCCAGCACCTCGCGCACGAGGAGGTCCAGGACGGGGCGGTCGACGTCGACCTTGGTGCGGCTCTGCATGGTCCCCGACGTTAGCGCAGGTCAGCGGGCGCGCGGGCCTGCCCGGGGGTCAGGGCCGGATCTGGTCCGGGGTCGGTCCGCCGTGCCCGGCGGGGTCCGGGACGGCGCGGGCGACGTCGGCCACGTCCTCCTCGGGGCGCGGCGGGACGGTCTCGTCGTACTCGAGCTCCGGCACGTCCTCGTGTCCGACCGGAACCGGCTCGGTGCCGTCGGGACCGGTGGGGACCGGCTCGGTGGGGATGGGTGCGGTCACGAGGTCCTCCCGGGGTCGGCGCTGTCGGCCCACCGTAGGACGGACCGCCGCGGCGCGCGCGACGATGGGGTCATGCGCATCGAGGCCGTCGCCGGCGACATCACCGTCCAGGACGTCGACGCGGTGGTGAACGCCGCGAACTCCTCCCTGCTCGGCGGGGGCGGCGTCGACGGCGCGATCCACGCCGCCGCGGGCACCGGGCTGCTGGCGGCGTGCCGCGAGCTGCGCCGCACCACGCTGCCGGACGGCCTGCCGACCGGGGACGCCGTCGCCACCGGTGCCGGACGGCTGCGCGCCCGGTGGGTCGTCCACACCGTCGGGCCGGACGCCCGCGCCGGGCAGACCGACCCCGCCCTGCTGCGGTCCTGCTTCACGCGGTCGCTCGACGTCGCCGCCGGGCTCGGCGCCCGGACCGTCGCGTTCCCGGCCGTCAGCGCGGGCGTCTACGGCTGGTCGGCCGACGCCGTCGCCGAGCACGCCGTCGCGGCCGTGCGCGGCTGGGCGGACACCCACCCCGACGGCGTGGACCTCGTGCGGTTCGTGCTGTTCTCGCCACGGGTGCTCGGGACCTTCGAGCGGGCGCTCGCGGGACCGGCGTCGGGCTCGCGGTGATGCCGGTCCGGCCGCGGGACGAGCCCTAGAGCGCCCGCCCCGGCAGCCTCGACAGCCCCGTCCGGAGGTCGTCGGCCGTGGCGGTCAGCGAGATCCGCGCCCAGCCCTCGCCCCGCGGGCCGAACGCCGACCCGGGCGCGACCGCCACCCCCGCCGTCCGGACCAGGTCCTCCGCCCAGGCCGCGACGTCACCGTCGGTGGCGTGGGAGACGTCCGCCCACAGGTAGATGCCCCCGGCGGCGGGCAGCCAGGGGATCCCGGCCGCGTCCAGCAGGCCCGTCGCGAGGTCGCGGTGCGCCCGGTACGTGGCCCGCGCGTGGTCGACGGCGTCCTGCGGGCCGGTCAGCGCCGCGAGCGCCGCGTACTGCGCGGGGGTGTTCACGCACGAGATCACCGACTCCTGCAGCCGGGGCATCAGCGGGGCCATCGCGTCCGGCACCACCAGCACCCCGACCCGGAACCCGGTCATCGCGTGCGTCTTGGAGAACGTGTGCAGCGTCAGCACCCGGCCGTCGGTGTCGAACCGCGCCGCCGGGACGTGCGGGGCGTCGTACGTGAACGCCGCGTACGCCTCGTCGGACAGCACCCACAGGTCGTGCCGCCGGGCGACGTCCACCAGCTCGGCGACCAGGTCGGCCGGGAGCACCGTGCCCAGCGGGTTCGACGGCGAGTTCAGCAGCAGGACCCGGGTGCGGTCGGTGATCGCGGCCTCCACCGCCGCCGGGTCCGGGAGGAACCCGTCCTCGGGGCGCAGCGCGTACGGCTGCGGCTCGGCCTGGAGCAGCCGGGTGGCCATCGTGAACGGCGGGTACCCGGGGTCCGGGAGCAGCACCCCGTCGCCGGCCCCGACCGTCAGGCTCAGCGCGAGGTGCAGCGCCTGGGCGCCCCCGGCGGTGACCCACACGTTGTCCCGGCGCACCGCCGGCGCGTGCTCCGGGTCGAGCCGGGCGGCCAGTGCGTCCCGCAGCGGGGCGATGCCGCCGTTCGGCGTGTAGCGGGTGTCGTCGCGGTCGAGCGCGTCGCGGGCCGCGGCCAGGACGTGCGGCGCCGTCGGCAGGTCGGGCTCGCCGACGCACAGCACCACCGCGTCCGGGCGGGTCCACGCGAGCTCGAGCACCCGGCGGATGCCGGAGGCGGGGACGGCGCGGGCGTGGGGGGCGATGCGGGGCACCGCCGCAGGCTAGCCCCGGCCGATGACGGCCGCGTGACGCACCGGCGCCGGCGGCCGCGGGTTGGCAGGATGGGGTGCGTGAGTGCCGCACCCCGGGTCCCGTCCGTCCTGTCCACCGACGTCTCCGGCACCGTGGTCCGGGCCCTCGTCGGAGCCGGGGTCGTCGCGTCCGGCGGGTGGCTGCTGTGGTTCGGCGCGCACGAGTGGCGGACCGTCTCCTGGGAGTGCGCCGCCGGGACGTGCGCGACCGACGACTTCGCCGGGGCCGCGCCCGTGCTCGGCATCCTGGTCCTGGCCGCGGCCCTGGGCGTGCTGGCCCCGCTCACCCGGCGGGCGACGCCCGGGCTGGTGGTCGCGGTCGGCAGCGCCGCGTGGCTCGCGGGTCTGCAGGCCGCGGTGCGCGACCACCTCAACACCGAGCAGGGCGTCCGCCGCACGAGCATCGTCCTCGGCGTCGTCCTCGCGCTGGCGGTCGTCGCGGCCGTCGCCGGTGCCGTGCGCAGCCTCGGGCCGTCCACGGTCGCCCGCGCCCGCGGGCTCACCCGGACCTGGGCGCGGGTCACCGACTACGAGGACGTCGACGGCACCCGGTGCCGGGCGACCGTGCACTTCGACGACGACCGCGGCGTGCGGCACGCCGTCCGGACCGAGGTGCCGCGCGACGCGTTCCGGCACGCTCCCCGGGCCTGGTACGACCCCGCGCGACCCGACGACGCGGAGCGCCTGCGGGTGGTCGTGCCCGGCCAACCGCTCGCCGCCGCCACCCGGACCGCGCGCGACGAGGCCGTGCGGGCGCTGCTGCCGCTGCCGGGTGACGGGGACGGCGGCCGCGACGGTGACCGGCCGCGGGCCCGGTCGGCCGGTGCCCCGTCGGCGGCCCCGTCGGCGTCGTCGCCGCGGCCGTCCGCTCCCGCCGGGACCGTCGTCGACGACCTGGAGCGCCTCGCCCGGCTGCACCGCGACGGCGCGCTCACCGACGAGGAGTTCGCCACCGCGAAGGCCCGGCTGCTAGCGGACGGCCGCCGCTGAGCCCCGCCTGAGCGCGCGCCTCGTCCCCGTGCCCGGGCGCGCGGCGGCCGACGGGCGGATGATGGGGTCATGTCCGACCTCGACGTGGTGGAGATCGCGGCGGTGCTCCGGGAGCGCCGGCGCGAGGCCGTGGCCCGCCTCGCGGGCACCGACGCCGAGCGGGAGGCCGTCGTCTCCGCCGCCCGGGAGTCCGTCACCGACGACGAGCACGACCCCGAGGGGTCGACCATCGCCTACGAGCGGCGCATCCTCGACGCCCTCACCCACGACATGCGCGAGCGGATCGCCGAGGTCGACGCGGCCCTCGCCCGGATCGACGCCGGCACCTACGGCACGTGCACCCGGTGCCACCGCCCCGTCCCCGCGGAGCGCCTCCAGGCCCTGCCCACCGCGAGCACCTGCGTGGCCTGCGCCGCCCGCTGAGCCGTTCGGGGCACGCGGCGTTACCGCTGCGTTACGGCTGCGCCCGGGGCGTGGTCAACGGCCGCGGCGCCTGGCACAGTGCGTTCTGGGTCGATCGACCCACTGGTCGGCCGCCCCCGAGGAGACCCGTCATCGCCGCGCACCCCCGCCCCGTCGCCGTCGTCACCGGCGCCTCGTCCGGCATCGGCGCCGAGTTCGCGCGCCGGTTCGCCGCCCGCGGGTACGACCTCGTGCTCGTCGCCCGCCGGGAGGACCGGCTCGTCGAGCTCGCCGCCCGGCTCGAGGCCGACCACGGCGCGGCGTCGACGGTGCTGACCGCCGACCTGGCGGACCCCGCCGCCCCGGGTGCCCTCGTCCGCGAGCTGGAGAGCCGCGGCGTCCTGGTCGACGCGCTGGTGAACAGCGCCGGATTCGGCACCTACGGCCCGTTCGAGGGCGAGGAGCCCGACCGGGTCGCCGCGGAGATCCAGGTCAACGTCACCGCCCTCACCCTGCTGTCCCGGCTGCTGCTGCCCGACCTGGCCGCGTCCCGGCGCGGCATCCTGGTCAACATCACCAGCACCGCCGCGTACCAGCCGGGCCCGTCGTTCGCCGTGTACGCGGCGACCAAGGCGTACGTCCGGTCGCTCACCGAGGCCCTGTGGGCCGAGCACCGCGGCGGGCGGCTCCGGGTCCTCGCCCTCGCGCCCGGCCCCGCGGAGACCGAGTTCTTCGACGTCGCCGGGTCCGACGGGTTCCGGATCGGGCAGGTGCTGCCCGTGCCGCAGATCGTCGACGTCGCGTTCCGCGCGCTCGACCGGCGCGACCCGCCACCGTCGGTCGTCGCCGGGCTGCGGAACCGCGCGACCGCCGTCGCCGCCGGCCTGGTGCCCCGCCGGGTCGTCCTGCACGTCGCGCGCCGGCTGGCCCGCGACCCGGAGGTCCGCTGACATGCCCCGGATGGCCGTCGAGGACCGGCGCCGCGCCCTCGTGGACGCCACCGTGCGGGTCATCGCACGGGACGGCGTCGCCGGCGCCACGACCCGAGCCGTCGTCGCCGAGGCCGGCATGTCGCTCGCGAGCCTCCACTACGCGTTCCCGTCCCGCGAGCACCTGATGGAGGCGGTGATCGCCGAGGTCACCGCCCAGGAGCGGCGCACCGCCGAGGCGGGCCTCCTGCCGGTCGCCGCCGCGCCGGGCGACGACGAGCCACCCGCCCTCGTCGACGTCCTGCGCGACGGACTCGACCGGTACGTGACCCTGCTCGCCGCCGACCCCGCCCGTGAGCAGGCGCTGCTCGAGCTCGCCCTGTACGCCATGCGCACCACCGGGCAGCGGGCGTCGCTCGTCGGCCAGTACGACGTCTACCGCGCCTCCGCCCGCGCCAGCCTGTCCGCCGCGGCGCTCGCGGCCCGCAGCCGGTGGACCGTCCCCCTCGACGAGGTCGCACGGGCGCTGGTCATGGTCACCGAGGGGCTCACCACGACCTGGCTCGCCGACCGCGACACGGCCGCCGCCCGGACCACCGCGCGGTTCGCCGCGGGGGCGCTGGCGTCGCTCGCCGAGCCGGTCGGGGCCACCACCGACGACCAGGAGGACGACCGTGCTCACTGACACCGACCCGCGGGTCGCCGCGCACGTCAACCTGCTCGCCGTCCTCGGCACCCTGCCCGAGCTCGTGCGTCGCGTCCCGGAGGCCCGCGCGCTGCTCGCCGCCGACCCGCGGCCGGTGTCGCTCGCGTTCGTCGTGCGGGGCGGCCCGCGCGCGGTGCTCGCGTTCCGCGACGGGCAGGTGCGCGTCGTCCCGGACCGCGCCGTCGCCACCATCGTGCTGCCGTTCGCCTCGCCCGCCGCGTTCAACCGCGTCATCGCGGGCGACGCCCGACCCGTGCCGGTGACCGGGTTCCACCGGGTGCCGTTCCTGCTGCACGTGTTCGCACCGCTCACCGAGCTGCTCACCCGCTACCTGCGGCCGTCCGACGAGGACCTCGCCGACCCGGGGTTCCGGGCGACCAGCACCGCGCTGACCCTGCACGTCGCGGTCGCCGCCGCCGCCCAGGTCGCCAACGAGGACCGCGCCGGCCGGTTCAGCGCGCACCTGATCGGGGACGGGGACGTGGCGCTCGAGGTCACCGGCGCGCTCGCCTACACCCTGCGGGTCCGCGACCACCGGATGACGTTCCTGCCCGAACCGTCCCCGCACCCGCGCGCCGCGCTCACGTTCGCCGACCTCGACACCGCGGGCGCGCTGCTCGCGGGCCGGGTCAGCGCGATGGCGTGCCTCGGCGACGGCCGGATGGCGATGCGCGGCACCGTCTCGATGGTCGACAACGTCAACCGCGTCCTCGACCGCGTCGGCCAGTACCTCGGAGAGTGAGCGCGATGACCACGACCCCGTACACCTACGCGAAGAGCCGCGAGGCGTTCGACCGCGCGCTGCGCGTCGTCCCGTCCGGCATCTACGGCCACCAGGGACCCGCGGAGGGCTGCTACGTCCCGACCACCGCGTTCCCGCTGTTCTCCCAGCGGGCCGAGGGCACCCGGTTCTGGGACGTCGACGGCAACGAGTACATCGACTACATGTGCGGCTACGGGCCCAACGTGCTCGGGTACGGCGACCCCGACGTGCGCGCCGCCGCCGAGGCCCAGGCCCGCCTCGAGGACGTCGTCACGATCCCGTCGACGATCATGGTCGACTTCGCCGAGCTGCTCGTCGACACCGTCGCGAGCGCCGACTGGGCCTTCTTCGCCAAGAACGGCGGCGACACCACGACCCTCGCGGTCATGACGGCCCGGGCCGCCACCCGGCGCAAGAAGATCGTGTTCTTCGACGGGTTCTACCACGGCGTCGCGCCGTGGACGCAGAAGCTCGACTACCCCGGCGTCCTCGAGGAGGACGTCGCCCACAACCTCTACGCGCCCTGGGACGACCTGCCCGCGCTCGAGCGGCTGCTCTCCGAGCACCGCGGCGAGATCGCGGGCCTGATCGCCCAGCCGTACATGCACGGCAACTTCGTCGACAACCGGCTGCCGAGTCCCGGGTTCTGGCAGGCCGTGCGCCGGCTCTGCGACGAGCACGGCATCGTGCTGATCGTCGACGACGTGCGCGCCGGGTTCCGGCTCGACCTCGCCGGGTCCGACCACCACTTCGGGTTCCAGGCCGACCTGATCTGCTTCTGCAAGGCCCTCGCGAACGGGTACAACGTCTCCGCTCTCTGCGGCCGGGACTCGCTCAAGGACGTCGTCAGCAGCCTGTCGTACACCGGGTCGTACTGGATGAGCGCCGTCCCGTTCGCCGCCGGGATCGCGACCCTCACCAAGCTCCGCGAGATCGACGGGCCCGCCCTGTTCGACCGGCTCGGCACCGAGCTCACCACCGGGCTCGTCGCGGCGGCGGCCGACCACGGGATGCGCCTCGTGGCGTCCGGCGCACCCGCGCTGTTCTACCTGCGGCTCGCCGAGGACGACTCGCTGATGCTGCACCAGGAGTGGGTCGCCGAGTGCGTGCAGCGCGGCGTGTTCCTCACGTCGCACCACAACCACTTCATCAACGCGGCCCTCACCTCCGCGGACATCGCGCGGACCGTCGAGGTCGCGCACGAGGCCTTCGGGATCGTGCGGGCCCGGCACCCCGAGCTCGGGGGCTGACGCGGCTCCACCCGATCCACGGCTCCACCAGCACGGTGACACGCAGACGACGGCCCGACGACGCGCCGCCCCGGACCGAGGACGAGCGGGCGAGGACGGATGGGCACGAGAGAGCTGACGGGAGCCGCGCGGGTCGCGGTCGCGGCCGCGTACGCCGCGCAGGGCTTCGGCTACGCGACGGTCGTGACGGCACTACCCGCCGTCAAGGAGCGGCAGGGCATCGACGACACCGCGGTGTCCCTGGTCGTGCTGCTCGTCTGCCTCACCGCCGCCGCGGGGTCCGTCGTCGCGGAACGCGTGGCCGTCCGGCGGGGGAGCCGGGTCGCGCTCCTCGGCGGGCTCGCCGCGCAGGCGGTCGCCCTGCCGGTCGCGGCGCTGTCCACCCCGCTGGTGCCGTTCGTCGCAGGGCTGGCGCTGTACGGCCTCGGGCTCGGCCTCGTCGACGCGGCCGGCGGCATCCAGGGGGTGCTCGTCCAACGACGGGTCGGCCGGCCGGTGATGTCGGGGTTCTTCGCCTGCTACACCGCGGCGGCGGTGGCCGGGGCGCTCGTCATGTCCGCGCTGGTCGGGGGCACCGGGGTGCCGGGCGCAGCCGGGGCCATGCTGCTCGCCGCGGTGCTCCTGGCCGGCGCGCTGGTGATCGGCCGGGGCCGGCTCGTCCCCGTCGACGTCCCGCTCGCCGGCGGAGGACTCGCGGCGGCGCCGCCGCGCGTGCCGTTGCCGGCCCGCGGGATCGTCGTGTTCGGCAGCGTGGTGCTGGCCGCGTTCGTCGCGGACTCGGCGGTCAGCACCTGGAGCACCGTGTACCTGCACGACGTGCTGCTCGCCTCGGCGGGCACCGCCCCGCTCGGCTACGCCGCCTACCAGGCGTCCGTGCTGGTCACGCGCCTCGTCGGTGACCGGGCCGTGCGACACGTCGGGCGCGCACCCGTCGCCGCCGCGACCGCGACCGCGGCCACCCTCGGGCTGGTCCTCGTCGCACTCGTGCCGAGCGCCGTCGCCGCCGTCATCGGGTTCGCGGTGGTCGGCGTCGGCGTCGGCGCACTGGTGCCGCTGGCGTTCTCCGCCGCCGGCGAGCTCGACCCGGCCCGCGTGGACGAGGTGGTCGCCCGGGTCAACCTCTTCACCTACGCCGGGGCGGTCCTCGGGGCGGTCGCCGTCGGGCTGCTCGCCGACGGGCCGGGTCTCGCGCTCGCGTTCCTGCTGCCGGCCGCGCTCGTCGCGCCGACCGTCGCCACCGCACGCCGGTTCGCGCTCCCCGGAGCGGTCGCGGTCGGGGAGCGGACGGGCCGCCCCGCCGCGCGCTGAGGGCGGGGCCTGACGGCGAGCGGGTGTCGAGCCGTCCACAGGTGCGGGGGTCGCGCGTCGTCCCCAGGTCGGGCCGTCGGGGGCACCCGGTGCCGGGGCGGGGTGCCTACGGTCGGTGGCATGGCAGCAGACGGGCAGGAGCACCCGGGGGACACGCCCGCCGGCGCGTACCCCGCTGCCGCTCGTGACGGCGCGCCCCACCCGTACCCGTTCGGGTCGAGCCTCGTCGCGCGCACCGCAGCGCGGGAGGCCGCGCAGGCCGCCGTGCGGGCCGGTGGTTCCGGTCCCGACTGGGACGCGCTGCCGGTGCCGCCGGAGGTGCGCGAGCGGTGGCGTGCCGTCCCGGCCGAGGACCCGTCTGCCCGGTCCCACGACCGCATCGGGCAGGAGGCCCGCCGGCAGGTCGCGCTGCTCGAGGCCGCCCTCCCCGGGGTCGAGCTCGCGGACTGGCTGGACCGGGTCGACCCGGACGCGCTGCCGTCCGCGGTCATGGTCGAGGCCGTCGCCGCCGCGGCCCGGGTCGAGGCGTGGGCGCACGCCCGCACAGCCCGGTGGGCGGCTCGCCTCGCGGCGTGCCCGGAGATGGACCCCCAGTGGAGCCGCCTCGCCGGGCCGCCCCCGGCGCAGCGGTCGGTCGCCGGCGACGAGCTCGCGATCCGCATGGCCACCTCCCGGCTCGCCGCCAACCGCCTCGTGCGCGAGGGGGTCGCCTACGACCAGACGCTGCAGGCCACCGGAGCCGCCCTGGCCTCCGGGGACGTCGACCCCGCCCGTGCCCGCCTCCTGGTCGACCGGCTCGCGGACCTGCCCTGGCAGGTCGCCACCGCCGTCGAGGACCGGGTGCTGCCCGAAGCGGGACGCCGGACCCTGGCCCAGCTCGAAGGTGACGTCACCACGGCGCTCCTCGAGGTCGACGCCCACGGCGCCCAGCACCGCGAGGACGCCGCCCGGGCCGCACGGCGCGTCGGGCGGCCTCGGGCGATGCCCGACGGGATGGCCTCGATGTCGCTGCTGCTGCCCGCCGAGGACGCGCTACGGGTCGACGGGGTGCTCCAGCACGCCGCGGCCGCCGCGAAGAACCTCGGTGACGAGCGCACCCTCGACCAGCTGCGCGCCGACGGGCTGCGCGACCTGGTGGTGGGCGCGCCCCCGGTCGTGGACACCTCCGTCGCGGCCACCTCGTCGGACTCCGGGTCGGACACCGCGCCCCCGGTACCCGGCCTCGACCCGCTGGGTCCCGGACCGCGCCCCGGCGTGACCGTCTGGGTCACCGTCTCCGCCGACACGCTGCTCGACCTCGACGACCGGCCCGCGCACCTCGACGGGTACGGCCCGGTCGCCGCCACCCGCGCCCGGGCCCTCGCCGCCGGCGGCACGTGGCGGCGCCTCATCACCGACCCCGCCTCCGGCGCGGTGCTCGACGTCGGGCGGACCCGCTACCGACCACCCACCGCGCTCGCCGAGCACGTGCGGCTCCGGGACAAGACCTGCGTGCGCCCCGGGTGCACCCTGCCCGCGCGGCACGCCGAGCTCGACCACACGCGCGGATACCGCCGCCGGCCCGGCGACCCGCCCGGCACGCGCCTGGGCACGACCAGCGCCGACAACGTCGCGCCCCCGTGCCACCGGGACCACCGCCTCAAGACCGACGGCGGCCACACCCTGCACCAGTACGCCCCGGGACGGTTCCAGTGGGTGACGCCGACCGGACACACGTACCGCACCCGGCCCGGCACCGACGACACCGTCCGCACCACCACCCGCCACCCCGACGACGAGCCACCACCGTTCTGACCGGTGCTCGCGACCCCGGGGAGCACACTGGGACCACCCGAGTCGAGGAGGCCCCTGTGCAGACCCGCGTCCACCCCTTCCTGTGGTTCGACGACCAGGCCGCCGAGGCCGCCGACCTCTACGTCTCCCTGATCCCGAAGTCGCGCGTGCTCGACACCCGGACGTACCCGGACGGGGCCCCCGGAGTGGCCCCGGGCACAGTGATGTCGGTGTCGTTCGAGCTCGACGGGCTCCCGGTCGAGGCCCTGAACGCCGGGCCGCAGTTCCGGTTCACCGAGGCGTTCTCGTTCTTCGTGTCCGTCAGCACCCAGGAGGAGGTCGACGCCCTGTGGGACGGGCTGGTCGCCGGTGGCGGCGAACCCTCGCGGTGCGGGTGGCTCAAGGACCGCTTCGGGTTGTCCTGGCAGATCGTGCCGACCGCGCTCGGGGAGCTGCTCCAGGACCCGGACCCAGGGCGCGCGCAGCGGGCGATGCAGGCGATGCTCGGGATGCAGAAGATCGACATCGCCGCGCTGCACGCGGCCGCGGACGGGTGAGTCCCCGGCATCCGGCGGGGCCGACGGGCTCGACCGCGGTGTCCGACCTCCGCCGGACCGTGTCGGCGGCCGGACGTAGTGTGCGCGGGTGACCGAGCAGACCGGGGCCCGACGGCCCGACCCCAGCACCGTCGCCCAGTTCCTCGGCATGGGTCTCGTGTGGGGCGCCAGCTTCCTGTTCATGAAGGTCGCCCTGGACGGCACCACGCCGTTGCAGGTCGCGTGGACCCGGCTGATGCTCGGCGCGCTCGCGCTGGGCGCCGTCATGCTGATCACCCGGAGCCGGCTGCCGCGCTCAGCGGCGATGTGGGGTCACTTCGTGGCCGTCGGGTTCCTCGGCTGCGCGGCCCCCTACACGCTGTTCGCGTGGGCGGAGCAGCACGTCTCCTCCGGGATCGCGTCCGTGTACAACGCCACGACCCCCTTGATGACCGTCCTCGTGGTGACCCTCGCGCTCCGGGTGGAACGCCTGACCCGTGACCAGGTCGTCGGTGTGGTCGTCGGGCTCGCCGGTGTCGTCGTGCTGAGCGCCCCCTGGCGGCTCGCGGGCGAGGGCGCGGTCGACGAGATCGCCGGTCAGCTCGCGTGCCTCGGGGCCGCGCTCTGCTACGGGCTCACGTTCGGCTACCTGCGGCGCTTCGTCACGGGTCGCGGCGTCCCCGCGGTGACCACCGCGTTCCTGCAGATCGCGTGCGGCGCGCTCGTCATGCTGCTCCTCACGCCGTGGGTCGTGACCTCGCCCGTCGAGCTCACGCCCGCGATCGTCGGCAGCCTCGTCGTGCTCGGGGTGCTCGGGACGGGGATCGTCTACATCTGGTACATCCACGTCCTGCTGCGGTGGGGACCGACGGCGACCAGCACCGTCACGTACATCACGCCCGTCGTCGGCGTCGCCCTCGGGGTTCTGGTGCTGGGTGAGCGGCTCGGTTGGCACGAGCCCGCGGGCGCGGCTCTGGTGCTGCTCGGCATCCTGCTCGCGCAGGGGCGTCTGCGTCGTCGCCGTGCGGTGCCGCCGGAGCCCGCGGCCGCCGTCGCAGCCCCGGGGCGCGGCCTACGCTGAGCCGGTGACCGACCCCGCTGCCCCCACCCCTCGCCGCGGACGCGTGACCATGCAGGTCCGGTGGTCCGACGTCGACCTGTTCGCGCACGTCAACAACGCCGCCTACCTGCGGTTCCTGGACGATGCGCGGTTCGCTCTGTTCCCGTCGATGGGCGTGGACCCGGCGGGTCGGCCGACCGCGTCGCTCCTCGTCGTGGTCAAGCACGAGATCGAGTACCTGGCGCCGCTGGCCTTCCGCCCGGAGCCGGTCGCGGTCGACGTGTGGGTGCCGCGGATCGGGCGCTCGTCGGTGGACTTCGGCTACGAGGTGCTCGACGCGCCCGCGGCGGACCGCCGCACCGCCCCTGGCGCCGAGCAGGTCGTCTACCTGCGCGCACGCTCCCGCATGGTCCAGCTGGACCGCGAGAGCCACGCGCCGCGACCGTTCAGCGACGAGGAGCGCGCGGTGTTCGAGGCGTACGCCGGTGAGGAGCCCGTCCTGCACGGGTGGTGAAGACCGTACGCAAGCGGCGGGCGCCCCGCCGGTGCTCGTCGCACCGACGGGACGCCCGCCGTGGTCCTGCGTCCGGGGTCAGCCGACCTTGCTGTCCAGGAAGGACATGGCCGTGCCGCTCACCGGGACCTGGCCGGTGCCGAGGTGGCCGGTGGCGTGGAAGGTGCCGGCCGTCGTGGAGGTGACCTTCGCCTCGTAGGTGCCCTTGACCGAGGTCTCGACGAACGGGGACACCGACAGGCCGGTGGTCGCCGCTCCCTGAGCACCGGAGAGCTTGATCGTCACGGGCATGGCCGACCCGGCCTTGCCGGTGACGATCTTGCCGGAGGCGTCCTTGAGGTTCACGACGATGGTGTGGGCGTCGCGACCGTCGGCCAGCTTGGAGCCGGCCAGGACCTTGGTGCTCGACTTGGACCGGTCGGCCTGGCCGGGGACGTACTCGCTGAACTCGGCCTTGTTGGTGGCGCCGATGGCCTTGCCGCCGAGGGTGACGTCGACCGACACCACGCCGGGCTTGGTCGAGGTGATGTAGGCGTAGTAGGTGCCCTTCGCGCCGCTCTCGATGAACGCGCCGACCTTGGCCCCGGACCCGCTGAGGGTGGTCGTGGCGGGGAACTTCGCGCCGGCGAGGCCGGTGACGGGGTTGCCGGCCGCGTCCTTGAGGGTGACGGTGACGGTGTGGGTGGCGGTGCCGTCACCGAGCACGGTGCCGCTGGCGATCCGGCTGGTCGACTGGGTGGTGTCGACGACGCCGGTCGCGGCGGGCCCGTAGGTGAACCCGGAGGTCCCGGTCGGGATCTGCGACCCGTTGAGGTGGCCGTAGACCACGAAGGTGCCCTGGGTGGTGGAGGTGACGGGCAGCTCGTAGGTGCCCTTGGTCGAGGTCTCCTTCCAGGTACCGGTCGTCAGCTTGTCGGTGGCGACGGAGGTGGTGCCGACCTTCTCCTTGAAGGTGACGTCGACAGGGAGCTGCGCGGCCTGGCCGGTCACGGCCTTGCCCGAGGCGTCCTTGAGGATGACGGTGACGTTGTGGGCCTGCTTGCCGTCCGCGAGCTTGGAGTCGGACGTCACGCGGATGCTGGACTTGCTCTTGTCGGCCTTGCCCGGCACGTACTGGCTGAACTCGGCGAAGACGGGCGCACCGATCACGGTTCCGTCCAGGGAGACGGTGATGTTCGCGGTGCCGGCCTGCGTCGAGGAGACGTAGGCGTAGTACATGCCCGACCCGCTCTCCTTGAACGCGCCGATCTTCGCGTCGACGCCGGCGATCTTCACCTCGGCGGGGAACTTCGCGCCGGCCAGGCCGGTCACTGCGTCGCCGTTGGCGTCCTTGAGGATCACCGACAGGGTGTGCGTCGCGGTCCCGTCACCGAGCACGACCCCCGAGGGGATCCGGGCGGTGGACGCCGTGGCGTAGGGCACGCCCGCGGCCGGCACCTCGGGCTCGGGCTCCGGCGTGGGCTCCGGCTCCGGCTCCGGCTCCGGCTCCGGCGTGGGCTCCGGCTCCGGGTAGGTGGAGGTGTCGAGCACCTGGGCGACGATCGAGCCGAGCTCCTGGTCGCGCGTGTCACCCGAGAGGTCCCAGATGATGGCGCCGCCGTAGTTGTTCTTCTTGATGAAGTCGACCTTCGCCTGCACCGAACGCGGGTCGTCGTAGGTGAAGAACTGCTTGGTGGAGGCGTTGTACAGGTACGGGACCTGGGCCTCGTCGTCCCAGTACTTCGTGAACGCGGGGTCCTGCTCCATGTCCTTGAGCACGTACCAGGGGTTGGAGCCGGTGTAGAGGCCGGCGTCGTCCCAGGCGCCCTGGACGGTGGCCGTGCCCGGCGCGCCGAGGCCCGGCAGGCCGGGGATCAGCTCGGTGGGCTCGACGTCGCCCCAGCCGCGGCCGTAGTACGGGACGCCGACGAGGAGCTGGTTCTTCGGGATGCCGTGGACCTCGTGGAACTCCTTCAGGGTGCCCTCGAGGCTGAACTTCTGGTCGGCGGCGAGCGAGCCCGCGCTGAGCGGCGCGTTGTGGCCGGTGACGGGGTCGAAGGCGCCGTGGTAGTCGTACGTCATCACGTTGACGGCGTCGACGAGGTCGATCATCGCCTCCGGGTGGATGAAGGGCATCTTCGTGTGGTTCGGGCTGACGGCGATGGTCAGCGGGTAGTAGTCGTCGTTCGCCTTGCCGAGCGCGGTGAGCTTCGCCTTGACCTGGCTGATGAGCCGCTCGAACTGGACGCCGCCCTGGGCGTCCGACGGGTACTCCCAGTCGATGTCGAGGCCCGTGAACCCGTGCTCGACCATGAAGTCGACCATCTTCTGGGCCATCGCGTCGGACTTCGCCTCGGTCGCGGTCGCGGCCTCGAACTCGCCGTTCTCCGAGTTGGTCCAGCCGCCGATGGAGAGCATGTTCTCGACCCCGGCCGCGGCGGTCGCCTTCGCGACCTTGCCGTACAGGTCGTGGCCGCCGCCGTCGGGCAGCGCCGCCCACGGGTCGGCGATGCCGAGGTACCACTCGCCCTGGGTGTCCTGCTTGAGCAGGGCGAACCCGTAGTTGAGGTGGGTGATCTTGTCCATCGGGATGTCCGGGACCATGTAGTTCCGGTGGCCCTCGTAGATGCCCCACTCGGGGAAGTAGCCGACGATCTTCTTCTGCTCGATGCTCTCCCGGCGGGAGTCGGCCTGGAAGGCCGTCGCGGTCGCGCCGGACCACGGCGTGAACTCGAAGGAGCCCACCACGCGGGTGTCGAGCTTCTTGACGAGCGTCCAGACGTCGTTCGAGCCGGGCGCCTCGCCCGGGTTCGCGTACCACTTGTTCGACCAGATCGAGCCGTTGTGGGTGACCAGGGTGTTGCTCGTCGCGTAGGTCGCGGTCGCGACGTACGGCGTGGCGTCCAGCGCGGTCGAGTCGAGCTCGGCGACGACGACCGAGACGGTGCCCTTGAACTGCAGGTCGGGGGCGCCCTTCGACCAGCTGGCCCCGCCGTCCGTGGACCACATGTGCTGCGCGGTCATCCCGGTGATGACGTTGCGGGTGTCGTCGGCGACGAGCGTGCTGCTCGCGGCGCTGGCGCCGGCGGCGAGGACGGAGCCGAGCGCGAGGCTCGAGATGATCGCGGCCCCGAGGCCGCGGCGGGCGAGGCAGCGCGCGCGTCCGCTCGGGTTGTGCAGGGGGTAGGGGATGTTCATGGCTCTCTCTCTCGGGAGTCGCATCCGCCCGGACGAGGGTGGTCCAGGGCCGGGCTCGGGTGCGGCGGGCTGTGTCGGGAGCCATCTGATCCCGAGCCCGGCGTGGCGGCGGTCGCGAGGTCCGCCACTGAGTGGAGAGAGGGGGACGTATGAGTGGGTGCGTGCGTGGAAGAGGGGGGCTCAGTGCGTGCGTGGGTGGTGCGCGGCTCCTGGGGTGCGGCGCCACGCGCGTCCGGGGCCGGGGTGTCAGTCGGGGAGCGGCAGCCCGAGGGCCGCGGCCACGGTCCGCACGACGCCGTTGCGGGTGTTCGCCGGCACCACGTACCGGGCCCGTGCGCGGACGTCCGGGTGGGCGTTGTCCATCGCGCAGGACCAGTGCGCGGCGTCGAGCATCCCGGCGTCGTTGAGGTAGTCGCCGAACGCCATCGTCTGCTCGGCGGTGACGCCGAGGCGGTCCTGCACCCGGCGCAGCGCGTGCCCCTTGTCGGCGTCGGGGTTCATGACGTCCAGCCAGTGCTGACCGGACACCACGACCCGCAACCGCTCGGCGAGGTCCGCGAAGGCCGGGGCGGTGACCTCCTCGACGGAGCCGAAGTCGAACACCGCGATCTTCAGCACCACGTCGTCGACGGCGGTGAGGTCGTCGACCTGCTCCAGCCACGCGTAGTGCCGGGCGGCGTGCTCCTCGAACGCCCCGTCGCCCCGCTCGATGTACCCGGCGCGCTGCCCGCACAGCACCATGCCGACGTTCCCTCCGGCCGCCGCGAGGTCCCGGACGTGCTGGATGACGACGGGCACGTCCGCCTCCGGGAGGGGGTCGGTCGACACCGGCTCGTCGCCGTGCACGACGTAGGCGCCGTTCTCCGCGATGTAGGTGAGGTCGGCGCCGCGCTCTCCGAAGAGCTCCCGCAGGTTGGCGTACTGCCGACCGCTCGCGGGCACGAACGCGATGCCGCGCCGGTCCATCTCCGTCAGCACGGGCCACAGCTGCGCGGGGACACGGCCGCGCTCGTCGAGGAGCGAGCCGTCCATGTCGCTGACGACCAGCCGGATGTCGGCGTCGAGCGGCAGCGCGGGCGGGTCGAGGACGGGCAGGGCGGTGGCGGTGCGGGGTGCGGACACCCCGCCATCCTCGCAGGGCGTGACGCTCCGGCCCGGGTGACCCTGCGCCGTTCGGCTCAGCACGGGCGTGCGCGCACCGATCCGACGGGGGTCGGGGGACGGAGCACGGACGGTCGGGAGAGCAGCATGGGCGAGGTCACGAGGCGCAGCCGGTGGACGGGTGTGCGGGCCAAGGTGCTGGGCGTGGCGGCGGTCGGTGCGGTCACCGCGGTGGTCGCGGGCATCGGGTCGCAGGTCGCTTTGAGCCAGGTCGCGGGGGCGAACGAGCGGCTCGCGGAGCTGCAGCAGGTGTCGACGGAGGTCGGCGAGGTCCGCACGATGAACGCGGACGTCTCGGGCTGGCAGGTCGCGTACGCCTGGGACACCCGGCGGATCGGCGCCGCTGCGGCCGTGTCGGCCGACAACCCGAACCGAGCCGGCTACCTCGACTCGGTCGAGACGCTGCGCGGGGCGCTCGCGGACGTCGACCCGGCGCTGCTGACCGAGGACGAGCGTGGGTCGTTCTCGCAGGTCGAGGCGCTGTGGGAGGACTTCTTCGCCGCCGACGACCGGGTGGTCGCCGCGTACGAGGAGGGCACGCCCGCGTCGCTGGACGCCGGGGACGCGCTGGTCGTCGGGGACGCGTACGACGTCTACTACGCGATCGGCGACGCGACGACGGCGCTGCTCGACTCCCTGCGCGACCGCACGGTGGAGGCCACCGAGGACGCGGCGTCCGCGGCGGCGACCGGCCGGATCGTCACGGGCGTGATGCTGGTGGTCGGCGTGGCGGCGGCCCTGCTGCTCGGGTTGCGCACGGCGGGCTCGATGGCCCGGGCCGCGGGCCGGGTGCGCGCGACCGCCGAGGCGATGGCCACCGGTGACCTGACGCGCGTGCCCGAGGTGCGGTCGCGCGACGAGCTCGGCGAGATGGCCGGCGCGCTCGCCGCGGCGCAGACCAGCCTGCGGGCGACGATGGCGGGGGTCGTCGAGACCGCGCACGCCGTGGCGACCGCCGCGGAGGAGCTGTCTGCGGCGTCGGCTCAGGTCTCGGCGGGTTCGGACGACACCTCGGCGCAGGCCGGTGTCGTGGCGGCCGCGGCCGAGCAGGTCTCGCGCAACGTGCAGACGGTCGCCGCGGGTGCGGAGCAGATGGGCGCCAGCATCCGGGAGATCGCCCAGAACGCGTCGCAGGCCGCGAAGGTCGCCGGCCAGGCCACGGACATGGCGGCGGCGACGAACGAGCAGGTCACCCGCCTGGGCGAGTCGTCGCAGGAGATCGGCAACGTGGTGAAGGCGATCACGAGCATCGCGGAGCAGACGAACCTGCTGGCCCTGAACGCGACGATCGAGGCCGCGCGCGCCGGTGAGGCGGGCAAGGGCTTCGCGGTGGTCGCGGGCGAGGTCAAGGAGCTGGCCCAGGAGACCGCCAGGGCGACGGAGGACATCGTCCGCCGCGTCGAGGCGATCCAGGCGGAGACAGGCGCCGCGGTGGTGGCGATCGGGGAGATCGGCCACATCATCGCGAGCATCAACGACTACCAGCTGACGATCGCCTCGGCTGTGGAGGAGCAGACGGCGACCACCACGGAGATGTCGCGGTCCGTGGCCGAGGCAGCGACCGGGTCCGGGGAGATCGCCGTGAACATCACGGGGGTGGCGGCGGCGTCGAGCACGTCCTCGCAGACGGTCGGGCAGATGGGAGACGCCGTCGCGGACCTCGCACGCATGTCCGAGGACCTGCGGGGGCGGGTGTCGCAGTTCACGTACTGAGGTCCGCCGCGCCCTGTCAGGTGCTGTTCAGCGTCGCCTCGCGACACTCGTCCCATGAGCCACGACGACCTGAACCCGCAGACCCCCCAGCAGACCCCCCACCAGCCCTCGCACCAGCCCCCGACGCAGGCCCTCGGGCACGCGCCCACCGCCCCCGCCCGCGGGTCCCGCCGCGCCTGGTGGGTGGCGGGCGGCGCGGTGGCCGGCCTGGCCCTGCTCGGCGGCGGGGTCGGCGTCGGTGCGCTGGTGGCGGACGCCCGTGACGACGGCACCGTGGTGGTGCAGCGAGCGGCCGACGCGGGTGCGCCGGCGCCGGCAGCCGGGTCCACGACCACGGAGCAGGGCGCGAGCACGGCCCCCGCGACCGGCACCGCCCCCGCGACCGGCACCGCACCGGGCACCGGCACCGTCCGGGTCGACCAGGACGACATCGAGCTCGCCGGCACGGTCCTCGAGCAGGCCACCGCCGCGGCGGTGTCGGCGGCCGGTGGTGAGGGTGTCGTCACGGAGGCCGAGCGCAGCGACGACCCGACGCACACGTACGAGGTCGAGGTCACCCGTGCGGACGGCACGCAGATGCACGTCTACCTGGACGACGCGTTCGGCGTGGTCGCCACGGAGACCTGGCACCGCGACTGACCCGCGCGCGACGGAGGGGCGGCACCGGGAGATCCGGTGCCGTCCCTCCCGTGCGTCCGCGCTCAGCGCTGCGGGTCGGCCGGGAGCACCAGCCGGAGCCGCGCGCCGCCGCCGGGGGCGTCCAGCACCTCGACGCCGCCGCCGTGGGCGACCAGCACGTCGTGGACGATCGCCAGCCCGAGCCCGGAGCCGCCGCCGTCCCGGGCGCGGGCGTCGTCGAGCCGCACGAACCGCTCGAGCACCCGCTGCCGGTCGACGGGGGGAACCCCGGGTCCGTCGTCGTCGACGTCGAGCAGCGCCCACCGGCCGTCGGGGGACACCGTGACGGCGAGCGCCACCCGGCCGCGGGCGTGCCGGACGGCGTTGTCGACGAGGTTGCGCACCGCGCGGTCGAGCAGGGCCCGGTCCCCGGTGACGGCGACGGGTCGGACGCCGGACGTGTCGACGCGCAGGTCGGTGGTGGAGCGCAGCCGGGCCGCCTCGGCGAGCAGCACGTCGTCCAGGTCGACCGTCGTCGCCGGGCCGCGGCGCAGCCGGCCCTCGTCGGAGCGCGCGAGCAGCAGCAGGCCGTCGACGAGGTGCTGCATGCGCTCGGTCTCGGCGAGGGTGCCGCGCGCGAGGTCGGCGGGGTCGACGCGCTCGGGGTAGCCGATCACCAGCTCGGCGTTCTGCCGGACCACGGCGATGGGGGAGCGCAGCTCGTGGGAGGCGTCGGACACGAACCGCCGCTGGGCACGCGCGGCGTCGTCCAGCCGCGCGAGCATGGCGTTGAGGGTGTGCGCGAGCCGGGCGACCTCGTCGTCCCCGCCGGGCTCGGGCAGGCGCGCGGCGAGGCTGGTGTGGGAGATCCGCTCGGCCTGCTCGCGCATCCGGTCGACGGGCCGCAGCGCGCGCCCGACGAGCCACCACGTGACCGCGGCGACCAGGCCCAGCAGCAGCGGGAGACCCACGGCGAGCGCGACGGCGACGGCGAACGACACCGACCGGACGTCGTCGAGGGCGGAGCCGACGACGACCAGACCGTCGGCGAGCTGCGGGGCGTCGTCGTCGATCTCGGCGGCGGCGACGACGAACGGTGTCGTGCCGTCCTCGTCCGGGTCCTCGACCTCGACCCGCAGCCCGTCCGCCCCGGCGAGCGACGGCAGGCCGCGGGCCGTGGCGCTGGACGCGCTGACCGCGCCGTCGGCGTCGAGCACCTGCACGAGCTCGTCCTCGTCGTCGAGGTCGACCAGGGTCAGGAGGTCCCCGCCGCGGGCGATCTGCTCGGCGAGGGCCTCGGCGCGGGTCTGCGCGACGGTCCGCTGCGCGGCGTGCAGGGAGGCGTCGAGCGCCTGCTGCGCGGCCACGCCGCCGACGGCGAGCACGGCCCCGACGACGGTGGCCGACACGATGGTCGCGCGCAGCCGCACGGACGCCTCAGCCACCCTGACCGTCCAGCAGGTAGCCCGCGCCGCGGACGGTCCGGATGGCGGACCTACCGAACGGCTCGTCGACCTTGAGCCGCAGCCGCCGCACGTAGACCTCCACGATGTTCGGGTCGCCGTCGAAGTCGTCGTCCCACACGTCCGCGAGGATCTCCCGCTTGCTGAGCGCCTCGCCGGCCCGGCGGATGAGCAGGTGCAGGACGGCGGCCTCCCGCGCGGTGAGCCCGAGGTCCTGGTCGCCCCGGCGCGCGACCCGGGAGGCGGGGTCGAACGTGAGGTCGCCCGCGGTCAGGACGACCGGGCGCTCCCTCTCGCCGCGCCGGGCCAGCGCCCGGACGCGCGCCACGAGGACGGGGAACGCGAACGGCTTCGTCACGTAGTCGTCGGCACCGAGCTCGAGCCCCTCGACCTGGTCCTCGGGTTCGCCGAGCGCGGTGAGCATGAGCACCGGCACCCAGCATCCGGCCTCCCGGAGCCGCCGGCACACCTGGTAGCCGTCGAGCCCGGGCAGCATCAGGTCGAGCAGCACGACGGCGTACGGGTTCTCCTGCGCGAGCCACAGCCCGTCGACGCCGTCGTGGGCGACGTCGACGGCGAAGCCCTCCGCCTCCAGCCCGGTCCGCAGCCCGGCCGCGAGCCTGACCTCGTCCTCGACCACCAGGACCCGCACGCCCACCTCGTCTCCGCCGCGCCGCGCGCGCGAGCCCGTCCACTGTCCCAGGTCGCCGCTGAACCCCTCCTGAACGGCCGGGCGCGAGGGCCGTCGCGCGCGCCGTCACGCCAGGGGCGAACACGGGACGCCCTGGCCACCGGCCGCCGTTAGCATCGAACAACGCCGCCTCGCCGTGCGTGCACCCGGGCACCTGAGCCCGACCGCGCCGGCGAGCACGCCGCTCGTGAGGAGTGCACATGTTCGAGAGATTCACGGACCGAGCCCGTCGCGTGGTCGTCCTCGCCCAGGAAGAGGCGCGGATGCTCAACCACAACTACATCGGCACCGAGCACATCCTCCTGGGTCTGATCCACGAGGGGGAGGGTGTCGCGGCCAAGGCCCTGGAGTCGCTGAACATCTCGCTCGACGCGGTGCGCGCCCAGGTGCAGGAGATCATCGGCGAGGGCCAGCAGGCCCCGAGCGGGCACATCCCGTTCACGCCGCGTGCCAAGAAGGTGCTGGAGCTGTCGCTGCGCGAGGCCCTGCAGCTCGGCCACAACTACATCGGCACCGAGCACATCCTGCTCGGCCTGATCCGCGAGGGCGAGGGCGTCGCCGCCCAGGTCCTCGGCAAGCTCGGCGCGGACCTGAACCGCGTCCGCCAGCAGGTCATCCAGCTGCTGTCGGGCTACCAGGGCAAGGAGCCCGTCGCCGCCGGCGGTCCGCAGGAGGGTCAGCCCTCGGGCTCCGCCGTCCTCGACCAGTTCGGCCGGAACCTGACGCAGGCCGCCCGCGAGGGCAAGCTCGACCCGGTCATCGGGCGCGAGAAGGAGATCGAGCGGGTCATGCAGGTGCTGTCCCGCCGCACCAAGAACAACCCGGTGCTGATCGGCGAGCCCGGCGTCGGCAAGACGGCGGTCGTCGAGGGCCTCGCCCAGGACATCGTCCGCGGCGACGTGCCGGAGACGCTGAAGGACAAGCAGCTCTACACGCTGGACCTCGGCGCCCTGGTCGCCGGCTCCCGCTACCGCGGTGACTTCGAGGAGCGCCTGAAGAAGGTCCTCAAGGAGATCCGCACCCGCGGCGACATCATCCTGTTCATCGACGAGATCCACACCCTCGTGGGTGCGGGTGCCGCCGAGGGCGCGATCGACGCCGCGAGCATCCTCAAGCCGATGCTGGCCCGCGGCGAGCTGCAGACCGTCGGCGCCACGACGCTCGACGAGTACCGCAAGTACGTCGAGAAGGACCCGGCCCTCGAGCGCCGGTTCCAGCCGATCCAGGTCTCGGAGCCGAACCTCACGCACGCCATCGAGATCCTCAAGGGCCTGCGCGACCGCTACGAGGCGCACCACCGCGTGTCGATCACGGACGGCGCCCTCGTGGCCGCCGCGACGCTGGCCGACCGGTACGTCAACGACCGGTTCCTCCCGGACAAGGCGATCGACCTGGTCGACGAGGCCGGCGCCCGCCTGCGGATCCGCCGCATGACGGCCCCGCCGGAGCTGCGCGAGCTCGACGAGCAGATCGCCGAGACGCGCCGCGACAAGGAGTCGGCGATCGACGAGCAGGACTTCGAGAAGGCCGCGCGCCTGCGCGACCAGGAGAAGCAGCTCGGCCTCAAGCGCCAGGAGAAGGAGAAGGCCTGGAAGTCGGGCGACCTGGACGCGGTCGCCGAGGTCGACGAGGAGCTCATCGCCGAGGTGCTGGCGCTGGCCACCGGTATCCCGGTGTTCAAGCTCACCGAGGAGGAGTCGAGCCGCCTGCTCCACATGGAGGACGAGCTGCACAAGCGGGTCGTCGGCCAGGAGTCAGCGATCAAGGCCCTCTCCCAGGCGATCCGCCGCACGCGCGCAGGGCTCAAGGACCCGAAGCGCCCCGGTGGCTCGTTCATCTTCGCCGGCCCCACCGGCGTCGGGAAGACCGAGCTCGCCAAGGCGCTCGCGGAGTTCCTGTTCGGTGACGAGGACGCCCTGATCCAGCTCGACATGTCCGAGTTCTCGGAGAAGCACACCGTGTCGCGGCTGTTCGGCTCGCCCCCCGGCTACGTCGGGTACGACGAGGGCGGCCAGCTCACCGAGAAGGTGCGCCGGAAGCCGTTCTCGGTCGTCCTGTTCGACGAGGTCGAGAAGGCGCACGCGGACATCTTCAACTCGCTGCTGCAGATCCTCGAGGACGGTCGCCTGACCGACTCGCAGGGCCGGGTGGTCGACTTCAAGAACACCGTCATCATCATGACCACGAACCTCGGCACGCGGGACATCGCCAAGGGCGTCCAGACCGGCTTCCAGGCCGGCGGCGACCTGTCGACGTCGTACGAGCGCATGAAGGGCAAGGTCAACGACGAGCTCAAGACGCACTTCCGTCCGGAGTTCCTCAACCGCGTCGACGACGTGGTCGTGTTCCCGCAGCTCTCGCAGCCGGAGATCTTCCAGATCGTCGACCTGATGATCGCGAAGCTCGACGCCCGTCTGCGCGACAAGGACATGGGCATCGAGCTCACCGAGGCGGCCAAGAAGCTGCTCTCGGAGAAGGGCTACGACCCGGTCCTGGGCGCCCGGCCGCTGCGTCGCGCGATCCAGCGGGAGATCGAGGACGCCCTGTCCGAGAAGATCCTGTTCGGGGAGCTGCACGCGGGCCAGCAGATCATCGTGGACGCGCACGGCGAGGGCATCCTCGGCGAGTTCGTGTTCCGCGGCGAGGAGCGGACCGCCCGTCCCAAGGAGCCGGTCGCGGTGGGGTCGCACTCCGCCGGCACGCCGGGCTCCGGCACGGACGTCCCGCCGGCGCCGCCGATCGCGTCGTCCGGTGACGGCGGCACGGGCTTGATGCCCGCCTGACGCCCAGCACCACCCCCGGAGGGCCGGGTCGCACCAGCACGGTGCGACCCGGCCCTCCGTGCGTGCGGGGCGGCCGGTGCGTGCCGGTTCGACGGCGTGCCCGCGATACTGGCCCGGTGTACGCCGAGCGCCCGTCGCGGCTGATCCCGGGCGCCGTCCTGTGGACGGTGCGCGACGCCGACCCCGGCGGTCGCGTGCTCCCGGACGGCTGCATGGACCTGCTGCTCGTCGACGGCCGGCTGCTGGTCGCGGGCCCGGACACGGTCGCGCACGGCTCCGCGCCGGTGCGACCCGGGGCGCGGGTGAGCGGGCTGCGGCTGCCGCCCGGCGCCGCTCCCGTGCTGCTCGGCGTGCCGGCGCACGCGCTGCGCGACGACCGGCCCGAGCTCGCCGCCGTCTGGGGCGACGCCGCTGCGCGGTCCTGGGCCGCGACGGTCGACGGCGGGATCGACCGGCTCGAGCGGCTGACCGCGGACCGGCTGGCAGCACGCGGCGGGCGGTCGCGCGAGGTCGCCGCGGCGGCGGCGCTCCTCGGCGCGGGGGCGGGCGCCGCCGACGTGGCCGATCGGCTCGGGGTCACCGCGCGCACGCTGCACCGCCGGTCGCTGGACGCGTTCGGGTACGGTCCGCGCACGCTCGGGCGGGTGCTGCGCCTGCAGCGCGCCGTCGGCCTGATGGGCGGGGGGCTGCCGCTCGCCGAGGTCGCCCACCGGGCCGGGTACGCCGACCAGCCGCACCTGGCGCGCGAGACCCGGTCCCTCGCGGGCGCCACCCCGTCCGAGCTGGCCGCGGAGCGCGCCAGCGCCTGAGCCGTGGCGGGCGCCCGTGAGATCAGGCCCCGCCGGCCGGCTGGTCGGCGAACAGGTCCACCGCGGTGCCGTCCGGGTCGACCAGCACGGCGTACCGCTGGCCCCAGAACGCGTCCCACGGCGGCAGGTGGCCGGTGTGCCCGGCGTCCACCATGCGGCGGTAGGTCGCGTCGACGTCCGCGGGGGAGTCGCACCGGAACGCCAGCGACGCCCGGTGCCCGCCGGTCGGCGGCTGCCACGCGGGGTCGAACGAGCGGATCACCTCGACGGTGTCCCACGCGAGGCGCAGGCCGCCCGGGAGGGTCACCTCCGTGTGCGGGGCGTCGTCGGCGTCCGGGGGCAGGTCGAGGCCGAGGGCGCGGTAGAACGCGAGCGAGCGGGGCATGTCGGCGACGACGAGGCCGACCAGGTTCAGCAGGGTCATGAGGCGACCGTAGGGCGCGCGCCGGGGTGCGTCGTGGACGTTCCGGACATCTCCGGCACCGGAGGATGTCGCCTCACGCAATGGTCGGTGCAGACCGTCAGGAATACGGGCATTCCGGGAGGTGCGAGCACCCAGAATCGCCGAAAAGCGCTGCGAGGAATACGCCTACCCTGACGTCATGCCAGGCCAGGTGACACTCAGCGACGTGGCGAGGGAGGCCGGGGTCTCGCTCGCGACGGCCTCGCGCGCGCTCAACGGCAGCGCCAACCGGACCGTCGGCGAGGAGCTCCGCAAGCGGGTCGAGGCCGCCGCGTCCCGGTTGCGCTACTCGCCCGACGGGATCGCCCAGGCGATGGCCCGCGGTCGCACGACCTCCCTCGGTCTGGTCGTGCGCGACATCGCCGACCCCTACTACGCCGCGATCGCGGCCGGCGTCGCGAGCGCGGCGGAGGTCGGCGGCCTGATGGTCACGCTGGCCGCGACAGGTGGGGACCCGCAGCGCGCGGTCGAGGTCGTCGGGCGGATGGAGCGCCAGCGGGCCCGCGCGGTGGTGATCGCCGGCGGGCGGCCCGGGGACGCGGCCGACGACGCGGCGCTGCGTGCGGCGCTCGACTCGTTCCGGTCGGTCGGCGGCGCGGTCGCGGTCATCGGCCGGCCCGCCGAGGGCGTGGACTCGGTCGTCGTCGGCAACGCCGAGGGCGCGGCCGACCTGGCGCGGGCGCTGCACGGGCGCGGGTACCGGCGGTTCGCGGTGCTGACCGGCCCCGCGGGCAGCGCGACCGCCGCGGACCGGACCGCGGGGTTCACCGGTGCGCTCGCCGCGCTGGGCTGCACGGTGCCGTCCGAGCGCCTGGTCCCCGGCGAGATGTCCCGGGACGGCGGGCACGCCGCGATGCGGCGGCTGCTGGCGGACCGAGGCGACGTGGACCTGGTGTTCGCGGTGAGCGACGTCGTCGCGGTGGGGGCGCTCGCCGCGGCCCGGGAGGTCGGGGTCGACGTGCCCGGCGAGGTCGCGCTGGCCGGGTTCGACGACATCGAGGCGGTGCGTGACGTGACGCCGGGGCTGACCACCGTGCGGCTGCCGCTCGGTCGGATCGGCGCCGAGGCCACCCGGCTGGTGCTCGAGCAGCAGGCCGGCGCCCCGGTGCTCGCGCCGGTGGCGGGCGAGGTCGTGCTCCGCGGGTCGACGCCGGGGCGCTGAGCACGGGGCGGCGGGCCCCGGGCTCGCCGTCCCGCCGGGACGTCGGACCCGGATCCCGGGTCCGGTCGGCGCTACCGTTCCGGTCATGGCCGCCGAGGAGACCGCGCACGCACCGCAGCACGGTGGCGCGGGCCCGGACGGGACCGGCGACGCCGGCGACGTGACGGAGGTCGTCGCGGCGGGTCTGCACGTGGACGTCACGGGCGCGGGGCCGACGCTGGTCCTGCTCCACGGCAACGGCGAGGACGCCCTGTCGCTCGCGCCGGTCGCCGCGCTCCTCGGGCGCGACCACCGGGTGCTGTCCGTCGAGGCCCGCGCGCACGGCCGGTCCCCGCGCGGGTCCGCGCCGCTGACGATCTCGACGATGGCCGACGACGTCGCCGCGGTGCTCGCCGAGCTGGCGCCGGGCGAGGCGGTGCGCGTGGTCGGCTACTCCGACGGCGGCAACGTGGCGCTGATGCTCGCGCTGCGGCACCCCGAGGTGGTGCGGTCGCTGGTCGTCTACGGCGCGAACGTCGACCCGGGCGGCCTGGCTCCCCGCACCCGTGCGGAGGTCACGGCCGCGTGGGCGGCGCTGCGGGTGCGCGGCGCGGTGGACCCCGTGGCGTTCGTGCGGGCCGAGGTCGCGGACCTGATGGTGCACCAGCCGCGGATCCCGCTGCGGGCGCTGGGCCGGATCACGGTGCCGGTGCTGGTGGCGGCCGGCGAGCTGGACGTCGTCCGCCCGGCGCACACCGCGGCGATCGCCGCGCACCTGCCGGCCGGTGAGCTCCGGGTGGTCGAGGACGCGGACCACGGGCTGCCGCTCGCGGACCCGGCCCGGTTCGAGGCGCTGGTGCGGGAGCTCCTCGACCGCGCGTGAGACCGCGCCGCGACGGATCGCCCGGAATGTCCTCTGCGGTATCGAGCATTCTCGGAGAATGACCACCGAGGACAATCTGGACATCTTGTCCTGACATTTGACAGTGCCCCGTTGGCCTGCGCTAACGTCGGTCCTGCGCGTTCCCACCGGGGCAGTCCAGGGTCGCGCAGCGCCTTCCGGAGCCGCACGTGCCGCGCGAGACCATTCGCCGGAACGACCGGGAGCGCGTTTCTTTCCACGATGTCGTCACGGCCGTCGCGCCGTCGATCTCGCACGCCTGCGGAGCGACTCCTCCGTGCGTGCACGGGGGTGAGCGGTGAGTCAGGTCGAGGGACAGACAGGGCGACGCGTCCGCGCACGCGTCGCGATGGTGCTGGTCGTGGCATCCGTCGCGGCGCTGCTGCTGACGGTGCACGGCGGGCCCGGCGCCCGGACCGACGACGCGGCCACCGCGGGCACCGTCGTCCTCGACGTGGGGCTGGTCAACGAGGACCGCGGCGTCGACACCGGGGGCGAGCAGGTCAACCTCGGGCGTGGGTACGTCCGGCAGATCGAGAGCGACACCTCGGCGGCGTGGCACGTCGTGAGCAGGGGCGTCGCCGAGCGGGCCCTCGCGCACGGCAGCTACCACCTGCTCGTCATCATCCCCACGGACTTCTCGGCGAAGCTGCTCGACCTCGCGTCACCCGACCCCGACCCGATCGGGATCACCTACCAGGCCAACGGCGCGGGCGACGCCCGGCTGGAGGCGGTCGCGGAGCGACGCGGGCAGGAGATCGTCGAGCAGCTCAGCGGGCAGCTCGTCGACGTGTACGTCGCCTCGATCCTCGGCAACCTGCGCCGCGCCCAGGACGACATCCAGGTCGTGGTCGCGGCCGAGGCCCAGCACGCGGGGGTGCTCGCCGAGGAGGTCGATCCCGCGGCCCGGGCGCTCGGCACCGGCCTGGGCGGTCTGACGCAGGACGCGGACGGCTCGCTCGCCGCGAACGGCGGCCTCGTCGACGCGCTCGGCGGTCACGCGGACGGGCTGGACGAGGTCGCGGGCGAGCACGACGCGCACGACGTCACCCTCGCCGGGCTGGTCGCCCAGCGGCAGGAGGGGGCGCTCTCGCACGCGGCGTTCCTCGAGGCGGCGCTCGCGATGGACGCGCGCCTGCTCGGCGCGGAGGTGCAGGGGATGCACGACGGGCTCGACGCGACCGGCCGCGCGCTGGCCGCGCAGCTCGAGGACGAGGGCGACCCGGCGAACCACGCGGCGGCGGTCGCGGGACTCGACGCCCTCGTGCGCGAGGTCGAGGCGTCGGTGACCGACCGGGTCGGCGCGCTCGCCGCACTCGACGCGGCGGCGGTGCTGAGCACCCACGCGCCCGGCGTCCGGGCGGGGCTCGACGGCGACGGCGACGGTGCGGTGACGCTGGCCGAGGTGCTCGCCCGCAGCGCAGCAGGGCACGCCGAGCCGCCGACCGCCGAGCCCGCGCTCGCCGCCGTGCTGCGCGCCGCGGTCGCGGCGCAGGTCGCGGTGCTGCCCTACCGGGACGCCGACGCGCTGGCCGAGGCGGTCGACGCGGGGGTGCTCGACCGTGCGGGGACGGCGGTCGCGGACCTGGCCGGCCAGATCGGCGCCGACCTGGCGACCGTGCTCGACTGGGAGGGGCACGCGGACGTCCCCGTCGACCCGGACCGGGTCGTCGGGGCGGACCTCGCCGACCTGGGAGCGGCGCTCGGGGGGGAGGTGGTCGGCCCACCGGACGGGCTCGAGTCCGGACCGGGAGCCGAGCCGGGCCGGACGGACACCGCGGGCGGCCCCGAGGACCCGCAGGTCGCGCACGCCCGAGCCGCCCTGTACGGCGCCCGCGTGGCGCAGGTCGCGGACGCGTACCGCCGGGCGGCCGACCTCGTGCGGCTCGTCGCCGCCTGCGCGCAGGACTGCGGGCTCGCGCCCGGCACCGACGTGACCGCAGCCGTCGACGCGGTCCTCCTCGACGCCGTGGCGCGCCAGGTCGCCGCCGAGCGGGAGCACCTGACCGCCGCACAGGGCCTCACGGAGCGGTTGCAGTCGTCCGCCGCTGCGCTGACCGAGGGTCGCGACCGGCTCCGTGCGACGTCGCGCGGGCTCGCGGCGCAGGTGGACGCGCACCTCGACCAGCTCACCGGGCTGCGAGCGGTCTCCGCCGGCGTGGTCGCCGCCGAGCGTCCGGTCGCGCAGTCCACCGCCACCGTCGACGCGACCACGCGCGACCTCCTCGCCGAGGCGTCGACGCTGACGGCGTCGAGCGCCCTGCTGGCCGCCGACGCGCGGTCCGGCGCCGACCAGGCCGCTGCCCTCGGCGACCTGCTGGACCTGCTCCGCGCCGACGTCGCGCGGCTGGGGGAGGACTCCGCGGACCTCGACGGCCGGTCCGCGGCCCTGACGACCGCGCTCACCGCCCAGGTCGCGGGCTCCCAGGAGTTCGCGGACGCCTTCGCCGGCGTGCTGCCGCACGCGCACAGCGCCGGGGTCCTCAACGAGCGGCTCCTGCGGTTCCTCGTCGAGCCCGTGGAACCCACCCCGCGCGCCGCGGTCGCCGCGGTCGACGTCGGGCGACCCCTGCCGTGGGTGCTGATCGCGTTCTCGCTCTGCTTCCTGGCCGCGTACCTCGTCGCGCACGTCGGCACGGGCCGGTCGCGGGAGGTGTCGGGCTTCGACCGCGCCCGGACCGCCTGGTTCCGGGCGAACGCGCGCGCCGCGGGGTGGTGCGCGCTGGCCGGCGTGGCGCTCGGCGCGGCCCTGGCCGTCGTGAGCGCCGTCGACCTCGGGGTGCCGCGCGAGACGCAGGTGGCGTGGGTGACCGCGGTCGTCCTGATCTGCTGCGGGCTGACGCTGCTGTCCCACTGGCTCGTCGCGCAGTGCCGGGCGCTCGGCGTCGGCCTGTGCGTGGTCCTGCTCGTCGGCCACGTGCTGGTCACCGACGCCGTCGGCAGCGGCGCCCCGTCGGGTGCGGCGGGGGTGCTGGCCGCCGTGAACCCGCTGGGCAGGGCCGAGTCCGCGCTCGGCAGCCTCCTCGGCACCGACCCCGCGGGGCTGGTGGTCGCCGGTCCGCTGGTGGTGGGCGTCCTCGCGGTGCTCCTGCTCGACCTGGTCGTGGTGGACCCCGCGCGGCTCGTGCCGCGGCGGTGGCGGGCGGTGCCGGCATGAGCGGGGGCCGGCCCGCAGGGTGGCGCGCCCCGTGGGCGCGGGTGCTCCGCACCCTCGCGCCGGGCGTGCTCGGCGTGGTGGGCGTGGTGGGCGTGGTGGGTGTCGTCGGCGTGGTCGCGGCGGGGGCGGCGACCGCCGCGCCCGTGGACGACCCGACCGGCCTGCGCCGGCACGACCTGGTGCTGCGGGTCGACCGCCTGGAGCGCGCCGAGCAGAGCGACGCGTCGGGCTCCGCGCGCAGCGCGATGCTGTTCGTCCCCGACGACTCGGCGGCGATCGCGGCGGCGGCACGCGCACGGGCCGACGCACGACGCTCCGGGACCGCCGCGCTGTTCCTGGCCGACCCGGTGCCGTTCCGGGAGGGGCGCACGACGACGCACCTGTTCCCGGCGCGCGACGCCGCCGACCCGAGCGCGGCGCGTCGCACGGGCGCCGCCACGCCCGTGTCCGACGGGCGCGGCGCGGCGGCGGGTGCTCGCGTCCCGGGCCCCGCGGCGGGCGGCATCGGCGCGCTGGTCGTCGCCGGTGGCGTGGCGTCCTGGCGGTTCGGCGCCGGGTCCACCCCGGGAGGCCGACCGTGGTGACCCACCTCGACGTGACCCTGCTGGCCGGCGGCCACCGGCGCGACCTGCGGATCCCCGCGCGCACCACGGTGCGCCGTCTGGTGGTCGAGCTCGCGCGGATCTTCCCGGGCCTCGACCACGGGCTGCCCAAGTACCAGCTGCGCGTGCGGGCGAAGGGCCTGCTGCTGACCGAGGAGGACGTGCTGGCGATGCACCCGGTGACCGACGGGGACCTGATCGAGCTGATCGCGGGAGGACCGGGTGCGCACTGACACCACCATCGAGCTGGAGGGGACGGAGCACGTCGTCGAGCAGGACGGCGACACGTGGACGCTCGTGCTGCCGCGGTCGCTCGCTCCCGTCCGGGACCCCGCGGAGCTCGACCTGCTCGCGCACGACGACGACCGCCTGCTCCCGTGCCGGACCACGTGCACCAGCGACACCGTGACCCTGCACCTGACGCCCGGGGACGGGCTCGTCCCGTGGTCGGAGGTCCTGGCGATGTCCCGGGCCGAGCGGCTGCGGGCGCTCGTGAACGTCGGCGCCTGCGCGGGGCTCCTGGAGCGCGGGTACGCCGTGGTGCTGCACCCCGGCAACGTCCTCGTCGACCGGAACCTGAGGCCCCGGATGGTCTACCGGGGTCTGCGCGGCGTGATGCCGCCCCGGGAGGCCGACGAGCCGCACCTCCTGCGGCAGTACCAGGCGCTGGTGCTCAGCACCCTCGACCCGAGGACGCCGTACGCGACCCTCGTCGCGGGCGCGCTGACGCTGCGCCGGTCCAGCCGGTTCGAGCAGGCCGTGGCGGAGGCGGGCTCGGTCGCCGACCTCGCCGCCTACCTGACCCGGTGCTACGACGAGGCGGTCGCCGACGAGCGCGACCGCCTCGTGCGGGTGAGCCGGCGCGCGCACACCGCGGCCCGGCACGCGGCGGTGTGGCTCGGCGTGGTCGCCCTCGCGGCCGGTGCTGTCGCGGGCTGGGCGACGTTCGTCCGGGCCCCGTTCGACGCGCGCATGCTGGAGGCGGACCGCCGGTTCGTCGTCATGGACTACGACGGCGTCATCGAGACCCTGCGGCCCGTCCCCGAGGAGCAGCTGCCCCTGACCCAGCGGTACGCGCTCGCGTACAGCCACCTGCGCGGAGCCGGCCTCAGCGAGGAGCAGCGCGCCGCGGTCGAGAACACGTTGTCGATGCGCGCCGAGCGGGACGTCCTCACCTACTGGGTGCAGGTCGGCCGGGGGGAGCTGGCGAAGGCGCTCGACCTCGCTCAGGGGCTGAACGACGTCGACCTCGTCCTGTACGCGCTGACGCTGCTCCAGGAGCAGGTCGCCGCGGACCCCGACCTCATGGGCGCCCAGCGGGAAGCACGGCTGGCCGAGCTGGAGGGGTCCTACGACACGTACCTCGAGCGGCGCACCGCGGCGGTCGAGGAGGGCCGGGCGGCCGACGTGGACGCGCCGGACGGGGCCGCGCCGGACGGGGCCGCGACCGACGAGCCCGGCGACGAGGGGACGGCGCCGTGACGGCGGGTCGGGTGGCGGTGGTCGTCGTCGACGGGGTTCGGTTCCGGCGGGCCGTCGGGGACGGCGCGTCCCTGACCCTCGGGCACGCGTCGGACTGCGACGTGCACCTGCCCCCGGCGCTCGACGTGCCGCCGGTGGTCGTCGGGCTGCGCGACGGGACCGTCACCTTGACGGCCGGCGACGTCGAGGCGCACGGCCCCGCGTCGGCCACCACCGTCCTCGACGTCCCCGCCGGTCGGGTCGAGGCGCGCGTCGTGGCGGCGTCCGGGCGCACGGTCTACGACCTGCGCGGGGTCGACGAGCTCGTCGTCGGCGTCTGGCCCGGCGCGTCGCTCACCGTCGCCGACCCCGAGCACGCGGTGACCGCCCGGCGGCGCCTCGACGGGCGCTGGGACGTGTCCGTCCTCGGGGACGATGTGTTCGTCGACAACGTCCGGGCGTCCCGCGGTCGCGTCGTGCTGCACGACGGCGACCACCTCGGGCTCGGCGGCCACGACCTGGTGCTCCTCGACGGCGAGCTGCACGTCGACGACGGCGCCGTGGTCGGCGCCCGGCTGCCGCGTCGGGCGTCCTCGGACCGCACCCCGCCGCCGGGCTACCCGGAGGTGCGCCGGTCCCCGCGCCTCGTGCACCGGCCGCCCGAGGGCGCGCTGACGGTCGGGGCCGTCCCGGCGGACGGGGCGAAGCGCAGCGGTCAGCTCGCCAAGCTCGTCGTCCCGCCGCTCGTGATGCTCGCGGTCACCGGCGCGATGGCCCTGGTCAACGGGAACGCCCTGATGGTCCTCACCTCCGCCGCCACCTCGGTGGTGACGCTCGGGTTCTCCGTGCACGGGTACCGCAAGGACCGTCGCACCCAGCACCGCGAGCGAGCCGAGGCCGAGGAGACCTACCGGGCGCACCTCGACACGCGCGCCGCGGAGGTGCGCGAGGCCGCCGACGCCCAGCGGCGCGGCGCGCTCTACCACCACCCGGCGCTCGCGTCGCTGGTCGAGCTCGCGGCCGCGCACAGCCCCCGGGTGTTCGAGAAGGCCCCCCAGCACCACGACTTCCTGCACTACCGGCTGGGGCTGGGGACCGTGCCCGCGTCGGTCCGGGTCCAGCACGCCGACCCCGACGGGGTTCCCGACGGCACCGAGCTCGACGCCCTGTCCCGCGAGCTGTGCGCCGGTGCGGACGCGCTCGAGCAGATGCCGGTCGGTGCCGACCTCGTGCACGGCCCCGTCGGCTACGTCGGCCCGCGCCGGCTCGTCGTCGAGCAGCTCCAGCTCCTGGTCAACCAGCTGGCGTTCTTCCACAGCTACCACGACGTCCAGCTCGTGGTCGTGCTGCCCGAGCAGGAGCTCGTCGACTGGGCGTGGATGCGCTGGTTCCGGCACGCGGCGCTCCGGGACGTGAACCTGCGCGGGCTCGTGCACGACCAGCGGTCGCGTGACCAGGTGCTGTCGACCCTCAACCAGGTCCTGAAGGTCCGGCGCACCGCGCGCGCCGAGGTCCGCGGTGGGCAGAGCACGACCTTCACCCCGCACTACGTCGTGCTGATCCTCGACGAGACGCTGGTGCTCGACCACGTCGTGATGGAGTTCCTGCGCGGCGACCCCACCGACCTCGGGTGCAGCGTCGTGGTCGTCCAGGAGACGATGTCCAGCCTGTCCGACGCGGTGACGACGGTCGTCGACATCCGGGACCGCGACACCGGCGTGCTGGTACTGGAGCGCGGCGAGCTCGTGAACAGGCCGTTCGCGCTCGACCACGTGCCCGACGGCCTCGACCTCGAGCGGCTGCCGCGCACCGTCGGGGCGCTGGTGCACCTGCAGGACCTGCGCAGCAGCATCTCGGAGTCGGTGACGTTCCTGGAGATGTACGGCGTCGAGCGCGTCGAGGAGCTCGGCGTCGCGGCGCGGTGGGCCGCGAACTCCCCGCACCGGACGCTGGGCGTTCCGCTCGGGCTGCGCGGCCCCGACGACGTCGTGAGGCTCGACCTGCACGAGAAGGCCCACGGTCCGCACGGCCTGGTCGCGGGGACCACCGGGTCGGGCAAGTCCGAGATCGTGCAGAGCTACATCCTGAGCCTCGCGGTGAACTTCCACCCGCACGACGTCGCGTTCCTGCTCATCGACTATAAGGGCGGGGGGATGGCGAACCTGTTCGCCGACCTACCGCACCTGCTCGGCACCATCACGAACCTCGACGGCGCGCAGAGCATGCGGGCGCTGGTGTCCATCAACGCCGAGCTCAAGCGCCGGCAGCGCGCGTTCTCCGAGCACGGCGTCAACCACATCAACCAGTACCAGAAGCTCGTGAAGAACGGCGACGCCGCCGAGCCGATGCCGCACCTGTTCCTCATCTCCGACGAGTTCGCGGAGCTGAAGTCCGAGCAGCCCGAGTTCATGGACGAGCTGATCTCCACGGCCCGCATCGGCAGGTCCCTCGGGATCCACCTGATCCTCGCGACCCAGAAGCCGTCCGGCGTCGTCAACGACCAGATCTGGTCGAACTCGAAGTTCAAGCTCGCGCTCAAGGTCGCGGACCGCTCGGACTCGATGGAGATCATCAAGACCCCCGACGCCGCGGAGATCACCCTGCCGGGGCGCGCGTACCTGCAGGTCGGCAACAACGAGATCTACGAGCTGTTCCAGAGCGCCTGGAGCGGCGCGGACTACCGCCCCGACCGCGAGGACGACCCGACCGAGGACCTCGCGGTCTACGCGATCAACGACCTCGGGCAGTACGAGATCCTCACCCAGGACCTCTCGGGCCTCGACGGGACCGAGGACCTGCGGCAGGCACCGACCGAGCTCGAGGCGGTCGTCGCCGAGGTCGGGCGGGCCGCCGTCGCCGGTGGGGTCGCGGCGCTGCCCCGGCCCTGGCTGCCGCCGCTGCCGGAGCGGATCTGCGTGACCGACCTGCACGACGTGGACCCCGCTGTCGCCTGGGCGGAACCGAAGGCGCCGCTGCGGCCCGTCATCGGGACCGTGGACATCCCGTCGATGCAGGCCCAGGAGACGCTGCGGCTGGACCTGACCGGCGACGGTCACGTGGCGGTGTTCGCCAGCCCCGGGTACGGCAAGTCCACGTTCCTGCAGACCCTCGTGATGGACCTCGCCCGGACCCACAGCCCCGAGCACCTGCACGTGTACCTGCTGGACTTCGGGACGAACGGGCTGCTGCCGCTGCGCGGGCTGCCGCACGTGGCGGACACGGTCACGCTGGACGACACGCAGAAGACGCGGAAGCTCGTCGAGCGTATCGAGGTCGAGATCAAGCGCCGCAAGCAGCTGCTCAGCGGGTACTCCGTCGCGAACCTCTCCATGTACGAGCGTGCCTCCGGAGAGGCACTGCCGCACGTGCTTCTGGTGGTGGACGGGGTCGAGGCGCTGAAGGGCGAGGCGAGCGAAGAGGTCCTGACCACCCTCATGTACGGGGTCGCGCGCGAGGGTGCCGGACTCGGGATGCACCTCGCGCTGTCGACGGGGCGCCAGACGACCCTGCGGGGCAATGTCGCGGCGAACATCAAGACCCAGCTCGCGCTCAAGATGAACGACGACGTCGAACCGGTCTCGATCGTGGGGCGGACCACGCTGCGGGTCGACGACCTGCCCGGCCGCGGACTGGTCCACCACGGGCAGCCCGAGCTCTTCCAGGCGGCCCTGCCCACCCCCGGTGCGGACATGCTGGAGATCGTCGACGCGATCCGAGCCGAGGCTGCGGGCATGGACGCCCGGTGGCAGGGGGCCCGGCCCGAGCACATCCCGGTGATCCCGGAGACGCTGGATCTGGACGATCTGCTGGCACGGCCCGGGACGGCCCGCCTCGTCGCCGAGGGCACCGTCCCGGTCGGGTTGGACCTGGACTCCGTCGAGCCGACCGGGCTGGCCGTGAGCAGACAGCGTCGGGTGCTCGTCCTGGCCGAGGACGGCGAGTCCGTGGGTGCGCGCATCGCCCTGCTCTGGCGCGCCGGATCGCGCGCGTTCGCTGCGGGGGCGTTCGTGATCGACGACGACGACGGGAACCTCCGCGCCCTCGTGCGGGAGACGCGAGGGGGCGCGACGACGGTGCACGACACCCTCGACGCGGCGATCGCCGAGCTCGACCTGCGCGGGCAGGCGTACGAAGCCGCCCGGGCCACCGCCGACCCGCCCTCGGCCGCGGAGTTCGGGCGGTCGCTCGACCGCGCGCTCGTGATCGTCGGTGACGTCTCCTCCGTCGCCACGCAGCTCGGTGAGCAGCGTGCCGCCGGCCTGCTGCGGCTGATCTCCGACGGGCCCCAGCTCGGGATGCCCGTCCTGCTCGGTGGCCGGCTCGGTGCGGCGGGCAAGGGCCCGGGCGACCTCTCCCAGGCCATCAAGGACGTGACCGCGGGAGTCGTGGTCGGCCGGATCGCCGACCAGTCCGTCCTGCGCGCTTCCAACCTCCCGTACAAGGAGCCGTTGCTGGGGCCGGACGGGGCGTGGGTGGTCGCCGACGGGAAGGCGGTGCCGGTGAAGATCCCCGCGCCGTCCTGAGCACACCAGATGTGGGGCCTGCTCAGGCCTCGACCAGATGTCCCCGGAACCGGGGGCTACCGAATGGATGGAGAGAGTTCATGGCCACGATCAAGCTCACCCCGGACGAGCTGCGCACGTCCGCCCAGAAGTACACGACCGGCTCCGAGCAGATCGACGAGATCCTCTCGAGCCTCACGGCGGAGCAGGGCGTCATCGCCGACAACTGGGAGGGCACCGCGTTCGACAGCTTCGAGGAGCAGTTCAACGAGCTGTCCCCGAAGATCCGCGACTTCGCCGAGCTGCTGCAGTCGATCAACCAGCAGCTCAACAAGGTCGCTCAGATCATCGAGCAGACCGACGCGGACATCGCGTCCCAGATCCGGAGCTGATGCCACGGTGCCGACGACCCGGGGCGTCCGCGCTCTTCGTCGTCGGCACCGTGACCGGCTCGGCCGTGCAGGGGAAGACGACGGAGGTATGTGAACCATGACGGAGAACGAGAGCCGGTCCGCTGGTGCCGGCGGGCAGGCGGGTGCGCTGTGAGCGTCCTCGTGGATGTCGGTGCCGTGCAGGAGACGGGTGCTCGACTGCGGTCGGCCGCTCCGGTGATCCCCGACCCCGTCGTGGGCCTGGGTGAGTCGTCGGGGAGTCCGGGCGTGGACGAGTCCGTTGACGACTTCGTCCGGTCGACCGGGCACTGCCTGGTGGGTGCGGCGACCGCGGTCTACACCCTCGGTCAGGACGCCGTGAACGCGGCGGCTGAGTTCGTCGCGGCGGACCGGGAGGTCGCGTCATGAGGTGGACCCAGGACGATCCTGGCGCGGGTGACACCCACGGCGTCCGGGCTGTCGGGCGGCGGTTGGACTCGGCGGTGCGGTCGTTGGCCGATGTGCACTTCGGGGTCCGGTCGGACTCGGGCACGTTGACCGCGGCGGCGTGGGAGGGCCGGGCGGGCGACGGGTGGCGCGAGCAGAGCGACGCGTGCGTGCGTGACCTGGGTGGGCTGATCGAGGCGCTCGCGGAGGGCAGCACCGCGCTGACGGCGTACGCCAACGCGGTCGAGGGGATCGCCGAGGAGGTCGTGCTCGTGCGGGCGCGGCGGGTCGCCGCGGGCGCCGATCTCGCGCGGGCGATGCAGCAGCTGGGGATGCCGACGTCGCTGCCGAAGAACGGCGTGGCGACGCCTGCCGAGGTGGCGCGCCAGGCGCGGGTGCGCAGGCAGGCGCGCGACGTGGCGCAGGTCGCGGTGGATCAGGCGGACCGGGAGATGGCCGAGCTGGTCGATCGCCGGGTCGCTGCTGACAGCACGGTGCAGGCGGCGTTGGGTGTGGTCGATGTCGCGGACTGGCGAGCGGTGGGACGCGCGAGCGCTGCGGCGGGACTGACGAGCCCGGACATGATCGGCGGCGACGCGACGCGGGGGGTGCTGGTGTCGCTGGCGCTGGATGTGCTGGACGGGAATGCGTCGATGGCTGATCTGGCGCGGTTGCTGGTCGCGTGGGGTCGTGATGAGGAGGTGCTGAGCGGGTTCTTCTTGTCGTTGGGTGGGGGGCGGACGGTTGCGTTGGTGGAGGTGCTGGCTGGTCGGGTCTACCGGGGTGAGGGGACTGAGGTCGAGGCGCGTGCGCAGGCGTTGGCGTTGGTGTCGGCGTTGTCGGTGGGGTCGGCGGGGTGGTCGTCGGGGCAGGCGGCTCGGTTCGTGGAGCAGATGACCGAGCACGGGCGGTGGCCGGGGGCGGTGGGGTTCTTGTTCGGGTCGGCGCAGACCGAGCCGATGGGGGAGAGCTTCACGGTGGCGATGGCGAACCAGATCGACACGTTCGAGCGGGTCAACGGCTCGCCCGCCTACTGGGAGCCGTCCGACGGGCACGTGCTCGCGAACCTGCTGTTCCCCGACCGGGCGGGGCGAGGGACCGACCCGATGTCGGGAGTGCTGGAGACGCTCGGGAAATACCCAGGGGCCGCGCTGGACTGGTTGCTGGAGGGCGCGACCGAGACGAGCGTCCCGCGAATTGCCTACTGGGTCGGGCAGCGGGAGTGGCGGGCGGACGGGCACCTCGGGATCGCCGCGTTGTGGTCCGGGCTGCAGGTGCAGCCGGGCGGGCCGCTGGACGCGACGCAGTACGACCCGGAAATATGGCGGCGGCTCGCCGGTGCCAATACGGCTTTCGCTGCCGCGCTGCTCGCGAATCCGGCCGTGCTGCCTGAAAGCCTGTCCGTTGAGGCGCAGGTTCACCTCGCTACCGCCCTGGGTCAGATGATGCCTTTGCTCGCATACTGCCTCGAGAGCGACCCAAAGATGTACGTGGTTGAGAGTGGCGTCCTTGCCGGAATAGTTCGCGACGAGCACATCTTCATCCGTGATGAAGCACATTCCCGATACGAGGCGCGCGCACTCCCGTTGTTGGACCGGGAGAGCATCGGAAGGCTCTTGGGTTTGGCCGGGTCGACGAGTGAGGGTCGCGAAGTCCTGCGTCAAGGCGTACTTCACGCGCAGAACGGTCTGGTCGCCTCAGTTCTCCCGTACGCAAGTCCCGATGTCGATGCGGCACTGCTTCGAGTGGGTGCGCTCCAGGCGGTTCTGGACGGAGCCCTCGTGGGGTCGGTCGAAGGAATCGCCGATCGCGCCGCCGAGCGCGTTCGCCAGTTGGTGACGACGGCCTTCTACCTGATCGATCTCGCCCCGGTCCCAGGTTCGGGGATCGTCGCCGACCAGGTCGGAAGGCTCATCAATGACGCGCTGAGTGAGGAGATCGCCGCGATGGCCGGCAGTGCAGCGGCTGAATCGGCCTCTCGAGCAACCTGGGCGGGTGCGAGCGCGAGCATCGGGAATGCCAGCAGCGGCACGCGAGATTCGCTGGTTGATTCTCTGAGGCCATGGATCGATCGAATCGACGTATCCCATTCTGCTCTCTTGGCACAAAAGGGCGGGGATGTCGAGCTGTACCTCGAGTCGCTGACCGGAAACTACGACAGCATCGTGAAGGAGGCGAGGGATGAGGCGGGGGACGCGTGACTCTGGTCAGAGGTCTCCCGGCGCATGGCGGATGCCGTGTCGTCCTTCTGACCCTTGGTATTCAGTGATGAGGCGGTCCGATGATCGAGACATCTGACGTTCCGGGGTCCGGGTCGCGTCCTGAGCCGTCGCTATCTGAGAGGCGCCGCGAATACGAGTGCAATCGTCGCCGTCGTTGGTGGCGGGCCGGCGCAGTGCTCGTTGCCATCTCAGTGGCTGCCGGAGCGGTGTCGGGGGTCGCAGAGCTGCGTGCCCGTGCCGCACACGATGCGGTGTCGCAGTTCGTGCGTCAGGAGGCCCGAATGGGGGACCCGGACGTCCCGTCGGTGATCTGGCCCCGCGGATATCCCGATCATGGCCGGTGGGTTGACGACCCGTGGGTGCGGGCGCTTCGGGAGTTTCACCTGCTCGAGGCGGCGGCGTTCAACAGTGGCCGGATCGAGGGACGCGCCGATCTGCTGCGGCTGGCTGAGCCGGAGCGAGTCGATCAGGGACAGGACTTTCTGCGGGACGCGTGGTCGAGGCTGTCCGAGTCTGACGACCCGCCGGTGTACCTCGGTCCGGTGCCTTTTGAGGTCTTGGATGTCAAACCGGACGGGGAAGGGGACCGCGCCGAGGTGCTCGTGTGCATGTTCATCCCGCTCAGCGTGGACGTGGGCGACTCACCCGACGAGGTGCTGGGCCGCACCGCGGGGTATCGCAGGGTGTGGCAGATGGTCCGTGGTCAGGACGGGCGCATCCGGTACACCACGCACCACCGCGACCCTGACCGCGCGTGGGGGGACCAGGGTTGCGAGATCTCGGACGTGCACTACGGGAGGTTCGATCCGGCGCCGACGAGGCTCGAGGAGCTTCCGACGGACGACCGGACGTGGATGACCGGAGTCGATGCCGGGCTCCGCCTCGAGGACCTCGAAGACGCCGACGACGTGTCGGAGCGCGTCGATCACCTCACGAGAACGTACGACCGGATCCGCGAGCAGGCAGAGCGAGCAGCCCGGCGGTGAACCGACGACTACACGGCGGCGAGACGGGTCGGACGACGCCGCTTGGCCCGCAGCAGCAAGCGCCGGATGCGGCGGAACTGGCGTCGGAGTACGACGGGATACAGCGTGACGCGCGGTCGGAGGCTGCACGAGATGGTCGATGAGAGACGGGCCGGCGGAGGACCGGCCGATGCGATCTCGCTCAGTGAGCGGATCCTGCGGCACGAACGCGAGCAGAAGCGCACGCGGCGCAGGTGGAGCCGCGTCGCTGCGCTGTCGGTTGCTGCCGCGTGCGTGGTCGCGCTGTGCGGGGTGCTGGGTGGTCTCGCAGCCAGGGAGCCGAACAGAGAGGCGTGGGAAGCCGCGCATCAGCCGACTCGGACGGCAGCCCGCCCCGGAGACCCGGCGATCCCGGCGATCGACCGGCCGAATGGACTACCGGACCACGGCGAGTGGAGCGAGCACCCCGCGGTCCTCGCGGTCCGGGAGTTCGAAGTGGTCGCTGCTGCGGCGCGGGCGGCCGGTGACGCGCGGGAGAGCTCGGACCTCGCGCTCCTCGCCGCGCCGGACTTGGTGACGCTCCTGTGGTTCTACGCCGACATGACCCGAGGCGGTTCACTGAGCGGCGGGGGCGTCGGCTCGGTGGTCGACTACCCGGGGCCGCGGCCGTTCGAGGTGCTGTCGGTGGAAGACGGGGCCGACGGCGCGGTCGTCACAGCATGCACTCCTGAGGTGGTCGGACGTGGGGAGGCGAACTCCGCGGAGGAGCGGATGCAGAACCGCTCCGGCCTCGTGTTCGCGTGGACGCTCGAGCGCATCGACGGACGATTGAGGGTCGCCGACATCAGCGCGTCCGTTCCGTGCACGATCGAGGACGTGCACTACGGGCTCTTCGCAACACCGGTGCAGCGAGACGCCGGGTCGGGAGGCCCTGAGGGTCAACTCGAGTCGGCGGCTGATCCGACCTCGATCGGTGATCTCGCCGGAGATCCGGGCCCAACGACCCACCCGGCAGAACCTGAATACCCGACCACAACGCCGCCACACCGTGGAACCCGTCCGTCGGTGAACGAGACCCATGTCCAGGCGTGTGGCGAGGCGAAGGCGAGGCCTCGTGACCTGGGATGAGCGGATCTCGGCGACGCTGACCACGACGCCGAACCTCGAGCTCTCGCTCGCCGAACGACGCCGTACCCACGAGCGTCGTCGACGCGCTCGCTGGCTCGCGCTGGGGGCCGTGGCTGGTGCGGTTGCGGTGGTTTTGGGCGTGGTGCAGCTCCGGGACCGTGCCGCGCACGAGGCGTTGTCGGTACCGGTACGGCACGAGGCGCGGGCCGGTGATCCGCAGGTTCCGGCGGTGGTCTGGCCTCGTGGTCTGCCGGACCACGGCGCGTGGGCCGACGACCCCTGGGTGGAGGCGCTGCGCGAGTACCACCTGGTCTGGCCCACGGCGTGGAACAGCGGTCGGGTCTCTGGGCGAGCAGATCTACTGCAGGCGGCGGTGCCAGAAGTCGTGGACCAGGACCAGAGGTTCCTCGACGTCTACTCGTGGGCGAGTCGGTCCAGTGATCAGATTCCGGTGTATTTCGGGCCGATTCCCTTCGAGGTGCTCGAGGTCGACGTGAACGACGACGGGACGGGTGCGGCGGTGCTGGTGTGCACGTTCGACGCCAGGAGCGCGGACGAGAGCGACGATCCGGAGGCGGTCCAGTCGCGGGTCGATGGCGAGAAGACCGTGTGGGTCATGGTTCGAGGCCAGGACGGTCGGATCCGCGTATGGGGTTCGTACACGGAGGGACGAACTGCGGATCAGCGAGCCTGCACGATCTCGGACCAGCACTACGGACTGTTCGACCCGGTGCCCACCCGGCTGATCGCGCCGCTGCCTGACGACTGGTCGCCGGAGGCCGAGCCCGAGCCCGGCCCCCGCCTGGAGGACGTCGAGGACGAGGTCGGCCGACAGGTGTACCTGGACTCGTTCATGCAGCGGTACGACGCGCTGCGGGAGCTCACCGAGCGGGAGGCACGTCGCTGATCGCTGCGCCGGTCGTCGCGGTGTCGACTGTCGGGGCGGTGTGACGCGTCGTCGAGACCAGCGCCTCGACGACGCCGCACGCCCCGACGTCGCCCCCTACCGGAACGCCCCCACCGCCTCCGGGTACGCCTCCGCGATCCCCCGCGTGTCCTCGTGCTGCGGGTCGGTGAGCAGCTGCGGCAGGGTCCCGGACTCGACGATTCGCCCCTCGGCGAGGACGTGCACGGTCGCGGCGAGCCGGTCGACCATCCGCAGGTCGTGGGACACGACGAGCAGCCCGACGCCGGAGTCCGCGAGGGACACGAGGGTGTCGGCGACGGCGTCACGCAGCGCGGGGTCGAGGGCGGTGGCGGGTTCGTCGAGGACGAGGATCTCGGGCCGGGTGGCGAGGGCGTCGGCGAGGACGACGCGCTGGCGCTCGCCGCCGGACAGCGAGTACAGGGTGCGGTCGAGGTAGCGGGGCTCGAGGCCGACGCGGGCGAGGACGTCGGCGGGCTCCTGGCCGGTCGCGCGGCCGGCCTTGCGGGCGTCGTTGAGGGTGCCGGTGAGGAGCTTGGCGACGGTGGCGCGGGGGTCGGCGCCGGACAGGCCCTCCTGGTGCACGGCGCGGACCGCGGACCGGAACGCCTTGGTCTCCTTGCGGGACAGCTTGGTCACGGGGCGGGCGCCGTAGGTGGCGCGGCCCTGGGTGGCCTTGTGCCGGCCGAGCAGCACCTGGACGAGCGTGGACTTCCCGGCGCCGGAGCGGCCGATGACGCCGACGGTCTCGCCGGGTGCGACGGTCAGGCTGGCGCCGGCGAGGACGGGCTGGCCGCCGTAGCCCGCCCAGACGTCCTGGGCGGTGAGCGCGGTGCCGCTCATCGGGTGGCCTCCGCCCGGTGGTCGGTGTGCGCGTGCTGCTGGTGCGGCGTTCCCACGGTGCGTCCTCTCAGGGTGATGACCTCGGTCGCTGAACGGCCGAGCCCCCCGCGAAGTTTCCGCGAGGGGCTCGGTCCGGGGCAAGCCGGGTGGTCAGGCGCGGGCCTTGCGCTGCCGGGCGGGCGGCAGGTCCTCCATGTCCTCGAGCTCGACGCCCTTGGTCTCGGGGACCTTCCCGAGCACGAACACGAACGACAGGGCCGCGAAGATCGCGTACATCAGGTACGGGCCGGTGGCGCCGAACGCGTCGAGCATCGGCGGGAACGACACCGTGATGAGGAAGTTCGCGATCCACTGGGCGGCGGCCGCGACGCCGAGCGCGGCGGCGCGGATCCGGTTCGGGAACATCTCGCCGAGCAGCACCCACACCAGCGGGCCCCACGAGGCGCCGAAGAACACGACGAACGCGTTGGCGGCGACCAGCGCGATCGGGCCCCACGGCGACGGCAGCGACACGTTGTCGCCGGAGCCGGTGGACTGCGTGAACGCCAGCGCCATGATCGCCAGCGAGATCGTCATGCCCGCGGAGCCGGTCAGCAGGATCGGACGGCGGCCGATCTTGTCGATCAGCGCGATGGCGATGAACGTGACCGCGACGTTGGTGACCGCGGTGATGGTGGAGACGAGGAACGACTGGCTCTCGTCGAACCCGACGGCCTGCCACAGCGTCGTCGAGTAGTAGAAGATCACGTTGATGCCGACGAACTGCTGGAAGACGGACAGCAGGATGCCGACCCACACGACGGGCAGCAGGCCGAACCGCGGGCCGCGCAGCGTGGCCTGGGCCTCGAGCTTCTTGTCCTTCTCGATGGTGCTCTCGATCTGGGCGACGCGGGCGCGGGCGTCCTCGTCGGGGCCGAGGACGCCTCGCAGGACGGCGACGGCATCGTCGTGGCGGCCCTTCGCGACCAGGTAGCGCGGCGACTCGGGGATCCGCAGCGCGAGGAAGCCGTAGACGGCCGCGGGGATCACGGCCACGAGGAACATCCACCGCCACGCCTCCCAGCCGAGCCACAGCTCCTCGGCGGCGCCGCCCGCGGACTCCGCGAGCAGCTGGTCGGAGAGCAGGGCGGCGAAGATGCCGAGGGTGATCGCGAGCTGCTGGAGCGAGCCGAGGCGGCCGCGCAGGGCAGCGGGGGCGATCTCGGCGATGTACGCGGGGGCGATCACCGAGGCGATGCCGATGCCGACGCCGGCGAGGACGCGCCAGATGATGAGGTCCCAGGCGCTGAACGCGATCGCCGACAGGATCGACGACACGAAGAACAGCACCGAGCCGAGCAGCATCACCCTGGTGCGGCCCCAGTGGTCCGCGAGCTTGCCGCCGGCCCACGCGCCGAACGCGCAGCCCAGCAGGGCGACGGCGACCACGAGCCCGGTCACCGTGGACGACAGCGCGAACTGGCCCTGGATCGCGTCGACGGCACCGTTGATCACGGACGAGTCGAACCCGAACAGGAACCCGCCGACCGCGGCCGCGACGGCCAGGCCGATCGCCTTGTTGTGCGAGGGGTGCTTCCCCGTCGCCGCTGCTCTGCCTTCGGCCATGACCTGTCTCCTTGCTCCTGCTCCCAGACGCGGGGACGACCTAGCGAGCCGGGACACGTCGTCGGGTGCCGGTCGAAGGCGTACCCACCTTTCACCTGCCTGGCACCGGCCGCACGCGGAGCGGGTCCGCGGGCGCGGTGCGCAGGGGAGCGTATGCCGGTTCACCGGCGCGCGCCCGCCGGGCACGGGGCGGACAATCGGGGGTGTGACGCACGACTCCGGATCCTCCCGTCCCCGCTTCCGCCGCCCCGCGATGCTCGACCCCCGCGACGCCGACGCCCTGCCCGGGGACATGGACCCGGCCCTGCGGTCGGAGGTGGCGCACACCACCGCCGCGGCGATCGTGCACGGCGGCCGGTCCCAGGGCGAGGAGGACCCGGCGCTGGTCGAGCGGCTGGTCGGGCTCGTGGAGACCGAGGGCCTGGACGTGGTGGCGGCGCTGTGGTCGGACAGCCCGGCGACGACCCTGCCGGGCACGCTGTGGCGGCTGTACGTGCTGCGGGAGTGGGTGCGCCGCGACCCGGCGACGCTGGCCGACCGGTACCGGCTGGGGCTGGAGGCGGCCCCGGTGCACCACGTGGTGGTGGGGGTGGTGAGCCCGCCCGGGCCGGAGGAGCTGCGGGTGCTCCTCGACCAGGTGCTGTCCGGCGTGTGGACGGGGGACCTGGCGGTGACGCTGGAGCGCGGTGCGGCGTTCTGCCGGGTGCTGGGGACGGGCGCCGCGTTCGACGCGGACCACCTCGACCACGTCACGGACGACTCGTCGGCCCGGTTGACCCGCAGCGCGGGCTCGCTGGTGCGGACGGCGGAGGAGCTCGAGCACGCGGCGGCGCTGTGGCGGGCCGGCTCGCTGGAGTGACGCCGTTCCCCCGGGTGGGCGTGGCGATCGTCACGCCGCCGCCCGGGACCTCCTGCCCAGGCGGGCGTACGATGGACGGCGACGTCGGGCCGCGGTAGCCCCGGGCTCCATCTTGAGCCGCTTCGAGCGGCCTCGCGCCGAGAGGCGCTCCCGGTCCGGCGTCGCCTCCGTCCCCCGGCCCCTCACCGTCGAGGGCGTGCCGGGGTCCCGCACCGCACCACGCTCACCTGTGCGACGCTGTGGGTTCACCGTGGGTTCACCTGCGGCCACCACCGGGGTTGTGAGTTCACCCGGCGTCTGCCCTAGCCTGAGCCTGACCGAGCCCTTCTCTAGCGGAGCCTCCCGTGCGCCTGCGCCTCACCCCGCGCGACACCTCGTTCTTCGACCTCCTCGCCGCCTCGGCGGCGCACCTCGTCACAGGCGCGAACCTGCTGGCCGAGCTGCTCGGAGCCGACCGCCCCGCCCGCAAGGCACTCGCGAAGCAGATCAACGAGGTCGAGCACCTCGCGGACGAGGCGACGCACACGATCATGCGGCGGCTGAACCAGACGTTCGTCACCCCGTTCGACCGGGACGACATCTACGGCCTGGCGTCGGCGCTCGACGACTGCATGGACTTCATGGAGGAGGCGGCCGACCTCATCGTGCTCTACAAGCTCGACGAGCTGCCGGCGCGGGTCTCGGACCAGGTCCAGGTGCTGCAGCGCTCCGCCGAGCTGACCGCCGAGGCGATGCCGCGGCTGCGCTCGATGGACTCGCTGTCGGAGTACTGGGTCGAGGTCAACCGCCTCGAGAACCAGGCCGACAAGTCGCACCGCAAGCTGCTCGCGCAGCTGTTCGACGAGATCACCGACCCCATCCAGCTGATGAAGCTGAAGGAGGTCGTCGAGAAGCTCGAGGACGCCGCCGACGCCTTCGAGAAGGTGGCGAACACCGTCGAGACCATCGCGCTCAAGGAGTCCTGAGCACCGGTGGAACTCGCTCTCGTCGTCGTCGTCGTCGCGTTCGCGCTCGGCTTCGACTACACCAACGGATTCCACGACGCGGCGAACGCCATCGCGACGTCGGTGTCGACGCGGGCGCTGACGCCCCGCGCGGCGCTGATCATGGCCGCCGTGTTCAACCTCGTGGGTGCGCTGCTCGGCACGCACGTCGCGACGACGATCGCGCACGACATCATCCAGATCAGCGACGTCGGGGCCCACGAGGGGCTCGTGATCGTGCTGTCCGCGCTGATCGGCGCGATCACCTGGAACCTCATCACCTGGTGGCTCGGGCTGCCCTCGTCGTCCACGCACGCCCTCATCGGCGGCCTGGCGGGCGTCGGCGTCGCGTCGAGCATCACCGTGCACTGGGACGCGATCCTCGAGAAGGTCGTCCTGCCGATGGTGATCTCGCCGCTGCTCGGCTTCGCGGCCGCGTTCGGCGTGATGGTCGGGGTGCTGTGGCTGGTGCGGCGCGCGTCGCCCGCGCCCGCGCAGCGGCGGTTCCGGATCGCGCAGACCGCCTCAGCGGCGGCGATGGCGCTCGGGCACGGCCTGCAGGACGCGCAGAAGACGATGGGCGTGATCGTGCTGGCCCTGGTCGCGGGCGGGTTCCACGACGGGGACTCGATCCCGCTGTGGGTCAAGCTCTCGGCGGCGGCGGCGATCTCGCTCGGCACGTACTCCGGCGGCTGGCGGATCATGCGCACGCTGGGGCGCAAGATCATCGAGCTGGACCCGGCGCGCGGTTTCGTGGCCGAGTCGGTGTCCGCGGTGGTCCTGTACGTGAACGCGTACTGGCTGCACGCGCCGGTGTCGACGACCCACACGATCACCTCGGCGATCATGGGCGTCGGCGCGACCAAGCGGCTGTCCGCGGTGCGCTGGGGCGTGGCGAAGAGCATCGGCCTCGCGTGGGTGCTGACCATCCCCGCGGCGGCGCTCGTCGGCGGCGGCGTGTACCTGGTGCTGCGGCTGTTCCTCGGCTGATCCGCGCGACCCGGTTGGACACTGTCCGGATTGTCCGGTTGGCTCGGACCCCGTGACCGTGAACCCCGCCGCCCGCCGCGTCGTCGTCCCCGTGGCCGCCGCGCTGCTCCTGCTCGGCGGGTGCACCGCGTCCGGGGCGGGCGAGCCGTCGACGCCGTCGGCCCCGGGTGCCGCGTCGGCCGCGGCGGCGTCCGCGGGCCCGGACCTGCGGATCGGCGACTGCCTCGACATGGGCGGCCTGCTGTCCGCGGCGGCCGACCCGGCGTCGCTCGTGACCGCGCGCTGCGACGAGCCGCACGACGCCGAGATCTACGCGGAGCAGAACGCGGCCGGCGCCGACCTCGACGGCCTGGAGGCGCAGGCGCAGCGGTTCTGCGCGGCGAAGTTCGAGGACTTCACCGGGTCGCCGTACGGCGAGACGACGCTCGAGGTGACGTACCTGCGGCCGTCCGAGGAGTCCTGGGCCGCGGGCGACCGGTCCGTGCAGTGCATCGCCATGTCGGTCGACGGCCCGGTGGACGAGTCGTTCGCCGGCGGCGCGGGCTGACCCCGGCGGCGGTCAGCCCAGCGGGGTGTGCACCTCGACGGCCTCGACGCACGGGTCGCCGGGTGCGCCCGTGACGTGGCAGACCAGCACCTGACCGGGCTTGAGGAACGGGTCGGACTCCGGGAGCAGCGGCCGCACCCGGCCGCGGGTGTGCTCCGCGATGACGCCCAGCACCGTCGGCAGCACGGGGCGGTGCGTGCACAGCGCCAGGTCGGTGCCGGTGCGCAGCACGTCGGCGACGGTGCCCGCGGTCGTCGCGGGGGCGTCCTGGTGGCTCGCCTCGGTGAGGGGCTCGTCGTCGATCGCCGTCAGCCCCGCCGCCTGCGTGTACGGCGCCACGGTGTCGTGGCAGCGGGTCCACGGGCTGGTGACCACCTGCGCGACGCCGTACGCGGACAGCACCGGCACGAGCGCCGTGGCCTGGTGCCGGCCGGTCTCGGTGAGCGGGCGGGTGCCCTCGCCCTGGTCCCAGGCGGCGCGGCGGCGCGCGCGGCCGTGCCGGACGACCAGCAGCGCGCGGGTGTCGAGCCGGCCCCTGCCGTGCGCCTCCACGAGCGCGGCCAGGGGCTCGCGGTCCTCGGCCCGGGTCAGCCGGCGGTGCGCCTCGTCGGCGTCCATCCAGCGCACCAGGTCGATCTCGTCCTTCGACGCGTGCTCGGCCGGCGGGCGCGCGTGCACGGCCGGGCGGTCGGGGCGGCCCGCGACCTGCGCCGCCCAGTAGTGCACCCGCTTCTGCCGGCCGTCCGCGAGGGTGTACTCCAGGCCGGGCAGGGGACGGCCGAGCACGATCTCCAGGCCGGCCTCCTCCTCGACCTCGCGCACCGCGGCGGTCACCGGGTGCTCGCCGGGCTCGAGCTTGCCCTTCGGCCACGACCAGTCCTTGTAGCGGGGCCGGTGCACGAGAACGACCTGGAGCCGGCCCTGGCGGACCCGCCAGACCAGCGCGCCCGCGGCCTCGACGACGACAGGTCCGGCCCTCACCGGCTCGCGCCCAGCCGCCGGCGCTGCCGGTAGATCAGCACGGACTGCAGGTCGCGCAGCGGGCCCTGGTCGCCCTGGGCGTGCCGCGTCCACGCGCCGTCGGGCCCGAGGTGCCAGGAGGACGTCTCGTCGGACATGGACTCGTCCAGCAGGTCGACCAGCTCGGCGACCTGGTCGGGGTCGGCCAGCCGCACCAGCGCCTCGACGCGGCGGTCGAGGTTGCGGTGCATCAGGTCGGCGGAGCCGATGTAGACCTCGGGGCCGGGCTGCCGGTCGGCCTCGTCGTCCCGGCCCACGTCGGCGACCTCGCGCGGCACCCCGGCGTCGGCCGCGAAGGCGTAGATCCGCGAGTGCTCCAGGAACCGGCCGAGGATCGACCGCACGCGGATCGTCTCGGACAGCCCGGGGACGCCGGGCCGCAGCGCGCAGATGCCCCGGACGCACAGGTCGACGTCGGCGCCCGCCTGCGACGCCCGGTACAGCGCGTCGATGATCGACTCGTCGACCATCGAGTTCACCTTGATCTTGACCCAGGCCGGACGGCCCTCGCGAGCGGCCTGCGCCTCGCGGTCGATCCGCTCGATCAGGCCCGCACGCACGGAGCGCGGCGCCACGAGCAGGCGGTGGAACCGGGACTTCGGGGCGTAGCCGGACAGCTGGTTGAACAGCCGGGTGAGGTCCTGGCCGACGTCCGGGTCCGCGGTCAGCAGCCCGAGGTCGGTGTAGATCCGCGCCGTCTTCGGGTTGTAGTTGCCGGTGCCGACGTGGCAGTACCGGCGCAGCCCGTCGGACTCCTGGCGCACGACCAGCGACAGCTTCGCGTGCGTCTTCAGGCCGACGATCCCGTAGACCACGTGCACGCCCGCCTGCTCGAGCTTGCGCGCCCACTCGATGTTGGCCTGCTCGTCGAACCGCGCCTTGATCTCCACCAGCGCGAGCACCTGCTTGCCCGCGTCGGCGGCCTCGATGAGGGCGTCGACGATCGGGGAGTCGCCCGACGTCCGGTAGAGCGTCTGCTTGATCGCCAGGACCTTCGGGTCGGCCGCGGCCTGCTCCAGGAACGTCTGCACCGACGTCGAGAACGAGTCGTACGGGTGGTGCAGCAGGATGTCGCGCCGGCGGATCGCCGCGAACACGTCCGTCGGCGTCGAGCTCTCCACCTCCGCGAGGAACCGGTGGGTCGTCGGCACGAACCGCGGGTACTGCAGGTCCGCGCGGTCCAGGTCGGCGATGACGTTCAGGCCCGTGTGGTCCAGGGGCGCGGGCAGCTCGTAGACCTCGTCCTCGACCACGTCGAGCTCGCGCACCAGCAGCTGGCGGATCCGCGGGGTGATCGAGTCGGCGATCTCCAGGCGCACCGGCGGGCCGAACCGGCGGCGCAGCAGCTCCTTCTCCATCGCCTGGAGCAGGTTCTCGGCGTCGTCCTCCTCGACCTCCACGTCCTCGTTGCGGGTCACCCGGAACGTGTGGTGCTCGCGCACCTCCATGCCGGGGAACAGCTGGTCGAGGTGCTGGGAGATGACGTCCTCGACGGGCACGAACGACATCGGCCCGCGGTCGGTCGGGGCCTGCGCGGTCGCGGCGCTCGGGCGGCCCCGCGCGTCGACGGCGATGTACCGGGGCAGCAGCGGCGGCACCTTCACGCGGGCGAAGTGCTCCTTGCCGGTCGCCGGGTTCACCACGACGACGGCGAGGTTGAGCGACAGGCCCGAGATGTACGGGAACGGGTGCGCCGGGTCGACGGCCAGCGGCGTCAGCACCGGGAAGATCTGCTTGCGGAAGTACTTGCGCAGCCGGTCCTGCTCGGCCTCGCCGAGCTCCTCCCAGCGCACGAGCGTGATGCCCTGGGTCGCGAGCTCGGGCTGCAGCGCCTCGGCGAACACCCGGGCGTGCCGGGCGGCGAGGTCGTGCGCGCGGGCGCTGATCGTCTCGAGCACCTGGCGCGGGCTCAGCCCGGACGCGGCGGTCACCGCCAGGCCCGTGGCGATGCGGCGCTTCAGGCCCGCGACCCGGACCATGAAGAACTCGTCGAGGTTGGACGCGAAGATCGCCAGGTAGCGCACCCGCTCCAGCAGCGGCTGCGTCGGGTCCTCGGCGAGCTGGAGCACGCGCTCGTTGAACGCCAGCCAGCTCACCTCGCGGTCGAGGAACCGGTCGGCGGGCAGCGGCTCGAGCTCGGTGACCGCGCCGTCGACCTCCGGGTCGCCGACCGGGGCCACCGGCGCGATGTGCTCGGCGATGTGCGCGGCCAGCTCGGGCGCGAGCGGCCGCGCGCGGGTGGACGTCGCGGACGTCGCGGGGGCGGCCTGGGTGGTGCGCCGGGCGGCGGTGCCCGTGGCGGTGCGGGAGGCGGCCGGCGCCGCGCCCGCGGCACGCCGGGTGCGGCCCGTGGCCGCGCCGTCGGAGGGAGTGGCGTCGCTCATCGGGACATGGTGTCACGCGCGGTTGAACGGCACGCGGCGGCTGAGAGTCCGTTTCGGCGGGCCAGGTGCGGGCCCTGCCAGGAGGTTCGCGGGCCGGACGGGTATCGCCGTCGTGGGCGCACGGTGCCCCGGGAACCGCCCGGGTCGCTGGGGTAACGTCCCCGTACCGACAACCGGCACCTCGGTGTCCGCCGTGAGGTGAGGGGCCGATGATCACTGTCCATGCGAAGAGGGTGCGCGAGGACGTGTCCGCCCGGAGGTGGGCCGGGCAGACGTTCGGCGAGCGGGGGACTGCCTGGGCGACGGTCGTCGAGGTCACGCTCTGCGACGTCGGAGGTCGGCGAGCTCGGCGGCGCGTCTCTGTTCCGACGAGGGTCGCGCTGTGGGCGAGGTCGCTGGTCGCCCCGACCCTCGACCTGACGGTGCTGCTGCTGGTCCGGTCCCCCGGCTTCGACGACATCCCGGTCCACTTCAGGTCGCCGACCCTGGGGGAGCGCAGTCTCGTCCAGGAGTCGTGGGATCTCCGCGCGGTCGCCTCGTGGGTCGCGCGCACGGTGGCCGCCGTCGGCCCGGCGTCGGGTGACGACCTGATCGCGGCCCTGCAGGGTGCCTTCTGGGTGGACGATCCTGATGACGACCAGTGGTCGGACGTGCCGATCGAGGACGGGCCGGACGACCGGTAGCCGCGTGCCGACCGTCGTGGACCGCGGGTGCGGCGAGGCGGGTCGCCGGGTGCTCGGGTCCGCCGGCGGTCAGGCGAGCCGGAACACCGCGTCGACCGCCGACCGCTCGAACCCCACCGCCCGGTAGACCCGGATCGCCGGGGCGTTGTCGCCCTCGGTGTAGAGCACGACCCTCGGCACCCCGCGGTCGGCGAGGTGCGCGAGCATCCGCGCGGTGAGGGCGGGGCCGAGCCGGCGGCCCTGCGCGTCGGGGTCGACGCCCAGGGCGTAGACCTCGCCCTCGGTGGCGTCCGGCACCTTGGTCCAGCCGAAGCCGAGCAGCCGGCCGTCCTCCTCGGCCAGCAGCAGCCCCGCGGGGTCGAACCACGGCTCGGCCTCCCGGTCGGCCAGGTCCGCGCGGGTCAGCCGGCCCTGCTCGGGGTGGGCGGCGAACGCGCGCGCGTTCACGGCGACCCACGCGTCCTCGTCGCGCCCGGGCTCGAACGCCCGGACGGTCACACCCGGGGGCAGGTCCGGGACGGGCGGGACGACCAGCGGGTCGAGGGCCATCTGCCAGAGCTCGCGGACCTGCGGGAGGCCGCGCGACGCCGCCAGTGCGCGGGCCGGTGGGAGCGCGCCGTGCGCCCAGACCGAGACGCCGTCGGCGCCGCGCGCGCGGGCTGCGTCGAGGGCCGCGTCGAGCAGCGCCGTGCCGGTGCCGCGGCGGCGGGCTCCGGGTGCGACGACGACCTCGGCGGTCGCCAGCGCCGGGTCGCGCAGGTCGACCTGGGCGTACCCGACCGGCGCCGTCGCCGGCCCGGCGAGCAGGTGCACGACGCCCTCGACGCCGGCCGCCAGCCACAGCAGGGGCTGCTCCGACAGCGGCGGCACCCCGTCCGCGCGGGCCGCGTCGGCGGCGAGGTCGCGCACCGCGGCGGCGACGTCGGGGGGCAGGGGGCCGGTGCGGACGTCGACGGCGGGCGGGGTCGGGCGGGGGTCGGTCACCGGTCCATCACACCACCGCGCACCGCCCCGCGCGGCGGGGAGCTCCACCGCCCCGCGCGGCGGGGAACGCGGGCAGGCCGGGCGGCGTTGGTCCTAGAGTGCTGGAGATGACCTCGACCCCCGCCCGCGCGGACGTCGTGGTCGTCGGAGCCGGGCAGGCGGGCCTCGCGGTCGCCGCCCACCTGGCACGGGCCGGGTTCGTGCCGGCCGACGCCCCCGGCTCCGGCGCACCCACCTACGTCGTGCTCGACGCCGCCCCCGGACCGGGCGGTGCCTGGCGCGAGCGCTGGCCCGGGCTCACGATGCGCACCGTGAACGGTGTGTACGAGCTGCCCGGGCGGCCGCTGCCGTCCTTCGACGCCGACGAGCCCGCCTCCCGCGCGCTGACCCGCTACTTCGGCGAGTACGAGCGCGACCTCGGGCTGCCGGTCCGGCGGTCGGTGCAGGTGCGGCGGGTCCGGGACCTCGGCGGCCCCGAGCACCTGCTCGCCGTGGACGCGGTCGAGGAGGCCGTCCTGCCGACGCTTCGACGGCCCCGCGACCCCGGGCTGGCCGCGGTGCCGCCCGCGACGCCCGACGACCGGCTCGGCGGCGGGGCCGGCGCGGACCGGCCCGCACCGGCGGCCGCGGCGGCCCGCGCCGAGCCCGCCCGCGCCGATCCCACCCGGGTGGCCCGCACCTGGCACGCCCGCGCGCTGGTCAACGCGACGGGCACGTGGACGAAGCCGTTCTGGCCGTCGTACCCGGGGGTCCGGGAGTTCGCCGGCCTCCAGCTGCACACCCACGACTACCGGGGGCCGGAGCAGCTCGCGGGCCGGCACGTGCTGGTCGTCGGCGGCGGCATCTCGGCGGTGCAGCACCTGCTCGCGATCCAGGACGCGGCGGCGTCGACCACCTGGGTGACCCGCCGCCCGCCGGACTGGCGTGACGCGACGTTCACGCCCGAGCTCGGCCGGGACGCCGTGGCGCGCGTCGACGAGCGGACCCGCGCGGGGCTGCCGCCGCAGAGCATCGTCGCGGCGACCGGGCTGCCGATGACGGAGGCGTACCGGGCGGGGATCGAGGCGGGCGTGCTGCTGGCGCGGCCGGCGTTCGAGCGGCTGGTCGCGGACGGCGCGCGGTGGTCGGCCGCGGCCGCCGGGGGTCCGCTCGCGGACGGCTGGGTCACCGGCCCGGAGCACGTCGCGGCGGACGCGGTGCTGTGGGCGACCGGGTTCCGTGCCGCGCTGGACCACCTGCGCCCGCTCGGGCTGCGGGACGCGGGCGGCGGGATCGTCATGGACGGCACCCGCGTGGTCGCCGACCCCCGCGTGCAGCTGGTCGGCTACGGCCCGAGCGCGAGCACCGTCGGCGCCAACCGCGCCGGCCGCGCCGCGGTCCGCCAGCTCCGCCGCCTCCTGGGCGTCTGACCGGCCGCGCACGCCCCGCGAGGTCGAGGGTTCGTGACGGAACCGGCCCGTGAAACCCTCGACCTCGCGTGAAACCCTCGACCTCGACCGGCGAGATCAGCGGGTGGGCGGGCAGCCGCAGCTGGCGCGGCGGACCACGCGGACGTCGAGGCGGTGGGACTCGGGGGGGCTGGCCGGGGCGCCGGCGTGGCGGACGAGGACCTGGACCGCGAGGCGGCCCATCGCGGCCATCGGCTGCCGGACGGTGGTGAGCGTCGGGGTCGCGAGGCGGCCGGCGAGGATGCCGTCGAACCCGGTGACCGCGACGCGCTCGGGCACGGGGACCCCGCGGGCGGTCAGCAGGTCGAGGACCGCGAGGGCGAGCTGGTCGCTGGCGCAGACGAGGGCGCGGGGGAGCCGGTCGGTGGCGACCAGGTCCGCGAGCACGGAGAACCGGCCCGGCTCGGCGAGGTCGGTCGGGTCGAGGGGGTCGGCGGGGACGGGCAGCCCCAGCGCGCCGAGGGCGTCCTGGAACCCGGCGAACCGCTCGGCGTAGTCGGGGGTGGTGAGCCGGCCGACGAACCCGAGGTCGCGGACGTCGTGGTCGCGCGCGAGGTGCTCGACGAGCTCGCGCATGCCGGCGCGGTTGTCGACGGTGACGTGGTGCAGCCCGTCGGCGACCGGCGGCATGCTGAACGCGACCACGGGGATGCGGCGGGCGACCTGCTCGAGGGTCTCGACGTGGGTGGGTCCGGGGAACAGCGCGAGGCCGTCGACCCGGCCGGCGACGTCGGTGACCGAGGCGCCGGAGCCGGTGCCGCTGCTGAGCAGCAGGGCCTGGCCGCGCTGCCAGCACTCGATCTCGAACCCGCGCTGCACCTCGTCCACGTAGAGCGGGAAGGCGCGGGGGTCGACGTCGTCGTCGGCCGGGTCCGCGGGGGCTGCCGGGTCGGCGGGGGCGGTCGCCGCGTCGGACCCGCGCTGGGGTGCGGCGAGCAGCAGGTCGAACGAGTAGAGGCCGAGCGCGCCGGTGCGCCCGTGGGCGAGCCCGCGGGCGCTGGCGCTGGGGACGTAGCCGAGGTCGCGGGCGGCGACGAGCACGGCGGCGCGGGTCGCCTCGCGCACCCGCTCGGGCTGGCGGAACGTGAACGACACCGTCGCGATGGACACGCCGGCGCGCTCGGCGACGTCGTAGACGGTGGGACGACGGGGCACTGCTCACCTCCGGTGCGGGCGCGTTCGATCGTAGGGGGTCGAGCGCGGCGGCGCGTCGTCGGCGCCAGCGGTTGCGCACCGGCGTCTATGCGCTTAACATCACACACGATCTAAGCGCATAGAATGACTGCGCGGCGCTCCGTGGCGCCGGTCAGCCGCCGCTGCTCGTCCGTTCGAGGAGGAACGAACCATGATCCGTCCCGCTGCGCGCGTCGCCCTGGTGACCGCGCTCGCCCTGACCGCACTCACCGCCTGCGGCCGCTCCGACGACACCGGCTCGTCGGGGAGCACCGACGCGTCCACCCTGTCCGCGGGGGAGGCCACCGGCGACCTGACCGTGTGGGCCATGGGTGCCGAGGGCGAGGCCCTGCCCGACTTCGTCGACGAGTTCGTCGCGGCCAACCCCGACGTGAACATCGACGTCGTCCCGATCCCCTGGGACGCGGCCCGCGACAAGTTCCAGACCGCCATCGCCGCCGGCACCACGCCGGACCTCGCGATGATGGGCTCCACCTGGATGGCCGAGTTCGGCGACGCGTTCGCGCCGGTGCCCGACGGCATCGACACCAGCGACTTCTTCGAGGGCCCGCTCGCGACCACCGAGCTCGACGGCACCGCGGTCGGCGTGCCCTGGTACGTGGACACCCGCGTGCTCTACTACCGCACCGACCTCGCCGAGCAGGCCGGCTGGACCGAGCCGCCGGCCACGCAGGCCGACCTCAAGCAGATGGCCGCCGACATCCAGGAGAAGGCGGGCACCGACTACGGCATCCGCCTGCAGTCCGCCGGCAACGACTCGTTCCAGGGCTCGCTGTGGGCCGCGTGGTCCAACGGCGCCAGCCTGACGAACGACGACGCCACCGAGTGGACGCTCGACACCCCCGAGATGGTCGAGTCCTACGAGTACTACACGTCGTTCTTCTCCGACGGGGTCGCGGACGCCCAGGCCGACCGGACGCCCGGTGCCCAGGAGGCCGAGTTCGTCGCCGGCACCACCCCCATGCTGATCGACGGCCCGTTCATGATGGGCGCGCTCGAGCAGCTCGGCGGCGAGGAGTTCGGCGACCTGTACGCCACCGCGCGGATCCCCGCCGGCGAGTCGTCGACGTCCTTCGCGGGCGGCTCGAACCTCGTCGTCTTCAAGGACTCGGACAACGCGGACGCCGCGTGGAAGCTGGTCGACTGGCTGACGCAGGCCGAGACCCAGGTCTCCTGGTACGACGCGACCGGCGACCTGCCGTCGCAGCAGGCCGCGTGGGACGACCCGACGCTGGCCGAGGACGCCAAGCTGACCGTCTTCGGCGAGCAGCTCGAGGACACCGTCGCCCCGCCGGTCACCACGACCTGGGTGCAGGTGAACGCGGCCGCGGACTCCGTGCTCGAGCGGATGACCGTCAGCGGCGAGGACCCCGCGAAGGCGCTCGCCGAGCTCCAGCAGCAGGCGACGTCGATCGGCATGGGCTGACCTCCATGTCGACCACAGCCACCCGTGCGGCCGGGGCCACCAGCCCCGGCCGCACGGCCCGGGCCTCGCGTGGCCCGGCCGCCGCCCGGCGCCGCCGCCAGGGGTACGTCGCCTGGCTGTTCGCCGCACCGTTCGTCCTGGTGTTCGGGTTCTTCATGCTGGTCCCGCTGGTGTCGTCGTTCGCGATGTCGTTCACCGACTTCACCTCGCGCGACGTGCGGACCCCGTTCGCCGTGAACTTCGTGGGCCTGCAGCAGTACCTCGACCTGTTCGGGGACGCGCGGTTCCTCAAGTCCCTCACCGTCACCGGCACGTTCGTGATCGTGGGCATCCCCGTCACGATGGCCATCGCCCTGGCGCTGGCCGTCGCGCTCAACTCGGGCGTCAGCCGGTTCCGGTCGGCGTTCCGCGTCGGGTTCTACGCCCCCGTGGTGACCAGCATCGTCGCCGTGTCCGTCGTGTGGCGGTACATCCTGCAGCCCGACGGCCTGCTCAACACCGCGCTCGGCTGGGTCGGCATCGACGGGCCCAACTGGCTGAACTCGACCACCTGGGCGCTGCCGTCGCTGATGATGATGGCCGTCTGGCGCAACGTCGGCACGCTCATGGTCATCTTCCTGGCCGGCCTGCAGGCCGTGCCCACCGAGGTGCAGGAGGCCGCCGTCATGGACGGCGCGAGCCCGTGGCGCCGGTTCGTCAGCGTCACGCTGCCGCTGCTGCGCCCGACCCTGCTGCTCGGCGCCGTGCTGATCTCGGTCGGCTACCTCCAGTTCTTCGAGGAGGCGTTCGTCATGACCCAGGGCGGGCCCCTCGACTCCACGCTGTCCACGGCCTTCTACACGTTCGAGCAGTTCGGCTTCGGCAAGTACGGCTTCGCCTCCGCGGCGTCCTACGTGCTGTTCCTGGCCATCGCGCTCCTGAGCCTGCTGCAGTTCCGGCTGCTGCGCTCGAAGGACTGAGGCACATGGCACTCGCCACCCCCGCGGCCCCGAACCCGGCCGTCGACCGGCTCGCGCAGCCGGCCCCGCAGCGCCGTCGCCGCCGGTTCACGACCGGCCGCGCGCTGACCTACACCGTGCTCACCGTCGGCGTCGCCGTCTGGCTGCTGCCGTTCGTCTGGATGGTGCTCGGCTCCGTCAAGACGCAGCGCGAGATCCTCATCAAGCCGCCGACGATCTGGCCCGAGAACCCGACGGGGGACAACTTCGCCCGCTGGTTCACGGACCTGAACTTCACGCAGTTCTTCACCAACTCGGTGGTCGTCGCCGTGGTGACGGTGCTCGGCAACCTGGTGTTCTGCTCGATGGTCGGCTACGCGCTGGCCAAGATGGAGTTCCCGGGCAAGAAGCTGCTGTTCACGCTCGTCATGGTGATGCTGATGGTCCCGGGCGTCGTGACGTTCGTGCCGCTGTTCGTGCAGGTCACGTCGCTGGGGCTGCTGAACACCTACCCGGCGCTGATCCTGCCGTTCCTCACCCAGCCCATCGGGGTGTTCCTGATGCGCCAGTTCATGCTGGGCATCCCGGAGCCGCTGATGGAGGCCGCGCGCATCGACGGCGCCGGCGAGCTGCGGGTGTTCGCCCGGATCGTCATGCCGCTGTGCGGGCCGCCGCTCGCGACGCTCGGCATCCTCACGTTCCTCGGCTCGTGGAACAACTTCCTGTGGCCGCTCGTCGCCGCGCAGAGCCAGGACATGTACACGCTGCCGGTCGCGCTGTCGCTGTACTCGACCGGCCAGCAGGCCACCGACTACGGGCTGCTGCTCGCCGGTGCGGTGCTCATCATCACGCCGATCCTGCTGCTGTTCGTCGCGCTGCAGCGGTACTTCATCCAGGGCGTCGCGACCGCCGGCCTGAAGTAGCCGGGCCCGCCGCTCCCGCCCTGCCCGCACCCCGCTCGCACCACCGAGGTGACTCCGCCATGCCCCGCACCACCACCCGCCCCCGCCGCCTGCCCGAGCGCGTCGCCGCGCTGCGCACCCCGACCGGCCTGGAGGTCGAGCTCACCCCCGCCGGGGACGTGCGCGCGATCCGGGCCGCGGGCGGCCTGCTGGTGAACCAGTACGTCCCCGGGCCGCACGACGCGGCCACGGGTGGGCTGCACCTGCGCCGCACCACCGCGGCCGGGACCACCACCGTGCCGCTGACCGGCGCGCGGTCGACCGCCGCGCACGCGATCGGCGCCGGCTGGGCCCGGTGGGACGGTGCGGGGCTGGGGGCGCGGTGGACCGTGCACCTGGTGCTCGACCCGGAGCAGAGCGCCTGGGTGTGGCGGGTCGACCTGCGGCCGGTCGACGTCCCGGCGGGGGCCGTCTACGACGTCGCGGTGCTGCAGGACCTGGCGCTGTCCCCGGAGGCCGCCGCGCAGTCGTCCGAGCCGTACGTCAGCCAGTACGTCGCGCACCGGCTGGAGACCGACCCCCGGTTCGGCCGGGTCGTGCTGTCCCGCCAGACGATGACGACGGCCCCCGCGCTGCCGCTGGTGGCGACGGCGCTGGCCGAGGGCGCGCGCTCGGCGGGCACGGACGCGTTCGACCTGCTCACCCCGCGGGTCCGGTCCGGCGGCGTCCCCGCGTTCGCGACCGGCGAGCCCTGGCCCGACCGGGTGCGCCAGCACGAGATGGCCACGGCCGGGCTGCTGTCCCGGCCGACCGACCTCGCCGAGCCGTGGACGCTGCACGCCCTCGCGCGGTTCTGGCCGGACCGCCGCGGGGAGATGACCGCGGCGCTGACCGACCTGCCGGCGCTCGCGGACCGCCTGGTCGCGCTGGCGGCGACCGCGGCCGGGGCGTCCGAGCCGGCGGCCCCGGGCCGGGACGAGCGCTCGCTGCTCGCGACCGCCCCGCTGGTCACCGGGGACCCGCTGCCCGAGGCCGACCTGGCGGCGCTGGCCGACGCGGTCCGGTTCCCCGAGCACGACGCCGGCGGCCGCCTGCTGTCGTTCTTCGGCACCGACGGTCGGCACGTGGTCCGCGGCGACAAGGACCAGCTGCTCGACCGCCCCCACGGGCACGTGCTGCTCAGCGGCGACGCGCTGTCGCCCGACCGGCCCACGCTGTCGACCACGGTGTTCGCGCACGGGGTGGTCGGCTCGCACACGGTGCTCGGCAACACCTCGTTCGACCGGTTCGCCGGCGTGCACCGCAACCACCTCAACCTGCTCCGCTCGAACGGGGTCCGGATGCTGGTCCGCCGCGACGGCGACGCCCGGTGGGGGCTGCTCGGGCAGCCGTCGGCGTTCGTGCTGGACGTCGGCGAGGCGCGCTGGCTGTACCGGCTCGGCGACCTGGAGGTGCAGGTCCGCACGACGGCCGCCGCCGACCGGGCGCTGCTGCTCACCGAGGTCACCGCGTCCCACGACGTCGACCTCCTGGTCACGACGGACGTCGACCTCGGCGCGGGCGCGTGGCACGTGCAGGACGTCGACGGCGGGCTCGCCTTCCGCGCGGACCCCGGCACCGACGTCGCCGCGCACCACGCCGCCCTCACCTACGTGCTCGCCGCGCAGGCGCGCGGTGCCGCCGGCCCCGCCGTGGTCGCGGGCGACGGCGCGCTGTTCGCGGACGACGAGGACCGCGGCACCACCGTGGTCACCGTCCGCGCGACCGGGCGCCACCTCGCGCTGGCCGTGACCGCCGACCTCGCCGACGGCGCCGAGGCCGCGCCGCTCGCCGCCGCCGGGCTGCGCGACGGGCTGGACGCCGCCGAGCACGCCGCGCAGCACCGCCGCACCCTCGACGCGCTGACCCGCGGCCTGCGCGTCGGTGCCGGGTCCCGGTTCGCCGAGCTCGAGACGCTGCTGCCCTGGTGGGCGCACGACGCCCGGGTGCACTTCCTGGTCCCGCACGGCCTCGAGCAGTACTCCGGTGCCGCGTGGGGGACGCGCGACGTCTGCCAGGGTCCGCTGGAGCTGCTGCTCGCCGCGGGGCGGCGCGACACCGTCCGCGACGTGCTGCTGCGGGTGCTCGCCGTGCAGGCCGTCGACGGCACGTTCCCGCAGTGGTTCATGTTCGACGACTACGCCGAGGTGCTCCAGGACCACGCCCACGGCGACGTCGTCGTGTGGCCGCTGTTCGCGCTCGGCCAGTACCTGCGGGCCTCCGGCGACGTCGGGGTGCTCGACGCGGTCGTGCCGTTCCGCGACGGCGCCCCGGCCACCGTCCGGGAGCACGTCGAGGCGGCGCTCGCCCACCTGCGCAGCCACCAGGTCCCCGGCACCGCGCTGCCCGCGTACGGCGAGGGCGACTGGGACGACACCCTCCAGCCCGCCCGGCCCGAGATGCGCGAGCGGATGACCTCCACGTGGACGTCCGCCCTGACGTTCCAGGCGCTGACGCTGCTCGGCGACGAGCTCGCGACCGCCGACGCCGACCTGTCCGCCCGCCTGGTCGCGATGGCCGACGCGCTGGTCGCGGACGTCCGCCGGCTGCTGATCCCCGACGGGGTCGCCGCCGGGTTCGCGACGGTCGACGACGGGGAGGTGCAGCCGCTGATCCACCCGCGCGACGGGTCCACCGGGCTCACCTACCGGCTGATCGCGATGACCCGGCCGATCATCGCCGGGCTGTTCGACGACGAGCAGGCCGCCCGCCACGAGCAGCTCGTCCGCCGGCACCTGCACTTCCCCGACGGCGTGCGCCTCGTCGACCGGCCCGCGCGGTTCGCCGACGGGGAGGTCGAGTCGTTCCTGCGCGCCGAGCAGGCCGCGTTCTTCGGGCGCGAGGTCGGCCTGATGTACGTGCACGCGCACGTGCGCTGGGTCGAGGCGCTCGCCGGGCTCGGCCGCGCCGCCGTCGGCGAGGAGCTGCTGCGCCTGTCCCCGATCGGGATGCGCGACCGGGTGCCCAGCGCCCTGCCCCGCCAGCGCACCTGCTACACGTCGTCGTCCGACGCGACGTTCCCCGACCGGTACACCGCCGCCGCCGGGTTCGAGGGCCTGCGCACCGGCCAGGTCCCGACCGCCGACGGCTGGCGCGTGTACTCGTCCGGCCCGGGCATCTTCATCCGGCAGGTGCTGCACGGGCTGCTCGGCCTCGAGGAGCGCGCGCACGTGCTGGTCGTCGACCCGGCGCTCGCGCCGTCCGACGACGGCCTGGAGGTCGACCTCGTCGTGGGCGGGCGGACCCGCCGCGTGCGGTACCGCGTCGACCCCGCCGCCACCGGCGTCCAGGTCCGTGCCGAAGGGGCGGCGGTGCCGTCGACCCCCGCACCACGCCGCTACCGGGCCGGGGGCGCCGTGCTGGCGCTCGCGGACCTCGGCGACGCGGACGTGCTCGACGTCGTCACGCCGCCCGGGTCCTGACCGGACCACCTCCCCGACCCCCGACCGAGAGGACCCCCGCATGACCACCCGACGCTTCCCCGAGGGCTTCCTCTGGGGTGCCGCGACCGCCGCCCACCAGATCGAGGGCAACAACGTGAACTCGGACTGGTGGGCGCGCGAGCACGCCCCCGGCACCGACCTGCGCGAGCCCAGCGGCGACGCCGCCGACAGCTACCACCGCTACCCCGAGGACATCGCGCTGCTCGCCGACCTCGGCATGAACACCTACCGGTTCAGCGTCGAGTGGGCCCGCATCGAGCCCGAGCGCGGCTTCGTGTCCCGCGCCGAGCTCGCGCACTACCGGCGGATGGTCGACACCTGCCACGAGCACGGCCTGACGCCGTCGGTGACGCTGCACCACTTCACGCACCCGCGCTGGTTCGCCCGGCTCGGCGGCTGGCGCCACCCCGAGGCCGCGGACCTGTTCGCCCGGTACACCGAGGCCGTGCTGCCCGTGCTCGGCGACGACGTCGAGTGGGTGTGCACCATCAACGAGCCCAACATGGTCGCGATGACCCGCGGCGAGGAGGGCACCGAGATGACCGCCTCCCGGCTGCCGGCCCCGGACCCGCAGATCACCGACGCGCTGATCGAGGGCCACCGCCGGTCCCGCGAGGTGTTGAGCCAGCTCGGCCAGGTGCGATCCGGCTGGTCCGTCGCCACGCAGGCCTACCACGCGATGCCCGGCGCCGAGGAGGCCACGAAGGCCTACGGGTACCCCCGCGAGGACATCTTCCTGGACGCCGCCGCGGGCGACGACTGGATCGGCGTGCAGGCGTACCTGCGGACGTTCATCGACACCGAGGGCAACCCGGTGCCGGTCGCGGACGACGTCGAGAAGACCCTGATCGGCTGGGAGTACTTCCCGGCGGCGCTCGGCATCGGCGTCCGCAACGCCTGGGAGCGCACCGGCGGGGTGCCGGTCGTCGTCACCGAGAACGGCATGGCCACCCAGGACGACGCGCGCCGCATCGACTACACCCACGACGCGCTGGTCGGGCTGCACGACGCGATGGCCGACGGCATCGACGTGCGCGGCTACCTGCACTGGTCCGCGCTCGACAACTACGAGTGGGGGTCGTACGAGCCCACGTTCGGCCTGATCGCGTGGGACAAGGAGACGTTCGCGCGCACCCCGAAGCCCAGCGCCCACTGGCTCGGCGAGGTCGCCCGCACGGGCACCCTCACCCACCCCACCCGCTGACCCACCCCACCCGCTGCCCCGCCCGCACCCGCGGGGTCGCGGGTGGAGGGGTCACGGGCTCGGGGTCGCCAGGCCCTTCTCGATGAGGTCCATCACCGAGGAGTCGGCCAGGGTCGTCGCGTCGCCGACCTGCCGGTGCTCGGCGACGTCCCGCAGCAGGCGGCGCATGATCTTCCCGGACCGGGTCTTGGGCAGCTCCGGGACCACCAGGATGGTGCGGGGCTTGGCGATCGGGCCGATCTGCCGGGCGACGTGCGCGCGCAGCTCGGTGGCGACCTCCTCGGCGGTGCCCGCCACCGCGTCCCCGCGCAGGATGACGAACGCGACGACCGCCTGACCGGTCGTGTCGTCGCGGGCGCCGACCACCGCGGCCTCCGCGACCGACGGGTGCGACACCAGGGCCGACTCGATCTCGGTCGTCGACAGCCGGTGCCCGGACACGTTCATCACGTCGTCGACCCGGCCGAGCAGCCAGATGTCGCCGTCGTCGTCCTTCTTGGCGCCGTCGCCCGCGAAGTAGATGTCCCGGAACCGCGACCAGTACGTGTCCCGGAACCGCTGCTCGTCGCCCCAGATGCCGCGCAGCATCGCCGGCCACGGCTCCGTGAGCACCAGGTACCCGCCGCCGCCGGGCGGGACGGGGTGCGCCTCGTCGTCGACCACCTCCGCGGCGATCCCCGGCAGCGGGGTCTGCGCCGAGCCCGGCTTCGCGACGGTGACGCCGGGGAGCGGGCTGATCATGATCGCGCCCGTCTCGGTCTGCCACCAGGTGTCGACCACCGGGGTCCGGTCGCCGCCGATGACCCGGCGGTACCAGGTCCACGCCTCGGGGTTGATGGGCTCGCCGACGGAGCCGAGCACCCGCAGGCTGCTCAGGTCGAACCCGGCGGGCACGTCCTCGCCCCACTTCATGCAGGTCCGGATCGCGGTCGGGGCGGTGTACAGGATCGAGACGCCGTACTTCTGCACGATCTCCCACCAGCGACCGCGGTGCGGGGTGTCGGGGGTGCCCTCGTAGATCACCTGGGTCGCGCCGTTCACCAGCGGCCCGTAGACGACGTACGTGTGCCCGGTGACCCAGCCGACGTCCGCGGTGCACCAGTAGACGTCGGTCTCCGGCTTGAGGTCGAAGACGTTGAGGTGCGTCCACGCGGCCTGGGTCAGGTACCCGCCCGTGGTGTGGAAGATGCCCTTCGGCTTCCCGGTCGTGCCGGAGGTGTAGAGGATGAACAGCGGGTGCTCCGCCTCGACGGCCACGGGCTCGTGCTGGTCGCTCGCGCCGTCGACGGCGTCGTGCCACCAGACGTCGCGGCCCTCGGTCCAGGCGACGTCCTGCCCGGTCCGGCGCACCACCAGGACGTGCCGGACGAGGTCGCCGGACCCCTTGGCCAGCGCCTCGTCGACGGTGGGCTTGAGCGCGCTGGCGGCACCGCGCCGGTAGCCGCCGTCCGCGGTGATGACGACCGCGGCCTCGGCGTCGAGGATCCGGGTGTGCAGCGCCTCGGCGGAGAACCCGCCGAACACCACGGAGTGCGGCGCGCCGATCCGGGCGCAGGCGAGCATCGCGACGACGGCCTCGGGGATCAGCGGCAGGTAGATCGCCACCCGGTCGCCGGTGCGGACGCCGAGCGCGGTCAGGGCGTTGGCCGCCCGGGAGACCTCGCGCTGCAGGTCGGCGTAGGTCAGCGTGCGGGTGTCGCCGGGCTCGCCCTCGAAGTGCAGGGCGACGCGGTCCCCGTGCCCGGCCTCGACGTGCCGGTCGACGGCGTTGTACGCGGCGTTCAGGCGGCCGTCGGCGAACCAGCGGGCGACCGGTGCGCCGGACCAGTCGAGGACCTCGTGGAACGGGTCCGACCAGTCCAGCAGCGACCGGGCCTGCTCGGCCCAGAACTCCAGCGGGGAGGCGTTGGCCCACGCGTACAGCTCGGCGTGCGCGTTCGCCTGGGCCGCGAAGGCCGGGTCGGGCGGGAACCGGCGGTCCTCGGTGAGGAGGTTCTCGAGCCCCGGCGTCGCGGACGACGGCGGGCCGTCCCCGGGCTCGGCGGGACGGGGGGTGGAGAGGTCGAGGCCCACGTGTCCTCCAGCGCAACGACGTCGGTGCGATCCGGCGCGGGAGGGGCCCGCGTCTGCCACCGCACTCTAGTAGGACTTTCGTCCCGTGCCCGGCGAACGCGGAGGTGGGGCGCGGTGCCCCGCGGTCAGACGCGGGGCAGCCACCGGCGGCGCGCCACCGCCAGCACCAGGCCCGCCACCAGCAGCAGCGCACCGACCACGAACACCGTGCCCGACGTCGCCGTCACGGTCGCGCGCACGACGGACCCCCGGGTGGCGTCGGTGGCGAACCAGCGGACGACGTCCACGTGCGTCGTGGCCGGGACGTACAGCAGCACCACGCCGACGACCGAGGCCACCAGCCCCGCGGTCAGGGGCACCGCCGGCGACCACAGCCCGAGCCCGAGCACGACGGCGAGCACCAGCACGCCCGCGGTCACCAGCAGCACGCCGACCACGTCGTAGGACGCGTCCCAGCCCGGCGCCTGCGCGGCCAGCACCCGGGACTGACCGAACACCACGGTCCAGACCCCGACCGCCCCGACCAGCAGCCCCGCCAGCACGCCGGCGAGGTGCCGGCCCACGCCGCCACCGGGTCGGCGCGCGGGCGTCTCGACGACGGCGTCCCGGCGGGACCGGGTCTCGGGGGCCTCGTGGCGTGCGGCGCCGGGCGGCACGGCGGCACCGGCCGGCACGGCGGGCAGCGGCTCGCGCGGCGTCGCCGGGGCCGACGGGTCGCCGTAGGGGACCGACGCGTCGGACGGGCCGGTGCCGGGCAGCGCGGCGGTGTCGAGCGTGTCGGTGCCGGGGGCCGGGGCGAGCGGGTCGTCGTCACCGTGCGGGGCGGCCGGGGTCCCGGTGACCAGCACGGCGGCGGCGCGGGCCTCGGCGCCGCGGAAGCTCGTGCGGCGCACCGCCTCCGCCGGCGGGACGGGTGCCGTCGGGGTCGCCGGGCTCGCGGTGGGCGCCGCCGGGGGCGTGCCGGTCGCGGCGGGCAGAGGGGCCGTCGGGGCGCCCGAGCCGTCCGACACGACGGCGGTCGTCGACGCGGTGGTGGCCGGCAGGACCGGGGGCGCGGGGTCCTCGGGTGCGGGAGGCACCGGCGCCGGGCGGGAGGCGCGGTGCGCGCTCGTGCCGCGGGACGGGGTCGCCGGGGTGGGGCGCGGGTCCGTGGTGACGGGGCCGTCTGCGGCATCGGGCGTGGCGACGGAGGACGGCGCGGCCGTGGCCCGCGGCGTGCCGGCCGCGTCCGCGGCGTCGGTCGAGGTCGGTGCGGGGCCCGGGCGGGTCGTCGCCTCGGACCCGGTGCCCGCCCCGGTGCCCGCGTCGGTGGCGCCCGTCGCCGGGGCGGCGTCGTCCTGGTGCTCGCGGTCCGGCGTGCTGCTCATGGCGTTCTCCCTCGTGCCGTCCGGCGCCCGCACGGCGGCAGCGCCGGCGTCGCCCGCGCCCGCCCCGCGAGGCGGGTCCGGTCTCTGCGACGTCACCGGTCAGGTCACGTCCGTGCTCGGTACGACCGTAGAGCGCGCGTGCCCGGTCCGCCGTGTGGCGCGCCCGGAATGCCCGATCCCGCGGGGTTCTCGCGCGGAGCCCACCACGCCGGGTCGGCGCAGGGAGAGCGGGTCAGCGCGGGGTGGGGACCGCGTCGGCGAGGGCGGAGGGAGCCGCGACGGCGGGCTCGGCCGGGGTGGGCTGCGGGTCGGTCGTCGCGCGCGCCGGTGCGGCGGCGACGGCGTTCGCCGCGCCGACGAGCAGGCCGCCGCCGACGAGGTTGCCCAGCCCGACGAACAGCACGTTCCGGGCGAACTCGACCACCGTCGCGTCCGGCATCCCGCTCATCAGGCCGAGCGAGAACGTCGTCATGTTCGCCACCACGTGGTCGAACCCGGAGGTGATGAAGACCATCACGCAGGCGAAGATGACGACGATCTTCGCGATCTCGGTCTGCAGCCGCCCGGCGCACCAGATGGCGAGGCACACCATGAGGTTGCACATCACGCCGCGGAAGAACAGCTCGGTGCCGGTCTCGGCGGCCTTGTGCTCGATCATCGAGGCGATCATCCGGCCGGCCGGGGTGTCGGGACCGAACGCCCCCGACAGCCGCAGGACCGCGGCCAGCAGGATCGCGCCGAGCAGGTTGCCCGCCAGGCACGCGAGGAGCGTCGCGCCGGCGCGGCCCCACGAGATCGCGCCGCGCATCGCGCCCTGGGTGAAGACCATCATCGCGGAGGTCGCGAGCTCGCCGCCGGCCACGACCACGATGGTCAGCGCGACGCCGAACACCAGGCCCTGGACCAGGGGGGTGAAGCCCGAGCCCGCGTCGGCGAGCGGTCCGCCGGCGGTCGCCATGATGACGACGCCGAGGCCGATGTACAGGCCGGCGAGCATGGTGTTCACCAGGTAGACGCCGGGTCGGCGGGCCAGGTCGGACTTGGTCCGCGCCGCGTGCGTCTGGTACTCGAGGGCCTCGCCGACGGTCAGCATGGGGTCCAGCCTGCCGTCGGCGTGCGCCCCGCACGTGGGACGAAAGACCGCGCCCCGGTCAGGCGCGGGTGAGGGCGACGACCGCCTCGTAGTGGCCCGTCTGCGGGAACATGTCGAGCACGCGCCCCTGGGTCGGGCGCAGCGACGGCATCGCCGCGAGGTCGCGCGCCAGGGACGCCGCGTTGCAGCTCGAGTAGACGACGTCGCGCACCCCCGACGCCTCGAGCCACCCGGCCAGCGCCGGACCGATGCCCCGGCGCGGCGGGTTCACGATCACCAGGTCCGGGGGGGCGGCCGCGGCCAGCGCGAACGCGGTCGCGTCGCCCGCCGCGAACCGCACCCCGGCCAGGCCGAGGTCGTCGCGGCTCTGCTCGGCGCTGGCGACCGCCTCGGTGCTGGTCTCGATCCCGACGACCTCCCGGCCCGGGCCCGCGACGTGCAGCGCGAACCCGCCCACGCCGCAGTACAGGTCCCACACCGTGCGGGGCGCGGAGGCGTCGACCAGCTCCCGGCCGATCCGGTAGAGCGCGGCGGCGACCGCGGTGTTCGTCTGGAAGAAGCTCTGCGGGCGCAGGTGCAGGTCGATGTCGTTGACCCGCATCCGCAGCGTCGCGCGCTCGGTGAGCACGACCTCCTGCTCGCCCTCCAGCACCGCCTTGTGCTCCGGGAGCAGGTTCGCCGACACGACCACCGCGCGCGGCAGCGCCCCCAGCAGCCACGGCAGGTGCTTGCGCAGCCGGGGCAGGGCCTCCGTGGACCGCAGCACGAACCGCACCATCAGCTCGCCGTCCGGCGACTCGGTGACCAGGACGTACTTCAGCTCGCCGCGGCGGGTCGGGACGTCGTAGGGGACCAGTCGGGCGAGCGACACGAACGCGGCGACGACCGGCAGCGCCGCCTGGAGCGTCGCCGGGTACAGGCCGCAGTCCCGCAGGTCGACGCCCGCGCCGCCGGGGTCGAGGATCCCGAGCGTCGGCGCGTCCACCGTGCCGCCGACGGCGAGCTTCGCCTTGTTGCGGAACCCGCTCTCGGCGCTCGCGACCGGTGCCCGCCAGTCCACCGGCCCCACGGGCGCGAGCAGCTCCGCGCACCGCTGCTGCTTGGCGGCGAGCTGGTCGGCGTACGGCTGCTCGATGAGGGTGCAGGACCCGCACCGGGCGGCGTCGAAGTGGTGGCACTGCACCGGTCGATCCTACGGCGCGGGCCGGTCGCGACCCCGGGGGCCGCCGGCGCGGGTGGTGCCGTCAGGTCCGCGGGGCGGGCACCAGCGCGACCGCGCCGGTCTCGGGGCGGACCTCGCCGCCGCTCGCCACGTGCGCGACGGCGGCGGCCACCGTCGAGGCGACGTCCGGGTGGAACACGCTGGGGATGATGTACGCCGGGTTCAGCTCGTCGTCGGTGACCACGGACGCCAGGGCGCGCGCCGCGGCGAGCAGCATGTCGTCGGTGATGACGTGCGACCGCGCGTCGAGCAGACCGCGGAACACGCCCGGGAACGCGAGCACGTTGTTGATCTGGTTCGCCACGTCGCTGCGGCCCGTGCCCACGACGGCCGCGTGCTGCGCCGCGACGACGGGGTCGACCTCCGGGCGCGGGTTCGCCAGGGCGAACACCACGGAGTCCGGGGCCATCGTCGCGAGGTCGTCGCCGGTGAGGATGTTCGGGGCGGACACCCCGATGAACACGTCGGCGCCGGCCAGGGCGCCGCGCAGCTCGCCGGTCACGCCGCGGGGGTTGGTCCGCTCGGCGATCCAGCGCAGCTCCGGGGAGGCCAGCGCCCGCCCCGGGTGCACGATCCCGTCGACGTCGGCGACCACCACGTCCCGCACCCCGGCCGAGAGCAGCAGCTTGAGCACCGCCGTCCCCGCCGCGCCCGCGCCGGACAGCACGACCCGCACGTCCTCGATCCGCTTGTGCACGACCTTCAGCGCGTTGGTCAGCGCGGCGGTGACGACGATCGCGGTCCCGTGCTGGTCGTCGTGGAACACGGGGATGTCGAGCCGCTCGCGCAGCCGGCGCTCGACCTCGAAGCACCGCGGCGCCGAGATGTCCTCGAGGTTGATCCCCGCGAACACCGGCGCGACCCGCACGACCGTCTCGACGATCTCGTCGACGTCCGTGGTGTCGAGCGCGAGCGGGAACGCGTCGATGCCCGCGAACCGCTTGAACAGCGCGGCCTTGCCCTCCATGACCGGCAGCGCGGCGAGCGGGCCGATGTTCCCCAGCCCGAGCACGGCGGTGCCGTCCGTGACCACGGCGATCGTGTTGCGCTTGATCGTCAGGCGGCGGGCGTCGTCGGGCCGCGCGGCGATCGCCTCGCAGACCCGCGCGACGCCCGGCGTGTAGGCCATCGACAGGTCGTCGCGGTTGCGCAGCGGCACCTTCGACTCGATCGACAGCTTGCCGCCGAGGTGCATGAGGAACGTCCGGTCGCTGACGCGCTCGACGTCCACCCCGGGCAGCTCACGCAGCGCGGCGGTGATCTGCGCGGCGTGCTCCTCGCCGCTGGTCGCGCACGTCACGTCGACCGTGAGGCGCTCGTGGCCCGACGCCGTGACGTCGAGCGCGGTGACGATGCCGCCGGTCTGCTCGATCGCCGAGGTCAGCTCCGACACGGCGGTCGGGCGGGCCTGGACGTGCAGGCGGGCGGTGATGGACGAGGACACGCTCGGCGTCGAGGGCATGGGGTCAGTGTGGCCCGGATCACGCTCCGACGCCCACGCCTGGTGGCTCCCGTCGGCTCGTCGCGAGGGCCGGGGCCGCCGCGGACACCTCGTAGGGTGGCGCGCGTGCTGCCCCTGCCCCCGCGACGCGCCCCCGCGGCGGACGACCCGCTCGCCCCGCTGCTCGACCTCCCCGGCGTGCGCGAGGCCGTCGACCGGGCGCGGACCGCGTGCGAGGAGCTGCGCTGGCACGAGGCGTTCCGCCGCCGGTGGCGGGAGGTGCGCGCGGAGGCCGACCTGCGGGCCGCCCGGGCCAGCGCCGCGGTCGACGGCGCCCGGGTCCCGCTGGACGCGCTGCGCGGGGTCGCGACGGGGGAGGCGCCCGGGACGGACGGTGCGGCGCGGGTGGCCGCGGGGTCGCTGCGGGCCACCGTGCTCGCGGCCGGCTGGCGTCCGGACCTCGGCGGCCGGGCGGAGCCGGTGGTGCCGCCGCTCGGCCAGGTGCTGGCGCGGCTGCACACCGCCGCCGGCGCGGGGTGGCTGCCCGACGCCGACCTGGGCCGGGTGCGCGGCGCGGGCGTCGACCCGCGGGACCTCGGTGGCCTCGGGTCGGCCCCGTCGGGCGCGGAGGTCGCGGACCGGCTGGCCCTGCTGACCCGCACCGTCGCGGCGACGCGGGTGCCGGCGCTGGTCGTCGCCGCGGTCGTGCACGGCGAGGTGCTGGCGCTGCGCCCGTTCGTCGCGGGGAACGGCCTCGTGGCGCGCGCGGTCGCCCGGATGCTGCTCAGCGGCCGCGGGCTCGACCCCACCGGGGCCGTGGTGCCCGAGGTCGCGTGGACGGCGACGCCGCACCCCTACGTCGCGGCTGCCGCGCGGTTCGCGACCGGGACGCCCGAGGGGGTCGCCGGCTGGGTGGCCGCGGCGTCCGGGGCGGTGGTCGCCGGGGCCGCCGAGGGGCGCGCCGTCGCGGACGCGGTCCTGGCCGGGCGGCTGGGCGGCGCCTGACCTCGGGTCCACCGGTCCGGGCACGACGACGGCGTCCTCGCGGACGCCGTGGCCGAACCGAACGGCACGAGGGGTATCAGGCGTGCAGGGTGTTCGTCGGGACGGGTCGAGCCCGTCCGACGCGTCCTATGCGTGGACGGATCGCGCGTGGGTTCCTTCGTGCCGTTCAGTTGTGCCGCCCATCACACCCCCGGTGCGGGCGCGCGCGGAAGAGCGCCGGGCGAACTCGCAGGTGGACGCCGCCCCCGTGACCGCGGTGCGAGACCGCTGTCCGACCCGTGGGACCGCCGTCGTGCGGCGACCGGCGGCGTCCGCGCGCCACGACGACCGCGCCGGCCGCCACGGCGACCGCCGCGAGCGCCACGACGGCGACCCGGCCCGCGGGCCGGGCGAGGACCCGGACCGCCAGGGGCCGGTGCAGCTCGACCGACGCCCAGCCCTCGCGCTCGGCCAGCCGGCGCAGCGCGCGGTCGGGGTGCACCACGACGCCGTAGCCGACGGCGGCGAGCATCGGCGCGTCCGTCGCGGAGTCCGTGTAGGCGGTCGACCGCGCCAGGTCGTAGCCCCGGCGCTCGGCGAGCGCGCGCATGGCCGCCGCCTTGGCCTCGCCGTAGGCGTAGAACGCGATCGCGCCGGTGTACCGGCCGTCCGCGACCTCCATGCGGCTGGCGATCACCTCGTCCGCACCCACCAGCGCGGCGATCGGCCGGACCAGCTCCTCGCTGGACGCCGACACCACCACGACGTCGTGCCCGGCCGCGTGGTGCTCCGCGACCAGCTCGAGCGCCCGGGGCGACAGCACGCCGTCGACCGCCTCGTGCAGGTGCGCGGCGACCACGGCGGACACCCGGGCGACCTCCCACCCCGCCACGGCCGCGGACAGCCGGGCACGGACCCGCTCCGTCCGGCCCTCGGTGGCGCTGCCCAGCACGAAGGCGACCTGCGACGCCGCCGACCGCAGGACCGCGCGCCGGGTCAGCAGGCCGCCGCGCAGGAACGGCCGGGCGAACGCCGTGGCCGCCGAGGTCGACAGCAGGGTCTTGTCCAGGTCGAAGAACGCGGCGGCGCGGCCGCGCCCGCCGCGTGCGTCGTGGGGCTCCGCCGTCGGGGCGCTGCTGCTGCTCATGGGCCCGATCCTCCTCGATCGACGATATCGAGCCCCGCCGAGCCCTCCACAGGCAGGGAGGCCGCGCGTGGTCCCCAGGACGGGCGCGGGTCGGTGGCGCCGGGGCGCGGAGGGCGGGAGCGTCGGGGCCCACGGGTGCGGCGACGAGGAGGACGGCGATGACGGAGCGGGGTCGCAGGGTGGGTGGCGCGGGGTCGGGCAGGACGAGGTCGGGCGGGGCGGGGTCGGGCGGGGCGGGGCTGGTCGGCGTCGTGGGGGCGCGCGGCGGGGCGGGGGCGACGGTCGTGGCGGCACTGCTCGCCGCGCGGCTGGCCCGCCGCGGTCCCACCGTGCTGGTCGACACCGGGCCGGGGCCGTCGCTGGACACGGCGCTCGGTATCGAGGACCAGCCCGGGCTGCGCTGGCCCGACCTCACCGGGGCGATCGGCGCGGTCGACCCCGACCAGCTCGCCGGCACGCTGCTGCGCTGGGACCGGTGCGCCGTGCTGCCGACCGACGACGCCCGCCCCGGCCCGCCGCCCGCCGCCGTGCTCCCGGACGTGCTCGACGCGCTCGCGGACGCGCACCGGTCCGTCGTGCTCGACCTCGACCGCTCCGCGGTGCTGGCGGCGCGGGCCGGACCTCCGGGCGTCGAGGACGCGCTGCACCGTGCGTGCGACTCGGTGCTGGTGGTCACGCCGCGGGACGTCCCCGGGACGGCGGGCGCGCGGCTGCTGCGCGATGTGCTCGTCGACGACGGGCGCCGGGTCGCCCTGGTCGTGCGGGGTCCCGCGCCGGGCGGGCTCGGGGGCACCGAGATCGGTGAGTCCGTCGGCCTGCCGGTGCTCGCGACGCTGCCCCGCGCGAGGAGCGTCGCCGCCGCCGTGGACCGGGGCGCCGGGCCGGTGGCGCCCGCCGGGCTGCTGCGGGCGGTCGAGCGGCTCGCGGCTCGGCTGGTCGACCTGCCCCGGGAGCGCCGCGCATGACCGTCGGCAGCGGGCCGCCCGACGCGGACCTCGTCGCGGACGTCCGCCGGCGCCTCGCCGACGAGGGCGGACCCGTCACCGTGGAACGGGTCGCCGCCGCGCTGCGGGCCACCGGCCGTGTCCTCGGCCGGACCGCGCTCGCGGAGCTCGAGGCCTCCGTGCACGCCGAGATCCGGGGCGCCGGGCCGCTCCAGCCGCTGCTCGACGACCCCGACGTGACGGACGTGCTGGTGAACGGACCGCGCGACGTCTGGGTCGAGCACGCCGGTCGCCTCGTGCGCACCGACGTCGACCTCGGCGACGCCGGGCGCGTGCGCGACCTCGCGGTGCGGCTCGCGACCGCGGGCGGGCAGCGGCTCGACGACGCGCGCCCCGCCGTGGACGCCCGGCTGCCCGACGGCACGCGGCTGCACGCCGTCCTGCCGCCGGTCGCCGACGGCTGCACCCTGCTGTCGCTGCGCGTCGTGCGGCACCGGCCGTTCGCGCTCGCCGACCTCGTGCGGTCCGGGACGGTCGCCCCCGGCGTCGACGAGCTGCTGCGCGGTCTCGTCCGCGGTCGCGCGAACCTCCTCGTCTCCGGCGCGACCGGCACCGGCAAGACGACGCTGCTGTCGACCCTGCTCTCCCTGGCCGACCCGGGGGAGCGGATCGTCTGCGTCGAGGAGGCCGGGGAGCTCGCCCCGCAGCACCCCCACGTCGTGCGGCTGCTCGCCCGGCGTGCGAACGTCGAGGGCGCCGGTGCCGTCGAGCTGGCCGATCTGGTCCGCGAGGCCCTGCGGATGCGGCCCGACCGCGTCGTCCTCGGGGAGTGCCGCGGGGCCGAGGTCCGGGAGGTGCTGAGCGCCCTGAACACCGGGCACGACGGCGGGTGCACGACGGTGCACGCCAACGCGGTGGCCGACGTGCCGGCGCGGCTCACGGCCCTGGGGGCGCTCGCGGGCCTGTCGCGTGACGCCGTCGCCGCGCAGGCCGCCAGCGCGTTCCACGCGGTGCTGCACCTGCGGCGCGACGGCGGCCGTCGGCGGGTCGCCGAGGTCGGGGTGGTCGACCGGCTCGACGGCGCGGGCGGGCTGCACGTCCGGACCGGGCTCGTCGTCGCGGCGGACGGCCGGGTCGGTGCCGGACCGGGCTGGCCCGCGCTCGCCCGCCGCGCGGGACTCACCGGCGACCGCGCGCCCACGGGCCCCGGGTGATCCGCGCCGCCCCCGGTCTGGGTGGGTCCGTGCTGGTCGGGGTGCCCGTCGCCGCCGCGGTGCTCCTCGCCGGCGGGACCGGTGCCGCCCGCACCCGGGTGCGGGCGGGTCCGGTGCGGGGCCCGCGCGGCGCGGCACCCCGAGGCCGTCGCGTCCCGCGGCGCGACCCGGGCGCGGTGCTCGCCCCGGCGGTCGCGACGGCGGCGGCCGAGCTCCGGGCCGGGCGGTCGCCCGCCGGGGCCTGGCAGGTCGCGCTCGGGATCCCGGTGCCACCCGACGGGGTACCGCTGCTCGACGACGCGGTCGCCGCGCTGGTGGGCCCGCCCCGGGCCGGCGGCGCGAGGAGTGCCCGGTGGGCGGGGGTGCCCGACGGCGGCGCGGCCCTGGAGCGGCAGGTCGCCGGCGTGCTCGCCGCCACCCGGCTGGCGGTCGTGCTCGGCGCCCCGCTGGCCCAGGTCCTCGACGCGGCCGCCCGCACCCTCGCCCAGGACGCGGAGGTCGAGGCGGGGATCCGCGCGGCGCTCGCGGGCCCCCGGCAGACGACGCGCCTGCTCACCGGTCTGCCGCTCGTCGGGGTCGCTCTCGGGTCGGTGCTCGGGGCCGACGTCCTGGGCGTGCTGCTCGACGGAGGTGCGGGCACGGCCGCCGGCCTGCTCGGGCTCGTGCTCGTCGTCGCGGGGCGGAGGTGGGTGGCGGTGATGACCGCTGCTGCCCGGCGTGCAGGGGACGCGGCGCGGGCCGGGCACGCGCAGCGCGGGAGCGGGTGACGTGCGCGCTGTGCTGCTCGTCCTGGCCGTGCTCGTTGCGTCCGTCCACCTGCACCCCCGGGCGCGGCGGCTCCCGGGCCCGGGGGCGCTCTCCGGGCGGGGCAGGGCCTCGGGCGGGGATGCGGTGCGCGGCGGGGACCGGGGGACCGGTCGGGGCGCCCGGCCGGGTGCCCGACGCGGGCCCGTGGCCGGTCCGGCGGACCCGCGTCGACGCCCCGGACCCGCCCCGGACTCCGTGACGATCCTCGACCTGCTCGTGGTCGCGGTGGAGGCGGGCGCGTCGGTGCCCGACGCCGTGGGCGCGGTCGGCGACGTCCTCGTCGACCCCGTCGGCGCGGACCTGCGCGCGGCGGCCGGTGCCCTGCGCCTCGGCGCCCCGTGGGCCGCCGCGTGGGCCCGGGCACCCGGGATCGGCGAGGCGCTGGCACCGCTGGAGTCCGCGTGGAGCACCGGCGCGGGTGCGGCCCCGGCTCTCCGCGCCGCCGCTGCCGGTCTGCGTCGTGAGCGTGAGCGCGCCGCGCGCGAGGCGGCGGCCCGGCTCGGGGTGCGGATCGTGCTGCCCCTCGGGCTGTGCTTCCTGCCGGCCTTCGTGCTGATCGGTCTGGTCCCGGTCCTGGTGTCGCTCGCCGGGACGCTGCTGCGGTGAGCAGCAGATCCGTGCGGCTCGTCGCGGCCCGTGGGACAGGCGGCGTGCGGGCGCCGAACCCTCCACAGGCCGGTCGCCCGCGCGTCGTCCCCAGGATCGCGCGTTCGGGACCAGGAGCGCCGAGCCGACGGCAGCACAGTCGGAGTGCGGGCGGCGACGGGCTGCCCGGCGGACTCGAGGAGGACACGATGGCTGACGGCACGGGTGACCGGGTGGACGGACGGGGAGCGCGAACGGCGCGCGCGGTTCGGGTCGTGCGTCGGCGCCGTCGGGGAGCGACGGACCGGGGACGAGCTCCCGGTCGGTCGTCGGGGGTGGTCCGGTTCGCGAGGCACGTCCGGCGCGGACGCCTCGGACGCGCGGTCGCGGCCCGGGCGCGCGCGGTCCGCCGGGGGGTGCCGGGCGTGCCGGCCGACGCGGGGATGGCCACCGCCGAGTACGCGATCGTGATGATCGCGGCGGTGGGGTTCGCCGGCCTGCTCGTCGTCATCCTCACGAGCCCGGAGATCCGCGAGGCCCTCACGTCGCTGGTGCGCGGTGCGCTGTCGGTGTGAGGCGGGCGAGCCACGTGCCCCCGGGCCGTCCCGGGTGCGCCGCCGTCCCGACGGTGACGAGGGCTCGGTGACCGCGGAGATGGCGGTCGTCCTGCCGGTCGTCGCGCTGCTGGTCGGTGTGGTCGTCGCCCTCGCGTCGATCGCCGCGACCCAGCTGCGGTGCGCTGACGCCGCCCGGTCGGGTGCGCGGGCCGCGGCGCTCGGTGAGGACGACGCTGCCGTGGCCCGGGTCGCACGACGCATCGCCGGCGACGGCGCGCAGGCCGCGGTCGGACGCGGCGACGGGTGGGTCGTCGTGACCGTGGAGGTGGCGGTCGGGCCGACGGTGCCGCTGCTCGGCGGCGTCGTGGTGCACGGGACCGCGACCGCACGGGAGGAGCCGTGACGGCTGGCGGGCGGGCCGACCGGGCGACCCCCCGTACCGACCGTGGGAGCCCGCTCGACCGGGCGACTCGTTCCGACCGGGCGACCAGCCCCGACCGCCGCGACCGTGGCTCGGCGTCGGTGCTCGTGCTCGGGCTCCTGGCGGTCGTGGCCGTGCTCGCCGGGGCGCTGGGGGCGCTCGCGGGCGCGCAGGCCGCCCGGTGGCGGGCCCAGACGGCGGCGGACCTCGGTGCGATCGCGGGCGCACAGGCGGCGCGGCGGGCCGTCGAGGACGCGTGCGCCGTCGCCGGACTCGTCGTCGGGCGGAACGGTGCCGACCTCGCCACCTGCGGCGTCCGGGCGGGCGGGGTGGTCGAGGTGCGGGCGACGGTGCCGTTCGGCCCGGGGGAGGCCTCGGCCACCGCGCGGGCGGGCCCGCAGGCGGCCCGGGTGAGGACGGCGGCGGACCCGTGAGGTCCTGCGGCTGGACCCTGCCACCGTGTCAGGGTGTGGGGTCATGGACATGACCCGTTCCGAGGCGAGGCTGTTCACGATCGGGGAGTTCTCCCGGCTGACGCGGATCAGCGTGCGGATGCTCCGGCACTACGACGACCACGGGCTGCTGCCCCCGGCCGCCGTCGACCCGTTCACCGGGTACCGCTCGTACTCCCCGGAGCAGCTGCGGACCGCGGCGCGCGTCTGCGCGTTGCGGGACGCGGGCTTCGCGGTCGCGCAGATCGCGCGGCTGCTGCCGGAGGACCGCGCCGCGGTCGTGCGGCAGGCGCTCGACGACCAGCGCGCCCGCCTGGAGGCGGACGCGGACGACGTCCGTCGGCGCATCGAGCGGGTCGACCACCTCATCACCGCGCTGGAGGAGTCCGTCATGTCCGTCGACGTCCGTCGCACCACCCTGCCCGGCATCCCCGTCGCCGCCCTGCGCGGCACGATCCCCACCTACGCCGACGAGGGGCTGCTCTGGCAGCGGCTCGGCGCGGCGCTCGGGGCGGCGCGAGCCGTCCCCGTCCCCGGAGGCTGCGCGGGGGCGACCTTCCACGACGACGGCTTCCGGGAGCGCGACGTCGACGTCGAGGTGTGGCTGGAGGTCGCCGGCCCGTTCGGCGGCGCGGACGACCTGCGGTTCGTCGAGCTGCCCGACCGGGACGTCGTCACGGCGACGTTCACCGGCCCGTACGACCAGGTCGGTGCGGTGACCGTCGCCCTCGGCGACTGGATCGCGGCGCACGACCTGGAGATGGACGGGCCGATGTTCGACGTCTACCGGGTCGGCCCGGCGCAGGAGCAGGACCCGTCCCGCTGGGTGACCGACGTGTGCCAGCCGGTGCGCGACCGCTGACCGGTCCGGTGCCGGGGCCGGGTCAGTCCGCGGGGGCGTGCGACAGGACGACGTCGAGCAGGCGCACGGCGGCGGCCTTCTCCAGCGGGTTGTTGCCGTTCCCGCACTTGGGGGACTGCACGCACGCCGGGCACCCGGTCCGGCACGGGCAGGTCGCGATGGCCTCGCGGGTCGCCCGCAGCCAGGTCGCGCCGAGGGCGTAGCCGCGCTCCGCGAAGCCCGCGCCGCCGGGGTACGCGTCGTGCACGAAGACCGTCGCCTGCTCGGTGTCGACGTGGAGCGCGGTCGACACCCCGCCGAGGTCCCAGCGGTCGCACGTCGCGAGCAGCGGCAGCAGTCCGATGGACGCGTGCTCGGCGGCGTGCAGGGCGCCGGGCGTGGTCTCCAGGGTCACGCCGGCGCGCTCGAGCACGTCGGCCGGGGCGGTCCACCAGACCGCGGTGGTCGGCAGGGTCCGGGCGGGCAGGTCCAGCAGCTCCGAGCCGAGCACCTCCATGTCGGGGATGCGCTTGCGCTGGTAGCTCAGCACCTGCGTGGTGACGTCGACCGCCCCGAACCCCCAGGTCACCGGGCCCCACCGCCGCTCGTGGGTGGTCGAGCGGATCTCGGTGGACGTCACCCACCGGGCCCAGGTCCCGTAGTCGACGTCGCGGCGGTCCACCAGTGCGACGCCGTCGGCCAGGTGCAGCTCGGACACCACGTACGTCGCGCCCTGGTGGACGTAGACCGCGCCGGCGTGGACGGTCGAGTCGGCCGCGGCGGAGTCCACGGTCCCGAGGAGCCGGCCCGTGGACGCCTCGACGACGCGCACGGGGTCACCACCGGTCCCGCGGAGGTCGGTGAGCCGCGCGGCCTGCTCCGCGTGCGTCCAGTACCAGCCGGACGGGCGCCGGCGCAGCGCCCCCCGGGCCACGAGGACGTCCAGCAGCTCACGCGTCCCCGGGCCGAACAGGTCGAGCTCCTCGGTGCGGATCGGGGTCTCCGCGGCGGCGGCGCACAGGTGCGGCGCGAGCACGTACGGGTTGGCGGGGTCGAACACGGTCGCCTCCACCGGGGCGTCGAGCGCCGCCTCGGGGTGGTGCACGAGGAACGTGTCGAGCGGGTCCTCGCGGGCCACCAGGACGACGAGCCCGTCGGCGCCCGCGCGGCCCGCACGCCCGGCCTGCTGCCACAGGGAGACGCGGGTCCCGGGCCAGCCGGCGATGACCACGGCGTCCAGCCCGGAGATGTCGACGCCGAGCTCGAGCGCGTTCGTCGTGGCCAGGGCCCGCAACCGCCCGGTGCGGATCGCCTGCTCCAGGGCGCGGCGCTCCTCCGGGAGGTAGCCGCCGCGGTAGGCGGCGACGGCGGCGGCCAGCTCGGGGTCGACCTCGCGCAGGTGCTCCCGGGTGACGGTCGCGACCGACTCGGCGGCCCGCCGCGACCGGGTGAACGCGAGCGTCCGGGCGCCCGCGGCGGTGAGGTCCGCCAGCAGGTCCGCGACCTCGGCGGTGGCGGATCGGCGGGGCCGGTCGGGGTCGTCGGCGACCAGGTCCTCGCCGGTGCCGAGCGGTCCCGACCCCTCGCGGGCGGGCCCGACCGACCCGGCGTCGGGGCCGGGGGCCGGTGCCGCGGTCGCCGCGTCCGGCCCACCGGGCGCGACCGGGTCCGACGCCCCGCCCGCCCGGTCGACGTCCACCGGCGGCTCGTCGAGCGGCAGCGCCCACGGATCGTCCTCGGGGAGCAGCCCGCTCCACGGGCCCTCGGCGGCCGGGACCTCCGGCGGCTGCCAGAGCGCGATCGTCTTGCGGCCGGCGGGGGAGGCGTCGTCGGCGACGGAGACGACGTCCTGCGGCAGCACGCCGATGAGCCGCGCGGCGCTCGCGGCGGGCTCGGCGGTGGTCGCGGACGCCAGCAGGAACACCGGGTCGGCGCCGTAGATCCCCGCGACGCGGCGCAGCCGGCGCAGCACCGCGGCGACGTGGGCGCCGAACACCCCGCGGAACGCGTGGCACTCGTCGAGCACCACGTACCGCAGGGAACCGAGCAGCCGGGCGTACCGGCGGTGTTGGGGCAGCAGGGCGAAGTGCAGGAAGTCCGGGTTGGTCAGCACCACGTCGGCGTGCTCCTGCACCCACCGGCGCTCCTCCTGCGCGGTGTCGCCGTCGCAGGTCGACACGCGCACGTCCCGCACCCGGGCGGCCCGCAGGACGCCGTCGAGGGCGTGCAGCTGGTCGGCGGCGAGCGCCTTGGTCGGGCAGAGGTACAGCACGGAGCCGCGGCGGGCGACGGTCTCGATCCGGCCCGGGTCGAGGGTGCGGGCGGCGGCCTGCGCGCGGACGGCCGACAGCGAGGGCAGCCAGAACGCCAGCGACTTGCCTGACCCCGTGGAGGTCGACAGCACGGTGTGCCGGCCGGACCAGGCTGCCTCGGCCGCCTCGGCCTGGTGGCGCCACGGCCGGTCGACGCCCAGCGACCGGTACCCGGCGACCAGGTCCGCGTCCGCCCACGTGGGCCAGTCCACGGCGGTCCCGGCGCGGGCGGGCAGGTGCCGGACGTGCGTGAGCCGGTCCGCGCGCCGCCCGCCGGCGAGCAGCACGTCGAGCAGCTCACCGGTCGCGACCACGGCACCATCCTCGCCCCTGCCGACGCGGTCCGCGGACGACGCCGAGCGGGGGACCGTGGACGGCGCCGCGGGGCAGGATGGGGCCGTGGCTGCGCACACCGACCTGAACTGCGACCTCGGCGAGGGCTACGGCCCCTGGACGCTCGGCGAGCCCGGCACGGACGACGCGCTGCTCGACGTGGTGACCAGCGCGAACGTCGCGTGCGGGTTCCACGCGGGCGACCCGGCGATCATGGCGGCGCGCTGCGCGACCGCCGTCGCGCGTGGCGTCGCGGTCGGTGCGCACGTCGGGTACCGGGACCTGGTCGGGTTCGGGCGGCGCGCGCTGGACGTGCCCGCCGACGTGCTGACGGCGGAGGTCGCGTACCAGGTGGGGGCGCTGCAGGCGGTGGCGCGGGGCGTCGGCGCCCGGGTCGGGTACGTCAAGCCGCACGGGGCGCTCTACCACCGGGTGGTCGGCGACGACGAGCAGGCGCGCGCGGTGGTGGCCGGGATCGTCGGGACCGACCCGGGTCTGGCCGTCGTGGGGATGCCGGGGTCCGCGGTGCTGCGGCACGCGTCGGCCGCGGGCCTGCGGACGGTGCCCGAGGCGTTCGTGGACCGGGGGTACCGGGCGGACGGGACGCTCGCGCCGCGGGGCACCGCCGGGGCGCTGGTCACGGACCCCGAGGAGGCCGCGGCCCGAGCCGTCCGGCTGGTGCTCGAGGGCGTCGTGCGTTCGGTCGACGGGACGGAGGTGCCGGTCGCGGCGGACTCGCTGTGCGTGCACTCCGACACACCCGGGGCGGTGCCGGTGGCCCGGGCGGTGCGCGCGGCCCTGGAGCGGGCGGGCGTGGTGCTGCGGCCCGCGGCGCCGTGACCCACCGCGCCGTGCCCGACCGCGCCGTGCCCGTCCGCGCGGTGCCGTACGGCCCGGACGGGGTGCTCGTCGACCTGCCGGACCTGGACGCGGTGCGTGCGCTCGACGAGGTGCTCCGGGCCGACCCGCCGCCGGGTGCCGTCGACGTCGTGCCCGCCGCGCGCACGCTCCTGGTCCGGTTCGCGGACCGGTCGTGGGTGGCGCGCGGGCTGGTCGCGCTGACGGCGACCGCCGGTGCGCTCGCGGCGACCGGTGCGCTCGCGGCGACCGGCGGGCGACCGGCGCACCCCGCGCCCGCGGCCCCGCCCGTCGAGCTCCCCGTCCGCTACGACGGCCCGGACCTCGCCGAGGTCGCCGCGCTGACCGGCCTCACGGAGGCGGAGGTCGTCCGGCGGCACGCGGCGGCGACGTACACGGTGGCGTTCGGCGGGTTCGTGCCCGGGTTCGCCTACCTCAGCGGGCTCGACCCCGCGCTGCACGTCCCCCGCAGGTCCTCGCCGCGCGAGCGCGTCCCGGCGGGGTCGGTGGCGGTCGCGGGGGAGCTCGCGGCGGTCTACCCGTCGGCGACGCCGGGCGGGTGGCGGCTGCTCGGCACCTGCGACGTGCCGCTGTTCGACGTCGACCGCGACCCGCCGGCGCTGCTCACGCCCGGCACGCGGGTGCGGTTCGTCCCCGCGGGGTCGCCGACGGCACCCGTCGCCGCGCGAGCCCTCGTTCGCACGCCGACGCCGCCGACCGGTGCCGTCGTCGAGGTCCGCGACCCCGGCGTGCTCGCCCTCGTCCAGGACCGGGGCCGCCCGGGCCTGGCCGCGGTCGGCGTGGGGCGGTCCGGCGCCGCGGACGCCCGTGCGGCGCGTCAGGCGAACCGGCTCGTCGGGAACTCCGGGGACGCGGCCGTCCTCGAGGTGCTGCTCGGGGGCGTCGAGCTGGTGTTCCCGGCGGGTGGGGTGCTGGCGCTGACCGGGGCCGAGGTCCCGGCCCGGCTCGACGGGCGCCCGGTCGCCCCGCGGACCGCGACCCGCGTCCCGCCCGGGGCGGTGCTGCGGACCGGGCACGCGGTGCACGGGCTGCGCGTGTACGTCGCGGTGCGCGGTGGCCTGGAGGTGCCGGCGGTGCTGGGGTCGCGGTCGTCGGACCAGCTGTCCGGGATCGGCCCGCCGCCGGTGCGCGCCGGCGACGTGCTCCCGCTCGGCGCGCGGGTGGAGGCGGCCGCGCAGCCGTGGCCCGACCCGCCGTCGCCCCGGTCGGACCCGGCGGAGCTGGCGGTGCTCCCGGGCCCGCGGCCGGACTGGTTCGCGCCGGGCGGGCTCGCCGCCCTGGGCCGGCGGGTGTACACCGTCACCCCCGCGAGCAACCGGGTGGCCCTGCGGCTCGACGGCCCGCCGGTCGAACGGGTGAATCGTGGCGAGCTGCCGTCGGAGCCCCTGGTGCCCGGCGCGGTGCAGGTGCCGCCCGACGGCCGACCGGTCGTGTTCGGCGCGGACCACCCGGTGACCGGCGGTTACCCGGTGCTGGCGGTGCTGACCGACGCGGCCCGGGACGTCGCCGGTCAGCTGCGTCCGGGCGACGCGGTGCGGCTGGTCCCCCGGGGATGACCGCGGTCCCGGGGCCCGGTCGGACACGCGCCCGGAGCAGAACGCCGTCGCACGCCCCACGGTCTGTTTGAATGCTCCCAGCGGGAGGGGAGCCCAGGTGGACGTGAGCGTGGCCAGCAGGACCGTGGACGGTCGGACCGTCGTCGACGTGTCGGGCGAGATCGACGTGTACACCGCGCCTGCCCTGCGCGAGAAGCTCACGTCGCTGGTCGACCAGGGTCACGTGGACCTGGTCGTGAACCTGACGGACGTGCGGTTCATGGACTCCACCGGCCTCGGTCTGCTGGTCGGCGTGCTCAAGCGCGTCCGCGGCGCCGACGGCCGGCTGCAGCTGGTGATCGACTCCGAGCGGCTGCTCAAGGTCTTCCGGATCACGGCGCTGACCCAGGTGTTCACCATCCGCGAGACCGTCGACGAGGCGCTCGCGGACCAGCCCGCCGACTGATCCGCGACCGCCGGGGGTCAGGGGACCAGGCTCGTCAGCGAGCCGTCGGCGCCCACGGCGACGAGCGTGCCGTCGACCTCGTGCACCTGGACCGTCGGGTCGAGCGCGAGCTCCCAGGCGACGGATCCGGTGCGGAGGTCGACCGCCCGGAGGCCCGCGAGGTCGTCGACGACCAGGCGCTCGCCGTCCACCCCGACGATGTTCCCGGCCGGCGTGCGCCAGAGCTCCGTGCCGGTCGGGGCGTCGACGGCGACGAGCTCCTCCTGGCCCACGAGCACCACGGTGCGGCCCGCCACGGCCTGCACGGCGGTGGTGCCCGGCACGGACCAGACGACCTCGCCCGACGCGGGGTCGACCGCGCGCACGCGCCGATCGGCGGAGTCGGCCGGATCCGGCCACACGAGCAGGGGCACGTCGAGGTCGGGCGCGGGCGCCCACACCCGGGGCGTGGCCGCGTACCCGGCGGGGAGCGTCAGGTCCCGCCCGTCGGGGCCCACGGCGTGCAGGTTGCCGTCGGCCGCGTACCCGGTCACCCAGCCGTCGGGGCGCACCCCACCCGGTCGGTTCAGCGACCCGCCGACCTGGCGCCCGCTCCTCGCGTCGACGACGAACGAGTACTGCGGCGCCTCGACGAGCACATACGCACCCGCGCGTCGCCACTGGACCACCCCGTCGCCGGCGGCACCCGGCAGCGTGAACCCGCCCCGCACGGCGCCCGTGACGAGGTCGCGCACCTCGACGAGCACGTCGGTGCCGGTGACGGCGTGCACGACGACGGCGTCGGCGGCGAGGGCGATGCCCGACCCGCCCGGTCCGGCCTCCCGGACCACGTCCCCGGTCCCCGGGTCGCGCAGCTGGACCACGCGGGCACCGTCGCCGCCCCCCTGGCAGACGAGGAGCCCGTCGTGGACGCCGGCGCACGCGTCGACCGCGTCGCCGGGCGGTCCGTCCAGGGTCCAGCGGACGGTCCCGTCGTCCGCGCCGAGGCCGACGAGGTCCTCGTCCTCCGGGATGCCCGCGGCGACCAGCCACGTCCCGCCTGCGGCGAGGGCGCGGAACGCCGGGTAGGAGTGCGGGGAGGCCGTCACGTCCCCGAGGAGGGGCAGCGCGCCCGGGTACCCCGACGCGGCGGGCCAGATGCTGCTCGGCGGCACGGTCCAGGCGGCGCGGGGGGCGGACGGGTAGGACCGCAGGACGCCGGTGGTCCCGGTGACGTCCGGCGCCGTCGGGGGCGCGCTCGTCACCGGGCTGCTCGGCGTGGGATCGGGCGTGGGGTCCGGAGCGGGGGTGGGGGTGGGGGTCGACCGCGTGGGCGACGTGGTCGGGGTGCCCGCCGGTCGGGGCTCGGGCCGGTCGGCCAGCGCGGACCCGGTGAGGACCAGGCTGGTCACCGCCGCGATGCCCGCGACGGTGGTCAGGGCCCCGCGCCGTCGGCGTGCGCGGCTCGACTGCCGCGTGATCGACGACACGGACAGCCCGTCGCCGCGGCGCTGCCGGTCGATCTGCTCGTCGGCGGCGCTCCGGGCGAGGTCGCCGAAGCTGGTGTGCAGGTCGCGCTCGTTCATCGCCGGTCCTCCGTCGTCGCTCGCACCTCGACCATCTCGTGGGCGGCGGACGCGTCGCCCATCAACGCCCCGAGGCGTCTCGTCCCGTCCGACAGGTACCGCTTGACCGCGCCCTCGGAGAGCTGCAGCCGCGCCGCGATGCCCGCGACCGTGAGGTCCTCGTAGAACCGCAGCACCACGCACGCCCGCTCCCGGGGGCTCAGGTGCCGCAGCGCCGACGCCAGGTCGGCGGCCACGTCGGTGGCGGCCTCGCGCGCCGGCTCGGACTCGGGGGTCGCGAGCAGGTGCACGCGCCGCTGCCACAGCCGTCGTCGCCGGTACTGGTCCAGGTACGTGGACAGCACGGCCCGGCGCACGTACGCCTCGAGCGACTCGATGTCCGCACCTGCCCGCCACCGGGACCAGGCCTTCGCCAGCGCGTCCTGGACCAGGTCCTGGGCGCTGTCGTGGTCACCCGTCAGCAGCCGGGCGTACCCGACGAGGGCCGGCCCCCGTTCGGCGACGAACGTCGCCACCTGCTCCTGCCACGCCACGTGGTCCCCCTCGTCGTCCGCCCGCGTCCGCGGGTGGTCCCGGTGATCCTGTCGTGAGGTGGGACGAGCACCTCGGGCGGAACGTTGGGGGCCGGCGGCGGTTCACCCGGTCGGCGCACCCGGGCCCGACCGTGCCGGCGGGCCCGGGTGCCCGGTCACCCGACGACGAGCGTGGCGCGGCCGGCGGGCACGGACGCCCACAGCACGTCCTGGGGTCCCGCCACCGGCATGACCTCGACGGCGATGACGACCTCGTAGGTGCCGGCGCCCAGCGGGACGTCCGAGGTGTACACGGGCTCACCCGGGACGCAGGCGACCGGCTCGTACACGGGCTGCGTGACGTCCAGCGGGAGGCCGCCGGCGAGCTCGTAGAGCGCCCCGCCCTCGTAGTACAGGGGGGTGTTGCCGACGATCCGGCCCTCGCTCAGGGCCAGGAGGTGCACGGCGCCGGTCATGAGCGTCATCCGCCCTCCGCCCTCGTAGGTGAGGCTCGCCGTGACCGAGGCGAGGTCGGCCGGGGTCAGCGTCGCCCCCACGAGGTCGGAGGACAGGTGCACCGGGTTCGCGGGGTCAGCCACCGGAGCGAGGTCGCCGCAGGTCAGCGGCGGTGACGCGACCGGTGCGCGCGGGGGCTCGCCGGCGAAGGGCAGGGGTGCCATCGCGTCCGCGGTCCCGGTGACCGTGATCGTCGTCGGCGTGCCGACGGCGGTCGCCGGGGTGCCCAGCTCGGCGACCAGGTCCTCGGCGTCGCGCCGGACGCCGTCGGGGCCGGTCAGCGCCTCCCAGGACGACCCCAGGGCGACCACGTCGGACCACGGCAGGATCTCGTAGTCCCCGGCCGGCAGCGGGGCGCCCGCGCTCACGCCCGGCTGGGTCTCGGGGCCGCACACGGCCAGGGGGAGCCAGTCGACGCCGATCGGGACGTCCGACCCACCGTCCTCGTCGACGACCCAGGTGTCGCGCCCGACCGACGTGCTGCCGACGACCACGCCGTCCCGCAGCACGGAGACGCGCGCCCCGCCGGGGTGGACGGCGCCGTACCTGCCGTACGCGCCGACGCCGACCTCCGAGGTCACGGCGACCGCGCCGCCCGCGACGGCGGAGGTCACGTACGGGACGGCGGTGGCGGAGAACGCCGGGTCGACGGGGGCCGCCGGTGCGGAGGTGGCGAGGGACCCGCACGCGCCGAACGGCAGCGTCGGGTCGCCGGTGGGGAGGACGACGGCGGGCGTCTCCGGCGTGGCACTCGGTGTGGGGCTCGGTGTGGGCGTCGGCGTCGGCGCCGGGGTGGTCGAGGGCACCGGGGTCGGCGCCGCGGGCTGCGGGGGGGCCTCCTGCGCGAGCGCGAGACCCCCGAGCACGACGCCGGTGAGGACGACCATGCCGCCCACGGTCCCGGCGGCGGCCCGGACGGCGCGGCGGCGTCGGACGCGACGGACGGTCGGGGGCAGCAGCGTGCCGGCGCCCGCGGTGGCACGGGCGCGGTGCGCGCCGGCCGCGTCGGCGGCGAGGTCGCGCAGGGCGGTCTCCAGGTCCTGGTTCATCGTGCGCCGCCCTTCGCGGTCGGGAGGTCCTCGGCGGTGAGCCCGGGCTGCTCGCCGAGCAGCGGGGCCAGGGTGCGGTTCGCGTCGTGGAGGTAGCGGCCGACGGCGCCGTCGGAGAGCTCCAGCCGGACGGCGATGTCGTGCACGGGCAGGTCCTCGTAGAACCGCAGGACCACGCACGCGCGCTGCCGCGGGCTGAGGTGGGTGAGTGCCCGGAGCACCGCGTCGCGGTCGTCCGCACCGCGGTCCGCGTCGCCGGAGAGCTCGGGCGCGGCGACCAGGTGCGCGACGTCGTGCCACCGCCGCGACCGGCGTCGGCCGTCGACGAACGCGTGCAGCATGCAGCGGCGCACGTACGCCTCGAGCCACGCGACGTCGGCACCGGCGCGTCGGCGCGTCCAGGTGCGGACGAGCCCCTCCTGCACGAGGTCCTCGGCGGCAGCGAGGTCGCCGGTCAGGAGGTAGGCGTACCCCACGAGCGCGTCACCCCGCTCCCGCACGAAGTCCTCGAGCTGTCGTTCCCAGGCCACGGCCGTCCCCCCTGTCGTCCTCTGCACCACCTTGTCGCCCGCTCAGACGTCCCGCGGCACCGGAACCTTGGGGGTGTCACCCGAACGGCGCAACGAGGACCGAGGACGTTCTTCGCTTTCCCGGACAACCCGGACGCGTCTGGCTACAGTGGCCCCCTCACGCGGCAACGGAGCGGCGTGTACCCACCGGCCGCGGCCTGTGCAGGGCCCGCGGCTGCGTCCGAGGAGGATGCATGGTCGAGCTCGGGTCCGGCAGTCTCGTGGTCGTCGCCGTCATCGCCGCCCTGGCGGTCGCAGCCCTGGTCGTCGCGGTGGTGCTCCGCCGTCAGGTGCTCGCGGCCGACGAGGGGTCGGCTTCGATGCAGGCGATCGCCGCCGCCATCCAGGAGGGCGCGTCGGCGTACCTCGCCCGTCAGCTGCGGACGCTGGTGCTGTTCGCGGTCGTCGTGTTCGCGCTGCTGTTCCTGCTGCCCGGTGACGCGGGGGTCAAGATCGGCAGGTCGGTGTTCTTCCTGATCGGGGCGGGCTTCTCGGCGTCGATCGGCTACCTCGGGATGTGGTTGGCGACGCGCGCGAACGTGCGGGTCGCGGCGGCGGCGTCGCTGCCGGGCGGTCGGGCCGAGGGGGCGCGGATCGCCCTGCGGACCGGGGGCGTCGTCGGGATGTCCGTCGTCGGGCTGGGGCTCCTGGGCGCGGCGGTCGTCGTGCTGCTGTACCGGGGCGAGGCGCCGGCGGTGCTGGAGGGCTTCGGGTTCGGCGCGGCGCTGCTGGCGATGTTCATGCGGGTCGGTGGCGGCATCTTCACCAAGGCGGCCGACGTCGGCGCCGACCTGGTGGGCAAGGTCGAGCAGGGCATCCCCGAGGACGACCCGCGCAACGCCGCGACGATCGCGGACAACGTGGGGGACAACGTCGGCGACTGCGCGGGCATGGCCGCGGACCTGTTCGAGTCGTACGCGGTGACCCTGGTGGCGGCGCTGATCCTCGGGCGGGCGGCGTTCGGCGAGCAGGGGCTGGTGTTCCCGCTGGTCGTCACGGCGATCGGGGCGCTCGTCGCGGGGCTCGGGGTGCTGGTGACCCGGGTGCGCGGCGACGAGAGCGGGCTGACCGCGATCAACCGCGGGTTCGCGATCGCGGCGGTCGCGGGCGCGGTGCTGGCGGCGGTGGCGGCGTTCGCGTACCTGCCGTCGTCGTTCACCGAGCTGGCGGGCACCGCCGGGCTGGGCGCCGACGACGGCGACCCGCGGGTGGTCGCCGCGGGCGCGGTGGCGATCGGTGTCGTGCTGGCCGGCCTGATCCTGTGGGTCACCGGGTACTTCACCGGGACGACGTCCAAGCCGACGATCCACGTCGCGCGGACCTCCCAGACCGGCGCGGCGACGGTCGTGCTGTCCGGCATCGGCGTCGGGTTCGAGTCGGCCGTCTACACCGCGGGCATCATCGCGGCGGCGATCTGCGGGGTGTTCCTGCTGTCCGGCGGGTCGATCGCGCTGTCGCTGTTCGGGGTGGCGCTCGCGGGCTGCGGGCTGCTGACGACGGTCGGGGTGATCGTCGCGATGGACACGTTCGGACCGGTGAGCGACAACGCGCAGGGCATCGCCGAGATGTCCGGCGACGTCACCGAGGAGGGCGCGCAGATCCTCACCGACCTGGACGCCGTCGGGAACACGACGAAGGCCGTCACCAAGGGCATCGCGATCGCCACCGCGGTGCTCGCGGCCACGGCGCTGTTCGGCTCCTACGCGGACGCCGTCGCGGGGGCGGTGTCCCGGCTGTCGCTGACCGAGGTGCCCGGCGACATCGTCCTGGCGATGACGGACTACCAGGTGATCAGCCCGGTGACGCTCGTCGGGGTGATCCTCGGCGGGGCGACCGTGTTCCTGTTCTCCGGCCTGGCGATCGACGCGGTGACCCGCGCGGCGGGGGCGATCGTGTTCGAGGTGCGCCGCCAGTTCCGCGAGCACCCCGGGATCATGACCGGCGCGGAGCGGCCCGAGTACGGCAAGGTCGTCGACATCTGCACCCGGGACTCGCTGCGCGAGCTCGCGACGCCCGGGCTGCTCGCGGCGTCGGCGCCGGTGGCGGTCGGGTTCGGGCTCGGCATCGGGCCGCTCGCGGGGTTCCTGGCCGGGGCGATCGGGTCGGGCGTGCTGATGGCGGTGTTCCTCGCGAACTCCGGCGGCGCGTGGGACAACGCGAAGAAGCTCGTCGAGGACGGCCGCTACGGGGGCAAGGGCTCGCCCGCGCACGCCGCGGTGGTCATCGGCGACACGGTCGGCGACCCGTTCAAGGACACCGCGGGTCCGGCGATCAACCCGCTGATCAAGGTGATGAACCTGGTCGCGCTGCTGATCGCCCCGGCCGTGGTCACGGTGAGCATCGGCGACGACGCGAACCAGGTGCTCCGGCTGACCATCGCGGTGCTGGCGGCGCTGATCGCGTTCGGCGCGGTCGTGATGTCCCGGCTGCGGGCGGCGCGCGTCGACGAGGAGGCCCGGCTGGAGCGGGAGGTCAGCCTGCCGGCGTGACGTCTGGTCGACGTCCGGGCGTGCGTCCGGCAGGGTGGGTGGCATGAGCCGACCGCGCCGCTCCACCCCGCCCGTCGCCCGCCGCGCCCTCGTCGGGGTCGCGCTCGTCGGGCTGCTCGTCCCGCTGGCCGCCTGCTCCGGCGGGGGCGACGCCCAGGCGTTCTGCGAGGGCGGCGAGGACGCCATCACCCAGATCGACGCCGCGGGGTCCCTCGGCAACGACCCCGAGGCGTTCGCGGCGGCGATCGGCGAGGCGCGGGACAAGTTCGAGGCCGTCGAGGCGCCTGACGAGATCGCCGACGACTGGCAGGTGTTCACGGACATGTTCGGGCAGCTCGACGACGCCCTGTCCGACATCGACGTCACCGACCAGGAGGCCTTCACCGCGGCGATCGCGGAGTTCTCCCAGAGCGCCGACTCCGAGGACCTCACGACCGCCGGGGACGACCTCAGCACCTACATCACCGAGAACTGCGACGCCTGATCCCGTGCGCCTGCACCTCGTCCGGCACGGTCAGACCGGCTCGAACCTCGTCTCGGCGCTCGACACCGCCGCGCCGGGCGCGCCGCTGACCGCCGAGGGCGAGCGCCAGGCGCGGGCGGTCGGCGACGCGTTCGCGTCCGAGCCGCTGGAGGCGGTCTACGCCTCGCACCTCGACCGCGCCCGGGCCACGGCCGCCGCGGTCGCCCACCCGCACGGCCTCGAGGTGCAGGTCCGGGAGGGTCTGCGGGAGGTCGCCGCCGGCGACCTGGAGATGCGGACCGACCCCGCCTCGGTGGAGCAGTACCTGCGGACGATGCTCGCCTGGGCGGGCGGCGACCTGTCCGCACGGATGCCCGGCGGCGAGACCGGCCGGGCGACGCTCGACCGGTTCGAGGCGGTCGTCGAGGAGATCCGCGCCGGCGGGGCGTCGACCGTCGCGGCGGTCAGCCACGGTGCGGTGATCCGGCTCTGGGCGATCACCCGGGCGGCGAACCTCGACACCGGGGTGGCGGCGGTGCGGGTGCTGGACAACACCGGCGTCGTGACGCTCGAGTCCGGCGGCCCGACCGGCTGGTACGCGACGCGCTGGCAGGACGAGCTGGTGCCGCACACCCCGCACGCCGACGGCGACGGCCCCGGCGGCGAGCCCCTCGCCCGACCCGCTGTGCCGACCCCGCCCACCCCGCCCGTTGCGCCGAGATAGGGCGCTCGCGCCGAGGCAGGGCGTCCGGGAGCCCTGACTCGGCGCGGCGGTCCTGTCTCGGCGCCCACGGGGCTCGGCCGCGGGGTGGCCGCGGCCCCTGCGCGGGGGAGGATGGGCCGGTGGACACGCCGACCCCCTCGACCGCCGAGCCCCTGACGACCGACCCCGCCCTCCTGGCCGCCCTGCGCGCCGACCTCGGGGCCGCGGGGTTCACCGTCCCGGGCGTCGAGGACCTGCTCGGCCCGGTCGCGGCCGCCGCCCTGCACCGCGAGGAGCCCGTGCCCGCGCTGCGCGCCACCGCCGACGCCGCCGACCCCCGGGCGGTGCTCGTGCGGGCGTTCGTGCTCGGCGTGCCCGTGCCCGGGCCCGCGCTCGCCGCGGCGCTCCCGACGCTCGGCGTTCCCGGGGCCGTCCGTCTCGGGCTGGTGGCGACCGCCGGGTCGGGCGCCGACGACGAGGTCCGTGCCCGCGTGGACCTGCGCCCCTACGAGGCCGAGGACGGCGCCGGGACCGTCGACTGGTGGATCGCCTCGGACCTCGGGGAGCTCGCCACCGGCGGCTCGCTGCGCACCGACCACGTGCTCGGCGTCGGCGGCGCCTCGACCACCCTCGCCCAGGTGACCGTGCGCGACCCGCGCGGTCGGACGCTCGACCTCGGCACCGGCTGCGGGATCCAGGCGCTGCACGCGTCGCGGCACTCGGGCGCGGTCGTCGCGACGGACATCTCGGCGCGGGCGCTCGGGTTCGCACGGTTCAACGCCGGGCTCGCGGGGCTGGACCGGCTGGACCTGCGGCTCGGCTCGATGCTGGAGCCGGTCGCGGGGGAGCGGTTCGACCTGGTGGTGAGCAACCCGCCGTTCGTCATCACCCCACGCACCTCGGGGGACGTCCCGACGTACGAGTACCGCGACGGCGGCCGCACCGGCGACGCCATCGTGTCCGACCTGGTCACGTCCGTCGGCGCGGTGCTCGCGCCCGGGGGCGTCGCGCAGCTGCTCGGCAACTGGGAGGTGCGGCGCGGCGAGTCCTGGGAGGAGCGCGTCGGGGCGTGGCTGGACGCGTCCGGGCTGGACGGCTGGGTGGTGCAGCGCGAGCTCCAGGACCCTGCCCAGTACGCCGAGACCTGGATCCGTGACGGCGGCACCACCCCGGACCGCGACCCCGCCGCGTGGCGCGCCCGGTATGCGGCCTGGCTGGACGACTTCGGGTCCCGCGACGTCGAGGCGATCGGGTTCGGGGTCGTCACGCTGCGCCGGCCCGAGCAGGACGCGGGTCCCCGGCTGCGCCGGCTCGAGGAGGTCACCGGCACGGTCCGCCAGCCGCTGGGCCCGACCCTCGGGGCGAGCCTCGCCGCCCACGACTGGCTCCGGGCCCGCGACGACGACGCCCTCGCCGCCGAGCACCTGCGGGTCGCCGAGGACGTCACCGAGGAGCGCTACCTGCGCCCCGGCGACGCGGACCCGCAGATCGTCCTGCTCCGGCAGGGCGGGGGCCTCGGCCGGACGGTCCAGGTCGGCACGGCGCTCGCGGGCCTCGTGGGCGCGTGCGACGGCGAGCTGACCGTCGGCCAGATCGTCGGCGCGCTGGGTGCCCTCCTGGACGTCGACGCGAGCGCGGTCGCCGCCGACGTCCTCCCGGACGTCCGCGGCCTGCTCCGCGACGGTCTCCTCCTGCCCGCCTGACGCCGGTCCGCCGCGACGCCACCGGGTGGATCCACCTCGCTGCCGGTCCGCCGGGTGGATCCACCCCGCTGCGGCGTGGACGATTCCCGTTCGCCACGCCCGGCGAGTCGCTCCGGGTGGATCCACCCCGGGGAGAGGGCCTGCGCCCCGGGGAGAGGGCCGGCGCCCCGGCGACCCCCACAGGTGGGGCACAGGGGGGTGCTACGGGGGAGTCAGGTGGGGTTCCTAGCGTCGGCGGGGCGCGGCCAGTGGTCGTGCGACCGGCGTCGTGAGGGAGAACATGCTGTCGTTCTGGAGGCGGATCCGCCCGTGGGGGCGGGTCGTGGCCGTGGTGCTGCTGGTCGGGGTCGCGGGGGCGGGGGTGTACTGGTTCGTCCTGCGGGAGGAGCCGGCGCAGGCCGCGGACCCCGGCACGTCGACGACGGCGGTGGCCGCGAGCCTGACGACCGTCGAGCAGACCGTGACGGCGACCGGCACGCTGACGCCGACGGTCCAGCAGGACGTCGCGTTCGCGGTGAGCGGCACGGTGACCTCGGTGGACGTCGCCGCGGGCGACACCGTGGCCGCGGGCCAGCAGCTGGCGACGGTCGACACCCTGCAGCTGAACGCCGCGCTGCTCCAGGCGCGGTCCGAGCTCGCGGGCGCGCAGGCGTCGCTGTCCGACGCGCAGGACGAGGCCGACGGCAGCAGCGCGTCCGACGCCCGGGTCGCCGCGCTCGCGGCGCAGGTGGACGTCGCGCAGGCCGCGGTCGACGACGCCGAGGCGGACATGGCGGGCGCGACGCTGACGGCCCCGGTCGAGGGGCTGCTGACCTCGGTCGGCCTCGAGGTCGGCGACGTGGTCACCGGATCGGGCACGTCCGGGTCCGGCACGTCGGGGTCGGGCACCGGCGCGCCGACGTCCGGCGGCACCTCGAGCGCGGGCACGGGCACGACCAGCGCCGGCACGGCCGCGTTCACCATCGTCGGCACGGACGCGTGGCAGGTGGACGTGACCGTCGGCGAGACCGATGTCGCCCTGATCGCCGTCGGCAACCAGGTGGAGATCACCCCCGACGGGGCGACCGAGCCGGTGTACGGCACCGTCGCCGAGATCGGGCTGCTGTCCACCAGCACCGGCGGCGTCGCCGCGTACCCGGTCGTCGTGGATGTCACCGGCAGCCCCGAGGGCCTGCACGACGAGGTCTCCGCCGACGTCTCGATCATCTACGAGCGCCGCACGGACGTGCTGACCGTGCCGAGCGGCGCGGTGACCACCGTCGACGGCCAGGCCGTCGTGACGCAGGAGGGCGCGGACGGCGCGACGGTGACCACGCCGGTCGCCGTCGGCGTGACCTCGGGGAACGTCGTCGAGATCACCGACGGCCTCGCGGAGGGCGACGAGGTGCTGGTCACCACGTTCAGCCCGCGGGCCACCGGGACGACGCAGGACGGGCAGGACGCGCAGCTCCCCGGCGGGGGGCAGCTGCCGGACTTCGGCAGCGGCGAGGTGCCCGACTTCTCGCAGCTCCCGGGTGGGGTGCAGGGCGGGGCGCAGGGCGGCCAGGCACCCGGTGGCACGAATGGCTGAGCTGCTGCTGGACCGCGCGCCCACCGGGCCCGACGCGACGGCCCCCGTCATCCAGCTGACCGGTGCCCGCAAGACCTACCGCACCGGCTCGATCGAGTTCGAGGCGCTGCGCGGCATCGACCTGGCGATCGGGACCGGCGAGTACGTCGCGATCATGGGCCCCTCGGGCTCGGGCAAGTCGACGCTCATGAACGTCGTCGGCTGCCTGGACGTGCTCACCGAGGGCACCTACCGGCTGGCGGGCGAGGACGTCGGCGAGCTCGACGAGGAGGAGCTCGCCGACGTCCGGAACCGGCGGCTGGGCTTCGTGTTCCAGCAGTTCCACCTGCTGCCGTCGCTGCCCGCGTGGCGCAACGTCGAGCTGCCCCTGGTCTACGGCCGGGTCCCGGCGCACGAGCGCAGGCGGCGCGCGGTCGCCGCCCTGGAGCGCGTCGGCCTGGGGTCCAGGCTCGAGAACCGGCCGGGCGAGCTGTCCGGTGGTCAGCAGCAGCGGGTCGCCGTGGCGCGCGCCCTGGTCGGCGAGCCGGCCCTGATCCTGGCCGACGAGCCCACCGGCAACCTCGACTCCCGGTCCACCGAGGACGTCCTGACGCTGCTCGACGAGCTGCACGCCCAGGGCCGGACCATCGTGCTCATCACCCACGAGGCCGAGGTCGCCGAGCACGCCCGGCGGATCGTCACCGTGCGCGACGGGCTCGTGCTGTCCGACGAGGTGAGCGCCCGATGACCTGGTCCGAGACGCTGCGCACCGGCTGGGCCGCCGTGCGCGGGCACGCGCTGCGCTCGATGCTGACGGTGCTCGGCATCCTCATCGGCATCGCCGCGGTCATCCTCACGGTCGGCCTCGGCCTGGGGACCCAGAAGGACGTCAGCCAGCAGATCAGCGCACTGGGCTCGAACCTGCTCATCGTCACCCCGGGGTCGGCCACCGACTCCGACGGGGTTCGCGGCGGGTTCGGCTCGGCCGCGACCCTGACCCGGTCCGACGCCGCGGCGCTGGGGTCGTCCGTGAACGCCCCCGACATCGCGGCGGTCGCGCCCGAGAAGGAGTCGGCGCTGTCGGTGGAGGCCAACGACACCAACTGGACCACGACGGTGCTCGGCAGCACCGTGGACTGGCCGGACGTGCGGTCCCGCACCGTGGCGTCCGGCGAGTTCTTCACCGCCGACGACGACGCCGCGGGCGCCACCGTCGCGGTGGTCGGTGCGACCACCGCGACCGAGCTGTTCGGCACGACGCGGGTCGTCGGGCAGCAGCTCACGATCGCCGGCACGGCGTTCACGATCGTCGGCGTGCTGTCCGAGGCGGGCTCCAGCGCCGACAGCGACCTCGACGACCTCGTGGTGATCCCGCTGACCACGGCGGCGGACGCCGTCTCCGGCGGCCTGGACCGCAACGCCGTCAGCACCATCTACCTGCAGGCGGCGTCCGCGGACCAGCTGTCGGCGGCGCACCAGGAGGCGCAGGCGCTGCTGCTCAACCTGCACGACATCACCGACGCCGACGCGGCCGACTTCAGCATCGACAGCCAGGACTCCCTGGTGTCGACCGCGACCTCGGTCTACCGCACGCTGACGGTGCTGCTCACGGGGATCGCGGGGCTGTCGCTGCTGGTCGGGGGCATCGGGGTCATGAACATCATGCTCGTGTCCGTCACCGAGCGGACCCGCGAGATCGGGCTGCGCAAGGCGCTCGGCGCCCCGCCGTGGGCGATCCGCCGGCAGTTCCTGGTCGAGGCCGCGGTGCTGGGCCTCGCCGGCGGCGTGCTCGGCGCGGCGCTCGGGATCGTGGGCGCGCTGACCCTGCCCCGGCTGCTCGACACCTCGGTGGTCGTCTCCGGTGCCGCGGTCGGCGGCTCGGTCGCGGTCGCCCTCGCGATCGGCCTCGTGTTCGGGGTCTACCCCGCGACGCGGGCCGCGCGGCTCGCCCCCATCGACGCGCTGCGCTCCGAGTGAGCGCCGCGCCGCCCCCTGCCGCCGCACCCCCTGCCGCCGCACCCCCTGCCGCAGCACCCCTGAGGAGGACCATGTCCCGCACCCGATCCGCCACGGCCCCCGCCGTCCTGCTGTCCGTGGGCGTGCTCGCCCTGGTCACCGCCTGCTCCGGCGCCACGGCGGCCACCGACGCGACGACCGACGACGCCGCCCGGACGCAGGCCCCCGCCGGCGCGACCGAGGAGCGACGCCCCGGCGGCGGCACCACCGGCGAGATCGCCTCCGTCGGCGACGCGCTGCTCCAGGTCCAGGGCGACGACGGCCAGACGGCCGTCAGCTGGGACGACGGCACGACCATCACCCAGACCGTCGCCGCCGCGCTGGCCGACGTGTCGACGGGGACGTGCGTCGTCGCCCTGACGTCCGGGGACGACGACGCCGCGGCCGCCACGTCCGTGACCCTCACGGCGGCGACGGACGGCGGGTGCACGACCGGGTTCGGCGGCGGGATGCCGTCCGGGGCCGCACCCGAGGGGATGCCGACCGGCGCCCCGGCGGACGGCGACCTGCCGGAGCTGCCGGAGGGCGGCCCGACCGGTGCGCCGGGCGCCGGCGAGCGCCCCGAGGGCGGCGGGTTCGGCGGTGTCACGGCCGGTCTGGTCACCGCCGTCGACGGCAGCACGATCACCGTCGACTCCGACGGCACCTCCGCGACGATCACCGTCGACGACGCCACCACCTACACGACGACGGTCGCCGCGGACTCCGGTGCGCTGACCGTCGGCCGCTGCGTGACCGCGCAGGGCGAGGCCGACAGCTCCGGCCAGGTCGCCGCGACGGTCCTGCTGGTGTCCGACGCGGGCGAGGACGGCTGCACCACCGGGTTCGGCGGCCGGGGCCCGGATGGCGCAGGTGGCCCGGCCGGCTCCGGCGCCGCTGCGGACGAGTCCGAGGGCGAGGCCGCCGGTGCGTGACGCCCTGCGCCGCGGTCGCCGGTCACCTGCCGCCACCGCGGGGAAGGCGCCCGCCCGCCGCCGGGTCCGGCGCCGTCGCCTCGTGGTCGGCGGCGTCGCCACGGCCCTCGTGCTCGTCCTGGTCGGCGGCGGGGTCGCCCTCGCCGTCGGTGGCTCGACCGACGCCGGCTACCGGACCGCCACCGCCGCACCCGGCACCGTCGCGCAGACGATCGACGCCACCGGCACGGTCGCCTCCGCGAGCCGGTCCGACCGGGCGTTCTCCGTGGCGGGGACCGTCGCCGCGGTCGACGTGGCCGTCGGGGACACCGTCACGGCCGGGCAGGTCCTCGCGACCCTCGACACCACGGCACTGGCCGAGGCGGTCGACGAGGCCGAGCAGGCCGTCGCCGACGCGCAGCAGCAGCTCGAGGACGACATCGACTCGCAGACCGCCACGAGCACGTCGAGCAGCGCGTCGGCCGGGACGTCCACCGGCACCGCGACCCCCTCGGGCGCGTCCGCCGGGACGGGGTCGACGACGGCCTCCGGCACCGCCGTGCCGGGCGGCTCCAGCACGCCAGACCCGACGGCCGACCCCGCGGTGGACGAGGCGGTCGCCGCGGTCACGAGCGCTCAGCAGGCGCTCCTCACCCAGTACGCGGCGGCGCAGGAGGCGCTCGCCACGGGCTCCGCCGCGAGCAGCGCCGCGACCGCGGCCTGCCAGGCACTCCTCGACCTGACCGCCGACGGCACGAGCACGGAGACCACCACGGAACCCACCGACCCGGCCACCGACCCGACCGCCGACCCGACCGACGGCGCGACCGACGGCGCGGGGAGCACGACGGCGGCCGACCTGGTCGCGTGCCAGGACGCGATCGCCGCGGTGCAGACGGCGCAGGCCGCGGTCGACGCCGCGCAGGCGTCGCTGATGACCCTGGTCACCGAGCTGGACAGCGCGGTGACCGCCGCCCGGCAGGCGCTGACCGGTGCGTCGTCCCCGGCCGCCACCACCCCGACGACCCCGAGCACCACGACCCCGAGCACCACGACCCCCACCACGACCACCCCCGCCACGACCGCCCCCACCACGTCGACCGGGACGGCCTCGGCACCCGCCGCGTCGACGACGTCCGCCACCGGCGTCGCGGGTGCCGGGACCACCGTCGCCTCCGCGGCCGACCTGCTCGCCGACCAGGCGGCGATCGACCAGGCGCAGGCGCAGCTCGCGGTCGCGCAGAGCAGGCTGGGCCTCGTGGACCTGACGAGCCCGATCGCCGGCACGGTCGCGGCGGTCTCGATCGCGGCCGGCGACGACGTCGAGGCGCAGTCCACGTCGGCCGTCATCACGGTCATCGGCGCGGACGGCTACACCGTGTCCACCACCGTGCCGCTCGCTCAGGTGGACCTGGTCGAGGTCGGCCAGGAGGTCGCCGTCCAGGTGGGCAGCAGCGACGAGGACCTGACCGGCACCGTGACCGGCATCGGCGTGCTGAACGCGTCCACCACCTCGGCGGACCCCTCGTACACGGTCGACATCGCGCTCGACCCGGCGGCCGTCTCCCTGTTCGACGGCTCGTCGGCGCAGGTCTCCATCGCGGTCGCGGCCGCCGACGAGACCCTGACCGTCCCGTCGTCCGCCGTGCACCTCGACGGCACGACGGCCACGGTGCAGGTGCTGCGCGACGGCGCGGTCACGGACGTCGAGGTGCAGCGGGGCGCGGTCGGCTCGGAGCGCACGGAGATCGTGTCCGGCCTGGACGAGGGCGACGAGGTCGTGCTCGCGGACCTGAGCGTGGCGATGGTCGCCGAGGACGACGGGTCGAGCGCCGGTCTGACGGGCCTCGGCGGGTCGGCGGACGACACGGCCGACCGGGTCGGCGGGGGCATGGTCCCGCCCGGCGGCGCGGGCGGCTTCGGCGGGCAGGTGCCCGGCGCTCCGCCGGGGAGCTGACCGGTCCACCCACGACGGCGCCGGGCCGCTCCGCACTCCCGCGCGGCCCGGCCCGGCGTCCGAGCGACGCCTGGCGGGAGACTAGGGACGACGCCGGTTGATGGCGTCGACCCGGCTCGTCGAGTCGATCCACCAGCCCAGTCGAGTCTCGACGAGCTCGGCGAGCTCCAGGATGCGCGTGTACTCGGTGGCGATGTCGAGAGCGATGAGAGGCTCGTGGTGACCGATGCGGTTCCGGAGGTCCGCGACGCGGCCGAGCCGGGAATGGAGGTCGGCACGGGTTGCCGTCGGGAACGCGCCCTTGAGCGCGGGCGCCCACAGCGTGAGGTTGTACCCCGCCGAGAACAGGTAGGGCCAGAAGCCGAAGGTGATCTCCGCGATGACGTGGCCGTGCGTGGGAGTCCGTCCGTCGCGGCCCGCGTGCGAGCGCGCCAGGGCGATGCGGCTCCGGGTGCCCGCCGTGAGCGGCACCGAGGGCGGCGCGTCCAACCAGTCGTTCCCCGCACCGGCGAGCGTGCTCAGGGCGCCGTCGATCCGGTTGCGCGTCGCGACCTCGAGGTAGTGGATCGACTCGAACAGCGCCATCGAGACGTCCAGGTTCCACCGGTACAGGTCGACTGCGGCCTCGACGTCGCCGCCGCACGCCTGCTGATAGGTCGACATGCGGGGTGTGGACAGCAGGCCGATCATCGTGCGCCGCACCGGCGGGTAGATCGACACGGCGTCTCCGTCTTGGTCGTCGGACATGGCGCGGCTAGGATGGTCGGCAACAGAGAGCCCCGGGGTCCCATGGCGAGTCGTCTCGGCGACGGACCACCCGGGGCCTTGTCGTTCCTGCTGCCACGGCGACCCTAGGCGGGGCCGTCCGCGCCGCCCACCCCCACTTCCGCCGCCCTGGTTGCTCCACGTCCGTCGTACCGGACCCGGGCGAGCAGCGTGCCCGTGCCGCTGCGTCGGGACCGTGCCCCGCCCCGCCCGGCTACGCTCGCGAGGCAGGGGACGTCCTCCGCCCCGGCCCCGCGACCCCCAGGAGCACGCATGACCTCGACGGCACGACCCCACACCGCGGTCCTGGGCGGGGGTGTCATGGGCGAGGCGCTCGTGACCGCGCTGCTGGCGGCCGGGTGGACGGCGGACGACGTCGACGTCACCGAGCGGAGCGCGGCGCGCGCCACGGAGCTGTCGGGGCGGTACGGCGTGCGCGCGGCGGACCCGAACAAGAAGGCCGCGAGCCGCGCGGGCCTGGTGCTCGTGGCGGTGAAGCCGCAGGTGGTGCCGGAGGTGCTCGCGGAGATCGCGCCGGCGCTGAAGCCCGGGACGCTCGTCGTCTCGGTGGCCGCGGGCGTGCCGGTCGCCGTGTACGAGGCGGCGTTGCCCGAGGGCACGCCGGTCGTGCGGGTCATGCCGAACACCCCGGCCCTGGTGGGCAAGGGCGCGAGCGCGATCGCGCCGGGCACGCACGCGACCGACGAGCACCTGGACCTCGTGGAGCAGGCGCTCGCGGCGACCGGCCTGGTGGTGCGGGTCGCGGAGAAGGACCTGGACGCGGTGACCGCGATCTCGGGCTCCGGGCCGGCGTACGCGTTCTACCTGATCGACGCGATGGCGGAGGCGGGGGTGCTGCTGGGTCTGACCCGCGACCTCGCGACCCGGCTCGCGGTGGCGACCGTCGAGGGCTCGGCGGCGCTGGCGAGCAGCACGGGCGACCACCCGGTGGTGCTGCGGGAGCGGGTGTCGTCGCCCGGGGGCACGACGGTCGCCGGGGTCGCGCAGCTCGACGCCCACGGGGTGCGGGCGGGCGTGGTCGCGGCGGCGCGCGCGGCGTACGAGCGGTCGCGGGAGCTGGGCCGGGCCGCGCTGCCGGCCGAGCCGACCCAGGACCGGTAGGCCCCGGTGTCCGGCAGCCCGGTGCGACCTCCGGCGATGAGCGACGTCGCCGCGCTCGCGGGCGTCTCGCACCAGACGGTGTCGCGGGTGCTCAACGACCACCCGAGCGTCCGGCCCGAGACCCGGGAGCGCGTGCTGTCCGCGATCGCCGAGCTGGGCTACCGGCGCAACAGCGCCGCGCGGGCGCTGGTGACGCGCCGGTCGGGGGCGCTGGGCGTGCTGACGACGGCGTCGGCGGACCACGGGCCCACCAGCACGCTGCTGGGGCTGGAGAGCGCGGCCCGGGAGGTCGGCTACTACGTGAGCGTCGCGGCGATCGACCGGTTCGACGCGGGCACGATGCGCGCGGCGCTGGACCACTTCCTCGACCAGGCGGTGGAGGGCATCGCGATCATCGCCCCGCAGGTCGACGTCGCGGAGGCGGTGACGGCGTTCGCCGCGCCGGTGCCGGTGGTGACGGTGACGTCCGGCGCGCACGTGGCGGGCCCGGGCCGGGTCGTCGCGGTGGGCGTGGACCAGCGGGAGGGCGCCCGCGCGGCGACCCGGCACCTGGTCGACCTCGGGCACCGGGAGGTCGTGCACCTCGCGGGGCCGCAGGACTGGTTCGACGCGCAGGAGCGGCTGGCGGGCTGGCGGGAGGCGTGCGCGGCGGCGGGCGTCGCGGCGCCGGACCCGGTGGAGGTCGACTGGTCGGCGGAGTCCGGCTACCGCGAGGGGCTGCGTCTGGTGGACGCGGGGCTGCCGACGGCGGTGCTGGCGGCGAACGACCAGCTCGCGCTCGGGCTGCTGCGCGCGTTCTGGGAGCGGGGGGTGCGGGTCCCGCAGGACGTGTCGGTGGTGGGGTTCGACGACGAGGCCGGTGCCGCGTACTTCGTGCCGCCGCTGACGACGGTCCGGCAGGACTTCCCGGCGCTGGGCCGCTCCGCGATCGACGCGCTGGTCCGTGCGCTCGCGGGCGAGGACGTCCCGCGCACCCTCCTCCCGGCCACCCTCGTCCCCCGGGCGAGCACCGCCGCGCCCCGCCCGAGCGCGACCTCCCGGCCCGCGCGCGCACGAGAGGTCACGACACGCGGACCGGAGGAGCCCGAGGTCAGCGAGTCGTGACCTCTCGCCCGTCCGGCGCGACTTCCGCGCGAGGGATGTGAGCGCTAACATCGAGAGCAGGGCGCCGCGCCGGACGGGTGGCGGCACGGGTTGGACGGCCAGGGCAGCGACGCCCGGCCGCAGAGGACGGAGCGACGCGATGACGCAGCAGCAGCAGGACGACCTGCGGGCGGCCCTCGCCGAGGGGCGCACGTCCCTCGGCATCGAGCTCGGGTCGACCCGGATCAAGGCCTGCCTGGTCGGACCGGACCACGCGCCGGTCGCGAGCGGCAGCCACGAGTGGGAGAACCAGCTCGTCGACGGGGTGTGGACGTACTCGCTCGACGCCGTGTGGGCGGGCCTGCAGGAGGCCGTCGCCACGCTGCTGGCCGACGTCGAGCAGCGGTACGGCGTGCGCCCGACGACGTTCGGCGGCCTCGGCGTCTCCGCGATGATGCACGGCTACCTGGCGTTCGACGCCGACGGTGAGCTGCTGGTGCCGTTCCGCACCTGGCGGAACACCTCGACCGGGCGCGCGGCGGGCGAGCTCACCGACCTGCTGGGGTTCAACATCCCGCTGCGGTGGTCGATCGCGCACTACTACCAGGCGGTCCTCGACCACGAGGCCCACGTGCCGCAGGTCGACTTCGTGACGACGCTGGCCGGCTACGTGCACTGGCGCCTGACGGGCCGCAGGGTCCTCGGCGTGGGCGACGCGTCCGGCATGTTCCCCATCGACCCGGCGACCCGCGACTACGACCGCGGCATGGTCGCCCAGTTCGACGAGCACGTCGCGTCCCGCCGGCCCGGCCTGCGGCTGACCGACCTGCTGCCCGAGGTGCTCGTCGCCGGGGCGGACGCCGGCACCCTGACCGCCGAGGGCGCCGCGCTGCTCGACCCGACCGGCACCCTGCCGGCCGGCATCCCGCTATGCCCGCCCGAGGGCGACGCCGGCACCGGCATGGTCGCGACCCACTCGGTCGCGCCGCGCACCGGCAACGTCAGCGCCGGGACGTCGATCTTCGCGATGGTCGTCCTGGAGAAGCCGCTCGCGCGGGTGCACCACGAGCTCGACGTCGTCACGACGCCCGCCGGCGACCTGGTCGCGATGGTGCACTGCAACAACGGCGCGAGCGAGCTCAACGCGTGGGCGGGCCTGTTCGGCCAGTTCGCGACCGGGCTCGGGGCGACGGCGTCCGCGGACGACGTGTTCGGCACCCTGTTCCGGGCCGCGCTCGAGGGCGACGCCGACGGCGGCGGGCTGCTGGCCTACAACTACCTGTCCGGCGAGCCGATCACCGGTCTGGACGAGGGCCGGCCGCTGGTCGTGCGCACCCCGGACAGCCGCCTGACGCTGGCCAACTTCATGCGGACGCAGATCTACTCCGCGTTCGGCACGCTGAGCCTCGGCATGCAGGTGCTGGCGGGCGAGGGCGTCGCGATCGACACGATGTTCGCGCACGGCGGCATGTTCCGGACGGCGGGCGTCGCGCAGCGGCTGCTGGCCGCCGCGATCGACGCGCCGGTCGCCGTCGGCGAGACCGCGGCCGAGGGCGGCGCGTGGGGCATCGCCGTGCTGGCCGCCTACCGCGCGGCCGGCGACGGGCTGTCCCTCGACGAGTACCTGGGCACCCGGGTGTTCGGCGCGGCGGAGCTCGACGTCGCCGAGCCCGACGCCGCCGACGTGGCGGGCTACGCCACGTTCCTGGACCGCTACCGCGCGGGCCTCGCCGTCGAGCGCGCCGCCACCGCGGCGCTCTGACCCGACCACCGGAAGGACACCCCTGAGATGACCCGGACCCTCGCCGACTACCCGGCCGAGGTGCAGGACGCGGTCGCGCGCACCCGCGAGGTGGTCGCGACGCTGCACGCCGAGCTGCCCCGCTGGGAGCTGATCGTCTGGACGGCGGGCAACGTGTCGCAGCGCGTCGTCGTGTCCCCGGACGGCGTGCCGTCGGCCGACGACCTGCTCGTGATCAAGCCGTCGGGCGTCACCTACGACGAGCTGACCCCGGAGTCGATGGTCGTCTGCGACCTCGACGGCGCCCTGGTCGACGGCACCCGCAGCCCGTCCTCGGACACCGCCGCGCACGCGTACGTCTACACGCACATGCCCGAGATCGGCGGCGTCGTGCACACGCACTCGACCTACGCGACGGCCTGGGCCGCCCGTGCCGAGCCGGTGCCGTGCGTGCTGACGATGATGGCCGACGAGTTCGGCGGCGACATCCCCGTCGGCCCGTTCGCGCTGATCGGCGACGACTCGATCGGCCGCGGCATCGTCGAGACGCTGCGGGACTCGCGCAGCCCCGCGGTGCTGATGCGCAACCACGGCCCGTTCACGATCGGCAAGGACGCCAAGGCGGCGGTCAAGGCCGCCGTGATGGTCGAGGAGGTCGCCCGCACGGTGCACATCTCCCGCCAGCTCGGCGAGCCGACCCGCATCCCGCAGGCCGACGTCGACTCCCTGTACGCCCGTTACCAGAACGTCTACGGCCAGGGCAGTGCTGCCCCCGCCACCACCACGAAGGAGCAGGACGCATGACCAAGCCCTACGCCGACCGCGAGGTCTGGTTCTTCACCGGCAGCCAGGACCTGTACGGGGAGGAGACCCTCCGCCAGGTCGCCGAGCAGTCGCAGGAGGTCGCGCGCCAGCTCGACGCCGCGTCCGACGTGCCGGTCACGGTCGTGTGGAAGCCGGTGCTGAAGGACTCCGCGTCGATCCGCCGGGCGATGCTCGACGCGAACTCCGACGACCGCGTGCTGGGCGTCATCACCTGGATGCACACGTTCAGCCCCGCGAAGATGTGGATCGCCGGCCTGGACCAGCTGCGCAAGCCGCTGCTGCATCTGCACACGCAGGCGAACGTCGAGCTGCCCTGGGACAGCATCGACATGGACTTCATGAACCTCAACCAGGCCGCGCACGGCGACCGCGAGTACGCGTACATCGCGACCCGCCTGGGCGTGGCCCGCACCACCGTCGTCGGCCACGCGTCCAACCCGGCCGTCACGAAGCGGGTCGGCACCTGGGTGCGCGCCGCCGCGGGCTGGGCCGCCACGCACGAGCTCACGCTCGCCCGGTTCGGCGACAACATGCGCAACGTCGCCGTCACCGAGGGCGACAAGACCGAGGCCGAGCTGCGGTTCGGCGTCACGGTGAACACCTGGGGCGTCAACGAGCTGGTCGCCGCGGTGGACGCCGTGGCCGACGCGGACGTCGACGCCCTGGTCGCCGAGTACGAGGACCTGTACGACGTCGTGCCCGAGCTGCGCCGCGGCGGCGACCGCCACGAGTCGCTGCGGTACGCGGCCCGCCAGGAGGTCGCGCTGGAGACCTTCCTGACGTCGGTGGGCGCGAAGGCGTTCACGACGAACTTCGAGGACCTGGGCGCGCTGCGCCAGCTGCCGGGCCTCGCGGTGCAGCGGCTGATGGCCAAGGGCTACGGGTTCGGCGCCGAGGGCGACTGGAAGACCGCCGTCCTGGTGCGCGCGGCCAAGGTGATGGGCGAGGGGCTGCCCGGCGGCGCCTCCCTGATGGAGGACTACACCTACGACCTCACCCCGGGCGCCGAGAAGATCCTCGGCGCGCACATGCTCGAGATCTGCCCGTCCCTGACGACGTCGAAGCCGAAGGTGGAGATCCACCCCCTCGGCATCGGCGGCAAGGAGGACCCGGTCCGGATGGTGTTCGACGCCGACCCGGGCGAGGGCGTCGTCGTGTCGATGGCGGACATGCGGGACCGGTTCCGGCTGACCGCCAACGTCGTCGACATCGTGCCCCCGACGCAGGAGCTGCCGAACCTGCCGGTGGCCCGTGCCGTGTGGGAGCCGCGTCCGGACTTCGCCACGTCGGCGGAGGCGTGGCTGACCGCGGGCGGCGCGCACCACACCGTCATGTCGACGGCCGCGGGTGTCGAGGCGTTCGAGATCTTCGCGGAGATCGCGGGTACCGAGCTGCTGGTGATCGACGAGCACACCACCCGCCGCGGCTTCCGCGACCAGGTGCGCTGGAACCAGGTGTACTACCGCGTGGCGCAGGGCCTGTAGCCCCGTCCGACCCGCGGCCGACGGCCCGTCACCCCACCACGGGGGTGGCGGGCCGTCGTCGTGCTGGGTTCAGGCTGACCGGCGTCGCGCGCGACGGACAGCGGCACGGTGCCACCCGAACGGCGTAGTGGATTCGGCTCCCGAACCCAAGCTCACCCTCTCGGAGGGACCTCAGGCCCGTGCCGCACGACCGGGTGAGGTGCCGGAAACGCCGCTGACCTGCGGCTACACCGGTGTCCATAGGTGGTCACGGCACCGTTACCCATCTGCAACCTGGGGCCTCCACCTATGGCTTGACTTCTTGAACGCAAGCCCGGGAGAGTGTGCCTGTGCTCGCCGACGACGGGGTTCGCCCCCGCGAAGCGGCGTAGGGCAAGGACGGGCGAAGAGGCTTTCACGAGCCCGCAGACGACGAGGTCAGCAACCCTCTCGAGGAGGAGAAGGACATGAAGAGCATCAAGATCGTCGCCCTCGGCGGCGTTCTCGCGCTCGGCCTGGCGGCGTGCTCCGGCGGCGGCGCCGGCAGCAGCAGCAGCGACGAGACCGGCGGGGGCGACCCGGCCGACATGACGATCGGCGTCGCGATGCCGACCGAGACCTCCGAGCGGTGGATCGCCGACGGCGACGCCGTGAAGAGCCAGCTCGAGGAGGCCGGCTACTCGGTCGACCTGCAGTACGCGGCGGACGACATCCCCACGCAGTCGCAGCAGATCGACCAGATGATCACCAAGGGCGTCGACCTGCTGATCGTCGCCTCGATCGACGGCACCGCGCTGTCGAACCAGCTGCAGGCCGCGGCCGACGCCGGCATCCCGGTGATCGCGTACGACCGCCTGATCCGCGACACCGAGAACGTCGACTTCTACGTCACGTTCGACAACTACAACGTCGGCGTCCAGCAGGCCACCTCGCTGCTCGTCGGCCTGGGCATCCTCGACGAGGCGGGCGCCGAGCTCGGCGCCACCGGCCCGTTCAACATCGAGCTGTTCGCGGGCTCGCTGGACGACAACAACGCGCACTTCTTCTTCAAGGGCGCGATGGACACGCTGCAGCCGTACATCGACAACGGCACGCTCGTGGTGAAGTCCGGCCAGACCGAGATCGAGCAGGTCGCCACCCTGCGCTGGCTGCAGGAGACCGCCCAGAAGCGCATGGAGGACGTCCTGACGTCCACCTACTCGGACGGCTCCAAGGTCGACGGCGTGCTCTCGCCCTACGACGGCATCTCCCGCGGCATCATCACCGCGCTGCAGAACGCCGGCTACGGCGACAGCATCGAGGCCGGCCTGCCGATCGTGACCGGCCAGGACGCCGAGATCGCCTCCGTCAAGCTCATCCAGGACGGCGTGCAGTTCTCGACGATCTTCAAGGACACCCGCAAGCTCGCGGAGCAGGCCGTCATCTCGGCGCAGGCGTTCCTGGAGGGCGAGGAGCCCGAGGCGAACAACACCGAGGACTACGACAACGGCGTGAAGGTCGTCCCCAGCTTCCTGCTGGAGTCCGACATCGTCTACGCCAACAACATCCAGGCGCTCCTGATCGACTCGGGCTACTGGACCGAGGAGGAGGTCGCGGCCGGTCAGGCCTCCTGACCCGCTCGACCCCACCGCGTGACCGACGCGGGCCGGCCGGCACCCGAACCGGTGCCGGCCGGCCCCGCGGCGACGTGATCCATCGCCCGACACGACTGAGGACGGTCGAGGCCGCATGAGCGACCACATCCTGGAAATGCACTCCATCACCAAGACCTTTCCCGGGGTCAAGGCTCTGCAGGACGTCAACCTGAACGTCAAGCGGGGAGAGATCCACGCGATCTGCGGGGAGAACGGGGCCGGCAAGTCCACCCTCATGAAGGTGCTGTCGGGCGTGTACCCGCACGGCACCTACGAGGGTGAGATCCGCTTCGACTCGGAGACGGTCGAGTTCGGCTCGATCAACGACTCCGAGGACAAGGGGATCGTGATCATCCACCAGGAGCTCGCCCTGGTGCCGTACCTCTCGGTGGCGGAGAACATCTTCCTCGGCAACGAGCGCTCGCGCGGCGGCGTGATCGACTGGAACAAGGCGAACTCCGAGGCGGCCGTGCTGCTCGCCCGGGTCGGCCTGGACGAGAACCCGGTCACCCCGATCGGCCAGCTCGGCGTCGGCAAGCAGCAGCTCGTGGAGATCGCCAAGGCGCTGTCCAAGAAGGTCAAGCTGCTCATCCTCGACGAGCCCACGGCCGCGCTGAACGACTCGGACTCCGAGCACCTGCTCACGCTGCTCCGGCACCTCAAGGGCCAGGGCATCACCTCGATCATGATCTCGCACAAGCTCAACGAGATCGCCGAGATCGCCGACTCCACCACGATCATCCGCGACGGCAAGACGATCGAGACCCTCGACATGGTCGAGGACAAGGTCACGCAGGACCGGATCATCAAGGGCATGGTCGGCCGCGACCTCGAGCACCGGTACCCGCCGCACGAGGGCCACCCCGGCGAGGAGGTGTTCCGGGTCGAGGACTGGCACGTCGAGCACCCCACGCAGCCGGGCCGCGTCGTCGTCGACGGCGCCAGCTTCAACGTCCGCGCGGGCGAGATCGTCGGCATCGCCGGACTGATGGGCGCCGGGCGCACCGAGCTCGCCATGAGCGTCTTCGGCCGCTCCTACGGCCGCAACATCTCGGGCAAGGTCTTCCTGCACGGCAAGGAGATCAAGACCCGCACCGTCCGCGAGGCGATCGACCACGGCCTCGCGTACGCCACCGAGGACCGCAAGACGTACGGGCTGAACCTCATCGAGGACATCCGCCAGAACATCTCCGCGGCCGCGCTCGGCAAGCTGTCGAAGGCCGGCTGGGTCAACGGCAACGAGGAGATCAAGGTCGCCGAGGAGTACCGGCGGTCCATGAACATCAAGTCGCCGACCGTCATGGCGCTGACCGGCAAGCTGTCCGGCGGCAACCAGCAGAAGGTCGTCCTGTCCAAGTGGATCTACACGGACCCCGAGGTCCTGATCCTGGACGAGCCGACCCGGGGCATCGACGTCGGCGCGAAGTACGAGATCTACACGATCATCAACAAGCTCGCGGACGCGGGGAAGGCCGTCGTGGTCATCTCCTCCGAGCTGCCCGAGCTGCTCGGCATCTGCGACCGCATCTACACGCTCGCGTTCGGCCGGATCACCGGCGTCCAGGAGCGTGCGACGGCGACCCCGGAGAGCCTCATGGAGCTCATGACGAAGGAAAAGGACACGGTTCGATGACGGCTGTTGCAGGCCTGCGGGACATCTTCACGAAGAACCTGCGGCAAAGTGGTATCTACATCGCGTTCGTCGCGATCATCGGACTGTTCGCGATCCTGACGGACGGCGTGCTGCTCTCCCCGGGCAACCTCACCAACATCGTCCTGCAGTACTCCTACATCCTGATCCTCGCGATCGGCATGGTGATCGTCATCATCGGCGGGCACATCGACCTCTCGGTCGGGTCCGTCGTGGCGCTCACCGGCGCGGTCTCCGCGATCGTGGTGATCAAGGAGGGCCACCCGTGGTGGCTCGGCATCCTCGCCGCGCTGGCGGTCGGCCTCGTGGTCGGCGCCTGGCAGGGCTTCTGGGTGGCGTACGTCGGGATCCCCGCGTTCATCGTGACGCTGGCCGGCATGCTGCTGTTCCGCGGCCTCACGCTGCAGGTGCTGAACAACATCTCCCTGTCGCCGTTCCCGCAGACGTACCAGAAGGTCGCCGGCGGCTTCCTCAACGGCCTGCTCGGCGGTGACGGGTACGACGCGTTCACGCTGATCGTCGCCGCGATCGCGGTCGTCGGCTACGCGTTCTCCGCCTGGCGCTCCCGCATGGGCCGCGTCCGCTACCAGCAGTCCGTCGAGGCGCTGCCCCTGTTCGTCCTGAAGATCGCCGCGATCGCGGTCGTCGTCATGGCGTTCGCCTGGCAGCTCGCGCACTCCCGCGGCCTGCCGATCGTGCTGATCATCCTGGCCGTGCTGATCCTCATCTACAACACGGTCACGACCCGCACGGTGTTCGGCCGCCACGTCTACGCGATCGGTGGCAACCTGTCCGCCGCCCAGCTCTCCGGCGTGAAGGTCAAGCAGGTCAACTTCTGGATCTTCGTCAACATGGGCTTCTTGGCCGCCGTGGCCGGTGCGGTCTACTCGTCCCGCTCGAACGGCGCCCAGCCCGGCGCCGGCAACATGTTCGAGCTCGACGCGATCGCCGCCTGCTTCATCGGTGGCGCGTCGACGACCGGTGGTGTCGGTCGCGTGACCGGCGCGATGGTCGGTGGCCTGATCATGGCCGTCATGTCCAACGGCATGCAGCTCATGGGCGTCGACCAGTCGGTGCAGCAGATCGTCAAGGGCCTCGTGCTCCTGCTGGCCGTCGCGTTCGACATCTTCAACAAGCGCCGCGCGAGCAGCGCCCGCTGATCGCACGCAGCACGCCCACGGGGGCCGGGACGGACGATCCGTCCCGGCCCCCGTGCGTGTGCGTCACAGCCAGCGGTTGCGGCGGAAGGCCCGGTGCAGGGTGAGGCAGGCCCCGACGATGACGGCCAGGACCACGTAGTAGCCGTAGCGGGTGCCGAGCTCGGGCATGTGGTCGAAGTTCATGCCGTAGATGCCCGCGATGGCGGTCGGCACCAGGGCGATGGCCGCCCACGCCGAGATCTTGCGCATGTCCTCGTTCTGCCGCAGGGCGACGCGGGACTGGCCGGTGGTGACGCGCGCCGTGTTCGCCTGCAGCACGTCCGTGAGCTGCCGGTCGATCACCTCGATGGCGTCCACGGCCCGCAGCAGGTGGTCCAGCACGTCGCGGAAGTACGGCCGCGCGGCCTCCGGCACGTGCGGCACCTCGCCGGCCGCGAGCCGCTCCAGCGGGCGCTGCAGCGGCAGCATCGCCCGGCGGAACTCGGCGACCTCCTGCTTGAGCTTGTAGATCCGCTCCGCGTGGTCGTCCTCACCGGGCCCGAACACCAGCCGCTCGATGTCGTCGACGTCGAGGTCGATGTGCCCGAGAGCCTCCTCGTAGGCGTCGACCACCCGGTCCGCGGTCCGGTACAGCACGCCCGCCGGGCCGAAGTCGAGCTCCGGCGGCACGCCCGCGTCGAGCTCGGCGCGCACCTGGCGCAGCACCCCGCCCTCGCCGTGCCGCACCGAGACGACCGCGTGCGGGCGCAGGAACATCGCGATCTCGGTGACGTCCACGACCTCCACGTGGTCCACGTAGCGCACCGGCTTGAGGACCACGAACACGACGTCGTCGTCGATCTCGAGCTTGGGGCGCTGGTGGGCGTGCACCGCGTCCTCGACGGCCAGCGCCGGCAGCGCGAACTCCGCGGCGACCTCGGCGATGTCGGACTCCGTCGGCTCCCGCAGGCCGATCCACACGAACCCGTCGGTGCCCTGCGCGGCGTCCCCCGCCCGGTCCAGCGGCACCCGGCCCGGGACGCGCTGCCCGCGCGTGTACAGACCGCAGTCGCCGATCGCCGCGTCCGCCCCGACCCGCTGCGCACGTCCCCGCGCCTGCCCCGTCCCCGCTCCCACGTCCGTCACCCCCACACTCTAGGGAGGCTGCCCGCGCCCGGCCCGCGCTCACCCACCCGCGCTCACGCACCCGCGCTCACGCACCCGCGGCCCGCGCTCACCCACCCGCGGCGGGTGGATCCACCCCGCTCGACACGCCGGCGTGTCGCCCCGTGTGGATCCACCCCGCGAGTGGCGCCGCCGGCCCGATGTCCGGGGTGGATCCGTTCTGCTCGACACGCGGGCGTGTCTCCCCGGATGGATCCACTCGGGGGAGGAGGGGGGAGGGGGCAGGAGGGTGGGCGGTCAGGGGGTGCGGCGGAGTGCCACGACCGTGATGTCGTCAGGGCGGGGGTCGGTGACGGCCGCGAGGCGCAGCAGCCGCTGGACGGCCTCCTCGGCGCTCGGGCAGTGCAGGAGCTCGCCGGCGAGCAGCGGGATGCAGCGCAGCGACCCGTCGAACAGGTCGAGCACCCCGTCGCTGAACGTGACCAGCAGGTCGCCGGGGTCGAGGTGGGTCTCGCCGAGCTCGCGGGTGGCCTCGTCGGTGACGCCGAGGGGCAGGCCGAGCGCGTCCAGACGCTCCCAGGTGCCGTCGGCGCGCACGACCAGGGTCAGCCCGTGGCCCGCGTCGGCGTAGGTCACGCGGCCGGTGGCGGGCTCGAGGCGCGCGTGGAACGCGGTGGCGAACAGGCCGGAGTCGGACAGGTCGGTGTGCAGGACGGCGCCCGCGTGCAGCATCGCGCGGTCGACCCCGTCGCCCTGGGCGGACCCGCGCAGCACGGCGCGGACGGCGGCCGCGAGGATCGCGGCGGCGGGGCCCTTGCCCATCACGTCGGCGAGGGTCAGCACGATGCCGTCGCCGGCCGGGTACCAGTCGTAGAAGTCGCCGCCGACGCTGCTGCTCGGCAGGCACGCGCCGGCCAGCTCGTAGCCGTCGACCCGCGGGGCCTCGCGGGGGAGCAGGCCCATCTGCACCTGCTGGGCGCGGGCGAGCTCGGCGTCGACCGCGAGCTCCTTGGCGACCCAGTGCGCGAGGTCGCGCAGCAGCGCGGACTGGTCGGCGGTGAACCGGCGGGGCTTGGTGTCCGCGATGCACAGGGTGCCGATCCGGCGGCCGTCCGGGCCGACCAGCGGGTGCTCGGCGTAGAACCGCAGCCGGGCGTCGGGGCCGCGGTCCTCGATGACGGCGGTGTCGCAGTGCAGGCCCGGTGCTCCCGGTGCGGCGGCGGCCCCGGCGACCTCGGCGGGCGCGGCGGGCGGGGCCTGGTGCGCGGGACCGCCGGCGCCGATCAGCGAGACGGTCGCGCTGGGCACGTCGAACAGCTGCGTGGCGAGGCGCACGACGCGGTCGAACCGGGGCTCGGGGTCGGCCTGCACGGCGCCGGTGCGCTCGAGCGCGGCGAGGCGGCGCGCCAGGCCCGGGGCGTCGGTGAGGTGGTCGGCGGCCGGGCGCGGGGACGGCAGCGGGTCGGTCGCGGAGGGCACGAGGTCCGGGGCGGACGGGGGAGCGGTCCGGGACTGCGGCACCGGGCACCTCCCGCTCGGTCGCGAGCCGCTCCGGGCGAGTCGGCTGCACTCCCTTGATCATCGGCATCCTGCGCCGGGAGATGAGCGGGTGAGACGTGCCGCGGCTCACCCGGGCCGGACGGCCCCCTCCGGGACGGCCCGCCCCCGGACAGCCCCCGCCAGGACGGCGTCGCGGGCGAGCAGCAGCGCGCCCCGTGCGGGTGCGGCCGCGCCGAGCACGCCGGCGACCACCTCGACCACGTCCCCCGAGGTCACGGAGGTGCGCTCGGCCAGGACCTCCCGGAGCGGGTCGAGCAGGACGTCGCCGGCGGCGGCCAGCGACCCGCCGACCACGAGCACGTCCGGGTCCAGCACCGTGCACACCGACGCGAGGGCGGTGCCGAGGTGCCGGCCGACGTCGGACAGCACCCGGCGGCACCCGGGGTCGCCGTCGGCGGCGCGCGCGAGCAGCTCGGGCACGGTCATCGGCCCGTGGCTGCCGGCGAGCAGGCCGAGCACGGCGGGGGAGCCGACGTACACCTGGAGGCAGCCGCGGTTGCCGCACGAGCAGACCGGGCCGTCGGGGTCGATGGTGAGGTGGCCGAGCTCGCCGGCGGTGCCGCTGCGCCCGTGCACGACGTCCCCGGCCACGACGATGCCGCCGGACACGCCCTCGCTGACGGCGACGTGCACGACCGAGCGGCGGCCGCGCCCGGCGCCGACGCGGGCCTCGGCGAGGGCGCCGAGGTTGCCGTCGTTGTCGAACACCACGGGCACCCCGGGGGCGGGGGCGAGCAGGCCCGGCGCGGCGACCATGACGCCCCAGCCCTCGCGGACGCCGGCGCCCGCCACCCGCCCGGAGCGGACCTCGACGGGTGCGGGCACGCCGACGCCCACGCCGGCGACCGCGGCGGGGTCCGTCCCGGTGTCGCGCAGCGCCCGGTCCAGCAGGGCGCGCGCCTCCCGCACCGCGTGCTCGGCCCGGTGGCCGCTGCGCAGCGGCGCGGTGTGCTCCACGGGGACCCCGTCGCCGAGGTCGAGCAGCACGCGCACCTCGTCGAGGTAGCAGTGCACGCCCGCGAGCACGCCGCCCGCGGTGGCCAGCCGCACCGAGCGCGCCCGCCGGCCGGACCGGGTGGTCGTCGTGACGCGGACCAGCCCCTCCGACTCGAGCGCCGCGACGGCCGCGGACACCGTCCCGGGGGACAGCGCGGTCGCGCGCGCGAGCTCGACCTGGGTGCGGCCGTCCTCGCGGCGCAGCGCGGCGAGCAGCAGGCCGCGGCTGTCCCGGGGTGCGGTCGGACCGGGCTCGGTCCCGCTCACGGCCGGGCGGCGAACCGCTCGAGCAGCTCGGCGTGCCCGGAGACGATCAGCAGGTCGTTCGCGCCGATCCGGGTCTCGGGGGTCGCGTAGACGAAGTCGATGCCCGGCGACTTCACGCCGATGATCGTCACCCCGTACCGCTCGCGGACCTTCGACTGCCCGATGGTGAACCCCTGCGTCTCGCGCGGCGGCTTCATCTTGACGATCGTGAAGCCGTCCTCGACCTCGATGTAGTCGAGCATCTTGCCCGACACGAGGTGCGCGACCCGCGAGCCGGCGTCGGCCTCGGGCAGCACGACGTGGTGCGCGCCGATCCGCTGCAGGATGCGGGCGTGCTCGGCGCTGACGGCCTTGGCCCAGATCTGCGGGGTGCCGAGGTCGACGAGGTTGCCGGTGATCAGCACCGACGCCTCCAGGTAGGACCCGACGCCGACGACGGCGACCGAGAACTCGCGGGCGCCGAGCTGCTCCATCGCCTCGGGGTTGGCGGCGTCGGCCTCGACCAGCGGGATCCGCCCGGTCCACTGGGCGACCAGGTCGGGGTCGCGCTCGACGGCCAGCACGTCCTGGCCGAGCCGGTCGAGCGTCGACGCGATCGCCGAGCCGAACCGGCCCAGCCCGATCACGAGGATGCCCGCGTCGCGCTTCGGCGTCTTGGCGGCCTTCCCGGGCCGTGGGGCGGTGGTGTCGTCCCGCGACGCGTCGCGGGGGCCGCCGATGGGGGTCAGGCCGGTCGCGCCGGTCCTCGTCAGGTCATCCAATGATCGGCCTCTCCTCGGGCAGCCGGATGACACGGCGACGGCTGCGCAGCGCGAGTGCCGCGGCGAGCGTCATCGTGCCGGTCCGGCCGATGAACATCAGGACGGTGAGCACGTACTTGCCCGCGTCCGGGAGCGTCGGGGTGAGCCCGGTGGACAGCCCGCAGGTCGCGAACGCCGAGATCACCTCGAACAGCACCACGTCCAGCGTCTCGCCGGTGATCGCGAGCAGCAGCAGGCTGGCGACGAGCACGACGGTCGCGCTGACCAGGGACACGGCGATGGCGACCTGCAGCGCCTCGCGCGGGATGCGCCGGCCGTAGGCCTCGACGTCCCGGTCGCCGCGGGCCTCCGCCACGATGGCGAGCAGCATGACGGCGAGCGTGGTGACCTTGATGCCGCCGGCCGTGGACGCCGAGCCGCCGCCGACGAACATCAGCGCGTCGTGCAGCAGCCAGGTGCCCTCGTGCATGTCGCCCACGTCGACCGTGGAGAACCCGCCGGACCGGGGCATCACGCCGGCGAACAGCGCCGCGAGCAGCGTCTCCGACCAGCCGATGCCGCCGAGCGTGCGCGGGTTGGTCCACTCGAACGCGGCGACGACGACGGCGCCGAACGCGACCAGGCCCGCGCTCGTGGTGAGCGTGAGCTTGGAGTGCAGGCTCCAGCGCCGCGGTCGGCGCCAGGTGCGGGCGACGTTGAGGATCACCGGGAAGCCGAGCGACCCGATGAACACGCCCACGATGATCGGCAGCAGCACCCACCAGTCCGCGGCGTACGGCGCCAGGCCCTCGCGGGTGGGGATGAACCCGGCGTTGTTGAACGCGGAGATCGCGTAGAACGCGCCGTGCCAGAGGGCCTCGGACCAGGAGTCCCCGAGGATCCGCAGCCGCGGGACCAGCAGCAGCGCGATCGCGACCTCGAGCGCGGTGGAGGTGACGATGACCGTGCGGACCAGCGAGCCGACCTCGCCGAGCCGGGTGGTCTTGGTCTCGGAGGTGACCAGCAGCTTCTGGGTCAGGCCGATCCGGCGGGACACCGCCAGGCCGAGGATCGACGCCAGCGTCATGACGCCGAGGCCGCCGATCTTGATGGCGACGAGGATCGTGGCCTGGCCCGCGGTGGACCAGTAGGTGCCGGTGTCGACGGTGACCAGCCCGGTCACGCAGACCGCGGAGGTCGCGGTGAACAGGGCGTCGACGAACGGGGCCCGGGTGCCGGACGCCGTGGCCCACGGCATCGACAGCAGCGCGGTGAACACGGCGATGACGCCGGCGAACACCCCGAGCGCGAGCCGGGCCGGCGACTGGCGCGCGAGCCGGTCCACGAGCTCGCGGCCGGACCACAGCAGGCCGGGCACACCGCGTGCCATCCGTCCTCCTGCCGCGTGCGGGTCCGCGGGCCCGTGCGGGCGCGCGCGGGACACGGTAGCCGCCCCGTGGCCCGGTCCCCACCCCGCAGCGACTACCGTGGGCCCATGACCGGGGCCGTGCGTGTGGTGTGGGCCCCGGAGCTCCTCGAGTACGACTTCGGCGCGGGTCACCCGATGGCCCCCCTGCGGCTCGACCTGACGATGCGCCTGGCCCGGTCGCTGGGCCTGCTGGACCTGCCCGGCGTCGAGGTGGTGGGTGCCGACCCCGCGACCGACGCCCAGCTCGGCACCGCGCACGAGGCCGCGTACGTCGCGGCGGTGCGGCGGGCCTCCGAGGGCGGCGCGGGCGACCCGGCGCGGGGCATCGGCACCGAGGACGACCCGGTCTTCCCGCACATGCACGAGGCCGCGGCCCGGATCGTCGCGGGCAGCCGCGAGTCGGCGCTGGCCGTCTGGGCGGGGCGCAGCGCGCACGCGGTGAACCTGACCGGCGGGATGCACCACGCGATGCCGGGTGCCGCGTCCGGGTTCTGCGTCTACAACGACGCGGCGGTCGCGATCCGGGCCCTGCTGGACGCCGGCGCCGAGCGGGTCGCCTACGTCGACGTCGACGCGCACCACGGCGACGGCGTGCAGCGCGCGTTCTGGGACGACCCGCGGGTGCTGACGGTGTCGGTGCACGAGAGCGGCGCGACCCTGTTCCCCGGCACGGGCTTCCCGGACGAGACCGGCGGGCCGGGCGCCGAGGGCACCGCCGTGAACCTGGCGCTGCCGTCGCACACCGGTGACGCCGCGTGGCTGCGCGCGATCGACGCGGTCGTGCCGGCGGTGGTCCGGGCGTTCGCTCCGCAGGTGCTCGTGTCCCAGCACGGCTGCGACGCGCACGTGGAGGACCCGATCGCGAACCTCGACGTGTCCGTGGACGCGGAGCGCCTGGTGTCGTCGTGGCTGCACGACCTGGCGCACGAGGTCGCGGACGGCCGGTGGCTCGCGCTCGGTGGCGGCGGGTACGCCGTGGTGGACGTGGTGCCGCGCGCGTGGACGCACCTGCTGGCGATCGCGGCGCACCACCCCGTCGACCCGGCGACGCGGCTGCCGGAGGACTGGCGCGCGCAGGTCGTGGAGCTCTACGGGCGGCCTGGCCCGGGGACGATGTCGGACGGCGCGGACCTGGTGTGGCGGCCGTGGTCGGCGGGGTTCGACCCGGCGGACGACGTCGACCGGGCGGTGCGCGCGACCCGGGCGGCGAGCTTCCCGGCCCTCGGCCTGGACCCGCTGCACGACTGACCGGGTGGTCCCACCCGCCTCCCCTTTCACAGCAGCCTCACCAGGCTCTAAGGTGACGTCGCGGCACCTGTGCCTCGACCCCACTCCCGCGCACGTCCGTGCGCGCACGAACGAGAAGAGCGGCCATGACCAGCGAGCAGCCCGGGCGCGTGCGGTTCCTCACCGTGGCCGAGGTCGCCGAGGTGATGCGGGTGTCGAAGATGACCGTGTACCGCCTGCTCCACTCCGGCGAGATGCCCGCCGTGCGCGTCGGTCGCTCGTTCCGCGTCCCGCAGGACGCGCTCGACCACTACCTCGCCACGGCGCGCCTCGACCTGGTCGCCGACGACGAGGACGAGGCCGGGCCGCGCGCCGGCCGCCTGTCCTCCTGACGCCCCGACGCCGACCCGCGCCACCCGTCCGGCGGCCCACGTCGCGGGCGCCCTGCCGGATCGCGTAGGGTAGGGACCGGACTTTCCCGTGCGTGGGCGTTCCTCGGGGCTGGACCGGCTGGTGATGACACGAGCCGGGACGGCCTGGCCGACCGGTCGTGCCGCGCGTCGATCGACCACGAACCGGCGGACGCCTGCGCGCTCGCCAACAGGAAGCGAGTGAGGACCCATGGGCTCCGTCATCAAGAAGCGCCGTAAGCGCATGGCGAAGAAGAAGCACCGCAAGCTGCTGCGCAAGACGCGTCACCAGCGTCGCAACAAGAAGTGACGGCTGCCGCTCCCAGCGGCGTCGTGGAAGGGCCCGGCACGGACGTGCCGGGCCCTTCGTCGTGCCCGCGGGGGTGCGGCGCGGCCCCTTGACGCGTCCCGTTCGTCCTGATTCACTCCACTCGGTCTTCAACGATGAAAACTGCTGGTCGGGCGTCCGCGTCCGACCCGTCCGAGGAGGGGTCGACGATGATCTCACGTGCTCGTGGAGGTCCGGGCGGTCCGGTGGTCAGCCGCCGGTCCGTCCTCAAGGGAGCGGCCGCCGGCGCGGGTGCGCTGGCCGGCGCGTGGGCGCTGAGCGGGTGCGCCACCGGCACCGCGGGCGCCGCGTCCCCCGCGACCCGCATCCAGATGTGGCACCTGTTCACCGGCGGTGACGGCGGCATCTTCCAGCAGATGCTCTCCGAGGTGCAGGAGGAGAACCCCGAGGTCGGGATCGACCCGGTCGTCCTGACCTGGGGGGCGCCCTACTACACCAAGCTCGTGATGGCGTCGGTCGGCGGCCGCTCGCCCGACCTGGCCGTCATGCACCTCACCCGGGTCGCCGGCTGGGTGCCCGGCGGCGTCCTCGACCCGTGGGACCTGGACACCCTCGCCGAGCACGGCGTCACCGAGGAGATGTTCCCGCCGGCCCTGTGGGACCGCGCCGTCATCGACGGGCAGCTGTGGGCCGTGCCGCTCGACTTCCACGCGTTCCTGCTGTTCTACGACCGGGGCCTCGCCGACCAGGCCGGGCTGCTCGGCCCGGACGGGCTGACCGGCGTCGACTCGCCCGAGGGGTTCCTCGAGGCCGGCCGCGCGATGGCCGAGGTCACCGGCTACGCCGGCGTCGGCTACGGGTACACCGGCGACGGCGCCCAGATGTCCCGGATGCTCTGGGGCCTCTACGGCCAGACCGGCGCCGAGGTGGTGCTGAACCCCGGCGAGCGCGCGCAGGTCGACCGGGACGCGCTCGTCGAGGTCGTCACCTACGTGCAGTCGATGCTCGACGACACCGTGGCGATCGCGAACAGCGACTACCCGTCGGCGGTCGCGAACTTCTCGACCGGCCGCGTCGGGATGTGCTTCAACGGCAACTGGGAGCTGCAGTCGTTCCTCACCGCCGGGGTCGACGTCGACGCGATGCCGATGCCGACGCTGTTCGGCAGCCCCGCCACCTACGGCGACTCGCACGTGTTCGTGCTGCCGCACCAGGTCAACGTCGACCCGGACCGGCGCGACGCCGCGTACGCCACCGTCGCCGCGATGCTCCGCAAGTCGCTGCTCTGGTCCGACGGCGGCCACATCCCCGCCAACCGCGAGGTCACCGAGTCCGCGGAGTACCAGGAGAAGGTCCCGCAGTCGCACTACGCGCGCGCCAGCGAGGAGGCCGTCTTCGACCCGCAGGCCTGGTTCACCGGCTCCGGGTCGGACTTCCAGGCGCGCGTCGGCGAGGCGCTGCAGGGCGCCTGGCTCGACAAGTCGTCCCCCGAGGCCGCCGTCGACCGGCTCGTCGGGGCCCTCGACGCCGCCCTCCAGACCAAGCCGCCGGCCTGACGGAAGGGATCACCGCGATGAGCACCGTCACCACCCCGTCCCAGTCGCAGGCCGCGTCGGTACCGCCCCGCAGCCCCGAACCTCCCCGCGCCCGGCGCGGCCGCAGCCGGCGGGAGGGGAGCGGCTGGCTGTTCGTGCTGCCGTTCGTCGTCGTCGCCGTGCTGTTCCTCGTGGTCCCGACCCTCTGGGGCCTCGGGCTGAGCTTCACCGAGCAGTCGCTGATGGGCAACGGCGGCTGGGTCGGCGTCGACAACTACGCCGAGGCGTTCGGCGACTCGACCATGTGGTCGACCCTCGGCAACACGGTCGTCTTCACCCTGATGAGCACCGTCCCGCTGGTCCTCGTGGCCCTCGCGATGGCGCTGCTGGTCTACACCGGGCTCCCCGGCCAGTGGGTCTGGCGGCTCGCGTTCTTCGCCCCCTACATGCTGCCGGTCGCCGTCGTCGTGCAGATCTGGGTGTGGCTCTACCAGCCGGAGATCGGCTTCTTCAACTACTGGTTGGACCGGCTCGGGCTCGACAAGGTCGGCTGGCTGACGGACACGTCCGTCGCGATGTGGTCGATGGCGCTGCTCACCCTGTGGTGGACCGTCGGCTTCAACTTCCTGCTGTACCTGTCCGCGCTCCAGGCCATCCCCGACCAGATGTACGAGGCCGCGGCCCTCGACGGCGCGGGCGCCTGGCGGCGGCTGTGGTCGATCACCATGCCGCAGCTGCGCGCCACGACCATCCTCATCACGGTCCTGCAGGTGATCGCCTCGCTGAAGGTGTTCGACCAGATGTTCATCGCCTTCAACGGCGGCAGCGGGCCGGGCGGCGTGACCCGGCCGATCCTGCAGTACATCTACGACACCGGGTTCACCGGCTACCGGATGGGCTACGCCTCCGCGATGTCGTACATCTACTTCGCGCTCATCATCGTGGTCGCCGTCGGGTTCCAGGTGCTGACCACGTCCCGCCGGAAGGAGCAGCGCCGTGGCCGTTGAGACGATCGAGGCCCCCGCGACCGGGGGCTGGCGCCGCGCGTACGCCGAGCGCCGCGACGAGAACCGCCGCACCCGCAGCCTCGTGCTCGGGCGCAGCCGGACGGCCACCGTGCTGGCCGTCGTCCTGCTGGTGGTGCTGGCGGTCACCTGGCTGCTGCCGCTGCTCTGGGCGGTCGACACCTCGTTCAAGACCGAGGCGCAGGCCCAGTCGGTGCCGCTGCAGTGGTTCCCCGACGGCGGGTTCACGCTGGAGAACTACCGGTCGGTGTTCGAGCGCGGCGAGGTGCCGCGCTGGATGGCGAACACGCTGCTGATCGCCGGGTCCGTGACGGTCCTGACCGTCGGGGTGTGCGCCCTGGCCGGCTACGGGTTCGCCCGCACCCGGTTCCGCGGCAAGAACCTGCTGTTCGCGGCGACGATCGCGCTGATCGCGGTGCCCGGCCAGATCCTCATCGTGCCGCTGTTCCGGCAGATGGAGGCCATCGGGGCGGTCGACACCTACCAGGGCGTGATCCTGCCGCAGCTGGTCGCCCCGGTGATGGTCTACATCTTCTCGAAGTTCTTCGCGGAGGTGCCGCAGGAGATCGAGGACGCGGCCCGGGTCGACGGGGCGGGGCACTGGCGGACGTTCTGGTCCATCGTGCTGCCGATCTCCCGGCCCATCGTGTCGGCCGTCGCGATCTTCGTGTTCATCGGCGCGTGGAACAACTTCCTGTGGCCGTTCATCGTCACCAACAACCCCGACCTCATGACGCTGCCCGTCGGGCTCTCGACGGTGAAGAACGCGTACGGCACGATCTACGCGCAGACGATGGCCTCGGCGGTCATCGCGGCCCTGCCGCTGATCCTGCTGTTCATGCTGTTCCAGCGGCAGATCGTCAAGGCGGTCGCGACCACCGGGCTCGGCGGACGGTGACCGGCTGACCCGCGGCGGAACCCGCCACCGCCGACCGCGCCGCGCCCCTACGCTGGGGCGCGGCGCGGTCCGTGGGGCCGCAGGAGCACCAGTCGACGAGCGGGAGAGGTGGTGGCGGTGGCCGGCAAGCGCGCGGGCGTGACGATGCACGACGTCGCGGCGATCGCCGGGGTGTCCATCAAGACCGTCTCCAACGTCATCAACGGCTACCCGTACATCCGCGCGGAGACCAAGGAGCGCGTCGAGCAGGCCATCGAGCAGCTCGGCTACCGGGTGAACATCTCCGCGCGGAACCTCCGGCAGGGGCGGACCGGGATGATCGGGCTGGCCGTGCCCGAGCTGAGCCTGCCGTACTTCGCCGAGCTCGCGGACTCCGTGATCCGCGCCGCCGAGGAGCACGGCGTCATCGTGCTGATCGAGCAGACCAACGCCAGCCGGGAGCGCGAGCTCGAGGTGCTCACCAGCCAGCGCCGGCACCTCACGGACGGGCTGATCTTCTCCCCCCTGGCGCTCGGCACCGACGACCGCGAGCAGTTCGCCGTCGACTACCCGATGGTGCTGCTCGGCGAGCGGATCTTCGGCGGCCCCGCCGACCACGTCACGATGAGCAACGTCGAGGCCGCCCGCGCCGCCACCCAGCACCTCATCGCGACCGGCCGGCGGCGGATCGCGCTGATCGGCTCGCACGAGGGCGAGACGGTCGGGTCCGCCGCCCTGCGCCAGCGCGGGTACGAGCAGGCGCTCGAGGAGGCCGGGCTGCCCGTCGACCCCGCGCTGGTCGTCGAGGCCGGCCTCTGGCACCGCGCGACCGGCGCCGAGGCGATGGAGCGGCTGCTGGACGCCGGCACCGAGATCGACGCCGTGTTCGGCCTCAACGACGCGCTCGCCATCGGCGCCCTGCACGTGCTGCACGACCGCGGGGTGGCCGTCCCCGAGGACGTGGCCGTGATCGGGTTCGACGACATCGAGGACGCCGCCTACGCCACCCCGCCGCTGTCGTCCGTCGCCCCCGGCCGCGAGCAGATCGCCCGGACCGCCGTCGACCTGCTGCTGGCCCGCGTCGCCGGCACCGCCCCCGCGGGACACGTCGAGGTCATCACCGACTTCGCGGTCGTCCCCCGCGAGTCCACCACGGGCGCCTCCCGCACCCCCCACCCCCGGACCACTGCCCGCACGGTCGTGGCCTGACCCCCTGCCCCACGCCGCCACCCGGGGTGGATCCACCCGTGCCCCACGCCGCCCGCGGTGGATCCACCCCGGGCGGCGCGCCGTGCGGGTCACCCCAGGTGGATCCACCCGGGCGGGCTGCTGGGCGGAGGCGGCGCGAGCGTGGACGATTCCGGAGCGGCGCGCCGAGCGTGTCGCCCCGGGTGGATCCACGCGGGAAGCAACCGGCCTAGTTGACGGTTCAACCAGTCGTGACGCACGATCGTGGAGTCGACGAACCGGAGGAACCGCGCATGACCGCCCTGCAGCTGGGACTGGACACCTTCGGCGACGTGCCGACCGACGACGCCGGCCGCGTCCTGACGCACCCCGAGGCGATCCGCCAGGTCCTCGACGAGGCCGTGCTCGCCGACCAGTCCGGCATCGACGTGATCGCCCTCGGCGAGCACCACCGGCCCGAGTACTCCGTGTCGTCCCCGGAGACCGTGCTCGCGGGCATCGCCACCCGCACCGAGCGGATCACCCTCGCGTCCGGCGTCACCGTGCTGAGCTCCGACGACCCCGTGCGGGTGTTCCAGCGGTTCGCGACCGTGGACGCGCTGTCCGGCGGGCGCGCGCAGGTCATCCTCGGGCGCGGGTCGTTCACCGAGTCGTTCCCGCTGTTCGGGTACGACCTGGCGGACTACGACGTGCTGTTCGAGGAGAAGATCGAGCTGTTCCACCAGCTCCTCGCCGAGCAGCCGGTCACCTGGTCCGGCACCACCCGCCCGGCGCTCGCGGACGCGGACGTGTTCCCGAAGACCGCCGGCGGGCTCGACACCTGGGTGGGCGTCGGCGGCTCCCCGCAGTCCGTGGTGCGCGCCGCGCGGTACGGCCTGCCCCTGATGCTCGCGATCATCGGCGGGGAGCCCGAGCGGTTCCGGCCGTACGTGGACCTGTACCGCCGGGCGACCGAGCAGCTGGGCACGCCCGAGGGGCGGATCGGGATGCACTCGCCCGGGTTCGTCGCGGACACCGACGCCGAGGCGCGCGAGACCTACTTCCCGAGCTACCAGAAGATGCGCAACACCATCGGCGCGCTGCGCGGCTGGCCCCCGCTGCGCCGCGCCGAGTTCGACCACGAGATCGAGAACGGCTCGCTGTACGTCGGGTCGCCGGAGACGGTCGCGCGGAAGATCGCGGCCTCCGTGGACGCCCTCGACGTCAGCCGGTTCGACCTGGTCTACACCGCGGGCCCGCAGACGGTCAGCGCCCGCCTGCGCGCCGTCGAGCTGTTCGGCACGCAGGTGGCGCCGATGGTGCGCGACCTGCTCGCGTCCCGCGCCGGGTCGCCAGCGTGACGGCCGACGTGCGGGCAGCCGACGGGCGCGCGGCCCCGGCCCGGACCGTCGGGATCCTGGGGGCGGGCAAGCTCGGCACCGTGCTCGCACGGCTCGCCGTCGCCGCCGGGTACGAGGTGCTGCTCGCCGGCTCGGGGGACCCGGAGCGGATCCGGCTGATCGTCGAGGTCCTGGTCCCCGGGGCGCGCGCGACCACGACCGCCGACGTCGCCGCCCGGTCCGACGTCGTGGTGCTCGCGATCCCGCTGGGTCGCCTGCCCGACGTCCCCGCCGACGCCCTCGCCGGGACGCTCGTGGTCGACGCGATGAACTACTGGTGGGAGGCCGACGGCGAGCGGCCGGACCTCGCGGACCCGGCCGTGGCCACGAGCGAGCTGGTCGCGGCGGCGCTGCCGGGCGCGACGGTCGTGAAGGCCTTCAACCACATGGGCTACCACGACCTCGACGAGGGACCCCGGCCGGCGGGCGACCCGGGCCGACGCGCGATCGCGGTCGCGGGGGACGACGCCCTGGCCGTGGACCGGGTGTCCGCGCTGGTGGACGCGCTGGGCTTCGACCCCGTGCCCGCCGGGACCCTGCGCGGCAGCGTGGCGCTCCAGCCGTTCGCCGAGGCGTTCGGCGCGAACGAGGACGCGGCGACGCTCAGGGCGGTGGTCGACCGCTTCCCGGTGACGGACCGCGGCCGCGCGGTCGCGGCGGCGCGGGCGGCGGCGCGCGAGCCGGACCCGACGGCGGCGCGGTAGGCCGACGGCGTCCACCGCCCGCCGCCCACGCCCCACCCGCTCCGGCACCGAGACAGGACCCGCGCGCCGAGACAGGACCTCCGGGCGACCTGTCTCGGCGCGGAGGTCCTGTCTCGGCGAGCGCAGGGCGCGTGCCGGGTCAGCGCGCCGGGACGGTCTCCTCGATCCGGTCGAGCCGTCGGTCCACGACCACGCCGGTGAGCAGCAGCGCCGCGGCGATCCCGACCAGCGGGAGCAGGACGGTGAGGTGCCAGCCGACGAACCCGATCGCCCCCAGCGTGACCAGCACGGCCAGCGCCGTCCCGGGCGAGGTCGGCGGCGCGAGCACCAGGAACCGCCACGTGCGGCCGAACGGCTCGTCGTAGCGCCGGGTGACCGGGACGAACCACGCGCCGAGCACCAGCACCGCAGCACCGAGCAGCAGCAGCCCCGCCGCGGCGACGGCCGCTGCGCCGGTGGACCCGGTCGACGCCGCCAGGTACGGCAGCGCCAGCGCGTCCGCGGCGAGCAGCACCGTCGCGACCAGCAGCGGCGACCCGAGCCGGTTGAGCCGGCGGAAGTCCGCGCGGTAGGACGCCCAGAACGCGCGCCGCACCGACTCCGGCGGGTCACCGGCGGCGACCGCGGCGAGCACGGTGCCCCCGGCCCCGAGCGCGGGCAGGGCGCCGAGCAGGACCACCCCGGCGAGCGTCCCGAGCAGGACCAGCAGGTTGACCTCGACCAGCCGTACGGCCACCCGCAGCCAGCGCATCACGGCACCGGCCCAGCCGCCGACGTCCTCGCCGCCCTCGTGGACGGGCACGCGCACGGGTCGCCGCGTCGTCTCCCGGGCCACGTCGCGGGACCCCGCCTCGCGAGACCCCGCCGCGCCCGGACCGCGGGACCCCGCGGCACCCGCCGTCCTCGCACCCGGTGCACGGGTCGCGGCCGGGGCGGTCACGGCCGGCCCCCGTCGGCCGTCGTCGCGACCTGCGTCCCCACGGTCACGACCCCGGTCCCGGTGTCGATCGCCGCGAACGACAGCGCCGGGCGCTGCCGGACCGCGTCCCACGACGGGTGCACGACGACCTCGACCGTCGCACCGGCGGCACTGTCGGCACCGTTCCACGTGAATCGTCCCGACCCGAGCGGGACGAGCCCGTCGAGCTCCGTCGCGGTGACGGTGCGCGGGACGGCCTCGGTGAGCACGTCGCCGCGGTCGTAGGTGACGACCTCCCAGACGCCCGCGAGCCCGGCCGTCGACGCGGGCCAGGTCGACTCGTCGTCCTGCTCGAGGGGGCCGGCCCACGGCTGCGCGGCCACGAGCGGCCACCCGGTCGTGGTCCACACGATCCGCCGGACCTGCGCCTCGTGCTGGGTCGGGTCGGCGGCGTCGCGGACGTGGTGCACCAGCAGGTGCCGCTCGCCGCCACCCGGTCGGGGCTCGGTGAGCACGGACGCGTGGCCGGGGGCGAGCCGCCCGGGGCCGCCGGGGAACCGGTGCCCGGCGAGCACGACGCTGCCGACGGGGTCGGCGTCGACGTCGGTCGCGAGCCGGCCGGCGAGGTCCCGGAACGGCCCGACCGGCTCCGGCCCGACTGCGACCCGCAGGTGGTAGGTGTTGAACAGCGAGTCGAACGAGCTGAGCAGCGCCCAGCCGCCGTCGGGCCGCCGGAGCACGAACGCCCCCTCGATCGCGGCCTCGACCGCGTGCGGGCGCCGGGCCAGCAGCAGCCCGGGTCCGGGGCGCGGGCGACCGCCGGACCCGATGACGAACCCCGTGACGGGGTCGAGCTCGAGGGCGTGGATGCCGCCGAAGAACGAGCCGTAGACCAGCCAGTGCCGTCCCGCGTCGTCGACCACGGCGTTCGCGTCGATGGCGTTGGGGCCGTCGACGTCGTGCCGGCTGGTGACGACCAGGCCGCGGTCCTGCCACGGCCCCGAGGGGTGCGGGGCGGTCGCGAGACCGATCGCGGAGGTGCGGGACCCGAACGACGACGCGGACCAGTACATCCGCCACCGCTGGTCGGCGGGGACCTCGACGGCGTCCGGCACCCGGACCACGTCGGGGGCCCACAGGCCCTCGGCGCCGGCCCAGGCGACGGCGTCGGCGGGGACGCCGTCGAGCGCCCAGCCGTGCAGCTCCCAGGTGACCAGGTCGAGCGAGCGGCGGATCGGCACCCCGGCGCGGGGGAGCGGGCCGTCCGCGTAGGCGTCGGTGGAGAACAGCCAGTAGACGCCGTCGTCGTCGCGGACCGCGGTGGGGTCGTGGGCGTGCCGGGCGCCCCAGGTGCTGGTGTCCACGACGGGCTCGGTGGCGGTCATCCCTTGGCCCCGGTCAGCGCGACGGACTCGATGATCTGCCGCTGGAAGATGAGGAACACGATGAGGATCGGCAGCAGCGCCACGAACGACGCCGCCATGATGAGCGGGTAGTCGCGCTGCGTGGCGTACTCGACGTTGAGGTTCGCGATGACGACCTGGAGCGTCTGCTTCGACTCGGTGTTCAGGTACAGGATCGGCGCGAGGTAGTCGTTCCAGATGGTCATGAACCAGAGGATGAACTGCGCGGCGATGGCGGGGCGGATCAGCGGGAACACCATCTTCCCGAAGATCTGCAGGTAGGAGGCGCCGTCGATCTTCGCGGCCTCGATCATCGAGTCCGGGACGCTCGACAGGTACTGCCGAAGGAAGAAGATCATGATGATGTTGCCGAACAGCAGCGGGATGATCAGCGGCAGCAGGGTGTCGACCCAGCCGATCTTCGAGAACATGACGAACTGCGGGATCATCAGCGTGGGGTAGGGGATCATCAGCCCGCTCAGCAGCGCGATGAAGATCGCGTTCTTGAACGGCAGGCGCATCTTCGCCAGCGCGAACGCGGCGAGCGAGGACGTCACCGACCCGACGATCGTGACCGTCCCGGCGACGATGACGGAGTTCTTGAAGCCCGACAGGATCGGGGCCTCGGTCCACATCCGCGTGAAGGTGTCCCACTGGGGCGCCTCGGGGATCCAGACGGGGGGCAGGGCGAAGACCTCGCCCTTGGTCTTCAGCGACGTGGAGATCATCCACAGCAGCGGGGCGATCATCACGACCGCGCCCAGGGCCAGCACGACGAACAGGACCGTGTTGACGAGGCGGTTCTGCGACGTGACGCTCATCGGTGTTCTGCGGCTCATGGTTGCTCCTGGCCCCTCAGTCGATGCTGAACGAGTTGCGCCGGTTGAGGCGGAACTGGATGAGGGTGATGACGAAGACGATCAGCCCGAGCACGACGGACATCGCGGTGGCGTAGCCCATCTGCTGGTACTTGAACGCCTGCCGGACGATGTAGTAGACGATCGACGCGGAGCTGAACTCGGGTCCGCCGGTCGGCGTCATGATGTTGATCTCGGTGAAGATCTGCGACCCGGCGATGACGTTCGTGACGACGAGGAAGAACGTCACGGGCCGCACCATCGGCAGGGTGATCGAACGGAACCGCTGGTAGCCGTTGGCGCCGTCGAGCGACGCGGCCTCGTACAGCGAGCGGGGCACGGACTGGATGGCCGCCAGGTACAGCAGCATCGAGTAGCCGAGGCCCTTCCAGACGGCCATGAGGATGATCGCGGGCTTCACGGTCGCGGTGTTCTGCAGCCAGTCGGGCCCGTCGATCCCGAACCACGCGAGCACCTGGTTCACGAGGCCGAAGTCGCCGTTGTAGGCGAACTGCCAGACGATCGCGATGGCGGCGAGCGAGGAGATGACCGGCACGTAGTAGATGGTGCGGAAGGCCGTCTGGCCGGGGATCTTGCGGTTGAGCGCGATGGCGAGCAGGAGCGCGAGCACCAGGCCGATCGGGATGCCGATCATGTAGAACGCCGTGTTCCACAGCGTCTGCAGGAAGTACGGGTCGCTCAGCAGCCGGGTGTAGTTCTCCAGCCCGATGAACTGCGGCGCGGTGAGGCCGTTCCACCGGGTGAGCGACGCGTACAGCGCGTAGCCGAGCGGGTACAGCGTGAAGACGAGGAAGCCGAGCACGGGCGCGGCGATGAACGCGGCGGCCCAGCGGTGCTCGGTGCGGTGCAGCCGGCGCATGGCCTGCTTGGCGCGCTGCTCGGTGCTGCCCCCGGTGCCGCCCGGGGCGGGCGTCGCGGCGGCGGCGGGGACGGCCGTCGGCGCGGTGGTGGACGTGGTGTGGGACATGCCGGTGCTCCTTCGCGGGTGCCCCCGCCGGTGCCGGGCGCTGGTCGTGCGCGCCCGGCACCGTCGGGGAGGCCGGGGGTGGGGTCAGGCCCCGCCGCCCGCCATCTCGGCGTTGGTGTTGGACTCGTCGAGCAGCGCCTGCATCTTGGGCTGGACCTCGGCGAGGTAGTCGGCGGCGGTCTGCTTGCCGTCGAGCACCGGCTGGATGTTCACCCAGAGCTCGTCGTACCACTGGGCGCCGTAGGTGTACGCGGCGGGCATCGCGCGGCCGTAGTCCTCGACGATGTCCAGGAACTCCTGGCGGTTCGCCGGCTCGGCGTCGGGCGCGGCGGCCCACTCGGCGGCCATGTCCTTGAGGTTCGGGACCTGGATGTTCGCGTCGACCAGCGTCTGCTGGGCCTCGGCGTCGGTGGACAGGTACGTCGCGAGCTGGACGGCGGCCTCCGGGTTGGAGGTGGTGTTGGAGACGCCGATGCCGAGGCTCCCGACCCAGGTCGCGGACTCGCCGGTGGAGCCGGCGGGCCAGGGGATCAGGTCGTACTCGAAGTCCAGGTCGTTGTAGACGCTGACGTCCCACGGGCCGACGGGGAAGAAGCCGATCTCGCCGGCCATCCACCGCTGGTAGGTGTCGAGCGTGGCGGCCTCGGACGAGCTCGGGGTGACGCCGTCGACGTTGGTCAGGTCGGCGAAGTACTGCAGCGCCTCGGCGAACTCGGGGGTGTCGACGGTGACCTCGGTGCGGTCCTCGTTGGTCCAGTCGCCGCCGTTGCTCCAGACCAGCGACTGCACGTTCCACTGCACGTTGAGGCCGGTGCCCCACTGGTCGAGCGCGCCGTCGCCGTCGGTGTCGACGGTGAGCTGCTTGGCGATGTCGCGGAACTCGTCGAGGGTGAGCGGGACGTCCTTGTCGGGCAGCGGGATGCCCGCGGCCTCGAGCATGGTCTTGTTGTAGCCGAACGCGAACGGGCCGACGTCCTTGGGCAGGCCGTACAGCGCGCCGTCGGGGGTGCCCTGGAGGGTGCCGTCGAACCGGTAGGAGTCGACGCCGTACTCCCAGATGTTGTCGAGGTCGACGCCGGCGTCCTCGACCTGCTGGGTGATGTCCATCAGCACGCCGGACGCGACGTAGGACTGCAGGTTGGCCTGCTCGATGTAGAACACGTCGGGCACCTTGTTGCCGGACACGGCGGCCTGGAGCTTGGTGGCGTACTGGTCCGCGTCGGTGACGGTCATCTTCACCTCGACGCCGGTGTCCTCGGTGAACTTGTCGATCGCGGCCTGGTAGGCGGCCTTCTCGTCGGCGCCGCCGCGGAACATGAACGTCAGCGCGTCGCCGTCGCCGTCGCCCTCACCGCCGCCGCCGGAGCTGCACGCGGTCAGGGCGAGGGCCCCGGCCAGGACGAGGGCCGCTGCCCGGAGAGTCTTCGTGGTCATTGCGCCATTGCCTCCACTCGTGGTTCGGCGAGGTCGAGGGCGCGTCGGGCAGCCGTCGTCGGCTGGCCGGGGGTGCGGGTCGGCTCTGACCTCGTGGTTCTACATCGTTGAACTACAACGTTGGAGAGAGTGGCACGGGTCACGTCGTCCGGTCAAGCAACGGTTTGGTCACGGCGCGACGGTGCTGATCGGGCGGGTGTTGACGGCGTCGCACCCACCGGGCACGATGGCTCTACAACGATGTAGAGGCTTGTCAGCGAAGGAGCTGCCCGCATGCCCACCGTCACCCTGACCATCGACCCCGCGTTCCGGGTCGGTCCGGTCCGCCGCCGCACCTTCGGGGCGTTCGTCGAGCACCTCGGCCGGTGCGTCTACACCGGCATCCACGACCCCGAGCACCCCTCCGCCGACGCCGACGGGTTCCGCCGCGACGTCATCGAGCTCACCCGCGAGCTCGGCGTCTCGTCCGTCCGGTACCCCGGCGGCAACTTCGTGTCCGGCTACCGCTGGGAGGACGGCGTCGGCCCCCGCGACCAGCGCCCCCGCCGGCTCGACCTGGCGTGGCACTCCACCGAGCCGAACCTGGTCGGCGTCGACGAGTTCATGCGCTGGACGCGGGCCTCCGGCACCGAGCCGATGATGGCCGTGAACCTCGGCACCCGCGGTGTCCAGGAGGCGCTCGACCTCCTCGAGTACTGCAACGTGCGCGGCGGCACCGCGCTGTCCGACCAGCGCCGGGCCAACGGCGCGCCCGACCCGTACGGCATCCGGATGTGGTGCCTGGGCAACGAGATGGACGGCCCCTGGCAGATCGGCCACAAGACCGCGCACGAGTACGGCCGGCTCGCCGCCGAGACCGCCCGCGCCATGCGGATGATCCAGCCCGACCTCGAGCTCGTGGCCTGCGGGTCCTCGGGCGTGCCGATCCCGACGTTCGGGCAGTGGGAGCAGACCGTCCTGTCCGAGACGTACGAGTACGTCGACATGGTCTCCGCCCACGCGTACTACGCGGAGGAGGACGGCGACCTCGGGTCGTTCCTGGCGTCGGCCGTCGACATGGACCACTTCATCGACTCCGTCAGCGCGGTCGCCGACGGCGTCCGGGCGCACAAGAAGGTCGCCAAGCGCATCCACATCTCGTTCGACGAGTGGAACGTCTGGTACCAGAAGCGCGCGGAGTCGGTCCCGCCGTCCGGCGACGACTGGCCGGTCGCCCCGGTGCTGCTCGAGGACAGGTACAACGTCGCGGACGCCGTGGTCGTGGGCAACATGCTCATCTCGCTGCTGCGGCACACCGACCGGGTGCACTCCGCGTCGCTCGCGCAGCTGGTCAACGTGATCGCCCCGATCATGACCGAGCCCGGCGGCCGGATCTGGCGCCAGACGACGTTCCACCCGTTCGCGCAGGCGTCCAGGTACGCCACCGGCGAGGTGCTCCAGGTCGCGGTCGAGGCCCCGACCTACGAGACCGCGAAGCACGGCGACGCCCCGCTGGTCGACGCCGTCGCGACCCGCGACCCCGAGACCGGCGCCGTCGCGCTGTTCGCCGTGAACCGGTCGCAGACCGAGACGGTCACCCTCGAGGTCGACACCCGGTCGATCCCCGGGCTGCGGGTCGTCGAGGCGACCACGCTGTCCAACCCCGACCACACCTGGTCCGCGACCGCCGACGACGACACCTCGGTGCTGCCGCGCGCCAACGACTCGGCCGCCATCGACGGCGGCCGGCTCACCGTCCAGGTGCCGCCGGTGTCCTGGAACATGGTCCGGCTCGGTGCCTGAGACCACCCGCCCCCACCGCCGCCGTCGACGGGTCGCCCTCGTCGCGGCGGCGGTGGTCGTCGTGCTCGTGGCCGCAGGGGGCGTCGCGATCGCGGTCCTGGGTCGTGCCGGCGGCCCGCCCGTCGCCACCGCGCTGCCGGTGGCCGGCGACGTCGCCGTGCACGACCCCGCGCTGGTCGCCGGCGCGGAGGGCGAGCCCTGGTACGTCTACTCCACCGGCGACGCCCGCGAGAACGCCGGCGCGATCCAGGTCCGGCGGTCCACCGACGCGGGCGCCACCTGGGAGTACCTCGGGACCGCGTGGGGGCCGTCCGACTCGCCCCGGTGGGCGCAGGAGGCCGTCCCCGGCGTCACGAACTACTGGGCGCCCGAGCTCTACGAGCACGACGGCACCTGGTACCTCTACTACGCGGCGTCGACGTTCGGGTCCAACCGCTCGGTGATCGGCCTGCGGACCAGCCCCACCCTCGACCCGGAGGACCCCGACTACGGCTGGGTCGACCGCGGCGAGGTCTGGCGGTCCGAGCCCACCGACGACTACAACGCCATCGACGCCGGGATCGTCGAGGACGCCGACGGCACGCCCTGGATGGTGTTCGGGTCGTACTGGTCGGGGATCCAGGTGGTCGAGCTCGCCTGGCCCGACGGACTGCCCGTCGCCGGCGCCGAGCCGCAGCCGCTCGCGTCGCGGCTCAGCAGCCCGCACGCGATCGAGGCCCCGTACGTCGTGCCGCACGACGGCTGGTTCTACCTGTTCGTGTCCCAGGACGCGTGCTGCCAGGGCGTCGACTCGACCTACACGATCGCCGTCGGCCGCTCCCGGGACGTCACCGGCCCGTACCTCACCCGCGACGGCACGGACCTGCTGGTCGACGGCGGCGACGTGCTGCTGTCGACCGACGGCGACGTCATCGGTCCCGGCGGCCAGAGCGTCTCCCGCGGGGTGCTGGCGTTCCACTACTACGACGGCGCCACCGGCGGCACCCCCACCCTGGCCCTCCGCGAGCTCGCGTGGGACGAGGACGGCTGGCCGGTCCTCACCACGGACTGACCCCGCACCCCCGCACCCCCGCACCCCCGCACCCCCGCACCCCCGCACCCCCGCACCCCCTCCGCCGAGATGGCAGCGCCCGCCTGTGCCGGCACCCCGGACCGCAGGCGAGAGATGTCATCTCGACGAGGGGAGGCGGGGGTGCGGGGGGAGGGGGGAGAGGGGTGCTGGGGGTGGTCAGAGGGGGTGGTGCAGGACCTGGTCGTGGTGCTGCTGGGTGCCGACCTGGAAGGTGCGGGTGCCGACCGGCGTGAAGCCCGACCTCAGGTAGAAGCGCTGCGCGCGGGTGTTCTCGCCGTTGACGCCCAGCCAGACGCCGGCGGCGCCCCGCGATCGGGCGGCGTCGAGGCTCGCGGCCATCAGGGCGTCCGCGACGCCGCCGCCGTGCCGGCCGGGCAGGACGTAGCACTTGCTCAGCTCGACGGTCGGGCGCAGCGGGACCGCGGCGGCGACGTCGGCGGCGGACGGCTCGCCCGCGACCAGCATCGTGTAGCCGACCAGCTCGCCGGCGTCGTCCGCGACGAGCAGGTCCCGGTCGCCGTCGGCCAGGTAGGCGGCGAACCGGTCGGGCGTCAGGTGCGCGGCCACGAACGCCGCGTGGTCCGCGGGGGTGGACGACGGCGGGCAGGCCAGCGGGAACGTCACGGCGGCGAGGGCGGCCAGCGCGGGGACGTCGGCGGCACCGGGCCGGCGGACCGCGACCGGGCTCACGCCCTGCCCCGGTGCGCCCGTGCTCACACCCCGCCCCAGCGCGACCGGATCCGGCGCCGCACGGCCCGGATCGCGAGGCCGACCACCCACGCGGACCCCGCGACGGTGGCGGCGTCCACCCCGCGGCGGGTCGCGTTGCGGCGGCCGCGGAACTCGCGGACCGGCCAGCCGACCTCGGCGGCGTGCTTGCGCAGCCGGCCCTCGGGGTTGATCGCGCACGGGAACCCGACCTCGGACAGGATCGGCACGTCGTTCAGGGAGTCGCCGTACGCGAACGACCGCGACAGGTCGAGGCCCTCCTTCTCGGCGAGGGTGCGCACCGCGGCGGCCTTGGCCTCGCCGTGCAGCAGGTCCCCGACGAGGCGGCCGGTGTAGAACCCGTCCGTGTGCTCGGCGATGGTGCCCAGCCCGCCGGTGGTGCCGAGCCGGCGGGCGATGATCTCGGCGATCTCCACGGGCGTGGCGGTCACCAGCCAGACCTCGTGGCCCGCGCGGATGTGCTGGTCCAGCAGCCGCTGCGTGCCGGGGAAGATCCGCAGCGACAGCACCTCGTCGTAGACGTCCTCCGCGATGGCGACGAGCTCGGCGACGGACCGGCCGTGCATGATCTCGAGCGCGCGGGACCGGACCTCGTCGATCTGCTGGCGGTTCTCGCCGAACGTCAGGTAGCGGATCTGGTGCACCGCGAACCGCACCAGGTCGGCGCGGCGGAAGAAGCCCCGGCGGTACAGGCCGACGGCGAGGTGGAACGAGCTCGCGCCGCGGATGATCGTGTTGTCGACGTCGAAGAACGCGGCCACCTTGCCCGGCTGCGCGGGGTCCCCGGGGGTGGGTGCGATCGGCTCGGGCACGCCGCCACTGTAGTCAGATGCCTAGGCTCGTGCCGTGCCGACCTCCGATGTCACCCCCGGCCCCGCCCCGCGCACCGTGCTGTACGTCCGCGCGGGCTGCCACCTGTGCGACGCCGCCCGCGAGGTGGTGGCGCGCGTGACCGCGTCCCGGGGCGAGACGTGGCGGGAGGTCGACGTCGACGCGGGCGGCACCGCGGCCGACGGGCGACCGCTCGCGGCGGCGTACGGGGAGCTGCTGCCGGTCGTCGAGGTGGACGGTGCACGCGTCGGGTACTGGGAGATCGACGCGTACCGCCTGGCGGACGCCCTCGCGGGGCCCCCGACCGCCTAGTCTGTGCAGGTGCGTGCCCTGCCGCCGACCACCGTCGCCCGCCTCCCGGGATACCTGCGCTCCCTCGGCGGTCTCGCGTCCGAGGGCGCGAGCACCACGTCCTCGGAGCAGCTCGCCGAGCTGGTGGGCGCGTCGCCCGCGCAGCTGCGCAAGGACCTGTCGTACCTGGGGGCCGGCGGCCGGCGCGGTGTCGGCTACGAGGTCGACCACCTGCGCAAGCAGATCGCCCAGGCGCTGGGGATGACGCAGGAGCGCAACGTCGTCATCGTCGGGATCGGCAACCTGGGGCACGCCCTGGCGACGTACTCGGGGTTCGCGGACCGCGGGTTCGTGCTGGTGGGCCTGTTCGACGCGGACCCCGACGTCGTCGGCACGACCGTCGGCGGGCACCGGGTGCAGCACGTCGACGGGCTGGAGGACGTGATCGCCGCGGCGGACGCGAGCATCGCCGTGGTCGCGACCCCGGCGTCCGTCGCGCAGGCCACGACCGACCGCCTGGTGGCGGCGGGCGTCACGGGCATCCTCAACTTCGCGCCGCGCACCGTGCGGGTGCCGGACGGCGTCGACGTCCGCGAGGTCGACCTCGGCTCGGAGCTGCAGATCCTCGGCTTCCACGCCCGTCAGCGGTCGACCCGGCCCGAGGACGCGGCCCCGGCCGACCCGGCCTGACGTCGCGCGGCCCGGGCCGCGCGGTCCCGGGACGGAAGAAGGGCCCGATCGCGGCAGGGGGTGCGCGATCGGACCCTTCGGCCCGGGTGCCCCGTCAGGGGCGTCGAGGTCAGGCGGCCTTGATGGCCGAGACCTCGAGGTTGATGACGACCTTGTCGCTCACCAGGACGCCGCCGGCCTCGAGGGCCGCGTTCCAGGTGATGCCGAACTCCTTGCGGGAGATCGTCACGGAGGAGGAGAAGCCGGCGCGCTGGTTGCCGAACGGGTCGGTGGCCGCGCCCCCGAACTCGGTGGCCAGGTCGACGGACTTGGTCACGCCGTTGATGGTCAGGTCGCCGGTGACGACGTAGTCCTCGCCGTCCGCGCGGACCGCGGTCGAGGCGAAGGTCCACTCGCCGAACTTCTCCAGGTCGAAGAAGTCGGCCGACTTCAGGTGGCCGTCGCGGCCCGCGTCGCCGGTGTTGATGGTCGACGGGTCCAGCGCGGCGGTGACGCCGGAGAGCGTGAGGTCCTCGGCGACGGTGATGGTGCCGGAGGTCACCGCGACGGTGCCGCGGACCTTGGAGATGCCCGCGTGGCGGACGGTGAAGGACGCCTCGGTGTGCGAGGGGTCGATCGTCCAGGTGCCGGCGGTGAGGGCGGTGGGGAGCGTGGTGGTCGACATGCGGTGCCTCCTGCGAAGGTTGAAGCGTCAACTGCGGTTAGTTGAGATTTCTACTACAGTGTGGGGAGCGACGCAAGGGCTGTGGGACGATCAGCGACCCACGTCACAGCGCGCCCCCAGGAAGGACACGTCGATGACCGCCACGACCAGCACCCCCGGCCCGACCCGCGAGCCGCGGGCGCACGACGACGTCCGCTGGCTGACCGCCGACGAGCAGCGCGCGTGGCGGGCCTGGCGGGACGGCGCCGCGCGGCTGCTCGACATCCTCGGGCACGAGCTGGAGCAGGACTCCGGCCTGTCGCTCGGGGAGTACGAGGTCCTGGTCCGGCTGTCCGAGGCGCCCGGCCGCACCCTGCGGATGTCCGAGCTCGCCGGTGAGCTCGCCCACTCCCGCAGCCGCCTCACCCACACCGTCCGCCGGATGGAGAACGCCGGTCTGGTCGAGCGCGCCCCCTGCCTCGAGGACGCCCGCGGTGTGAACTGCACCATGACCGAGGCCGGCTGGCGGCGCCTCGTCGACGCGGCCCCCGCGCACGTCGAGTCGGTCCGCGCGCACCTGGTCGACGTGCTCACGCCCGCGCAGCTGCAGGCCCTCGGGGACGCGATGGGCGTCGTCGGCGCCGCGCTCCAGGCCGGCTGCGCGCAGGCCGTCGCCGCCGCCGAGGAGCGGTAGGGGTCCGAGCACCCAGCAGGGTTTGCGAGACTGACCCCATGGTCGCCACCACTGTCCACCTGATGCGGCACGGCGAGGTGCACAACCCCTCGGGCGTGCTCTACGGCCGGCTGCCCGGATACCACCTCTCCGAGCGGGGGGTGCAGATGGCCGACCGCGTCGCCGCGCACCTCGCCGGGGACCTCGACGGACCGCGCCGCGACGTCACCGCGCTGTTCGCGTCCCCGCTGCAGCGCGCGCAGGAGACGATGGCCCCGATCGCCGCGGCGTTCGACCTGCCCGTCACCACCGACGAGGGCCTGCTCGAGGCCGAGAACAAGTTCCAGGGCCTCACGTTCGGGGTCGGCGACGGCTCCCTGCGGCACCCCCGGCACTGGCCGCTGCTGGTGAACCCGTTCCGGCCGTCCTGGGGCGAGCCCTACCGGCAGCAGGTCGGCCGCGTCCTGTCCGTGGTCGACCGCGCCCGCGACGCCGCGCGCGGCCACGAGGCCGTGCTCGTGCTGCACCAGCTGCCGATCTGGGTCACCCGGCTCGCGCTCGAGGACCGCCGGCTGTGGCACGACCCGCGCCGCCGGCAGTGCTCGCTCGCCTCGCTGACCTCGCTGGTCTACGAGGACGACCGCCTGGTCCGGATCTCCTACACCGAGCCCGCCGCGGACCTGCTGCCCGGCGCCTCCGCCGTGGCGGGCGCATGACCGCGAGCCGTCGCCGTCGGGCCGTCGCGGCGCTGGTCGCCGCGGGCACCGCGCTGACCCTCGCCGCCTGCTCCGGGGGCGGGACGTCCGACGACGCCGACGTCGCCGGCCAGGGCTACGTCTCCGGCGACGGCTCCTTCACGCAGTGGGCCGCGGAGGACCGCAAGGGCCCGGTCGAGATCGCCGGGACCGACTTCGCCGGCGCGGCGGTCGACCTCGCGGACTGGCGCGGCGACGTCGTCGTCCTCAACACCTGGTACGCGGAGTGCCCGCCCTGCCGGGCCGAGGCACCCGACCTGGTGGACATCGCGACCGAGTACGCCGACCAGGGCGTCCGGCTGCTCGGCATCAACGGCGTCGACGACGCCGGGGCCGCCGAGTCGTTCCAGCGCACCTTCGACGTGCCCTACCCGAGCATCGACGACCGGGACAAGGGCGCGGTCGCCGCGCTCCAGGGCATCGTGCCGATCCAGGCGACGCCCACGACCGTCGTCCTCGACCGCGAGGGCAAGGTCGCCGCGCGCATCGTCGGGCTCGCCGAGGGGTCCACGCTCCGGGCGCTCGTCGACGAGGTGCTCGCCGAGCCCGGCGCCGGCTCGTGATCGCCGACGTCGGCGACTCGTTCGCGCAGGCCGCGTCCTCCGGGTCGCTGCTCGCGGCCGTCCCGGTCGCGGTGCTCGCCGGGCTGGTGTCGTTCGCGTCCCCGTGCGTGCTGCCGCTCGTCCCCGGGTACGTCGGGTACCTCGGCGGGATGTCCGCGGCGTCCGCGCCCGGGCGCTCGCGGGTCAGGGTGGCCGCCGGGGCCGCCGACGGGCCTGCCCTCGACCTCGCCGCGCACCTGCCGGCGCAGCCCGGCGTGCTGGGCGCGTCACCCACATCGGAGACCCCCGCCCCGTCCCGCGGCCGCCTGGTGCTCGGCGTCCTGCTGTTCGTCGCCGGGTTCACCGCGGTGTTCCTCGCCTACGGCTCGCTCGCCGGGTCGCTCGGGTCGTTCCTGCTGCGCTGGCAGGACCCGGTGTCCCGGGTGCTCGGCGTCGGCGTGATCGTCATGGGCCTGGCGTTCCTCGGGCTGCTGCCGTTCTTCCAGCAGGACCGCCGGAACGTCCTGACCCCGCGCGCCGGGCTGTGGGGCGCCCCGGTGCTCGGCGTGACGTTCGGCATCGGCTGGACGCCCTGCATCGGACCGACCCTCGCGGCGATCCTGCTGCTCTCGCTCGACGGCGGGTCCGCCGGCCGCGGCGCGGTGCTCGCCCTGGCGTTCTGCGCCGGCCTCGGGCTGCCGTTCGTGCTCGTCGCGCTCGGCCTGCAGCGCAGCCGCCGCGCGCTCGACTGGCTGGGCCGGCACCGGCTCGCCGTGATGCGCACCGGCGGCACGCTGCTGCTCCTGCTCGGCCTCGCCCTGGTCACCGGCCTGTGGTCCACCTGGTCCGCGTGGCTCCAGGGGCTGCTCACCGGGTCGACCCCCTTCATCCCGGCGGTGTGACATGACACGCGACGACACGACCTCGACGGCCCCCACCGGGCGCTACACCCCGGAGGGCCTGGAGGACGCGTTCAGCACCGGCGCCGACCAGCCGGCCCCCGGCGGCGACGCCCCGCAGCTGCCCGCGCTCGGCGTCGTCGGCTGGCTGCGGTGGGCCTGGCGGCAGCTGACGTCCATGCGGGTGGCGCTGCTGCTGCTCATGCTGCTCGCCGTCGCGGCGGTGCCCGGCACGATCTTCCCGCAGCAGTCCCAGCAGCCCGAGGAGGTCGCGACCTACCTCGTCGACCACCCCGACCTCGGCCCGCTGCTGGACCGCCTCGGGTTCTTCGACGTCTACTCGTCGATCTGGTTCTCGGCGATCTACCTGCTGCTGTTCGTCTCGCTGGTCGGCTGCATCCTGCCGCGCAGCCGCACGCACCTGAAGGCGCTCGGCGGGCGACCGCCGCGCACCCCGCGCCGGTTCGACCGGTTCCCCGCGCAGGCGTCGTTCACGTCCGACGGGACGCCGCAGGAGGTCGCCGAGCGTGCCGCCGTCGCGCTCGGCGGGCCCCGGTGGGCACGCCGGTTCCGGGTCGACGTGCGCGACGAGGGCGCCGGCGTGTGGTCCGTCGCCGCCGAGCGGGGCTACCTCCGCGAGACCGGCAACCTGGTGTTCCACCTCGCGCTCGTCGGCCTGCTCGTCTCCGTCGCCACCGGCCAGCTGCTGCACTACCGCGGGCAGGCGATCGTCGTGGCGGACCGCGCGTTCGCGAACACCCAGAGCGACTACGACACCTTCGAGTCCGGCGCCGGGTTCCGGCCGTCCTCGCTCGAGCCGTTCTCCCTGCGCCTCGACTCGTTCGAGTCCCGGTTCGACCCGCAGACGCTGCAGTCCCGCGACTTCACCGCGCACGTCACCGTCACCGAGCCGGGGGAGGAGGGCGTCGCGGACACCATCCGCGTCAACCACCCCCTCGACGCGGGCGGCGCGAAGATCTACCTCCAGGGCAACGGGTACGCCCCGCAGGTGACCGTCCGCGACGCCGCGGGCGAGGTCACGTTCGCCGGTGCCGTGCCGTTCCTCCCGCAGGACACCGTCTACACCTCGCAGGGCGTCATCAAGGTGCCCGACGTCACCAGCGGCCCGCAGATCGGGCTCCAGGGGGTGCTGCTCCCGACGGCCGAGCAGGTCGGCGAGGGCATCTGGCGCTCGACGTACCCGCAGCCCACCGACCCGCTGCTCGCGCTCGCGGTCTGGACCGGTGACCTGGGCCTCGACGACGGGGTCCCGCAGAACGTCTACCAGCTCGACGAGAGCGGCCTGGAGCAGCAGCTCGACGCCGACGGCCGACCCGTCACGCTGTACGTCCGGCCCGGCGAGACGGTCGACCTCCCCGACGGGCTCGGCACGCTGACCTTCGACGCCCTGCCCCGGTTCGTGGCCCTCGACCTGCGGCACGACCCGTCGCTGGCGTGGGTGCTGACCTTCGCGCTGCTGGCGTTCGCCGGGCTGGCCGCGTCGCTGTTCGTGCCGCGTCGGCGCGTCTGGCTGCGGGCGCGGCCGGCCACTGGATCCACGGGGGACGAAGGTCCCGGATCTGGCCGTACAGTGGTGACCGCCGCGGCTCTGGCGCGCGGTGACGACGTGGGCCTCCAGGCGGAGCTCGACCGGGCGGTGGACCGGCTCCGCGCGGGCGAGGCCCGAACCGGAAGGTAGAACGACATGCCCCTCGGCGACATCAGCACCCTGCTCGTGTGGGGGGCGGCCACCGCGTTCACGATCGCGCTCATCGCGTACTCCGCCGCCCTCGCCCGGGTCGCCGACGCGTCCTCGCGCGAGCACCGGGCCGCCCGCGCCGCGAAGGTCGCCGCCGCGAAGCAGGCCCGCGCCGCCGCGCGGCAGCCTGTCGGCGCCGGCGGGCCCGCGGCGCCCGTCGCGTCCGTGCCCGCCGAGTCCGTGACCGCCGACGCCGCCGCCGCCGCCGGCCCGGTCGCCGCCGACGGGTCGGTCGACCCCGACCTCGGCCCGTCGCGGAGCACCGGCATCGCCCGGTCGACGACCTACCTCGGCGTCGTGCTGCTGCTCGCCGGCATCGTGCTGCGCGGCCTCGCCGCCGGGCGCTGGCCCACCGCGAACATGTACGAGTACACCCTGGTCGGCACGTTCGTCGCCGCGGTGGTGCTGGCCGTCGTGCAGCGCCGCCGGGTGATCCCGTTCCTCGGCGTCGTCGTCATGGGCATCGGCGTGCTCGCCCTGGTCCTCGGGCTCAACGCGTTCTACGTGCAGGCCGAGGAGGTCCAGCCCGCCCTGCAGAGCTACTGGCTGGTGCTGCACGTCGGCGTCGCGATCATCGCCACCGGCATCTTCACCGTCGCGTTCGCGACCGCCGTGCTCCAGGTGCTCCAGGACGGTCGCGAGACCGGCCGCTCGCACCTCGACCACGCGTGGGGCCGGTTCGACGGCCTGCGCCGCCCGCTCGCCCGGTGGCGGGTGACCGGCCCCGCCTGGTCCTGGCTGCGGACCGTGCCGTCCGCCCGCAACCTCGAGGCCCTGTCGTTCCGCCTGAACGCGATCGGCTTCGTGCTCTGGACGCTCACGCTCATCGGCGGCGCCATCTGGGCCGAGCACGCGTGGGGCCGCTACTGGGGCTGGGACCCCAAGGAGGTCGGCACGTTCGTCGCCTGGGTCGTGTACGCGGCGTACCTGCACGCCCGGACCACCCGCGGCTGGGCCGGCCGGCGGGCCGCGTACTTCGTGTACGTCGGCTACGCGGTGGTGCTGATGAACTTCACCGTCGTGAACCTCTTCGTCACGGGCAAGCACTCGTACTCGGGCCTCTGACCGGCCCGCGGCCCCCCACCGCGGGCCGCCCCCCTGCCCGCCGCTGCTTGCCGCCTTCGCCGAGATAGGTCTGCCGCGGCGAGACAGGACGCCCGGAGGCCCTGACTGGGCGCGGCGGTCCTGACTCGACGGGACCGGCTCGCGGACGCGTGGGGCTCGGGCCGGTCCGATCGGGGCGCGCGTCCCTGGTCGCCCGGCGCCTGCGTGCGCTGCTGCTCTTGCCGAGACAGGGCCTCCGCCTCGAGACAGGACGTGCGCAGGCCCTACCTCGGCGCGCGGGTCCTGTCTCGGCGGCGGGCGGCGTGGCGGCGGGTGGTGCGCGTCAGCGGGGCGCGGCGCGTCAGCCGCGGGTGCCCTCGTCGGAGACGTCGTCGCCGGCCGGGCGGGGGTCGTCATCGCGGCGGGGGTCGTCGTCGCGGCGGGCCTCGCGCTCGCGGCGGAGGCGGTCCTGCTCGAGGCGCCAGAGGAACTCGGGGTCGTCGTCCGGGGCCACGGGGCCGCCGCGTCGAGGTCCGGTACCGCCGGGTCCGCCCGGTCGAGCCGCCCCGCCGCCGCCCGCAGCGCCACCACCGGCAGCGCGCTGGGCCCGGCTCGACGCGATCCACACGACCGCCCCGACCACCGGCACCAACGCGACGACGAGCCAGACGCCCCGGGGGATCCCGCGGCGCGCGTGCTCGTCGCTGGTGGCGATGTCCGCGAGCGCGTACACCGCCAGGCCGATGATCACGAGGAACAGCAGTGCGCGGGCCATGCCGTCCACCCTAAGCCGCCGCGCGGTGCGGGCCAGCGGGCGCCCGTACGCTGAGGGGGTGCCCGTCGTCACCTACTCCCTGCTCCGGCTCGCGCTGTTCGTGGTCTGCCTGGTCGCCCTCGTGCTCGCGGGGACCGGCTACCTGTTCGGCGTGATCGGTGCGGCCGTGCTGGCCGCCCTGCTGTCCTACCTGCTCCTCCAGGGCCCCCGGGTGCGTGCCGCCGAGTGGCTCCAGGCGCGCGCGGCGGCCCGCGGCGACCGCCCCCGCCTGTCCCGCAGCGCCGCGCAGGACGCCGCGGCGGAGGACGCGGCCGTCGACGCCGCCGACCACGGCCCGGACGGTCTGCCCCCCGGCCGCGTGCTCTGACCGGTCGACCCGGCGAGCGAGGTCGACCCGGCGGCCGAGGTCGCCCCTCCCGGCCGAGGGAGGGCGTCCCCGATGCCGACCTCGGCCCGATCGTGCGACCTCGGCCCTCCGAGCCGGGATCGCCCGGAGGGTCAGAGCGCCAGGCCGAGGCCCAGCAGCACGCCGAAGCCCAGCTCGTACATCCCCGTGCCGGCGAGCACCGGCACCAGGGCGATCCCGCGGGCGCCGACCAGCACGGTGAACGCCAGGATCCCGGCGGGCAGCGCGAGCAGCATCACCAGCAGCGCCCAGGGGTTCGCGAGCGCGCAGACCAGCCCGAGCACCACGGGCAGGATCACCATGGCCGCGTAGGCGATGCGGGCGCGGCGCTCGCCGAGCCGGACCGCGAGGGTGCGCTTGCCGACGAGGGAGTCGGTCGGCACGTCGCGCAGGTTGTTGACCATGAGCAGGGCGCAGGCGATCAGGCCGACGGCGACGGCGCCGACCCACGCGGGCCACGTCAGGCGCCCCGCCTGGGTGTAGGTGGTGCCGAGCACGGCGACCAGCCCGAAGAACACGAAGACACCGACCTCGCCGAGGCCGAGGTAGCCGTAGGGGCGCTTGCCGCCGGTGTAGAACCAGGCGGCCAGCACGCACACGGCGCCGATCGCGAGCAGCCACCACTGGCCGGTCGCGGCGACCAGCCCGAGCCCGAACAGCCCGGCGACGCCGAACGCCGCGAACGCGGCGAGCTTGACCTCGCGCGGGCGGGCGAGGGCGCTGGCGGTCAGCCGCAGCGGACCGACCCGGTTGGTGTCCGTACCGCGCACGCCGTCGGAGTAGTCGTTGGCGTAGTTGACGCCGACCTGGAGCGCGAGGGCGACGCCGAGCGCGAGCAGGGCCAGGCCGAGGTGCGCGGCGTCGATCTGCGCGGCGGCTCCGGTGCCGACCAGCACGGGCGCGGCGGCGGCGGGCAGGGTGCGCGGTCGTGCGCCGGCGATCCACTCGGACGGGGTGGCCATGATGCTCCTGTCGTGCGGCGGGACGGGCGGGGGTGCCGAGGGCCGCGCAGCGACCGTACCCGGCGCGGCGGGCCGGGACGCAGCGGCGGGGGCGTGCCGGTGGTCACCCCGGCGGACGGTCCTGCGGGTCGGCGCCGGGGGTGGGGTGCGCCAGCGCGTCGACGGCGAGCGCGGCCGCACCCCGCCGGTCGGGCTTGCCGGGCCCGCGCAGCGGCAGCGCCGCGACGGTGACGAGGTGCCGGGGCGCGGCGGCGCGGCCCAGCCGGTCGGCGGCCGTCCGGCGCAGGTCGACGAGGTCGGGGCCGGTGGTGCCGGCGGCCGGGACGACGACCGCGACCAGCGCCTGACCCCACTCCGGGTCGGGGACGCCGACGACCAGCACCTCGCCGACGCCCGGCAGCCCGGACAGGGCGCGCTCGACGGCGGCGGGGGCGACCTTCTCGCCACCCGTGACCACGACGTCGTCCGCCCGGCCCAGCACCTCGAGCCGCCGCCCCGCGCCGGAGTCCGTCCACCGCCCCAGGTCGCTGGTCCGCAGCCACCGGGTGCCGTCGGCGACCTCGAACAGCTCGGCGTCCAGGTCGGGTCGGCCGCGGTAGCCGGTGGCGAGCACCGGGCCGGCGAGCCGGATCCGCCCGTCGGCGCCCAGGTCGACCGTCACGCCGTCGAGCGGCACGCCGTCGTACACGCAGCCGCCCGAGGTCTCCGACATGCCGTAGGTCGTCACGACGCGCGCGCCGGCGGCGCGAGCCCGGTCGACCAGCCCGGGCGGGGCCGCCGCACCGCCGAGCAGCACGGCGTCGAACGCGGCCAGCGCGTCCCGGCCGGCGGGGTCGTCGAGCAGCCGGTGCACCTGCGTGGGGACCAGCGAGGTGTACCGGGGGAGGCCGTCCGCGGGGAGCGCGGCGACGGCGACAGCGAACGCGTCGACGCGGAACGGCCCGGCCAGCACGTGGGGCGTGGTGCCCGCGACGATCGACCGCACCAGCACCTGGAGCCCGGCGACGTGCGCGGGCGGCAGCGGCAGCAGCCACCGGCCGGGCCCGGCGAGCCGCACCTCGGTCGCGCCCGCCGACGCCCGCAGCGCGGCGGCGGTGAGCATCACCTCGCGGGGGGCGCCCGTCGACCCCGACGTCCGGACCAGCAGCGCCACGTCGTCGGGCACCGGAGCGCCCGGGTCGGGCGTCGCCCCGTCCTCGACGGGCAGCACCGCAGGTCCCGACCCGTCGAGCGCGGCTGCGAGGGCGGCGGTCAGCGCGGGCACCGTGCGGGCGGACGCGGGCACGACGCGGACAGGGCGGCTCACACCGCCAGCGTAGGTGCGCCCGTAGAGTGTCGCGGGACGCGCGACCGGGCACCGCTGGGGCGCGGGACGCTGCACGAGGGGTTTGTCGCACATGATCCACACCACCAGGGGCCGCCTGCGGAGCGTCGCCGGGCTCACGCTCGCCGCCGCGATGCTGCTCGCGGGCTGTTCGCAGGGCGGCGAGCCGGCGCCGGAGGCGAGCACGGTCGGGCCGTCGCTGCAGGCCGACAAGGTCGCGGTGCCCGAGCCGGTCGTCGCGCCGACGTGGCCGCTGACCGGTGTCGCCGGTGAGCCGGTGAACCGCCCGGCGCTCGCGGTGAAGATCGAGAACACCGCCGTCGCGCGCCCGCAGTCCGGGCTGGACCAGGCGGACGTGGTCTGGGAGACCATCGTCGAGTTCGAGGTGTCCCGCCTGATCGCGGTGTTCCACTCGCAGACCCCCACGGAGGTCGGTCCGATCCGGTCCGTGCGTCCGATGGACCCGCCGATCGTGGCGCCGCTGAACGGTCTGCTGACCTTCTCGGGCGGTCAGGCGGGGATCCTGGCGCTGGTGGCCGAGGCCCCGGTGCAGGCCATCAGCCACGACGCCGGCGCGCCCGGGCTCTACCGGCTGAAGTCGCGGTCGGCGCCCCACAACGTGTACGCCGACACCAGCGACCTGTGGGTGCAGGCCGACGCGAACCACCAGAACAGCCCCGGGGAGCAGTTCGCGTTCGCCCGGTCCGCCGAGCGCGCCTCCGCCGTCCTCGCGGGCACCCCGGCCACGACGCTCGCGTTCAGCCTGTCCGGCCAGTCGAAGCCGTCCTGGACCTGGAACGGCTCCGTGTGGGAGCGCTCGGAGGGCAGCACGCCCGCCACCTCGGCGACCGGCGCACGGCTGTCCGCGGTCAACGTCGTGTCGATCACCGCGTCGCACCCCGGTACCGGGTTCGGCGCGCAGAACGGCGCGGTCGTGCCCACCTACACCCTGGTCGGGACCGGTGAGGGCGTGCTGGCCACCGGCGGCAGGACCGTCCCGGTGACCTGGAAGAAGGACTCGCGCGACGCGCCGATGCAGCTGTTCACCGCGGACGGCGCGCCCGCGCAGCTCGCGCCGGGCAACACGTGGGTGGAGCTGGTGCCGGCGGAGACCGGCTCGCTCGCGATCTCCTGACCGGACCTGCCCGTCAGTAGGAGTGCGGGAACCGGCTCCAGTCCGGGTCGCGACGCTCGAGGAACGCGTCCCGGCCCTCGACGGCCTCGTCGGTCATGTACGCCAGCCGGGTCGCCTCGCCCGCGAACACCTGCTGGCCCGCGAGGCCGTCGTCGGCGAGGTTGAACGCGAACTTGAGCATCCGGATCGCCTGCGGGGACTTCGTCGCGATGACCCGGGCGTACTCCAGGGCCGCCTCCTCGAGCCGGGCGTGGTCGACGACGTCGTTGACCGCGCCCCAGTCGTAGGCGTCCTGCGCCGAGTACTCGCGCGCGAGGAAGAAGATCTCCCGCGCCCGCTTCTGGCCGACCTGGCGGGCCAGCAGCGCCGAGCCGTAGCCGCCGTCGAACGAGCCGACGTTCGCGTCGGTCTGCATGAAGCGCGCGTGCTCGCGCGAGGCGATCGTCAGGTCCGCGACGACGTGCAGCGAGTGCCCGCCGCCGGCCGCCCAGCCGTTGACGACCGCGACGACGACCTTCGGCATGGTCCGGATCAGGCGCTGCACCTCGAGGATGTGCAGCCGGCCGGCCCGCGCCGGGTCGATGTGGTCCGCGGTCTCCGCCTGCGTCGTGTCGGTGTACCGGTAGCCGTCCCGGCCGCGGATCCGCTGGTCGCCGCCGGAGCAGAACGCGTAGCCGCCGTCCTTGGGGCTCGGGCCGTTGCCGGTGAGCAGCACGGTGCCGACGTCGGACGTCATCCGCGCGTGGTCGAGCGCGCGGTAGAGCTCGTCGACGGTGTGCGGGCGGAACGCGTTGCGGACCTCGGGCCGGTCGAACGCGATCCGCACCACCGGCAGGTCGCGGGTGCTGTCCTCCCCGCGCGCGACGCCGCGGTGGTAGGTCAGGTCGGTGAGGTCCTCGAACCCGGTGACCGTGCGCCAGCGGCTCGGGTCGAAGGTGTCGGAGACGCGCGGGGGCAGGGAGTCGGTCACCGACCCAGGGTAGGACGGCCGCCGACCCTCTACCCTGGCGACGTGCACGTCTACGCGATCCCCCTGCGGACGCGCTTCCGCCGGATCACCGTGCGCGAGGGCGTCCTGGTCCCCGGGGACGCCGGGTGGGGCGAGTTCAGCCCGTTCTGGGACTACGACGCCGCCGAGTCCGCCGCCTGGTGGCGCGCGACCCGGGAGGCGGCGGACGTCGGCTGGCCCGCGCCGGTGCGCGACCTGGTGCCCGTGAACGTCACGATCCCGGCCGTCGGCCCCGACGAGGCCCGCGCCCTGGTGCTCGCGTCCGGCGGGTGCACGACCGCGAAGGTCAAGGTCGCCGAGCCCGGGCAGGACGCCGCGCAGGAGGCCGACCGGCTCGCCGCCGTGCGGGACGCCCTGGGGCCGGGCGGCCGGATCCGGGTCGACGCGAACGCCGGCTGGGACGTCGACACCGCCGTGGACCGGCTGCTGCTGCTGGACCGGGCTGCGGGCGGGCTCGAGTACGCGGAGCAGCCGGTCGCGTCGGTGGCGGACCTGGCTCGCGTCCGCCGGCGGACGCACGTGCCGATCGCCGCCGACGAGTCGATCCGCCGCGCCGAGGACCCGTTGGCCGTGGTGCGCGCCGACGCCGCGGACGTCGTGGTGCTCAAGGTGCAGCCGCTCGGCGGGGTGCGGGCGTGCCTGGAGCTGGCCGAGCAGGTGGGGCTCCCGGTGGTGGTGTCGTCCGCGCTGGAGACGTCCGTCGGCCTGGCCGCCGGGGTGGCCCTGGCGGCCGCGCTGCCCGAGCTGCCGTTCGCGTGCGGCCTGGCGACGGCCCAGCTGCTCACCGCCGACGTGGTGACCCACCCGCTGCTGCCGGTCGACGGCGCCCTGCGGGTCGCCGCGGCCCGGGACCTCGTGCCCGACCCGGAGCGGCTCGACACGACCGCCGCCGACGAGGCCACCGCCGCCCGCTGGGCCGAGCGGGTCGAGGCCGTCCTGGCGGTGTCCCGGTGACGCCCGGGGTCCCCGCCCCGGCACCCGCGCCGCACGCCGCCCGGGTGCTGGTCGCCGAGCTCGCCGCCCACGGGGTCCGGGACGTCGTGCTCGCCCCCGGGTCCCGCAGCGCGCCGCTCGCGTACGCGCTCGCCGAGGCCGCGCTGCCCGCGGACGAGCGCCCGGCCGGCGCCCCGGAGGTCCGGCTGCACGTCCGGGTCGACGAGCGGTCCGCGGCGTTCCTCGCCCTCGGGCTGGCCCGCGCCGCCGCCGTCGACGGACCGCCGCGGCCGGTCGCGGTCGTCACGACGTCCGGCACCGCGGTCGCGAACCTGCACCCCGCGGTGCTCGAGGCGCACCACGCGGGCGTCCCGCTGCTGCTCCTCACCGCCGACCGTCCGCACGAGCTGCGCGGCACCGGGGCGAACCAGACCACGGTGCAGACCGGCATCTTCGGCCCGGCGGTCCGGCTGGACGCCGACGTGCCGGCACCGGCGGGCCGCCCGGGGGAGGACCGCGACCTGCGGCACCTCGTCTCGCGGGCGGTCGCCGCGGCGCTCGGCACCCGCACCGGCGACCCCGGTCCGGTGCACCTCGACCTCGCCTACCGCGAGCCGCTGACCCCGGGCGCGGAGCCGTGGCCCGCCGCGGAGCCGTCGCCCGGCCGGGTGCTGGTCGCCGCACGCGGCACGGCCGACGTGGACGCGCCCGCCCGCGCCGCGCTGCCCGGCCCGGTGGTCGTGGTCGCCGGCGACGGCGCGGGACCCGACGCCCGGCGGCTCGCCGAGTCCGCCGGGTGGCCGCTGCTCGCGGAGCCGTCCTCCGGCGCCCGCGGCGGCACGCACGCGCTCGCGGCGTACCGCGTGCTGCTGGGCGACCCCGCGCTGGGCGGCCGGGTGCGCTCCGTCGTGCTGCTCGGCAGGCCCACGCTGTCGCGTCCGGTGAGCGCGCTGCTCGCCCGGGACGACGTCGACCTCACGGTCATCGCCCCGACCGGTGCCGGCTGGCCCGACGCGGGACGGGCCGCCGACCGGGTGCTGCCCGGCGTCCCGGCCGCGTGGCTCGCGGAGCCGCCGACCGAGCCCGGCACCTGGCTGCGCGCGTGGCAGCGGGCCGACGCCGCCGCGGGCACGGCCGTCGACGCCCTGCTCGACGACGACCCCGCCGCGCCGCCGACCCGCAGCACGCCGCCGATGACGGGGCCCGCCGCGGTGCGGGCCGTCGCGGCGGCGAGCGTGCCCGGCGACGTCCTGGTGGTGGGCTCGTCCAACCCGGTGCGCGACCTGGACCTGGTCGCGCGGTGGGACGAGCCGCCGGTCGTGCTCGCGAACCGCGGGCTCGCGGGGATCGACGGGATGCTGTCGACCGCCGCGGGCGTCGCGCTCGGCCTGCCGCGGCGCCGGGTGCGCGCGCTCGTCGGCGACCTCACGTTCCTGCACGACGTCGGCGGGCTGCTGCGGCCCGGTACGGAGCCGGAGGTCGACCTCCAGGTCGTCGTGCTCAACGACGCCGGCGGGTCGATCTTCGCGACCCTGGAGCACGGCGCCCCCGAGCGCGCGCGGACGTTCGAGCGGGTGTTCGGCACCCCGCACACCGCCGACCTCGCGGCGCTGTGCGCGGGGTACGGGGTGCGGCACGTGCGCGTGTCCGACGCGACCGCGCTGGCCGCGGCGCTCGCGGCGCCCGGCCGGGGGACGTCCGTGGTCGAGGTGCGGGTGGACCGCGCCGACCGCCGGGGGCTCGGCGAGCGCCTGGTGGCGGCGGTCCGTGCGGCCGCGCGCACCGGCGCCGACCCCGGCTGAGCCGCCACCGCGCGCCACGCGTCATCGACGATTCGCAGCGGACTCCCAGGTTCCCCCGAGCACGGTTCCAGCGACGTGGGGTCTGATGGTGTCCACGAAGGAGGTACACCCCATGAGCAGCACCCCCGAGGGACCCCAGGACGCCGCCCGCGAGCCGCAGCCGGAGGGCACCGAGGCCGCCGAGCGCGCCGCGCACGAGCCCGCGACCGAGGTCGTCCCCACCCACGACGCCACCCCCGCGACCGAGGCCGTGCCGGCCCGCGACGCGCAGGACCACCCGCAGGACGCCCCGACGCAGCGCATCGCCCCCGCGGCGACGCAGCAGCTCCCGCAGACCCCGGCGGACCACACCCCCGCGCCGCAGGCCCCCGCGCAGCCGGCCCCCGCCGCGCCCCCGACGTCCGCGTACCCCGCGCCGTACCAGCAGCGGGCGCCGTACCAGCCGGCCCCGCAGCAGCAGGCGCCGCAGGGCTACCCCGGCGCGCCCGACCCGCGGCAGCAGCCGCGCTACGGCCAGTACGCCCCGCACCACCCGGGCGTGCAGCAGCACCCGGGGCAGCACCAGCACGCCGCAGGCCCCCAGCAGCACCCCGGCCCCCAGCAGCACGCCGGGCAGGGCCAGCAGCACCAGCAGCGGTCCGGCGACCCCCTGGCCGCGTTCCGCACCCCGGCCCCGGGCGCCCCCGGTGCGCCGGGTGCCCCCGGCCAGCCGCCGACCGGCGGCGGCGAGCACCCGACGGGCCTCGGCGCCGCGGGTGCGTCCGACGGGCACGGCGGCACGACCACCCGCACCCGCGAGCGCAGCATCTGGCTGCCGGTCGCGAGCGTCGGCGTGGCGGCCGCCCTGCTCGCCAGCCTCGGCACCGCGGCCCTGACAGGTGCGTTCGACGAGGGCACGTCGCGGGCCGCGGACATCAGCACCGTCGGCCGCTCCAGCACCGACACCGCCCCGGTCTCGGGCTCGACGGCCGAGAACCCGGACTGGCAGGCCGTCGCGTCGGCCGTGCAGGCGTCGGTCGTCGCGATCCAGGTGACGACCTCGTCCGGCGGCGCGGAGGGGTCCGGCGTGATCGTCGACACCGACGGGCACATCGTCACGAACAACCACGTCGTGTCCGGCGCCCAGGACGACAAGGTGCAGGTGACGCTCACCGACGGCCGCATCTTCACCGCGGACGTGGTCGGCACGGACCCCACGACGGACCTCGCCGTCATCCAGATCACCGACGCGCCGGACGACCTGACCCCGGCCTCGCTGGGCGACTCGACCGACGTCACCGTCGGCGACCCGGTGATGGCGGTCGGCAACCCGCTCGGCCTGGCCAACACGGTGACGACCGGCATCGTCTCGGCGCTCGACCGTCCCGTGTCCACCACGGAGAACGGCAGCAACGAGTCCGTCGTGACGAACGCCATCCAGATCGACGCCGCGATCAACCCCGGCAACTCGGGCGGTCCGCTGTTCGACGCGCAGGGCCGGGTCATCGGCATCACCTCGTCGATCGCGACGACGTCCAGCCAGTCCGGGTCGATCGGCCTCGGGTTCGCCATCCCGGTGAACCTGGCCGACATGGTCGCCCAGCAGCTGATCGCCGACGGCACCGCGGAGCACGCGTTCCTCGGGGTCGGCCTGTCGGACGGCACGGCGACGGCCGACGGCGTGACGCGCTCCGGCGCGCAGGTCGAGTCGGTGACCTCCGGGTCCCCGGCGGCCGAGGCGGGCGTCCAGAAGGGCGACGTCATCGTGGCGATCGACGGCAAGGCCGTCGCGGGCGCCGAGTCGCTCACCGGCTACGTCCGGGCGCAGGCGTCGGGCGACCAGGTCGCCCTCACGCTGGTCCGCGACGGCGCGTCGCAGGAGGTGGACGTCACGCTCGCGGTCCGCGAGGAGACCGCCGCGGACTCCGGCTCCGGCCAGGGCTCGGCCCCGTCCAACCCGGAGGACATGACCCCCGAGCAGCTCTGGGAGTGGTTCCAGCAGCAGCAGGGCGGCGGTCGCTGACGACCCCCTGACCGACCCGGGCGGGTCCCCCCTGCCCCGCCCGGGTCCCGGCGACCCCCGACGCGCGCTCACCCCCGGCCGCGCGTCGGGGGTCGCGTGCGTCCACCCCCCCGCGCCCCGAACCGCCGAGATGGCGGCGCTCGCCTGCGTCACCGGCCTCGCGCGGAGGCGGGCACTGCCATCTCGGCGAACGGGGTGGCGGAGGGTGGGGGAGGGGGTGGGTGCTCAGTCCGTGGCGAGGGCCGTGCGCATGGGGACGAGCTTCGCGCGGGACTCCGCGAGCTCCGCGGCGGGGTCGGACGCCGCGACGATGCCGCAGCCGGCGAACAGCCGCAGCCGGTGCGGGTCCTCGGCGTCGACCTGGGCGGACCGCAGCGCGATGCCCCACTCGCCGTCGCCGTCCGCGCCGACCCAGCCCACCGGCCCGGCGTACCGGGCGCGGTCCATGCCCTCGATGCGGCGGATCAGGTCGCGGGCGGCCTCGGTCGGCGTGCCGCAGACCGCGGCGGTGGGGTGCAGCGCCGCGGCGAGCGCGAGCGACGTCGGGTGCCCGGCGACGGCGGCCGGCGCCCCCGGCAGACCGGGGACCGTGCCGAGGGGCTCGCCGACGCCGGCCAGCACGCCGGTGACGTCGGAGGCCAGGTGCAGCACGTTCGGCAGGTGCAGCACGAACGGGGCGTCGGGCAGGTTGGTGGAGGAGCAGAACGGCGCGAGGGCCCGGGCCACCGAGGTGACCGCGTACTCGTGCTCCTCGAGGTCCTTGGACGAGTGCGCGAGGATCGCCGCGCGGGCGAGGTCGGCGTCGTCGTCGCCGGTGCGCCGGATCGTCCCGGCGAGCACGCGCGAGGTGACCAGGCCCTTCTCGGACCGGACCAGCAGCTCGGGGGTGGCGCCGATCATGCCGTCGACGGAGAACGTCCAGCAGGTCGGGTAGTGCTCGGCGAGCCGCCCGAGGGCGTGCCGGACGTCGAGGGGCTCGGCGGTGCGCGCGATCTCGTCGCGGGCGAGCACGACCTTGTCGACCTCGCCGGCCCGGATCGCGGCGACCCCGCGGGCGACGACGTCGGTCCAGTCGTCGGCGGCGACGGAGCCGGAGGCGTAGGTCACCTCGCCCGGGGCGCGCACCGGGGTCAGCCCCGCGACGTGCCGGGCGAGCAGGCCCGCGTCGGGGGCGGCGCCGAGCGTCCCGGGGGTCTCCACCACGGTGAGCCAGGCGCGCCCGTCGCGCCGGCCGACGACGACGCGCGGGACGACGAGCACCCCGCCGGCGGCGGACGCGTCGTCGAACGCGAACGACCCGAACGCGACGGGCCCGGTGCCGGGCAGCCGCACCTCGTCGCGGACGACGGCGTGCGCGACCAGCCGGTGCCACGCGCGCTCGGCGTCGGCGAACCGCTCGGCGCCGGCGACCTCGACGCGCACGGCCTCGCCCCAGCCGACGAGCCCGTCGCCGCGGCGCACCCAGGTCAGCGGCGCGTCCTGCGGCAGCAGGGACAGCAGGTCGTCGGGGGCGTCGAGGGCGACGGTCCGCACCACGAGGGGGCCGGGGTGCGAGGACGGCGCGCGGTCGTCGTCGCGCAGGGGGCTGGTCATCGCCGACCAGGGTACGACCGCCGCTGGAGCAGCTGCGCGCCGGGGGCGGGTGACACCTGCGCGCCGCGGGCACGACGACCTGACACGATGGGCCCATGCCTCGCGCCTCCCTCGACAAGGACCCCCACGACGTCGCCACGATGTTCGACGGCGTCGCCCGCCGCTACGACCTGACCAACGACGTGCTGTCGCTGGGCCAGGACCGGATGTGGCGCCGTGCGACGCTGAAGGGCCTGGCGGCGCTGCCGGGGGAGACGGTGCTGGACCTGGCGGCGGGGACGGGCACGTCGAGCGAGCCGCTGGCGGACGCGGGCGTGAAGGTCGTCCCGTGCGACCTGTCGACGGGGATGCTCGCGGTCGGCAAGCTGCGGCGGCCCGACCTGCCGTTCACCGCGGGCGACGCGACGGCGCTGCCGTTCGCGGACGCGTCGTTCGACGCGGTGACGATCTCGTTCGGGCTGCGCAACGTCGTGGACACCGTCGGCGCGCTGCGTGAGATGCGCCGGGTGACGAAGCCGGGCGGCCGGCTGGTGGTGTGCGAGTTCTCGGCGCCGACGTGGGCGCCGCTGCGGACCGTGTACTCGGGCTACCTGATGCGGGCGCTGCCGAAGGTGGCGCGGGTCGTCGCGCGGGAGTCGGACGCGTACGCGTACCTGGCGGAGTCGATCCGCGACTGGCCGGACCAGCTGGGGCTCGCGGAGCTGCTGCAGGAGGCCGGCTGGCGCTCGGTGGCGTACCGGAACCTGTCCGGCGGGATCGTCGCGCTGCACCGGGCGACAAATCCTGGGATCAATTAACGACAAAACGTGGGACGAAAGTCCCGGCACGTCCTCAGGGAAGCGACGACGCTACTCAGGCAACCCTTCGCAGACATCCGGCGCGACTTCTCACTAGACTCGGTCGCATCAGGTGTGAAGGCATTCACAAATGGGGCGGACAGTGCACAGTGGCAAGAGCGACGACGCGGACGTCATCGTCGTCGGAGCCGGACCCGGCGGGTCCAGCGCGGCCTACCACTGCGCTGCCGCGGGCCTGTCGGTGCTGCTGCTCGACAAGGCGGAATTCCCCCGTGACAAGGTCTGCGGCGACGGTCTGACCCCGCGCGCGGTCGCCGAGCTCACCCGGATGGGCGTGCCGCTGCGCGAGCAGGACGGCTGGATCCGCAACGTCGGGCTGCGCGTGCTCGGCGGCGGCCACGTGGTCGAGCTGCCCTGGCCCGAGCTCTCCTCGTACCCGTCGTACGGGCTCGCGCGGTCGCGGATGTCCCTCGACCACCTGCTGCTCGAGCACGCGCGGGCCGCCGGGGCCAAGGTCCAGGACAGGACCAACGTCACGGGTCCCCTGGTCGACGAGCGGACCGGCCGGGTCGTGGGCGTGCAGGCCCGTCCGGTCGACGGCGACGGCCGCCGCGCGGGCGACCCCGTCACGTACCGCGCGCCCGTGGTCATCGCCGCCGACGGCGTCTCCGCCCGGCTCGCGACCGGGATGGGCCTGGAGAAGCGGGTGGACCGCCCGATGGGCGTCGCCGTCCGCACGTACTTCCGGACCCCGCGGCACGACGACCCGTGGATGGAGTCGCACCTCGAGCTGTGGGACGGCAGGCCGGGCGAGTCCGACCTCATGCCCGGCTACGGCTGGATCTTCTCGCTCGGGGACGGCACCGCCAACGTCGGCCTCGGCTCGGTGTCCTCGACCGCCGCCGCGACCAAGGTCGACTACAAGGACCTGTTCGCGAAGTGGATGGCGAACGCCCCCGCCGAGTGGGAGTTCACCGAGGAGAACCAGATCGGCCCGGTGCGCGGTGCCGCGCTGCCGATGGGCTTCAACCGCGGCCCGCTCTACGGGCGCGGGCTGATGCTGGTCGGCGACGCCGCCGGGATGATCAGCCCGTTCAACGGCGAGGGCATCGCCTACGCCCTGCAGGCCGGCCGCGTGGCCGCCGACGCCATCGTGCAGGCCACCGCCCGGGGCACCGCCGCCGGCCGGGAGCGCGCGCTCGCCACGTACGGCGCGCGGATGAAGGACGACCTCGGCGGGTACTACACGCTCGGCCGGGTGTTCGTGAAGCTGATCGAGCACCCGCAGGTCATGCGCGCGTGCACGCGGTACGGCCTGCCTCGCCCGCTGGTCATGCGCTTCACGCACAAGCTGCTCGCCGACTGCTACGAGCCGCGCGGCGGCGATGCGGTCGACCGGGTGATCGCCGGCCTGGCACGTCTGGCGCCGGCCTCGTGACCGCCCCGCCCTGACCCACGGGGGCACCGGCCTCGCCCGCCGGACCGCCCCCCGCACACCTCCACAGCCCCGCGGAAGCACTCCACCCCCCACCGGGAGAGCACCGATGACCAACCCGTACGTCCCCCTCCTCGTCATGATGGGGATCGCCGCGCTCCTCGCGATCGGCGGTCTCGCCGCCAGCGCCGTGCTGGGCCCGAAGCGCTACAACCGCGCGAAGCTCGAGGCCTACGAGTGCGGCATCCAGCCGACCCCGCACGCGGTCGGCGGCGGACGCTTCCCCGTGAAGTACTACCTCGTCGCGATGACGTTCATCGTCTTCGACATCGAGGTGGTCTTCCTCTACCCGTGGGCCGTCGACTTCACCGAGCTCGCGATGTTCGGGCTCGTCGCGATGGTGGGTTTCCTGGCGCTGATCACGGTGCCCTTCCTGTACGAGTGGCGCCGCGGCGGCCTGGACTGGGACGAGGACTGACATGGGGATCGAGGACGCCCCCTCGGGGTTCGTGCTGACGACGGTCGAGAAGTTCGCGGGCCTGGCCCGCAAGGGCTCGGTGTGGCCGGTGACGTTCGGCCTGGCGTGCTGCGCGATCGAGATGATGGCGACGGGCGGGTCCCGGTTCGACATCTCCCGGTTCGGCATGGAGGTGTTCCGCGCCTCCCCGCGCCAGGCGGACCTGATGATCGTCGCGGGCCGGGTGAGCCAGAAGATGGCCCCGGTCGTGCGGCAGGTCTACGACCAGATGGCCGAGCCCAAGTGGGTGCTGTCGATGGGCGTGTGCGCCAGCAGCGGCGGCATGTTCAACAACTACGCGATCGTGCAGGGCGTCGACCACGTCGTGCCGGTCGACATCTACCTGCCCGGCTGCCCGCCGCGCCCGGAGATGCTGATCAACGCGATCCTCGAGCTGCACGAGCAGATCAAGGCCGAGCCGCTGGGCGGCAACCGCAGCCGGATCGCCGCCGAGGTCGAGGCCGCGGCGCTGCGGGCCACCCCCACCTCGCACATGACGGGACTGCTGCGATGAGCGACGAGAAGCGCGACGCCGCCGCGGCGGTGACGACCGGTGACGCGGCCGCGGCCGACGCCGGCTCCCAGCGGACCAGCGAGACCGCCCTCGAGGCCGGCTCGCAGCACGTCCCGGCGGACCGCACGATCCCGCTGGAGGTCGTCGACGTCCGGCAGGGCATGTTCGGCGTGCACGGCTCGGGCGACACCTCCGGGTTCGGCGGGCTGGTGCAGACGGTCGTGCTGCCCGGGCCGAGCGAGCGGCCCTACGGCGGCTGGTTCGACGAGGTCGTCGACGTGCTGGCCGAGCTGCTGGACGCGTCGGGCACCGGGTTCGACGCGGCGGTCGAGTCGGTCGTGGTCGACCGCGGCGAGCTCACCCTGAACATCGCCCGCGAGCACGTCGTGGAGGTCTCGCAGCACCTGCGCGACGACCAGGACCTGCGGTTCGAGCTGTCGCTCGGCGTCTCCGGCGTGCACTACCCGCACGACGCGGGCCGCGAGCTGCACGCCGTCTACCACCTGGTGTCCGTCACGCACGGCCGCCGGCTGCGCCTCGAGGTCGCGGTGCCCGACGGCGACGCGACCATCCCCACGACGGTCGGGGTCTACCCGGCCAACGACTGGCACGAGCGCGAGACCTGGGACTTCTTCGGCATCGTCTTCACCGGCCGCACCGACCTGGCGCGGATCGAGATGCCGGACGACTGGCCCGGGCACCCGCAGCGCAAGGACTACCCGCTCGGTGGCATCCCCGTGGAGTACAAGGGCGCCACCGTCCCGCCGGCCGACCAGCGGAGGCAGTACTCATGAGCACCCAGACCCCTCCGGACGTCCGCGCGACCGGTCACGTCGTCGACGACGAGACCGAGGGCGTGCGCACCTTCGAGGCCACCGGCGGCGACTGGTCCGACATCGCCGAGGAGGCCGCCCGGCTCGGCGAGCAGCGCATCGTCGTCAACATGGGCCCGCAGCACCCGTCGACCCACGGCGTGCTGCGCCTCATGCTCGAGATCGACGGCGAGACGGTGACCGAGGCCCGCGCGGGCATCGGCTACCTGCACACCGGCATCGAGAAGAACATGGAGCACCGCACCTGGACCCAGGGCGTGACGTTCTGCACCCGCATGGACTACGTCGCCCCGCTGTTCCAGGAGGCCGCCTACTGCCTGGCGGTCGAGAAGCTGCTCGGCATCACCGACGACATCCCGGAGCGCGCGACCCAGATCCGGGTCCTGATGATGGAGCTCAACCGGATCGCGTCGCACCTCGTGTGCCTCGCGACCGGCGGCAACGAGCTCGGCGCCACGACGATCATGACCATCGGGTTCACCGCCCGCGAGGAGGTCCTGCGGATCTTCGAGCTGGTCACCGGCCTGCGGATGAACCACGCGTACATCCGGCCCGGCGGCGTCGCGCAGGACATCCCCCCGGGCGCGCTGGACCAGGTCGGCGAGGCGCTGACCGGGGTCCGCCGCTACATGAAGCAGCTCGAGGACCTCATGCTCGGGCAGCCGATCCTCAAGGGGCGCCTGAAGGACGTCGGGGTGCTCAACCTCGCGGGCTGCATGGCGCTGGGGATCACCGGCCCGATGCTGCGCTCCACCGGCCTGCCGTACGACGTCCGCAAGGCCGCCCCGTACTGCGGGTACGAGACCTACGACTTCGACGTGCCGGTCTCCGAGGGCGCGGACTGCTGGGACCGCCTGGTCCTGCGCATCGAGGAGTGCTACCAGTCGATGCGGATCGTCGAGCAGGTCGTCGAGCGCCTGCAGCGGTCCGCGGGGCAGCCGGTGATGGTCGCGGACAAGAAGATCGCGTGGCCCGCGCAGCTGGCCATCGGGTCGGACGGCATGGGCAACTCCCTCGACCACATCCGCGAGATCATGGGCACCTCGATGGAGGCCCTGATCCACCACTTCAAGCTGGTGACGGAGGGGTTCCGGGTCCCGGCGGGCCAGGTGTTCCAGACCGTCGAGCACCCCCGCGGCGAGCTCGGGGTGCACCTCGTGTCCGACGGGGGCACCAAGCCGTACCGGGCGCACTTCCGCGACCCGTCGTTCAACAACCTGCAGTCCGTGTCGGTGCTGTGCGAGGGCGGGCAGGTGGCCGACGTGGTCTGCTCCGTCGCCTCCATCGACCCGGTGCTCGGAGGGGTGGACCGCTGATGTCGACCATCGACCACCCGCGGATCCCCGGCACGGGGCGCCCGCGCGCGACGTACGACGAGGCCACGCGCGCCCGGCTCGCCGCCGACGCCGCGCAGGTCGTCGCCCGCTACCCGGACCCGCGCTCGGCGCTGCTGCCGCTGCTGCACCTGGTGCAGAGCGAGGACGCCTACGTCAGCCCGGCGGGCATCGCGTTCTGCGCGCAGACGCTCGACCTGTCCACCGCCCAGGTGTCCGCGGTCGCGACGTTCTACACCCAGTACAAGCGCCGCCCCAACGGCCGCTACACCGTGGGCGTCTGCACGAACACCCTGTGCGCGATCATGGGCGGCGACGCCATCTGGGAGCAGCTGACCGACCGGCTGGGCATCGGCAACGACGAGACCACCGCGGACGGCGCCATCACGCTCGAGCGGATCGAGTGCAACGCGGCCTGCGACTACGCGCCGGTCATGATGATCAACTGGGAGTTCTTCGACAACCAGACGCCGGAGTCCGCGGCCGACGTGGTCGGCCGGCTGATCGCGGGGGAGCCGGTGGCCCCGACCCGCGGCCCGGCGCAGGTGCAGACCTTCCAGCAGGTGTCCCGCGTGCTCGCCGGGTTCCCCGACGGGCTGGCGGACGAGGGCGTGGCCGCCGGCGAGCCGACGCTGCGGGGCCTGGCGCTGGCGCGCGAGCGCGGCTGGACCGCCCCGGCGTTCGAGGGCGGCGCGCAGGGTGACTCCGCCCACGACGACGCCCCGCACGCCGCCGAGGTCCCCACCGCGCCCGCCTCCGGCGGCGAGCAGTCGAGCGTCGACCGCCCCGCGGCCGGTGCCGAGGACCGCGGCGCCGAGCAGTCGAAGGCCGAGCACCGTGCGGACGACACCAGCGAGCCCGCCACCGACGAGACGAAGGAGTCGTGATGGGCGACACGACGCTCACCCCGGTGCTCAGCGAGCGCTGGGACGCCGACCGGTCCTGGACGCTGGCGACCTACCAGGCGCGCGGCGGCTACCGCGGCCTGCGCCGGGCGCTGACGATGGACCCCGCCGACGTGGTCACCACCGTGAAGGACTCCGGCCTGCGCGGCCGTGGCGGCGCGGGGTTCCCGACCGGCATGAAGTGGGGCTTCCTGCCCGCGCCGGACGGCGGCCCCCGCTACCTGGTCGTCAACGCCGACGAGTCCGAGCCGGGGACCTGCAAGGACATCCCGCTGATGATGGCGGACCCGCAGGTGCTGATCGAGGGCGTCGCGATCACGTCCTACGCGATCGGCTGCCACCACGCGTTCATCTACGTGCGCGGCGAGGTCGTGCACGTCTACCGCCGGCTGCTGAAGGCCGTCGAGGAGGCGTACGCGGCCGGGCTGCTCGGGAAGGACATCGAGGGCTCGGGCTACGACCTCGACGTCACCGTGCACGCCGGCGCCGGCGCGTACATCTGCGGCGAGGAGACCGCGCTGCTCGACTCGCTCGAGGGCAAGCGCGGCCAGCCGCGGCTCAAGCCGCCGTTCCCCGCGGTCGCGGGCCTCTACGCGCGCCCGACCGTCGTCAACAACGTCGAGTCCGTCGCGTCCGTGCCGGGCATCCTCGTCGGCGGCTCCGACTGGTTCCGCTCGATGGGCACCGACCGGTCGCCCGGCCACGGCCTGTTCTCGCTGTCCGGCCACGTCGCGCGGCCCGGGCAGTACGAGGCGCCGCTCGGCATCACGATGCGCGAGCTGCTGGAGATGGCCGGCGGGGTCCGCGAGGGCCACGAGCTGAAGTTCTGGACCCCGGGCGGGTCCTCGACGCCGATCTTCACCGCCGAGCACCTGGACGTCCCGCTCACCTACGAGGAGGTCGGCGCGGCCGGGTCGATGCTCGGCACCCGCGCCCTCCAGGTGTTCGACGACACCGTGTCGGTGGTCAAGGCCGTGTCGCGCTGGACGCAGTTCTACAAGCACGAGTCCTGCGGCAAGTGCACCCCCTGCCGCGAGGGCACGTTCTGGCTCGCGCAGGTGCTCGGCCGGCTCGAGGCCGGGCAGGGCACGTCGGGGGACATCGACCTGCTGCTCGACCTGTGCGACAACATCCTCGGCAAGGCGTTCTGCGCCCTCGGCGACGGCGCGACCAGCCCGATCACCTCGGCCATCCAGTACTTCCGGGACGAGTTCGAGGCCGGGACGCACACCCCGGCGGACGTGCTGTTCCCGCCGGAGCGCTCGACGCTCTTCCCCTACACGCCCCGCCGCACCGGCGCGCAGCTCGCGGGAGCCCACGCATGACCGTGACCGATCAGAAGAGCGCCGTGCCTGCGGTCCAGGACGGCGTCACGTTCACCATCGACGGCATCGAGACCACCGTGCCGAAGGGCACCCTGGTGATCCGGGCCGCCGAGCAGCTCGGCATCCAGATCCCGCGGTTCTGCGACCACCCGCTGCTCGCGCCCGCCGGCGCCTGCCGGCAGTGCATGGTCGAGGTCTGGGCCCCGGGCCGCGACGGCAAGGTCGCGAAGATGCCCAAGCCGCAGGCCTCCTGCACGCTGACCGCGACGCCCGGCATGGACGTCCGCACGCAGCGCACCTCGGCCGAGGCCGACAAGGCGCAGCACGGCGTGATGGAGCTGCTGCTCATCAACCACCCGCTGGACTGCCCGGTCTGCGACAAGGGCGGCGAGTGCCCCCTGCAGAACCAGGCGATGTCGAACGGCCGCAGCTCGACCCGGTTCGTCGACGTCAAGCGCACGTTCCCCAAGCCCCTGGCGATCTCCACCGAGATCCTGCTCGACCGCGAGCGGTGCATCCTCTGCCAGCGGTGCACCCGGTTCTCCCGGGAGATCGCGGGCGACCCGTTCATCGACCTGCAGAAGCGCGGGGCGATGCAGCAGATCGGGCGGTTCGACGCCGACGTGCTCGGGTTCGCGGGCGCGGGCGACGATCCTGACGGCTCGACGGGCACCCTCCCGGCCGGCGGCCCGGTGCTGCTCGGTGCGGAGATCCCCGTCGGACCCGCTGCGCCCACAGTGGACGACGACCGCTCTGGATCGCCGTTCGCCTCCTACTTCTCCGGCAACACCGTGCAGATCTGCCCGGTGGGCGCGCTCACCGGCGCGGCGTACCGGTTCCGCGCCCGGCCGTTCGACCTGGTGTCGACCCCCGGCGTCAGCGAGCACGACTCGTCCGGCTCGGCGCTGCGCGTCGACCACCGCCGCGGCGTGGTGCTGCGCCGGCTGGCCGGCGAGGACGCCGAGGTCAACGAGGAGTGGCTGACCGACAAGGACCGGTTCGCCTTCACCTGGCAGGCCGCCGCCGACCGGATCGCCACCCCGCTGGTGCGGGACGTCGCGGCGGACGGGACCCGCGGCGAGCTGCACCCCGCCTCCTGGGCCGAGGCCCTCGAGGTCGCCGCGCACGGCCTGGCGCAGGCCCGGGACGCCGGCGGCGTGGGCGTGCTGCCCGGCGGCCGGCTGACCGTCGAGGACGCCTACGCGTACGGCAAGTTCGCCCGCGTGGTGCTCGGCACCAACGACGTCGACCTGCGGGCCCGCCCGCACTCCGACGAGGAGCTCGCGTTCCTCGGCCACGCCGTCGCCGGCACCGGCCTGGGCGTGACGTTCCGCGACCTGGAGGCGGCCCCCGCGGTGCTGCTCGTCGGCCTGGAGGCCGAGGAGGAGGCGGGCGTCGTGTTCCTGCGGCTGCGCAAGGGCGTCGTCGCCGGCCGCACCCGCGTGCTGTCCGTCGCCCCGCTCGCGACCCGCGGGCTGGAGCGCCTCGACGGCGACCTGATCGCCGCCGCACCCGGCACCGAGCCCGAGGTGCTGGACGCCATCGGCACCGGCGACCTCGCCGACGCCGCCGCGGCGCTCGGCGCCGAGGGTGCGCTGGTCCTCGTCGGCGAGCGCCTCGGCGCCGTGCCCGGCGGCCTGTCCGCCGCCCTGCGGCTCGCCGAGCGCACCGGCGCCCGGCTCGCCTGGATCCCGCGGCGCGCGGGGGAGCGCGGTGGCGTGGAGGCCGGCGCCCTGCCGACCCTGCTGCCCGGCGGCCGCCCCGTCGCCGACCCGGCCGCCCGCGTCGACGTCGCCGCCGCCTGGGACGTCGAGCAGCTGCCCGCCGCGCCGGGCCGGGACGCCACGGCGATCCTGGCCGCCGCGGCCGACGGCACGCTCGGCGGCCTCGTGGTCGGGGGCGTCGAGCTCCGCGACCTGCCGGACCCCGCCGCCGCCCGGACCGCGCTCGAGGCGTGCGGGTTCGTCGTCTCGCTCGAGGTCCGCGCCTCCGAGGTGACCGCCCTGGCCGACGTCGTGCTGCCGGTCGCCCCGCCCGTGGAGCGCCCCGGCACGTTCGTCACGTGGGAGGGCCGCCCGCGGCCGTTCCCGCAGGCGCTGACGTCCACCGCCATGCCCGACCACCGGGTGCTGGACGCGCTCGCGGACGAGATGGGCGTGACCCTGGGCCTGCGCACCGTCGCGGCCGTGCACGCGGACGCCGAGGCGCTGCGCGAGGGCTGGGACGGCGCACGCGTCGACGCCCCGGCCGTGCCCGCCGCCGAGCCGCCCGCCGTCGCCCCCGGGCACGCGGTGCTGGCGACCTGGCACCTGCTGCTCGACTCCGGCCGGCTCCAGGACGGCGAGCCGTTCCTCGCCGGCACCGCCAAGCGCGCGGTCGCCCGGCTGTCCGCCGCGACCGCGGCCGCCGCGGGCATCACCGACGGCGCGCCGCTGACCGTGGCGACCGGCGCGGGGACGATCACGCTGCCGGCGGTGGTCACCGAGATGGCCGACCACGTCGTCTGGCTGCCGACCGCCTCGGGCGCCAGCCAGGTCCGGTCCGCGCTGCACGCGCTGCCCGGCGACCTGGTGCGGATCGCGCCCGCGATCGACCCGACCGGCTCCACCGAGGACGAGGAGGGGGCCGCATGATCGGCACCGGCGCGGCCGACTTCAGCCAGGACGTGTTCTGGGTCTGGCTGCTCAAGGCCGTCGGCATCATCGTGTTCCTGCTGGTGAGCGTGCTCATCGCGATCTGGTTCGAGCGCCGCGTCGTCGGCCGGATGCAGCTGCGCCCGGGCCCGAACGTGCACGGCCCGTTCGGCCTGTTCCAGTCGCTCGCGGACGCGATGAAGCTGCTGCTCAAGGAGGACGTCACCGTCAAGGCGGCCGACAAGGTCGTCTACCTGGTGGCGCCGTTCATCGCGGTGTTCTGCTCGCTGCTGACCTACGCCGTGATCCCGTTCGGGCCCGAGGTGTCGATCTTCGGCGTCCTCACCCCGCTGCAGCTCACCGACTTCCCGGTCGCGGTGCTGTACGTCCTGGCGTGCGCCTCGGTCGGCGTCTACGGCATCGTGCTCGGCGGCTGGTCGTCCAACTCGACCTACCCGCTGCTCGGCGCCGTGCGGTCCACCGCCCAGGTGATCTCGTACGAGCTGTCGATGGGCCTGTCCCTGGTCAGCGTGTTCATCCTGGCCGGGTCGATGTCGACCTCCGAGATCGTGTCCTCCCAGACCACGGTCTGGTGGCTGATCCCGCTCGCGCCGGCGTTCGTCATCTACGTCATCTCGATGGTCGGCGAGACCAACCGGCTGCCGTTCGACCTCCCCGAGGCCGAGGGCGAGCTGGTCGGCGGCTACACCACCGAGTACTCGTCGATGAAGTTCGCGTGGTTCTTCCTCGCCGAGTACATCAACATGCTCAACGTCTCGGCCGTCGCGACCACGCTGTTCTTCGGCGGCTGGCGGGCCCCGTGGCCGCTGTCGGCGATCAACGACGGGATGTTCAACGAGGGCTGGTGGCCGCTGCTGTGGTTCGTCGGCAAGGTCTGGCTGTTCATGTTCCTGTTCGTGTGGATCCGCGGCACGCTGCTGCGGTTCCGGTACGACCAGTTCATGAACTTCGGCTGGAAGGTGCTGATCCCCTCCGCGCTGGTCTGGCTGGTCTGCGTCGCGGTGGTGCAGGGCGTGCGGCAGTTCGCCGACGTCGACATCCGGACGGTCGCCGGCGTGCTCGGCGGGATCATGGCGCTGGTCGTGATCGCGTCGTTCCTCATCCCCGAGAAGAAGCCCGCACCGGACGGCCCGGCGGCCGACGAGCCGTTCGACGCGTTCGCCGGCGGCTTCCCCGTCCCGCCGCTGCCCGGTCAGGTGCTGCCGCCGTCGCCGCGCGCCGCGCGCCGCGCCGCCCAGCAGCCCGCGGCCCCCGCCCTCGTCGGCGGGCCCGCGACCGACACCGAGCAGCCGGACCAGGGCGACGCGCCCGGGTCCCCCACCCAGGAGGTGCCGCGTGGCTGACACGCCCGACAAGGCCGTCCAGAAGCGTGCCGGGGGCGGTGAGGTCGCTGCCCACCAGCCGTACGAGTCGCTGATCCCGAAGCGCGGCCCGGTCGCCGACGCGCTCGGCCCCGCCGCCGGCTTCGGCGTCACGATCAAGAACTTCTTCAGCAAGACGGTCACCGAGCAGTACCCGTTCGAGACCGCCCCCGTGAAGCCCCGGTTCCACGGCCGGCACCAGCTCAACCGGTACCCCGACGGCCTGGAGAAGTGCATCGGCTGCGAGCTGTGCGCCTGGGCGTGCCCCGCGGACGCGATCTACGTCGAGGCGTCCGACAACACCCCCGACCACCAGATGTCGCCGGGGGAGCGGTTCGGCAGCGTCTACCAGATCAACTACCTGCGCTGCATCTTCTGCGGCCTGTGCATCGAGGCGTGCCCCACCCGCGCGCTGACCATGACCAACGAGTTCGAGCTCGCGGGCCCCACCCGCGAGGGCCTGATCTTCGAGAAGCAGGACCTGCTCGCGCCGATGGCCGAGGGCATGCTCGCCGCCCCGCACCCGATGGTCGAGGGCACCACCGACACCGAGTACTACCGCGGCGAGGTCATCGGGCCGACCGCCGCGCAGGTCGACTGGGTCGCCGGGCTCCGCCCCGAGGACCCGACGCTGGACGCGGCCCGTGCGCGCGCCGCCGCGACGTCCGCGCCGACCGGCACCGCAGGGCAGGAGGCCTGATGACCCCGAGCACCGCCGAGGCGGTCCTGTTCTGGGTGCTGGCGCCGATCATGGTGCTGGCCGCCCTCGGTCTGCTGCTGTCCCGCAAGGCCGTGCACGCGGCCCTGTGCGTCATCACGATCATGATCTCGCTGGCGTTCCTCTACATCGCGCAGGAGGCGCCGTTCCTCGGCGTCGTCCAGGTGGTCGTCTACACCGGCGCCGTGATGATGCTGTTCCTGTTCGTCCTCATGCTGGTCGGCGTCGACGCGTCCGACTCCCTCGTGGAGACCATCCGCGGGCAGCGGTGGGTCGGCTGGATCGCGGCGCTCGGCCTGATGGCCGTGCTCACCGGCGTCGTCGGCCGCGCGGTCTACCCGGACGCCGTCGGCCTGACCGAGGCGAACGGGCCGGGCAACCCGGTCGGCGTCGCGCGGATCATCTTCGGCGAGCACGTGTTCGGCCTCGAGGTCGTCGGCGCCCTGCTGGTCACCGCCGCGCTCGGCGCGCTGGTGCTGACGCACCGCCAGCGGCTCAAGGCGGTCGTGAAGCAGCCCGAGCGGGCCGCCGCGCGCGTCGCCGCCGGCGCCCGCCTCACGCCGCTGCCCGCCCCCGGCGTGTTCGCGGGCCGCAACGCGATGGACGTCCCCGCGCTCGACCCGCAGGGCCGGCCCATCGAGGAGTCCGTGTCCCGCGTGCTGCGGATCCGCGGCCAGCAGGCGTCCACCACCCCGTACCGGGCCGACGCGGCGGCGATCGCCGCGGCCGACGGCGGCGACGGCGCGCCCGTGGTCGCCGACCCCGGCTCGACCACCGGGCCCACGAGCGACGTCGCGCTCGGCGGGGCCTCGACCCGGACGGAGACCCAGCCGTGAGCCTCACGCACTACCTGGTGCTGTCCTCGATCCTGTTCTCGCTCGGCGCCGCCACGGTGCTGCTGCGCCGCAACGCGATCATCGTGTTCATGGGCGTCGAGCTGATGCTCAACGCCACGAACCTCGCGCTGGTGACCTTCGCGCGGCTGCACGGCGACCTCACGGGCCAGGTCATGGCCTTCTTCGTGATGGTGGTCGCCGCGGCGGAGGTGGTCGTCGGCCTGGCGATCATCGTGTCGATCTTCCGCACCCGGAAGTCGGCGTCCGTCGACGACATCAACCTGCTGAAGAGCTGAGGGGACCGTGGACCTGAACTCCCTCGCACCGCTCCTGGTGGCGGTGCCCCTCGCGAGCGCGGCCGTGCTCCTGCTGCTCGGCCGGCGCGCCGACCGCTGGGGCCACTGGCTCGGGGTGCTGGCGTCCGGCGCGGCGTTCGTCGTCGCCGCGGTGCTGCTCACCGACCTGCTCGGCCGCGACGCGCACGACCGCGTGGTCGACGTGCACCTGTTCGACTGGATCTCCGCCGGCCGGTTCGACCTCGCCGCCGGGCTGCGCGTCGACCCGCTGTCGCTGACCTTCGTGCTGCTGGTGACGTTAGTCGGCACGCTGATCCACCTGTACTCGGTGGCGTACATGGCGCACGACGCCGCGCGCCGCCGGTTCTTCGCGTACCTCAACCTGTTCATCGCGGCGATGCTCGTGCTGGTCCTCGCGGACTCGTACCTGCTGCTGTTCGTCGGCTGGGAGGGCGTCGGCCTGGCGTCCTACCTGCTGATCGGGTTCTGGAACCACCACACCCCGTACGCGGTCGCCGCGAAGAAGGCGTTCGTCGCCAACCGCGTCGGCGACGTCGGCCTGCTGGTCGCGCTGATGCTCATGTTCGCGACGTTCGGCGCGGTCGACTTCGACACCGTGGCGGCGGGGGTCGGGGGCGCGTCGCAGGGCACGCTCACCGCGATCGGCCTCATGCTGCTGCTCGCCGCGTGCGGCAAGTCGGCGCAGTTCCCGCTGCAGTCCTGGCTCGGCGACGCGATGGCCGGCCCCACGCCGGTGTCCGCGCTGATCCACGCGGCCACGATGGTCACCGCCGGCGTCTACCTGATCGTCCGGTCCGCGCCCGTGTTCGAGGGCGCACCCACCGCGCAGCTCGTCGTCACGATCATCGGCGCGATCACGCTGCTGATCGGTGCGATCATCGGCTGCGCGAAGGACGACATCAAGAAGGCGCTCGCCGCCTCGACGATGTCCCAGATCGGCTACATGGTGCTCGCCGCCGGCCTCGGCCCGGTCGGGTACGCGTTCGCGATCTTCCACCTCGTCACCCACGGGTTCTTCAAGGCCGGGATGTTCCTCGGCGCCGGGTCCGTCATGCACGGCATGGACGACCAGACCGACATGCGCCGGTTCGGGGGTCTGCGGAAGTACATGCTCGTCACCTGGGTGACGTTCGGGGCCGGCTGGCTCGCGATCCTCGGTGTCCCGCCGTTCTCCGGGTTCTGGAGCAAGGACAAGATCATCGAGTCCGCGTTCGTGGTCCCCGAGGTCGGCGGCGAGTGGCGCGCCTGGCTGTTCGGCGCGGTCGCGCTGGTCGGCGCCGGGATCACCGCGTTCTACATGTCGCGGCTGTTCTTCCTGACGTTCCACGGCAAGCAGCGCTGGGCCCCGAAGTCCGACGGCCACGAGCAGCACCCGCACGAGTCGCCCGCGCTGATGACCGTCCCGATGGTCGTCCTCGCGATCGGCTCGGTCGCGCTCGGCTTCGTGCTCCAGCTCGGCGGCGGGTTCACCACCTGGCTCGAGCCGGTCACCGGGCACGTCGAGCACCACGAGCCCGTGCTCCCGGTGCTGGTCATCCAGGTCGCCACGCTGGTCGCGGTGGCCCTCGGCCTAGCGCTCGCCTGGCGGCAGTACCTGTCCCTGCCGGTGCCCGAGGTGGCGCCGGACGGGTCCGTCCTGACCCGCGCCGCCCGGGTGGACCTCTACCAGGACGCGGTCAACGACGCGGTCCTGGTCGAGCCCGGCCGGCACCTGACCCGCTCGCTCGTCTACGGCGACCGCACCGCGGTCGACGGGGCGTTCACGGGCCTCGGCCGTCTCACGGTCGGGATCGGGGAGATCGTGCGGAGGCTGCAGTCGGGCTACGCCCGGCAGTACGCCGCCACGATGCTCCTCGGCCTCGTCGTCCTCGCGGTCGTCGTCCTGGCGCCCCGGATCTGAGGGGAACTCGATGTCGTCTCCCGCCCTCGCCGCCACGGTGCTGTCCCCGGACGTGCCCTGGCTCACCCTCCTCGTCGTGTGGCCGCTCGTCGGCGCCGCGCTGCTCTGGGCCCTGCCCGGCGGCACCGCCGCCGACGGCACCAGCACCGGCGCGCGCCGCTGGTCCCGGCAGGTGGCGCTCGGCGTCGCCCTGGTCGAGGTGCTGCTCGGCGTCGCCGCGCTGCTCGCCTTCGACACCGGGTCCGCCGCGGTCCACCAGCTCACCGAGACGCACGGCTGGATCCCGCAGCTCGGCGTCTCCTACGCCCTCGGCGTCGACGGCGTCGGCCTCGCGCTGGTGCTGCTGTCCGTGGTCCTCGTGCCCGTCGTGATCCTCGCGGCGTGGCGGGAGCAGGACTCCGGCGCAGCGCCCACCGACCGGCTGCGGCACTACCTGGCGCTCGTGCTCGTGCTGACCACGTTCATGGTCGCGGTGTTCGCCGCCCGGGACGTGTTCCTGTTCTACGTCCTGTTCGAGGCCATGCTCATCCCGGTCTACTTCATGATCGGCGGCTTCGGCGGGGCGCAGCGGCGGTACGCGGCCGTGAAGTTCCTGCTGTTCTCGCTGGCCGGCGGGCTGATCATGCTGGCCGGCGTCATCGGCCTGTACCTCCAGGGCCCGGGCGGGGAGCAGGGCTTCCTCACCGAGAACCTGGTCGGCGTCGACATGCCCGTGGGCACCGAGCGCTGGCTGTTCCTCGCGTTCTTCGTGGCCTTCGCGGTCAAGGCGCCGATGTTCCCCGTGCACACCTGGCTGCCCGACGCGGCCGAGCAGGCCCCCGCCGGGACGTCCACGCTGCTGGTCGGCGTGCTCGACAAGGTCGGCACCTTCGGGATGCTCACGCTCTGCCTGCCGCTGTTCCCCGACGCGTCCCGCTGGGCGGCGCCGGTCATCATCGTGCTGGCGATCGTGTCGATCTTCTACGGCGCGCTGCTGGCCATCGGGCAGCAGGACCTGTTCCGGCTGGTCGCCTACACGTCGGTCTCGCACTTCGGGTTCATCGTGCTGGGCATCTTCGCCTTCACGTCGACCTCGATCGCCGGCTCGTCGTTCTACATGGTCAACCACGGGCTCTCGACCGGGGCGCTGTTCCTCCTGGTCGGGTTCCTCGCGGCCCGGCGCGGGTCCGCCCGCATCGAGGACTTCGGCGGCCTGCAGAAGGTCACCCCCGTCCTCGCCGGCGTGTTCCTCGTGACCGGCCTGTCCGCGCTGTCGCTGCCCGGCCTGTCGACGTTCGTCTCCGAGTTCCTGGTCGTCGTCGGCACGTTCGGCACCAACCGGGCGGCGGCCGTGATCGCCGCCGTCGCCGTGGTGCTCGCCGCCGTGTACGTGCTCTGGACCTACCAGCGCGTGTTCACCGGCCCCGTCCGCGACGACCTCGCCGGCACCCGGGACATCGGCGGCCGCGAGCGGTGGGTCGTCGGCCCGCTCATCGCGATCATGCTGGTGCTCGGCTTCTACCCGGCCCCGGCGCTGCGGCTGGTGGACCAGCCCGCCGCCGAGTCCGTCACCCAGGTCGGCGGCGTCGACGCACCCCCCGCGGAGATGCCCCTGACCGAGAGCCTCGAGGGGAGCGACCAGTGAGCGGCTTCACGGCGCCCGACATCGCGTGGGCCCAGCTCACCCCGATCCTGCTGGTGCTCGGCGCCGGCGTCCTCGGCGTGCTGGTCGAGGCGTTCGTGCCCCGGCGCGCGCGCCGACCCGTCCAGCTGACCGTCACCCTGCTCGCGCTGGCGGGGGCCGTCGTGGCCGTCGCCGCGCTCTGGTCCGACGTCGACGCGACCGGCGGCACCGACGTGCTCGGCGGGTCCGTGCTCGTCGACGGCCCGACGCTCGTCCTGCAGGGCACCATCGCGGTGCTCGCGCTGCTGGCGGTGCTCGTCATCGCCGACCGGACCGACACCGGTGAGGACGCGTTCGCCCCGCAGGGCGCCGCCATCCCCGGCTCGGGCTACGAGGAGGCCGCGCGCGCCGCCGGGCTCCAGCAGACCGAGGTCTACCCGCTGGTGCTGTTCGCCACCGGCGGCATGCTGATCTTCCCGGCCACCGGGGACCTGCTCACGCTGTTCGTCGCCCTCGAGGTGCTGTCGCTGCCGCTGTACCTGCTGACCGGGCTCGCGCGCCGTCGCCGCCTGCTCAGCCAGGAGGCGTCGATGAAGTACTTCCTGCTCGGGTCGTTCGCGTCCGCGCTGCTGCTGTTCGGCATCGCGCTGCTCTACGGGTTCGCCGGGTCGCTGCGCTACGTCGAGATCGCCGCCGCGGTCCGCACCGTCACCGGCATGGACGGCCTGCTGCTCGCGGGCGCGCTGCTCGTGCTCGTCGGCCTGCTGTTCAAGGTCGGCGCGGTGCCGTTCCACTCCTGGACGCCCGACGCCTACCAGGGCGCGCCCACCCCGATCACCGGGTTCATGGCCGCGTGCACCAAGGTCGCCGCGTTCGGAGCGCTGCTGCGGATCTTCTACGTGGTGCTGCCCGACCTGCGGTGGGACCTCGAGCCGATGATGTGGACCGTCGCCATCGCCACGATGGCCGTCGGGACGGTCGTCGCCCTCGTGCAGACCGACGTCAAGCGGGTGCTCGCGTACTCGTCCGTCGCGCACGCCGGGTTCGTGCTCACCGGCGTCGTCGCCCTGACCCAGTCCGGGATCACCGCGGTGCTGTTCTACCTGCTCGCCTACGGCGCGGCGACGGTCGGGGCGTTCGGGATCGTGTCGCTGGTGCGCGAGCGGGGTGCCGTGCGCGGAGCCGCGCGGGTGCCCGCTGCGGCGGGGGCGGTCGCGGGGTCCGGGACGGTCGCGGTCTCCGGGGCGGGTTCGGTCTCCGGGGCGGGTTCGGTCGCCGGGACGGACGACACCGGCGACGGCTCCGACGGCGACGCGCCGCTCGAGGCCGAGGGTCCGGTCCTCGGCGAGGCGACCCACCTGTCGCAGTGGGCCGGGCTCGGTCGGACCAACCCGGTCCTGGCGGGCACGTTCGTGCTGTTCCTGCTGTCGTTCGCGGGCATCCCGCTGACCGCCGGTTTCACCGGGAAGTTCGCGGTGTTCAGCGCGGCCGTCGAGGGCGGCGCCTGGCCGCTGGCGGTCGTCGGCGTGGTGGCCTCCGCCGCCGCCGCGTTCTTCTACGTCCGGATCATCGTCCTGATGTTCTTCACGCACCCCGAGGGCGGACCGCAGACCCCGGCCGGCGGCGAGGCCACCGCCACCACCGCCACCGCCACCGCCGCCACCGCCCCGCGGCCCGGCACGGTCGTCGTCGGGTCCCAGGGGTTCGCGGTCGTCGCCATCGGGGTGTGCGCCGTGCTCACCCTCGCCCTGGGCGTCGTCCCCGGGCCCGTCCTCGACGCGATCGCGTCGGTCGCCCAGCTCCTCCCGTGACCGTCCGGCCAGATAGGTTCGACCCGTGACCTCCCCGACCGCCCTGCCGCTCGCCGACCCCGTGCTCGCCGAGCGCATCGCGGGACGCCTCGACGTCGTCGAGGACCGCCTGCGCGGCGCCGTCGCGTACGCCGACCAGCTCGTGGACGACGCCGCGCACCACCTGGCCAACGCCGGGGGCAAGCGCCTGCGCCCGCTGCTGACCCTCCTGGCCGCCGAGCTCGGCGACGGCAGCCGCGACGAGGTGCTCGACGCGGCCGTCGTGGTCGAGCTCACGCACCTCGCCTCGCTGTACCACGACGACGTGATGGACTCCGCGCCGCTGCGCCGCGGGGCGCCGGCCGCGCACGAGGTCTGGGGCAACAACGTCGCGATCCTCGTCGGCGACCTGCTGTTCGCGCGCGCGTCCACCACCGTCGCCCACCTCGGCCCCGAGGCCGTGCTCATCCAGGCCGGCACCTTCGAGCGGCTGTGCCTCGGCCAGCTGCACGAGTCCCTCGGCCCCGGCACCGACGGCGACCCCGTCCAGCACTACCTGCAGGTGCTCGCGGACAAGACCGCCTCGCTCATCGCCACGTCCGCCCGCCTCGGCGCCATGTACGGCGGCTGCACGCCCGAGGTCGTCGAGACCGTGGCCGCGTTCGGCGAGCGGATCGGTGTGGCGTTCCAGCTCGCCGACGACGTGCTGGACCTGACCTCCGACGGCGACGTCTCCGGCAAGACCCCCGGCACCGACCTGCGCGAGCAGGTGCCCACGATGCCCGTGCTCCTGCTGCGCGAGCGCGCCGCCACCACCGGCGACCCCGACGACGTCGCCCTCGTCGCCCGCCTCGACGGCGACCTGTCCGACGACACGGTGCTCGCCGAGGTGCTCGCCGCCCTGCGCGCCCACGACGTCGTGCGCGACACGCGCGCCCGCGCGATCGCCCTGGTCTCCGAGGCCGTCGAGCTGCTCGCGCCGCTGCCCGACGGGCCGGTCAAGGACTCGTTCGTGTCGTTCGCGGACGCACTCGTCGACCGGGCGGCGTGACGCAGGAGCGCAGCCGGCCCCGACGGCCGGTGCGCAGCGAGGGGGAGCAGTGACGACGGTCGGGAGCGGGAGCGGGAGCGGGAGCGCGGGAGCGGGCGGGACTGACGCCGACGCCGCGTTCTGCGCCGCCTGCGGGGCCGCGCTCGAGCCCGGCGCGGTGTTCTGCGGGAGCTGCGGGGCGCGGGTGGAGCGCGTGGCCGGCGTCGAGCCCGGGGGCGCGTCCGGGATCGGAGCCGCGTCCGCGTCTGCGGCCGGAGTCGGGGCCGGTACCGGGGCCGGGGCCGTCCGGCCGTTCGGCGACGCGACCTCGGTGGCGCCCGGTGCGGCGTCCGCGCGGCCCCTCCCGGCACCCCAGGTCCAGCCGCGCCGGACGCCGACCTGGTCGCTGGGCACCGACGTCGACGACGCCGTGGCACCCGTGTGGCGGCGCCTGGTCGCGCTGCTCGTGGACCAGTTGCTCGCCGTGCTGGTCGGCGGGCTCGGCGCGCTCGCTGTGCTCCCGTCGCTGCGCGGCGACGGGTCCGTGGGCGCGCTGCTGGTGCCGGGCCTGCTCCTGCTGCTGCTCGCCGCCGGCCAGTGGTTCGCCGAGGCGTTCGCGGGCCGCACCGTCGGCGGCGCGCTGCTGGGCACCCGCACCGTCTCCGCCCGCACCGGCCGACCCGCCGGGCTGTGGGCGGTGCTCGTCCGCTCCGTGGTGCAGGGCCTCGGCGGGATCGTCGGCGGCATCGGCGTCTACGTCGTCGCGGGCTCCGGCGCCTGGGACGAGGGCCCCGAGCAGCGTGGCTGGCACGACAAGGCCGCGGGCACGCTCGTGCTCCGCGCCCGACCGCTGCCGGTCGGACCCGACGGGAGGGCGCCCGGGGCGACAACCGGTGACGTACCCGGTGCCGACTCGTCCGCGCCCGATTCGTCCGCGCCCGCGTCCCCCGCGCCCGTGCCCGCCGCGCGCGAGGGTCGTCCCACCACCGCGCCGCCCGCGCCGCGAGCCCCGGAACCCGCACCCGTGCGCGCCCCTGCCGCGCCGCTCGCCGCCCCCGCGCCGTCCGGGCCCACGCTCGCAGGGCCCCCGCCGGAGCACGCCGTACGGGTCGCCCGCCCCGCCCCGGTGGACCCCGCGCCCGCGGTGGGCGCGCCAGAGCTCCCGGCGAGCGCGCCCGCGGTGCCGGTCGCGGGTCCCGCCCCCGACGGACCCCCGACGCACGCCGCCGAGCCGGTCCCGACGATGCTCGCCGGTCCCGCGCCGGTGACCCCGCCGGCACTCGGTCCCGAGTCGGACGCGGCCGAGCCGATCGCGGCCGAGCCGACTGCGACGGAGCCCGAGCGTCCTGCCTCGGCACCGGTCCCCTCGGAGCCCGAGCGTCCCGCCCCGGCGCCGCTCCCCGCGGCGCCCGTCGACGACCTCCCGGACGCGACCATCCCCACGGTCCCGGTGCTCGGCGACCTCGAGCACACCCGCGTCGCGGGCTGGGGCGGGGCGGCGCCGCAGGACGTGCCGCTCGTGCTCGTCCTCGAGACCGGCGCCCGCGTCGAGGTCGGCGGGCCCGGCCTGATCGGTCGCCGCCCCGTCGCCGGCACCGCGAGCTGGACCCACCTCGTCACCGTCGAGGACCCCGAGCAGTCGGTGTCCTCGACCCACCTCGAGTTCCGCCCGGTTCCCGGCGGCCTGGAGGTCGTCGACCGCGGCTCCACCAACGGCACCGTGCTCGTCGACCCGGCCGGCACCCCGTGGACGCTGCCGCCCGCCCAGCCGGCCCACGTCACCGCGGGCTGGACCCTCGTCCTCGGCAACCACCGCATCCAGGTCACCACCACCTGACCGCGCGCCCCGCGCGCGCTGCCCGAGCGCGCCCTGGAGCGGCCAGTGCGCCCTCGGCCGAAGGCGCACGCGCCGCGTCGGGGCGCACTCGCCGACGGTTGCCGCGGTCGCCGGCGGGGGAGCGTGGGAGCGCACCCGTGCGCGACCCGGAGAGGGCGGGTGCGCCCTCGCGCGGTGGCGCACTCGCCGCCGGGTGGCGCGCTCGCCGCGCTGCGGGCCGCCCGCCCACGCCGGCCCGGGTCAGGAGGTGGGTGGGGTCCAGGCGAGCTGGACGACCTGGCGGCCGTGGTCGCGGGTGACGAGCTGCGCGCGGCCCGCGACGCCGGGGACGGGCTTGGCGCCGCCGATGAGCGCGCCCTCGTCGGGGCTGCCCGACAGGACCAGCCCGGGGGCGGCGAGGTCGCGCAGGGCCTGGAGCACGGGCTCGTACATCGCGCGCCCGGCGCCACCGGACCGGCGGGCGAGCACGAGGTGCAGGCCGACGTCGCCGGCCTGGGCCAGCAGGGGCACCAGCGGGGCCAGCGGGTTGCCGGAGCTGGTGGCGACGAGGTCGTAGTCGTCGACGAGCACGTACACCTCGGCGCCCGTCCACCAGGACCGGTTCCGCAGCTGCTCGGGGGTGACGTCCGGGCCGGGCATCCGGGAGCGCAGGTAGTCGGCGAGGCCACCGATCTCCGCGGCGGCCTGCTCCTGGGTGGTGAAGTAGCCGGCCAGGTACTCCTCGGGGATCTCGCCGAGCAGCGACCGCCGGAAGTCGATCGCGAAGATCTGCGCCTGCTGCGGGGTGTGCAGGCGGCGGATCTCGGCGGCGACCCCGCGCAGCAGCGCCGACTTGCCGGAGCCGCCGTCGCCGAAGGCGTACAGGTGCGCCTCGTCGGTGACGTCGACGCCGACGGGCGCGAGGTTCGCCTCGTCGATGCCGAGCAGCAGCCGGCTCGCGTCGCCGCGCTGGTCGGCGCGGACCGCGTCGAGCGTGATCTCGTCGGGCAGCAGCCGCAGCTTCGGTCCGGCGGGGCCCTGCCAGGCGGCGTTGACGGTCTCCACGAGGTGCGTGACGCCGGCGCCGAGCGTGCCCGGGTTCGGGTCGGAGTCGACGCGGGGGAGCGCGGTGAGCACGTGGTGCTTGGAGACGGACAGACCGCGACCCGGGCGGTCCTTCGGGACGTTGACGGCGACCTTGCGGTCGAACTCGGAGTCCATCGGGTCGCCGAGCCGGAGCTCGATCCGGGTGCCGAACACGTCCTTGATCTGGGTGCGGAAGTCCATCCAGCGGGCGGCGGACGCGACGAGGTGGACGCCGAACGTGAGGCCCCGGCCGGCGAGCGCCTGGATGCGCGCCTCGAGCTCGTCGAACTCGTTGCGGACCGTGGACCAGCCGTCGACCACGAGGAACACGTCCCCGTAGCCGTCGTCGGCGGTGCCCTGGGCGCGGCGCGTCCGGTAGGTCTCGATGGAGTCGATGCCCTGCTGGCGGAAGTACCGCTCGCGGTTGTCGATGATCGACTCGACCTCGGCGACCGTGCGGCGGACCACGTCGGGCTCGGCGCGGGAGGCCACACCGGCGACGTGCGCGAGCGCGGCCAGCGGGGCGAACGTGCCGCCGCCGAAGTCGAGGACGTAGAACTGCACCTCGAGCGGGGTGTGGGTGAGCGCGAGCGCGGTGACGACGGACCGCAGCACGGTGCTCTTGCCGGTGCGCGGCGCGCCGACGACCGACATGTGGCCCGCGGCGCCGCCGAGCGAGACGGTGAGGTTCTCGCGGCGCTGCTCCAGGGGGCGGTCGACGGTGCCGAGCGGCACGGTGAGGGTGCCGGCGGACCGCCAGCCCGCGGACACCAGGCCGAGGCGCGGGTCGACGGCCAGGTCGGGCATGAGCTCGTCGAGGGTGCGGGGCACGACCAGCGGGGGCAGCCACACCTGGTGGGCGGGCGGGCCCTGGTCCTTCATCCGGTCGACGGCGATGTCGAACGTCGCGCGGGTCTCCTCGGCGTCCGCGGTGACGACCTCGGTGGTGGCGGGCTGCTCGGCGACGCCGCCGAGCACGGGCGCGGCGGTGAACGCCTCGAGCCGGGCGTGCCCGGTGCCCGCGGTGGCGCCGCCCTGCACGGACCGGCGGCGGCCCTTCGGCGGCCCGGAGACGTACGCGGCGCGGAACTGGATCATCGTCGTGGTGTCGGGCTTGAGGTAGCCCATGCCGGGGACGGGCGGCAGCGTGTACGCGTCGGGGACGCCCAGCACGGTCCGGGACTCCGCGGCCGAGAACGTCCGCAGGCCGATCCGGTAGGACAGGTGCGACTCGAGGCCCCGCAGCCGGCCTTCCTCGAGGCGCTGCGAGGACAGCAGCAGGTGCATCTGCAGCGACCGGCCGAGGCGCCCGATGGTGACGAACAGGTCGACGAACTCGGGCTTGGCGGACAGCAGCTCGGAGAACTCGTCGCAGACGATCAGCAGGGCGGGCAGCGGCGCGAGGTCGGTGCGGCCGCCCTTGCGGGCCTTCTCGTAGTCGGCGACGTTCGCGAAGTTGCCCGAGGCGCGCAGGAGCTCCTGGCGGCGGACCATCTCGCCCTGGAGGGCGTCCTGCATGCGGTCGACGAGCGTGAGCTCCTCGCCGAGGTTGGTGATGATCGCGGAGACGTGCGGCATGTCCGCCATGCCGGCGAACGTCGCACCACCCTTGAAGTCGACGAGGACGAAGTTGAGGTCCTCGGACGAGTGGGTCAGCGCGAGCGCGAGCACCAGGGTGCGCAGCACCTCGGACTTGCCGGAGCCGGTGGCACCGATGATGAGGCCGTGCGGCCCCATGCCCTGCTGCGCGGACTCCTTGATGTCGAGGGAGACGGGCTGGCCCTGCGGGGTCACGCCGATCGGCACCCGGAGCTTGTCGCGGGCGAGCCGGGGCCGCCACGCGACGGACAGGTCGAGGTCGCGGACGTCGCCGACGCCGAGCAGGTCGACGAGCTCGGACGAGACCTCCTCGTCGGAGCGCTCGGGGCCGGACTCGACGTGGAGGGGCAGCAGGCGGCGGGCGGTCGCCTCGGCGTCGGCGAGGGACATCTGGTCCCCGTCGACGCGCACGGGCGGGTTGCCGAGGCGCAGCACGTCCACGGGCGCGCGCACGGCGTCCTCGGTGGCGACGGCCGCGCCCACGTTCAGGCGCAGGGTGGTGGGCTCGTCGAGCTCGCCCCACCGGTCGGGCAGCTCGAGCACGGTCACGCCGAGGACGCCGTCGGCGGTGAGGATCGGGTTCCCGACCGGGACGCGCCCGCCGTCGACGACCACCAGCACATGGGGGAGGGTCGCCTCGGCGGCGTAGCCGAACCGCGGCCTGTCCGTGAGGTCCTCGGGGAGCAGGCCCTCGATGTCGGCGAGGTCGGTGCCGATCATCCGGGCCGCCCCGACGGCGTCGCGGGACCGCGGCGAGTGGGCGTGCGGCAGCCACTTCACCCAGTCCCACTCGGGCATCGCGGCGTCGCCCGCCAGGACGGCGATCTGCAGGTCCTCGGGCGCGTGGAACGTGGCGAGCTGGCTGAGGACGGCACGGGCGAGCGCGCGGGTCTCGGCGGCGGCGCCGGTGACCTCGATCCGGGCGACGGACCGGACGTCGAACGCCAGCGGCACGCCCTGCTGCACCCGGTGCGTCACGAGGAACCGGTGCGCGGCGGACGCGGCGACCGGGTCGAGCTGGGCGAGCGGCGGGGTCTGCGGCGCCTCGAGGTCCAGGCACAGGGGCTGCGCGCCGACACCGACGCGGGCGGCGAGGAAGTCGTCGTGCTGCGACCGGCGCTCCCAGACGCGGGTGCGCTCCTCCGCGACGGCGGCGAGCGCGCGCGGGTCCGGGGAGGACCACTCGGCGGCACGGCGCTGCGCGCCCGCGGCCTGGCGCACCGAGCCGCGCAGGTCGGCCAGGTAGGCCAGGTACTCCCGGCGGGCGCCGACGACCTGTGCCTGGTGCTGCGACCGCTGCCGCCAGCCGTTGACGCCGACGAAGCCGAGGGACGCGAGCAGGAACATGCCGGCGGCGATGTACCCGCGGGGACCGGGCTGGTTCATCGCGACGAACACGATGGAGCCCACGGAGCCGAGCATCGGGATCGCGTTGGCGAGCATCCCGCTGATGCCGTCGGACGGCTGGATCTCCGGGGGCGGCTGGAGGACGACCTGCCCGCTGGGGACGGCGGGCGGCTCCAGGCGCGTCCCCTGCTGCGTCGCGATCGACATCGTCGGCGCTCGGTCCCTCCTGCCGGGCGGGGAGCCGCACGCCCCCCGACGTTCCTGTGGCGTCAACCTACCGTCCGGGACCGACGTCGGCCCCGTCGCGCTGCGCCGGACGGGCGACCCCGGCAGGGCCGGCCGTGGGACGGGTGCCCGTGACGTGCCGTGCGGGACGGCGGGGACCGCATAGCATGACAGGCGCCACGCCCGGGGGCAGGCGGGTCCGCCGCCGACGCCCCGGCCCGGTGCGGGCACCACCGGCGGGAGAAGGAGGCGCGCGTGACCGTCCCGGCCACCGCCGTGCAGCCCCTGACCCGGGTCGCCGTGCACCTCGGCAGCCGGCGGCTCGACGTCGCCCTCGACGCCTCCCGGACCCTCGCCGAGGTGCTGACCGCCGCGGGCGTGACCCGCACCCCGGGACTGCTCGTGATCGACGCGGGCGGGCGCGCGCTCGACCTCACGTCGCCGCTGGCCGCGCAGGTCGAGGACGGCTCGCTCGTGCACGTCGTCGCCCCCGCGCCCCGGCCCCGTGGCCGCGCGGCCCGGGCCCGCGCCGCGTGGGTCGCCCGCCGTCCCGACCCGCAGCCCGCGCTGATCGGTGCCGCCGGGGCGTCCGCCGCGGTCCTCGGTGCCGTGGAGCTGCTCGACCCGGCCCACCGGGGGTGGGTCGCGTTGGTCGCCGCGGTGGTGCTCGGCGTCGGCGCGCTGCTGCTCGCGACCGCGCGCACCACGGCGGAGTCGGCCGCCACCCTCGTCGCCCCGCTGCTGGGTCTGGCCGCGGGCGTCGCCGCCGTGGACCCGGCCGGGGACGCCGACCGCCGGCTCGCGCTGGTGGCCGGGCTGGTCGCCGCGACCGGCGCCGCCGCGGTCCGGTTCGTCACCACCCGCGCGCAGCGCCGAGGTCAGGACCTCGCGACCGTGCTGCTGACCGCCGTCGGGGTCGTCGCCGGGCTGGCCCTGGCCGTGCTGCTCGCCGGGCTGCCCGCGGTCGTCGTCGCGGCCGTGCTGCTCGGCCTGGTGCCGTTCGCCCTGCGGCTGCTGCCCGTGTGGTCGCTGTCCGTGCCCGACGACCAGCTCGTCGACCTCGCGCACGTCGCCCGCACCGCCCCGTCGGTCCGCGGGCCGCGGCCGCGCGGGCTCGGCCGGGTCAACGAGCGCCAGGTCGGCCGCACCGTCGACTCCGCCGAGCGGCGGTCCGACGCGGGCGTGCTGCTGGTCTGCGCGGTGCCGCCCGTCCTGGTGCCGGTGCTGCTGGTCGCCGCGCTCGGCGACACGCTGCGCGGCTGGGGTGCGGTCGTCCTCGTCGCCGGGCTCGTCGTCGTGCTCAGCCTGCAGCCCCGGTCCGCCCGCGGCGCCGTCGCGCGCTGGGCACCGCGGGTGGCCGCCGCGCTGGTGCTCGTGGAGCTGGCCGCGGTCGGCGGGTCGCGGCTCGACGACGGTGCGCTGGTGGCGGTCGGCTGCGTGCTGCTCGCGCTCGTGGCGGCGGCGGTCAGCATCGCCCTCGGCCGTGGCTGGTCCTCGGTGGTCGCGTCGCGGTTCGGCGACTTCGTGGAGGGCCTGGGGGTCGTGGCGGCGATGCCCGCGGCGCTGATCGCGGCCGACATGATCGAGACGCTCCGCCGGATGACGTCGTGACTCCGCGGGGTGGGCTCGTGACCCGGTCGGGTGGCGCGGGCCGGGGCCGGCGGCCGGACGATGGCAGGATGACGCGCATGACGGGGGTCGGGACGTGGAGCCGAGCATGAGCACGACGACTCCCGGGCCCGCCGGCGGCGTCGGCACCGTCGCCGTCCGCGAGTGCGCGAGCTGCCGCCGCCCGGTGCGCGCCGACGCCCGGTTCTGCACCGCCTGCGGTCAGCCCGTCCAGGCCGACGTCACCGTGCACGTCGTCGAGGCCCAACCCCGCACCCGCGTCGAGCAGCGGCCCCGCGAGCCGCGCCCCGCCGTGCTGCACCCCGCGTTCGGTGCCGCGGTGCCCGCCGGGCCGGGCCGCCGGGTGCTCGCCTACGCGATCGACGCGGTCGCGGTCGGCACCGTCGCCGGCGGTGTCCTCGTGGGCACGGGGTCGCTGCTGCTCGTCGCGCTGACCGTCGTCGAGCTGGCCGTCGGGCTCGTCGTCTGGGAGGCGCACACCGGCCGCACCCTCGGCAACAGCCTGCTCGGCCTGCGCACCGCCCGCGAGGAGACCCCGTACTCGGTCGGGCCCGCGCGTGCGGCGCTGCGCGGGCTGGTGCTCGCCGCCGGGCACGCCGCCGCGGGGCTCGGCCAGTGGCTCGTCGTCGCGTCGGGCGCGTTCGACAGGACCGGCAGGGCCCAGGCCTGGCACGACCGGGTCGGCCGCGCCGTCGTCGTGGACGTGCGTGCCCACGAGCGGGCGGTCGAGGAGGCGCTCGACGCCGCGGACGCCGCCGCCGGGCGACCCGCGCCGCCGCAGGCCCGACCGCAGGGCGCGGGGCCGGTGCCCGTGGGTGCTCCGCAGGTGACTGCCGCGCAGGTGCCGGTGGCCCCGCCGTCGCGTGCCGCCGGCGGGACCGCGCCGGCGCCGGTCGCCCCGCCGCAGCCCGCGACGCCCTCGGGTGCCGGTGCGGCGACCGCCGCCCCGTCCGGCCGCCGCGCCGCCCGCGAGGTCGCCGCGCAGCCCGCCGCGCCGACCGCGGGTCCCGGTGCCGCCCCAGGCCCGGGTGCGGCCCCGGACGGCTGGACGGGTGTGCGCCCCGTCGTCCCCGCGCAGGCCCGCCCCGACGAGCCCGCGCCCGCCCGCGTCGCGCACCAGGCGCAGCCCGCACCGTTCCTCGTCACCCTCGACACCGGTCAGGTCATGTCCGTCACGGGCCCCGGCCTCATCGGCCGCGCACCGCGCCCCACCCCGGGCGAGCGCTGCGACCACGTCATCGTCGTCGACGACCCGGAGCGGAGCGTCTCACGCACGCACGCCCGGTTCGGGATCGACGGCAGCACGTTCTGGGTCTGCGACGCCGGTTCCGGCAACGGCACGACGCTGCGGCTGCCCGACGGGCGGGTCGTGGCCGTGCCCGCCGACCAGCGGGTGCCGGTGCCGTCCGGGTCGACGATCCAGGTGGGGGACCGCGGGGTGCGGATCGACGCGCCGGGGGCTGCGCGGGGCTGAGGTCGGGGAGGCCGGTCGGTGGCCGCGCGCGCCGGCGGTGTGCTCAGGAGCCGGGCGGCTTCTCGGTGGGGGTGATGCCGGGCCACTCGCGGTAGCCGCGTCCTGGCCCGTAGGTGAGGAACACGGTCACCTGTGCGCCGTCCTGCCATGCCGACAGTCCCCCGAGCGCGTGGCCGTCCCGGTCGAGGAAGTTGCACCCCATCGCGCCGCTGGCCGACTGGCGTCCGGTCAGCTCGTCGGTGTCGGGTCCCGCGTCGAGCTGGATGCACAGCGGGTCGCCGAGATCGAGCACGCGGACCGCCTCGGCGACCCGGTCCTCGACGTCGTCCAGCGTCAGGCCCGTCCAGAACACGGCCTCGGCGGTCACACCCTCGAGGTACCGCCCGTACTTCCGGGTCTGGGGATTGGGCCAGCGCTCGACGCGGTCCGCCCCGGCGGTGATCATGCGGGCGAACGGGCCCGCGGTGAACAGGGCCTCCTGCTCCCACGGCTCCGCCCGTCGGTCGTGGATCACGAGCCCGACGGGGACGCCGATGAGCACCGCGACGACCCCCACGACGCCCAGCGCGACGAGGCACCCCCGGCGGCTACGCACGTCGCCTCCGCCACGCGACCAGGGCCAGCGCCGCCGCGCCCGCCAGCAGGGTCGCCGCTCCGGCGGCCCCGAGCGGGCTCGTGCGCGTGGTGGCCGTCGTCGCGAGGGGGTCGGGCGCGGCACCCGGTCCTGGCCCGCCGGTGCCCGTCCGGTGTCCCGGCCCGGTCGACGTGGCGTCGGGGGCCGGCGCCGGCGCCGGCGGGGTGGGTGCCGCCGAGCCGGTAGGTGTCGGCGCATCGGCGCCCGCGGACCCGCCGGTGGCGGGCGCCTGCGAGGGGGACCGCTCCCCGGCCGGTCCGGGAGCCGGATTCCCGGTGTGCTCGCCGGGCGCGGCTGTGGTGTCGCCGGCGGTGGCCCGGCCGACGCCGACGACCGGGGCCACGCACGCCGGGTCGTCGGTCGTCTCGGCGTGCGCGTACCCGACGGCCGTGCCGGTGCGCGTCGTCGACGTGAACCGCACGGACAGCAGCGGGCTGCCGTCGACGGCGGGCGTCACGAGCTCATCGCGCACCCGTCCGTCGTCGTCGGCGGTGGTGGTGGCCGTCGACATGACGCGGCCGTCGACGTGGACCTGCGCGGTGACGGCGGACCCGGGCGCGAACCCCTCGCCGCGGTACGGCACCCGCTCGCCGGGGACGACCGCGTCGCACCGTGGTGTCCCGGGACTGCTGGGGCCGTGGCCGAGCCGGACCTCCGCGAAGGTCGTCGCGGCGACGGCGTCGATCGTCTCCTGCGGGTAGCGGGCGAGGACCGCCGCCGGGTCGGTCGCGATCCGCGGGTCGCCCGGTGGCTCCGTGGCCGGGGGCTCGGCCGGGTCGGCGGTCCGGGCGCCCGCGGCGTCGGACGCCGGGTCGAGCACGTCGGCCGACGCGTCCGCGCCCGAGCCCTGGCCTGCGAGCGTCTCGTTGACGATCCGGGCGTAGTGCGCGACGCCCTGGGAGGTGGGGTGGAACGACGCGGCGCTGACCACGTGGCCGAAGTCCTGGTCCAGGTCGCTCATGCGGGTGGTCTCGACCGGGTAGACGTGGTTGTCGAGGTCGCACACCAGGTGCCCCTCGAACGCGTCCCGCACGTCGGCGACCTCCACGTGCCGGCGCCGCGCCTGGTGGTGGACGATGTCCGCGAACGTGTCGGCCTGCGCGCGCAGCCAGCCGCGCTCGCCCGGGCCGAGCGCCAGGCAGGTGTTCCCGAACACCGGGCCGGCCCAGCTGCCGCTGACCAGCCGTGGGTAGGTCAGGGCGATGACCCGGGTGTCCGGGCCGGTCCGGTTCCGGACGTCCCGGTAGATGCCGCCGAGCTCGCTGCCGACCAGGGCCATCCGGATGGTCGACCAGTCCCGCAACGTGATGTCCCGGCCCAGGGCGTCGGTGACGAACGCGTCGTCGTAGCAGGCGATCTTCTGCATGCAGTGGCTGATGATCGGGGCGAAGCCGATGTCGTTGCCGCCGATCGACAGGGTCACCAGGTCGGTGTCGGGGGTGAGGGCCTGGACCTGGGGTGGGTTGGTCAGCCACTTGCCAAACCCCTCCTTGAGCTGCGGCACGGTGTCGAGGTTGACCATGCGCGCCCCGGAGCACGCGACGAGGCCGAACGCGGTCCGGTCCGGGTCGTCGGCCGCCTGGTCCGCGATGGTGTCGCCGGTCCCGTCGCGCCGCACCAGCGCGGGCCAGCCGCGCGCGGACCGGTGGCACAGGAACGCCTCGGTCCTGCCGGTGCCGGTCGTGGGGTCCTGGTCGAGGTACGGCCGGACGCCCTCGCCCGAGGCGTAGGAGTCGCCCATCGCGACGTACCGGAACACCTCCCCGACCGTGAACGGCACCTGCTGCACCGACGTCGACCCGTCGACGTAGCGCGCGGTGACGGTCGCGGTGGCGGGGCCGTGGGCGACGTCCCGGACGGTCGCGGACCAGCTGCCGAGGGCGTCGACCGTGGCCGCGGTGGTGCTGCTGCCCACGGTGACGTCCACGCCGAGCACCGCCGCCGGGGTGCTCGAGGTCAGCGCCGACCGCAGGCCCGCGGGGTTCGACACCGACGTGCACACGTCGCCGCCGGCCGCGGCGAGGCTCGCGAGCGCGGACCTCGCGGCGCACCCCCCGGACCCGAGACCGATCGCGAACGTCCGGACCTGGAGCCCGAGCGCGGCGACCCGGTCGAGGGTCGCCGGACTCACCGGGCCCTGCCCGTCGGACAGCACGAGGACCACCTGGCGGGCACCCGCGACCGCGGGGTCGCCGAACGCCTCCGCGGCCCGGGTGATCGCGGCGTCGAAGCTCGTGCCGCCGGTGAGGCGCGCGCCGACGTACTGCCCGACCGAGTCGACCCGCAGCGACGACGCGACCGTGGTCAGCCGCGGGATGACGTCCGTGCCGGTCCCCGGGCCCGTGGCGGTGGCGCCCGGCGTCACCCAGTACGGACTCGCGCCCAGGTCCGGGTCGGGGTCGACCGTCGCGACCACCGCCGTGCCGGCGAACGCCGTGAGCCCGACCCGCACCCCCGTCGCGGCGGCGGGCTGCGCGCGCAGGTCCGCGTTCAGCGCCCCGACCGCGGCGATCTCGCAGTCCAGCACGTCCCCACGGCGACCGTCCGCGTTCAGGTCGTCCCCGGCCGACGTGCCGTCCCCGTCGCAGTCCATCCCGACGGACCACCACGTCGAGCTGGAGACGTCCACCACGAACTGCACCCACCACCCCGGCCGCCCCGACGCCGACGGACCCGGTCAGCGTGACGTCGGGTCCCGAGACGCGCGCGCCGTCCACCGGGTGCGACACGGACACGTCCCGCTCGTCGCCCCCGGTCGCGGACGCGGGCGCGGTAGCCGTCAGCAGCGTGGTCGCCGCGAGGGCGGCGGTGACGGCGAGGGCGGCGACCCGCGAGGCGGTCGGGACGTGGCGTCGGGTCGGCATGTCGCGACCGTAGGGTCGTGCCGACCCCCGCCCGCGCCGTCCCTGCGGGAGCCTCGGGCGTGCCTGCGTGCTCCTACGGAGGCCTCGCGCACTCCGGCACCCGGCACGTCCCGCCTCTCAGCCGGTGGGGGTGATGCCGGGCCACTCGCGGTAGCCGCGCCCAGGCCCGTAGGTGATGAGCACGGTCACCTGTGCGCCGTCCTGCCACGCGATGACGGCGCCGAGAGCGTGACTGTCGCGGTCGAACACGTTGCACCACAGCGCGCCTGTAGCCGACTGGCGGGCGGTCAACTCGTAGGCGTCGGGGCCCGCGTCGAGCTGGATGCACAACGGGTCGCCGAGATCGAGCGCCTGGACGGCCTCGGCGACCCTGTCCGCGACGTCGTCAAGGGTCAAGCCCGTCCAGAACACGGCCTCGGTCGAGACGCCCTCGAGGTACCGCCCGAACTTCTGGGTCTGGGGACGGGACCGGCCCTCGACGCGGTCCGCCCCGGCGGTGACGATGCGGGCGAACGGACTCGCGGTGAGCAGGGCCTCCCGCTCCCACGCCTCGGGTCGACGTTCGAGGATCACGAGCCCGACGGGGACGCCGATGAGCACCGCGACGACCCCCACGACGCCGAGCGCGACGAGGCACCCCCCGCGGGGACGGCGGCGCGGGTGCCCGGGGTGCGGCGGCGGGGGCGGCGGCTCCGGCGGGGTCGGCATCCCCGGACCGTAGGGCCGCGCAGCCCGGTGGGCCGTCGGTTCCTGCGGTCTCCGCGGGGGTCGTCTGCGTGCTGCCACGGACGCGGTCGGCCGCGCGTGCCCCCGGTGATGGTGCTCGGAGGGTCGGCCTCCAGCGTGAGCCTCAGGTCGTCAACCCGTCGGTCCGTGGCGCGGGCGGCGGCGCATCACGACGGTCACCGTGACTGCGGCCAGGGCGACCGCACCGGCGATCGAGCCGCCGATGACGAGCAGGTTCGGCCCGGTCTCCGGCTCGTCGAGCGTGGCGGGTCGGGTTCCAGAACCGGGCGCCGTCGGACTGGAGGTGGGGGTGGACTCGGTGTCGCTGATGACGCCGAGGTCCTCGGCCGTCGGGAACGCGTCGGCGTCCGTCCGGATGAACGGGTTGAGATCGGGGAGCGTCGTGGGGTCGACGGTCATGAGCTGGCGGACGTCGATCGCGCCGTAGCCGCGGGTCTCGTCGCGGACGGGCTCGTGGACGCTGCCGTCGGTGGTCCGGACGACGGCCTGCAGGATCTGGTTGCTGGTCGCCTCAGGGTGGGCCGACATCGCGAGGGCGATCACACCCGCGGTGATCACCGAGGAGTGGGAGGACCCGGTCGAGGTCCCGTAGTACGTGAGTGTCGGGTCGATCGTTCGGATAGCTGTTCCAGGAGCGAGACGTCCGAGCTCCGGGCCTGACGTGCTTCCAGGGTCGACGGACCCGTCGACGGTCGTCGTCCCCGTCGCGATGGCGCCGTTGCGGGTGGCGGGCTCCCCTGACACCCGACCGCCACGGTTACCGCCGGCTCCGATGACGATGACGCCCGCCCGCACCGCCTGAGACAAGTCCTCGGAGGGGACGCTGGTCTCACCGGGAACCACCACGACGTCCGCGCCGGCAGCGACCGCGTCGGCGAACGCCTGTGACGAGCTGTGCTCCTGGGAGCCGGGGACGGGGCACACGCTGCCGTTCGTCCGGTCGTACACCGTGACGTGCGCGCCGGGTGCAACTCCCTTGATACCCGGGTCCCCCGGGAACCCGGCGCCAGTGCCGATCAGGAGAGCCGCGATCGTCGTGGTGTGCTGCGCGCGTTCGGACGTCCCGGTCGCGGGCCGTGCCTCGCCGCCCTCGCTCTCTGCGCAGTACGAGGGCTCACGGACGGAGAGGTTGGTGCCGACGAGGTCCGGCGCGCTCGGGTTGACGGTGCTGTCGATGAGCGCGATGTTCACCCCGGCCCCGTTGGCGATCTGCTGGGCCTCGGCGATCCCGGTGTGGGTGAAGTACCAGAGCCCGTCGGTATCGGTCGCCGCGGATGCGGTCGGGGCGAGGAACACGGACGACCCGAGGAGGGCGGCGACGGCGAGGCCGTGCGCGGCGCGGGGCGTGGTGGTAGGCCTCATCAGACGAGATCACTTCGGGACCGGCGAGGGACGCCCGCGACGGTCTTCAGCGAGTGGGCGAGCATGACAGCCTTTCGTCGCGATCATTCATGGTGGTCTTGGTTCGCGCTCTGCGCGGTCTGTCGTGAACGGTGACGTCGGCGAAGTACGAGACTCGTGCCGGCGACCAGCGCGAGCGCGGCGATGCCAAGCACGACCGGCAGTGTGCTGACCGACTCCTCGGAACCGCCCGACGCGGCGCCGGGAGGGGCTGCGTCAGGCGTCTCGGGCCCGTCGGGGGCGTCGAGCTCGAGGAAATCCTCGGCCTGCGGCTCAGACCACGCCGTGTCGAAGATGAACGGGTTCTCGTCCGGCATGCTCAAGGGGTCGGACGCAAGCATCTGCCGGACGTCGACCGCCCCGAAGCCGCGCTCACCCGTCCTGCTCGGCGCGTGCTGGCTTCCGTCCGTCGTCCGGACCAACGCCTGCAGGATCTGGTTGGTGGTGGCGTCCGGGAACGCGGAGATGGCGAGCGCGAGGGCCCCGGCGGTGAAGGCGGCTGAGTTGGACGACCCCGTCGTCGTGCCGTAGTAGCTGTAGGTCGGATCCATCGACCGGGTGTCGGCACCGGGGGCTACGACACCCAGCAGGTCTCCAACAGGACTACCCGGGTCTGTTGCGCCGTCGGCGGTGGTCGTGCCGGTGGAGATGACGCCGTTGTACCCGGCGGGGGGACCGGTCACCGGGCCCCCTTGGTTTCCGCCAGCGGCAACCACGATGACGCCTGCGCGCACCGCCTCCACCACATCCTCCGGGTCCACCGCGGTCGTCCCCGGGACGACGATGATGTCAGGACCCGAGGCGATCGCGTCGAGGAAGGCGGCGTTGTACGCCGGCAACTCCTCCGACGTCGGGCACAGTCCTTCCTCGAGCAGGGAGGCGAACGTCGTGACCGAGGCACCGGGGGCGACCCCCTTGACGCCCGCCTCTCCGCCGTTTCCCACTCCGGTCCCGAGGATGAGGGAGGCCATCGACGTCGTGTGCCGTGCGCGTGGTGACGAGTCCGCTGCCGGGGCAGCCGTGCCTCCGTCGACCTCGGCGCAGTACGACGGCTCGTGCACCGTGAGGGACGTACCGACCAGGTCGGCGGCTGCGGGGTTCACCAGGCCGTCAACCAGGGCGATCCTGACGCCCGCGCCCGTGACGGTCTGGTGGACCTCTGCCAGGCCGGTGTCGTTGTAGTACCAAAGACCGTCCTGGATGTCCGCAGCCGCCGCCGACGACGTCGGCAGGGCGAGCGCGACCATCACGCTAGCGCCAGCGAGCGGCCCTAGCGTGCCGCGGCGCGTCCGCGACTCTCTCGTTCGACTGCTCTGAGTGGCCCGTCGCATGGTCCGTCCCTTCACGCCGATGCTCCGACGTCGCCCCCTGCGACGCGCATGCGCGGATCGTGCCCGCCGCGTCATGCGGGGCGGGCACGATCCGCAGGTACTTGCTTCGTGCTCGTGGACGTCCTCGGTCCCGGAATGGTCCGAGCGGACGTCACGCGGTGATGAACGCTCGGGTCACCACTCGTCGTCGTCGGCCTGGGCGACCGCCGGGGCGGGTGCGCGCAGCGCGTCACGACCCCCGGCGCCGGCGCCGGCACCGAGGTCGGGCCGTAGTGCACCGTCCTCGACGGCGATGTCTGGGGCCAGCAGCCCCGACGACTGACGCCGCTTCGAGGCGCTGCCCGCGCCGCCGCCGGCTCCGCCGCCACCCATCGGGCCCATCGGTCCACCGGCACGCTGGCCGGAGGCCGCCGCACCCGCGGTGCCGGTCTGCGAGCCCTGTCCGAGCGCAGACGAGGTCGAGCCGGACAGCGCGGAGCCCGAGGTCCCCGCACCGCCGCCGAAGCCGCCCGCCGTCCCGGCGCCACCGGCGCTGACCCGGCCGAGACCGCCCGCACCACCCGAGCCGCCGATGCCACCTACGGCACCCAGGCCACCGGCACTGCCCGAGCCGCCTGACACCGAGCCGGCGGCGAGCCGGTTGAGACTGGCACCCCCGAGAGCTGCGCCGCCGACCGTCAGCCCGCCGGCCAGACCGCCCGCACCGAGGCCACCCAGTCCGCCCGAGCCGGAACCGTACCCACCGTTGCCCGACCCGCCGGAGCCGCCGAGGTACCCACCGCCGCCGGACCCCGATCCACCAGGGACGACGCCGCCGACGCTGCCGTCGGACGAGCTGCCGTCACCGGTCCCAGGGATGTGACCGCCGCCGGTGCCGGAGCCGCCGGGGTAGGTCGGGGAGACCGTGCCTCCGCCGCCCGATCCGCTGCCGCTGTTCGAGCCCGAGCCCAGCTCGGAGCCCCCGGACGCCGGGGGGTTCCACGACGGCTGGACGGAGCTGCCGCCCGTTCCGCCGCTGACCCAGCTGGAGCCGACGGTCCCGCCCACGCTGCCCTGAGGGGTGTAGCCACGCATGTTGCCGGTGGACGGGGTGGTGCTGGTGCTCGAGCTGCTGGTGTCGCCACTGTCGGGGAGCTCGCTGAACTCGTAGTCGGTCGCGGCGGTGTCAGGCATTCGGATGCTGCCGAGATCGGTCTGCAGTCGAGACAACGCGGCGGCGGCGTCGCTCTCGCGGGTCGCCTCGTGGCGAGCAAGGAAGGCGGCGGTCTGCGCGACGCCGACGGCAGGACCCACCACCGGCGCGATACGGGCCGCAGTCACGATGACTCGCTCCTGCGGAGTCAACGCGACGTCGGGCAGCTCGTGAAAGCTCTCCTGGGCTCGCTGAATCGCAGCGCCCGCGGTCTTGGCGGCGCTGCCGAGCGTCTCGAGCTCTGCGGCGATGCCGTTGATCCTCGACGCAACCTCGGCCAGGCGAGCGTCCGCAGCTGAGCCGCTCTCACCGTCGAGCCCGACGGCCCCGACCAGCCCGGTCAGCGACTGCGCGGCGTCCGTCGCGGCCGTTGCCTGCAGACCGAGCGTTGAGTCGGTCTGCCCGATCGAGGCAAGATCGGCGTCGAGAGTCCGCCTGAGCTGTTCGGCGCTGTCACCCATGGTGGTGCCCCCCGTGAGGTCCTGTGTCGGTTGAAGAGGTTGTTCGGCGGCGCCGCACGACGACGACGGTGAGCACGAGGACGACGACCAGCACCGCACCGGCGACTCCCAGGACCACCACGACCGAGTTCGACTCCGCGTCGTCAGTCGGAGCGCTGTGCGGCTCATCCGTCGGACGCGCGTCGTCCGGTTCCTCGGAGGCGGTGGGGGTCGATGCAGGCGCGAACTCGGTGGCCGGCGGCCGCAGGCTCGGGAGATCCCCGACGAACGGGTTCTCGTCCGGGAACGACGACGGGTCGGATGCGAGCAGAGCTCGGGCGTCGACCTGTCCGAAGCCTCGCGTCAGCGACTTGTCGAGCTCGTGCAGGGAACCGTCGGTGGTCCGTGCCAGCGCCTGGAGGATCTGGTTGCTCGTGGCGTCAGGGAACGCCTCCATCGCGAGGGCGAGAACTCCTGCCGTGTATGCCGCGGAGTTCGAGGACCCGGATGTGACTCCGTAGTAGCTGTACGTGGGATCCGTCGAGCGGAGATCCTTCCCGGGCGCCACGACTCCCAGGCGCTCTCCGCTCGGGCTCCTCGCGTCGAGTGATCCGTCGACGGTCGTGGAGCCAGTCGTCACGACGCCGTTCAGGGTCGCGGGCGTGTCGGCGATCGCCCCGCCGTCGTTCCCTGCCGACGCGACGACGATGACTCCAGCACGGGCGGCCGCGAGGATGTCCGCAGGCCTGACGTCGACGCCGCCAGGGACCACGATGATGTCGGAACCGGCGGCGATCGCCTCGGGGACGCTCGCGCGCGGACCGATGGGCTCGTCCGGGCTGGTGGGGCAGAGGTAGTCCTCGAGCCGCGCGGCGTAGACCGTGACGGCAGCGCCAGGGGAGACGCCCTTGACCCCCGCCTCGCCGCCGGTTCCGGTGCCCGTGCCGATCAGCAGGGAGGCCATCGACGTGGTGTGCCGGGCTCGCTCGGTCGTGCTCGCCGTCGCGGCTGCGGGTCCGCCCTCGACCTCGCCGCAGTAGGACGGTTCCCGGAGCGCGAGCGAGGTGCCCACGAGGTCGGGCGCGGACGGGTTGACGAGGCCGTCGACCAAGGCGATCTGGACGCCCGCGCCCGTCACCCGCTGGTGGATCTCCTCGAGCCCCGTGGCGTTGTAGTACCACAGGCCGTCGTCGATGCCGTCGGCTGATGCGACCGACGGTGCGAGGAGGAGTAGTGAGCAGGCAGCGACGGCGACGACCCGACGGGTTCGCGCGGTGGTCCGGCCCATCAGACGGCGAGCATCCGGTGCGCGGTCGTGAGCTCGCGCACGGTCTCGAGCCGCTTGGCCAGTGCCTGGAGGCGCTCTGCCTCGGCCTCGTCGCGGGCCTGAAGGGACCGTGCGCTCTCGGCGAGGGCGAGGCGGCAGGCCTCGATCTCCTCCTCGACGCCACGGATCCGTGTGGCTGACGCACTCAGGGCGGAGCGGTACTGGTCGGCGAACTCGGCGACCCCGGTGATCGCGGGCCAGACGTTGCTCGTCTGCTGCCCGCGCAGGGTCGTGACGCGGTCGCGCATCCGCTGCACGTCCCCGTGCAGGAGGATGAGCTTGTTGAGATTGGCCTCGATCTGCTCGAGGGTCAGCCCGGTAACGCCAGCCACGTCCCGTCCTCCTGTGTAGTCCCGACACCGCGGGTTCCGACATCGCCCCCTGCGACGCGATGGCCGCGCGGTCGCGCCCTGCCGTCCGGGGACGGCGGTCGCGACCGCGCGGGTCGTGCTGTGCTCGGCCGGTCCCTCGTGGGTCAGGCCGGAGCGGGTGGGTTCACCAGCGGGCGGCGTTGTTCCGCTCGGTGCTCTGGTACTCCTCGCCCGAGGTGGACACCGCGCGGCCGACGTCGGCGAGCAGCGCCTTCATGTCGGTCAGCGCGGCCTCCCACTTGGCCTTGGCGGCGGTGTAGGCCGTGGAGGCCTCACCGGACCAGTTGGCGCGCAGCGGCTGCAGCGAGGCGTCGAGGTCGTTCAGACGCGACTCGATGTTGCTCGCGGAGGCCTGGATGTCGGCGGCGGCGGTCGACAGACCCCCGAAGTTGACCTTGAGGTCGCTCATGGGTGTGATCCTCTCCCGATCAGCCCAGCCGGCCCTGAAGGCGGCTCATGGCGGACTGCTGGGCCTCGTCCGACGCGGTGTACGTCGACTGCGAGGTGAGCAGGTTGGACTCGAACTCGTTGAGCGCGGACACGATCTTGTTCGCGTCCTCGCGCCAGCGGGCCATGAGCTGGTTGAACGCCACGGCGCCCTGACCCTGCCAGTGCGACCCGATGCTGGAGAGCTTGCCCTCCAGGCTGCCGAGCTCGCTCTTGAGCTCGCCGCGGCTCTGTGCGACCGCGTCGGCGCCCTGCTTGAGTGCGCCGTCTGCTGCGGAAACCTCTGCTGCCATGTCCACCTCCCCCTACACGGCCCGGTGGGCCTTGCGTGACGTGCGCCCGGTCGGCGCCGCCTGAACCGAGCACACGTCCCGGACCGATCGCAGGCTACTTCACAGGTTCGGATCACGTCAGGTGAGGTCACCCGACCTGTGGACGACCACGCTGACCGGTGTCATGGTTCACCCGATCGGCCCAGCACCAACTGGGTGATCCGTCAACTATCGACCGATTTGTCCTACCCGATCCGGTGCCCGCGCAAGCCCCCTGGGTGCACGGGGCGGCGGCGGTCGCGGCGCCGTGCGTCGGCGGGGTGCCACCCGGACGGACCTGCCCCCGCCGGTCCGGGGCGGCCGGAGCCCCACCCCGTCGCTATGCTGACCGCCGACCTGCCCAGGGATTACAGGGGACCCCATGACAGACGCACCCACCTCCGCGACGTCCGTCGGGACGCTCGTGCGGGTGTCGGTGACCGCGGGGGACCGACGCCTCGACCTCGGGGTCCCCGGCGCCGTGCCGATGGCCGAGGTCGTGCCCGGCCTCGCCCGGCAGCTCGGCCTGCTCGACGCGACGACGGCGCACGGCGGCTACCGCCTGGTCCGCGCCGACGGCACGCCGATCGACTCCGCGCGCAGCCTCCTGGCCGAGGGCGTCGCCGACGGCGCGGTCCTGACCCTGGAGTCCGGCGCGCGCCGCGAGCAGGAGCGGATCTACGACGACGTCGTGGAGGCCGTGGCCGACGCCGTCGAGCACCAGTACGCGCCGTGGACGCCGCGCGACTCCGCGCTCAGCGCCGCGTGGGCGTCGGGGGCGCTGCTGCTGGCGGGTGCCGCGCTGCTGCTCGGTGCGGACCAGGCGTCGCTGGTCCCGCCGGTCGTCGCCGCGCTCGCCGCGGTGCTCGCCCTCGTCGCCGGCGCCGTCATCGGCCGGGTGGGCACGGAGCCCGCCGCGGGTCGGGTGCTCGTGCTGGTCGCGCCGGTGCTCGCGGGCGTCGCCGGGCTGACCGCCACGTCCACCCCGCCGTCGTGGGGCTGGCCGGCCGCGCTCGCCGGCACCGGGGTGCTCGTCGCCGGGCTGCTCGGGATGCCCGCGCTGGTCGACCGCCGCGAGCTCAGCGCGGCACCGCTCGCCGGCGGCCTGGCCGTGGCGGTCGCCGGGACGGCGATCGCGCTGACCGACGCCCGACCGGGCGAGGTGCTGGCCGTGGTCGTCGCCGTGGTCGCGACCGCCAGCATCGGCGTGCCGTGGCTCGCGCTGTCGAGCACGCCGCTGCGGGTCGTCTCGCCGCGCAACGACGCGGAGATCCTCGCGGACCCGCCCGCGGTGCAGTCGGCGCGCGTGCAAGCGCAGCTCGCCGCGGGGCACCGCATCCAGGTCGCGCTGCGCGTGGCGATCGGGGCGCTGGCGCTGCTGGCGACGCCCGCCGTCGTGCAGACCGGGATCGCCGGGACCGTCCTGCTCGTGCTCGCGTCCGCGGGCCTGCTGCTCGCCACCCGGCAGACCTACTCGCGGCTCGACGTGCTGCTGACCGTGAGCATCTCCGTCATCGACCTGGTGGTGGTGGCCGTCGTCGCCGCCGCGCAGCACCCGTCGTGGCGTCCGCTCCTGGTGGTCGTCGCCGGTGCGGCCGCCGCCCTGGTCATCGGGCTCGGCCTGGTCGCGCCGCGCCGCCGCGTCGGTCTGGCTCGGCTCGGCGACTTCCTCGAGATCCTCTGCCTGGCGCTGCTGCTGCCGCTGGGCGTGACCGCGGCGGGCCTGGTCTGACCCGTGGCCTCCAAGCGTGACCTCGTCGAGGCGCAGACCTACAGCCGTCGGCGCCTCCTCACCGCCTTCACCAGCGGCGCCCCGGGCGGGCGCGAGCTCGAGCCCACGAAGCCGTTGCGCGGTGTCGTCGCCGGTGTGTCCCTGAGCGTGCTGCTGGTGCTCGGCAGCCTGGGTCTGGGACTGCTCAGCCCGTCCCTGGCGGACGGCTGGGACGACCAGTCGCTGGTGATCGTCGAGGGCGACGGCAGCCGGTACGTCGGCATCCAGGGGACGCTGCACCCCGTGCTCAACGTGACCAGCGCGCGCCTGGTGCTCGACTCGGGGTCGTTCCACGTGGTCGACGTCAGCGAGGACGACATCACCGACGCCCCCCGCGGCGCGACCATCGGCATCCCGGGCGCCCCCGACGAGCTGCCCCTCGCCGGCCGGCTGACCTCGACGGGCTGGCTCGCGTGCGTCGCCCCCGACGGCACGACCGCGCTCGGGATCGACCCCGACACCACCGCCACCCCCGCCGGCCTCGGCACCGGTGCGCTGGTCGAGGTCGCCGGGACGCTCTACCTCGTCAGCGAGGGCACCCGGCACCGCATCCCCACCGGCGACGAGGCCGCCGTGCTGCGCGCCCTCGGCATGGACACCGCCGAGCCGCTGGCCGCAGGCGCGGACTGGCTCAACCTCGTGCCCGCCGGCACCGACCTCGCGCCGCTCACGGTCGCCGACGCCGGCTCGTCGGCGCTGCCGCAGGGCGGTCTGCCGATCGACACGCGGGTGGGCACGGTCGTCGAGGTGTCCGGCACCGGCGACGGGACCCGTCGCTACGTGGTCGACGCCCAGGGCGAGCTCGCCCCGCTGTCCGACCTCGCGTACCCGCTGTACCTGCTCGGCGCCGGGGACCTCGCGACGACGCCGCTGCAGGTCACGCCGTCGGAGATCGCCGCCGTGCGCACGTCCACGACGCCCGTCGCCCCGGCCGACCTGCCCGCGGCGGTCCCGACGCTCCCGGGTGCCGGCGCCACGACCTGCGTCGCGCTGACCACCGGCGACGCGGGGGAGTCCGTCGACCTGGTCGTCCGCGAGGGCGCACCCGTCGAGCCCGGTGTGCGCGTCGCCCCTGGGTCCGGCGCCCTGGTGCGCGCGCAGAGCGCCGACGGCGCCGCGGCGACCGTCCGGCTGGTCGACGGCTCGGGTCGCGCGTACCCCGTCCCCGACGCGTCCGACGAGGTGCTCGCCCGCCTCGGCTACACGCCCGACGACGTCACTCGCGTGCCCCCGGCCTGGGCGGACCTGCTGCCCACCGGGCCGTCCCTGACCGTGGAGGCCGCCGCGACCGAGGTGTCCGGTGGGACCGCCGCCGGGTCGACCGGGACGGCGACCGGCACCCAGACCGGCACCGGCACCGGCACCGCGACCGGTACCGCGACCGGGGCGCCGTGACCCTCGCGCACCGCGGCCCGGCCCGGCGTCGCGCCGCCGTCACCGGGCTGCTCGTCGCGCTGACGCTGCCCGCGTCGGGCCTCGCCGCCGCGGCGGCAGCCCCCACGACCGCCGTCCCCGCGACCACGTTCCCCACGACCGCGGTCCCCGCCGCCGCGGGTCGGCAGTGCGACCAGGCGGTCGTCACCTACGTCCCCGACTCGCCGCCCGCGCTCACGCGGCTCGCCGCGCCGCGCGCCTGGTCGTCGGCGACCGGCGCCGGCGTGGTCGTCGGGGTCGTGGACTCGGGCGTCGACAGCCGGAACGCGCACCTGACGGACGCGGTGCTCCCGGGCGTCGACCTGGTCGGCGTCGCGGGCGACCCGACCGGTCGCACCGACACCGCTGGGCACGGCACCGCGGTCGCGGGCCAGATCGCGGCGCGCCAGGTCACCGGGTCCGGCGTCGTGGGACTGGCCCCGGGTGCGACGATCCTGCCGGTCCGCGTGTACTACGCCGACGACGACCAGGCCCGCGAGCAGGGCGTCGCGCCCGACGCGGGGCGGATCGCCGCGGGCATCGACGCCGCGGTCGCCGGCGGGGCCCGGGTCGTCAACGTCTCGATGAGCACGCCGGTCGACACCCCCGCGCTCGCGGAGGCGGTGCAGCGCGCGACCGCCGCCGGTGCGCTCGTCGTGGCCAGCGCCGGCAACCGCACCACGAGCTCCGACGAGACCGACGGCCCCCGCTACCCCGCGGCCTACGAGGGCGTGCTGGCCGTGACGGCCGTCGACGTCGACGACAACCCGTCCGGTGACGCCATCCACGGCGCGCACGTGGACGTGGCGGCCCCGGGGACGAACATCCTCACCGCGTTCCACGCGGCGGGCGACTGCATGCTGTCCGGCGACGGGGTCTCCACCAGCTTCGCGACCGCGTACGTGAGCGCGGCGGCTGCCCTGCTGGTCCAGCGGTACCCCGAGGAGACGCCCGCGCAGTGGGCCCACCGCCTCGAGGTCACGGCCGCGCGCGACCAGCCCGCGGCACGCGACGACCTCGTCGGCTGGGGCGTCGTCCGCCCGGACGAGGCGCTCGCGTTCGTGGACGACGGCACCGCCCTCGGCCCGCCCAGCCCGGTGCACGCCGCCGCCGCGGGGGAGGCCGCGGACGCCCGGACGGTCGACGTGTCGCCGCGGGTCGACCCGCTGGCCGGGGCGCGTCGGGCCGCGGTGTGGTGGGGGATCGCCGGGGCTGCGGTGGTGCTGCTCGCCGCGCTCGGCGCGCGCGTCACGGGCCGACGACGCCGGGGCTGACCGCGGCACGCTGCAGCCGCTGGGCGCGCTGCGTACGCAGCCCGTCGACCGTCAGCAGCACCAGCGCGACCCACACGAGCGCGAACCCCCACCACCGCGCGGGCGCCATCGTCTCGTGCAGCACCAGCACCCCGATCGCGAACTGCAGCACCGGGGCGACGTACTGGAGCATCCCGACGACGCTGAGCGGCAGCCGGCGCGCGGCCTCGCCGAACAACAGCAGCGGCAGCGCGGTCGCGACCCCCGTGCCGGCCACGGCGAGCGCGTGCCAGCCCCCGTTGACCCCGAACGTCGCGTCGCCGGTCTGCTGCAGCCAGAGCAGGTAGACCAGCGACGCGGGGGCCAGGACCAGCGTCTCGGCGGCCAGGGCCGGGGCGGCGGTGACGCTGCGCCCGACGCGGTTCTTCAGCAGGCCGTAGACGCCGAACGAACCGGCCAGCGTCAGCGCCACCCACGGCAACCGCCCGAAGCCGAGGGTGATGACGAGCACCGCCACCCCGCCGAACGCCAGCGCGACCCACTGCAGGGGACGCAGCCGCTCGCGCAGCACCAGCACCGCGAGCCCGACGGTCACGAGCGGGTTGATGAAGTACCCGAGCGCCGCGTCCACCACGTGCCCGCTGAGGGCGGCGAACACGAACGTGAGCCAGTTGACGGCGAGCAGCACCGCGGCGGTCGCGACCAGGCCCATCGTGCGGCCGGACCGCAGGACGGTGCCGAGCGCGCGCCAGGTCCGGGTCAGGCTGAGCACCGCGGCGCAGAACACCAGCGACCACAGCACCCGGTGCGCGACGACCTCGACCGCGCCGGACGGCTTGAGCAGCTCGAAGTACAGCGGGAGCACGCCCCAGAGCAGGTAGGCGCCGAGGCCGGTCGCGAGGCCCCGGGGGTCGAGCGCGGTGGCAGGTGCGGCGGGGGGTGCGACGGGGGTCGGGGAGCTCACGCGCCGACCGTAACGCCCCCGCGGCAGGGGGTCGGTCGGGCGGCGGGGGCAGGTCCGCAACTTGGCAGGAGTTCGAGGCCCGCTGGCGCAGTGAGGTCGGCCTTACACTGGGGCGCACCACCCGGTGAGTGCAGCGCCGGGCGACGGCCGTGACGTCCTCAGCGATGCCGCCGGAGCCCCGCCCGCGCCGGGACCTCGAACACGGAAGGCACCTGCGTGAGCTCGAACCGCCCTGTCCGCGTGGCCGTCGTCGGCGCCGGACCCGCCGGGATCTACGCCTCGGACATCCTGTCCCGCTCCGGTCTGGACGTGTCCATCGACCTGATCGAGCGGCTGCCCGCGCCGTTCGGCCTGGTGCGCTACGGCGTCGCGCCCGACCACCCCCGGATCAAGCAGATCATCGTGGCCCTGCACAAGGTGCTGGAGCGCGGCGACATCCGGCTGCTGTGCAACGTCGACTACGGCACCGACCTCACGCTCGAGGACGTGCGCCGGCACTACGACGCGGTGATCTTCGCGACCGGCGCCATCAAGGACGCCGAGCTGGGCATCCCGGGCATCGACCTGGACGGGTCGTACGGCGCCGCGGACTTCGTGTCCTGGTACGACGGGCACCCCGACGTGCCGCGGACCTGGCCGCTGACCGCGCAGCACGTGGCCGTCCTGGGCGCCGGCAACGTGGCCCTCGACGTGGCGCGGGTGCTCGCCAAGCACGCCGACGACCTGCTGCCGACCGAGGTGCCGGCGAACGTCTACGAGGGCCTGAAGGCCAGCCCGGTCACCGACGTGCACGTCTTCGCGCGTCGCGGGCCGGCGCAGGCCAAGTTCTCGTCGCTCGAGCTGCGCGAGCTCGGCCACGTCCCGGACGTCGACGTGGTCGTCTACCCGGAGGACTTCGACTTCGACGAGGGCTCGGTCGCCGCGATCAACTCGTCGAACCAGACCAAGCAGGTCGTGAAGACCCTCACGGACTGGACCCTGAAGGACCCCGACGAGATGACGGCGAGCCGTCGCATCCACCTGCACTTCCTGCACCGGCCCGTCGAGGTGCTCGGCGAGGACGGGAAGGTCGTCGGGCTGCGCACCGAGCGGACCGCGCTCGCGGGCGACGGCAGCGTCGCCGGGACCGGGCAGCTGCACGACTGGGACGTCCAGGCCGTCTACCGGGCGGTCGGCTACTTCGGCTCGCCGCTGCCCGACATCCCGTTCGACCACGCCTCGGGCGTCATCTCGAACCGCGAGGGCCGCGTCGTCGGTGCCGACGGCGAGCCGGTGCCCGGCGTCTACACGACGGGGTGGATCAAGCGCGGCCCGGTCGGCCTGATCGGGCACACCAAGTCCGACGCGAGCGAGACCATCCGGCACCTGGTCGAGGACGCGGGCGACCTCGACGCGCCCGGCAACCCGTTCCTGTCGGCCACCGAGCCCGACCCGGCGGCCGTGGTCGACGCCCTCGCGGGTCGCGGCGTCGAGGCCATCGAGTGGTCCGGCTGGGAGCTCCTGGACGCGTACGAGCGCCAGCTCGGCGAGCCGCACGGGCGCGAGCGCGTGAAGGTCGTGCCCCGCGAGGACATGATCCGGATCGCGCTGGCCCGGGCCGCCGCGGAGGCCTGACCCGCCCGCGTCCCCGCCGCCCCGCCGCAGAGTGGAAGGTTCCTGCCCGACACGCCCGGCGTGTCCGGCAGGAACCTTCCACCCGGGTGGGGCGGCGTCACGCCGCCAGCGGCAGCCGCCCGGGGGCCGTGGCCCGGACCGCCGCGGCGACCGGCAGGGTGACGCCGATCAGCACCACGGCGACGGCCAGCGACCCGAGCACGACCGGGTCGAGCACCGGCAGCGGGACCCCCAGCAGCCCCTGCCCGACGCCGAGCAGTGCGGGGAGCACGCTGGCGACCCCGACCACCAGCGCCGTCACGGTCAGCAGCACGGACTCCGCCGCGACCATCCGCACCAGCTGCCGGCGGGTCGCGCCCGTCCGGCGGAGCAGCGCGAGCTCGGCGCGGCGGGAGCCGACCAGCTGGACCAGCGCGTTGCCCGCGCCCACGGCGACGAACGCGAGGAGCGCGACCAGCAGGGCCAGGGACAGCCCCTGCTCCCCGGCCGCCGCCTCCCGGACCGACCGGGCGTAGCCGGCGACGTCCGTGGGGTCGAGCCCGGCGTCGGCCACGGCCGCCCGGACGCCCGGCACGTCACCGGGGGAGTCGGCCCGGACCAGCAGCGTCGCGTCGGACGCCTCGGCCGCGAGACCGGGTCCGACCAGGTAGTCGCCGAGGCCGAGCCCGCGCTCGTACACGGCGACGACGGTCAGCGTCCGCTCGACGTCGCCGAGACGCACGTCCACCGGGTCGCCGACCGCGGCGAGTCCGGTGAGCGCCGCCTCGCTGCTCAGCGCGATCGTGCCCTCCCGCGCCAGGTCGTCGAGCGACCCGGCCCGCACGTCGGCGTCGACCAGCGCGGTGCCGACCGGGACGGTGCGCAGCATGGTGGCCTCCCACGACAGGTCCTCGAGGAACGGCAGGTCCTCGTCGTCCTGGTCGACGCGCACCTGCGCGGGGAGCAGCGCCGTGGTGCCCACCTCGGCGACACCGGGCAGGGCGGCGACCGTCGCGGCCTGCGCGTCGGTGACCCCGTCGGGGGCCTCGACCACCAGGTCGGCGGCCAGGGACGCGCGCACCTGCTGCTCGCCCGCGTCCAGCACGGCGCCGTTGACGCCGGACTGCACGGTCCCGAGCGCCAGCAGCAGCGCGAGCGGGACGACGACGCCGGTGAGCCGGCGGGAGAAGCCGCGGGCGTTCGCCAGCGCGAGCGTCGCCGCCGCCCGCGGCCGGCCGGCCGTCAGCGCGAGCCCGCGCTCGGCGGCCCACCCGACCAGCAGCGGGCCGATCAGCGCCGCCGCGATCAGCAGCAGGAACGCCGAGGTGGTCGCGGCCGCGCTGCCGAGCAGGCCCGGCGCGACGAACGGCACCCCGGCGACCACCAGGCCGCCGACCGCGAGGACGGCCGCGGCGGTCGCCCGCACCCGGGACACCCGGCGCGGCTCGACGGCCGACCGCTGCACGGCGCTCGCCGGGCTGAGCCGGGCGCTCTCCCGCCCGGCGAGCCGCGCGCCGAGCAGTGCGGTCGGCACCAGGAGCAGCAGCGTGCCGAGCACCGGCCAGGGGGACAGCGGCACCGCGGACCCGGCGGGGACGATGCCGCCGGACTCCAGCACCCCGCGCAGCAGCGGCGCCAGCCCCAGCCCCGCGACGGCGCCCACCGGCGCGGCCACGGCGAACACGAGCAGCACCTCGGCGGTGACGAGCTGCCGCACCTGCCGGGTCGTCGCCCCGACGGCGCGCAGCAGCGCGAACTCCCGGCCGCGGGGTCGCAGGGCGCCGGCGAACGTCGACGCGACGACCAGCAGCGCGATCAGCACCGCGGTCCCCGCGAACGACGACGCGACGGTGACCAGCAGCGACGCGGCCGGGTCGGTCGACCCGGCGGCGAGCCGGATCCCGGCCTCGATCCACACGCCGGTGGCGGTGAGCAGCGCGGCCGCGAGGGCCACGACCAGCGCGCTGCCCGCCATGCTCCCGCGGTGCACGCGCACGGCGGAGCGGGCGGACGACCACACGGCGCTCATCGGCGCCGCGCTCATCGACCCAGCCCGATCATGCGGGCCGTGACCTGCTCGGCCGTCGGCGCGTCGAGGTGACCGGCGAGCCGGCCGTCCGCGAGGAACAGCACGCGGTCGGCCGCCGCGGCGACGTGCGCGTCGTGCGTGACCAGCACGAGGGTCTGCCGCAGGGTCGTGGCGGTGTCCCGCAGCACGTCCAGCACCTGCGCGCCGGTGTGCGAGTCGAGGGCGCCCGTCGGCTCGTCGGCGAACACGACCGCGGGGCGCGTGATGAGCGCCCGGGCGATCGCGACCCGCTGGGCCTGGCCGCCGGACAGCTCGCCGGGGAGCCGGTCGCCCATGCCCTCCAGCCCGACGGCGGCCATCAGGTAGCGCCGCAGGTGCGCGTCGACCGGGCGGCCGCCGAGCAGCAGCGGCAGCGCGATGTTCTCGTCGACCGTGAGGTGCCCGACCAGGTTGTAGGACTGGAACACGAACCCGATGCGGTCGCGCCGCAGGCGGGTCACCGCGTCCGGCGACATCGCGGTGAGCTCCGCGCCGCCGACGACCACCCGCCCGCTGGTGGGGGCGTCCAGGCCGGCCGCGCAGTTCAGCAGGGTCGACTTGCCGGAGCCCGAGGGCCCCATCACGGCGGTGAACGAGCCGGGCGCGAGGGCGAGGGTCACGCCGGCGAGCGCGGCGACGCTGCCCCCGCCATTCGGATAGGAGCGGCGGACGTCGTCGAGCAGGACGGCCGGCGGGGCGTCGTCCGACGGCTGCGGCGCGGGGTCGTGGGTGGGGCTGAGTGCGGTCATGGTGCTGCTCCTCGGGGGCCGTCGGGACACGTGCTTCGTCCCTGACGACGCTAGGAACCCGCGCGGCGCGCCTCCAGGTGCCTGCGACGGAACCTGCGACCGGCGTCCTGCGACGGAGGTCGTGCGACCTGCGACGGAGCCGGCCGCCGCTGTCGCCGACCGGTGCTGCGCGGGTCCCGGTCAGCCCGTGACGCGGCGGAGGAACTCCTGGGTGCGGGGCTCGCGCGGGGCGCCGAGGACCTGGTCCGCGGGGCCGCGCTCGAGGATGCGGCCCTCGTGCAGGAAGCAGACCTCGTCGGCCACGTGCCGCGCGAACGCCATCTCGTGCGTCGCGACGACCATCGTCGTGCCCTCGTCCTTGAGCTCCCCGAGCAGGTCCAGCACCTCGCCGACCAGCTCCGGGTCGAGCGCGCTCGTGACCTCGTCGAGCAGCATCAGCGCCGGCTGGGTCACCAGCGACCGGGCGATGGCGACGCGCTGCTGCTGGCCGCCGGACAGCTCGTCGGGGAACGCACGGGCCTTCGCGCCGAGGCCGACCCGCTCGAGCACCGCGGCGGCGCGCTCGCGGGCCTCGCGCCTGCCGACCTTGTGCACCAGCCGGGGCGCGAGCGCCACGTTGTCCAGCACGCGCAGGTGCGGGAACAGGTTGTACGCCTGGAACACCATGCCGATCCGGGCGCGGACCGCGTTCGCGTCGACGCGCGGGTCGGTGACCTCCTGGCCGTCGACCTCGATGACGCCGTCGTCGACCTCCTCCAGCAGGTTGATGCAGCGCAGCAGCGTCGACTTGCCCGAGCCCGACGCGCCGATCAGCACGACGACGCGGTGCTCCTCGACGTCGAGGGACAGGTCGTCGAGCACGACGTGGTCGCCGAACGCCTTGCGGACGCCGGACACGCGCAGCAGCGGGGCGGTCACCGCATCGCCCCCGCCCCGGCGAGGCCGCTCTGCGAGCCCAGCCAGCCGCCGCGCCGGGCGAGCGCGTCGGTGAACCGGGTCAGCGGGATCGTCAGCAGCACGAACAGCACGCCCGCGACGACGTACGGGGTGAAGTTCGCGTAGGTGGCGGTCTGGATCTGCGCGGCGCGCACGGCGTCGACCGCGCCGAGGATCGAGATGAGGCCGGAGTCCTTGGACAGCGCGACCAGGTCGTTCAGCAGCGGGGGGACCACCCGGCGCACGGCCTGGGGGAGCACGACGTGCCGCATCGTCTGCCCGCGGCTGAGCCCGAGCGAGCGGGCGGACGCGATCTGCGAGGGGTGCACCGACTCGATGCCGGCGCGGAACACCTCGGCGACGTACGCCGAGTAGGTGAGCACCAGGGCCAGCCCGCCGAGGACGACCGCCGACGTCGGGACGCCCTGGAGCCGCAGCCCGGGCAGCCCGAACCCGACGAGCAGCAGCACGAGGATCAGCGGCAGGCCGCGGAACACGTCCACGTACCCGGTGGCGAGCGCGCGCAGCGGGAAGAACGCCGGCCCGCGCAGCGTGCGCGCCAGGGCGAGCAGCAGGGCGACGACGACGATCAGCACCGCGCAGACCGCCATGACGCGGACGTTCAGCCACAGGCCCTCGAGGACCTTCGGCAGCGCCGCCCACGCGACCTCGGGGTCGAGGAACGACTGCCGGACCCGGGGCCAGCCCGGCGAGCGGACCAGCGCCAGCACCGCGACGCCGGCGACCAGGACGGTGCTGACCAGCGCGACCGCGGTCGACCGCCGGGTCTGGGTCCGCCGGTACGCGTCCCGGTCACGCTGCCGCTCGGACGGCACCCACCCGGTGCGGGGGGTGCCGTCCTCGGGCACCGGCACTACTGCAGGACCGGCGCGCCGGCCGCGTCGGTGAGCCACTGCGCCTCGAGGTCGGCGAGCGTGCCGTCCTCGCGCAGGGCGTCGACGGCGTCGGTGACCGGACCGGTCAGGGCAGAGCCCTTGTCGAGCACGAGGCCGAGCTGGTCCGCGTCGTCGCCGGCCGGCAGCTGCCCGACGAGCACGCCGCCGTCGAGCTCCGCCGCCGTGATGTAGAGCGCCGTGGGCAGGTCCACCACGATCGCGTCGACCAGGCCGGCGGTGAGCGCCTGCTTCACCTGGTCGTTGTCGTTGAACACCTGCAGGTCGGTCGTCGGGTCGATCGCCGCCTGCGCCACGGCCAGGCTGGTGGTGCCGACCATCGCGCCGAGCTTCAGGTCCTTCAGCTCGGCGAGCGTCGTCGCGCCGGCGGCCGCGGTGCCCTCGAGCGTGACCACGGCCTGCGCCGTGTCGTAGTAGGACGACGAGAAGTCGAGGTTCTCGGCGCGCTCCGGGCTGATCGACACCTGGTTGATCGCGAAGTCGAAGCTCTTCGCCCCCGGCGCGATGATCTGGTCGAACGTCACCGGCACCCACTCGACCTGGTCGGCGTCGTACCCGAGCTCCTCCGCGACCGCGTACGCGACGGCGGACTCGAAGCCCTCGCCGCTGGTCGGGTCGTTGTCGACCACCCACGGCTCGTACGCCGGGTCGGAGGTGCCGATCGTCAGGACGCCGTCGGTCAGGGTCGCGAGCGACCCGTCGGAGGCGGTGGCGTCGCCCGACGAGCCGGAGCCCTCGTCGACGGGGGCGCACGCCGCGAGCGCCAGCGCGCTCGCGGCGGCCAGGGCAAGGACTCGGGCAGTGCGCACGGTGGTCTCCTCGGGGGGTACGGGATGTGCGGGGGACAGCGTAGGGGAACCGTTCGGGGCGGCACGGCGTTGTCCTCCCTGCGGGACGGATCGACGCCCGCGGGGGTGCTGACACGGAAGGACGCACATGGGACACCGGCACTACAACGGCCTCAAGACGGCGCTGCTGTTCGGCGTGCTCTGGGCGGTGCTGCTCGGCATCGGCACGTTCGTGGCGAACGGCCGGTTCATCTTCCTGTTCGCCCTCGCCGGGGTCGCGATGACCGCGTACTCCTACTGGAACTCCGACAAGATCGCGATCCGCGCCATGCACGCGCGCCCGGTGTCGGAGATCGAGCAGCCCGCGATGTACCGGATCGTCCGCGAGCTCTCCACGGCGGCCCGGCAGCCGATGCCGCGGCTGTACGTCTCGCCGACCGCCGCGCCGAACGCGTTCGCGACCGGCCGCAACCCGCGCAACGCCGCGGTCTGCTGCACCGAGGGCATCCTCTCGATCCTCGACGAGCGCGAGCTCCGCGGCGTCCTCGGTCACGAGCTGATGCACGTCTACAACCGCGACATCCTCACGTCGTCCATCGCGGCGGCCGTGGCCGGCGTCATCACGTCGGTCGCGCAGTTCGCGCTGTTCTTCGGTGGCGGCAACGACCGCGAGCGCGGCGGCAACCCGATCGCGGCGCTGCTCATGGTCTTCCTCGCGCCGCTCGCCGCGACGCTCATCCAGCTCGCGATCAGCCGCACCCGCGAGTACGACGCCGACGAGGACGGCGCCGCCCTCACCGGCGACCCGCTGGCGCTCGCGTCAGCGCTGCGCAAGCTCGAGCGCGGCACCCAGGCCCGGCCCCTGCCGCAGGAGCGGGACCTCGTGGACGTGTCGCACCTGATGATCGCGAACCCGTTCAAGGGCGCCGGCATCGGGCGGATGTTCGCCACCCACCCGCCGATGGACGACCGCATCGCCCGACTGGAGCGGATGGCGGGCACCGGGGGGATCGAGCGGTACTGACCTGACCTCCCGCCGCCGAGGAAGGACCGCCCCGCCGAGACAGGGCGGTGGGCGGTCCGTCCTCGGCGCGGCGGCCCTGTCTCGGCGCGCGACGCCGCGCAGATCAGCGGGCGCGTGACGCCGCGCGGGTCAGCGGTAGTTGATGAACTGCAGCGCCGCGTCGATGTCGTCCGCGCCCTTGAGCAGCGCGATGACGGCCTGCAGGTCGTCGCGGGCCTTGGAGGTCACGCGGACCTCGTCGCCCTGGATCTGCGTCTTGACGCCCTTGGGGCCCTCGTCGCGGATCAGCTTGGTGACCTTCTTGGCGATCTCGGAGGACAGGCCCTCCTTGATGGTGCCCTCGAGGCGGTACTCCTTGCCGGACGGCTTGGGGTCGCCGTCGCCGGTGTCGAGCGCCTTGAGCGAGATGTTGCGCTTGATCAGCTTGGTCTGGAAGACGTCCAGGACCGCGCGCACCCGCTCCTCGGAGTTGGCGATCATGACGATCTTCTCGCCGCTCCAGGCGATGGACGCGCCGACGCCCTTGAAGTCGTACCGCTGGGCGATCTCCTTGACGGCCTGGTTCAGCGCGTTGTCGACCTCCTGGCGGTCGACCTTGCTGACGACGTCGAACGACGACTCGCTCGCCATGACTCCTCCTGACGTGGGGTGCGGGTGTGCTGCTCGGGGCGGGCCGCGGACTCGTTTTCCGTCTGGGCCCGAACCCTTGCTATCCTTCCATCCGCACGTCGTCGACGCAGTCACCGACGAGCACACCCCGGCGGGTTACCCGAGTGGCCAAAGGGGGCTGACTGTAAATCAGCTGGCAACGCCTACGGGGGTTCGAATCCCTCACCCGCCACGTTGCACGACAGGGCGTCCTCCTCCGGGAGGGCGCCCTGTCGCCGTCCCGGGCCCGTCCGGGCGGGTCGCGAGGGCCGATTTCGCACCACCCCGAGGACCGTGTAGCCTAGTCCGCGCTGCCCCGATAGCTCAGTGGTAGAGCACTTCCTTGGTAAGGAAGAGGTCACGGGTTCGAATCCCGTTCGGGGCTCTGTGGTGTGTCGCAGGTCAGGATGTGTCCTGACCTGCGACGTCACCCGAGGCGGGGTAGCTCAGTTGGTGAGAGCGCACGACTCATAATCGTGAGGTCGCGGGTTCGAACCCCGCCCCCGCTACCGCAAGTGACACACCGTGCGTCGGTCGACGCGCGTCGACCAGGGATCGAGCGCCGCAGGCGCGAGAGGTGGCAACAAGATGGCCAAGAGCACGGACGTCCGTCCGAAGATCACGCTCGCCTGCACGGAGTGCAAGGAGCGGAACTACATCACGAAGAAGAACCGTCGGAACGACCCCGACCGTCTCGAGATGAAGAAGTTCTGCCCGCGCGACGGCAAGCACACCGTCCACCGCGAGACCCGCTGACCCAGCGCACCACCGTGGCCGTCAACCCTGAGTACGCCGGACGGGCGTACGCGCCGAACGAGGCGTACGAGGTCGGCCGCGAGAAGCTCCGCGAGTTCGCGGAGGCGGTCGGGGCACTGCACCCGGCCCACACGGATGTCGACGCGGCGCGAGCACTCGGGTACCCCGACGTGATCGCGCCGCCGACGTTCGCCGTCGTCGTCGCCCAGCGCGCCGAGGCCCAGCTGATCGAGGACCCCGAGGCGGGCATCGACTTCAGCCGCGTGGTGCACGCCGACGAGCGGTTCATCCACCACCGCCCGATCCACGCCGGGGACCGCCTGGTCACGGTCCTGCACGTGGACTCGGTGACCGAGCGCGGCGGGTTGTCGATGGTGACGACCCGTGCCGTCATCGCCGCGGAGGACGGGGAGCCCGTCGCCACGGTGACGTCCACGCTCGCCGTCCGGGGAGAGGACGCCTGATGGCCCTGCCCGCGCTCGCCGACCTCGCCGTCGGCCAGGAGGTCGGCCGCCGCGAGATCGCCGTCGACCGCGCGCGCCTCGTCCGGTACGCCGGCGCCAGCGGCGACTTCAACCCGATCCACTGGAACGAGCGGTTCGCGACCGAGGTCGGCCTGCCCGGCGTCATCGCGCACGGCATGTGGACGATGGGCGCCGCGGTCGGCGTCGTGTCGGACTGGCTGGGCGACCCCGGCGCGGTCCTCGACTACCAGACCCGGTTCGCCCGACCCGTGCCCGTCGCGGACCCCGAGGGTGCGACCGTCGAGGTCGTGGCCACCGTCGGCGCGCTCGACGAGGAGTCCCGCACCGCCCGGGTCGACCTCATGGTCACCGCCGCCGGCACCCGCGTGCTGGCCAAGGCCCAGGTGCTGGTCCGCCTCTCCTGAGCGGCGCTCCCGTCAGCCCCGCGGGGCCGGGCCCGTCGTCGTGCCCGTGCGCAGCTCGACCGGCAGCACCGCGTCCGCCGGCGTCCCGCCCGCGAGCAGCGCCTCGATCGCCCGGCCGACGGTCGCGCCCTTCTCGGCGATCGGCTGTACGACGGTGGTGAGCACGTCCGGGGCGAGCCACGGCAGGTCGAGCCCGTCGAACCCCGCGACCGAGACGTCCTGCGGCACCCGGAGCCCGAGCTCCCGGGCGCCGAGCACGACGCCCGACGCCAGCAGGTCGGACTGCGCGACGACGGCGGTCGGTCGGGTGGCGGCGGGCCCGGACAGCAGGGCGTGGGCGGCGGCGGTGCCGTGCTCGACCAGGGACGCCGGGGTCTCGTAGACGGCGGTGGGGGTGACGCCGGCGTCGTGCACGCCGTCGAGGCGGCGACCGGCGATGGTCCAGGTGATCCCGGCGATCCGGTCGGCGTCGGCGAGGGCGCTGCGCCGCGCCGGGCCGAACGGCAGCGTCACCGTCGCGATGCGCTCGTGGCCGAGGTCGACCAGGTGCCGGGTGAGCTCCGCGACGCCCGCGCGGTCGTCGATGCCGATGGTGACCACGCCGGGCAGGTCGTGCCCCTCGACGACGACCACCGGGATGCCGCGGCGGCTGAGCGCCTGCAGCGCGGGGTCGTCCAGCGTGCCGCCCCAGATGAGCACGGCGACGTCCATCGCGGCCGACTCGATCAGCGGGTCGACGGGCGGCTGGTCGGGGCCGGTGGGGCCGGGGATGAGAAGGACGCCGAGCCCGAGGGGGCCGAGGGTGTCGACCAGGCCGTCCAGCAGCTGCACGGACACGGGGTCGCGGAACGACCGGCGCAGCGCGTCACCGACGACCACGCCGACGATCCCGGACCGGCCGCTGCGCAGCTGGCGGCCCAGCGGGTTGGGCCCGGAGTAGTCGAGGGCGGCGGCGGCGTCCAGGACGCGCTGCCGGGTGGCGTCGGCGATCGGTCCGGCGCCGGAGAACGCGAGCGAGGCCGTGGAGACCGAGACGCCGGCGGCGGAGGCCACGTCGGCGAGGGTCGGTCGCTGGGACACCGGGGGCCTTTCGACGGGGGCGCGGGGTGAAGCGCGTCACGGCCCGCAGGAGGCTGTTGACGCCGCCGCCAGCGTACCCGCAGACTGAAACCCATCCCCGAATCGATTCGACCGTTCGCCTCCGCGCCGGGATCGAATCGATTCGAACGATCCCTTCACCTCCGTGTGACCACCCCCTTGCACCGACCTGGAGATGCCGTGAGCCAGCCGCGGGCCCGTACCGGCCGCGCCCCCCTTCGTCCGGCCAACCGCCGACCCCGCCCCGAGGGTCCCGTGACCGGAGCACGCCGCCCCGGCCGCACCGGCCGGGGCGCGTCCGCGCACCTGCCCGTCGACCCTGCGGTCCAGCGGGCGCGGTGGCTGCTGATGGGGCTGTTCGCGCTCAGCGGGCTGATGCTGTCCGGCTGGCTCGCCCGGCTGCCCGCGGTCCGCGACGCCCTCGACCTCGGCACCGCCGAGCTCGGCGGGCTGCTGATCGCGGGGTCGATCGGGTCGCTCGCGACGGTGTCGGTGGCGGGCGCGCTGGTGAACCGGTTCGGCGGCCGCGTGGTGCTCTACCTGTCGATGGTGGCGTTCGCGGCCGCGTACGTGCTCATAGGTCTCGGTCCCACGCTCGGCTCGGTGCCGGTGCTCACCGCGGGCATCTTCCTGTCCGGTGTCGGCTTCGCGATCGGCAACGTGCCGCTGAACGTCGAGACCGCGGCGGTCGAGCGGCGGATGGGGCGCACGGTCCTGCCGCAGTTCCACGCCGCGTTCTCGATCGGGTCCGTGCTCGGGTCCGGCATCGGCGCTCTGTGCGCCGTGGCCGACGTGCCCCTGCTCGCGCAGTTCACCGCGACCGCCGTGATCGGGACGGTCTGGCGGCTGCTGTCCGTGCCGGGCGCGGTCATCGAGTCGCTGCCGGCCGACCGGTCCGGCGCCCGCGCGGCCCGCGAGGCCCGCGCCGAGGGCCGCAGCCCGCGCGAGGCCGGCCTGGCGGGTCGGCTCCGCGCCGCCCGCGTCCGCCGGGTCGCCCGGCCGGGCTCGTCGCTCGGGGCGTGGCGCGAGCCCCGCACGCTGCTGATCGGCGTGGTCATCATGTCCGCCGCCCTCTCGGAGGGTGCCGCGAACGACTGGCTCGCCCTCGCGGTCGTCGACGGGTTCGACCAGGTCGAGGCCGTCGGCGCGGCGATGTTCGGCGTGTTCGTCGGGGCGATGACCGCGGTACGGCTGCTCGGCACGCGGCTGATCGACCGCTACGGGCGGGTCGCGGTGCTCCGGGGGTCCGGGGTGGTGTCGTTCGCGGGCCTGCTGCTGTTCGGGCTCGCGCCGTCGCTGCCGGTCGCCGCGGTCGGCATCGTGGCGTGGGGCTTCGGCGCCGCGCTGACCGTCCCGCTGGGCATCGCCGCCGCGTCCGACGACCCGCTGCGCGCGGCGAGCCGGGTGGCCGTGGTCTCCGCGTTCTCCTCGACGGCGTCGCTCGCCGCCCCGCCGCTGCTCGGCCTCGCCGCCGAGCTCATGGGCACCCGGCACGCGCTGCTGCTCATCACGGTCGCGATGATCGCGTCGGTGCTGCTCGCCGGCACGGTCCGGCGCCCGGGCGCGGCGGCCGACGCCGCACAGGCGCCTGTCGACGACCCCGGCGCGCCCGTGGTCGCGACGGTCGAGCCGGCGGCCGTGCCGGCGCTGGACGGCCTCCGGGACGGCGCCCGGGAGGACGAGGCCGGCGGCTGCGTGCCGTCCGGTACCGTCCGACGGGAGCCCGCCGGCGTGCCCGTCCCGGCCCGCGGCGCCTGAGCCCGCACCTCCACCCACCCCCGATCCCGCACGACGACCGACCGTGGAGACCGCGATGACGCACCCCGCCCCGCCCGCCCCGCGGGCCGTCCGCACCGCCTCCGTGGCCGTGTTCACGGTCTTCGCGCTGGCCGGCTTCAACTTCTCGTCGTGGGCGGCGCGGCTCCCGGCCGTGCGCGACGAGCTCGGGCTGTCCGAGGGGCAGATGGGCCTGCTGCTGCTGGTCGGCTCGATCGGGTCGCTGGTGGCGCTGCCGCTGTCCGGGCTCGTGGTCACGCGGATCGGTGCGGTCAAGGCCGTCGCGGGGTTCGCGCTCGTCAACGCCACCGGGCTCACCATCGCGACGTTCGGCGCCTCGGCCGGCCAGGTCGTGGTGACCGCGGCGGGGCTGGTGGTGTTCGGCGTCGGCACCGGCGTGTGGGACGCGGCGATGAACCTCGAGGGCGCGATCGTCGAGCAGAAGCTCGGCCGCACCGTGATGCCGCGCTACCACGCCGGGTTCTCGCTCGGCACCGTGATCGCGGCCGGGATCGCCGCGGTCGCGGCGTCGGCGCGGGTCCCGGTGCACGTGCACGTGCCGGTCGCGGTCGCGCTGTCGTCGGTCGTGGTGCTGCTCGCGGTCCGCGCGTTCCTGCCCGCCGGCCAGCACGCGACGGGCGCGGACGGCGCCCCGGCCCCGCACGGCGGCCGGTCGGTCTTCGCGGCGTGGCTGGAGCCGCGGACGCTGCTGATCGGGCTCGTCGTGCTGGCCGCGGCGCTGACCGAGGGCGCCGGCAACGACTGGCTGAGCCTGGCGGTCGTCGACGGGTTCGCGCAGGACGACGCGGTCGGGGCGGTCGCCTTCGGGGTGTTCGTCAGCGCGATGACCGCGATGCGGTTCCTCGGCACGGTCCTGCTCGACCGGTACGGCCGGGTCGCGGTGCTCCGCCTGTGCGCGGGGCTCGCGCTCGTCGGCCTGCTGGTGTTCGGGCTGGTCCCGGCCGACATGCTCTGGCTCGCCCTGGTCGGCGCGGTGCTGTGGGGCATGGGCGCGGCGCTCGGGTTCCCGGTCGGGATGAGCGCGGCGAGCGACGACCCGGTGCACGCCGCGGCCCGGGTCAGCGTGGTCTCGACGATCGGGTACACGGCGTTCCTCGCCGGCCCGCCGCTGCTGGGGCTGCTCGCCGCGCACGTCGGCTACCGGCACGCACTGCTCGCGATCGCCGTGCCGATCCTCATCGGCCTGCTCGTGGTGAACGCCGCCGCACCGGCGCGGCACGGTGACCCGGAGCGGCCTACGCTCGTCCCGTGACCACCGCCGTGCAGCCCGCGACCTTCTCCCAGCTGACCACCCTCGGGGTGGGCGGGCCCGCCGGGCAGCTGGTGGAGACCAGCACCGAGGCCGAGCTGGTCGACGCCGTGCGGGCCGCCGACGCCGACGGCACGCCGCTGCTGGTGCTCGGCGGCGGTTCGAACCTGCTGGTGGCCGACGCCGGGTTCGACGGGGTCGTCGTGCGGGACGCGCGCCGCGACATCACCACGCCGGACCACTCGGCGTGCGCGGGCGTGACGCTGACCGCCGTCGCCGGCGCCGTCTGGGACGAGGTCGTCGCGCACGCCGCGGCGCACCGGCTCAAGGGCGTCGAGGCGCTGTCCGGCATCCCCGGGTCCGTCGGCGCGACGCCGGTGCAGAACGTCGGGGCGTACGGCCAGGACGTCGCGCAGACGATCTCGACCGTGCGGGTGTGGGACCGCCAGCGCGGCAAGGTGCGCACGCTGCCGCTGGTCGACCTGCAGTTCGGCTACCGGACGTCGCTGCTGAAGCGGTCGATGCGGGCGCTGCCGGACGACGCCGACCCGGGCGCCCCGTGGTACCCGACCCCGCGGTACGTGGTGCTCGACGTGACGTTCCAGCTGCGGGTCGCGCAGCTGTCCGAGCCGATCGCCTACCCGGAGCTCGCCCGCGAGCTGGGCGTCGCCGTGGGGGAGCGGGCGCTGCTGCCGGACGTGCGCGCGGCGGTGCTGGCCCTGCGCGGCCGCAAGGGCATGGTGCTCGACGCCGCCGACCCGGACACGCGCTCGGCGGGCTCGTTCTTCACCAACCCGGTGCTGACGACCGACGACGCCGCCGCGCTGCCCGAGGGCGCGCCGCGGTTCCCGGCCGGTGACGGCCTGGTGAAGTCGAGCGCCGCGTGGCTGATCGAGCACGCGGGGTTCGGCAAGGGCTACGGCCTGCCCGGCCCCGCGGCGCTGTCGACGAAGCACACGCTCGCGGTCACCAACCGCGGCGGGGCGACGACGGGCGACGTGCTCGCGCTCGCGCGCACGGTCCGCGACGGGGTGGCGCAGCAGTTCGGCATCACCCTGGAGCCGGAGCCGGTGCTGGTCGGCACGGCGCTGTAGCCGAGGTCGCCCGACGGGCCGTGGTCGCCCCGTCCAGGGTGCGACCTGGGCCGGAGGGTGCGACGTCGGCGGCGGGCGCGGGTCTCGCAACCCGCAGCCTGATCAACGGGCGGGTTGCGCAACCTCGGGGCTGGCCGCGGCGGGGTCGGTCGCGAGCCAGGCGTCCACGCCCGCGAGCAGCCGCGCACGGGTGGCGTCCCCGGCCCGGCTCGCGCGGATCGACGACCGGGCGAGGTCCGCGAGCTCGGCGTCCGAGAACCCGTGCACGTCGCGCGCCGTCTCGTACTGCGCGACCAGCCGCGAGCCGAACAGCAGCGGGTCGTCCGCCCCGAGCGCGACCGTCGCACCCGCGTCCACGAGCCGGCGCAGCGGCACGTCCGCCGCCTCCCGGTAGACGCCGAGCGACACGTTCGACGCCGGGCACACCTCGAGGGCCACCCCTCGGTCGACGACCCGCCGCAGCAGCGCGCCGTCCTCCGCGGTCCGCACGCCGTGCCCGAGCCGGTCCGGCGCCAGGTTCTCCAGCACGTCCGCGACGTGCGGCGGGCCCAGCAGCTCGCCGCCGTGCGGCACCGACGCCAGGCCCGCGCGCCGGGCGATCGCGAACGCGGCGGCGAACTCCGGGGTGTCGCCCCGCCGCTCGTCGTTGCTCAGCCCGAACCCGACGACCTCGCCGGGGCCGTCGCCCGCGTACCGGGCGGCCAGGCGCGCGAGGATCCGGGCGTCCAGCGGGTGCCGCATCCGCGATGCGGCCACGATGACGCCGACCTCGACGCCGAGGTCCGCGGCCGCGGACCGGGCCTCGTCCAGCACGATCTCCAGCGCCGGGGTGATCCCGCCGACGGGCGCGGCGTAGGACGTGGGGTCGACCTGGATCTCCAGGCGGCCGGACCCCTCGGCGGCGTCGTCCGTGGCGGCCTCCCGCACGATCCGGCGCAGGTCGGCCTCCCCGCGCACGCAGGCCCGGGCGGCGTCGTAGAGCCGCTGGAACCGGAACCAGCCGCGCTCGTCCGCCGGGAGCCGCAGGCCCTCGCCGTCCAGCAGCGTCGCCGGCAGCCGCACGCCACGGTCCTGCGCGAGCTCCGCGAGCGTGGAGACCCGCATCGACCCGGTGAAGTGCAGGTGCAGGTGGGCCTTCGGGAGCAGAGCCAGATCGCGCACGCCCCGAGTCTGCCCGATCCCCCGCCCCTGCACCCCCCGCACCCCCGCACCCCCGCACCCCCCGCACCCCCGCACCCCCCGCACCCCCCGCACCCCCCGCACCCCCCGCACCCCCGCACCCCCCGCATGCGCGCTCCGGCCCCGAGGGCGGACGAGACACCACGAGGGCGCACGAGTTCTCGTGCGCCCTCGTGGTGTCGGATGCGCCCTCGCGGCCCGAGTGCGCGCGCGAGGGGGAGGGAGGAGGGGGGAGGGGGATCAGGGGGTGGGGAGGAGGCCGCGTTGGATGGCGATCGTCACCGCGCGGGTGCGGTCGTCGACGCCGAGCTTGGCGAAGGAGCGGAGCAGGTGGGTCTTGACCGTGGCCTCGGTGATGAAGAGGTCCCGGCCGATGGCCGCGTTGGACAGGCCGCGGGCGACGCCGGCCAGCACCTCGACCTCGCGCGGGGTCAGCCGCTCGGACTCGCCGCGCATCTGCTGCACCAGCCGCGAGGCGACCGACGGGGACAGCGCCGACTCCCCGCGCGCGGCGCCGCGCACCCCGGCGACCAGCTGCTCGCGCGGGGTGTCCTTGAGCAGGTAGCCGGTGGCGCCGGCCTCGACGGCCCGCAGGATGTCCGCGTCGGTCTCGTAGGTGGTCAGCACCAGCACCCGGACGCCGGGCAGCTCCGCGACGATCCGGGCCGTGGCCGCCGCGCCGTCGAGCACGGGCATCCGCAGGTCCATCAGCACGAGGTCGGGGCGCAGCTCGTGCGCGGCGGCCACCGCGGCGGCGCCGTCCGCGGCCTCGCCGACCACCTCGATGTCCGGCTCGACGGTGAGCAGCCCCACCAGCCCGGACCGCACCACCGGGTGGTCGTCGGCCACCAGCACCCGCACCGTCGTCTGGTCCTGCGTCACGCCGTCCCCGTCCCGTCCTGCTCGTCGTCCTGCCCGTCGGCACCGGGCCCGGTCCCGCCCAGCGGCATCGCCAGGCGGACCCGCGTGCCGCGTCCCGGCTCCCCGGCCACGTCGAGCGTCCCGCCGCCGGCGGTGACCCGGTCGCGCATCCCGCGCAGCCCGACCCCCTCGGCGGTGCCCGGCGCCAGCCCGTGCCCGTCGTCCAGCACCTCCAGCGCGACCGTGCCGTCGTCCTGCATCAGCCGCAGCAGCACCCGCCGTGCGCCCGCGTGCTTGCGGACGTTCGCGAGCGCCTCCTGGGCGGCGCGCAGCAGCACCACCTCCGTGTCGCGGCCGGCGCCCACCGCGTCGAGCGAGACGTCCACCCGGACGCCCGTCTCGGCCTGGAACCGCTCGGCGAGCCGCTCCAGGGCCTCGGCGAGGGTCGCGTCGGCGAGCGCCGCCGGCCCGAACGCGGCGACCAGCGCGCGCGCCTCGGCGAGGTTCTCCCGCGCGACGCGCTCGATCTGCACCACCCGGTCGCGCGCCTGGTCCCGCTGCCCGACCTCCAGCTGGGCCTGGGCCGTCTGCGCGAGCATCACCACGCTGGTGAAGCCCTGCGCGAGGGTGTCGTGGATCTCCTGCGCGACCCGCTCCCGCTCGGCCAGGACGCCCTGCGCGTGGTTGCTCGCGGCGAGCTCTGCCTGTGCGGCCTCCAGCCGCTCGATCAGCCCGGCGCGCTCCTCGGACTGCTCGGCGACCCGGGTGATCCAGAACCCGAGCGCGATCGAGAACACCAGCCCGATGGACATCTGCCCGGCGAGCACCAGGAGGTCGTCCGCCGACGGGTCGGCGCCGGAGGCGAACGCCCCGACCGCCATCGCCGTGCTGCTGGCGACCGCGAGCAGCGCCGACGCGACGACGCCGCCGCGCAGGGTGGTGGCGAAGAACCACACCTGCGAGAACCCGATGAACAGCAGGATCGAGCCGATCTGGTTCACCCCGCTCGCCAGGGCGACCACGACGATCAGCACCGCGAGGTAGGTCCGCGTGAGCCGCACGTCGCCGTCGACGGCGCCGCGCCGGCCCAGCGTCAGGTACGCGACCAGCAGCACGACCAGGCCGCCGACCGCGGCGACGACGGCGCCCGACGGCGGGTAGGTGTGGTCGACCGCGACCATCGACACCGCGCTGATCGCGAGCAGCGCGTAGAACGCGAGGTCCCAGCCCCGCAGGGACCGGCGCCAGAACTCCGCGCGGTCCGGGGCCTGCCGCACGCCGGACGACGGCGCGGTGGTCACCACGCCGTCCCCCGACCCCGTCTCACGCGTCCCGGTGCCCGCACGGGTCCCAGTCTGGCGTGCCGGCGCCTCAGCCGTCGTCACGCCGACGCCACCGGAAGCTCTTCACCCCGACGACGAGCCCGACGACGAGCCACGCGGCCAGCACCGCGGCGGTCGCGCCGTGCTGCCAGCTGCCGCCGACCTCCAGCGCTGCGGCGCTGTCGGGCAGGAACACCGACCGCATGCCCTGGGCCATCCACTTGAGCGGGAAGACCGACGCCACCTGCTGCATCCAGGACGGCAGGTCGTAGAACGTGAAGAACACGCCGGAGATGAACTGCAGCACCAGCACCACCGGGGTGACGACGGCGCTCGCGGACCGGCCGGACCGCGGCAGCGACGAGAAGCCGACACCGCAGATCGCCCCGGCCGCGGTCCCGAGGACGAACACCCACGCGAACGTCCCCCAGCGTGCGGCCGAGTCGGGCATGTCCACGCCGAACAGCAGCGCGGCGACGGCGAGCAGCAGCCCGACCTGCACGACCGACACGACCAGCACCTGCCCGACCTTGCCGAGGAAGTACGCTGCCGCCGGCAGCGGGGTGCCGCCGAGCCGCTTGAGGCCGCCCTCGTCGCGCTCGACCGGGATCGAGACCGCCAGCGACTGGAACGACGAGAGCAGCACGCCCGTCGCGATCATCCCGGGCAGGAAGTACTGCGCGAACGGGACGCCGTCGGCGACCTCGGCGCCGTCCTGGCCGAACACCGTCGCGAAGATCGCCAGCATGATGATCGGGTACGCGAAGATGAAGATGATCGCGTCCCGCTCGCGGAAGAACCCGCGGATCTCGTACCGGGCGCGCTCGACGCCGAGGCGCAGCGTCCCGGGCAGCGGTGCCGCGGTCCGGGGGGTCAGGGTCGTGGCGGTCATCGCGAGGCCTCCGTGGTCACGAGGGCGGGCGCCGGGTGCGCCGCCGGGGTGGCCGCGTCACCGGCCTGGTCGTCGGCGATCAGCGAGAGGTAGACGTCCTCGAGCGTCGGGCGGACCACCTGCAGGCCCGGCACCTCGCCCCCGAGACGGCCGGCGAGGGCCGCGACCAGCGCGGTGGGCGCGTCGGTCTGCTCCTCGCGGTGGGCACCGGCCTCGACCCACCGGACGACCGCGCGCCGGGCGGAGCGCCCCCCGAGGTCCGCGGGGGTGTCGACCGCGACCACGCGGCCCGCGCTCACCACGGCGACCCGGTCGGCCAGGTGCTCGGCCTCCTCCAGGTAGTGCGTGGTGAGCACGATGGTCGTGCCGCCGTCGCGCAGCCCGGCGATCAGGTCCCAGAACGCGTGCCGCGCCTCCGGGTCGAACCCGGTGGTCGGCTCGTCGAGGAACAGCAGCTCGGGGCGCCCGACGATGCCGAGCGCGACGTCGAGGCGCCGCCGCTGCCCGCCGGAGAGCTGTCGCGACCGGGTGCGGGCCTTTTCCCGCAGGCCGACGGCGTCGATCACCTCGTCCGGGTCGCGCGGGTCCGGGTAGTACCGGGCGAAGTGGTGCACCAGCTCGGAGACCGAGGCCTCCGCGAGGTCGTTCGTGCTCTGCAGCACGATCCCGATCCGGGCGCGCCAGTCGCGGCCGGCCGTCTGCGGGTCCACGCCGAGCACCCGCACGTCGCCCGCGTCCCGGTGCCGGTAGCCCTCGAGGATCTCGACGGAGGTCGTCTTGCCCGCGCCGTTCGGCCCGAGCACGGCGACGATCTCGCCGCGGGCGACCGTGAGGTCCAGCCCGTCGACGGCGCGCTTCTCGCCGTACCGCTTGTGCAGCCCGGTCACCCGGACCGCGAGGTCGTTGTCGTCCATGCGGCCCAGCCTGGCCGCCGCCCTCGCGTCGCCGCGACGACCGGCGGACGGGGCCGGGGGTCCACCGGTCGGTGGACGGGAGCCTCAGCCCTGCCGCCCCGCTCAGCCCTCGGCGAGCAGCGCCTGGATCCGCCCGACACCCTCGACGAGGTCGTCGTCGCCCAGGGCGTACGACAGCCGCAGGTACCCGCTGGGCCCGAACGCCTCGCCGGGCACGACCGCGACCTCGGCCTGGTCGAGCAGCAGGGCCGCGAGCTCCGCGGAGGTGGTCGGGGTGACGCCGCGGTAGGTGCGCCCGAGCAGCCCGTCGACCGCGGGGTAGGCGTAGAACGCGCCCTCGGGCGCGGGGAGCACGACGCCCTCGACCGCGGTCAGCATCTCGACCATCGTGCGCCGTCGGCGGTCGAACGCCTCGCGCATCGTCGCGACCGCGGACAGGTCCCCGGTGAGCGCCGCGACGGCTGCGCGCTGCGACACGTTGGCGACGTTGGAGGTGAGGTGCGACTGGAGGTTGGTCGCGGCCTTCACGACGTCGGACGGACCGACGAGCCAGCCCACGCGCCAGCCGGTCATCGCGTAGGTCTTCGCGACGCCGTTCAGCACGACCGTGGTGTCCGCGAGCTCCGGGACGACGCGCAGCACCGGCGTGGCGACGACGCCGTCGTAGGTCAGGTGCTCGTAGATCTCGTCGGTGACGACCCAGATGCCGTGCTCCAGCGCCCAGCGGCCGATCTCCTCCGTCTGCTCCGGCGAGTAGACGGCGCCGGTCGGGTTGGACGGCGAGCAGAACAGCAGCACCTTGGTGCGCGGGGTCCGGGCGGCCTCGAGCTGCTCGACCGTGACCTTGTAGCCCTGGTCGACGCCGGCGAGCACCTCGACCGGCACGCCCCCGGCCAGGCGGATCGCCTCGGGGTAGGTGGTCCAGTACGGCGCGGGCAGCAGCACCTCGTCGCCCGGGTCGAGCAGCGTCGCGAACGCCTGGTACACGGCCTGCTTGCCGCCGTTGGTGACGAGCACGTCGGCCGGGGAGATCGCGTAGCCGGAGTCGCGGAGCGTCTTCGCGGCGATCGCCTCCCGCAGCACGGGCAGGCCGGCGGCGGGGGAGTACCGGTGGTTCGCGGCGTCGCGGGCGGCGGCGACCGCGGCCTCGACGACGTAGTCCGGCGTCGGGAAGTCGGGCTCGCCGGCGCCGAAGCCGATCACGGGGCGGCCGGCGGCCTTGAGGGCCTTGGCCTTGGCGTCCACCGCCAGCGTGGCGGACTCGGCGATGCCGCCGACGCGTGCGGAGACGCGGCGGGGCTCGTGCGGCTGCTGACTCGGGGCGTGCGCGCTCACGCGTCCCATCCTGGCAGAACCGGGGCGCCACGGCGGTGCGACGACGGGTCGTCCGGGGCGGGTTCGATAACTGCCCGTCGGTCGCGTACAGTGGTCCACCGGTGGTTGACGTCCGCCATGATGAGCCGTGCCCGCGAGGGTCGCGCTCCGCATGTCGGTCACGGACGCCGCCGTAGGGTAGTGGCGCAATTGGTAGCGCACCGGTCTCCAAAACCGGCGGTTGCGAGTTCGAGTCTCGCCTGCCCTGCGCGTGTGGTCACGGACCGCGAGCACCCCCGAGGTCCCCCTCGGGCGGGACCGCGTCCGACGAAAGGCGCCCGGCGACGGTCGGCGTCGCGAGACGTAGGGGAACGAATCAGGTGAGCGACTCGGCACCCGTGGCGGCGTCCGGCGCGGACGAGCCCGTCCGGCCGTCCGGCAGCGGCAAGTCCGGCCAGCCCGAGAAGCGGCGCGGCCTGTTCGCCCGCATCGCCCTGTTCGTCCGCCAGGTCGTGGCCGAGCTCAAGAAGGTCGTCCGCCCGACGCGCAACGAGCTCGTCACCTACACCGCCGTCGTGCTGGTGTTCGTGGCCGTCGTCATGGCGTTCGTGACCGTCGTCGACCTCGGCATCGGCCGCGCGACGTTCTGGATCTTCGGGGGCTGAGCCCTCCGCGCGCCCCCGCCGGCGCACGTCCTCAGCACCACCTTCCGCAGCAGAAAGCAGGTTCGCCCGTGTCGCAGGAATCGCAGGAGCCCGGTCTGGGTGCCGCCGAGTCCGAGCTCGACGACGCCCTCGCGTCGGTCGAGGCGGTCGAGGCCCCCGCAGCCGGTGACCTCGAGGACGCCGACGTGACGGACGAGGTCGCGCAGGACGAGGCCGACGCGCCCGCCGAGGACGCGGCCCCGGAGGTCGAGGACACCGAGGTCGAGGCCGACGAGCCCGACGTCGACGAGGACCCGGTCGCGGCGTTCAAGGCCCAGCTGCGCGCGCAGCCCGGCGACTGGTACGTCATCCACTCCTACGCGGGCTACGAGAACCGCGTGAAGACGAACCTCGAGAACCGCACGCAGAGCCTCAACATGGAGGACTACATCCACCAGGTGGAGGTCCCCATGGAGGAGGTCGTGGAGATCAAGAACGCGCAGCGCAAGGTCGTGCGCCGCGTCCGGATCCCCGGCTACGTCCTCGTCCGCATGGACCTCACCGACGAGTCGTGGGGCGCCGTCCGGCACACCCCGGGCGTCACGGGCTTCGTGGGGCACACCCACCAGCCGGTGCCGCTGACGCTCGACGAGGTCTTCTCCATGCTGGCCCCGACCATCGAGGCCAAGCCGACCGCCTCGTCGGCGCAGGCGCAGAAGTCCGCGACCCCGATCGAGGTCGACTTCACCGTCGGCGAGTCCGTGACCGTCACCGACGGCCCGTTCGACACGCTGCCGGCGACGATCTCCGAGATCACCCCCGAGAACCAGAAGCTCAAGGTCCTCGTCTCCATCTTCGGCCGGGAGACCCCGGTCGAGCTGTCGTTCAGCCAGGTCGCCAAGATCTGATCCCTGCTCGACGGCACTGCAACCGGGTCATCGCCCACGGCGTCGGCCCACGAACACGATTGGACGGCTCATGCCTCCCAAGAAGAAGGTCACCGGCCTCATCAAGCTCCAGATCAAGGCCGGCGCGGCGACCCCCGCCCCGCCGATCGGTCCGGCGCTGGGTCAGCACGGTGTGAACATCATGGAGTTCTGCAAGGCCTACAACGCGGCCACCGAGTCGCAGCGCGGCAACGTGATCCCGGTGGAGATCACGGTCTACGAGGACCGGTCCTTCACCTTCATCACGAAGACCCCGCCGGCCGCGGAGCTCATCAAGAAGGCTGCGGGCGTCGACAAGGGCTCGCCCACGCCGCACACCGTCAAGGTGGCGTCGCTGTCGGCCGACCAGGTCCGCGAGATCGCGCAGACCAAGCTCGAGGACCTGAACGCGAACGACCTCGCGGCCGCCGAGAAGATCATCGCCGGCACCGCGCGCTCGATGGGCATCACCGTCAAGTGACGCCCCGGTTCGACCCCCGCCCGGGAACGTCCCGGGCGGGGCAGTGGCAGGGCCCTGTGCGGCCCGACGACCACGACTGCTGAGAAGAGAAGAGAAGCAGATGGCGAAGCACAGCAAGGCCTACCGGGCCGCGGCGGAGAAGATCGAGGAGGGCGTGGTCTACAACCCGCTCCAGGCGGTCCGTCTCGCGCAGGCGACCTCGACCACGAAGTACGACGCGACCGTCGAGGTCGCGATGCGTCTCGGCGTCGACCCCCGCAAGGCCGACCAGATGGTCCGTGGCACAGTCAACCTGCCCCACGGCACCGGCAAGACCGCCCGCGTCATCGTGTTCGCGACGGGCGAGCGTGCCGAGCAGGCCCGCGCCGCCGGTGCGGACGAGGTCGGCGGCGACGAGCTGATCGAGAAGGTCGCGGCCGGGTACACCGACTTCGACTCCGCGGTCGCGACCCCGGACCTCATGGGCAAGGTCGGCCGTCTCGGCAAGGTGCTCGGTCCCCGTGGCCTCATGCCGAACCCGAAGACCGGCACCGTGACGATGGACGTGGCCAAGGCCGTGTCCGAGATCAAGGGCGGCAAGATCGAGTTCCGCGTCGACAAGCACGCGAACCTGCACTTCATCATCGGCAAGACGTCGTTCTCCGACGTCCAGCTGGTGGAGAACTACGCCGCGGCGCTCGAGGAGATCCTGCGTCTCAAGCCGTCCGCGTCGAAGGGTCGCTACATCGCGAAGGCGACCGTCTCGACCACGAACGGCCCCGGCATCCTGGTCGACCAGAACAAGACCCGGAACCTCACCTCCGAGGAGGACGCGGCCTGACGGCTGGCGTCACCGGTTCACGACCGCAGGCCCGGTCCCCCTCGGGGGGCCGGGCCTGCGGCGTTCCCGCCCTGGCGTCCGGGGGCGGGTCCGCACGGCGCCGGGGGAGCCGTCCCGGCCGGCACCGCGCGGGTCTGGGGGCGGCGGGTCAGTGCCCGCCGTGGTGGCCCTGCTCGGCGGGCAGGCCGTGGGAGCCGTGCGGCACCGCGTGGGCGCCCGCCTCGGTGGCGGCGAGGCCCGGCACGGTGACCAGGGCGACGAGCAGGGCGCCGGCGGCGAGGACGCCCGCGGTGGCGCCGGGGCCGACGGGCCGCCGGGGCCCGGGTGCGCTCGCCTCGCGCCGGGCGAGGGCCAGCAGGATCGCGGCGCCGAGCGCGAGCACGAGCGCCGCGCCGTGCGCCGCGGTGACGGCGGTCGCGGTCAGAGGGGCCGTGGCGAGCACGGCGGGCCCGAGGAGCACCAGGCCGGCCACAGCCGCCCGGGGGGCCGGCGCAGGCCCGCGCAGGGCGGCCAGCGACCACCCGACGGCGACGAGCCCGGCCGCCGAGAGCGCCAGGCCCACGGCCAGGTGGTGCGCGAGGTGCCCGGAGCCGGTGGCGGCCGTGACGAGCCCGAGACCGAGGGCCGCGGTCGCCGCCCACAGCCTCGCGGTGAGCTCGAGCGCACCCTCGACGGCCGCGTGCGTGGTGGAGCCGGCGCCCGCCGGCCGGGCGAGCGGCACCCGACCGGCGAGCGGGGCCCGGCCGACCAGGTGCGTCCGGCCGGCGAGCGGGGCGGTCATGCCCGGCGCGCCGCGGTGCGGGTCGCGCCCTTGTCGGCGGCGAGACCGACGCCGAGCAGCAGGACCGCGCTGGCGAAGTGCAGCACGTTGTCCGCGCCGTTCAGGGCGAGGATGTTGGCCGACGAGCCCACCAGGAACAGGCCCAGCAGGCCGACGAGCAGGTAGACGGCGCCGACCGAGGTGTTCGCGGCCCGCGCGGCCCGGACGGACGACGTGGCCGCGCCCAGCAGCACCGCGCCGATCAGCAGGTGGACGATGTTGTGCAGGGGGTTGACCTCGAAGAAGATCAGCGTCCCGCCCTCGGTGCCCGCGAAGTCCGCACCGGAGCTCACGAAGAAGCCGGCGATCCCGACGAGCAGGTAGACGGCGCCGAAGATCCCGCCGATCAGACGGTTGGCAGACTGGCCCATGGTGATCTCTCCTCCCGGGGTGACGTCCCCGCTCACGCTGCGTGCCGTGCGGCACGCACGACTGGTTCGGAGCCGGGGGCGGGCCGGATGGGTGGTGATCGGGACCGATCGGGGCCGATCGGGCCGAGGGGCTGGACTCCTGCGCGGGCCTGCACCAGGGTGGGAGGCATGCTCGTGGCCTTCTCCGTGTCCCCGCTCGGCGCGGGCGAGTCCGTGACCGAGGCCGTCGCCGACGCCGTGCGGATCGTCCGCGAGTCGGGCCTGCCGCACCGGACGGACGCGATGTTCACGACCGTCGAGGGCGAGTGGGACGAGTGCATGGACGTGGTCCGGCGCGCCACCGAGGCCGTCGGACGGCACGCGGGACGGGTCAGCCTGGTGCTCAAGGCGGACATCCGCCCCGGGCACACCGGTGAGCTGACGGGCAAGGTCGAGCGCCTGGAGGAGCGGCTGTCCTCCTGAGCGTCCGCGCCGACGACGCGCACCGCGTCGCCGCGTGGACATCTGGTGCAGATGGGTGGGTCCCGGGCCGCAGGCGCCCGGGCGGATGACAGACTTCCGACGGCGCGGGTCGGCCAGGCGGTGGCCGGTGCGTGCGACGGACCTTGGGGAAGGGGCGCAGCGGAACTGATGGCGATCTTCGAGCTCGACGGGGGCCGTGGCTCCGTGGTCCAGCCGATGCGGCCCCGCCCCGACTCGTTCGAGGTCGACTCCGCGACCCTGGTGGGTGACCACGCCGCTGCGCTGCTCGGCGAGCCGGTGCTCACGGTCCGTGAGGGCGGTCCCGGTGGGCCGCACCTGCTCGCGCTCGACGCGGCGTCCCGGCCCGTGGTCGTCGAGGTCGCCCAGCTGCTCGACGAGGCTGCGCTGGTCCGTGCGCTGCGGCACGCGGGCAGCGCGACGCGCCTGAGCCGCGCCGACCTCGCGCGGATGTACCAGGGCGGCGCCGAGGCGTTCGAGGCGGATCTCGCGGTGTTCCGCGACCGGGCCCCGATCCTGGCGTCCCAGCGCTCCGGCGGCGTGCGGCTCGTGGTGCTGTGCGCGGAGGTCGCCGAGGGCGTCCTCGACGCGGTCGACTTCCTCGCCGCGGGCACGCAGGTCGAGGTGCAGCGGCTCGGGGTCACGCAGGGCCCCGGCGGCCGCCGCTACGTCGAGGTCGCGCCCGTCCGGCCCGGGGGTCCCGGCCCCGCCGAGGCGCGCCGCGCCGTCGAGCCCGGGCCGCGCACCGGCGCGATCCAGGTGGCCCCGCGCGCCTCCGGCGCCGCGGTCACCGACCCGACGCCCGTGGTCCGCCGGACGACCGGGGTGCCGACCCCGCACGCGGACGCCGCGCACCGGCACGTCGCCGCCGAGCCGGCCGGGTCGTCCGGGACGCCCGCGTCCGTCGAGCCGCCCGTGCCCGCCGAGCCGCCCGTGCCCGCCGAGGCGCCGGCGCCGGCCTGGGCGCCCCTGTCCGCCGGGCCGCGCGCGGACGAGACGACGCTGCTCGCCCCGGTCGACCCCGCCGCCCCCGCACCCGACGCCGGTGACGCGACCGGTGACGGTGGTGCGCCGCTGCCCGAGCTCGCGGCGCTGGCGGCGGCCGAGCGGCAGGCGCTCGAGCTGGTCTGGCACCGGGTGCGCCGGGGGCAGCGCTTCGTGGCGACCCTGCGCGCGGACGGGTTGATCGAGCTCGAGGACGGCAGCGTGCACGCCGACCCCGGCGCGGCGGCGACCGTCGCGGCGGACCTGGAGTCGCCCGCGGACGGCTGGCGGGTGTGGCGGTTCGGCGACGACGGGCCGACGCTCGGCGAGGCGGTCGGGCTGCACGCCTGACGCGTGGCGCGTGGTCGGAGGGGCGGGCGGTCCGGGCCGGTCAGGACCAGCCGTACGCGGCCGTCCACCGGCTGATCTCGGCGTAGAGCCGCGCGCGGACCGGCGGGGCGGACAGCGTCAGGTCGTGCACGCCGCCCGCGATCCGCACCACCGACACGACCGGGCCGAGCTGCACGGACCGGCGCGCGAGCAGCTCGACGTCGAGCACCACGTCCGCGGACCGCATGTCCTCGCTCCAGCGCGGGCTGATGACGGTCCGGTCGGACGCGAGCATCAGCACCGGGGCCGCGATGTGCAGCCCGCGGGCGACCTCGGCGTGCCCCGCGAGGATCGCGGCGAGCCACCCGGCGCGTGCCGGGAACGACGGCACCGGCCGCCACGCCTCGTCGTACGTCCACTCGCCGCCGTCGGCCGCGCGCAGGGTCCGGGCGTAGAACCCGGGGTCGATGTTCGGCAGCGGCACCTTGGGCTGGATCCGCGCGAGCCGCTGCACCGCCGGCGCGCTGACGTGCCGGACGACGGCCGCGCCCTGCAGCTCCAGCCACGGGGAGTTGAGCACCAGGCCGTGCAGCCGGCCGGGGTGCCGGTTCGCCCACAGCGACGCGACGAGCCCGCCGGTGGAGTGGCCCATCAGCATCACGCGGGCCCGGGTGCCGAGGTCGCGGTGGACCTGGTCGAGCGCCGCCTCGATGTCCTCGTCGTAGGTGCGCAGGTCGTCGACGTAGCCCGGGGTCTGGTGCGGGCGCAGGCTGCGGCCGTACTTGCGCAGGTCGAGGGCGTAGAACGCGGCGCCCTGCGCGTGCCAGAACTCCGCGAGCCCGGTCTGGAAGAAGTAGTCCGACCAGCCGTGCAGGTACACCACGGCGCGCGCCGGGCGGACGGGCTCGGGCGTCGGCGGCGCGTAGCGCACGAGGCTCGCGACCACCTCGCCCTCGTCGTCGGGCGCGAGGTCGAGGGTCCGCACCCGGTAGTCCTCGCCCAGGACGTCGGTCCGCCACCGGCCGGCCATGCTGCCCCCTCAGACCTCGGCGACGATCTTGCCGAACTGCCCGCCGCCGGCCAGGCGGGCCAGGCCCTCGCCGACCCGGGCCAGCGGGACCGTCGAGTCGACGACCGGCCGCACCCCGGTCCGCGCGAGGAACGCCAGCAGCTGCTCGAGGTCCTGCTTGCTGCCCATCGTCGCGCCGAGCACCGCGATCTCGAGGAAGAAGAGCCGCTGGATCTCCATGCGCTCCGGGTCGCCGGTGGTGGCGCCGGCGACGACGATCGTGCCGCCGGGCCGGACCGACCGCACCGAGTGCGACCAGGTGGCCGCGCCGACCGTCTCGATCACCAGGTCCACGCGGTCGGGCAGCCGCTCGCCGCTGGGTACCGCGGCGGCCGCGCCGAGTGCCAGCGCGCGGGTCCGGCGCTCCGCGTCGCGGCTGGTGACCCAGACCTCGAGGCCCGCGGCGGCGGCCAGCCGGATCGCCGCCGTGGCGACGCCGCCGCCCGCACCCTGCACCAGCACCCGCTGGCCCGGCTGGGCGCGGCCGGTGGTGAACAGCATCCGGTAGGCGGTGAGCCAGGCGGTCGGCAGGCACGCGGCCTCGGCGAACGTCATGCCGGCGGGCTTGTCGACCAGGTTCCAGGTGGGGACCGCCACCTGCTCGGCGAGCGTCCCCGGGTACCGCTCGGAGAGCAGCGACCGCGGCTCGGCCGGGCCGACGCCGTGGCCGCTCGCGCCGCCGACCACGGCGTGCACGACGACCTCACGCCCGTCGGCGGTCACGCCGGCGGCGTCGGTGCCGAGCACCATCGGCAGCTGCTCCGCGCGCAGGCCGACCCCGCGCAGCGACCACAGGTCGTGCTGGTTGAGCGCGGCCGCGCGCACGTCGACCGTGGTCCAGTGCTCGCGCGGCTCGGGGGCGGCGTGCTCCCCGACGGTCAGCCCGGCGAGCGGGTCGTGGGGCGAGAACCGGGTCACGGTGGCAGCGAGCACAGCCCCCACCTCACCACCCACGACACCCTCCGCGCCACCCCATCCCCCGCGCGCCCCCGCGGGGGGAGGGGCGTCAGAGGAGGGGGAGCATGCGGCCCAGGTCGGGGACCGCGTCCGAGGGGAAGCGGGGGGCGAGCGCCGCGGCCAGGACGTCGACGTCGTAGGGCACCCGCCCGGCGGCCAGGCGCACCCAGGTCAGCGGCTGGACGATCTCGAGGTCCCAGCCGCCGCGGGCGCGGACGATCCGCAGCAGCTCGGTCGCGACGACGTCGAGCGCGTCGCCGTCCAGCGGGCCCGCGGCGGTGACGCCGTCGCCGAGCCCGCCGGACCCCACCGCCTGACCGGGCACGCCGGGCCGCGGGCCGGCGCCCGTGCCGAGCTCCGCGCGGGAGCCGGGCGCGGCGCCACGGGCCCGGGCCAGGGAGCGCTGCAGGTCGTCGGCGTGCACGACGAGCTCGGTGAGCCGGGAGGTGACCATCGTGGACAGCAGCACCGGGCCGCGCCGGGCCTGGACGACGCGGTCCGCGGGGCCGAGCTCGTCCAGCCGGGCGAACGCCTCCGCGACCAGGGCGTCCACGTGGGCGAGCAGGTCGTCGGCGATCTCCGCGGCGAGCTCCCGCGTGACGCGGTCGATGTCCGCGGCGCGGCCCGCGTACGTGCCGAGGTACTCCGCCAGGGACAGCGGGACGGTCCCGGCGGGCACGGGCTCGCAGGCGGCGAGCGCGCTCATCGCGCGCCCGAGGTGCGCGACCAGGTCCGCGACCGACCAGCCGTCGAGCACGCTGGGTGCGGTGCCCGCGCCCTCGCGGACGGCCTCGCCCACCCACGTGCGCAGCGTCTGCCACTGGCGGCGCAGCACCTCGGCCTGCGCGGCGACGTCCCCGGTTCCCGTCATGGGGTCAGACTGCCACGCCGGGTCAGCCCGCCAGGTGCGCGCGGACCAGCGGGCCGAGCTGGTCGTGCTCGATGAGGAACCCGTCGTGCCCGTAGGGGGTGCGCAGCGTCGCCAGCGGCCGGGCGCCCGGCACCCCCGCGGCGATCCGCCCGGACTGCGCGGGCAGGAACAGCCGGTCGCTGTCGACCGCCACCACCAGGGTGTCCGCGGTCACCGTGGCGAGCGCGGCCTCGACCCCGCCGCGGTCCCGCCCGAGGTCGTGGGTGATCATCGACCGGGTCAGCACGGCGTAGGTGTTCGCGTCGAACCGCCGGGCGAGCTTGTCGCCGTGGTGGTCCAGGTAGGACTGCACCGCGAACCGGCCGCCCGCCAGCGGCTCCTCGCCGCCCTGCGGGATCCGGCCGAACCGCTGGTCGAGCTCGGCGGCGCTGCGGTAGGTCTGGTGCGCGATCTGCCGGGCCAGCCCGAGCCCGGCGTGCGGGCCCTCGCCGTCCGGGGCGTCGTAGTAGTCGCCGCCCCGGAACCGCGGGTCGGCGGCCAGCGCCGCGAGCTGGGTGTGGAACGAGGCGATCTGGTCCCCGGAGGTCTGCGCGGTGGTGGCGATCGCGGCGAGCCGGTGCACGCGGTCGGGCGCGGTGACGGCCCACTCCAGGGCGCGCTGCCCGCCCATCGAGGCCCCGACGACCAGCGCCCACGACCCGATGCCCAGCGCGTCGGCGAGCCGGAGCTCGGCGGCGACCTGGTCGCGGACGGTGAGCTGGGGGAACCGGCTGCCCCACGGCGCGCCGTCCGGGGCGGGGCTCGCGGGGCCGGTGCTGCCCTGGCAGCCGCCGAGCACGTTCGGCGCGACGACGAACCAGCGGTCCGTGTCGATCGGCGCCCCGGGGCCGACCAGCGTCGACCACCAGCCGGGCGTGGGGTGCCCGGGACCGGCGTCCCCGGTGACGTGGGAGTCGCCGGTCAGCGCGTGCAGGACGAGCACCGCGTTGGACCCGTCGGGCGCGGGGGTGCCCCAGGTCTCGTAGGCGAGCCGGACGCCGGGCAGCCGGCCGCCGGCCTCGAGGTCCAGGGGCCCGAGGTCGCGGAACTGCCGCCGGCCCACGGGGTCGCCCGCGCGCCAGGCGGACGACGCGCGCGGTGGCGCGGGGTCCGGGACGCGGCGGCGGGGGGTGCTGGTGCGGTGCTCGGGCACGCGGTGGGGTCCTGACGTCGGTGCGCCGACGGGCGCCGTGGGGGTCACGGCGCCCGTCGGGGTGGTGGCGGGGGTCACGGGAGCGGTCAGGCCCCCTTCGCGGCGCGGAAGCCGGCGTCGAGGTCCGCGAGGATGTCCTCGATCCCCTCCAGGCCGACCGCGAGCCGGACCAGCCCGGGCGTGACCCCGGACAGCGCCTGCTCCTCGGGGGTGAGCTGGCTGTGGGTGGTGGACGCCGGGTGGATCACGAGCGAGCGGACGTCGCCGATGTTCGCGACGTTCGAGTGCAGCTCGAGGGCGGACACGAACGCCTGGCCGGCCTCGGCGCCGCCGGCGATCTCGAACGCGAGCACCGCGCCGGTGCCGCGCGGGCCGTACTTGCGGCCGAGCGCGTGCTGGGGGTGCGACGGCAGGCCGGCGTAGGTCACGGACAGCACGTCGTCGCGGGCCTCGAGCCACTCGGCGACCTGCTGCGCGTTGGCGACGTGCCGCTCGATGCGCAGGGACAGCGTCTCCAGGCCCTGGGCGATGAGGAACGCGTTGAACGGGCTGATCGCCGCCCCGAGGTCGCGCAGGAGCTGCACCCGGGCGCGGAGCACGTAGGACAGGTTGACGCCGAACGCGCCGCCGGAGCCGAGGTCGCGCGCGAACACCAGGCCGTCGTAGGACGGGTCGGGCTGGTTGAACGAGGGGTACCGCTCGGGGTCGGCGCCGTAGTCGAACGTGCCGCCGTCGACGATGACGCCGCCGATCGCGGTGCCGTGGCCGCCGAGGTACTTGGTGGCGGAGTGCACGACGACGTCGGCGCCCCACTCGAGCGGGCGGATCAGGTACGGGGTCGCGACCGTGTTGTCGACGATCAGCGGCACCCCGGCGGCGTGCGCGACGCCCGCGACCGCCTCGATGTCGAGGACGTCCTGGCGGGGGTTCGGCACGGTCTCGGCGAAGAACGCCTTGGTGTTCGGACGCACCGCGTCGCGCCACGCCTGCGGGTCGGTCGGGTCGGTGACGAACGTCGTCTCGATCCCGTACCGGGGCAGGGTGTGCCGCAGCAGGTTGTAGGTGCCGCCGTACAGGGACGGGCTGGCGACCACGTGGCTGCCGGCCTCGGCGACGTTGAGGATCGCGTAGGTCTCCGCGGCCTGGCCGGAGGCGACGAGCAGCGCGCCGACTCCGCCCTCGAGGGAGGCGATCCGGTCCTCGACGGCCTGGACCGTGGGGTTGCCGATGCGGGTGTAGATCGGGCCGAGGTCCTTGAGCGCGAACCGGTCGGCGGCGACGCCGGCGTCGGGGAACACGTAGGACGTCGTCTGGTAGATCGGCAGCGCCCGGGCGCCGGTGGCGCTGTCGGGGGTCTGGCCGGCGTGGATCTGGCGGGTCTCGAAGGACCACTGGGGCTGGGTCACGGGTGTCTCCTGGTCGGGCGGCGGTGCGGGACGGGGGGAGCGCACGCGGGTCGTGCCAGGAGCGGCCGGGCCGTCAGGTGCCGGTGTGCGGCTCCCGGCCGGCGTGGAGCCTGGCGGCGGGGGAGCCGGGTCCGCGGGGCCGGGTGGACCGGTCAGCGGGCACAGCCGAGCGTGCGCTGGTCAGCGACACATTCGGCAGGACATGTCGCCCACAGTACGGAGGGGGGTCGCGGTCGCGGAACGGCCGTCTCACTGGGTGGGACGGACTGTCCATTTTCGAGGCGCGGTCGGCGCTCGCGGCGGCCGTGGCCTGCTCGTGCGGGTGAAACGTGACCCCCGATGTCCGGTTCGTCCCGAACCACGCCGCTGTGACTCATGTGAACGGTGTGACTGGTGTTCACTTCTGTGAACCCAGCCGGTAGCGTTCCCGCGGGGCGAGCCGGAGGACCGGCTCCCGAGGGTCGCCGAGCGAGCCACCGCGGTGCGGTGCGCGGTGCCGGCGCCGCGGGCAGCCCGACGACGAAGGGTGTGCATGGTGCGGACGAACACACGGGCGCGAGCAGCGCGCGGAGCAGCCGCGGTGGTCACGGCGGCGGTGCTCCTCGTGCCCGCGGGCGGTGCCGCCGTCGCCGACCCCGACGTCAGCGACCAGGACGTCCGGGACGCCCGCCGCGCCGTGACCAGCGCGTCCGGCGCCGTGGCCCAGATGGAGGTCCGCCTCGCGGAGCTCAGCACCCAGGCCGAGACCGCCGAGATCGCCGTCCAGCAGGCCGGTGAGGAGTACGCCCGCGCGCAGGCCGACCTCGCCGCCGCCCAGCAGGACGCGCAGCGCGCCGCCGAGCAGGCCGCGACCGCCGCCGAGCAGTTCGAGTCCGCCCGCGCGACCCTCGTCGCGATCGCCCGCGAGGCCGCGCGGTCCGGCGGGTCGATGGACACCCTCCAGGCGCTGCTCTCCGCGGACGGGTTCCAGGACGTCGTCGAGCGCAGCGAGGCGCTGTCGCACGTCAGCACCAAGGCCGACCAGGCCGTGCAGCGCTACCTCGCCGCCGAGCAGGTCGCCACCACGCTCCAGGCCACCGCCGACGCCGCCGCGGCGACGCAGGCCGAGGCCGCCACCCAGGCCGAGTCCGCGCTCGCGGCCGCCGGGGACGCGCAGGACGCCGCCCAGGCCGCCGTCGCCTCCGCGCAGACCGAGCGGCAGGGCCTGATCGTCCAGCTCGCCGCCGCGCGCGCCACCAGCACCGAGGTCGAGCAGGCCCGGCAGGACCAGGTCGACGCCGAGCGCCGCCAGCGCGCCGAGGCCGCCGCCCAGGCCGCGCGCACCGCGACGCCGCCGCCCGCGACGGGCACGCCGGCCGCCGGCGGCACGGGCGCGGGCACCACGACGCCCCCGGCGACGAGCACGCCGCCCGCCACGTCGACGCCGCCCGCGACGTCGACCAGCACGCCCCCGGCGACCAGCACGCCGCCGGCCACGCCGACCCCGCCGCCCGCGAAGCCCGTCACCCCGCCCGCGGCCACCCCGCCGCCCGCGGCCAGCGGCGCGCAGACCGCGATCGACTGGGCGAAGGCCCGCCTCGGCCTGCCCTACCTGTGGGGCGGCACCGGCCCCAACGGCTACGACTGCTCCGGCCTGACCCAGGGCGCGTGGCGCGCCGGCGGCAAGGCGCTGAACCGCACCTCCCGCGACCAGTACCGCCAGGTCACGAAGATCGCCTACGCCGACCTCCAGCCGGGCGACCTCGTGTTCTGGGGCACGAACCAGAACGACGCGTCGTCGGTCTACCACGTCGCCATGTACATCGGCGGCGGCCAGATCATCGAGGCGCCCAGCGAGGGCAAGCCCGTCCGGATCGCCGCGATGCGCTACGCCAACACGATGGCCTACGCCGGCCGGGTCTGACCCGCCGACGACGAGAGCCCCGGCGCACCTGGACCAGGTGCGCCGGGGCTCTCGTCGTGCGGGGAGTCAGTGCTGGTCGTAGCCCGCGTCGATCGCGCGCTGGCGGGAGCGCTCGATCTCGGCCTCGGCCTCGGCGCGGCCGGTCCAGTGCGCGCCCTCGACGGACTTGCCGGGCTCCAGGTCCTTGTAGACCTCGAAGAAGTGCTGGATCTCGAGGCGGTGGAAGTCCGACACGTCGTCGATGTCCTGGCGCCACGCGGCGCGCTGGTCACCGGTCGGCACGCACAGGACCTTGTCGTCGCCGCCGGCCTCGTCGCGCATCCGGAACATGCCGAGCGCGCGGCACCGGATCAGGCAGCCCGGGAACGTCGGCTCCTCGAGCAGGACCAGGGCGTCCAGCGGGTCGCCGTCCTCGCCGAGGGTGCCGTCGATGAAGCCGTAGTCGTCCGGGTAGCGGGTCGAGGTGAACAGCATCCGGTCCAGCCGGATGCGGCCGGTGGCGTGGTCCACCTCGTACTTGTTCCGCTGGCCCTTCGGGATCTCGATCGTGACGTCGAACTCCACACCCGCTCCTTCGTCGCCGCCCGGCCGAGGCCGTGGCGGGCAGCTGCTCACGACGGCGTGCCAGGTGCCGGCACACCGCTCTCCAGCCCCTAGTGTGACGCACGGACGACGCGCGGCGGGCGTGCGACGCCGACGAGAGTGCGGAAGCGGGTGGTCCGGTGGCGGGCGCGGGCCGGGCGGTGGGCGTGACGGCGCTGGTGCTGGTGCTGGCAGGAGGCGCGTACGTCACCGCCGACGCCTACGACGTCGTGCCCGGCGTGGTGACCCTCGCACCCGAGCCCGCGCCGGCGGCCCCGTTCCCGACCGCCCCCGGGGCGAGCACGGTCCGGACGTCGGCGACGGTCCTGCCGGAGCTCGACGCCGCGGCGGCGACACCGGGCGCCGCGCAGGTGCAGGCGCTCGTGCAGGGCCTCGTCACCGACCCGCGGGTCGGCCCCACGGTCGGCGTGGTCGTCGCCGACGCGCTCACCGGCGACGTGCTCGCCGCGAACGCCCCCGAGCAGGCCCGGACCCCGGCGTCCACCGCGAAGCTCGTCACCGGCGTCGCGGCGCTCACCCGGTTCAGCCCGGACCGGACGTTCGACACCACCGTCCGCCAGGGCGCGGGCGACCAGATCGTGCTGGTCGGCGGCGGGGACATGATGCTCGCGGCCGGCACCGGCGACCCCGCGGCCGTCAACGGGCGCGCCGGGCTCGCCGACCTGGCGGCGCAGGTCGCGCTGCAGCTGCGGCTCGTCGGCCGGGACACCGTGACGCTCGCGCTGGACGACACCCTGTTCAGCGGGCCGTCGGTCTCGCCGGGCTGGAGCCCCTCGGACCTGTCCAACGGGTTCGTCGCCCCGGTCGCGCCGGTCGCGGTCGACATCGCCAAGATCACCGCCGGCGAGTACCCGCCGCGCCGCACGGACCCGGCGATGCACGCCGCCACCGAGCTCGCCGCGCGCCTCGGGGAGGTCGGCATCACCGTGACCGGCACCCCGACGCGGGTGCGCGAGCCCGCGACCGGCGACGTGCTCGGCGTGGTGTCGTCCGCGCCGGTGTCCGAGGTGACCCAGTACTTCCTCGACACCTCGGACAACACGATCACGGAGGTCGTCGCGCGGATGGTCGCGCTCGACCTCGACCTGCCCGGCTCCTTCGAGGGCGCGACCCAGGCGGTGCTGCGGACCGTCGGCACCCTGGGCGTCCCCACGACCGGCGCGGCGCTCGCGGACGCCTCGGGCCTCGCCGACGGCTCCGCACTGCCCCCGGACCTGCTGCTCGGGCTGCTGGAGCGGGTCGTCGACCCCGCGCACCCCGAGCTCCGCGAGATCGGCACGGGCATGCCCGTCGGCGGCCTGACCGGCACCCTCACCGACCGGTTCCGGGACGGCGCCGGCGCGGGCCTGGTCCGCGCGAAGACCGGCAGCCTCGCCGGCGTCACCTCGCTCGCGGGGTCGGTGCTCGACGCCGACGGCCGGCTGCTGCTGTTCGTCGTGATGGCCGACCAGACCGGCGCCGTCGGGCAGTACCAGCCGCGGCAGGCGATCGACGGGTTCGTCACCGCGCTGGCGGGGTGCGGCTGCCGGGGGTGACCGACCCCGTCGCCCGGCCTGGTTACGGTGGTCGGGTGCAGCCGGCCGTCGACTGGGACCTGGCCGCCCGGCTCGCCGCCCGCGCGGTGCGGCCCGGGCCGGTCGCCACGCGCGCCGAGCGCGAGGACGTCGTCGCGGCGCTCCGCGCGGCCGCCCCGGTCGCCGCCGAGCACGTCGCGCGGATCACCCGGCTCGGGCCGCCGGCGCGCGACCTGGACGTGCGCGTGGTCGACCGGTCCTCGTGGGCACGTGCCAACGTCCGCTCGCTCGCGGCGCTCACCGGCCGGATCGGCGTGCCCGAGCGGCGCGGGCTGCGCGGGGCGGCGGGCGCGGGGGAGGTCGCCGGGGTGCTGGGGCTGCTGTCCGGCGCGGTGCTCGGGCAGTACGACCCGTGGGCGGGCCGCGGCACGCTGCTGCTCGTCGCGCCGAACGTGCTCGTCGTCGAGCGCGCGCTCGGGGTGGACGCCGCGGACTTCCGGCTCTGGGTGACGCTGCACGAGCAGACGCACGCGCAGCAGTTCGCCGCCGCGCCCTGGTTGGCGCAGCACCTCGCCGACCGCGTCGGGACGCTGCTGGCCGAGGAGCGGGGAGGTCGGTCCGCGCGGGGCGACCGGTCCGCGCGGGGCGGCCGGTCCGTGCTGCCCCGGTCTCTGGTCGACCTGCTCGACCCGCGGCAGCGCGTCGTCCTGGACGAGGTCGGTGCCGTGATGGCCCTGCTCGAGGGGCACGCGGACGTGACGATGGACGCGGTCGGGCGCGCGGTCGTGCCGTCGGTGCGCCGGATCCGCCGCCGGTTCGAGGCCCGGCGCGGTGGCGCCCGCGGTGGCGCCCACGGTGGCGCCCAGGGCGGGGGTGGCGCCGGCGGGATGCGCCGGGTGCTGCGGGCCGTGCTCGGCACCGACGTCAAGCTCGCGCAGTACCGCGACGGCGCGCGGTTCGTGCGCGCCGTCCGCCGCGCGGTGGGCACCGACGGGCTGAACGCGGTGTTCGCGGGCCGGGACGTGCTGCCGACCGCCGCCGAGATCGCCGAGCCGGCCGCCTGGGTGCGCCGGGTGCACGGCTGACGTGGCCGGCCCGCACCCCGCGGTCGCGCAGGTCCGCGGCGCCGTCGAGGCCGCGCTGGACGACGTCCCCGAGGGCGCGCTCGTGCTGGTCGCGTGCTCGGGCGGCGCCGACTCCCTGGCGCTCGCGGCCGGCGCCGCGTTCGTGGCGTCCCGACGTGGCCGCCGGCGCTGGCGGGTCGGCGCGGTGGTGGTCGACCACGGGCTCCAGCCGGGCAGCGACGCCGTCGCCGCGCGCGCCGCGGCGGCGTGCCGGGGGCTCGGCCTCGACCCGGTCGAGGTGGTGCGGGTCGACGTCGCCGGCGCGGGCGGGCCCGAGGCCGCGGCCCGGGACGCCCGGTACGCCGCGCTGGACGACGCGGCCACCCGGCTCGGCGCCGCCGCGGTGCTGGTCGGGCACACCCGCGACGACGAGGCGGAGGGCCTGCTGCTCGGGCTCGCGCGGGGGTCCGGGGCCCGGTCGCTGGCCGGCATGGCCCCGGTGCGCGGGCTGCTGCGCCGGCCGCTGCTGACCGTGCCGCGGGCCGCGACCGTCGCGGCGTGCGCGGCGCAGGGGCTCGACCCCTGGCACGACCCGACCAACGCCCCGGCCGAGGACGACCCGACGGCCCCGCAGCGGTCGCGGGTGCGCACGCGGGTGCTGCCGGTGCTGGAGCGCGAGCTCGGCCCCGGGGTCGCGGCCGCCCTGGCCCGGACGGCCGCGCTGCTGCGCGAGGACGCGGACGCCCTCGACGCGCTCGCGGCGGAGCTGCTGCGGCGGGCGCTGGTGCCGGCGGCGGCGGGTGCGGCCGTGCCGGCGGCGGCCGGCGCGCCCGTGCCGACGGCCCCCGGGTCGGCCGTGCCGGCCGACGGTGCCGTGCTGCTCGACGTGGCCGCGCTCGAGACGGCGCCCGCGGCGCTGCTCGGACGGGTGCTGCGGTCCGCGGCGGTGCTGGCGGGCGCGCCTCCGGGCGCCGTCACGCGGGAGCACGTGCGCGCCCTCGCGGGCCTCGTCGTCGACTGGCACGGTCAGGGCCCGCTGCACCTGCCCGGCCGGGTGGGCGCGTCGCGGACGTGTGGCAGGCTTGCGCTGCGCGTCGAACCCCCGTCGACCTGACCGGGAGCGGCGTGCCCGAGGCCGCGCGGACCAGCCGGTCGCGGGGGGCGGGACCACCAGCGAGCACGAGCGAGACCACGAGGGAGACCGCAGCGGTGAACGCGGACGACATGGGCCGGGACCTGGAGCGCGTGCTCCTGACCGAGGAGCAGCTCGGCACCCGCCTGGACGAGATCGCGGCGCAGATCGACGCCGACTACGCGGGCCGCGAGGTGCTGCTGGTGGGGGTGCTCAAGGGCGCCGTCATGGTGATGGCCGACCTGGCCCGCCGGATCAGCACCCCGCTCGCGATGGACTGGATGGCGGTGTCGTCCTACGGCTCCGGCACCAAGTCCTCGGGCGTGGTGCGCATCCTCAAGGACCTCGACGCCGACCTCACCGGCCGGCACGTGCTGATCGTCGAGGACATCATCGACTCCGGCCTCACGCTGTCCTGGCTGCTGGCGAACCTGCGCAGCCGGGGCCCGGCCTCGGTCGAGATCGCGACCATGCTGCGCAAGCCCGACGCCGCGAAGGTCGAGGTCGAGGTCCGCTACGTCGGCTTCGACATCCCGAACGAGTTCGTCGTCGGCTACGGCCTGGACTACGCGGAGAAGTACCGCAACCTCCCGTTCGTCGGGACGCTCGCGCCGCACGTCTACTCGTCCTGACGGGTCCGGCGGCGCGGGGCGGTCCAGCCCTGGGCGAACAGACCCGCTGCGGCCCAGGTCCAGCGTGTAACTTCACAACCTCCACCCCTGCGACCGGAGGGACGAGGGGGCACGCCCCCGTCTGCCCATGACTCTCAAGCGCCTCACCCGCGGACCCGTCCTGTGGATCATCGTCGCCGTCGTGATCCTGTGGATCGGCGCCAGCGCCTTCATGTCCTCGGGCGTGCAGCGGATCGACACCTCCGACGGCCTCGAGCTGATCCGGGACGGGAAGGTCGAGCAGGCCAAGATCACCGAGGGGTCGCAGCGCGTCGACCTCACGCTGGCCGACGACTTCGTCAAGGACGACGAGAACCTCGGGAAGAGCGTCCAGTTCTTCTACGTGGCGCCGCAGGGCCCGTCGGTCGTCGAGGCGATCGCGGACGCCGACCCCGAGGGCGGCTACACCTCGGACGTCCCGCAGCAGTCGTGGTGGGCGAGCCTGCTCACGCTCGTGCTGCCGTTCGTCATCATCCTGGGCCTGTTCTGGTTCCTGATGTCGTCCATGCAGGGTGGCGGCTCGCGAGTGATGTCGTTCGGCAAGTCCAAGGCGAAGCTCGTGTCCAAGGAGTCGCCGCAGGTCACCTTCGCGGACGTCGCCGGCGTGGACGAGGCCGTCGAGGAGCTGCAGGAGATCAAGGAGTTCCTCTCCGAGCCCGCGAAGTTCCAGGCGGTGGGCGCCAAGATCCCCAAGGGCGTGCTGCTGTACGGGCCGCCCGGGACGGGCAAGACGCTGCTGGCCCGTGCGGTCGCCGGCGAGGCGGGCGTGCCGTTCTACTCGATCTCCGGCTCGGACTTCGTCGAGATGTTCGTCGGCGTGGGCGCCAGCCGCGTCCGCGACCTGTTCACGCAGGCCAAGGAGAACGCCCCCGCGATCATCTTCATCGACGAGATCGACGCCGTGGGCCGGCACCGCGGCGCCGGCATGGGCGGCGGGCACGACGAGCGCGAGCAGACCCTCAACCAGATGCTGGTCGAGATGGACGGCTTCGACGTCAACGCGAACGTCATCCTCATCGCGGCGACCAACCGCCCCGACATCCTCGACCCCGCGCTGCTGCGCCCCGGCCGGTTCGACCGGCAGGTCTCCGTCGAGGCGCCCGACCTCAAGGGCCGCGAGCGGATCCTGCACGTGCACGCGCAGGGCAAGCCGATGGCGACCGACGTCGACCTCGAGGCCGTCGCCCGCCGCACGCCGGGCTTCACCGGCGCGGACCTGGCGAACGTGCTCAACGAGGCCGCGCTGCTGACCGCCCGCTCCAACGCGCAGATCGTCGACAACCGCGCGCTGGACGAGGCGATCGACCGCGTCATCGCCGGCCCGCAGAAGCGCACCCGGGTCATGAAGATCAAGGAGCAGAAGATCACCGCGTACCACGAGGGCGGCCACGCCCTGGTCGCGGCGGCGCTGCGGTACACCGACCCGGTGACCAAGGTGACGATCCTGCCGCGCGGCCGCGCCCTCGGCTACACGATGGTCATGCCCACGGAGGACAAGTACTCCACGACGCGCAACGAGCTGCTCGACCAGCTCGCCTACGCGATGGGCGGCCGCGTCGCCGAGGAGCTCGTGTTCCACGACCCCACCACCGGCGCCAGCAACGACATCGAGAAGGCCTCGGCGACGGCCCGCAAGATGGTCACGCAGTTCGGCATGAGCGAGCAGGTCGGCGCGGTCAAGCTCGGGCAGGACTCGGGCGAGGTCTTCATGGGCCGCGACATGGGCCACGGCCGCGAGTACTCCGAGTCGGTCGCCGCGACGGTCGACGTCGAGGTGCGCCGGCTGATGGACGCCGCGCACACCGAGGCGTGGGAGATCCTCGTCGAGTACCGCGACGTCCTCGACGCGCTGGTCCTCGAGCTCCTCGAGAAGGAGACGCTGAACCAGGCCGAGCTCGCCACGATCTTCGAGCCGATCACCAAGCGCCCGCCGCGCGAGGTGTGGCTGTCCAGCGAGCAGCGCGCCGTGTCGCACCGCCCGCCGGTGCTCACCCCCGCCGAGCAGGCCGAGCAGAACGGCCACCCGGTCGTCCCGCAGGACGAGGCCGCGGCCGCCAAGGACGAGCACCCCGCCGTGGGCGTCGTCGAGGTGCCGCCGAACCAGACCCCGGACGCCTGACCGTGCCCGAGGACCGCGCCCCGCGGGACGTGCCCGCGTACGACGCGCCGCGCGTCGAGGCGGCGATCCGCGAGCTGCTGCTCGCGGTCGGCGAGGACCCGGACCGCGACGGGCTCCGCGACACCCCGGCGCGTGTCGCCCGGGCGTACCAGGAGATCTTCGCGGGCCTCCGGCAGGACCCGGCCGAGGTGCTGAGCGCGAGCTTCGACATCGGCCACGAGGAGATGGTCCTGGTCAAGGACATCGAGGTGTACTCCACCTGCGAGCACCACCTCGTGCCGTTCCACGGCGTCGCGCACGTCGGCTACATCCCCGGGCCGGGCGGGCAGGTCACCGGGCTGAGCAAGCTCGCGCGGCTCGTCGACGTGTACGCGCGCCGGCCGCAGGTGCAGGAGCGGCTGACCGGGCAGATCGCCGACGCCCTCGTCGAGGTGCTCCAGCCGCGCGGCGTCCTCGTCGTCGTCGAGTGCGAGCACCTGTGCATGTCGATGCGCGGCGTCCGCAAGCCCGGGTCGCACACCGTGACCTCCGCGGTCCGCGGGCAGATGCGCGACCCCGCCACCCGGGCCGAGGCGATGAGCCTCGTCATCGGGCGCTGACCGGCCTCCCGACCGGTCCCGACGACCCCCTAGGCTGACGACGTGCGTCCCCCCTCGCCGCTCCCGACCGCGCTGACCGCCGCCGGCCAGTCCGGCCGGACGCTGGTCATGGGCGTCGTGAACGTCACCCCGGACTCGTTCTCGGACGGGGGCCGGTGGTTCGCCCCCGATGCCGCGGTGGCGCACGGCCTCGCGCTGCTGGCCGACGGCGCCGACCTGCTCGACGTCGGCGGGGAGTCCACGCGGCCCGGCGCGGAGCGCGTGCCCGTCGCCGAGGAGCTCGACCGCGTGCTGCCGGTGGTGCGCGAGCTCGCCGGACGCGGTGCGGCCGTGTCCGTGGACACCACGCGGGCCGAGGTCGCCGCGGCGGCCGTCGCCGCCGGGGCGGTCGTGGTCAACGACGTGTCCGGCGGACTCGCCGAGCCGGAGATCCGCGACGTCGTGGCCCGGACCGGGGTCGTGTACGTCGCGATGCACTGGCGCGGGCACGCCGACGTGATGGACACGCTCGCCACCTACGACGACGTGGTCACCGACGTGCGGCGCGAGCTCGCGGACCGGGTCGCCGAGCTCCGGGCCGCCGGGGTCGCGGACCACCAGGTCGTGCTGGACCCCGGGCTGGGGTTCGCCAAGCCCGGTGCGGCCAACTGGCCGCTGCTCGCCCGGCTGCCGGAGCTCGTCGCCGACGGGTTCCCGGTGCTGGTGGGCGCGTCCCGCAAGCGGTTCCTCGGCCACCTGCTGGCCGGGCCTGACGGGACGCCCGCGCCCCCCGACCGGCGCGACGGGGCCACGGCCGCGGTGTCCGCGCTGGCCGCGGCGGCGGGAGCCTGGTGCGTGCGGGTGCACGAGGTGCGGGGAACGGCCGACGCGGTGCGCGTCGCGGCCCGGTGGACGGCGACGCCGTCCGGGAAGGACGACCGATGAGCGACGAGGACGTGCGGGGCCAGGGCGGTCAGCGCCTGGACCGGGTGCGGCTGACCGGCGTGAGTGCCACGGGGTACCACGGGGTGTTCGCGCACGAGCGGCGCGAGGGGCAGACCTTCGTCGCCGACGTCGTCGTGCACCTCGACACCCGTCGGGCCGCCGCGACCGACGACCTCGCGCACACGCTGAACTACGGCACGCTCGCCGAGCAGGTGGTCACCGTGCTCGCCGGCGAGCCCGCCGACCTGATCGAGACCGTCGCGGAGCGGATCGCCGCGACCGTGCTCGCGTACCCGCAGGTGCAGGCCGTCGACGTCGCCGTGCACAAGCCGCAGGCGCCCATCACCGTGCCGTTCGGCGACGTCGTGGTCGAGGTCCGCCGCGACCGCACCCGCCTGCCCGCCGCCGAGCCCGTGCCCGCCGACGCCCCGCGCTGGGTGCCGGAGGGCGGCAGCGGGTCGGTGCCGGCGGTCGCGGCAGCGCCGTCCGAGCCGCTGCCCGCGGTGCCGGTGCCGCCGGTGCCGGTCGCGTCGGTGCCGCTGTCGTCCGGTCCCGAGGCGCCGGTGCCCGTGCCGCCCGTGTCCGACGCGGCCGCCACCGCGGTGCTGCCGCTCGGCGCGCTGCTCGCGGCGCCCGGGTCGGACGCCGTCGCCGAGGCGCCCGCGCCGCCCGTCGGGGACCGCGTCGTCCCCGACCGCGCGCCCGAGGACGCGTCCGACGAGGTGGTCGACGTCGAGCTGGTCCAGGACGCCCTCGACACCGCGCCCGACGCGCCCGTGGAGGTCGTCCTCGCGATCGGCTCGAACCTCGGGGCCGCGCAGGACACGCTCCGTGACGCGGTCGCCGACCTCGCGGAGTCGCCCGGCATCGAGGTGCTGGACGTCTCGGCGCTGGCCCGCACCGCCCCCGTCGGCGGGCCGGACCAGCCCGACTTCCTCAACGCCGTCGTCATCGCCCGCACCACGCTGTCGCCCCGCGACCTGCTGCGGGCGACCGCCGAGGTCGAGCGGCGGCACGGCCGGGAGCGCACCGTGCACTGGGGGCCGCGGACCCTGGACGTCGACATCGTGGTCTACGGGCAGGTCTCGGCCGTGACCGACGACCTCGAGCTGCCGCACCCCCGGGCCCACGAGCGCGCCTTCGTCCTGCAGCCCTGGGCGCAGGTGCGCCCGGACGCCGTGCTGCACGGGCTCGGCGGCGGACCCGTCTCCGTCCTCGCCGCCACCGCGCCCGACCGCGACGGGGTGCGCTGGCTCGCGCTCGACTGGCTGACCGCGCCCGTTCCGGCGGCGCAGCACGACGCCGACGCCGCCGCGGGCGCCCCGGACGGCGCGCGGCTGGACGCACCGCTCGACGCCCCGCTGGACGCGCCCCTCGACGGGCCTCTCGACGCCCCGCTGGACGTCGGCACCGGCCCGGGCGTTCCCGGCGACCGGTACGACCCGCTCGACCGGGGGGCCCCCTGATGCAGCGGACCCGGGTCCGCACCCTGGTCCTGATCGCGGTGCTCGCCGCCGGGGCGGGGTGGTTGCTCGTCCGCGTGCTCGGCAGCCGCGGCCTCACCCTGCCGCAGGTGCCGTGGCCGATGGTCGCCGTGCTGGTCCTCATCGCCGCGGTCGTCCTCGGCATGGGCTGGTCGGTGCGGCAGTACCTGCGCGGCAAGCACCCGACGCTCGACCCCGTGCGCGCCGCGCGCACCGTCGTGCTCGCGAAGGCGTCGTGCTACACGGGCGCGCTGCTCGCGGGCTGGTACGCGGCGCAGGTGCTCGACGTGGTCGGGGACCTCGCCATCGAGGCCCAGCGCGACCGCGCGGGGTCCGCGGGCCTGGCCGTCGTCGGCGCGCTGCTGCTGGCGGCGACCGGTCTGGTCGTGGAGTGGATGTGCCGCGTCCCGCCGCCCGAGGACCCGGACGCCACCGAGCCGCGCCCCGACCCGCACCCCGGCACCGCCCCGGACGCTGCGGCGGGCTGACCGGCCTCTCGGGACGGGTCGCCCGGGACCTCGAGGCCGCGCGAGGTCGGTCCGCGGTGGAAGGATGGCCGCATGACCACGCCCGACGGTGACGTCGCCCAGCCGCAGCCCGACTCCCCGGCGGTGCCGGCAGCGGGACCCGTCGCACCTGCCGCACCCGTCGGACCCGTCGCACCTGCCGCACCCGTCGTGCCCGGGGTGCCCGCCGCACCCGGGTCCGCCGCCCCGGCGTCCGCCCCGGTCCGGGAGAGCGAGCCGTTCGAGCCGGCCGGCGTCGTCTGGACGCCGGTGTCCCGGCGGCTGGCGACCGCCCGGTTGATCTCGGGCGTCTCCTGGCTGGCCGTCCCCCTGGTCGGTCTCGTGGTCGCCGCGGCGCTGACCGGCATCCTCGGGCTGTGGCTCGGTGCCGTGGGCGTCGCGCTGCTGACCGCGTGGACCGCGTGGCTGGTGCCGCGCCAGGTGCGGGCGATGGCCTACGCCGAGCGCGCCGACGACCTGCTGCTCCGCAAGGGGATCCTGTTCCGGTCGATGGTCGTGGTGCCCTACGGCCGGATGCAGTACGTCGACGTCTCGGCCGGGCCACTGGCCCGCCGGCTGGGGATCGCGTCCGTGCAGCTGCACACGGCGTCGCCCGGCACCGACGCGTCGATCGACGGCCTGCCGACCGCGGAGGCCGCGCGGCTGCGCGACCAGCTCGCGTCGCGCGGCGAGGCCCGGCTGGCGGGGCTGTGACCGGCGAGCAGCCCGCCGCCGTCCCCGCGGCCCCCGCGCCGGAGCCGCCGACCGACGGGCTCGAGTGGCGGCGGATGCACCCCGTGACACCCGCGGTGAAGGGCTGGAAGGTCCTGGCCGCGGTGCTCGCGGTGATCGCGTGGAACGCCGCCGACGAGGTGCGTGAGCTCGCCGAGGTGCTCGGCGCGCAGGTGTGGCTGTTCGTGGTCGGTGCGGTCGTCGTGGTCGCCCTCATCGGGTTCGGCTACTCCGCGGTCGCGTGGCGGATGACCCGGTACGCCGTCACCGACGACGCCGTGCACCTGCGCACCGGCGTGCTGTTCCGCCAGCAGCGGCAGGCCCGGCTCGACCGGCTGCAGGCCGTGGACGTCGTCCAGCCGCTGCTCGCGCGCATCCTGGGGCTGTCCGAGCTGCGGCTCGAGGTCGCGGGAGGGGCGGGCTCCGCGGTGTCGCTGGCGTTCCTGCGCGAGGCCGAGGCCGAGCAGCTGCGCGCCGAGCTGCTGGCGCGCGCCGCCGGGGTGCACCGCGGGCGCCGGCCCGCGGCAGCGCCGGCCGCCGCCGCCCCCGACGGGCACGTCGTCGACGCTGCGGTCCCGCACGCCCCGACCGGCCTGGTCCCCGCGCCGGGTGCGCCGGACCTCGCCCCGGGTGCGTCGGACCTCACCCCGGGTGCTCCCGTCCCCGCGCCGGGTGCGCCCGAGGACGACTGGGACGCCCCCGCGCCGGTCGCGCCCGAGCAGCCCGTCTACGAGGTCCCGGTCGGCCGGCTGGTCGGCGCGACGCTGCGGTCGTCGGCGACGATCTGGCTGCTCGTGCTGGTGGTCGTCCTCGTCGTGGTCGTCGCGTCGTCGGGGGAGCTCGGCGCCGCGTTCGCGGTCCTGCCCGGACTGCTCGGCGTCGCGTCGTACACCTGGACCCGGTTCAACCGGGGCGCGAACTTCCGCGCCGCGATCTCGCCCGACGGCATCCGCCTGCGGCACGGGCTGACGGAGTCCCGCGCGCAGACCGTGCCCCCGGGGCGGGTTCAGGCGGTCCAGATCACCCAGGGCCTGCTGTGGCGGGGCCCGGACTGGTGGCGGGTCGAGGTGAACGTCGCCGGGTACGGCTCCGACGGCGACCAGGCCGACACCGCCAACGTCCTGCTGCCGGTGGGCACCCGCGAGGACGCGCTGCTGGCGCTCTGGCTGGTGCTGCCCGACCTCGGGACCGCGGACCCGCGCGCCCTGGTCGACGCCGGGCTGTCCGGCCGGGAGGCCGCCGACGACTGGGCGGTCGCCCCGCGGCGCTCGCGGTGGCTCGACCCGATCGGCTGGCGGCGGCACGGCGTGAGCGTCACCGAGCGCGCCCTGGTGCTGCGCTCCGGGGTGCTGATCCGGCGGCTCGTCGTCGTCCCGCACGAGCGGACCCAGTCGCTCACGCTCGCCCAGGGCCCGTGGCAGCGGCGGCTCGGCCTCGCGTCGTTCCAGCTGCAGTCCACCGCGGGTCCGGTGTCCCCGGCCGTCGCGCACCTGGACGCGCGCGTCGCCGCCGGCCTGCTCGACGAGCAGGCCAGCCGCGCCCGCACCGCCCGGGCCGGCGCCGGCCCCGAGCAGTGGATGCGTCGCTCGTGACGCGCCTGGGGATCGGCGTCGTGGGCGCCGGCCGGGTCGGCGCCGTGCTCGGCAGCGCGCTGCGCGCGGCCGGCCACCCGGTGGTCGGCGTCAGCGCGGTGTCGCAGGAGTCGCTGGAGCGCGCCGACGCGCTGCTGCCCGGCGTGCCCGTCCTGCCGGTGCCCGAGGTCGTGCGGCGCGCGGAGCTCGTGCTGCTCGCGGTCCCCGACGACGCGCTCGCGGACCTGGTGGCCGGCCTCGCCGCGACCGGGGCGTGGCAGGCGGGGCAGATCGTCGTGCACACCGCCGGGCGGTACGGCACCGCCGTCCTCGACCCGGCGCGCGCGGCGGGCGTCATCCCGGTCGCGCTGCACCCGGCGATGACGTTCACCGGCACGTCGCTGGACCTGTCGCGCCTGGTCGGCTGCACGTTCGCGGTCACCGCGCCGACGCCGGTGCTGCCGATCGGGCAGGCGCTGGTGGTCGAGATGGGCGGTGAGCCGGTCGTCCTCGACGAGGCCGTGCGGCCGCTGTACCACGCGGCACTCGCGCACGGCGCGAACCACCTCGTGGCGCTGGTCGCGCAGGCCGGGCAGGCGCTCGCGGACGCCGGGGTCGCGGACCCGGGTGCCGTGCTGCGGCCCCTGCTGTCCGCCGCGCTGGACGGTGCCCTGCGCGCGGAGTCGGCCGCGGGGGAGGGCCGCGCCGCCGGCGACCGCAGCACCGGCGCGGTGACCACGCTGACCGGGCCGGTGCGCCGCGGCGACGCCGGCACGGTCCGCGACCACCTCGACGTGCTCACCGGCCTCGGCGTGCGGACCGGGGCCACCGACGTCGCGGCGTCGTACCGGGCGCTGTCCCGCGCGGCGACGGGGCGCGCGCTCGCCGCCGGGCTGCTCCGCGCCGACCAGGGCGAGGCGCTGCTGGACGCGCTCGCCGCGGGGGAGCCGGACGCCCCGGCTCACGCACCGGGTCCGGACGGGAGTACGGTGCACGGCGCGCACGACGACGAGGGCGACGGGGACGGCGGGTCCGCCCCCGGCGCCGACCAGGAGGACCAGGCATGACCGAGGCACGGACGGGTGCCCCCACGGTGGCGCGCACCCGCGCGGAGCTCGAGCGGGCGCTCGCGGCCCGCACGGGACGGCGGGCCGTCGTGATGACGATGGGCGCCCTGCACGCCGGGCACCTGGCGCTGGTGCGCGAGGCCCGCGCCCGCGGCGAGCACGTGGTCGTGACGATCTTCGTCAACCCCCTGCAGTTCGGGCCCACCGAGGACCTCGACCGCTACCCCCGCGACCTGCCGGGCGACCTCGCGCGGCTCACCGCGGGCGACCTGCTCGGCGACGCCGACGTGGTGTTCGCCCCGGGCCCGGACGTCGTCTACCCCGACGGACCCCCGCTGGTGCGCGTCGACGCCGGACCGGTCGGCACCGTCTACGAGGGCGCGACCCGGCCCGGGCACCTCGACGGCGCGCTGACCGTCGTGCTCAAGCTGCTGCACCTCACCGCGCCCGACGTCGCCCTGTTCGGCCGCAAGGACGTCCAGCAGCTCGTGGCCGTGTCCCGGATGGTGCGGGACCTGGACGTGCCGGTCGAGGTCGTCGGCGTGCCCACCGTCCGCGACGCCGACGGGCTCGCCCTGTCCTCGCGCAACGTCTACCTGTCCGCCGCCGAGCGGGAGCAGGCACTCGCCCTCAGCCGCGGCCTGGCCGCCGGGCGCGCCGCCGCGGAGGCCGGCGCCGACCCCGCCGCGGTGCGCGCCGCGGCCCGCACGGTGCTGGACGCCGCCGGGGTCGACACCGACTACGTCGCGCTGGTGGACGCCGGGACGTTCGCGGACGTCCCGGAGCTGCCCGCCGCCGGCACCGCCGTGCTGGCCGTCGCCGCGACCGTCGGCGCGACCCGCCTGATCGACAACTCCGACGTGAGGTGGCCGCGATGAGCTCGCTGCTCCGGCCGATGATGATCGGCAAGATCCACCGCGCCACCGTGACCCAGGCCGACCTGCACTACGTCGGCTCGATCACCGTGGACGCGCACCTGCTCGCCGCCGCGGACCTGCTCCCCGGCCAGCAGGTCGACGTCGTCGACGTCACCAACGGCGCCCGGCTCACCACCTACGTCATCGCGGGTGAGGCCGGCTCCGGGCAGATCTGCATCAACGGGGCCGCCGCGCACCTGGTGCACCCGGGCGACGTCGTCATCCTCATCGCCTACGGGATGCTCCCCGACGCCGAGGCGCGCACCTACGAGCCGCACGTCGTCCTGGTGGACGCCGACAACCGGATCATGGACACCGGCCACGACCCGGGCACCGTCCCGGAGTCCTGGACCGCCGCGTCCGGGCTGCACCCGAGCGGGGTGCCGTTCGACGAGGGCCGCGTGCTCGTCCAGGACGACGTGGCGACGGCCCCGCCGGCCGCGCCGCGCGTGCGCGACGACCTCGGCACGGGTGCCGGCACGGGCACGGCTGCCGGGCCGGGCGCGGGTGCCGGGACGCGCACGGGGACCGGGACGGGGGCGACGGACGCCGGGCGGGACGCGGGCGCCGACCGGTGACCGTCCGCCTCGCCCGCCGCCTCGCGGCCCCGGCCCCCGGCTGGACCGCCCGCGCGGACGCCGTGGTCGTCGGCTCCGGCATCGCCGGGCTGACCGCCGCGCTCGAGCTGCGCACCCGCGTGCCCCGGGTCCTGCTGGTCACCAAGGGCGAGCTGGTCTCCGGGTCGACGGTGTGGGCGCAGGGCGGGATCGCCGCGGCGCTCGCCCCCACGGACTCCCCGGCGGCCCACCTGCGGGACACCCTCGTCGCGGGCGTCGGCCTGTGCGACCCGCGCGCCGTCGAGGTGCTGGTCACCGAGGGGCCCGCCCGGGTGCGGGAGCTGGTCGCGCGCGGCGCCGTGTTCGACACCGAGCCCGACGGCGCGCTCAGCCTCACCCGCGAGGGCGGCCACCACGCCGACCGGGTCGCGCACGCGGGCGGCGACGCCACCGGCGCGGAGATCTCCCGGGCGCTGGTCGCCCAGCTCGAGGCCGTCCGGGCCGACCCCGGCATCGAGGTCATCGAGCACGCGCTGGTGCTCGACGTGCTCACCGGCGCCCCCGGCCGCGACGGACGCCCCGGACCCGTCTGCGGCGTCACGCTGCACGTGATCGGCGCGGGCAGCCGGGACGGCGTCGGGGCCGTGCTCGCGCCCGCGGTGGTGCTCGCCACCGGCGGCATCGGCCAGGTCTTCCGGTCCTCGACCAACCCCGTGCAGGCCACCGGCGACGGCATCGCCGCGGCGCTGCGGGCCGGTGCGACGCTCGGCGATGTCGAGTTCGTCCAGTTCCACCCGACGGTCCTGTGGCTCGGTGCCGGCGCCAAGGGGCAGCTGACCCTGGTCTCCGAGGCCGTCCGCGGGGAGGGCGCGCACCTGGTCGACACCGACGGCCACCGGTTCATGCCCGCCGTGCACCCGCTCGCCGAGCTCGCCCCGCGCGACGTCGTCGCCAAGGCCATCGTCCGGCAGCTCGCCCGCACCGGCTCCGACCACGTGCTGCTCGACGCCCGGCACCTCGGCGCCGACCGGCTGCGCCGCCGGTTCCCGACCATCGCCGAGCGGCTCGCCGAGCACGGCCTCGACCTGGCGACGGACCTGGTACCCGTCGCCCCCGCGCAGCACTACCACTCGGGCGGCGTCGTCACCGACCTCGTCGGGCGGTCCACCCTGCCCGGCCTGTACGCGGTCGGGGAGGTCGCCTGCACCGGCGTGCACGGCGCCAACCGGCTCGCGTCGAACTCCCTGCTCGAGGGCCTGGTGTTCGCCCACCGTGCCGCCCACAACATCGCCCACCGGGTCGAGTCCGGTGCCCTGCGCCCCGCCGAGCCCGTCGAACGGCCCGGCGCCGAGGCCCTGGTCGCCGGCGCCGCACGGTCCCGGATCCAGCGGATCGCGACCGACGGCGCCGGGGTGCTCCGGTCCGCCGCGGGCCTGGCCGCCGCCGCCGCCGCGCTCGCCGGCGTCCGGACCGACGCGCACCGCGCCCCCGACGGCGACGGCTCGCAGCCGGTCGCCGGCCCGCAGGTCGCCGAGTGGGAGACCACCAACGTGCACCAGGTCGCGACGGTCCTCGCCGCCACCGCCGCCACCCGCCGCGAGACCCGCGGCGGCCACCTGCGCAGCGACCACCCCGACACCGACGACGCCTGGCTCCTGCGCGTCGAGGCCACCCTCGCCCCCGACGGCACCCTCACCCAGCACCCCACCCCCCTGACCTGACGGACCCCGCGGGCCCCGGCCCCCACCCGCCCACCCGCCCCACCCCCCACCCGCCCCGAGTGGATCCACCCCGCGCGACGCGCCCGCGTGCCGCCCCGTGTGGATCCATCCCGCGTGTGACGCACCCCCCGCCACCGGCCCGGGTGGATCCATCCCGCGCGACTCGCGGGTGTGTCGGCCCGGGTGGATCCACTCGGGCGGGGCGGGGCAGGGGCAGGGCGAGGTCCGGTGGGGCGGGGCGGCGGAACTAGGGTGGGGGCGTGAACCAGGCAGACGTCCTCGACCCCGGGTGGCTGGTGCGGACCGTCGCCGTCGCCCTCGACGAGGACCTGGGGGCCGCGCCCGGGAGGGACGTCACCACGCAGGCCACGGTCGACCCCGACGTCCCGGGCGTCGCGCACCTGGTGGCCCGTGAGGCGGGCGTCGTCGCGGGGCTGCCCGTCGTCGCGGAGGTGCTGCGGCAGGTGTGCGACCGGCTCGGTCTCGCCCCCGCCACCGTCGAGCTGCGGGTGCCGGACGGGTCGGCGGTCGGGCGCGGGGACGTCCTGGCGGTGCTCTCCGGGCCGGTGCAGGCGCTGCTGGTCGCGGAGCGCACGGCGCTCAACCTCGCGTCGCGGGCGTCCGGGGTCGCGACGCACACCCGCCGCTGGGCCGACGCGCTCGCCGGGTCGGGCGCGCAGGTGCTCGACACCCGCAAGACCACCCCGGGCCTGCGCGAGCTGGAGAAGTACGCGGTGCGGCGCGGCGGCGGCACGAACAAGCGGATGGGCCTGCACGACGTCGCGATGGTCAAGGACAACCACGTGGTCGCCGCCGGCGGGATCGCCGCGGCGGTCGAGGCGGTGCGCGCGCGGTTCCCGGACGTCACGATCCAGGTCGAGGCCGACACCACCGAGCAGGCGCTGGAGGCCGTGTCGGTGGGTGCCCGGTTCCTGCTGCTCGACAACATGCCGACGCCGGTGCTGGCGGCGACCGTGGCGGCGGTCCGCGCGGGGGAGGGGCGGACCGGGCGCGTGGAGCTCGAGGCGACCGGCAACCTGACGCTGGACCGGGCCGCGGAGGTCGCCGCGACGGGGGTCGACTACCTGTCCGTGGGCGCCCTGACGCACTCGTCGCCGATCCTCGACCTGGCGCTCGACCTCGTGGCCGGGGTGCGCGCCCAGGCGTGAACCGCGAGGGCGCGGCCGGTCGATAGGATCGCCGGGTGACCGAGCCCCAGACCGCCGCGCCCGTGACCGCAGACGACCTCCCGGAGCAGCTCCGGGTCCGTCGCGAGAAGCGCGACCGGATGCTGGCCGAGGGCGTCGAGCCGTACCCGGTCGGCGTGCCCCGCACGCACACGATCGCGGCGGTCCGCGCGGCGCACCCCGACCTGGAGCCCGGTCAGGAGACCGAGGACGAGGTCGGCGTCGCCGGTCGCGTCGTGTTCCTGCGCAACACCGGCAAGCTCTGCTTCGCGACGCTCCAGGACGGCGAGGGCAACCGCCTGCAGGCGATGCTCAGCCTCGCCAACGTCGGCGAGGACCGGCTCGCGGCGTTCAAGGCCGACGTCGACCTGGGCGACCACCTGTTCGTGCACGGTGTCGTGGTGGCGTCCCGCCGCGGCGAGCTCTCCGTGATGGCCGACTCCTGGCAGCTCGCCGCGAAGTCGCTGCGCCCGCTGCCGAACCTGTACGCGAAGGGCGACGAGGAGGCCCCGGAGCTCTCCGAGGAGCTGCGCGTCCGCCAGCGGTACGTCGACCTCATCGTGCGCCCGGCCGCGCGCGACGCGGTCCGCCTGCGCGCGGGCGTGGTGCGCTCGCTGCGGGAGAACTTCCACCGCCGGGGCTACCTCGAGGTCGAGACCCCGATGCTGCAGACGCAGCCCGGCGGCGCCGCGGCGCGGCCGTTCGTCACGCACATGAACGCGTTCGACATCGACCTGTACCTGCGCATCGCGCCGGAGCTGTTCCTCAAGCGCGCCGCGGTCGGCGGGCTGGAGCGCGTGTTCGAGATCAACCGGAACTTCCGCAACGAGGGCGCGGACTCCACGCACTCGCCGGAGTTCGCGATGCTCGAGGCGTACGAGGCCTACGGCGACTACGACACGATGGCCGCGCTCACGCAGGACCTCGTGCAGACCGCCGCCCAGGACGTCCTCGGCACCACCTCGATCGTCCTGCCCGACGGCGCGGACTACGAGCTCGGCGGCCGGTGGGCGCAGCTGACGATGTACGGCTCCCTGTCGGAGGCGCTGGGCGAGGAGATCACGCCGGAGACGTCGGTCGCCGACCTGCAGCGGATCGCCGACCGGCTCGACGTCGCCCTCGACCCGAAGCGCGTGAGCCACGGCAAGCTCGTCGAGGTGCTGTGGGAGCACCTGGTCGGTGACCACCTGCACGCCCCGACGTTCGTCCGCGACTTCCCGGTCGAGACCAGCCCGCTCACCCGCGACCACCGGAGCATCCGCGGCCAGGTCGAGAAGTGGGACCTGTACGTGCGCGGCTTCGAGCTCGCGACGGCCTACTCCGAGCTGGTGGACCCGGTGATCCAGCGGCAGCGGTTCGAGGCGCAGGCGATTCTCGCGGCCGCCGGCGACGACGAGGCCATGCGGCTCGACGAGGACTTCCTGGCCGCCGTCGAGTACGCGCTGCCGCCGACCGGTGGCATGGGCATGGGCGTCGACCGCCTGCTCATGGCGCTGACCGGTCTCGGCATCCGGGAGACGATCCTGTTCCCGCTCGTGAAGCCGCAGGCCTGAGCCGGCCGCCCATTCGCGCGGCGTACCCTGGCTGCCATGAACATCGGACCGGCGCTCGCGGCGCTGCTCCCGTCGGTCGGCGTGGGGCTCATCTTCTGGCTGGTGATCCGTTCTCTCATGAACGCGGATCGCACGGAACGCGCGGCTCTGGCGCGGATGGATGCTGCAGAAGCGGCCGAGTCCGAGCGCACGAATGGCACGGAGAACGCTTCCTGAATCTCCCGATTCATCGCGTCGCCTTTGACGCGGGTCGGATATGGTGTCATCCTTTCGCGGAACGCAGTTCCTTGCCGCCATCGATGCACGGGGGCGTAGCGGCCACACAGCTCGGGAGGGCGACACAATGGCACAGAAGGTTCAGGTCCTGCTTGTCGACGACATTGACGGCGGCACCGCCGACGAGACGGTGACGTTCGGGCTCGACGGGGTCTCCTACGAGATCGACCTGACGACCGCGCACGCCGCCGAGCTCCGTGACGCGCTCGCCACCTGGGTCGGCCACGCCCGCAAGGTCGGCGGCCGGTCCTCCTCGGGCCGTGGCACCAGCGGCGCCGCGAGCCGTCCGCGCCGGTCCTCCGACGCCGGTGCCGTGCGCACCTGGGCGAAGGAGAACGGCTACGACGTCTCCGAGCGAGGCCGCATCTCGGCCGAGATCCGCGAGGCCTACGAGGCCGCGCAGGGCTGACGCCCCGCAGCACGCACGACGGCCCGGCACCCCTGGTGGGTGCCGGGCCGTCGCACGTCCGGCGCCGGGCCTACGGGCGGGTGGCCGTGAGGTCGCGGACGTCGGCGTAGCGTGCGCGGACGTCCGGCGTCGGGTCGGCCTCGTAGGTCGTCGACTCCGCGGCGGCGGTCCACATCGGGGGTTCGGCGCCGCCGCCGAGGACCCAGGCGGCCTGGCGTGCTGCGCCGTCCGCGACGTACTCGCCGGGGGTCGGGACGCCGACGGCGGTGCCGAGCACGGCGGGCGCGATCCGCCGGACCGCCTCGGACTGCGCGCCGCCGCCGATCAACCGCACTCGTTCGACCGGCACGCCCTGCGCGCGCAGCGCGTCGAGCCCGTCGGCCAGCGCGCACAGCATCCCCTCGACCGCGGCGCGGGCGAGGTGCGCCGGCGTCGTGTTCGCCAGCCGCATCCCGTGCAGGGCGCCGGTGGCGTCGGGCTTGTTGGGGGTCCGCTCGCCCTCGAGGTAGGGGACCAGCACGAGGCCGTCGGCGCCGGCGGGGGCGGACAGCGCGAGCGCGGACAGCCCGGCGTGGTCGACGCCCAGCATCCGGGCGGCGGCGTCCAGCACCCGGGAGGCGTTCAGGGTGCACGCGAGCGGCAGGTAGGCGCCGGTGGCGTCGGCGAACCCGGTGACCAGGCCCGACCCGTCGGCGGTCGGCGTGGCGGAGATCGCGGAGACGACGCCGGAGGTGCCGATGGAGATCGCGACGTCGCCGGCCACCATGCCGAGGCCCAGCGCGGCGGCGGCGTTGTCGCCGGCGCCGGGGCCGAGCCGCGTCCCGGCCGGGACCAGGCCGGTCTCGCCCGCGACCCCCGCGACCGAGCCGGGAGCCACGACGCGCGGCAGCACGATCCCGTCGGCGTCCCGTCCGAGGGCGAGCGCGAGCAGGTCGCGCCGGTAGTCCTCGGTGAACGGCGACCAGTAGCCGGTGCCGGAGGCGTCGGAACGGTCGGTGGTGAGCGCGGACAGGTCGCCGCCGGGGCCGTGGCCGGCCAGGCGCCAGGTCAGCCAGTCGTGCGGCAGGGCGACGGCGGCGACCCGGGCGGCCGCGTCGGGCTCGTGGTCGCGCAGCCAGCGCAGCTTCGTGACGGTGAGCGACGCGACGGGCACGGAGCCGATCGCGTCCGCCCACGCCTGCGGGCCGCCGAGCTCCGCGATCAGGTCGTCGGCGGACGGCGCGGACCGGGTGTCGTTCCAGAGCAGCGCGTCGCGGATGACCTCCCCGTCGGCGTCCAGCGCGACCAGGCCGTGCTGCTGGCCGCCGACGGCGACCGCGGACACGTCGTCCAGGCCGCCGGCGTCCCGCACCGCGGTCTGCAGCGCGTCCCACCAGTGCCGGGGGTCGATCTCGGTGCCGTCGGGGTGCGACGCGCGGCCGGAGCGGACCAGCGCCCCGGTCTCGGCGTCGCGCACGACGACCTTGCAGGACTGCGTGGAGGAGTCCACGCCGGCGACGAGGGCCATGAGGGTGCGTCCTTGCTCTGCTCAGGTGGGGGTGGATGCCGCGAGGTCGGGGGGTTCCACGTGGAACCCCCCGACCTCGCGGCGCGGTGCGGTCGGTCAGCGGGCGCCGAGCGCGTGCTCCAGCGCGAGCTGGTTCAGGCGGACGAAGCCGAAGCCGCGCTCCGCGACGCCGTCCACGTCGAAGTCCTCGAACGCCGACCGGTCGGCGAGCAGGTCGGCCAGCGTCTCGCCCTCGGCGATCGTCGGCTGCGCGAGCTCGAGGACGCCGGACGCCTCCAGGGCCTCCTGCACCTCGGGGTCGGCGCGGAACGCCTGCGCCCGCTCCTTCAGCAGCAGGTAGGTGGCCATGTTGGCGCGCGCGGACTCCCACACGCCGTCGAAGTCCTCGGTGCGCGAGGGCTTGTAGTCGAAGTGCCGGGGGCCGTCGTAGCGCGGGCCGCCGGCCGGGAAGCCGTTCTCGATCAGGTCGACGGTCGCGAACGCCGAGAACAGGTCGCCGTGGCCGAACACCAGGTCCTGGTCGTACTTGATGGACCGCTGGCCGTTCAGGTCGATGTGGAACAGCTTGCCCGCCCACAGCGCCTCGGCGATGCCCTGCGTGTAGTTGAGGCCGGCCATCTGCTCGTGGCCGGTCTCCGGGTTCAGGCCGACGATGTCGCCGTGCTCGAGCTTGGCGATCAGGCCGAGCGCGTGGCCGATGGTCGGCAGCAGGATGTCGCCGCGGGGCTCGTTCGGCTTCGGCTCGATCGCGATGCGCAGGCCGTAGCCCTTCTCCTTGATGTACGCCGCCACGGTGTCGATGCCCTCGGCGTACCGGTCGTGCGCGGCGTTGAGGTCCTTGGCGGAGTCGTACTCCGCGCCCTCGCGCCCGCCCCACATCACGAACGTGTCGGCGCCGAGCTCGGCGGCGAGGTCGACGTTCCGGATGACCTTGCGCAGGCCGTAGCGGCGCACGCGGCGGTCGTTCGACGTGAACGCGCCGTCCTTGAAGATCGGGTGGCTGAACGTGTTGGTGGTGACCATCTCGACGGTCACGCCGGTGTCGGCCAGCGCCTGCTTGAACCGGGCGAGGATGCGGTCGCGCTCGGCGGCGTCGGAGCCGAACGGCACCACGTCGTCGTCGTGGAACGTCACGTGCGCGGCGCCGAGCTCGGCGAGCTTGTGCACCGACTCCACCGGGTCGAGCCAGGGGCGGCTCGCGGAGCCGAACTGGTCCTGGGCGTTCCAGCCGACGGTCCAGAGACCGAAGGAGAACTTGTCGTCACGGGTCGGGGTGCGCACCATCGTCTACTCCTCGTCGAGGTTTGTCTTACGAGTGAACTTATCGGGGTGAGCGGCTAGGGTCAACCGTGTGACGCCGACCGGGAGCACCCCCGCCGCCGCACGTCGTCGCGCCCCGGCCCGGCAGGGCAGCCTCCGCGAGCACAACCTCGCGCTGGTCCTGCGGCACGTGCTGGACGCCGCGGCTCCGGCCGCCGCGGCGGCGTCCGGCGCCGAGGGGGAGGGCGGCCTCGCGACGAGCGCCCCCTCCCGTGCGGACGTCGCGACCGCCACCGGGCTGACTCGCGGCTCGGTGTCCGCGCTGGTCGACCTCCTGATCGGCGCCCGCCTGGTCGCCGAGCTGCCCCCGGTCGTCACGGCCCGCGCCGGCCGCCCCGCCGTGCCGCTGGTGCCCGCCGAGGGCACCGTCGCCGGTCTGGGCGCCGAGGTGAACGTCGACTACATCGGCGTGCGGGCGCTCGACCTCGCGGGGCGGGTGCTGGCCCACCGCACCACCGCGGGCGACTTCCGGCACAGCGACCCCGCGCGGGTGCTCGGCCTGCTCGCCGGCCTGGTCGGGGAGGTCCGCGCCGCGCTGCCCGCCGAGGCGCGCGTCGCCGGGATGTGCCTCGCGCTGCCCGGACTCGTGGACCGCGTCACGGGCCCGCTGCGGCTCGCGCCGAACCTCGGCTGGCGGGACGTGGACGTCGTCGCCCTGCTCGCCGCGCACCCGGAGGTCGACGGCCTGTCCGTCCGCCTCGCCAACGAGGCCAACCTCGCGGCCCGCGCCGAGGTGCGCGCCGGCGCGGCGGGGGACAGCTTCCTCTACGTCTCCGGCGAGGTCGGCATCGGTGCCGCCGTCGTGCTCGACGGCGAGGTGTTCGCCGGCCGGCACGGCTGGAGCGGCGAGCTCGGGCACACCGTCGTCGACCAGCAGGGCCCGCGGTGCACCTGCGGGGCGCGCGGCTGCCTCGAGCAGTACGCCGGCAAGGACGCGATGCTGCGCGCGGCCGGGCGCGACGTGGAGGAGCCCGTCGACACGCTGCTGGACGCCGCCGCCGCGGGGGACGAGCGCGCCGCCCGTGCCCTGCGCTCGGCCGGGGACGCCCTCGGGGTGGCGCTCGCGAACTTCGTCAACCTGGTCGACGTGGACCACGTGGTGCTCGGGGGCATCTACGCGCCGCTGGCGCCGTGGCTCACCGACGCGGTGGTCGCGCAGCTGCGGTCGCGCGTGCTCGCGGCCCCGTGGGCCGATGCCGGGGTGGGTGTCGCGTCCGGGGGACCGTACGCGGCGATGACGGGCGCGGCGGTGGTCGTGCTGCGCGCGGTCGCCGACGACCCCGCCGACTGGCTCGACCCCACCCCCTGACCCCGGACCCCCACCCGCCCCCCGCCCCGTCCCGCCCCGCCCCTCCGGCCGCGCGCCGAGACAGGGCCTCCGCGTCGAGACAGGGCGTCCGGAGGCCCTGTCTCGCCGGGACGGTCCTATCTCGGCGCCACGCACGCGCGGCCCGCACGCCCGCAGGCGCCGCGGGTGGAGGCCGTCGGTCGGGTTGCGTACAGTCCTCGCCGTGACGGAGCACCTGCGCGACCTGTGGATCGGGACGTACCCCTCGGCCGGCGCGGGCACCCCCGCCGGGCTCGGCGAGGGCATCTGGCGGGTCGGGCTCGACCCCGACACCGGCCGGCTCGGCGAGCCGGAGCTGGTCGTGGCCACCCCCGCGCCGTCGTTCCTGGCCGTCGACCGGCAGGCGGACCTGCTGCTCGCCGTGGGTGAGGACGCCGACGGCACCGTGTCCGCGTTCCGGACCGGCGCCTCGGGTGGCCGCCGCACGCTGGACCTGCTGGGCACCGTCGCCAGCGGTGGCGCGGACCCGTGCCACGTGCTGCTCGACCCGGCGTCGCCCGCGGCGTACGTCGCCAACTACTCGTCGGGCACCCTGGCGGTGCTCGACCGGACCGCGGACGGCCTCGCCCCCGGTGGTCCCGCGCAGGTCCTCGGGCACGCCGGATCCGGGCCGGTCGCCGACCGCCAGGAGGGCCCGCACGCGCACTCCGCGGCGCTGGCACCCGGCGGTGGGCACGTGCTGGTCTGCGACCTGGGCACCGACGAGATCCGCCGGTACCGCCGTGACCCGGAGACCGGGCACCTCACCGACGACGGCGTGGCGGCGACGCTGCGACCAGGCTCGGGACCGCGCCACCTGGTGTTCTCCGCGGACGGCCGGATCGCCTACGTGTCCTGCGAGCTGGACGTGACCGTCGCCGTGCTGGCGTGGGACGTCGCCCGCGCGACCGGCCGCGTCGTCCAGCACGTGCCCGCCGCCGAGGACGGCTCCGGCCCCGGGCGCCAGGCCCTGCCGTCGCACATCGACCGGGTGGGCGACCGGGTGCTGGTCGCCACGCGCGGCACCGACGTGCTCGCGACGTTCGCCGCCGGCCCCGACGGCACGCTCGCGCCCGCCGGTCAGACCGCGCTGCCCGGCGCGTGGCCGCGGCACTTCGCCGTCGTGGAGGGCTGGACCGTCGTCGCCGACCAGGTGGGCGACAGCCTGACGGTCCTGCGCGACGGCGCCGTGGTGCACACCGTGGCGCTGCCGGCCCCGGCCTGCGTCGTCGCGGCGTGAGCGCCGTGGACGCGTCCTCGGCGGCACCGGCCCCGCGCCGCCCCCTGCCTCCGATGCTGCCGGGCCCGCACCTGCGCCGGCTCGACGTCATCACGGTCGTCGCGACGTTCGGCGGCCTGCTGTTCGGGTACGACACGGGTGTCATCAACGGCGCGCTCGACCCGATGGTGGCCGACCTGGGGCTCACGCCCGCGACCGAGGGCCTGGTCACCAGCAGCCTGCTGGTCGGCGCCGCGATCGGCGCGCTGCTGGGCGGTCGGCTCGCGGACCGGCTCGGCCGGCGGCGGACGCTCGTGGCGCTCGCGGTGGTGTTCTTCCTCGGCGCGGTCGGCAGCGTGGTCGCGCCGTCGTTCGAGGTCATGGCCGTGGTGCGGTTCCTGCTCGGGGTGGCCGTCGGCGGGGCGTCCGTCACCGTGCCCGTCTACCTGGCGGAGCTGGCGCCCACCGAGCGCCGCGGTGCGATCACGGGACGCAACGAGATCGCGATCGTGGTCGGGCAGCTCGCGGCGTTCGTCATCAACGCGGTGATCGGCACCGTCTGGTCGGACCACCCCGGGGTGTGGCGGTACATGCTCGCCGTCCAGGCGGTGCCGGCGGTCGCGCTGTTCGTCGGGATGCTGCGGATGCCGGAGTCGCCGCGCTGGCTGCTGGCGCGCGGGCGCGACGACGAGGCGCTCGCGGTGCTGCGCCAGGTGCGCGACCCGGGCCGCGCCGCCGCCGAGCTGCTGGAGGTCCGCACGGCGGTCGAGGCCGAGCAGGCGGCGGGGGAGCGCGGGAACGGCGGCTGGGCCGAGCTGCGGCTGCCGTGGGTGCGCCGGCTCGTGCTGATCGGCGTGGGCGTGGCCGTGGTCAACCAGCTCGGCGGCATCAACGCGGTCATGTACTACGGCACCCAGCTGCTGCGGCAGTCCGGGTTCAGCGGCGACGTGGCCCTGGTCGCGAACGTGCTGAACGGCGTGTTCTCGGTGCTGGGCATGCTGATCGGCCTGCGCGTCATCAACCGGGTGACCCGGCGCGGGCTGCTGCTCGTCGGGCTCACCGGCATCATCGGGTCGCACCTGCTGATCGCGCTGAGCTCCGCGGCGCTGCCGGAGGGCACGGGCCGGTCGGTCGCGGTGACGGCGTTCCTGGTGCTGTTCGTGGGGTTCAACCAGTCGTCCGTCGGGCTGGCCTGCTGGGTGATCCTGGCCGAGCTGTTCCCGCTGCGGGTCCGGGGGTTCGCGATCGGGCTCAGCGTGTTCTGGAACTGGACGGCGAACGCGATCATCTCCGGGTTCTTCCCGAGCGTGGTCGCGGGGATCGGCGTCAACGGGACGTTCCTGCTGTTCGCGGGCGTGAACGTGCTGTCGTGGCTGTTCGTGCGGTTCGTGCTGCCGGAGACCCGCGACCGCTCGCTCGAGCAGCTCGAGGCGGACTTCCGGGCCGCCCGGGCCTGATCCGCCGCCCGTCCCGGCGTCCCGGGGGTCGGTCGTCCCGCGCGCGACCCCGTCCAGATGGTCGACAATGGGGAGCAGTCCACCCCCGTCCCGCAGGAGCCGTCGTGCCGTCCGACCCGCAGCGCATCGCCATGCTGTCGGTGCACACCTCCCCGCGGGACCAGCCGGGGACCGGCGACGCCGGGGGCATGAACGTCTACGTCGCCGAGCTGTCCCGGGCGCTGGCCCGCCGCGGTGCCGGCGTGGAGATCTTCACGCGCGCCACCTCCTCGACGCTCCCGGACACGGTCGAGCTCGACCCGGGCGACGACCGCGTGCTCGTGCACCACGTCCCCGCCGGTCCGTACGAGGGCCTGGACAAGAACGACCTGCCCGCCCAGCTGTGCGCCGTCACCGCGGGCGTCGTCCGGCACGCGGCCACCCGGCCGGCCGGCTGGTTCGACGTCGTGCACGCGCACTACTGGCTGTCCGGCCAGGTCGGCTGGCTCGCCGCCGAGCGCTGGGACGTCCCGCTGGTGCACACGATGCACACGATGGCGCGGGTCAAGAACGCCGCGCTGGCCCCCGGCGACAGCCCGGAGCCGCCCACGCGCGTGATCGGGGAGGAGCAGGTCGTCTCCGCGGCGGACGCGCTCGTCGCGAGCACCGCCGAGGAGGCCCAGGACCTGGTCGGGATGTACGGCGCGGACCCGGCCCGGGTGCACGTGGTGGCGCCGGGCGTGGACCTCAGCACCTTCCGGCCGTGGGCCGGGGACCGCGCGGCGCTGCGGCGCGACCTCGGCCTGCCGGTCGACCGCGACGTGGTGCTGTTCGCCGGCCGGGTGCAGCCGCTGAAGGCCCCCGACGTGCTGGTCTACGCCATCGGGGTGCTCCGGGCGACGGGCCGGCCGGTACCGCTGCTCGTCGTGCTCGGCGGCCCCAGCGGACGACCCGCGGCGCTGCGGGAGCTGCAGGCCCTCGCGGTCGCGCTGGGCGTCGAGCAGGACGTGCTGTTCCGGCCGCCGGCGTCGCGCACCGAGCTGGCCCGCTGGTTCGCCGCCGCGGACCTGGTGGCGATGCCGTCGCGGTCCGAGTCGTTCGGCCTGGTCGCCGTCGAGGCCCAGGCGGCCGGCACCCCCGTGGTCGCGTCCGCCGTGGGCGGTCTGCGGTCCGTGGTGCACGACGGGGTCTCGGGCCGACAGGTCCGCGGCCACGACCCCGCCGTGTGGGCGGACGTGCTGGCGAGCACCCTCGCGGACCCGGCGGTCCGGGGCCCGTGGCGCGCCGCGGCCCGCCGGGTCGCGGAGCAGTACGGCTGGGACGCGACCGCCGAGCAGGTGCTCAAGGTCTACGCCCTCGCCGCCGAGCGCCGCGCCCGCGGCTGACCCCGGTCAGGCCGGGACCGGCTCCAGCAGCAGCACCGGGATCACCCGGTCGGTCCGCGTCTGGTAGTCCGCGTAGTCGGGGTACGCCGCGACCGAGCGGTCCCACCAGAGGGCGCGCTCGTCCCCGGTGACCTCGCGGACCGTGTACTCGCCGCGCGCGGGTCCGTCCTGGAGCTCGACCTGCGGGTGCGCGAGCAGGTTGTGGTACCAGACGGGGTGCTTCGGGGCGCCGCCGAGGGACGCGACGACCGCGTAGACCCCGTCGTGCTCGACCCGCATCACGGGGATCTTGCGGACCTTGCCGGACTTCGCGCCCAGCATCGTGACGACGACGACGGGCATCCCGCGCATCGTGGTGCCGCGGGTCCCGCCGGAGCTCTCGATCAGCTCCACCTGCTCACGGGTCCGGGTGTCGGTGGACGGCTCGTACTCTCCGGTGATCGGCATACCAGCCCGAACGCGCCGCGGGCCGTCCGTTGTTCCGCGGGCCGAACGTCCCCCGACGTCCGCGCGCCGGGTGCGGCAGGATGGACCCCATGACCTACACCCTCGTTCTGCTCCGCCACGGCGAGAGCGAATGGAACGCCAAGAACCTGTTCACCGGCTGGGTCGACGTCGCGCTCTCCGAGAAGGGCGTCGCGGAGGCCAAGCGGGGCGGCACCCTGCTGACCGACGCCGACGTGCTCCCGGACGTCGTTCACACGTCGCTGCTGCGCCGCGCCATCACCACCGCGAACTACGCGCTGGACGCCGCGGACCGCCTGTGGATCCCGGTCAAGCGCTCGTGGCGCCTGAACGAGCGGCACTACGGCGCGCTCCAGGGCAAGGACAAGAAGCAGACGCTCAACGAGTACGGCGAGGAGCAGTTCATGCTCTGGCGCCGGTCCTACGACGTGCCGCCGCCGGACATCGAGCTCGGCTCGGAGTTCTCGCAGGACACGGACGCCCGCTACGCCGGCGAGCCCATCCCGCGCGCCGAGGCCCTCAAGCAGGTGCTCGACCGCGCGCTGCCCTACTGGGACGCCGAGATCGTGCCGGACCTCCAGGCCGGGAAGACGACCCTGGTCGCCGCCCACGGCAACTCGATCCGCGCGATCATCAAGTACCTCGACGACGTCGACGACGCCACGATCGCGGGCATCAACGTCCCGACCGGCATCCCGCTCGTCTACCACCTGGACGAGGAGACGCTGAAGCCCACGAACCCGGGCGGCACGTACCTCGACCCCGACGCCGCGGCCGAGGCCATCGCCGCGGTGGCGAACCAGGGTCGCTGACCTCCCGCTGCACCGCAGCACGACGCAGGGCCCGGACCGAGTCGGTCCGGGCCCTGCGTCGTGCCTCCCGCAGCGTGCGGGGGAGGAGCTGCGTCAGCGGGTGATGCCGCCGGGGCGCTCCTGCGAGAAGTCGCCGGTCACCAGGTACACGATCCGGCGCGCGACCGAGACGGCGTGGTCGCCGAACCGCTCGTAGTACCGGCCGAGCAGCGTCACGTCGACGGTCTGCTGGGGGGTGCCCGTCCAGCCCGGGCTCAGCAGCACGCGGAACGTGTCCTCGTGCAGCGAGTCGAGCAGGTCGTCGTCGCGCTCGATGCCCTCGGCCTCGGTGAGGTCGTGGGTGGTGAGCACCTGCGTGGTGCGCTGGGCCACGCGGCGGGCTGCGTCGTTCATCTCGGTGAACACGCCGGTCAGCGCCGGGTCGACGGCGGCACGGGGGTACCGGCCGCGGGCGACCTGGGCGACGTGCCGGGCGAGGTCGCCCATCCGCTCCAGGGTCGCGCTCATCCGCAGCGCCGACACCACGACACGCAGGTCGGTGGCGACGGGCTGCTGCTGGGCGAGCAGCAGGACGCAGCGCTCGTCGAGGTCCCGCTCGAGGGCGTCGATCGCCAGGTCGTCGGCGATGACGGACTCCGCCAGGGCGAGGTCCTGGTGCAGCAGCGCCTCGCCGGCGGCCGTGATCGCGTGCTCGACCCGGCGGCTCATCGCGACCAGGTCGTCCTGGAGCTGCTTGAGCTCGGCGTCGAAGATCTCCCGCATGACTTCCTCTCGTGGGCGCGCTCGCGTGTCGCGCATCATCGGTCCGGCGGCCCACGCTCGCACGCGGAGGTGAACGCCTGGGTGAACGGCACGCCGCGCCCCGGTGAACGGCGGTGAACATCTGCCGCCACCTCGCGGCCGGGACGCGTCCGGGGGCCGAGCACGTCGGATGCGACCGTACTCTGACGGCGTGGAGGGTCTCAACGGTCTGATCGTGCTGGCCGCCGGTGCGCTCGGTCTGGTGACCGGCATCGGCGCGACGCTGGCGTTCCGGTTCAGCGAGCGCGCGCAGCACCGGGTGCCGGAGCCGCCGGAGCGCGCGCTCGACGACGGCCTGGTCCGGGTGCTCGCGGTGCTGCGGTCCGCGGCCGTGGTCCTCGACGACGAGGACCGGGTGGTGCGGGCGAGCCCGCCGGCGTACGCGCTCGGCGTCGTGCGGGACGGCGCGGTCGAGCACGCCGCGGTCCGGGACCTCATCGCGGACGTCCGTCGCACCGGCGTGATCCGGGACGAGGAGCTCGAGCTGCCGCGCGGCCCGCTGGGCCCGGGCACGGTGATGCTGCAGGTGCGCGTCGCCCAGGTCGGCCCGGGGTTGCTGCTGGTCCTCGCGGAGGACCGGACGCAGGCCCGCCGGCTGGAGGCGATCCGCCGGGACTTCGTGGTGAACGTGTCGCACGAGCTGAAGACGCCGGTCGGGGCGCTGTCGCTGCTGGCCGAGACCGTGCAGGACGCCGCGGACGACCCCGAGGCCGTGCGCCGGTTCGCCGGCCGGATGATCAACGAGTCGCACCGGCTGTCCGCGCTGGTGCACGAGATCCTCGAGCTGTCCCGCCTGCAGGTCGCCGGTGCGCTGAAGGAGATCGTCGTCGTGGACGTCGACGCGGTCGTCGCGGAGTCCGTGGACCGCGCCGGCACCGGTGCGGCCGCGAAGCAGATGGCGTTCGACGTCGGCGGCGAGAGCGGCGCGCGGGTGTTCGGCGACCAGACGATGCTGGTCCAGGCGGTGCGCAACCTGCTGGACAACGCGGTCGCGTACTCCCCGGAGGGCACCCACGTCGGCGTCGGCGTCCGGGTCCGCGACGGCCTGGTCGAGATCGCGGTCGTCGACCAGGGCGTCGGCATCTCCGCCGAGGAGCAGGACCGGGTGTTCGAGCGGTTCTACCGCGTCGACCCGGCCCGCAGCCGCGACACCGGCGGCACCGGCCTGGGCCTGTCGATCGTCAAGCACGTCGCGGCCGACCACGGCGGCGACGTGCAGGTCTGGTCGCAGCCGGGCCGCGGCTCCACGTTCACCCTGCGGCTGCCGGTCGCGACGGGCCCCGTGCCCGGCGCGGTGCCGGAGCCGGCGGCGCTGCCCGCGCCCGTCCCCCCGTCCGCCGGCGCCGTGCGCGCGCCGGGCACCGTCGACACCGCCCCGGAGGCCTGACCCCGTGACCCGCATCCTGCTCGTCGAGGACGAGGAGTCGTACCGCGACCCCCTGGCCTACCTGCTCGGCCGCGAGGGCTTCGAGGTCACGACCGCCGCCACCGGCCCGGACGCGCTGGTGGCGTTCGAGGAGCACGGCGCCGACCTCGTGCTGCTCGACCTCATGCTGCCGGGGCTGTCCGGGACCGAGGTGTGCCGCCGGATCCGCCAGCGCAGCGACGTGCCGGTCATCATGCTGACCGCGAAGGACGGCGAGATCGACAAGGTCGTCGGACTGGAGCTCGGCGCGGACGACTACGTGACCAAGCCGTACTCGTCGCGGGAGCTGCTGGCGCGGGTGCGCGCGGTGCTCCGGCGCCGGCAGCCCGCGGCCGCGGGCGGCGACGGCGCCGACGACGAGCCGGACGACGGCGTGCTCGTCGCGGGCCCGGTGCGGATGGACGTCGAGCGGCACACCGTGACCGTCGGCGACCAGCCGGTGGCGTTCCCGCTCAAGGAGTTCGAGCTGCTGGAGCTGCTGCTGCGCAACGCCGGCCGGGTGCTGACCCGCGGCCAGCTGATCGACCGGGTGTGGGGGACCGACTACGTCGGCGACACCAAGACCCTCGACGTCCACGTGAAGCGGGTCCGCGCGAAGATCGAGCCCGACCCGGGCACCCCGACGCTCCTGGTCACCGTGCGGGGCCTCGGCTACAAGCTGCTCGACGACGACCCGTCCTGAGCCCCGCGGTGCCGCGGCGCGCGCTGCGCAGGATTGGCCGGTCGTTCACCTCCGGTTCACCCGTGCAGGGCAGGCTCGTCACCTGCGCTCCCTAGCGTCGGCGTCACCGGCGCGCACAGACGGGTGCGCGCTGCGCCACGACAGGACGGAAACACTGTGAAGCTCAACCGCGGTCGTACGGGTGCTCTCGCCCTCGCAGGCGTCGTCGCCCTCTCCCTCACGGCATGTGGTTCGGACAACCCGACCGGCGCGACGACGGAGACCTCCGGTGGCGACACCGCCGCGAGCTCGCTGTCCGGCGAGCTGGTCGGCGCCGGTGCGTCGTCGCAGGAGTCCGCGATGGAGGCCTGGCGCGCCGGGTTCCAGAGCGCGAACCCCGACGTCACGGTCTCGTACGACCCGGTCGGCTCCGGTGGCGGCCGCACCTCGTTCCTCGAGGGCTCCACGGCGTTCGCCGGCTCGGACTCGGCCCTGGACGAGGAGGAGCTGGTCACCGCCCAGGAGCGCTGCTACGGCACCTCCGCGGTGGACCTGCCGGTCTACGTCTCCCCGATCGCGGTCGTGTTCAACCTCGACGGCGTCGACAGCCTGAACATGTCGGCCGCCACGATCGCGGGCGTCTTCAACAACACGATCACCACGTGGAACGACCCGGCGATCGTCGCGGAGAACCCCGACGCGACCCTGCCGGACCTGGCGATCACCCCCGTGCACCGCCTCGACGAGTCGGGCACCACCAAGAACTTCACCGACTACCTGTCCAAGGCGTCGGGCGGCGTGTGGACCGAGGAGCCCTCGGGCGACTGGGCCCTCGAGGGCGGCGAGTCCGGCCAGGGCACGTCCGGCCTGGTGCAGACCGTCCAGTCCGGCCAGGGGACCATCGGCTACGCCGACTTCTCCAAGGCCGGCGACCTGGGCGTCGCGTCGATCAAGGTCGGCGAGGAGTGGGTGGCCCCGTCCGAGGAGGGCGCCGCGACCGCGCTCGACGTCTCCCCGCGCGACGACTCCCGCGCCGAGGGCGACATCGTGATCAAGCTCGACCGCGAGACCACCGAGGCCGGCGCCTACCCGATGGTCCTCGTGTCCTACCTCGTCGCCTGCCAGGCGTACGAGACGCAGGAGGAGGTCGACCTGATCCAGGCGTTCCTCACCTACGTCGCGTCCGCCGAGGGCCAGTCGGCGTCCGAGACCGCCGCGGGCTCCGCGCCGATCTCCGACGCGCTGCGCACCGACGTCCAGGCGTCGATCGACGCGATCACCGTCGCGTCCTGACCCACCGGGCGGGGACGGCGGCCGCGACCCGGCCGCCGCACCCGCCCGGGCCACGGCCGGTCCGCCCTCGGGCGGGCCGGCCCTCGGCGCGAAGAACGCCCTCTCTCCTCCCCCTCCCCCTGGAGACAGCGTGACCAGCACTCAGCCCCGCCCCGCGGGGTCCCTCGACCCGGCGGCGCCCCCCGGCGCGACCGCGAAGCGCCTGCGCTCCGGCCACGGCGACCGCGGTGGCAGCCGCGTGTTCCGCTGGGTCTCGACCGCCGCGGGCGTGCTGATCCTCGTGATCCTCGCCGCGGTCGCGATCTTCCTGGTGCAGCGCGCGTGGCCGGCGCTCACCGCGGACGCGGCGGTGCTGTCGGACAAGATCAGCTGGTTCCCGGACGACACGAGCCTGCTCGGGTTCATCGGGCCGCTGGTGTTCGGCACGCTGCTCGCCGCCGCGGTGTCGCTGCTGATCGCGACACCGATCGCCATCGGGATCGCGCTGTTCATCTCGCACTACGCGCCCCGGCGCCTCGCGAGCGCGCTCGGCTACGTGGTCGACCTGCTCGCCGCGATCCCGTCGGTGGTCTACGGCCTGTGGGGCGGCCTGGTGCTCAGCCCGGTCGTGCAGCCGCTGTGGGAGGTGCTGGGTCGCTGGTTCGGCTGGATCCCGTTCTTCAGCGGCACCGTGTCGCCCACGGGTCGCGTGATGATGACCGTCGCCGTGGTGCTCGCCGTCATGATCCTGCCGATCATCACCGCCATCTGCCGCGAGGTGTTCCTCCAGACGCCCCGCCTGCACGAGGAGGCCGCCCTGGCCCTCGGCGCCACGCAGTGGGAGGTCGTGCGGATGGCCGTGCTGCCGTTCGCCCGGTCCGGGATCGTGTCCGCCGCGATGCTCGGCCTCGGCCGCGCGCTCGGCGAGACGATGGCCGTGCTGATGATCCTGTCGCCCGGGTTCCTCTACTCGTTCCAGCTCCTCGCCGCCGGCCAGCAGCAGACGATCGCCGCCAACATCGCGGCGCAGTTCCCGGAGGCGAACCAGACCGGCGTCGCCACGCTGATCGCCACCGGCCTCGCGCTGTTCGTCATCACCCTGGCCGTGAACATGGCCGCCCGCGCGATCGTCGCGCGGCGCAAGGACTTCTCGGGGGCCAACTGACATGACGACGACGACCCCCGCCCCGCAGTCCTCGGAGACCGGCTCCGCGTCCCTGCGCGAGCTGCTGCAGACCACCGACACCCGGCGCCGTCGCACCGACGTCACGATGCGGGTGCTCATCACCGCGGCGTTCGTGCTCGCGATGCTGCCGCTGCTGTCCCTCACGTACACCGTCGTGTCCAAGGGCATCGGCCGGCTCGACGGCTACTTCCTGCTCAACTCGATGCGCGGCGTCTTCGGCGGGATGGACGCCGGCGGCATCTACCACGCGATCGTCGGCACGCTGGAGATCACGCTGTTCGCGGCGCTGATCTCGGTGCCGATCGGCCTGCTCGCCGCGATCTACCTGGTCGAGTACGGCGGCGGCAAGACGCTCGCCAAGGTCATCACGTTCCTCGTGGACGTCATGACCGGCATCCCGTCGATCGTCGCGGGCCTGTTCGCCTACGCCCTGTTCGCGCTGCTGCTCGGCCCGGGTGCGAAGTTCGGCATGATCGGCTCGGTCGCGCTGTCCGTGCTGATGATCCCGGTGGTGATCCGGTCCAGCGAGGAGATGCTGCGGCTCGTCCCGAACGAGCTCCGCGAGGCGTCGCTCGCGCTCGGCGTGCCGCGCTGGCTGACCATCATCAAGGTCGTGCTGCGCACCTCGGTCGCCGGCCTGACCACCGGCGTGATGCTCGCGATCGCCCGCGTCATCGGCGAGACGGCCCCGCTGCTGCTCACCGTCGGCGTGGTCGACTCGATCAACTTCAACCTGTTCGAGGGCCGGATGATGACCCTGCCGGTCTACGTGTACCGGCAGTACTCTCAGGGTCTGGTCCCGTGCTCCCCGGGCGACGCCGCCTGCATCCCGGACATCAACTTCCAGCGTGCCTGGGCCGCCGCGCTCACGCTGTTCCTCATCGTGATGCTGCTGAACCTCGTCGGCCGCCTCGTCACCCGGTTCTTCGCCCCGAAGATCCGCTGACGGCGCCACCCCCCTTCCCCCTCCCCGACAGACCTCCCAAGGAGACCGAGATGGCTCAGCGCATCGACGTCAAGGACCTCAACATCTTCTACGGCAGCTTCCGCGCCGTCGCCGACGTGAACATGGCCATCGAGCCCCGCTCGGTGACCGCGTTCATCGGCCCGTCCGGCTGCGGCAAGTCGACCTTCCTGCGCACCCTCAACCGCATGCACGAGGTCATCCCCGGCGCGCGCGTCGAGGGCACCGTCGCGGTCGAGGGCGTGGACCTGTACGGCTCGGACATCGACCCGGTCGCCGTCCGGCGCCAGGTCGGCATGGTGTTCCAGCGGCCCAACCCGTTCCCGACGATGTCGATCGCGGAGAACGTCCTGGCGGGCATCCGGCTGAACAACCGGAAGATCTCCAAGAGCGACGCGAACGACCTCGTCGAGCAGTCGCTGCAGGGCGCGAACCTCTGGAACGAGGTCAAGGACCGCCTCGACCGCCCCGGCTCCGGCCTGTCCGGCGGCCAGCAGCAGCGGCTGTGCATCGCCCGCGCCATCGCCGTGAAGCCGCAGGTGCTGCTCATGGACGAGCCGTGCTCCGCGCTCGACCCGATCTCGACGCTCGCCATCGAGGACCTGATCGCCGAGCTCAAGTCGCAGTACACGATCGTGATCGTCACCCACAACATGCAGCAGGCGGCGCGCGTCTCCGAGAAGACGGCGTTCTTCAACATCGCCGGCACCGGCCAGCCCGGCCGGCTGATCGAGATCGACGACACCGCCACGATGTTCTCGTCGCCCAAGGAGCAGGCGACCGAGGACTACATCTCCGGCCGCTTCGGCTGAGCCGCGGGGGGTCCGCCGGGGCGACGTGACGGGAGGGGATCGTCGCCCCGCGGGGGCCGGTACGACGCAGGCCCTGCCCGGGCGACCGGGCGGGGCCTGCGGTGCGTCCGGGGCCACCTAGTCGGCCGGGGCCGGCGGACCTGAGTGGTGCCTGAGTGGTGCGGCGGGCCGTCTAGCGTGGCGGCGCGCCGGCGTCGCGGGACTGGAGGGTACCGCCGCCGACCGGCCGGGACGCAGCAGGCCCCGTCCGGGGTGACCTGGACGGGGCCTGCTGCCGACCCGCGGGACGCGGTGCTGACGGGGGCTACGGGGCGGTGGTCGGCTCGGCGGTCGTGGCCTCGGTCGGCGCGGGCTCCTCGGTCGCCTGCGTCGTGATTTCGGGCTCGGGCTCCGGCGTCGGGACCAGGTCCGTGTACTCCGGGAGCGTCCCGTCGAGCACCGGCACCTGCACCGTCTGGGTGCCGCCGGCGCCGGTCGCGATCGTGACCTCGGTCGTGGCGCCGGGGGCGTCGGGCGTCTCCAGGACGACGTCCTCGCCGTCCTGCCCGCCGAGCAGCACCGTCTCGCCCGCCGCGACCCGCACGCGCTCGGTGGACCCGGTGGTGGACACCTCGACGGTCAGGGCGTCGTCGCCGCGGTTGGTGAAGGCACCCTGCAGGGCGGCGGGGCCGTCGGCCGCCTCGGCGACGAGCAGCAGGTTCTCCGCGGTGAGGTCGCCGAGGGTCGCGCGGACGCCGTCGGACGCGGCGTACGGCTTCTCGGTGGTGATCTGGTTCGTCACGGAGCAGCCGGACAGCACGGCCGCCAGGACGGCGGCGCCGATGACGACGGGGCGGGCGGACGAGCGGCTGCGGGCCACGGTGACTCCTCGGTGCGAGCGGGGGCTGGCGCGTCGGTGCGCGCAGGGGTCGGGCGCACGCGCGCGGCGTGCTGCGCCGAGCCTACGTGGGGCGGGGCGCGGTGCGCACGAGCGTCCCGCCGAGGGCGACGAACCCGCTGGTCAGGCGCGCGCCACGGGGGTGCCGGAGGTCGCACGGGGGCCTGGTCGCAGACTAGCCACGCCGGGCCCGTCCAGCACCTCCGCCGCTCGGCGTGTCGGATCGCTGACGCGGCACGCAACGCGCTGACCTGCGCAAACGCTGGAGATCTCCACCAAGTCCCCCCGAGTCCGCGTGGTAGACTGGCCGTCCGCGAAAGGGGACACCTGCAGATGACTTTCACTGTTGGGGAGACGGTTGTCTACCCGCACCACGGTGCAGCGTTGATCGAGGAGATCAAGACCAGGACCATCCGCGGCGAGGACAAGATCTACCTCAAGCTGAAGGTCGCCCAGGGTGACCTGACCATCGAGGTGCCGGCGGAGAACGTCGACCTCGTGGGTGTGCGTGACGTCGTGGGCCAGGAGGGCCTGGAGCGCGTGTTCGACGTGCTGCGCGCCCCGTACACGGAGGAGCCGACCAACTGGTCGCGCCGCTACAAGGCCAACCTCGAGAAGCTCGCCTCCGGCGACGTGATCAAGGTCGCCGAGGTCGTGCGCGACCTCTCCCGCCGGGACGCCGACCGCGGCCTGTCGGCCGGGGAGAAGCGCATGCTCGCCAAGGCTCGTCAGATCCTCGTCTCGGAGCTCGCGCTCGCCGAGCACACCGAGGAGGAGAAGGCCGAGGCCATCCTCGACGAGGTGCTCGCGTCCTGACACCGGACGCCTGACCTCACCGAAGCCCCGCACCCCGACCCGCGTGCCCACCGCCGCCGTCCTCACCGCCGCCGGCAGCGGCACGCGGCTCGGGCTGCCCGGGCCGAAGGCCCTCGTCGAGCTCGCCGGGGTGCCGCTGGTCGTCCACGCCGCCCGACGCCTCGCTGCGTCGGGCGTCGTGCTGTCCGTGGTCGTCACCGTCCCGCCCGGGCGCGGCGGCGGGTTCCGCGCGCTCCTCGGCGGCCCGGTCCGCCCCGGGATCGGGATCCCGGTGACCGTCGTCGAGGGCGGCGGCTCCCGCCAGGCGTCCGTCGCGGCCGGCCTCGCGGCGCTGGCGGACGACGTCGACGTCGTCCTCGTGCACGACGCCGCCCGCGCCCTCGCCAGCCCCGCGCTGATCCGGTCCGTCGAGGCGGCGGTCCGCGCCGGGCACCGCGCCGTCGTCCCGGGGCTGCCGGTCGCCGACACCATCAAGCAGGTCGGCGAGCCCGTCGACGGGGCCGCACCCGTCGTCGCCACCGTCCCGCGCGCCACGATGCGCGCCGTGCAGACCCCGCAGGGCTTCGACCGCGCGCTCCTCGACGCCGCGCACGCCGCCGGTGCGCACCGCGCCGCCGACGAGACCACCGCGGCCACCGACGACGCCGCGCTGGTCGAGGCGCTCGGCGAGCAGGTCTGGGTCGTCCCCGGCGAGGAGTCCGCCATGAAGATCACCACCACCCGGGACCTCGCGGTCGCCGAGCTGCTGGCCCGCACCGACGGCGCGGCGGTGCGGTCGTGAGCGGCGGCGGCCTCCCGCGCGTGGGCACCGGCGTGGACGTGCACGCCTACGACCCCGACCCCGCGCCCGACGCCGTGCTGCACCTCGCGGGCCTCGCCTGGCCGGGGGAGCGGCCCCTCGCCGGGCACTCCGACGCCGACGTCGCCGCCCACGCCGCCGCCGACGCGCTGCTCGCCGCCGCGGGGATCGGGGACCTCGGGTCGCAGTTCGGCACCTCGCGCCCCGAGTGGGCCGGGGCGGCCGGGGTCGTGCTCCTCGCCGAGGCCGCCCGCCTGGTGCGCGCGGCGGGGTTCACGATCGGGAACGTCGCGATCCAGGTGATCGGCAACCGCCCGAAGATCGGTCCCCGCCGCGCCGAGGCCGAGGCCGCGCTGTCCGCCGCGGCCGGCGCCCCGGTGTCCGTCTCCGCCACGACCACCGACGGCCTCGGCCTCACCGGCCGCGGCGAGGGCGTCGCCGCCGTCGCGACGGCCCTGGTCGCCCCACCCGCCTGAGCCCCCGGCCCTCCCGCCCGCGCGCCCGCGCGCCACGCGCCACGAGAGGTCACGACACGCGGGTGCGGTGCCTCGGTGGTCAGCGTGTCGTGACCTCTCGCCGCCCGCGCCGGGCTCAGCGCCGGGTCGCCGGGCGGGTGCGTCGGCGAGATGGCAGTGCGCGCCTGCGCGGGGCGCAGGGTGCAGAGGCGCGGAGTGTCATCTCGGCGCCGGGGTGGCCGCGCGGACTCCTCTCACGCCGCCCCTGCCCCCGCGCCCCCGCACCCGCACCCCCGCACCCGCCCGCGCACCCGCACCCCCGCACCCGCCCGCGCGCCGCACGAGTGGTCACGACACGCGGGCGGGCTGCCTCGGTGGTCAGCGTGTCGTGACCTCTCGCCACCCGCGCCGGGCTCAGCGCCGGGTCGCCGGGCGGGTGCGTCGGCGAGATGGCAGTGCGCGCCTGCGCGGGGCGCAGGGTGCAGAGGCGCGGAGTG
>NZ_JBHVZE010000004.1:94525-128853 GCF_042880135.1 Cellulomonas sp. NPDC058312 | reverse complement strand
GTCATCTCGGCGCCGGGGTGGCCGCGGGCGCGGGCGCGGGGGTGGGCGTGGCGGCGGGCGCGGGTTCGGTGGCGCGAGCGGGGGTGGTGGGGGTGCGGGGTGGGCGGGTGGCGTAGAGGACGCCGCCGACGATCAGCGCGCCGAGGGCGAGCTCGCCGGCGGCCGGGTGCTCGTCGAAGATCAGCCAGGACGCCGCGATGCCCACCACCGGGACCAGCATGGAGAACGGGGCCACCACGCCGGAGGGGTGCCGGGCCAGCAGCGTCGTCCAGATGCCCGACCCCACGACCGTCGCGATCAGCACCGTGAACGCCAGCCCGACCAGGGCCCATGCGGCGGTCGGCGTGCCGAGGGTGGTCAGCGAGCGGCCGATCGCCGCGGGGCCGTCGACGACCAGCGACAGCGCGAGCATCGGCAGCGGCGGCACGACGGACATCCAGAGCATGAACCGCAGCGGGCTGTCGGGGTGCGCCTGCCGGCTCGACACGTTGCCGAACGCCCAGCCGAGCCCGCCGCAGAGCGTCAGCACCACCGGCAGCAGCCCGGCGGAGGCCCCGGCGCCCGCCCGCAGCAGCGCGATCCCGGCGAGCCCGCAGATGGCGACGCCGACGCCGACGGCCTGCCGGACCGTGATCCGCTCGCGCAGCCACGCGGCGCCGAGCAGGACGGTGAACGGCGCGGACGCCTGGAGCACCAGCGACGCCAGGCCCGTGGGCATGCCGGTGTCCATCGCCAGGTAGAGGAACGCGAACTGCAGCACCCCGAACCCGATGCCGTAGCCGACCAGCCAGCGCACCGGCGCCTTCGGTCGGGGGACCAGCAGGATCGTGGGGACCGCGAGGACCGCGAACCGCAGCGCGACGAGGAAGAACGGCGGGAACTGCTCGAGCGACAGGTGGATCGCCGGGAAGTTCAGCCCCCAGAGCACGGCGACGAGGAGGGCGAGGAGGCGGTCGCGCAGCGGCATGCCCCGATGGTCGACCCCGCCGACCGTCCAGCACCAGCGAGAAGATCAGCAGCGACGTTGTAGCGTCGCTTCATGGACACCCGGCACCTCGCGACCCTCCGGGCCGTGCGCGACCACGGCGGCGTCACGGCCGCCGCGCGGGTCCTGCACCTGACGCCGTCGGCCGTCTCGCAGCAGCTGCGCGGGCTCGCGCGGGACGTGGGCGCGGAGGTCGTGGAGCGGGTCGGGCGCGGCGTGCGGCTGACCGGTCCGGGCCTGGCCCTCGCCGAGGCGGCGCTGGACGTCGCGGTGGCTCTCGAACGGGCCGAGGCCGCGGTCGACGCGTTCCGGTCGGCGCCGCACGGGCTGGTGCGGGTGGCGGCGTTCCAGTCCGGCGCGGAGCTGCTGCTGCCCGGGCTGCTGCGCCGGGTCGCGGGGCTCGACGGGGTGCGGGTGGAGCTCGGGGACGAGGACGTCGCCCAGGCGGACTTCCCGGCGCTCACCGCGGACTTCGACCTGGTCGTGGCGCACCGCCCCGACGACGCACACCGCCCCGACGACGCACACCGCCCCGACGACGCGCACCGACCCCACGACGCGCACCCCTGGCCCGGCGACGTCCTCGCCGTCCCGCTGCTGCGCGAGCCGCTGGACGTCGCCCTGCCCCCGGGGCACCGGCTCGCGGACCGTGACGTCCTCACCCCGGCGGACCTGGTCGACGAGCCGTGGATCGCGGTGCGGGAGGGGTTCCCGGTCGCGGGGGTCCTGGAGGCCGTCGGGGTCGCGGCCGGGGCGCCCCTGCGCGTGGTGCAGCGGTTCAACGACTTCGGTGTCGTGGAGGCCCTGGTCGCCGCGGGGCACGGCGTCAGCCTGCTGCCCCGGTACACCGCGGGGCGGCGCGGCGCGGTGCTGGTCCCGCTCGCGGGAGTGCGCGCCGGGCGCCGGGTGGACGTCCTGGTGCGCCCCGACCGGGCCGAGCGGCGGGTGGTGCGCCGGGTGCTGGACGCCCTGCGCGCCGAGGCCGCCCGGTTCGACGGGCCGCCCGACCCCGGTCCGGGCGCCCGCGACCGGTAGCCTTGACCCTCGTGAGCCTGCGCCTGTTCGACACCGCCACCCGTGAGGTGCGCGACTTCGTCCCCGTCGTCCCGGGCAAGGTCGGCATCTACCTGTGCGGTGCGACCGTGCAGGCGCCCCCGCACATCGGCCACGTGCGGTCGGTCGTGGCGTTCGACGTGCTGGTCCGCTGGCTGCGCCGCACCGGGCACGACGTCACGATGGTCCGGAACGTCACCGACGTGGACGACAAGATCCTGGCCCGGTCCGCCGAGGCGGGCGTCGAGTGGTGGGCGTGGGCGATGCAGAACGAGCGCGCCTTCACCTGGGCGTACGACGCGCTGGGCGTGCTGCCCCCGACGTACGAGCCCCGGGCCACGGGCCACGTGCCCGCGATGGTCGCGCTGATGGAGCGCCTGGTCGAGACCGGGCACGCGTACCGGGCGGGGGAGGGCGACGTCTACTTCGACGTCCGCTCGTTCGCCGAGTACGGCGCGCTCACCAGCCAGCGGCTGGACGACATGGCCCCCGCCCCCGACGGCGGCCCGACCGACAAGCGCGACCCCCACGACTTCGCGCTCTGGAAGGCCGCCAAGCCCGGCGAGCCCGCGACCGCGGCGTGGGACACCCCGTTCGGCCGCGGCCGGCCCGGCTGGCACCTCGAGTGCTCCGCGATGGCGCAGCGGTACCTGGGCGACACGTTCGACATCCACGGCGGCGGCCTGGACCTGCGGTTCCCGCACCACGAGAACGAGCAGGCGCAGTCCCGCGCGGCCGGGTACGGGTTCGCCCGGTACTGGCTGCACAACGGCTGGGTGACCCAGTCGGGCGCCAAGATGAGCAAGTCGCTGGGCAACGGGCTGCTGGTCAGCACGCTGCTCGAGACGGTGCGTCCGGCCGTGCTCCGCTACGCGCTGACCGCCGTCCAGTACCGCTCGATGCTGGAGTGGACCCCGGACACGCTCGCCGAGTCGGAGGCCACCTGGGACCGGCTCGCCGGGTTCGTGGACCGGGCCGTCGAGGTCGTCGGGGCGGTGCCCGCGGAGGAGCTCGCCGCGGCCGACCTGCCCGAGGCCTTCGGTGCCGCGCTCGACGACGACCTCAACGTCCCGCAGGCGCTCGCGGCCGTGCACGAGCACCTGCGTGCCGGCAACACGGCCCTGGCCGCGGGCGACCACGCCGCGGTCCGCGTCGAGCTGGTCGCGGTGCGCGCGATGCTCGACGTGCTCGGCCTGGACCCCGCGGGCGCGCAGTGGGGCGCCGCCCGCACCGACGACCGGCACGCGACCGCGCTCGACGCGCTCGTGCGCGCGGAGCTCGACGCCCGGGCCGCGGCCCGGGCCGCCCGTGACTGGGCCACCGCGGACGCGATCCGCGACCGACTCGCGGCCGCCGGTGTGGCCGTCGAGGACAACGCCACCGGCGCGCGCTGGTCTCTCGTCGCGCGCCAGACCACTGAGGACGAGGACTGATGGCCGGGAACTCCCAGCGCCGGGGCGCGACGCGCAAGCCGGGCAGCAAGAAGGGCATGTCCGTCGGTTCCGGCGGCAACAGCCGACGCGGGCTCGAGGGCAAGGGCCCGACGCCCAAGGCCGAGGACCGCGCCTGGCACCCCGCGGGCAAGCGCAAGGCCGCCGCCGAGCGCCGCGCCGCGACCGGGACGGGGCGCCCGTCGGGCAACCGGCCCACGGGTCGCGGGGGCGCGGCCGCGGGCCGGGCGCGCGGCGCGGGGGCGACGGAGGTCGTCTCCGGGCGGAACTCCGTCGTCGAGGCGATGCGCGCCGGGATCCCGGTGTCCGCCGTCTACATGGCGACCCGCCTGGAGGCGGACGACCGCACGCGCGAGATCCTGCGCACCGCGGCCGACGCGGGCTACCCGCTGCTGGAGGTCACCAAGCCGGAGCTCGACCGCCTCACCGACGGCTCCGTGCACCAGGGCGTCGCGATCCAGGTGCCGCCGTACGACTACCGGGACGTCGAGGACCTGCTCGACATCGCCGCGGCGAGCGACCGCGCGCCGCTGGTCGTGGCGCTCGACGGCGTGACCGACCCGCGCAACCTCGGGGCCGTGCTGCGGTCGGCGGGAGCGTTCGGCGCGCACGGCGTGCTCGTCCCCGAGCGTCGGTCCGCCGGCGTGACGGCCTCGGCCTGGAAGGTCTCCGCCGGCGCCGCCGCGCGCGTGCCGGTGGCACGGGCCACGAACCTGGTGCGCGCGCTGGAGCGCCTGCACGAGGCCGGCTGCTTCATCGTGGGCCTCGACGGCGGCGGCGAGGTCACCGTCGGCGACCTGCCGTACTCGACGGACCCGCTGGTGCTGGTCGTCGGCTCCGAGGGCAAGGGCCTGTCCCGCCTGGTGCGCGAGCACTGCGACGCGATCGCGTCCATCTCGATCGCGTCCGAGGTCGAGAGCCTCAACGCCGGCGTCGCCGCGGGCATCGCGCTCTACGAGGTCGCCCGGCAGCGCCAGGCCTGACACCGCAGGTCACCGGCCCGCACCCCGTCCTGGGGTGCGGGCCGGTGCGCGTGGCCGGACGATGGGCCGCATGACTGCTGACAGCACCGACCCCGTCGCCACCGTCGCCGCGCTGCTGCGCGACCACCGCCTGGGCGTCCTGACCACCGTCGCACCCGACGGCACCCTGATCGCCCGCCCGATGGCGCTGCAGGAGGTGGAGTTCGACGGCGACCTGTGGTTCTTCGCGGAGCGCGGGTCCCGCAAGGCCGCGCACGTCGCCGCGCACCCGGGCGTGAACGTCGCGGTCGGCTCCGGCGCGACGTGGGTGTCGCTCGCGGGGACCGCCGAGGTCGTCACCGACGTCGCGAAGAAGCGCGAGCTGTGGAGCGCCGCGGTCGAGGCGTGGCTCCCGGAGGGGCCGGACTCCCCGGAGTCGGTCCTGCTGCGGGTCCGCGCCGACTCGGCCGAGTACTGGGACGCGCCCGGCGGCCGGGTGGCGACGCTGCTCAGCTTCGTGAAGGCGAAGGTCACCGGCGACCGGCTCGAGGGGACGAACGAGACCGTCGAGCTCTGACGGGCCCGCCCGGGGTCAGTCGCGGACGACGGGGATGGTGTCCGTGTCCTCGCGGAGGTCCGCCGCCGAGACGCCGAGCACCGACTCCTCGTCGGGGCGGTTCGGCAGGATGTCCTGCACGTAGGACGCGACGGCCTCGCGCATCGGGACGTCCCGGCCCTGGCCCTCGGACAGGAACCACCGGTGGTCCAGCAGCTCGTGGTACAGCTGCGCGGGCTCGAGCTTGGGGCGCAGGGCGCGGGGCACGGCGCGGACGGCGGGCTCGAACACCTCGGTGAGCCAGTCGTGCGCGACGAACGTCTCGTCGTCGTTCTGCCGGTCGGTCGCGGCGCGGAACTGGTCGAGGTCGTTGAGCAGCCGGCGGGCCTGGTTCTCCTGCACGTCCAGGCCGGTGAGCCGCATGAGCCGGCGGGAGTGGTGCCCGGCGTCCACGACCTTCGGCTGGATCCGCACGGAGGTGCCGTCGAGGTCGGTGGTGATGTCGAGCTCGCCGACGTCGAAGCCGAGGTCGTTCAGCCGCTCGATGCGGGCCTGGACCCGCCACCGCTCGTTCAGGCCGAACGACTCGGCGGTGGTGAGCGCGGTCCAGAGCTCGTGGTACCGCTCGACGAGCATCTCGCCGATGGCGACGGCGTCGACCTCCTCCTCGAGGAACTCGCCGGCCTGCAGGTCCATCAGCTCGCCGATGATGTTGACCCGCGCGACCTCGAGGTCGTACGACCGCTGCCCGACGGTGAGCGTGTCGTGCAGGTCGCCGGTCTCGGCGTCCACGAGGTACGCGGCGAACGTCTCGGCGTCGCGGCGGAAAAGGGTGTTCGACAGCGACACGTCGCCCCAGTAGAACCCCGCGAGGTGCAGCCGGACCATGAGCACGGCCAGGGCGTCGATGAGGCGCGTGGCGGTGTCGGGGCGCAGCGCCTGGCTGAACAGCGCGCGGTACGGCAGCGAGAACCGCAGGTGCTGCGTGATCAGCACGGCCTCGAGCGGCTCGCCGTCGGGGGAGGTGCGGCCGGTGATGACGCCGACCGGGTCCACGCTCGGCACGTCGAGCTTGCTCAGCTGCCGCAGCAGCTCGTACTCGCGGTAGGCGACGGTCTCGCCGATCTCCTTGATCGCGATGACCCGGCCCGACAGCCGCGCGAACCGCACGGTGTGCCGGGAGATGCCGCGGGGGAGCGCGGCGAGCTGGTCCGCGGGCCAGTCGGCGAGCGGCACGTCCCAGGGCAGGTCGAGGAGCGCCGGGTCGGGCGCGGCCGCGGTGATCTGCAGGCGCGTGCGAGGAGTCATGGAACCGATTCTCCCATCGGACGACGACGGGGCGGGACCGCGTACGTGCCGGTCCCGCCCCGTCGTCGTGGAGGTGCTGTGCGTCAGACGGCGATGCGCTCGCCCGAGCCGGCGTGGAACAGGTGCTGCTCGCCGGTGCGGATGCGGACCCAGATCTGCTCGCCCTTGGCGGGGACCTGGCGGGGGTCGACGCGCACGATGACCTGCGAGTCGCCGGCACCGGAGGTGACCGACGCGGCGCCGGCCTCGCCCACGAGCGCGCCGTAGACGAACGCGTCGGAGCCGAGCTCCTCGACGATGTTCACGACGACCGGCAGCGCGTCCGGGGTGCCCTCGGGGACGACGTCCAGCGCCTCGGGGCGGAACCCGATGGTGATGGAGCTGTTGTCGTCCGCGGCGAGCTGGCCCAGGGCCGAGCGCGGCACGGCGATGCCGGCGGAGCCGACCGTCGCGACGCCGTCGACCAGCGGGAAGGTGCCGATGTTCATGGCCGGGGAGCCGATGAAGCCGGCGACGAACACGTTGGCCGGGGTGTCGTACATGTCGCGCGGGGTGCCGACCTGCTGCAGGAGGCCGTCCTTGAGGACCGCGATGCGGTCGCCCATGGTGAGCGCCTCGGTCTGGTCGTGCGTGACGTAGACCGTGGTGACGCCCAGGCGGCGCTGGAGCGAGGCGATCTGCGTACGCGTCTGCACGCGGAGCTTGGCGTCGAGGTTCGACAGCGGCTCGTCCATGAGGAACACGCGCGGCTGGCGGACGATGGCGCGGCCCATCGCGACACGCTGCCGCTGGCCGCCCGAGAGCGCCTTCGGCTTGCGGTCGAGGTACTGGGTGAGGTCGAGGATCTTGGCGGCCTCCTCGACGCGGGTGCGGATCTCCGCCTTCGGGGTGCCGGCGATCTTGAGCGCGAAGCCCATGTTGTCGGCGACCGTCATGTGCGGGTACAGCGCGTAGTTCTGGAACACCATCGCGATGTCCCGGTCCTTCGGCTGGACGTCGGTGACGTCGCGGTCCCCGATGAGGATCCGCCCGCCGTTGACGTCCTCGAGGCCCGCGAGCATGCGCAGGGAGGTGGACTTGCCGCAGCCCGAGGGGCCGACGAGGACGAGGAACTCGCCGTCCTCGATGTGCAGGTCGAGCGCGTCCACCGCGGGACGCTCCGTGCCGGGGTAGACCCGGGTGGCCTTGTCGAACGTGACCGTAGCCATGATTCATCGATCCCTTCACCGGCAGGTACGTGCCGGACGATCCGTCGTGAAGAGTGTCAGAGTGTCTTCGCTGACACGGGTCGAGGGAGGTCTGGCGACCCCCCTCGGTCCACGGTCATCCTGCCACAGAAGGCTGACCGGCGGGGATGGCCGCCGGTGTCAGTTGAGGACGACGGTGACGTCGTCGCCCCAGCCGACCAGGTCGCCGCGGTGGCCCCAGACCTGCCGCACCTCCGGCGGGAGCCGGGTCGCCCACGCGGGCCGGCCGGAGCCGAGGTCGAACGCCGCGAGCGAGAGGCCCAGGCCGCCGTCGGGCGGGACGGCGAGCTCGCCGCCGACCCACCTCGCGCTGTCGTCCTCGGGCGCGCCGACGGTGAACCCGGCCTCCGTGAGCCGGTCCGCCCGCGCGACCAGCAGCACGCGCCGGCCGTCGGTCATCAGGCCGCCGCCCACCTCCGAGGAGGCCGCCACGGGCGTCCGCCACACCTCGCGCCCGGTGCGCACGTCGAGCGCGCTGACGCCGTCGCCGTCCGCGGCGTACAGCACGTCGTCGAGCAGCACGGCCGCACCGTCCGTCCACCGGGGACGGGCGACCGACCACAGCTCGTCGCCGGACGGCACCTGGACGGCCGTGAGCAGGCGCCCCTCGCCCGGGCGGCTCGTGATCAGGAGCTCGGTGTCCGGGGCGCTGCCGTCGTCGACCCCCAGGTAGATCGGCTGCCCGGCCAACGGGAACAGCTCCGCCCCGGTGTCGTCGAGCACGACGAGCCCGGCGCCGGACGCCGCCAGGTGGCCGGTGCGGGTGACCACGAGGTAGTCCGTGCCGCCGACCTGCCGGGTGCCGTCGGCGGCGTCGAACGCCCAGCCGCCGATGTCGCCCTGCACCACGACCCGACCGGCGTCGGCGAACACCGTCGGCGGGTACGCGGTCTGCTCGGACCCGGTGCCGCGGTCGAGCGGCTCGGTCGTGCGCCACAGCGGCGTCGCGTCCGGGTCGTCGGGGGCGTCGGGCGCGGCCCGGACGTCCCACGCCGTGACCTCGAGCGTCCCGGCGACCACGGACGCCAGCACCTGCAGCCCCCCGCCGCCCGCCCAGGACGACATCGGCGGCACCGGGCGGCTCGACCGCACCTCCCCGGACGCGGCGTCGACGGACACCAGGCGCGCGGCGGCGGGCGGCCCGGCCGTCCAGCGGTCGTCCGACGCGGCGGGGTCGGACGCCGCGCGGTCGAGGACCAGGCAGCGCACGGTCGTCACCGGCGGGGCGCCGCCGTCGCACGACGGGTACTCGAGCCCGATGTCGGGCGCGGCGGCCCCGGCGTCCTCGAGGGAGGTGGACCAGGCGGTCGCCCCGTCCGCGCCGACCGCGACCAGGTCGCGCGCGTCGTCCCACGGCGGCGTCGTGACCCCGATCCGCAGGTCGCCCGCGTCCAGGCCGGTCATCGACACCGCCGTGAGGTCGCCGTCGAGCACCCGGCCGACCGGCAGCCGGGGGTCGACGTCGCGGAGCACTCCCTCGACCTCCTGCCGGGCGGCCACCCGGTCCCGCTCGCGGGCGTCCAGCACGAGCTGCGTCCCGGCGACGGCCGCGACCAGGACGACCGGCAGCGGCCACCAGCGCAGCGCCGCGCGCCGGCGCCGCGCGACCCGGGCGGCGTGCGCGGCGTCGGCGTCCGGGTCGGCGCCCGGGTGGAGCCCCGGGTCGGCGCGCCGACGCCCGTCGCCGGGCGCGCCCGCGGTGACGTCGACGACCTCGACGTCCTGCATGGCGTCCCGCGGGGCCCTGCTCATGCGGGCAACCTATGCCCCGGCGGGCGCTCCCGGGAGGGGTTCGCCGGACAGGTCCGCGGCGAGCCCGCCGAGCAGGTCCGCGACGTCCTGCGGCTCGGGGACCCGGAACCGGGCCACCGTGTCCCCGGGGCCGACCTTCAGGGTGACCCCGTCGGCGCCGAGGGCCTCGAACGCGTGCTCGTCGGTGACGTCGTCCCCGGCGCTCAGCACCGTGCGCGCGCCGAGCTCGTCCCGGAGCGCGACCAGCGCCGCGCCCTTGTCGGCGTCGAGCACCGACACCTCGACGACCTTCTTGCCGTGCAGCACCTTCGACCCGAGGCGCCCGCCGACCACGAGGGCGTCGCGCTCGGCCTCGTCCCCGACCGCGGGGTCGGCCATCCGGGTGTGCACCGCGACGGCGGCGGGCTTCTGCTCGACCCAGACGCCGTCGCGGCCGCGGGCGACCGCCTGCATCTCGGCGCCGAGACGGTCGAGCCGGTCCTGCTGGTCGTCGGTCAGGGTGATGACGTCGGCGTCCAGCCCGTGCGCGCCGACCCGGGACCGCTCGGCCCCGTGGCTGCCGATCAGCACGGTGCCCGGCGGCACGTCCGCGAGGCGGTGCAGGTCGCCGGTCGGGCGGCCGGACACCAGGGCGAGCCGCACGACGTCGGTGTGGCGCGCGAGGTCGCGCAGCGCCGCCACGGCGTCGGGCAGGATCCGGGAGGCCTCCGGGTCGTCCTGCAGCGGGGCGAGCGTGCCGTCGAAGTCCAGCGCGACGAGCAGCGGCAGGCGCGCCGGGTCGGCGACGACCTCCCGGAGCAGCGCGCGCAGGGCGGGGCCGTCGTGCGCCGCGGGGTCGTCGTGCGCCGGGTGGTCGCCGTGCGGTGCGGGGGCCCCGGTCACCGGGCCTCCTCCTCGCCGGTGCGGCCGCGCACGGGCACGGCCGTCAGGACGGACAGGAACGAGTCCGACCAGTGCGCGACGTCGTTCTCCAGCACGCGGCGGCGCAGGCGGCGCATCCGCTTGCGGGCCTCGCGCGGGTCGATGTTCGCGGCGTGCTGGATCGCGTTCTTCAGCCCGGCGATGTCGTGCGGGTTCACCAGGATGGCCGCGCCGCCGAGCTCGTCCGCGGCGCCGGTGAACTCGCTGAGCACCAGGGCGCCGCGGTCGTCGGAGCGGGCGGCGATGTACTCCTTCGCCACCAGGTTCATGCCGTCGCGCAGGGCGGTGACCAGCATGACGTCCGCCGCGAGGTAGAGCGCCGCCATCTCCTCCATCGGGTAGGAGTGGTGCAGGTAGTGCACGGCGGCGTGGCCGAGCTCGCCGTACTCGCCGTTGATCCGGCCGACCAGCACCTCGACGTCGTCGCGCAGCTGCTGGTACGCGCCGACGTTCTCCCGGCTGGGGGAGGCGACCTGGACCAGCGTCGCGTCCGCCACCGTCAGCCGGCCGTCCTCGAGGAGCTCGCCGAACGCCTTGATCCGGTGCCGGATGCCCTTGGTGTAGTCGAGCCGGTCGACGCCGAGCAGCAGCACCTCGGGGTCGCCGAGCTCGTGCCGGATCTCCTTCGCCCGGGCCTGGACCTCGGGGGTGCGCGCGAGCCGGTCGAAGGCGTGGGAGTCGATCGAGATGGGGAACGCCGCGGCGCGCACGTGCCGCTCGGTGCGCCCGTCGCCGTCGGTCAGCGTGATCATCTGGCCGCGCGTCGACTTGTCGGTCAGGCGTCGGACCACGCGGACGAAGTTGGCGGCGTCGCCGCCGCGCTGGAACCCGATGAGGTCCGCGCCGAGCAGCCCCTCGACCACCTGGAGCCGCCACGGCAGCTGGGCGAAGATCTCCAGCGGGGGGAACGGGATGTGGTGGAAGTAGCCGATCCGCACGTCGGGGCGCAGCTCGCGCAGGTACCGCGGGACCAGCTGCAGCTGGTAGTCGTGCACCCACACCGTGGCGCCGGGCGCGGCCTGCTCGGCGGCGGCGTTCGCGAACCGGCGGTTGACCCGCTGGTACGCGTCCCACCACTGCCGGTGGAACGTGGGCGGCTGGATCACGTCGTGGTACAGCGGCCAGAGGGTGTCGTTCGAGAACCCCTCGTAGTACAGCGTGAGGTCGTCCTCGGTGAGCTTCACCGGCACGAGGCGCATGTCGTCGGCGTCGAACGGCTCGAGCTCGAGGTCGGCGGAGCCGCCCCACCCGACCCAGGCGCCGTCGGAGTTCTGCACCACCGGCTCCAGGGCGGTCACGAGACCGCCGGGCGACCGGGTCCAGCTCGGCTTGCCGTCGTCGCCCAGCGTCACGTCGACCGGAAGCCGGTTGGCGACGACGACCAGGTCATAACCAGCAGATGTCACGGATCCATCAGCTCCTTGGTGTCGTCCTGACGATAACGTGACCCGGCGTCGACCGCCCGGGATGCGGGCCCGCGCCGCGCGCCGACGCCGGGCGCCGCCGGGTGGCGGATACCGTGCCGTCATGGAGCGCGTGGGGCTGTCACCGGGCGCCGAGGTCGGCGGGTACACGATCCTGGCGCCGCTCGGTTCCGGCGGCATGGGCACGGTCTACCGGGCCGTCGACGGCGGCGGCACGGCGGTCGCGCTCAAGCTGCTGCACCCGCACGTCGGCGCCGACCCGTCCTCCCGGGAGCGGCTGCGGCGCGAGGTCGTCGCCCTGCAGCGGCTGCGGCACCCGGGCGTCGCGGCGGTGCTCGACGCGGAGGCGGACTCGACCGAGGCGTTCCTGGTCACCGAGCTCGTCCCGGGCCTCGACCTGGCCGAGCACGTCCGCCAGCGCGGCCCGCTCGACGCCGCGGAGCTGCTGCGGGTCGCCGAGGGGCTGAGCGACGCGCTCGCCGCGGTGCACGCCGCCGGGGTGGTGCACCGCGACCTCAAGCCGTCCAACGTCCTGGTCACGCCCGACGGGCCAGTGCTGATCGACTTCGGCATCGCGCAGTCCGTGGACGAGACCCGCGTGACGTCCACCGGGTTCGTCGTCGGGACGCCCGGCTACCTCGCGCCCGAGCTGGTCGACGGCGCGGAGCCGACCGCGACCACGGACTGGTGGGGCTGGGCCGCGCTGCTCGCCTACGCCGCCACCGGCCGCGCGCCGTTCGGCACCCGCCCGCTCGAGGCGGTGCTGGTCCGCACCCGCAGCGGCGACGCGGACCTCGCGGGCCTCGGGCCGGTGACGGCCGGCGCCCTGTGGGACGCGCTCGCCCCCGACCCGGCAGACCGTGCGGAGCCCGCCCAGGTGGTGGCAGCGCTCGCGGAGGCCGCGCGCCGCGGGGAGCGGTACTCGGCCGAGGCGGCCACCGAGGCGATCGCGGCGGGCACGGTGGCCGGCGTGGCCGGCGTGGCCGGTGCCGCCGGGGTGGCCGGGACCGCCGCCGTGGCCGGGACCGCCGGGACCGCGGCCGGCGGGACGGTCGCCTTCGGGGCCGCCGCCCCGGCCGACGGCGCACCGACGCTCCGCCAGCCCGCCGGGGACGCGTACCGTCGCGGCGGTCCCGCGACGGGGGAGACGGCGGTGCTCGGCGCCCCTGCCGGCCCCGGCGGCTCTGGCGACACCGACGACACCGACGACCCCCGCGGCTGGACCGAGCCCGCCGCGGGCACCGCCGTCCTCGCGCCGACGGCCGGGCCGGCGCGCGACGGCGCCACCCGGGCGATCCGCACCGACGCCCCGCCGTCCGTCCCGCCCCGCGGGTGGGACGACGACGCGCCGACCCGCGCGTGGGACGCCCGCGGCGCCGACGACGACCGCGGCGACGACGGCACGGAGCAGTGGCCCGACCCGCACGGGCAGGTGCTCCCGCCCGTGCCGCCGGAGCCGCCGCGCCGCCCCGGGACCCTGCTGGCCCTGGGGCTGCTCGCGGTCGCCGCGGCCGCCCTGCACCCCGGGCTCGCCCTGCTCGTCCTCGCCCCCCTGCTGCTCGTCGCCCGGACGGTCGGCTCGGTCGGCGACGCGCTCGCCCGGCGCCGCGAGCGGGCCGGCGCCCGGCGGACCGACGGCCTGCGCGCCGTCGCGTCGAGCCCGTGGCACCTGCTGCGCGCCCTGGTGACCGTGGTGCCGTCGCTCCTGGTGGCCGCGAGCGTCGTCGTCATCGTGCTCGGCGTCGGCTGGTGGCTCGTCGCGACGGGCGCGGTCGACGTCGGCCCGCTGCGCGCCGCGGACGGCAGCCCCACCGGCGCGGCGACCTCGGTGCTGCTCGCCGCGGCGACCGCCGCCGGGCTGCTCGCCCTGTGGTGGGGGCCGCTCGCCCGGACCACCCGCACCGGCGCCCGGTGGCTGCTCGCCGGGGTCGCGCCCGGGCGGGGCGGCGCGGTGGTCGTCGTGCTGCTCGCCCTGGCCGGCGCCGGGGCGCTCGCGGCGCTCGCGGTCACCGGGTCGCCCGTCGACTGGGCCCCGCTGCCGGAGCCCGCGCTGCCCGCCGCGCCCTGACCGCGCCCGGACCGCGCCGGGGCTCCCGGCGCTCCCGGTGCGGTGCACGCCGGGCGAGAAGGCCCAGCCCCGTCCCAGGGCGACGCCGTACCCTGGGCGGCATGACCGGGACGGGGCACACGCGTGCGCGCGCCGCCGCGACGGCCGCCACGCTCCCGCTGCTGGCGCTCGTCGGCTCGCTGCTCGCGCTCGGCGGGTCGCTCTGGCTCGGTGCCGCGCGCAGCGTCGTCCACCACTGCCTGACGGTCGACGGCCCGCTCGCGCTGCTCGGCGTGCGGCTCGAGCTCCTCCAGGACGTCGCGGACTGCCCCACGGGCACGCTCGCGCTGACGCCCGCCGCCTCGCACGGCGCGGTGCTCGCCCTCGGCCTCGTCGTGCCGGTGGCCGCCGCGAACGCGGCGCTCGGCCTGCTGGGCCTCGGGCTGACGGCCCTCCTGCTGCGCGCCTCGCGCACCGTCCGCGCCGTCCTCGGAGCGGTCGTGCGCGTGCTCCCGGCGCCCCGGTCCGCGGGCCCCGTGCCCGCCGCCCGGGCCGTGCCGCGCTGGCACGTCGACCTCGTGCGACCCACCGACCTGGTCCGCGCGCTGCACCCGCACCGGGGCCCGCCCGTGGCGCTCGCCTGAGCCCACCACCCGGACCGCACGAAGGCAGGACCCATGACCGGCAGCACCAGCAGCACCCCGAGCCCCGGCCAGGCGGCTCGACCCGGCAAGAACGAGCGGCGCGACGCCGCCCGCGAGCAGGCCCGCATCCTGCGCGAGAAGCAGATGAAGCGCGACAAGCGGAACAAGGTCATCGCGATCACCGTGTTCGGGGTCGCGGTCCTCGCGCTCCTGGGCGTGGGTGCGTACATCTTCAGCCAGCGCGCGCAGACGGCGTCGCTGCCGGAGTACGACGACATCCCGCTGAGCGAGGTGACGTCGGCTCCGTCCGCCGCCCTGGACGGCGGCGGGTTCGCCTTCTCGGCGGACGGCATCGGCGACGTCGACGACACGCTCCCCCGCGTGGACGTCTACCTGGACTACATGTGCCCCGCCTGCGGCAGCTTCGAGGCCACCAACGGGGAGAACCTCGTCGACCTCGCGGCGGGCGGCGAGCTCACGGTCGTCTACCACCCGATCGCGATCCTCAACCGGTTCTCGCAGGGCAGCGGCTACTCCACCCGGTCCGCCGCGGCGGGCGTGCTGATCGCCGAGGAGGCGCCGGACGCGTTCCAGGCGTTCACGCAGCAGATGTTCGCGTCCCAGCCGGCCGAGGGCACCCCCGGGCTGAGCGACACCGAGATCGCGGACATCGCCCGGGACACCGGGGTCCCCGACGCCGTCGCCGACCGCATCGCCGACGGCACCGCCCTCGACGACTTCGGCCAGTGGGTCACCTCCGCGACCAACGAGGTCAGCGCCGACGCCGACCTCGTGAACCCGCAGTCCGGCAACTTCGGGACGCCGACCATCACGATCGACGGCACGTTCTGGGGCGGCGACTGGACCGACCCGGCCAACCTGCTGGCGGCCATCGGCTAGTCGCGACACAGCCCCCCGAGGGCCCCCGCGACGCCGACCACCGGTCGGCCGCGCGGGGGCCCTCGCCCGCCGGGGCCGCCCGTGGACTCCCGCCCGGTACGCTGGTCGCCGCGCCCACGGGCGCACCCGCCTCCTTAGCTCAGCTGGCCAGAGCAGCTGTCTTGTAAACAGCAGGTCGTCGGTTCGAATCCGACAGGGGGCTCCGCTCCGCCCCGCCGTCCTCCCGCTCCGCCGTCCACCCGGGTCCTACCCTGGCCGGCATGACCCGGCGCGCGATCATCGTCCACGGCACCGGCGGCCACCCGGACGCGGTCTGGTACCCCTGGCTCGCGGACCGCCTGTCCGCGCGCGGCTACGTCGTGGACCGCCCGCACCTCCCGGGGCTCAACGTCGAGCCGGTCGCGCGGACGCTGCCCCGGCTGCTCGAGGCCCGCACCCTCGACGCGGACACCGTGCTGGTCGGGCACTCCGGGGGAGCGGCGCTGCTGCTGGCGGTCCTGGAGCACCTCGACGGGCCGGTCGCGCAGGCGGTGCTGGTCGCGGGGTACAGCACGCGGCCGAACGACGCGGACGAGCCGGTGCTGCAGGAGTCGTACGACTGGGACCGGGTCCGGGCGAACGCCGGGGACCTGGTGCTGGTGAACTCGGTGCGGGACCCGTACGGCTGCGACGCCGAGCAGGGTCGCGCGATCCTGGACCGGGCCGGCGGGACGCTGGTGGTGCGCGACGACGGGCACTTCGGGGACGTGGACCAGCCGTACGCCACGTTCCCGCTGCTGGACCGGCTGATCCTCTGAGGGCGGGACGGCTCAGATCCGGGGACCGGTGGCCGAAGGGGTACCGCAAGCAGCACCGCACCGACGCAGGAGACCCCAGGAGACCGACATGACCCTCACGCTGGCCGCGCGCCCGAGCCCGCTCACCCGTGCCGTCGTCGAGCACGCCCGCTCGTGCGACCGACCCGGCTGGCGGCTGGACACGAGCCCGCGGCGGTTCGGTCTCGTCGTCGCGCGGTGCACCCGGTGCGGGACGCAGGAGTGGCGCGCCCGCTGAGCCGACGGCGTCCAGCCCTGCGGCGACCGAACCCGCGGGCGACCGACCCGGGCCACCCGGTCGTGGTCACCCGTCCGGGGGCATGAAGAAGCCCTCGACCGCGCAGGGGGCAGGCGATCGAGGGCAAGAGAACTGTAACCCACGATCGGGCGTCGGGACACGTCCGTCACCCGTTCGGATGCCAACCACCCGGTCGGAGTGGCTGGCCAGCGGCGACGCGGTCAGCCCTGGCTCGCGCTGTAGCCGCGTCCGGGCCAGTACGGCCACTCCTCGAAGTGCTCGACCCGGCCGTCGGGCGCGAACTGGAGCACCCAGAGGTCGGTGTACTCCTGCGGCTCGTCCCCGGTGTAGCGGACGAGCGCACGCACGACGGCGTCGCGCCCCTCGACGGCGACCACCCACGCCGACATCGTGAACGGCTCGGGGTCGGACCAGAGACCCCGGACGGCGGTCAGCCCCTCGATCGGTGGCTCGTACGGCGAGCGCAGGTAGCGGACGTCCTCGGTGAACAGCGTGCCGAGCGCGGTGGTGTCGTCGGCCCGCCACACCCGCTCGTAGGCCTCGACCCAGCGCAGCACGTCCGTGCGGTCCATAGCGTCTCCTCGTCGAGCGGTCAGGCCCTGCCGGTCTCCTCGAGCAGCCGCAGGGCCGCGGTGACCCGCGGGTTGCGGCCGGGGTCGGCGTCGATGCCGAGCGTGGCGTAGACGCCGTTGATGTGGTTCTGCACCGACTTCTCGGTGATGCGCAGGGCCTCGCCGATGCCCGCGTTGGACAGACCCTGCGCGAGCAGCCGCAGCACGGAGTACTGGCGGTCGGTGAGCCGCGCGACGGCGGACCCGGCGCGCGGCGCCATCCGGTCGAGCAGGGTCGGGTCGAGCGTCGTGCGCCCCGCGGCGGCGGCCTTGATCGCGGTGACCAGGGTCTGGGCGCTGGTCGAGGACGTCTTCGACAGGTACGACCAGCCGGCCGCCACGTCGGGGGGCAGGTCCAGCAGCAGGTCCATCGCGTCGTGCGCGGAGAGCAGCAGGATCCCCAGCCCGGGCTGGCTGCGCCGGAGCGTGACGCCGAGCGCGATGCCGTTGCCGTCGGGCAGGTCGATGTCGAGCACGGCGACGTCGGCGGCGCCCGGTCGCAGCGCCGCGAGACCCTCGCGGACGGTGCCGACCGAGGCGACCACGCGGACGCCCTCGGTGGCGCCGAGCGTGAGCTCCAGCATCGACCGGAAGAGTGGTTGGTCCTCGACGACGACCACGCGGGTCACCTCGGGTGCGATTTCGGACATCCTGGACAGTATGGTCGGTCCCGGCCCGCAACGCGGGAGTCGGCGCGCGGACCCGGTCCGCCTGGACGGGTGGTGACGGATGCCGACGGCAGTGATCCGGACCGCCGCCGCGCTCCGCGCCGACCGCCGCACCCTGCTGCTCGCCGCGGGCACCGTGATGTCGGCGTTCGCGATCGGTGCCGCCGTGCAGACCGCGTGGGTGTTCGGCAACCAGGGCGGCGACGTCCCCGTGCTCGCGCGGATCGGCGCGAACCTGACGGCCGTCGTGGCGATGCTGGTGATCCTCGCGGTGACCGGGGTGTCGCTGCCGCAGCGCGGGGCGCTGACGATGTCCGCGGGCGTGCTCGGCGCCGGCGTGACCGCCTCCGGCGTGCGGTTCGCGTCCCAGCTGCTGCTGGACGTCTACGTCGACCCGCCGCAGCGGGTGATCGTCGCCGAGCTGGCCAGCGGCGCGACCGTGGCGTGGATCGCCGCGAGCATGGGCCTGGCGGCGATGCTGTCGCAGCGCCGGCTGCGGCTCGAGGTGACGAACGCCGCCCAGGACCGGCTGCGGATCGAGCTGGCGCTCCAGGCGCTGCAGCACGAGGAGGTGCGGGTCCGCCGCGAGGTCGCCGAGGGGCTGCACGGCAGCATGCAGCAGCGCCTCGTGCTGATCGTCGCCCGGCTCGACGGCCTGCTGGGCGGGCTGGGGGAGCGGGCGACGGAGGCGGACCTGACGATCCTGCGGGAGGTGCGCGCGGAGATCGAGACGGTCCGGGAGGCCGACGTCCGGGCGACCAGCCGGATGCTCTACCCCGACCAGCTCGAGGTCGGGATGGTGCCGGCGATCCGGGCGCTGCTCGGCCGGATCCCGACGGCCGTGAACACGCGCCTGGGTGTCACCGACGAGGTCCGGGTGCTGGACGACCCGACCGCCTCCCGCCTCACCCGCAGCGAGCGGCTGCTCGCGGTGCGGGTGGTCGAGGAGGCCATCTCGAACGCGCTGCGCCACGGCCGCGCGGAGGTGGTGGACGTCCGGGTCTCGCTGGTGGACGACTCCCTGGAGCTGCGGGTGTCGGACGACGGCCGCGGGTTCGGCGACGAGGCGGGGGTGCCGTCGGGGACGGCGCGGCTGGCCGACCGGCTGCGGCTCGCGGGGGGCGAGCTGCGGGTGTCGTCGGTGCCGGGCGACGGCACCCAGGTGGTCGCCCGCCTTCCGGTGGAATCGCTGCGGACCGCACCGCTGTGACCTGCGACGCCAGGATTTCACCCACACGCTTTGTCTGATTTGCCCGGCTTCCGGTTGCTGCCCGGGGGCACCCGTGCGGGTGGGTGGGTGGTGGCACCCAGAAAGCGCCTCCCCGGCCGCTGCCGCCCGGCCCTACTGTGCGCGAGCCGCGTCGCCGGGAAACCCCTGCTCCGACGACCGGCGGACGCGTGAGGTGCTCCGGCGCCACGGACGCGTCGGTCACCGTCAGCCGTCCCTGAGGAGTCTTCGCATGTCCACGTCCACCGCCCCCCGACGCCCCGCCCTGCGCCGCAAGGTCGTCGCGCTGACCGTCGCCGGTCTCGGCATCGCCGGTCTCGGCCTGGCGTCCGCCGCCCAGCTCAACCTGACCGCCGGCGCGCTCGGCGCGGGCACCACCGTCGTCGCGTCCTGCGACTCCGACGGCGTCGCGGTCGCGTTCACCAACGCGTTCGCCGCCGCCGCCAAGGGCTACACCGTCACCGAGGTCAAGCTGTCCGGCGTCGCCGCCGGCTGCGCGGGCCAGACCGTCAAGGTCGACCTGCTCAACACCGACCCGGCCGACGGCTCGACCGGCGCCTCGCTCGGCCAGGTCACCGGCACCGTCGCCGCCAGCGGCGGCTCCGTCACGCTGGCGGTCCCCGGCTCGGTCAAGGCGGCCGACGTCAAGGGCGTCGCGGTCGTCATCGCCAGCTGACGGACGCACCATCCGCGCGCGGCACGCCACGACGGCCGGTGCGGGCAGCCCCCCTGCCCCGCACCGGCCGTCCGGCGTGCCCGCACGCGTCCGGGGGGCGATCGGCTGGCTCGGCACCGCCGCGGTCGTGGCGGTGCTGGTCTGGTTCGGCTGGCCCAGCACGCTCGGGGGCTGCACGACCCTGACGATCGTCTCCGGCCTGTCGATGGAGCCCACCTACTCCACCGGGGACCTGGTCGTGTCCCGGTGCGGGGTGCCCGACGAGGGCGATGTGGTCGTGTACTCGCCGCCCGACGCGACCGACGGCCGGATCATCCACCGCGTCGTCGGCGGCGACGCGGCGGACGGCTGGATCATCCAGGGCGACAACAACGACTTCCTCGACCCGTGGCGCCCGCATGCCGAGGACGTGCTCGGCATCGCCCGGTGGCACGTCCCCGGGCTCGGCAAGGTCGCGACGGTGCTGCTCGACCCGTGGACCTGGGCGTCGCTGGTCGTCGTGGCCGGCGGCGTGCTGCTCTGGCCGACCCGGCCGGACGACGACCCGGACGACGACCCGGACGACGACCCGGACGACGACCCGGAGCCCGCGTGACCGCGATCGTCCGCCGGCGCACCCTGGCGCTGGCCGCCCTCGGCCTGGTGGTGCTCGCGGTCGTCGTGCTCGCCCTGCGCCCCGCGAGCGCCGCGCGCCTGCCGCTGACCGGCGCGCAGATCATGACCGCGCGCGCCGCGCCGTGCTCGTCGGCGTCGATCGGGGCGGCCGCGGGCGGCACCGGCACCGGCTCGACGCAGGTGGTGCTGACCGGGGTGCCCGAGGGCTGCCGCGGGCGTGCCGCGACCGTCCGGCTGTTCGCGGCCGACGGGACGGCCCTGGCCGCCGCGGACACCGCTGTCACGCTCGCGGCCACCACCAGCACGACCGTCACGGTCCCCGCGTACACGCCCGCCCGGGTCGGCGGGGTGGCGGTGACCGTCGGGACGTGGTCGCTGCCGACGACGTGGACCGCACCGTCCGGCTCGGTGGCCGGACCGGTCACCCCCGGCGCCGGCACCGCGTTCGGCCCGGTCACCTGGAGCCAGGTCGCGTCGTCCGGGACGCAGGCGTGCGTGTCCGTGCCGGTCTCCGCGGCGCCCGGCACGCCGTGGCGGGTCGACCTGCACCTCGACCAGCGCCCGTTCAACGGGCTGACGTCGGGCGCCGGGTTCGTGGTGAGCCCGTGGTGGGCGCGCCTGGCGTCCACCACCCCCGTCGCCGGCGTCGTCTCCGTGGTCGGTGGACCGGGGTACGAGACGCTCGCCGCGGGCCAGTCCGTGACCGTCACGGCCTGCCACTACGACCTGCCCGTGCCGGCGTACGACCCGGCGCTGGCCTACTCCCAGACGATCGGCACCCCGACTGGCAGCGGCGCGTACGCGTGCCTGCCCGTGACGGTGGGCGTCGCGGGCACCCCGCAGTTCTTCGCGGGCTGGCGGACCGACGTGGACCTCGCGCCGCTCGTCGCGTGGATGACCGCGCGGGGCGGCGCGCCCGACCTGCGGACCGTGTCCGTGCCGGGCAGCTTCGCGGCGGAGTCCCGGGGCGCGGGCGTGGTCCGGGTGACGCCGACCGGGTGGGACACCTGGGGCGTCCGCGACGACACCGCCCGCGCGTTCCAGGTCTGCGTGCGCTCCTGACCCGCGCGACCGGGTGGCGCCGGTCGTCCCGGGATCGCCCGGACGGGTGGTTCCGCCCCGGGGTGCTCAACGCGCGCCCCCGCCCGACGATGGGGGCACCAGGTCGACGGATCGACCTGGTGTTGTTCCACGGAGGGGGCGCCGATGGCGCACGAGCGCACCCGCGCGCGCCGCGCGGCAGGAGTCACCCTGGCGTGGCTGGGGTGCGCCGGCCTGGCGGTCTCGATGGCCCGCGCCGCGACCTGGGACGGCACCGCTGCTGCTCCCGCGGGCGCCTGCGTGGTCAGCCGGATCGAGGTGGGCTACGACATCGACTACGTCGCGGCGCTCGGCGGCTACGGCGTGACCGGCGCCGCCCTGTCCGACGTGCCCGCGGGCTGCGCGGGCCGCGAGGTGGCGGTGACCCTGCACGGGTCGGACGACGAGGCGCTGGCCGAGGCGCGCGCGACCGTGACGGCCCCGACCACCACGATCGCGATGCCGGCCGCGCAGGTCCCGGTCGAGGCGCTGTCCGGCGTCTCCCTCGCCCTGGTCACCGACGGCGGGAGCGCCACCGCCACCGCCGAGACCGGGTGAGCACCGGTTGCCCGGTCCGGCGTCAGAACTCGGTGAGCGTCGGCAGCTTCGGCCGGCGGGTGTCGCCCGACGACGTGCCGCGCAGCCGCCGCGTCGCCCACGGGTAGGCGTAGACCCGCACCCACCGCGCGTCGAGCCGGGCCTGCTCGACGCGGCTGACCCGGGGGACGTCCGTCGGCGGGTCGTCCCAGGCGGCGTCGTCCGGTGCCAGCCCGAGCCCGACCAGCGCGCCCTGCGCGACCCGGGCGTGCGCCTCGGTGGTCAGGTGGATCCGGTCGGGCGACCACATCCGGATGTCCCGCAGGTGCCGCATGCCCCACAGGTCGAGCACGTGCGCGCCGTGCCGCCGGGCGATCGACCAGATGTGCGCGTTGTAGACGCCGACCTTCGGGCGCGTCACCGACACCAGCGCCGAGCCCGCGGAGTCGAACCCGGTCGCCAGGAGCACGTCCGCGCCGGTCGCACGCACCCGTGACACCGCCTGCTCGAGCTGCCGGGCGAGCCGGTCGGGGTCGGAGCCGGGGCGCAGGATGTCGTTGCCGCCGCCGACCAGGCTCACCAGGTCGGGCTCGAGGGCCAGCGCCGCCGGGAGCTGCTCGGCGACGACCGCCCGGAGCAGCCGGCCGCGCACGGCGAGGTTCGCGTACTGCAGCGGCGGCAGGCCGGCCGCGCGGCGCCGGTCGGACAGGTGCGCGGCGAGCACGTCGGCCCAGCCGCGCAGCGGACCGTCCTCGCCGCCCGGCGAGTCCCAGAGCCCCTCGGTGAACGAGTCGCCCACCGCCACGTACCGCGACCAGCGCGGGGCACCGCCCGCCACGTCGTGCTGCGTCGTCATGCCCGCAGTCTGCCCCCGCGGCACCGCCGGTGTCAGGGCAACGCCCAGTCGACCGGCGCGGCGCCCTGCTCGGCGAGCAGCGCGTCCACCCGGGAGAACGGCCGCGAGCCGAGGAACCCCCGGCGTGCCGACAGCGGGCTCGGGTGCGCGCTCGCGACCACCGGGACGTCGCCGAGGTGCGGGGCGAGCTGCTGGGCGTCCCGCCCCCAGAGGACGGCGACGAGCGGGCCGCCGCGCTCGACCAGCGCCTCGATCGCGCGCGCCGTGACCTGCTCCCACCCCCGGCCGCGGTGCGACGCCGGCTCGCCGGGGCGGACGGTGAGCACGCGGTTGAGCAGCAGCACGCCCTGGTCCGCCCACGGCGACAGGTCCCCGGTGGTGGGTCGCGGCACGCCGAGGTCGGACTCGAGCTCCGTGAAGATGTTCGCGAGCGACCGCGGCACGGGGCGCACGTCCGGCTGCACCGAGAACGACAGCCCCGTCGGGTGCCCGGGCGTGGGGTACGGGTCCTGGCCGACGAGCAGCACCCGCACGTCCGCGAGCGGCCGGGTGAACGCGCGCAGCACGTCCGGCCCGGCAGGCAGGTACCCGCGCCCGGCGGCGACCTCCGCGCGCAGGAACGCCCCGGCGGCGTGGACGTGCTCCTCGACGGGCGCCAGCGCGGCCGCCCAGTCGGGCGCGACCAGCTCGGCGAGGGGAGCGGCGATCACGGTCCCCGACGCTATCCCACCCTGCGCCTGCGCCTGCCTGCGCCTGCCTGCGCCGGCGTGCGCCGAGATCGCAGAACGCGCCTGTGCCGCGGGGTCGCGGTCCAGGCGCGTCCTGCCATCTCGACGAGGGGGGTGGGGAGGGCGTGCGGGGGCGCGGCAGGAATGACACCGGTGTGATTACCGCCGTACGATGGGCGCCGACCGCGGGTGGACGCAGGAGGTGGCGGGTGATGGCAGGGCTGGACGCGACGGCGCAGCAGGACGTGACCCGGCCGGTGCTGGTGGCGCTCGACACCCCGGCCGACGGCTCCCCGGCCGACGGGACGCCCGGCGCCCGGCTCACGGAGCGCGACCAGCAGGTCCTCGCCTTCGAGCGCCAGTGGTGGAAGTACGCCGGCGCGAAGGAGCAGGCGATCCGCGACCTGTTCGACATGTCGGCGACCCGGTACTACCAGGTGCTGAACGCCCTGATCGACTCCCCGGACGCCCTCGCGCACGACCCGATGCTGGTCAAGCGGCTCCGCCGGATGCGCTCGACGCGGCAGCGCGCCCGCAGCGCGCGGCGGCTCGGCGCGGACGCATGAGGGTCTGAGCAGCGCGAGCCGTTAGCCTGTCCGCCGTGACGAAGGCCAGCGACCGGTACCCGGAGGACGAGTTCGACGCCGAGCCGGCGCAGGATGTGCCGGTGGGCGTCCACCGGGCACCCCGCGGCTGGTGGAGCCGGTGGTGGCCGTTCGTGGCCGTCGTCGTTCTCGTCCCGTCGCTGACGGTCGGGTTCGTGCTGTGGGCGTCCTCGTGGGACGGCTCGCTGCCGGGCTTCGGCAGCTCGTCCGCGCCGCCCGCCGCCCAGGAGCCGGCCGAGTCGCCCGACCCGTCCGCCACCGAGGGGACGCCCACGGAGGAGGCGCCCGCCGAGGAGGCGCCGGCCGAGGAGGCGCCGGCCGAGGAGGCCCCCGTCGAGGAGGCGCCCCCGGCGCCCGACCTGGCCGCGTCCGTGCGCGTGCTGAACGCGGCGAACCGGCAGGGGCTCGCGGCGAGCACCGCCGAGGACCTCGAGGACGCCGGCTTCACGGCCGTCACGGCGGGCAACGGCAACGCCGGCGGCAGCACCGCGACCACGGTGTTCTACGGGACGCCCGAGCTCGCCGCGACGGCGCAGCAGGTCGCGACGACGCTGGGCATCACCAACGTCGTCGAGTCCGCCGACGTGGCCGAGGACGGCGTCGTCGTCCTGCTGCTGCGCGACTTCGTCAGCTGACCTCTTCCGCCCGCCGCGGCGCCCCGGCTACAGTCGGCGGCGTCGCGGTGAGCGCGCTCCCACGCCGATCGCGACGCGCCGTGCCCACCTGAACGCGCCGGACACCGGCCGGACCGAGGAGCAGCCGCATGCCGCAGGGGACCGTGAAGTGGTTCAACGCCGAGAAGGGCTTCGGGTTCATCACCCCGGCCGACGGCGGGCAGGACCTGTTCGTGCACTTCAGCGCCATCCAGTCGAGCGGCTACCGCAGCCTCGACGAGGGCCAGCAGGTGGAGTTCGAGGTCGGGCAGGGCACCAAGGGCCCGCAGGCGGACCAGGTCCGCCCGCTCTGAGCCCGCGGCGACCGGGCAGCCGGCGACGCGCCGGTCAGCCGTCCAGGGCGTCGACGGTCAGCACCACCGACGCGGCGGTCCACGCCAGCGGGGCCACCGCCGCCGGTGAGCCGTCCGCGAGGACCTTCTCCGGCAGCGCCCCCATCGCCGTGCGGTGCGCGTCCAGCCAGTCCAGCCGCGCGCGCGCCTCGTCGTCGAACCCGTTCGACGCGGCGGTCAGGGCGTACAGCGACGTCTGGGGCGTCCACGAGATGCCGTCGCGCTTCCACGCGGCCCCGGGCGCCAGGCCGCCCGCCGGCCGCGCCATCGCCGCCGCCGACGCCTGCCACGCCTCCACGCCGCCCGTCAGGGCGACGGGCTGGAACGGGGGCAGCACGAACGCGCTCGCCGCGTCCGCGGGCCCGCCGTCGGCGTACCGCCCGTAGGCGTCGTCCCCGCCGAACGCCCGCTCGACGGCCGCGCGCGTGCGGGTCGCGGCGTCGCGCGCCTCATCCGCCGCGACCGGGTCGCCGAGCAGGTCCAGCACGTCGTCCGCCGCCTCGAGCCCCGCGAGCAGCGGCGCGACCGTCCCGAGGGTCAGCTCGTCCTCCTCGACCTCCCAGTAGTCGGGGGACGCCGCGGGCAGTCCGTCGCCGGCCACCAGGGCGGTCGCCTGCGCGGTGCCGCGGCGGACCAGCTGCTCGAGGCGTGCGGCCGTGGCCGGTCGGTCGGCGGGGTCGGCGGCGGCGACCACCTCGCCCGCCGCCCACAGCGCCCAGCCGGTGCCGTCCGTCTGCGGTGTGCGGTCGTCCGGCACCGCGCCGGAGCCGTCCGGCAGGTACCGGGCCTGGAACGAGCCGTCGGCCGCCTGCACCCGGGTGAGGAACCCCAGCACGTCGAGCGCGTCCTGCGGGTGCCCGGTGCGCGCGAGCGCCACCGCGACGAACGACGCGTCGCGCGGCCACACGTAGCGCCAGTACGGACTCCACGCCGCGACCGACGCCCCGTCGTCGAGGACGAGGGTCCGCAGGTCCAGCAGGGCGTCCGCGGCCAGGTCCGCGTACGGCCCGTCCGCGCCGGGCACCTCGCCGGACGCCAGCCACGCGCGCTGCTCGTCCGCCAGGGCGTCGTCGGCCGTCGTGGTGTCGTCCACGGGCACCCGGGTGCCGGGGTGCAGCTCCGGCACCTCGCCCACGGGCACCCCCTGCGGGCCGTCCGGGGTGGCGACGACGCCCTCGGTGTAGAGGTCGACGTGCGCCTCGCGCGGTCCCGTGGCGCCGAACGCGACCAGTCCGCACCCGACGACCGCGAGCGCGATGACGGCGGCGACGGTGCGGGACGGCATGCGCGCAGGCTAACGGGAGTTCCCGTGTCGCGGTCAGGCCGTCCCGCCGAGCCACGTCGTCACGGCGCGGGTGAGGTCCTCGCGGTTGTCCACGCCGATCTTCCGGTGGGCCGCCAGGATGTGGTTCTCGACCGTCCGCGTGCTGATGCTCAGCGCCGTCGCGATCTGGCCGCCGGACATCTGCGCGGCCGCGAGCTGGACGATCTCGAGCTCGCGGGCGCTCAGGTCCACCGCCTCGACCAGCGGCGCGAACAGGCCGTGCCGCTCCGCGCCGCGCCCCTGCGCGACGACCCACGCCTCGTCGGCCTGCCGGCAGGCCCCGGCCAGGTCACCCTGCTCGCGGAGCACCAGGGCCCGGGTCACCAGCGCGCGGACGGCGTACAGGTGCGTCCCGCCGGCGTCGAGCCCGGCGGAGGCCGCGGCCAGCGCGTCGGCGTCCCGGTGGGCCGCCGCGACCGCGTAGCGGGTCAGGGCGGCGAGCAGCCGGGAGTCGGCCCCCGCGGTGGCCGCCTCGAGCGCCTCGGCGCGGTCGGGGTCCGGCCGGCGCTCGAGCGACGCCACCGCCGCGACCACGCCCGCGGCGACGTAGCCGCCCGCGACGGAGTCCTGAGCGGCGCGCCACAGCTCGTCCGCGACGTCCGCCTGGTCGCCGCCGCGGGCGAGCGCCAGCAGGGTGCCGGGCACCATCGCGGGGAACGGGCCCTGCCGGTGGCCGAGAGCCCGGGCCTGGACGGCGAGCGCCCGGGCGTACCCGGCGCGGCCCTGCCACCCGGCCACGATCGCCGCGAGCGAGAGCAGGCCCGCCTGGTAGTGGCGGTGCATCGCGAGCACGTGCGGCGCCGCCAGCGCCTCGCCGACGACCTGGTCGAACTCCTCGAAGCGACCCGCCAGCGTCAGCCCCAGGGCGGCGACGTACCAGTGGGACTGCAGCGGCACCGCGTCGACACCCTCCTGGAGCTCGCCGATCCGGTCCAGCGCCCACGCGACGCCCTCCTCCACGTCGCCCGCGAGGACCAGCGCGAGGCCCCGGCAGACCTGGCCGTGGTGCCGGTCGGGCGGGAAGACCGGGTCGTAGCCGTCGAGCAGCGCGCGCGCCTCGCCGACGCGCCCCGCGGCCAGGTGCGTCTCGATCGCCACCGCCGTCAGCGTCTCGGTGCCGATCGGGTCCTGGCCGGGTGCCGCGGGCGCGAGCAGGTCGGTCGGCGGGAGGGAGTCGAGCACGAAGCCCAGGTGCGCCTGCACGCCCCGCAGGAACGCCTCGTACTCCCCGGCCAGCGGTCGCGCCCGCTCCAGCACCTCCCGGGCGCCCGCGAGGTCGTCGCCGCGCAGCGCGCGGAACACCGCCTGCCACGCGGTGAGCAGGGCGCGGGACCGCGGGTCGCCGTCCGGGGCGGTCCGCGCGACCACGGCCTCGACGTCCCCGACGCGCGCGGACGTCGAGTGCATCGCGGCGACCAGCGGGACCGCCATCGCCGCGACCGGCTCGCGCTCCCACGCGGCCCGGCGCGCCGCCAGCTCCGCCTGCCAGTGCTCCGCCGAGCGCTGGGCCACGAGGGAGGCGTGCTCGGCCGCGTCCCCCGGGGACCCCGGCTGCGCGGGCAGCCCGTGCGCCGCGAGCAGCTCGCGGACCTGAGCGCGGCGCGTCACCGAGGCCTCGTGGCGCAGGTACTCGCCGAGGAGGGGCGGGTAGACGCCGATCACCGGCCCGCTGACGGCGTCGCTCACCTGCAGCAGGCCGACGTCGTCGAGCCGGTTCAGCGCGGTCCACGGCAGCAGGCCGCGGGCGCGCAGGACCGGCGACGCCCCGGCCACCGCGAGCAGGGTCACCGCGTCCAGGTCGTCGTCGTGCAGATCGGCGAGCAGGGGCTCGACGGCCTGGGCCAGCTCCGGCGCCCACCCGTCGTCGTCCCCGGTCCACAGGCCGTTCTCGAGCCGCAGACGGCCGCTGCGCCGACCGGAGTCGACCATCGCGTGCACCAGCCCCGGCAGCCCGCCGGACCGGGTGGCGAGGCGCGCGACGACGGCCGGGTCCACGGACGCACCGAGCAGGTCGTGCACCAGGACGTGGATCTGGGCGAACCCCAGCGGCTGCAGCACGACCCGCGCGCCCGGCTGCAGCTCGGTGGTGAGGGCGCGGATCGCCTGCTGGCGCCGCCCGGCGGGTCGGCTGACCGTCAGGACCGGCACGGCCGCGCGCACCCGGGCCGCCATCACGGCGCCCGCGGTCACGTCGTCCAGGTCGTCGGCGTCGTCCATCACGACCACGCAGGACCGCTCCTTGAGCAGCTCGACGAGGGCGTCCACGACGGCTGCGGTGGTCGGGGCGGTCCCGGGGCCGACCAGGTCCAGCCCGGAGACCGCCACGGCCGCGAGCGGCCGGTCGGCCAGCGCGCGCACCCCGGGCAGGCGCACCGCGGACACCCCGGCGTCCCCGAGCAGGTCGGCGACCCGGCGCGCGGCCTGCGACCGCCCCGAGCCGCGCCGACCCACGAGGTTCACGCTCACCCCGTCCAGCAGGTAGCGCACCACCTCGTCCACGACGGCCGGCTCGACGGTGAGCGGCCCGGTCACGGTCGACACCCGCACCACGGTACTCAGCGACGGGCCACCTAGGCCAGACCCTCATCTCTCCACCGCACCTACGCAGGGGGACCCGCGGCACTACTCAGGTCCAGGTAGTGGGCGCGCACCCGACCTGAGCGGACGAGAAGGTTCGGACGAGCCGCCGCCCGGTCCGCCACCAGGACCGCCGCCGCGCGGCGCGGGGGCCCGGCGACGGCCCGTGGCCACCCGCCCCGCTCCCCGTCCGACGTGACCCCCTGGAGACCCTCCCATGACCACCGACAGCCGCACCGTCGCACCGCCCACCCGTCGTCCCGCCCTCCGGGCGCCCCAGGCCCCGCCGGCGGACCGGTCCCGCAGCACGGCGCTGCGGGTCCTGGACCGGGTGCAGAAGACGCTGCTCGACGTCGGGGCCGTGCTCGGGACGATCTCGGTGGTCGTCGTGGTGCTCTGCCTCGTCACCGGCGTGCGCCCGGCCGTCGTGGTCTCGGGCTCGATGGCCCCCGGCATCCCCGTCGGCGCCCTGACCGTCGCCCGCTCCGTCGACGCCGCGTCGGTGGCCGTCGGGGACGTCGTCACCCTGCCCCGCCAGGACGGCGAGGGCCTCGTGACCCACCGCGTGATCGAGGTCGCCCCCGGAGCCGAGGGCGGTGCGACCGAGCTGCGGCTCCAGGGCGACGCGAACGCCGAGCCCGATGCCCGGGCCTACACCGTCGACAGGGTCGGGCTCGTGCTCGGCTCGGTCCCGCACCTCGGCCGGCTCGTCCTGGGCCTGCAGCAGAACGTCGTCGCGGTCGTCGCGGGCCTGCTCGTCCTCACGGCGGTCGCGACCTTCCCGACCAGCCGCCGCGGCCGCGCCTGACGCGCGCCGCCCGCACCGACACCGCACGCAGACGCACACGACACCTCCGGGGGAACGCATGGGATTCGAAGGGACGCGCGGCGCAGTCGACGCCGTGCTCCGGTGGCTGACCGCCGGGCAGAACGTGCTCGTCCGGGGGGACGCGGGCTCGGGGCGCACGGCGGTGCTCGAGGCCACGCTCGCCGCGGCGTCGCACCGCAACGTGTCGGGCCTGCTGCTGCGGGCAGGCGGCTCGACGCCGTACGCACCGCTGCTCGGCCACCCCTCCGCCTCGTCGCGCGAGCCCGCGCAGAGCGAGGCGGCGCTCGCCGAGTGGCTCGCCGGTGAGCTCCCCGGCCCGCGCGCCGTCCTGCTGGTGGACGACGTCGACCTCGTCGACGAGGGCACCGCCGCGGTGGTCCTGCAGGTGGTGCGGCGCACGGGCTGCGCCCTGGTGCTGTCGAGCGCGCGCGACCTCTCCCGGCCGGGCGCCCCCCAGCTCTCCGCGCTGATGGCCCAGTGCGCCCCCGCGGAGGTGCGCCTGCTGCCTCTCGGGTTCACCGCGATGACGGGGCTGCTGTCCTCCGCGCTCGGTGCCGCGCCCGACGTCGCCCTGGTCTCCGCGGTCACGGCCCGTTCGGCGGGCAACCCGCGGGTGGCGGTCGCGCTCGCGCGGGCGGCGCGGTTCGCGGGCGCCGTCGAGATGGTCGACGGCCTGTGGGCCAAGGTCCGCCCGCTCGACGACGCGCCGCTCGACGCGGTCGCGCACGCGCTGCTCGCGCGGCTCGACGACGACGCGGTGCGGGCGCTCGAGCTGGTCGCCTGGCTCGGGTCGATCTCCGGCACCGACGCGAACCGCCTGCTCGGCGACGCGGTGGTCCACGACCTGGTCGCGCACGGCCGCCTGCTCCCGTACCGGCTGGGCGACGAGCCGGAGTCGCTGGTCGTCTCGCCGCCGGCCCTGGCCTCGGCGTTGCGGCAGCGCCTGGGGCGGCGCGACGTGGCCGCGCTCGCCGACCGCCTGGCGACCGCCGCGGTGGCGGCCGGGCAGGCACCGGACGAGGGGGCGGGGGCGCCCGACCGCCTCGTGGTCACCGAGCGCGAGCCCCGCGAGGGCGACTACTGGCGGATGTCCGCGGAGCTGGTCGCGCTCCTGCACCACCGGTCCGCGGACGAGGAGGCCGCCGCACGCAGCGCCTGGGAGGCGACGCGGGGCGCGGGGCGCGCGGTGGCGTACCTCGGGTGCCTGATGCGGCGCCCGGCGGACGAGGAGATCGCGCGCGTGCTGTGCGAGACCCGGCCCGCCCCGGACGACGGCGCGCAGGACCTGGTGCACCTGCGCATGCTGGAGGCGCGGTGGGCCTTCTGGCGCGGCGAGACCGTCGATCAGGTCCGGACCCGGCTGGGCGAGGACGCGGCCGAGCTCCGGCCGTTCCTCGAGGTCGACGGACTGCGCGACGACGTCGTCCGGAGCCTGCAGGACGGCGCGTCCGACGCGGACGTGCTGCGGCCCGTCGACGAGCGCGGCCTGCCCCGGTTCCTGCGCGGCTGGTCCGTCGTCGCCCGGGCCGCCGCGACCCTCGAGGCGGGTCGGCCGGACCTCACCCTGGAGGTCTGCGACCAGATCGGGCCGGGAGAGCTCCTGCCGGAGCTCCACCACCACCTCGACGGGTTCCGCGGCGAGGCGCTGCTCATGCTCGGCGAGCTGCGGGACGCCGAGACCTGGGCCCGCGTCCGCCTGGAGGCGGCGTACGACGCCCTGGACACGGTCGGGATCCGCGTGCACGCGTGCGTCCTCGCGCAGGTGCTCCTCTTCGCCGGGCAGCCGCAGGCGGCGTGGCGCGTCCTCAGCACGGCGGTGCGGCTGGGTCCCGCCGGTCCGCTGGAGAGCACGTACTACCGCCGCGCCCTCGTCCTGGGAGCGGCGCTGCAGGGGAGGGCGGGCGCGCTGCCGGTCGCACGCATCCTGCTCGCGGAGCTCGACGCCGCCCCGCGCAGCCGGAGCCCCCTCGTCCGGTCGCTGCGGGTGCTCGCGCACGCTGCCCTGGAGGTCGCCCTCGACCGCGAGCAGGACGCGTCCGAGCAGATGTGGCAGCGCGGTCGCCGGTTCGCGGACCGGGGGCGGATGCAGCCGGCGCTGCTGTGCTGGCTGCTGTCCTCGGTGCCGATGAGCGCCGAGCAGCTGAGCACCGTGCGCGCCGCCTACGCGCGCACACCGCTGCCGCTGCTCGCTCCGTACCTGCACCTGCACGAGGCGCTCGCCGCCGGTGACGCACGGGCCGTCGGGGCGGCACTGGGTGCGGGGCGGCTCTGGATCCCGGCCGGGCTGACGCGCACGGCGGTCGCGGTGGTGGACGAGTCGAGGTCGGTCGCGGTCGAGGTCGGGAGCGACGTCCCGCCCGCGTCGCCGGGTCGGACGGCGCGGGAGGCGGGGGGCTCGCTGGCCCTGCGGGTGCAGGTGCTCTCCGAGCGGGAGCGGGAGGTGGCGGTCCTGGCCCGCGCCGGGCTGACGAACCGGCAGATCGCCGACCAGCTCGTGCTGAGCGTGCGGACCGTCGAGAACCACATGAGCAGCGTGCTGCGCAAGCTCGGGTTCAGCAGCCGCGGCGAGCTCGACCGCTGGACCGAGGCGTAGCCGCCGCGGCCCGTGGTCTCTGTCCGCCGAGGGCTGAGCGGCCTTGCACTCGGCAGGTCCGAGTGCTAACCATGTGCTTAGCACTCTCGGGTCGAGAGTGACAGAATGAGAAGCGAGGCCGACCTGGTGAGGTCCGCCGCACGACGGGACATGACCGTCGCAGCGGCGTGGCCGTCCGTCGCGGGCACCGACCGGCCGAACCACGAGCCACAGTGAAGGATCGATAGCCCCATGGCCAAGATCATTGCCTTCAACGAGGAGGCCCGTCGCGGCATCGAGCGCGGACTCAACGTCCTCGCCGACACCGTCAAGGTCACCCTGGGCCCCAAGGGCCGCAACGTCGTGCTGGACAAGAAGTGGGGCGCCCCCACGATCACCAACGACGGCGTCTCCATCGCCAAGGAGATCGACCTCGAGGACCCCTTCGAGAAGATCGGCGCGGAGCTCGTCAAGGAGGTCGCCAAGAAGACGGACGACGTCGCGGGTGACGGCACCACCACCGCCACCGTGCTCGCCCAGGCGCTCGTGCGCGAGGGCCTGCGCAACGTCGCCGCCGGCGCCAACCCCATCGCCCTCAAGCGCGGCATCGAGAAGGCCGTCGAGGCCGTCACCGCCGCCCTGCTCGAGCAGGCGAAGGAGATCGAGACCAAGGAGCAGATCGCCGCCACCGCGTCGATCTCCGCCGGCGACACCGCGATCGGCGAGCTCATCGCCGAGGCGCTGGACAAGGTCGGCAAGGAGGGCGTCATCACGGTCGAGGAGTCCAACGCCCTCGGCCTGGAGCTCGAGCTCACGGAGGGCATGCGCTTCGACAAGGGCTTCCTGTCGGCGTACTTCGTGACCGACCCGGAGCGCCAGGAGGCCGTCCTCGAGGACGCCTACGTGCTGCTCGTCGAGTCGAAGATCTCGAACGTCAAGGACCTGCTGCCGCTGCTGGAGAAGGTCATCCAGTCCGGCAAGCCGCTGTTCATCGTCGCCGAGGACGTCGAGGGCGAGGCCCTGGCCACGCTCGTCGTCAACAAGATCCGCGGCACGTTCAAGTCCGTCTCCGTCAAGGCCCCGGGCTTCGGCGACCGCCGCAAGGCGATGCTGCAGGACATGGCGATCCTCACCGGTGGCCAGGTCGTGTCCGAGACCGTCGGCCTCAAGCTCGACACCGTGGGCCTCGAGGTCCTCGGCCAGGCGCGCAAGATCGTCGTCACCAAGGACGAGACCACCATCGTCGAGGGCTCCGGCGACGCCGCCCAGATCCAGGGCCGCGTCAACCAGATCCGCGCCGAGATCGAGAACTCCGACTCGGACTACGACCGCGAGAAGCTCCAGGAGCGCCTCGCGAAGCTGGCCGGCGGCGTGGCCGTCATCAAGGCCGGCGCGGCGACCGAGGTCGAGCTCAAGGAGCGCAAGCACCGCATCGAGGACGCGGTGCGCAACGCCAAGGCCGCCGTCGAGGAGGGCATCGTCGCCGGTGGTGGCGTCGCGCTCATCCAGGCCGGCGAGAAGGCCTTCGCGACGCTCGAGCTCGAGGGCGACGAGGCGACCGGTGCGCAGATCGTGCGCATCGCGATCGACGCGCCGCTGAAGCAGATCGCCATCAACGCCGGCCTCGAGGGCGGCGTCGTGGCGGAGAAGGTCCGCAACCTCCCCGCGGGCTCCGGCCTCAACGCCGCGACCGGCGTGTACGAGGACCTGCTGGCCGCCGGCGTCAACGACCCGGTCAAGGTCACCCGCTCCGCGCTGCAGAACGCGTCGTCCATCGCGGCGCTGTTCCTCACCACGGAGGCGGTCGTCGCCGACAAGCCCGAGAAGTCGGCCCCGGCCGGCCCCGGTGGCGACGGCGGCATGGGCGGCATGGACTTCTGATCCAGTCGCCGCGGGGCTGACGCCCCGCACCAGCACGGCACGACGGGCCGGTCACCCCACGGGGTGGCCGGCCCGTCGCACGTCCCGTCCCCCGCGCCCGCGCGCCGCTCCCGCGGTCCATGGAAGTTGGGAGGCCACCCGGTTAAAGGGCGAGGGGGCACCGCCAGGGGCCAAAACCGAGGCGGGAGGGGGGGGGGGGGGGGGGCGGCGG
>NZ_JBHVZE010000004.1:6691-94515 GCF_042880135.1 Cellulomonas sp. NPDC058312 | reverse complement strand
CGCCCCGCCGCCCCCCCGGCCCCCCCCCCCGGCGCGCCGCTCCCGCGGTCGACGAGAGGTCACGACACGCTGGTACGCGGTCGCTGGCGCCAGCGTGTCGTGACCTCTCGTCGGGTCGGGCGGGTGCGGGGACGCGGGCCGAGTGCGGGTGGGTCAGTGGCGCGGGCGGGCGTGGGCCGGGACGCGCAGGCCGGAGGCGCGCAGGCGGCGGATGAGCTCGCCGGCCGTCACCGGCACGGCGCCCTGCGCGACGAGGTCCGCGTGCATCTCGTCGGGGACGTCGTAGTGGTCGAGGTCGAACGCGCGGCGGGGGAGGCCCGCCGCCTCGGCGAACGCGTGCAGCTCCGCGAGCGAGGCGTCGCTGACCAGGTGCGACCAGGTGCGCCCGTGCCGCGGCCAGAGCGGGGGGTCGACGAGGACCGTCACGCCCCCGCGCCGCGGTGCACGGGCTCGCGGACGACGACGTCCTCGGCGGGTGCGCGCTCCGGGCCCTGCGGCGGGTCCAGCTCGGCCAGCACCTTGTCGAGCTTGTGCAGCTCCGCGCCGAGGTTCTGCCGGGCGGGCTCCTCCCACGCGGCGCCGAGCGGGCTGACGAACAGGCTGGGCCGCTTGAGCAGCTTGCGCACGATCCGCTGCCGCGCGCGGATGTAGTCCGGCATCGGGACGTCGGCGTACTCCTCGCGCACGTCGTGCAGGTACGCCTTGTAGCGCTGCGGCTCGGCGGCCAGCATCGCCAGGTCGGCGTCGCACAGCACCGCGCAGTCGAAGTCGCTCGGGTCGGCGACGTGCCGGACCAGCGCGATCACGAGCTCGTGGACCCGGGCGACCCGCGCGTCGGGGACGCCGAGCGCGGTGAGCTGCTCGGTGGCGAGCCGCGCCGAGGCGACCTCGTCCTCGCCGCCGCGGTTCGCGTAGGTCGCGACGTGGTCGGCGTCGAACACGGCGCCGTGGTACCAGGCCGCCAGGCGCACCAGGTCGGGCTCGTGCGTCTCCTCCGCGAGCTCGTCGACGCGCGCGAGCACGTCGGCCAGGTGGCGGAGGTTGTGGTAGGTCCGGCCGGGCCCGCTCCACCGCTCGACGAGGTCGGCGCCCACGTCGCGGACCTGGTCCTGGGGTGCGGTGGCACCGGCCCCCGCCGCACTGCGGACGAATGCGGACAACAGCCACTGTGGTGCGTCGTAGACGCCCATGGAACAGCCTCACTGCAACAGACGACCCTGCTCGGACGCGCCATCGTAGACCCACCGGGCCGGGGATGCGCCACGCGGCCGGGGTCAGCCCTGCGGGTGGTCCTCGGTGGCGTCGGCGCCCGTGGGCTCACCCACGGGCAGCGACACCCGCACGGTCGCCCCGCCGCCCGGTGTCGCGGAGATCGCGACGTCACCGTGGTGCGCCGCGACGATGGCGGCGACGATCGCCATGCCGAGCCCCGCGCCGCCGCCGGTGCCGTTGCCCTCGCGGGTGCGCCCGGCGTCGACGCGGTAGAACCGCTCGAACACGCGGCCCGCGTGCTCGGGGGCGATCCCGGGCCCGTGGTCGCGGACCTCGAGGACGACGCGGTCGCCGACGCGTCCCACCGCGAGCTCGGCGGGGGTGCCGGCGGGGGTGTGCCGGGCGACGTTGCCGACCAGGTTCGCGACGACCTGCCGGAGCCGCGCCTCGTCGCCCGGGACGACGGTCGCGGGCAGGTCGGCATCGGGGTCGGCGGTGGCGCCGTCGACCGACCCGACCCGGACCTGGCGCGTCGGGTCGATGGCCCGCAGGTCGTGCGCGGCGTCGGTGGCGAGGACCGCGAGGTCGACGGGGGCGGTCCGGGCCGCGCGCTCGGCGTCGAGCCGGGCCAGCGCGAGCAGGTCCTCGACGAGGCCGCCCATCCGGGTCGCCGACTGCTCGATGCGCCGCATCGTGTCGTCGACCTGGTCCTTCTCGGTGAGCGCGCCCATCCGGTAGAGCTCGCCGTAGCCGCGGATCGCCGCGAGCGGGGTGCGCAGCTCGTGCGACGCGTCCGCGACGAACCGCCGCATCCGCTCCTCGGACCGGGTCCGGTCGTCGAACGCGGACTCGATCTGGGACAGCATCGAGTTCAGCGCGGCGCCGAGCCGACCGACCTCGGTGGTCTCGGGCGCGGGCGGCACGCGCTGGGACAGGTCGCCGGCGGCGATCTGCGCGGCGGTGACCTCGATCTCCCGGAGCCCGCGCAGGGAGCGCTGCACCGCCCAGGTGCCGACGACCGCCCCGATCGCGAGGATCGCGAGCGCGCTGGTCCAGAGCAGCACGGCGGACTGGCGCACGACGTGCTGGACGTCGGTGAGCGGCTCGGCGTACATGACGTACCCGATCACCCGGTCGGACTTGGACGTCACCGGCGTGACGGCGACGCGCCAGGTCGCCCCCCGCACGGAGCTGTTGACGGTCATCGCCCGGTCGCCGGCGAGGTCCGCCACGTCGAGGTCGGGCAGGCGGGGGACGCCGGCGCTCTCGAGGGTGCTGCCCTCCGGGTCGACGGTGGTGCTGGAGCCGAGGACCTGCACGGCGACGGCGTAGTCCCGCTCGCCCCACGACTGGATGGTCAGGCCCTCGACGGTGCCGAACTGCTGGTAGGCGTCGGCGAACTTCTCCCGGGCGGTCACGGCCTGCAGGTGCAGGCTCTCGTCGAGCTGCGTCACCAGGAACCGGGACAGCGCGGTGGTCGTCGTGAGCCCCGCGATGGCCAGGCCGGTGGCGAGCAGGACCGTGCTGATGCCGACCAGGCGGGCGAGCAGCGGCGTCCGGGCCCACTGGGCCCGGACGCGGAGCAGGACGCCGCCGACGAGTCCGGGGTCGGGGTCGGGGTCGGTGGGCGGGGCCTCGGCCTCGGGAGCCTGGGGCGTCGTCACGTCCCGCTCGGCTTGCGCAGCATGTACCCGACGCCCCGCTTGGTCTGGATCAGGGGCGCGACCTTGGTGCCGTCGGCGCGCTCGACCTGGTCGACCTTGCGGCGCAGGTACGAGATGTAGGACTCGACGATGTTCGCGTCGCCGCCCCAGTCGTACTGCCAGACGTGGTCGAGGATCTGGGCCTTGGACAGCACGCGGCCGGGGTTGAGCAGCAGGTAGCGCAGCAGCTTGAACTCGGTGGGGGACAGGTCGACGACCTGGCCGGCGCGGCGGACCTCGTGGCTGTCCTCGTCGAGCTCGAGGTCCTCGTAGGACAGCACGCTGGTGCCGGCGACCTCGCCGACCTGGGTGCGGCGCAGCACCGCGCGGATGCGGGCGACGACCTCCTCGAGGCTGAACGGCTTGGTCACGTAGTCGTCGCCGCCGACGGTCAGGCCGGTGATCTTGTCCGCGGTGTCGTCGCGCGCGGTCAGGAACAGGACGGGGACGTGCTGGCCCTTCTCGCGCAGGCGGCGGGTGACGGTGAACCCGTCCATGTCGGGGAGCATCACGTCGAGGACCAGCAGGTCGGGCTGCACCTGGCGGGCGAGCCGCAGCGCGCCTGCCCCGTCGGCGGCGGCGTGCACCTCGAACCCGGCGAACCGCAGGGACGTGGCGAGCAGCTCGCGGATGTTCGGCTCGTCGTCCACGACGACGAGCCGGGCCTCGGGGGTCTGGGCGGCGCCGGTCATGCGTGCCAGTGTGCCCCTGGACCCTGGAGGATTCCTGGGAGCGGGCTGGTCGCCCCGCGGGAGCGGTACCGTGCTGCCTCGTGAGTGCCGACCTCCCCACCACCGACCAGCCGCTCGTGACCGTCGTCCAGCTCGACGAGACGGCGCCCCTGGACCGGTTCGCCGACGCCCTCGACGCCGCCGACGTGCGGATCCGCCTGGTCCGGGCGTACGCGGGCGAGGACGCGGGCCCCGCGACCGAGCTCGACGGCCTCGTCGTCCTCGGCGGCCGGATGTCCGCGCACGACGACCAGGAGCCGGGCATCGCGGCCACCCGTACGCTGCTCGCCGACGCCGCCCGGCACGGGGTGCCGACGCTGGGCATCTGCCTGGGCGCGCAGCTGCTCGCCGTCGCGACCGGCGGCCGGGTGCACGTCGCGGCGCCTCCCGGGCGCGAGTCCGGCGTCGTCGACGTCCGCTGGCGCCCCGAGGCCGCGGCCGACCCGCTGCTCGGCGGTCTCGCGGTCGACGCGGGGGAGTCCGACGCCCGCAGCACCCCGATGCCGACGATGCACGCCGACGCGATCGTGGACCTGCCCGCCGGCGCCGCGTGGCTCGCGGCGTCGCGGATGTACCCGTACCAGGCGTTCCGGGTCGGGGAGCGGGCGTGGGGCGTGCAGTTCCACCCCGAGGCGAGCCCGGCGACGGTGCGCGCGTGGGCGCTGGACGAGGGCGACGCCGACGCCGAGGGCGTGGTCGCCGCGGTGACGGCGGCCGACGCGGAGGTCCGCCCGGCGGGCACCCGCATCGCGGTCACGTTCGCGGACCTCGTCGCCCGTCGCGCGGCGGACCGCGCGACCGTCTGACCCCGCCCGACCGTCTGACCCCGCACGACCGACGAACGGCCCGGACCCCGTGCGGGGTCCGGGCCGTTCGCGCGTGCGGGAGGTCAGGCCTCGATCTGCGGCGTGACCGGGGTGGAGCCGAGCTGCTGCGGCTGGCCGCCGGACTTCAGCGCGGCGAGGCGCGCCTCGATCTCGATGTCCGCGCCCGACGCCTCGAGCTCGGCGAACTGCGCGTCCAGCGAGGACGCGGCGATCTCCGCCTGGCCCATCGCGATGGCCTCCTCGCGGCGGACCTTCTCCTCGAACCGCGCGAGCTCGCTGGTCGGGTCGAGCACGTTGATCGACGAGATCGCGGTCTGCACGGTCTGCTGCGCCTGGGCCGACTTCTGCCGGGCGACCAGGGTGTCGCGGCGCTGCTTGAGCTGGCCGAGCTTGTCCTTCATCTGGGCCAGGCCGGACTTGAGCTTCTCGACCGTCTCGCGCTGCGACTCGATGATCGGGGCGGAGTCGCGGACCTCGCCCTCGGCGCTGATCTGCTTGCCGAGCGCGACCTTGGCCAGGTTGTCGAACTTGTCGGCGTTGGCCGCGTCGCCCGCGGTGCGGTACTGGTCGGCGCGGGCGGACGCGGCGAGGGCCTTGGCGCCCCACTCGCGCGCGGCGGCGACGTCCTCGTTGTAGTCCTGCTCCGCGAGGCGCAGGTTGCCGATCGTCTGCGCGATGGCCTTCTCCGCCTCGGCGATCGAGTTGGTGTAGTCGCGGACCAGCTGGTCCAGCATCTTCTGCGGGTCCTCGGCCTGGTCGATCAGGGCGTTGATGTTCGCCCGCGCGAGCTGGGTGATCCGGCCGAAGATGCTCTGCTTCTCGGTCATCGCCTGGTGCCTCTCTCGTCTCTTGCCTCTGCCGAACATGATCTAGAAACCGCCGCCGCGCCCGCCGCCGCCGAAGCCGCCGCCCCCGCCGCCGAACCCGCCGCCGAGACCGCCACCGCCCCAGCCGCCGCCACCGCCGTGCGCGCCGCCGCCGCCCCAGCCGCCGCCACCGCCGCGCAGGATCGAGTCGATGAGGATGCCGCCGAGCACCATCCCCCCGATGTTGCCGAGACCGCCGTCGCCGCCCCCGCCGCGGCGCTGCTGGTCGTGCCAGTCGACGTCGCGCTGCGCGAGGGACTGCGCCTCGCGGACCAGCCGGTCGGACTGCTGGGCGGCGCCGAGCGCGCGCTCCGGGTCGGTCTCCCGCTGGTCGACGGCGGTGCGGAACATCCGCCCGGCCTCGGCGAGCCGCGTGCGCGCCTCGGGGCCGACGGCGCCGCGCCGGGTCTCGACGTAGTCGGTGGTGCCGCGGATCGCGGAGTCGACGCGGCCGAGCGTCTGGTCGAGCAGCTGCCGGGCGCGCCGGGCGCTCTCCTGGGCCTCGCGCATCGGGGCGAGCGCCTGGTCGATCGCGGCCTCGGCGTCGGTGACGTCGCGCAGCGCGGCCAGCGGGTCGCCCTGCCCGTCGCGGGCGGACCGCGCCGCGGTGATCGCCTGCCGGGCGGCCTCCGCGCGGGCGGCGACCTCGGGGTGCCGGGGCGCGAGCCGGGCGGCGTCCTCGACGTCCGCGCTGATCGAGGCGACCGCGGCGTCCAGCCGGGACCCGATGGTCGCGAGGTCGGTGCGGGCCCGGTCGACGGAGTCGAGCAGGGTGCCGGCCTGGCCCAGCGCCTCCTCGGCCGCGCGGGCGTACCGGACGGCGAGCCCGCGGTCGCCGCCGGCCACGGCCTCGCGGCCCTGGGCGATCGCGGTGCCGACCTCGTCGAGCAGCAGCACGGCCTGGTCGGGGTTGCCGGTCACCGACGCCAGCGCGGACGGCGGGTAGGTGGCGGCCAGCGCCGCGAGGGAGCCGCGGGCGGCCTCGACCCGGGCGCGCAGGGCGGCGGCGGTGCGCTCGTGGGCGTCGAGCGCCTCGGCCGCGCGGGACTCGACGTCGCGCAGCCGGTCGAACGCCTCCTTCTGGGCGTCGAGCGCGGCGGACACCTGGCCGACGGCGTGCAGGATGCGGGTCGCGGTGTCGCGGACCTGCGGCTCGGTGTCCGGGATGTCGTCGTCGAGCGTCTGCCGGAGCCGGAACGCCTCGGTGACCTGGGCCTTGGCGCCGACGAGCACGGTCTCGAACTCGCGGGTCGCGTCGGGGCCGAACTGCGCCTGCGCGAAGCCGAGCTCCTGCTCCGAGGCCCGCAGCGCGTCGTCGACGCCGACCAGCGCGGACGCGGACCGGCGGTCGAGCTCGGCGGTCGGCAGGGCGGCGAGCTCGTCGACGGGGCCGGGGGCACCCGGGAACCCCGAGGCGGGTCGGCCGCCGACGCCGACCGGCTGCCGGGCGCGCCGGCGGGACGACGCCCACGCGATCCCGGTGATGACGGCGATGACCACCAGGCCGCCGACGAACAGCCAGCCGAGCGCGGACCCGCCGCCGGAGCCACCGGTCGCGGCCTCGCGGACGCCGTCGGCGGCGGTCACGGCGGCACCGGACCAGTCGTCCTGCCGGAGCTGGTCCTCGACGTCGGAGGCGATCCGGTCCAGGTCGCCGGACGACAGGCCCGGGACCGACTCCGGTGCCAGGACGTACGACCGCTGGTCCACGGCCACGGCGAGGACCAGGTCGTCCGCCCCGAGGCCGGTGAGGCTCGCGGTCTGGTCGACCCAGTCGATGCGGTCGGTGTCGCCGAAGGAGTCGACGTACACGACGTACAGCTGGTACTGCGTCTCGGTCGCGAGCGCGTCCAGCGCCGCCTGCACGGTCGCCTCGTCGCCGCCGAGCGCGCCGACCTGGTCGGTGATCTCCCCGGTCAGGGCCACCGGGTCGGCCGCGGGCAGCGGGCCGGCCGCGGGCGCGGCCCCGACGAGCAGGGGCACGCCGAGGGCGAGCGGGACGAGCAGGGACAGACCTCGCAGCGACGGCACCCGGTGATCCTTTCTCAGGCGTGCACCTGTCGCAACGAGCGGCACCCGTCCGCGGGTTCCCGCAGGTCGCGGGCGTGCGGATCAGGCGGTCTCGTCCGTCCCCTCGACGACCTGCTCCAGGTCCTCCGCGTCGACGATCCGGTACGCGTAGCCCTGCTCGGCGAGGAAGCGCTGCCGGTGCGCGGCGAAGTCCTGGTCGACCGTGTCCCGCGCGATCACCGCGTAGAAGTGCGCGGTGCGCCCGTCGCCCTTCGGCCGCAGCAGGCGGCCGAGGCGCTGCGCCTCCTCCTGCCGGGAGCCGAACGACCCGGACACCTGGATCGCGACCGAGGCCTCGGGCAGGTCGATGGAGAAGTTCGCCACCTTGGACACGACGAGCGTGCTGATCTCGCCGGCGCGGAACGCGTCGAACAGCCGCTGCCGCTCGTTGACCGACGTCGACCCGGTGATGACGGGGGCGCCGATGTCGTCGGCGAGCTCCTCGAGCTGGTCGATGTACTGGCCGATCACCAGCAGCGGCTCGCCGCGGTGCTTCGCGACCAGGCGGCGCACCACCTCGGACTTGCCGGGGGCGCTGGCGGCGAGGCGGTACTTGTCCTCCGGCTCGGCCGTGGCGTAGAGCATCCGGTCGCGCTCGGGCAGCGTGAGGCGCACCTCGACGCAGTCCGCGGGCGCGATGTAGCCCTGCGCCTCGATGTCCTTCCACGGCGCGTCGTACCGCTTCGGGCCGATCAGGCTGAACACCTCGTCCTCGCGGCCGTCCTCCCGGACCAGGGTCGCGGTGAGGCCGAGCCGGCGGCGGGCCTGCAGGTCGGCGGTCATCCGGAAGATGGGCGCGGGCAGCAGGTGCACCTCGTCGTAGACCACCAGGCCCCAGTCGCGGGCGTCCAGCAGGTCGAGGTGCGTGTACGCGCCCTTCCGCTTGGTCGTCAGCACCTGGTAGGTCGCGATCGTGACGGGGCGGATCTCCTTGCGGGCGCCGGAGTACTCGCCGATCTCGTCCGGGGTCAGCGTGGTGCGGCGGATCAGCTCGTCGCGCCACTGCCGCGCGGACACGGTGTTGGTGACGAGGATCAGCGTGGTGGTCTTGGACCGGGCCATCGCCGCGGCGCCGACCAGCGTCTTGCCGGCGCCGCAGGGCAGCACCACGACGCCGGAGCCGCCGTGCCAGAACCCGTCCGCGGCCTCCCGCTGGTAGGGGCGCAGGTCCCACGGGCGGGGCGCGCCGTCGGCGCCGGGGTTCGAGTCGCCGGTGGTGTCGAGGTCGATCGGGTGCGACTCGCCGTCGACGTACCCGGCGAGGTCCTCGGCGGGCCAGCCGAGCTTGAGCAGCGCCTGCTTGAGGCTGCCGCGCTCGGACTTGTGCACGACCACGTCGGTCGCGTCGATCCGCTCGCCGACCAGGCCGGCGGTCCGCTTGGACCGCAGCACCTCGGCGAGCACGGCGGCGTCCAGGGCGTGCAGCACCAGGCCGTGCACCGGGTGCGCGACCAGCTGGAGCCGGCCGTACCGGGACATCGTCTCGGCGACGTCGACCAGCAGGGCGTGCGGCACCGGGTAGCGGGAGTACTCCAGCAGCACGTCGACGACCTGCTCGGCGTCGTGGCCCGCGGCGCGGGCGTTCCACAGGCCCAGCGGGGTCAGCCGGTAGGTGTGCACGTGCTCCGGCGCGCGCTCGAGCTCCGCGAACGGGGCGATCGCGCGGCGGCAGGCCTCCGCCTGGTCGTGGTCGACCTCGAGCAGCAGGGTCTTGTCGCTCTGGACGATCAGGGGTCCGTCGGTCATGGAGTGTCCGTCCTGTCGGCGTGCCGTGCGGGCTGTGCGCGGGTGGCGAGGGGGTGGCGGCGGTGGCGGGTCAGGTGGTCTCGTCGACCGGGGCGACCGCCGCCACGCGGTGCGCGGCGACGACGATCTCGGCGTCCCGGGCGGTGTCGATCACGCGCACGCGACCGCCGTCCACCCGGACGGGACGCACGCGCCGCCGCTCCAGGGTGCCGCGCGACCCGACGACGTCCAGCCACACCTCCGTGCCGCCGGCCGCCGCCTCGCGCAGCATCCCCAACGCCTCGGCGGGGTCGGCTGTTCCCCGCGCGGGCAGGCCCCCGGCGCGGGCGGCCGCGGTGCCGGCGGTCACCGTGCTCGCCCGCTCCCGCAGCGTGGGGCCGGCGGGGCGGTCGGCGCCGCCCGCGGCCCGGGCCTCGTCCGCCCGGCGCAGCACGCCGACCAGCGCCGCCGCGCGCTCCGCCGGGGGCAGGGCGCCGCGGGCGGGCTCCTCGGGGCGGTGCCGGACCGCGGTGACCCGGCGGACGGTCGGCGCGGCGTGCAGCACCTGGCCGTCGGGCGTCTCGGCGACGGGGGCGAGGCCGTGGGCGCGCAGCGCGGCCAGCAGCTCGTGCAGCGGCGCCTGCGCGGCGAGGACCGTCGGCGCGAGCCGGACCAGGCCCAGCGCGGCGTGCCGGGGGTCCTCGGCGACGCCGGCCAGCAGCGCCGGGTCCTCGGTGCGCACGTACGACGACGCCGCACCGGTGCGGATCCGGCCGTGCCGACGCGCGGCGTCGCGGACCAGGTACTCCAGCGGCTGCGGCAGCGACCCCCGGGCGTGGCCCGCGAGGTCGGCGAGCAGGTCGTCGGCCGTCGCCCCGGCGTCCAGGGCGGCCCGCACCGACTCGGGGGTGAACCGCACGGTCACGGCGCCGCCGCGCGACTCGACGCGGGCGCTGCGGTCCAGCAGGGCCTCGAGGTCCTGGCTCGGGCGGCCCGGGACGATGCCCGTGAGGTCGGCCTGGAGCAGCAGGTCGTCGACCGCCGGCGGGAGGGCCGCGGCCAGCGCCGGCGCCGGGTCGGCGTCGTCGAGCAGCGCGCGGCCCGCGGCGGGCAGCGCCCCGGCCCCGAGCACGCCGAGCCAGCCGGCCTCGCGCAGCACGTCGGCCACGGCGTCGGCGGGCGGCACCGCGCGCGGGGTGCGCCAGGCCAGGTCGTCGCGCACCCGGTCGGCGGTCGGCGCGACGCCCGGCCCGGCCTCCGCCACGGTCGCGAGCACCTGCTCGCGCAGCCGGGGTGCCCAGGGGCGGGCGTTCTCCGGTCCCAGCGCGGCCCGGACCTGGCCGCGGTCGTCGCGGCTGCCGACCAGCGCGGGCCACCGGGTGGTCGCGGCCCACCACGCCGCCAGCCGCGACCAGCGCACGGGCAGGTCCAGCGCCAGCCACTCGTCGGCGGCCGTCGTCGGCACGTGGTGCGGGGACTCCTCGCCGTCGTCACGGACCAGGCCGCCGACGCCCGCGAGCTCGACGACGAACGCCGCCTCCGCCTCGGTGACCTCCAGGGCGACGGCGGTCCGGCGCAGGTCGCGCACCCCCAGGCCGCCCGCGCGCAGCACGGTCGGGGGGTCGGCCTCCCAGAGCCGCACCAGCCCCGCGACCAGGCGCACGGCCCGCTCGGCGGCGGTCGCGTGCTCGGCCTCGACCAGCCCGGCGTCGCGCCGGGGCAGGTCCGCGGTCGCCGGGGGCACGGCGGGGGCACGGTGGGTGCGGCCGTCGCGCAGCACCCGGGCGACGGTGCGGGGGAGCAGGACGTGCCGGTCGTCGACGCGGACCAGCAGGCCCAGCCGCAGCAGCTCCGTGACCGCCTCGGCCGCGGGACCCGCGGTGGGGCGCACGCCGACGGGCGGGCCCCAGGTGAGCGCGTCCAGGACGGCTCGCCCCCCGGCCGGTGCCCGGTCCAGCGCGTCCGGCACGGCGGCGGGGTCCGGGTCGGCGGGTCCGGCGGCGGCCAGGCCCGCGACCGACGCGCCCAGCAGCTCGGCGACGCCCGGGGCCGGGCGCAGCTGCGGGTCCGTCGCGCGCCCCGCCACCGGGTGCAGCAGGGCGAGGTCGGTGGCCGTGGTCAGCGCCGCCCGGACGCCGGCGGCCTGCGTGCGGTCCGCGCCCACGGCGGCGACCACGTCCCGGGCCCGGACGCCCGTCGCGGGGTCGGCGCCGTCCAGCAGCACCACCACGGACTCCACGGCCTGCAGCACGGCGGCGTCGACGCCCGCGAGCGCCCGCTCCAGGCTGGGCCGGCTGGTGGCGCGGGCGGCCAGCGACGCGAGCGTGGCCGGCGACGGGTGCGCGAGATCCGGGCGGCGGACCAGGAGCCGCGCCAGCTCCTCGTCCGACCTGCCGCGCAGGTGCTCGCTGAACGTGGCCATCCGCACCACGATACGTTCCGGCCGGGCAGGCCGGGGGTGCGGGTCGGCGGTACGGTCGCAGCACGTGGCGCAGCGGCCGGTCCGGTGGTCGCCGTGCCCGACGCCGGACGGAGGACCACCATGCCCCTCGACACCGCCGACCTCGCCGACCTGCGCGCCGACGCCCGGGCCCAGCTGCCCGACGTCGCCGCGCTGCGGCACGCGCTGCACCGCACCCCGGAGATCGGGCTGGACCTGCCGCGCACTCAGGCGCTCGTGCTCGAGGCGCTGGAGCCGCTGGGCCTGGAGGTCACCACGGGCACCGGGCTGTCCTCCGTGGTCGCGGTCCTGCGCGGCGCGCGCCCGGGGCCGGCGGTGCTGCTGCGCGGCGACATGGACGCGCTGCCCGTCACCGAGGACACCGGGGAGCCGTTCAGCAGCGAGGTCCCGGGCGTCATGCACGCCTGCGGCCACGACCTGCACGTGGCGGGCCTGGTCGGCGCGGGCCGGCTGCTCGCCGCGCGGCGCGACCGGGTCGCCGGCTCCGTGGTGCTGATGTTCCAGCCCGGCGAGGAGGGCGACCACGGGGCGCGGCTGATGATCGACGAGGGCGTGCTGGACGCCGCGGGGGAGCGCGTCGTGGCGGCCTACGGGCTGCACGTGCTGTCGTCGCTGCTGCCCACGGGCCTGGTGACCAGCCGCGCCGGGACGATGCTGGCCGCCGCCGACACCGTGCACGTCACCGTCCAGGGCCGCGGCGGGCACGGCTCGATGCCGCACCTGGCGCTCGACCCGGTGCCCGTCGCCGCGGAGATCGTGCTCGCCCTGCAGGCGATGGTCACCCGCCAGTTCGACGTGTTCGACCCGGTGGTCGTCACCGTCGGGCGGATCGACGCCGGCACCACGGACAACGTCATCGCCGGCACCGCGCGCATCGAGGCCACCGTGCGGTCGTTCTCCGAGGCCGCGCACGGCGTGGTCCCCGAGCGGCTGATCCGGGTGTGCGAGGGCGTCGCCGCCGCGCACGGTCTCACCGTCACCGTCGACTACCGGCGGGGGTACCCGGTCACCGCGAACCACCCGGGCGAGGTGGAGCGCGCCGCCCGGCTGACCCGCGGCCTGTTCGGCGACCGCGCCTACCAGGACGCCCCGCAGCCGCTCGCCGGCTCGGAGGACTTCAGCTACGTCCTCCAGGAGGTCCCGGGGGCGTACGTCGGCGTCGGCGCGACCCTCGCGGACGCCGACCCCCGCACCGCCCCGTACAACCACTCCGCCCAGGCCCGGTTCGAGGACGGGGCGCTCGCGGTCGGCCCCGCGGTGCTCGCGGCGCTCGCGCTGGACCGACTGGGCGACGGCTGAGCAGCGGCGCCACCCGGACGAGCGCTCAGATCGGTGCCGCGGGTGCCGATGTCACTCTCGACACGCCCGGCCAGCGGGCGACGCGTGCGCGCCGACCGGAGGGACACGCATGGCGGGGATCACGACCGGGCACCTGCCCGGGGCGACGCACGAGGTGTGCGTCGCGCGCCAGGGCATCTACGACGTCCTGAGCCGACCGATCGGTCACGAGCTGCTGTTCCGGGCGAGCGCCGACGCGGTCGAGTCCGGCGTGCGCCCGGGCATCGACGACAACCGGGCGACGGCGACGGTCATCGTCGCGACCCTCACGGAGTTCGGCGTCGAGGACCTCGCGGGCAACGGCGACCTGTTCGTCAACATCCCGCGGTCGTTCATCGTCGACGAGCTGCCCGTGGCCCTCGACCCGCACCGGGTGGTCCTCGAGGTGCTCGAGCAGGTCCCGGGGGACGACGAGGTCGTCGCCGGGGTCGAGCGGCTGCGCCGGATCGGGTTCGGCATCGCGCTCGACGACTTCGTGCCCGACGACCAGCGCTGGCGGCTGCTGCCCCTGTGCGACTACGTCAAGGTCGACATGTCCGACCTCGGCGACGACCTGCACGCGTTCGCCGCGCAGCTCCGCCAGGAGGCGCCGCACGCGACGCTCGTCGCGGAGCACGTCGAGGACGAGGCCGACTTCCTCGTGGCCCAGGACGCCGGGTTCGACCTGTTCCAGGGCTACCACTTCCGCCGCCCGACGGTCCTGACCCGGCCGGCGCTCGCGCACCACGCGATGGTCGCGGGCCGGCTGCTGGTCCAGCTCGGCGACCCCCAGGTGTCGTACCGGCGCCTCGCGCGGCTCACCGCCGCCGACCCGGCGATCGCGCTCAAGGTGTTCCGCGTCGTCAACTCCGTGTCCGGCGCGGGGCGGACGGTGCGCAACCTGCACCAGGCGCTCGTGCTGCTCGGGCGGGAGCGGTTCCGGGCGATGCTGGTCCTGGAGGTGCTGGCCACGGCCGGGCACACCGACGACGAGATCCCGCTGATGGCGCTGGCCCGCACCCGCGCCGCGGAGATCCTGGCGCCGCAGGACCCGCTGGAGGCGTCCACCGAGGCCCTGGTCCGCATCGTGTCCGAGCTGCTGGACGTGCCGGTCGCCGAGCTCGACCCCGAGCTGCACCGCTCCCAGCCGAGCGCCCGGGTGGTCGCCGCGTGCGACGTCCTGGACGCGTACCTCGACGCCATCGCCGAGGAGCAGGTGCCGGCCATCCGGTCGCCGTACTCCGCGCTGCACGTGTCGCTGGTCTACCTGACCGCGCTGCGCGAGGCGCGGGCGCTGCTCGCCACCGTGTACACGCCCGTCCCCCGGCTGCGCGCCGTGCCGGGGGAGCCCGACGTGGCGGACCCGGGCACCGCCGTCGGCTGACGGAGCGGCCCGACCCGGTGCGTCGGCCGCGACCGGTAGCCTGGTGGTGTGCGGCCGACGTCGGCCCGCATCCTTCTCGACGACACCCCAGGGGATCGCAGTGCCCACCGGCAAGGTCAAGTGGTTCGACACCGATCGCGGATTCGGCTTCATCGCCGCCGACGACGGCACCGAGGTGTTCCTGCACACGTCCGCGCTGCCCGCGGGCATCGGCACCCCGAAGCCCGGCACCCGGGTGGACTTCGGCGTCGCCGACGGCCGCCGCGGCCCGCAGGCGCTGTCCGTGAAGCTCCTCGACCCGGTGCCCTCGGTCGCCAAGGCGTCCCGCAAGCCCGCCGACGACATGGCGGTCATCGTCGAGGACCTCATCAAGGTGCTCGACAGCGTCGGCAACGACCTGCGTCGCGGCCGCTACCCCGACAAGTCCCGCGCCGGCCAGGTGGCCACCCTGCTGCGCGCCGTCTCCGACGACCTCGAGGCCTGAGATGGCGACCGCGACCCAGGACGCCGTGCTCGCCGGCGCCGTCGACCTCGCCCGTGCGGCGGCGCTCGAGATCGCCGAGCAGCCCACCGACGTCGGCGAGCACCTCGGCCACACCGTCGACGCCGACCGGCTCGTCTCGCACCGGTTCGCCTGCACCGCCCGCGGCTACCGCGGCTGGGTGTGGACCGTCACGCTGTCGCGCGTGCCCCGGGCCCGCAAGGCCACGGTGTGCGAGGCCGTCCTGCTGCCCGGCGACGACGCCGTCCTGGCCCCCGCCTGGGTGCCGTGGGACGAGCGCCTGCGGCCCGGCGACCTCGGCCCCGGCGACGTGCTGCCGTTCCGCCCCGACGACCCGCGGCTCGAGCCCGGCTGGACGCCCACCGGCGACCCCGAGCTCGACGACGTCGCCATCGGCGAGCTCGCCCTGGCCCGCGCCCGCGTGCTGTCGCCCGTCGGCATCGCCCAGGCCGCCGAGCGCTGGTACCGCGGCAAGCAGGGCCCCGCGTCCGCCGGTGCCGTCGCCGCCGCCGGGTCCTGCCAGACGTGCGGGTTCCTCGTGCCGCTGCAGGGCTCGCTCGGCACGGTGTTCGGCGTGTGCGTCAACGAGTGGTCGCCGGACGACGGCAAGGTCGTCGCCCTCGAGCACGGCTGCGGCGCGCACTCCGAGACCGACGTCGAGGCGCGGCCGTCCGAGTGGCCCGACGTGCCCGTGAGCCGCGACCTGCTGGTCGAGCCGACGGGCGACGCGGCGGCCGGTGAGGCACCGCCCGCGGCGGAGGCGTCGCCCGAGGCCGAGTCGGCTGCTCCGGAGGTGGAGGCACCCGAGGCCGGGACCGGCGCCGACGACGAGCGGCCCGCGCCCCAGCCGGAGCCGTGACCGCCGACGTCTTCGGCACCCGCGCCCTGCGCGACCGGGTGCTGGGGACGTGGCGCACCGACCCCGCGCGGCTGCGCGAGGACGCGAACACCGAGGAGGACCACGCCCGCGGGTACTACCGCGACCGCGTGGTCGTCGAGCTCGCCCAGAACGGCGCCGACGCCGCCGTGCGCGCCGGCGTGCCCGGGCGGCTGCTGCTCCGGCTCGCCGAGGTCGACGGCGCCCTCGTGCTCACCGCCGCGAACACCGGCGCCCCGCTGGACGCCGCGGGCGTCGCCTCGCTCGCGGCGATGCGCGCCTCCACCTCCCGGGACCGGCCCGAGACCGTCACGGGCCCCGGCCTGGTCGGCCGGTTCGGCGTCGGGTTCGCCGCCGTGCGTGCCGTCGCCGACGACGTCGCGGTGCTGTCCACCTCCGGCGCGGTGCGGTTCTCCCTCGACCTGACCCGGCAGGAGCTCGCGCTCGCCGCCACCGGGTCGCCACGGCTCGCCGACGAGGTCGCCCGGCGCGAGGGGTCGCTCCCGGCGCTGCGGCTGCCGCAGGAGCACACCGGCCGGCCGCCCGAGGGGTACGACACCGCCGTCGTCCTGACGCTGCGCGACGACGCCGCGGCCGACGCCGTGCGGGCGATGCTCGACGCCGTCGGGGACACCCTGCTGCTCGCGCTGCCGGGCCTCGCGGAGGTCGTCGTCGAGGACGAGACCACCGGGCGCCGCCGCCGGGTCGCCGACGTCGACCGCCGCTGGCGCCGCCGGACCGCCGAGGGCGAGCTCGACCCCGCGCTGCTGGCGGACCGACCCGTGGAGGAGCGCGCCCGACGGCGCTGGCGGGTCACCTGGGCGCTGCCGCGTGCCGCCGGCGCCGAGGGGGCGCCCGCCGCCTGGCCCGGCGACGAGGCGCTGCTGCCCCGCCGGGACCGTGTCGTGCACGCGCCCACGCCCACCGACGACCCGCTCGACCTGCCCGCGCTGCTCGTCCTCACGGCGCCGCTCGACCCGACCCGCCGGCACGTCGCCCGCGGCCGCGCCACCGACGCCCTGCTCGACATCGCCGCCGACGTCTACGCGCGCCTCGCCGCGGACGTCGCCGCCGACGGTGAGGACGCCCTGCGGCTCGTGCCGCTCGGGCTGCCCGCCGGGGACCTGGACGCGGCGCTGCGGCCGCGGCTGCTCGCGGAGCTCGGGGGCGCGCCGCTGCTCGTCGCCGCCGGGGAGCCCGCGGACGGCGGGCCGTCCGACGCCGGCCACCTCGACACCGGCCACCTCGACACCGGCCACCCCGACGCCACGCCGCAGCTCGTGGCGCCGCACCGGGCCGTCGCGCTCGCCGGACCCGCCGCCGCCGACCTCACGCGCGCCCTCGCTCCGTGGTTCGCCGGGCTGGTCGCGCTGCCCGACGGCGCGCTGCCCGCCGCCCGCGCGCTCGAGGTCGAGGTCCGCGAGGTCGCCGACGTCGTCGACGAGCTCCCCGCTGCCGCCGGCCTGCCGCCGGAGCGGTGGCGCGGGCTGTACGCCGCGCTCGCGCCGGCCGTCGCGGACCCGCTGGTGCGCGAGGCGCTGGCCGCCCTGCCCGTGCCGCTCGCCGACGGCCGCGTGGTGCGCGGAGCGCGGGGCCTGCTGCTGCCCGTCGCGGGTGCGCTCGACCCCACGGGGCCGGTGAGCAGGTCGCTCGGCACGCTGAGCCGCTGGGGTGTGCGGCTCGTGCACCCCGCCGCCGCGCACGACGTGCTCGAGCGGCTCGGCGCGACGCCCGCCGACCCCGCCGCGCTGCTCGCCCACCCCGGCGTGCGGCAGGCCGTGCTGGACCAGGCGGACGAGGACGACCTCGAGCTCGCCGAGCAGGTCAGCGACGCCGTCCTGACCCTCGTCCGGGCGGCGGTCGCCGACGACGGCGGCCCCGACGAGGACGCGCCCGTCCCCGTCGACCGGGCCGTGCTCGGGCTGCTCACGCTGCGGGCCGCGGACGACGAGCCGACGCCCGCGCACGGCCTGGTGCTGCCCGGGTCGACCGCGGAGCAGCTGCTCGACGCCCGGGTGCTCGCGCCCGCCGCCGCAGCCGCCGTCGAGCGCTGGGGGGCGCGGACGCTCGCCGCCGTCGGGGTGCGCGCCGACCTGGTCCCGCTGCTGCTCACGGACGTCGTGGTCGGGACCGACGACCTCGGGCTGGACGACGACGACGCGGACCTGGTCACCGACGCGCTCGACGGCTGGGACGCGTACGTCGCGCACGCGGCCGACCGGGTCGGCGAGGGGGAGACCCTCGCGGAGGTCGTCGCCGTCGCCGACCTGGACGCCGTGCACCCGGACGCCTGGCCCCGGGTGCTGGCCCGGCTCGCGCGACCCGGCCCGCTGCGGCGCGCGCTGGTGGACCCGGTGCGGGTGACCGGCAGCACCCTGACCGTCCCCGGCTACACCGCGTGGTGGGTGCGGCACCGGTCGGGGGCCGTGCCCGCGACCGCGTTCGCGACCGCGGACGCCGAACCCGCCGTCGCTCGGCTGCTGCCCGCCGCGCCGCCCGAGATCGCCGCCCTCGACCCCGCGGCGCAGGCGGCGCTCGGCGGCGTCGGGCGGCTGGCCGCGGTGCCGCCCCGCGAGTGGGACCGGCTGCTGCGGGCCGCGGCCCCGGTCGGCGGGGCGGTCGACGTCGCGCTCGCCGCCGCCGTCTGGTCGGCGTGGGCCGGTCTCGCCGGGGACGCGGACGAGGGCGGGGCGCCCGGGCCCGACGCTGGCGGGCTGCCGGGGTCCGACGCGGGCGGGCTGCCGGGGTCCGACGCGGGCGGGCTGCCCGACCTCGACGTCGTGCCCGCGCTCGTCGCGCCGGACCGGGTCGCGCTCGTGCACGCGGAGGACGCGGCCGTCGCGCCGTCGCCGATGTGGTGGCAGCGCACCGACGTCGCCGCGATGGTGCCCGTCGCGGGGGCGGCCGCGGCCGAGGACCTCGCGGAGGCGCTGGGCCTGCCGACCGCGACCGACCTCGCCGACGGCCAGGTGGACGAGGGCGACGGCGACGACGCCGGCGGGCTCGCGCCCACGCCCGACGCGGCCCTGCTGCTCCTGCCGGGTGCGCCCGGGACCTGGGTGGAGCACGAGGCGCTGCGCGTGGACGGGGTCCCCGTCGACTGGTGGGTGGACGGTCACGGCGGGACGGCGGTCGTGCACGCGACGCACCTCGCCGGGCTCGCGCGCGGGCTCGCGCAGGCCGTCGACGCGTGGCCGCTGCGGCACGCCGTCGAGCTCGCCCTGGTCGAGCCGGCCCGGGCCGCCGAGCTGGCCGTCGAGCAGGTCCTCGACGTCTGACGCCCCGATGACCACGCGCAGCCTGCTGACCTCGGCGTACCTGCCGGCCCTGCTCTACGAGACGGGCCTCGGCGCGGTGACGCCTGTGGTGGCGCTGGTCGCCGCGGGGCTCGGCGCGCGGCTCGACCAGGCCGCGCTCGTCGTCGCGCTCGTCGGCGTCGGGCAGATCCTCGGCGACGTCCCCGCGGGCGCGCTGGCGGCGCGGGTCGGCGACCGGCGGGCCATGCTCGTCGCCGCCGGGGTCGCGTGCGCCGCGCTCACCGTGTGCGCGGTCGCGCCGACGCTGCCGGTGCTGGCCGGCGGCGTGCTGCTGCTCGGCGCCGCGTCGGCCGTGTTCCACCTGGCCCGGCAGGCGTACCTGACCGAGGTCGTCCCCGTCGTGAACCGCGCCCGCGCGCTGTCGACGCTCGGCGGGGTGTCCCGGATCGGCATCTTCGCGGGCCCGTTCCTCGGCGCCGGCGTGCTGCACGTCGCCGACGACCTGCAGGCGGTGTTCTGGCTCGCCGTGGGCACCACGCTCGCGGCGGCGCTGGTCGTCGGGCTCGCAGGCGACGTCGACGACCGGCGCACAGCCCCCCGCGGCCGCCCGGAGCAGAGCACGGTCGCCCTCGTCCGCCGGCACGCGCACCTGCTCGCCACCCTCGGGCTGGCGGTGGTGCTGGTCGGCGCGGTCCGGTCCACCCGCGGCGTCGTGCTGCCCCTGTGGTCCGAGCACCTCGGGTTCGCGCCGGCGACGACCAGCCTGGTGTTCGGCATCTCGGGGGCCGTCGACATGCTGCTGTTCTACCCCGCGGGCAAGGTGATGGACCGGTACGGGCGGCTGTGGGTGGCGGTGCCGTCGATGCTGGTGCTCGGCGGCGCGATCGCGGTGCTGCCGCTGACCTCGACGCTCGGCGGGCTGACGGTCGTGGCGATGGTGATGGGGTTCGGCAACGGGATCGGCTCCGGCATCCTCATGACCCTCGGTGCCGACGTCGCGCCGCCGGGTGCGCGTGCGCAGTTCCTCGGCGTGTGGCGGGTGCTCCAGGACTCCGGGGCCGCCGCCGGGCCGCTCGTGGTGTCCGCCGTCGCCGCCGCCGGCAGCCTCGCCGCGGGGGTCGTGACGATGGGCGCCGCCGGGGTGCTCGCGGCGGGCGCGCTGGCCGTGTGGGTGCCGCGCTGGTCGGAGCACGCGAACGCCCGCACCCGCACCCGCGCGGCCGCCGCGCCCCCACCCTGACGCCCCTGCCCGCGCCGCCACGACGCGACGAGTGGTCACGACACGCTGGCGCGGACCTTGCCCGGCCAGCGTGTCGTGACCTCTCGTCACTGCTGCGGGGGGCGGGGTGCGGGGTGCGGGGTGCGGGGGAGTGCGCGCGGGTGGCGGGTGGCGTGCGGGGAGGGGGTCAGCGGCCGGGGCGCTGGCGGGTCCAGAGGTAGCCGGCGACGCCCAGCAGGGCGCCGACCACGCAGCTCCACACGACGAGGCCGGTCGCGGACCCGGTCGCCCACAGCACCACGGCGACGACGAGGGCGGCGAGCCAGACACCGACGCCGACCAGGAACACGGGCCGCAGGCTCACGTGGACGGGGTCGGGGGTCGGCTTGCGCTGCTCGGGCCGCAGGGCCAGCTGGATGAACGACGGCACCCCCCCACCCTAGTCGCCGGCCCCGCACCGCCCGCCCGCACCCACCCGAGCGCACGAGTGGTCACGACACGCGGGGCCGGAGGTCCGGGGTCCAGCGTGTCGTGACCACTCGTCGGCGCTGTGCCGGGGGGTCAGTCGCCGAAGGCGAGGGCCGTGGCGGTGGCCAGGGCCTGCGGGACGGCGGCGAGGTAGGCGTGCGCGACGTCCCAGGGCTCGAGCCCGGTGGCCGCGACCCCGGCGACGTCGTTCTCCTCGTGCGCGAGCACCGCCGCGAGCACGTGGCCGAGGGGGCCCTCGTGCCGCAGGACCGCGCCGGCCAGCGCGTCGGAGACGCCGGACCGGGTGACCAGGTCGGTGAGGTCGAACCGCTGCTGCGACGCGACCGCGGACAGCAGGCCCACGGTGTAGCCGGTGTCGTCGCCGGCGAGGGCGTGGCAGGTCTGCGCGCGGGTGAGGATCGACCACAGGGCCTGCACGGAGGACGGCTTGGCGTCGATGAGCGACGCGATCGCCAGGGCGTGCAGCTGCCGCGGGCCGACCAGGACGACGGCCTGCTGCACGGAGTCGATCTCGCGCCGGAGCCCGAAGGCCGACGAGTTCACGAGGTGCAGCACGCGCATCGACAGCTCGGGGTCGGTGGCGACGGTGCGGACGACGAGCTGCTGGTCGACGGAGTCCGCGGACAGCACACGCAGCAGCTCGAGGCACTGCAGCTCGCCGGCGGAGAACGTGCGGCGCGTGACGGGCGGGTCGCGGTGGAACATCGGGCCCTGCAGCAGGTCGACGCCGAGGGACGCGGCGGTCTCCAGGCGCTCGGTGCTGTCGGTGTGCTCGACGACGACGGTCGCGCCGGCGTCGTGCGCACGGGCGACCAGCAGCGCGCAGTGGTCCGGGCCGTGCCGCAGGTCGACCTTGACGACCGACACGCGGTCGAGCAGCCGGTCCTGCGGGGCGGAGCCGTCGTAGTCGGCGAGCGCGAGCCGGCTGCCGCGGAGGGTGGCCGCCGCGACGAGCGTGTCGATGTCGGGGCGGCGTGCGAGCGCGGGGGTGACCTCGAAGACCAGCCGCTCGGCGTCGTACCAGACGGCGCTGGTCCCGGCGAGCAGCCCGGACGTCGCTCGCAGCAGGACGGGCTTGTCGCCCGCGAGACCCGGCAGGTCGAGGCGCCGGTACGCGGCGTCGACGGCCTGCTCGGTGGCCTCGTCCGGCAGGGGCGCTCCGGTCGGTCCGCTGATGAGCACGCGCACGGCGTACCCGTAGACGGACCGGTCGGGGTGCACGACGGGCTGCCGCTGGACGGTGGCCTCGCCACCGCCGATCGGGATCGGGCTGCCGGAGGGCGCCCGCTGCCCGGCGGGGCGTGCGGGGTCGGCCCCGAGGGTCGAGGTCATGGGTGGGTCTCCTTGGTCAGGCGGCCCGGCCGAGCGGCGCGCGCAGCGGCCAGTCCTCGGTGAGGACGGTCTGGACCGCGGCACCGCTCGCCGGGTCGAGCACCAGCGGGGCCAGCAGGTTGGCGGTCGGCGGCTCGCCGCCGTCGGCGGGGCGCACGACGACGAGGCGCACGGCGTGCTCGCTGTCGGTGCCGAGGGCGGCGAGCACGTCGCCGTCGATCGTGGGCTCGTAGTCCGGGAAGAACGCGTCCGGGTCGATGACGAACAGCCGCACGGGGCGGGCGCCGTCGGGCTCGGAGCGCAGCGCGTAGAGCACGCCGGCGTCGTCCAGGGGGGTGAGGGTGAAGTCCTCGTACCCGACCAGCCCCGGCATCGGGGAGCTCAGGTGGAGGTGCTCGGGCAGGTGGGTGCGACGCGCGGCGTCCACGGTCAGGGTGCTCATCTCAGGAAGTCCAGGAGAGTCGGCTGCAGGACCTTGGCGGCGGCTCCGAGGGCACCCTTGTACGCGACCTCCTGCGACCCGAGGTCGAGGAAGATCTGCGCGAGGTCGACGTCCTGGATGGCCGACAGCCGCGTCTTCGACGTGAGCTGGGCCTCCTCGATGAGGTTCTGGGCGGAGTCGACCTGGTTCTGGCGGGCACCGATCGAGGAGACCTCGGTCAGCAGGTTGTCCATGTGCTCGTCGATCGCGGCGAGCTGGTCCGAGGGGTCGCCGCCGGCCTTGAGGGTGGCGGAGATCGAGTCGAGCAGGGCGAAGACCGAGTCGTCGCCCTCTCCGAAGACGGCCGAGCCGAGCGAGTCGACGCGGACGGTGGTGCCGCTCGCGACGGTGCGCTCGACGGAGCCGGTGGCGACGCCGTTGAACGTGTAGGCGCCGTCGACGCCGGGCCCGAAGGCCGGCGTCCCGGACGTGCCGGCGAACACCGGACGACCGAGGTAGGTGGTGTTGGCCTGCGTGAGCAGGGCCTCGCGAATGCCGTCCATCTCCTCCGCGAGGGCGAGGCGGGACGTGTCGCCGAGGGCGCCGTCGCCGCCGCGCACCGTGAGCTCGCGCGCCTTGGAGACGGACTTCAGGGCGGTGGCGAGCGCGCTGTCGATGGTGACGAGCCACGCCTCGCCGTCGGCGGCGTTGCGGCTGAACTGGTCCAGCTGGCGCTGCTCGCTCTCGATGCGGAGCACGTCCGCGGTGCCGGCCGGGTCGTCGGAGGCGAGGTTGATCTTCTTGCCCGAGGACATCTGGGACTGCAGCTCGGACATCCGCTGCAGGTTCGCCTGGACGTTGCCGAGCGTCGAGTTGCGCACCGTGAAGTGCGTGACGCGTCCGATGGAGGTCATCGGCCCACCACCCCCGTGCGGTTGATCAGCGTGTCGAGCATCTCGTCGATCGTGGTGAGGACGCGCGCGGCGCCCTCGTAGGCCCGCTGGAACGCCAGCATGTTCACGGACTCCTCGTCGGTGTCGACGCTGGTCTGGGCGAGCTGCGCGGCGGCGGCGGTGGACCGGGCGGCCTCCGCGACGGTCGCGCGGGAGGTGGCGCTGGCGGACTTGACGCCGAGGTCGACCACGAAGGACGACCACTGGGCGTCGGGGCTGCCGGTCGCGGCGGCGATGGCGGCGATCTGCCGGCCGACGCTGCCGTCGTGCGCGCCCTTGCCGGCGCCGGCGATGGCGATGTCGGCGGTGCTCGCGACGGCGACCTTGAGGCCGAGCGCCGCGGGCTGGCCCGCGGTGAGCGAGAAGAAGTCGCCCGCGGGGGTGTTCGTGGCGTAGCCGGCGACGGTGTAGCCGGTGCTGTGGATCGCGTTGACCTGGCCGGCGATGCTGGTGGCGATCGCGTTCAGGGAGCCGGCGGCCGTGGTGAGCAGGCCGCCGCCGGCGGGCGGGGCGAGCGCGGTGAGCAGGCCGGCGACGCGACCGCCGTCCAGGCCGGCGGGGTGGCCGCTGCTCTTCCAGACGATCGAGACGGCGCCGCCGTCGACCGCGGCCTGGAACGAGGCGGGGCTGCCGGCGGAGACCGCGAGCTCGCTCGCGCTGCCGCCGGAGACGAGCGCGTTGCCGGCGACCATGACGTCGACGGTGCCGTCGTCGTTGGTGCGGCTGGACGCGCCGACCAGGCCGGACAGCTGGGTGACGAGGAGGTCGCGCTGGTCCATCAGCTCGTTGGCGGAGCCGCCGGAGTTGCTGATGGAGCGGATCCGGGTGTTCAGGTCGGCGATGTTCGCGGCGGTGGTGTTCACCTGGGTGACGAGCGACGTCGTCGTGGTGAGCGCCTGCTGCCACTGGGTGCCGGTGTCCTGGTAGAGCGTCGCGATGCGGTCGGTGACCGCCTTGGCGCGCTCCAGCAGGACGGCGCCGCTGGCGTCGGTGGAGGAGCCGGCGTTGTTGGCGACGTCGGACCAGGCGCTCCAGAACGCGGTGAGGTCCTTGGAGAAGCCGGTCTTGGACGGCTCGCCGACGACGCCCTCGAGGGTCTTGTACTCGCCGGCGACCGCGGCGAGCCGGGCGGCGCCCGAGGTCTCGTTGCGCAGCCGGGCGTCGAGGAACACGTCGCCGAGGCGCTCGAAGCCGGTGACGGAGGTGCCCTGGCCGACGCCGTTCGTGGTGGCGAACATCGACGGGACGGTCGCGGCGGGCAGCGACGACAGCGCGGCGCGCTGGCGGGTGTAGCCGACGGTGTTGGCGTTCGCGACGTTCTGCCCCGAGACCTCCAGCGCCTGGCGCTGGGCGATCAGGGAGCTGAGCGCGGTGCCCAGTCCGGAGAAGGTGCTCACGGGTCCTCTTCCTCGCAGTTCAGATCAGAACGACTGGTCGATCAGCTGTGCGCTGCGATCGGCCTCGGCGGTGGTGTGACCCTGCGGGTCGTAGGTCTGCACGGACTGCTGCAGGGACATGAGGGTCTCCTGCGTCGCCCGGTGGGACATGGCCAGCAGCTCGCGGTTGCCGTCGGCGAGCTGGCTGATCTCGGTGGTGAGCTGGACGAAGGCGTCCCGGTGCGCGTGCAGCAGGTCGTCCCAGGGGGTGGGGGCGTGCTCGGCGAGCTCGCGGAGGCTGCCGCCGGGCTCGAGGCCGAGCTCCAGTGCGACGGCGTCGGCCTCGACGGAGCGGCCGAGCTCGGCGTCGCGGATCTGGTCGAGCACGGACTCGACCTCCCGCGTGGCGTGGGCCAGCCACCGGGTGCGTCCGCTGGTCAGCACGAGCTGCTCCTCCTCGAGCTTGAACAGCAGCAGCTCGAGCAGACGGCGCTCGGACCACAGGACGTCGGACAGCTGGCTCAAGGCCATCGGGGGAGTCCCCTTTCCGTGCAGCGGTGGGGCCGGTTTCCGTGGGGTCTCCGGCGGGCTTGCACCTCCTATCGGGTGCCGTCCCGTGGTCCTGAGCGAAATCGGACAGGTCTCTGCCGCGCGGGTTGTACCGCACGGTCAGATGCTGCTGATGACAGGTATCGACCGGGAGAGCGGATTCCCGGATGTGACGTGCATCACAGATCGCGCGAGGCTCCCGGAACTATGTCGTCGGATGTCCGATTTGTCAGACCGGAAGGTCCGAAATGGCCGCGGAAGTCGCATAGATCGGGTCTCTGAGAACTTGATGAGAAAAACTCAAGCCCTGTTTCAGCGGGACCGAGAACCGTCTCGTGAACAGCTCCGCAGCCACCCCCGCCACCGACGCGCTCGTCGTCGCGCACATGCCCCTGGTGGGCTACCAGGTGAGCGAGGTCCTCTCCCGGGTCCCCGCCACCGTCAACCGCGACGACCTCGTGTCGGCCGGCCACCTCGCCCTCGTGCTCGCCTCCCGCGCGTACGACGCCGAGACCGGCGTCCCCTTCGCCCGCTACGCCGCGCTGCGCATCCGCGGCGCCCTGATCGACGAGCTCCGCTCGATGGACTGGGCCTCCCGCGGCGCCCGCCACCGCGCCCGTGAGATGTCGGCCGCGAGCGACCGCCTCACCGCGACGCTCGGCCGCGTGCCGTCCCGCACGGAGCTCGCCACCGAGCTCGGCACCGACGTCGCCGCCGTCGACCAGGCCCGCCAGGACGCCGAGCGTCGCGTGCTGTCGATGGACGCCTCCGTGCACCCCGTCGCCGACCTCGTCCGCGACGACGCCCCCGGCCCGGAGGACAACGTCCTCATCACCGAGCGGCTCCGCTACCTCCGCGCCGCCGTCGACACGCTGCCCGACCGGCTGCGCACCGTCGTCGAGGGCCTGTTCCTCCAGGACCGGTCGGTCGCCGAGCTCGCCGACGAGCTGGGCGTCACCCAGTCGCGGATCAGCCAGCTGCGCACCGAGGGCCTGGCCCTGATGCGCGACGGCCTCAACGCGAGCCTGGACCCCGACATGGTCCCCGCCGCCGAGCGCCCCGACGGCGTCGCCGAGCGTCGCCGCCGCAGCTACTTCGCCGCCGTCGCCTCGCGCGCCGCCATGACGGCCGCCGGCCACCAGGTCGAGGCCGCCGGCGTCCCCACGCCGTTCGAGGGCGACACCCGCGCCGCCCGGACCCTCGCGGTCTGACGCCGGAGCAGCACCCCCACCGAGCTCGTTCACACCGCGCCAGGCGCCGGTCCGCGAACCCCGCGGCCGGCGCCTTTCGCGTGCTCCAGGGGTGTTCTGCCTGGTCAGCGGCCCGCGTTGCCCCTATCGGGTGAACCGCGGCGAAACCCTCAGAGGTGCGGCGCCGCGGTCGAAGTTCAAGGGTGAGCCCACGGATGGGCCACGAGTACCCCGATCAAGGAAGAAGAGAACCATGGCGCTCTCCGTCAACACGAACATCGCGGCACTGAACGCGTACCGCAACCTCTCCGCCACGCAGAACGACCTGGGCAAGTCCCTGGAGAAGCTCTCCAGCGGCCTGCGCATCAACCGCGCGGCGGACGACGCTGCCGGCCTGGCGATCTCCGAGGGCCTCCGCGCCCAGATCGGCGGCACCACGCAGGCCGTCCGCAACGCCCAGGACGGCATCTCGGTCGTGCAGACCGCTGAAGGCGCCCTGACCGAGACGCACTCCATCCTGCAGCGCATGCGTACGCTGTCGGTCCAGGCGTCCAACGAGGGTGGTCTGTCCGACACCGCGAAGTCCAACATCCAGGACGAGCTGTCCGAGCTCAAGACCGAGCTCACCCGCATCGCGGACACCACGCAGTTCAACGGCAAGAAGCTGCTGGACGGCAAGTACGACGGTTCGTTCCAGGTCGGCGCCAACACCTCGGCGCAGGACAAGATCAACGTCAAGATCGAGACCGGCAACGGCCAGGGCCTCGGCGCCGTCGGCCTGGGCGTCGCGAACGTCGACGTCACCACCATCTCGGCCAACGCGACCACCGTCGCCAACACCACCTCGGCCGCGTCCGGCACCGCCGGCGTCAAGACCCTCGGTGCGGCCGTGGACTACACCGCTGACGACGTGAAGAACTTCACGGACCTCAACGGCACGGTCACCATCGGCTCCAAGTCGCTCGACCTGAAGTCGGTCGACTACACCGGTGTCACCACCTCGGCCGGCGCCGTCACCGCGCTGAACAACGCCCTCACCGCCAAGTTCGGTGCGGGTGCCGCCACGGCCGCCGCCACGGCGACCGGCATCACCCTGACCGGTGCGGCCACGACGGGCACGGCCGCCGAGGTCGCCGCCACCGAGATCGGCTTCAAGCAGGCCTCGGGTGCCGACGACGCGATCGACCTGATCGACGCCGCCATCACCTCGGTCTCCTCGGTCCGTTCCTCCCTCGGTGCGGTCCAGAACCGCTTCGACCACACCATCAACAACCTCAACGTCGCGGTGGAGAACCTGACCGCGTCCGAGAGCCGCATCCGCGACACCGACATGGCGTCCGAGATGGTCAGCTACACCCGCGCCTCGATCCTGTCGCAGGCCGGTACGGCGATGCTCGCCCAGGCCAAGAACCTGCCGCAGAGCGTGCTCCAGCTCCTCCAGTGAGCTGACACCCCGGGCCGGTGACGGCCAGGGGTACCGCATGACCTGACAGGCGGTGGGTGGACGACCGTCCACCCACCGCCTGTCGCGTGCCGGCACCGCCGAGCACGAGCACCGACCCCGGGAAGGACCGCACCAGCATGGTGGGCAGCATCGGCATCGACGGCCTGATCAGCGGCATGAAGACGACCGAGCTCATCGACCAGCTCCTGGCGGTCGAGGGCAACCAGCAGAAGCTGCTGGCGTCCAAGCGGACCGGTCTGCAGTCCGTGGTCTCCGCGCTGCAGTCGCTCAACACCAAGGTCGCCTCCCTGGGCACCGCCGCCACGACCGCCCTCAAGGCCGAGTCCTGGCAGACCACGACCGCGTCGTCCACGTCGACGTCCGTCGTGGCCGTGACGTCGACGGACGCGACGCCGTCCTCCGTCACGATGACCGTCGACACGCTGGCGTCCTCGCAGTCGACCCTCTACACGCTCCCGACGTCGTACTCCGACGCGAAGCCGATGTTCACGCTGGCCATCGGCGGCGAGCTCAAGACCATCACCGCGTCGAGCGACCACATCGGCGACATCGTCTCCGCCTTCAACGCCGAGGGCACCGGCGTCTCCGCGTCCGCCGTGAACGTGGGCACCGCGAAGGACCCGGTCTACAAGCTCCAGCTCACCGGCACCACCACCGGCGCGACGAACTCGTTCTCGCTGACCGCGATCAACCCCAACGACGGGACCGCGCTGTCCGCGCAGTCGCTGCGGACCGCCGCCGACGCGCAGATCACGCTGTGGCCCGGCACGCCCGGCGAGACGAAGGTGTTCTCCTCGAGCAACGAGTTCAAGGGCGTGCTCACCGGCGTCGACCTCACCGTCAGCAAGACGGGCGCCGAGGAGGTCACCGTCACGGTCGGCCGCAACGCCGCGACGATGAGCAAGCTCGCCGCGAACATCGTGACCAACCTCAGCGCCGTGCTCGGCGACATCGCCGACCGCACCAAGTCCTCCACGGGCACCGCGACCGACGGCGGGTCGATCCTCAAGGGCGGCCTCCTGTCCGGCAACACGGCCGTGCGCGTCATGCAGCAGGCCGCGCTCACCGCCGGCGCCCTGCAGGTCGACGGCAAGTCGCCCGCGTCGGTCGGCATCGTCCTCGGCAAGGACGGCACGTTCACCTACGACGAGGCGAAGTTCACCGCGGCGTACAACGCGGACCCGGTCGGCACCCAGAAGATCGTGCAGGCCGTGGCCAGCACCCTGGAGACCGCCGCGACCTCCGCGTCGGACCCGACCAAGGGCTCGCTGACCGCGCAGATCAAGTCCTACGAGGGCGAGGTCAGCGACCTCGCCGACCGCATCGCCGACTGGGACGACCGCCTGACCACGCGTCGCGCGTCCCTGACCCGCACGTACACCGCGATGGAGGTCGCGATGTCGAAGATGCAGTCGACCTCGAACTTCCTCAGCCAGCAGCTCGCCCAGCTCAACGCGAACAACGCGAGCTGACCCGCCCCGAACGGAAGGCAGGACCGTCGTGTACGACGTCCGGAACCGGTACCTCGCCGACGCGGTCGCCACCGCCGGCCCCGCCAAGCTCCTCACCATGCTCTACGACCGGCTGCTGCTGGACCTGGACCGGGCCGAGGCCGCGCTGCGCGCCGGCGTCCGGGCCGAGGGCACCCAGCACCTCGCGCACGCGCAGGAGATCGTGGCGGAGTTCATCGCCAACCTGAACGTGGGCGCCTGGGACGGCGGCGACCGGCTGCTGTCGATCTACACCTACCTGCTGTCCGAGATGATCGGCGCGAGCATGGCCGGCGACGCCGACCGCGCCGCGGCCTGCCGCACCGTCGTCGCGCCGCTGGCCGAGGCGTGGCGGGAGGCCGCCACGGCGGTCGCCGCCGACGTGCCGACGCCGCGGCCCGCGCCCGTCTCCGAGGGGCTCGGCGCCGGGTCCGGGGTGCTCGGTGTCGGCTGACGCCCCCGCCGTCGCGGCGGTGGGCACCCTCGAGGGCGCGCGGCTCGACGCCGACGCGCACCACGGGACCGGCGCCGGCGACCACGCCGGTCACGACGACCGGGACGCCCGCGCCGCGCGCGAGGCCGCCTGGGTCACCGCGCTGACCGCGATGGAGCACGAGGCGGACCGCGCGGAGGACCTGCTCCGCGTCGCCCGCACCCCGGGTCCGGACGTGACCGAGGACGTCGTCGTCGACGTCGCGGTCACCGAGCCCTGGCGCACCCCCCGCGGGCTCGGCGCCCTGCCGCTGTCCCTCGCCCCGCGCGCCGCCGCGCTCGTCGAGCGCCAGCGCGACCTGGTCCGCCGCACCGCCGAGCAGCTGGGCGAGCACCGCCGCCGCCTGCGCACCTCCGACGGCCTGCGCACCCGCGCCGCCGCGGCCCCGGTCTACCTCGACATCGAGGGCTGACGCCCGTCACGCGGCGTAGGGCACCGGGACGTCGCGTGGAGGATTCCCGCCCCGACACGCCCGCGTCCCGCCCCGGGTGGATCCACCCCGCGGCGGCAGTCCCGGGGTGTGGACGATCCCGTGTCCGACGCGCCGGCGGGTCGCACGGGGTGGATCCACCCGGGAAGCAGCAGCGGGGGGACGGGCGGGGTGGGGTGGTAGCACCCAGCGGGGTCGCGGGACATTTCTCGGCAAAGTCGGACATTCTCATCGAAACGCTTCCGCCGCGCGGGTGACGGGCGAGAAAAGTCGCCCGCGCACCTCAGCGACACCCCCGCGGAGCCGATGAGAGGTCTGAGCACGGATCGCTCGCGCAGCAGGCCACGGATCGGCCGACTCAGGACCAACCTCGGTGAGGGTGACCCTGCTATGGGCATGTTCGACTCCGTGAGCTATGTCGCGCTCAACAGCGCGCTCGACGGCCTGGCCCTGCGCCAGCGCGCCATCGCCGAGAACGTGGCGAACATCAACACTCCCGGCTACCAGGCCAAGAAGGTCGCGTTCGAGAGCGAGCTGGCCCGGGCCGTGGACAACCGGTCCGGTGCCGTCACCGCCACGGTCGCGCGCTCCCTGGAGCCGACCCGCACCGACGGGAACAACGTCAACCTCGACGAGGAGACGCTGCTCAACATCGACACCCAGCTGCGCTACCAGCTCGCGACCCAGGCGGTCGACGGCACGTTCTCCAGCGTCCGCGCCGCGATGAGGACCAGCTGATGGGCACGTTCGGGGCGATCGGCATCGCCAGCACCGGCATGACCGTGCACCGCAAGTGGCTCGACGCCGTGAGCGACAACCTCGCGAACCAGAACACGGTCCGGGGCACCGACGAGGAGGCCTACCGGGCCAAGCACGTCATCGCCACCGAGATCGCGTCCGCGGACGGCGGCGGCGTGCAGGTCGCGGGCATCGCGCTCGGCTCCGCCGAGGGCCGCATGGTCTACGAGCCCACCAACCCCCTGGCCGACGACGACGGGTACGTCCGGTACCCCGACGTCGACATGGCCAGCCAGATGACCCAGCTGATCATCGCCCAGCGCGGCTACCAGGCGAACGCGGCGGTCGTCGACCGTGCCCGCGCGTCCTACGAGGCGGCCCTCCAGATCGGACGCAACGCATGAGCATCGACGCGATCGGCGGCGTGACCAGCGTCGCGCCGACGTCCTACCTGTCCGACCTGTCCGGCATCGCCGGCGCGAGCGGCGTCTCCGGCACGTCCGGTGCCGCCGGCGCCGCCGGGCTCGACGGGGGCTTCGCCTCCGCGCTCGGCGCCCTCGACCACGTCCAGCAGCTGCAGTCGACGAGCAACGCGCTCGCGGTCCAGGCCGTGACCGGCGACCTCGACGACGTGCACGACTACACCGTCGCGTCGTCCGAGGCGAAGCTCGCGCTCGAGCTCACCGCCGCCGTGCGCAACAAGGCCGTCGACGCGTTCACCGAGATCATGAGGATGCAGGCCTGATGCCCGCCCAGGTGAAGTCCCTGTTCGGCCGCATGGGCGGCGCGGTCCAGCAGTTCTCGCTGCCGCAGAAGACGTTCGCGCTGATCGCGCTGGCGGCGCTGCTGCTCGGCGGGTTCGCGCTGTACTCCTGGGCGAGCAAGCCCTCGCTCAGCCCCCTGTTCTCGGGCCTGTCCGCGACGGACGCCTCGGCGGTCGTCGACCAGCTCACGGCGCAGGGCGTGCAGTACGAGCTCGCCGACGGCGGCGGCACGGTGCTGGTGCCGCAGAGCAAGATCTACGACCTGCGGCTGTCGCTCGCCTCGGCGGGGCTGCCCGCGAACTCCGAGGGCGAGGGCTACTCGCTTCTCGACGGGATGTCGATGACGTCCAGCGAGTTCCAGCAGCAGACCACCTACCAGCGCGCCATCGAGGGCGAGCTCGCCAAGACGATCGGCGCCCTGGACGGCGTCGAGTCCGCCGCGGTGAAGCTCGCGCTGCCCGCGGAGACGGTGTTCGTGTCCGAGCAGCAGGACCCGACGGCCTCGGTCGTCGTGCGGACCCGCGCCGGCCAGGACCTCACCACCCCGCAGGTCGAGGCGATCGTGCACCTGGTGTCCGCGGGCATCGAGGGCATGAAGGCCACCGACGTCGCGGTCATCGACTCCACCGGCAAGGTCCTGTCCGAGGTCGGCACCGGTATCACGTCCGGCTCCGGCGACGACGCGACCTCTGCCTACGAGCAGCGGGTCACCGGCGCCGTCCAGGCCATGCTCGACCAGGTGGTCGGCGCGGGGAACTCGACCGTCTCGGTCACCGCCGCGCTCAACCAGGACCAGACGCAGCGCACGTCGGAGGAGTTCGCGGCCCCCGCGGACGTCCCGCCGCTCGGCTCGTCCACCACCGAGGAGACCTACACCGGCACCGGCAGCGGCAACGCGACCGGCGTGCTCGGCCCCGACAACATCGCGGTCCCGACCGGCGAGGGCGACGGCACCGGCGCGTACTCCAAGACCACCGAGGACGTCACCAACGCGGTCAACAAGGTCACCGAGGTGACGACCGTCGCGCCCGGCACCGTGCAGAAGCAGTCGATCGGCGTGCTCGTCGACCAGACCGCCGCGGCCGGCGTCGACCTGACGCAGCTGACCGCGACCCTGACCGCCGCCGCGGGCATCGACGCGGCCCGGGGCGACAGCATCGTGGTGCAGGCGATGGCCTTCGACACCACGGGTGCGGACGCCGCCGCCGAGGCGCTGGCTGCGGCCGACGCCGCCGCGGCCGCCGAGGAGCGCGCCGGGCTGCTGCGCCAGGCGGTCATCGCCGGCGCGCTGCTGCTGATCGCGATCATCGTGGGCATCGTGCTCGCCCGCCGCTCGCGGCGCAGCAAGCGCGAGGCCCTGGACATCGGCGAGCTGCCCCTCATGGAGGGCCCGGACGAGTCCGCCCAGCTCGACGACCTGCCCGAGATCCCGCCGGCCCTGCCGGGCCCGGCCGAGATCGACCCGGTGCAGGAGTCCCTCGCCGTCAAGCGCGCCGAGATCGCCGCGCTCGCCGACGACCAGCCCGAGGAGGTCGCGGACCTCCTGCGCGGCTGGCTCGCACCCGCCGGGCGGCGCTGATGTCGACCGCGATGCTGACCGGCACCCAGAAGGCCGCCATGCTGCTGCTGCAGCTCGGCCGGGAGCGTGCCGCCAAGGTGATGTCCCGGCTCGAGGTCGCGGAGATCGAGGAGCTGACCGCCGAGATCCTGCGCCTGGAGCGCGTGGACCAGACCCTGGCCGACGAGGTCGTCGAGGAGTTCTACTCCGCGTCGATGATCGGCCCGGGCGTCAACGGCGGCCTCGGCTACGCCACCCAGCTGCTCGAGGGCGCGCTGGGCCGGGACGAGGCCGCGGGGATGCTCGAGCGCCTGCAGACCTCGATGGCCGGCCAGCCGTTCGAGTTCCTGCAGAACGCCGACGCCCGCCAGGTGCTGTCGCTGCTGAACGGCGAGCACCCGCAGGCCGTCGCCCTCGTGCTGGCGCACCTGCGTCCCGAGCACGCCTCGGCGATCCTCGCGGGCCTGCCCTCGGACCAGCAGTCCGAGGTCGCGCACCGGATCGCGCTGATGGAGCGCGCCTCGCCGGACGTCGTCGCCGTCATCGCCGAGTCGATGCAGCGCAAGGCGTCCACGGTGCTGACCCCGAACGAGCTCTCCGCGGTCGGCGGCGTCCAGCCGCTGGTGGAGATCATCAACCGCGCCGACCCGACGACCGAGAAGCTGATCCTCGAGGGGCTGCAGGCCCGCGACGAGGCGCTGGCCGACGAGGTCCGCAGCCGGATGTTCGTCTTCGGCGACACCGTCCTGCTCGAGGACCGCGCCATGCAGCTCGTGCTGCGCGCCGTGGAGACCAACGAGCTGTCGGTCGCCCTCAAGGGCGCCGCCCCCGAGGTGCGCGACAAGATCCTGCGCAACCTGTCCGAGCGCGCCCGCGAGAACCTCGAGGAGGAGATCGAGCTGCTCGGCCCCGTCCGCCTGTCCCAGGTGGAGGAGGCGCGCGCCGGCATCGTCCAGGCGATCCGCCGCCTCGAGGAGTCGGGCCAGATCGTGATCCGGCGGGAGGGCGAGGACGAGTATGTCTCCTGACCTGCGCACCTCCGGATTCACCCAGGCGTACGCCGGCTCCGCGCTCGCGGACCCCGGCGTGCGGGCCGAGGGCTACGCGGCCGGCTACGCCGCGGGGTACGCCGCCGGCGCCCGCGAGGCCGCCCGTGCCGCCCAGGCCGAGGCCGTCCGCGTCCAGCGCGAGCGGGCCGAGGCCGACGTGCGCCGGTCCGCCGAGCACGCCGACTCCCTCGCCGTGCTGGCCGCCGCCGCGCGGGCCGCCGCCGACCGCAGCGCCCCGGTGCTCGCGGCCTCGGAGGCGACCCTGCACGCCGCCGCGGTCGACCTGGCCGAGGCCGTGCTCGGCGCCGAGCTGGCCGACGCCCCGGCCTCCGCGCTCGCGGCGCTGCGGCGCGTCCGCGCCCAGGACCCGGCACGCGAGGTGCACACCGTGCGCCTGCACCCCCGCGACCTCGCGGCCGTGCGGACCGCGCTGACCGCCGACGGCTCCGGCGCCGTGGACGTGCTCACCGGCCTGCCCGACCTGACCGGCGTCGAGCTGGTCGCCGACCCGGCGCTCGCGCCCGGCGACGCGGTCGGCGAGTTCCCCGAGGGCTACCTCGACGCGCGGATCGGCGCGGCGCTCGACCGCGCCCGCGCCGCGCTCGCGGACGGCGGTGCGTCCGCGTGAGCACCACGACGAGCACGCTGCTCCCGACGCCCCGCGGCGGGCAGCAGGACCACACCGGCGCCGACGTCGCCCCCGCCCCGCTGCCGGGCACGGCCGTCTGGGGCTCCGCCCTGGCCGGCGCCCGCCCCGAGCGGGTCGGCACGGTCCGCGGCGTCGTCGGCCTGACCGTCGAGGTCGCCGGCACCGGCGCCGCGGTCGGCGAGCTCGTCGGCATCGAGACCGGCGCGGGTACCCCCGAGGTCCCCGCCGAGGTGGTCGCCACCGGCCGCGGCACCGCGCACGCCATGCCGCTGGGCCCGACGCACGGCCTGCGGGCCGGCATGCGGGTCCGCCCCCGGGGCACCGCCCTCACCGCCCCCGTCGGCCCCGGCCTGCTCGGCCGCGTGCTGGACGGCCTCGGCCGCCCCATCGACGGCAAGGGCCCGCTGCTCGGCGTCTCCCGCGCCGAGGTCACCGGCCACGCCCCGCACCCGCTCGCCCGCGCGCGGGTCGCGCAGCCGCTGGACCTCGGCGTCCGGGTGCTCGACACCCTGGTCACCGCGGGCCGCGGGCAGCGCCTCGGCCTGTTCGCCGGGTCCGGCGTCGGCAAGTCCTCGCTGCTGTCGATGATCGCGCGCGGCACGGACGCCCAGGTGTCCGTGATCGCGCTCGTCGGCGAGCGCGGCCGCGAGGTGCGCGAGTTCCTCGAGGACGACCTCGGCCCCGAGGGCCTGGCCCGCAGCGTCGTCGTGGTCGCCACCTCCGACGAGCCGCCGCTGGTGCGGCTGCGCTCGGCGTTCGTCGCGACCCGCATCTCCGAGTGGTTCCGCGACCAGGGCGACGACGTCGTGCTGATGATGGACTCGCTGACCCGTGTGGCGATGGCCCAGCGCGAGATCGGCCTGTCCGTCGGCGAGCCGCCCGCCACCCGCGGCTACCCGCCGAGCACCTTCGCGCTGCTCGCCCAGCTGCTCGAGCGGGCGGGCACGGCCGCGTCGGGTTCCGTCACCGGCCTCTACACGGTGCTGGTGGACGGCGACGACCACAACGAGCCGATCGCCGACGCCGCCCGCTCCATCCTGGACGGCCACGTCGTCCTCGAGCGGTCGCTCGCCGTCTCCGGCCACTTCCCCAGCGTGGACGCGCTGGGCTCCATCTCCCGCGTCGCGTCGCGGGTGATCGACCCCGCCCAGAAGGACCTCGCCACCCGGCTGCGCCGCGTGATGGCGGCCCGCCGCCAGGCGCAGGACCTGCTGGACGTCGGCGCGTACGTCGCCGGGTCGAACCCGCTGGTCGACGCGGCCGTCGCGCACGGAGGCGCCATCGACGCGTTCCTGCGCCAGGGCATGGACGAGCGCGCCCCGTCCGCGGACTCCTGGGCGCGCCTCGCCGCGCTCGTCGCCGCGATGGGGGACCTGCCGTGAGCCGCGCGTTCCGCCTGGCCGGGCTGCTGCGCCTGCGCTCGATCGCCGAGGAGCAGGCCGCCGCCCGCCTCGCCACGACCACCCGCGGCCGGGACGCCGCCGCCGCCCGCAGCCGTGCCACCGAGCACGCGCTCGGCGGCGCGGTGTTCCCGTCCGAGACCGACGCGCTCGGCATGCGCGCCGTGATCGCCAGCCGCATGGCGCTGTCCGCGCTGCTGGTCGACGACCGCGCCCGCGTCATGGTGGCGCAGGACGCCGTCGACGTGGCCGACGCCGCGTGGGCGCAGGCCCGCACCCGGACCCGGACGCTCGAGAAGCTGCAGGACAAGCACGAGGCCGCCGCCCGCGTCGAGGAGCAGCGCGCCGAGCAGGTCGTGCTGGACGAGATCGCCGGGCGCCGTGCCGGTGCGCGGACGACCGACGACGCGGGGGAGGGGGACCGATGACCGACGCCGTCGCCGCGGTCCAGGCCCGGATCGCGCAGATCCGCTCGTACACCGCGCCCGTCCCGGTCGCGACGACCGCCTCGGCGTCGACCTCGGCGTCCGGCTCGGCGTCCACCTCGGTCGCCGGCTCGGCGTCCGGGACCGCGTTCGCCCAGGCGCTCGCGCAGGTCACCGGCACCTCGCCGACCGGTGCGGTCGTCGACGCGGCCTCCGTGCCCGCCGGCGCGCTGTCCACCACCGTCACCGGCCAGGACCTGGTCGAGTCCGCGAAGAAGTACCTCGGCACCCCGTACGTCTGGGGCGGCGAGACCCTCGCGGAGGGCGGCCTGGACTGCTCCGGTCTGGTGCAGCTCGCGCTCGCGGACCTCGGGGTCACCGGGGTGCCGCGCGTCGCCCGCGACCAGGCCACCCTCGGCCAGGCCGTGCCGTCGCTCGCGCAGGCGCTGCCGGGCGACCTGGTGATCCTGTCCGGCGGCAAGCACATCGGCATCTACGTCGGCGACGGGAAGATGGTCGACGCCCCGAAGCCGGGCAAGGCCGTCACGGTCCGCGACGTCTACGCGGAGCCCACGACCATCCGCCGCATCCTCCCGCAGGCCGCCGCCACCGCCGCGGCGAACCCGCTCACCGGGTCCTCCTCCGCCGCGCTGGCGTCCACCACCGCCGGCCAGAACGCGCTCGCGCTGCTCGCGGGCGGCACCGGCTCCTCGTCCTCGCTCCTGACCTCGTCCCTCTGGGGGGCCACCGCATGACCACCACCTCGCTCACCGCCGTCGCGGCGCGCACCGCCGCGCCCGCCGCCGGCAGCGCCCGCGCCGGGGCCACCGGGTTCGACGCCGTGCTCCAGGGCGCGCTCGCCGCCGCCCCCGCCGAGCGTCCGGCCGAGCGTGCCGCCGACCGCCCGCGCACCACGGACCGCGCGGACGACCGGCGCACCGACGCCGCACGTCCGGGGGCCTCGCGTCCGGGCGCGGACCGGGCCGACCGCGCCGGCCGCGCGGACCGCGCCGACCGCGCCGCTGCCGGCGACCGGAGCCGGGGCACCGACCGCACCGACCGCGCCGCCACCGACCGCGCCGCCGGCACCGCGTCCGCCGACGGCACCGACGCGACCGCGACCGCCGACGACGCGGCGACGGCCACCGCCCCCGAGGGCGACGCCGCCGCCGACGCCCCGACCGTCCCCGGCGCGCCCGTTCCCGTGCCCGCGGCGCCGGCCGCCGCGGTCCCCGCGGAGCTCGCCGCGCAGCAGGCGGCGCTCGTCGCCGCGGCCACCCCCGCCGCCGACGCGACCACCGCGACCACGTCCGAGCCGGCCGTCGGCGCGGTCGCCGGTGCGGCGGCTCCCACCGCCCCCGCCGCCGCGCCCGCGGCTCCCGTCACGCCCGAGCAGGTCGCCGCCGACGCCGCACCCACGGCGCCCGCCGACCCGGCCGCCGCGCCGACCACCGAGGCCCCGACCACCGAGGCCCCGACCACCGGGGCCGCGTCCGCCGCCGCGGCCCCCACCGCCGGCGCACCCGCCCCCGCCGCCGACCGGGCGACCGCCGCCGCCGTGGCGACCGCCCCCGCCGCCGGCCCGAGCACCGACGCCCCCGCCGCCGACGCGGTGACCGCCGCCGCACCCGCGACCGCCACCGACGACGCCGCCCCGGCCCCCGCCGCGGCGCCCACCGCCCAGCCGGGCGCGGTCCAGGTCGGCACGGTCCAGCACCGTGTCGCCACCGCGGCCCCGACGGGCACCGTCCCGCTGGCCGACCAGCTCGCCGGCAAGATCGCGGAGCAGGTGCCGGCCCTGCGCGCGGCGGGGAACGGCCAGCACGTGCTGACCCTGGCGGTCGACCCGGAGCACTTCGGGCCGGTGAAGGTGGTCGCGCACATCTCCCCGGAGTCGGTGCGTGTGGAGATCCTCGGCTCGACCGAGGCCTCCCGCGACGCCCTGCGCCAGTCGCTGCCCGACCTGCGCCGCGACCTCGCCGCGAGCGGCCTGTCGTCCGACGTCAGCCTCGGCGCCGACGACGCGTCCGCCCGCGACGGCGCCGCCGCCGGGTCCGACCGCCGGCCGTCCGCCGACCGCGGCACGGTCCGCCCCGCCGTCCTCGGCACCGCCGGCGGCACCACCGCCGACCCCGCCGCCCGCCCGTCCGCCGCCACCGGCGGCCTCGACCTGCTCGTCTGACCGGAGGAACACCCCCATGACCGTCGAGATCCCGGTGACGTCGTTCGGGACCGCGCGCACCGACGCGGCCGCCGGCACCGCCCCCAAGAAGGAGCTGGACAAGGACACGTTCCTGCAGCTCCTCATCGCCCAGCTCGCCAACCAGGACCCGAGCAGCCCGATGGACACGAGCCAGATGATGGCCCAGACCACGCAGCTCGGGATGATGGAGTCCCTCTCCGAGATCCAGGCCTCGTCCCGCGAGCAGTTCGCGCTGCAGATGCGGATGGCCTCCGCCGACCTGGTCGGCCAGCAGGTCACCTGGACCGACGCCGACGGCAAGGTCCAGTCGGGCGTCGTCGACTCCGTCGACTACTCCGGCTCGGTGCCCGTCCTGGCCATCGGCGCGGAGAAGATCGCGCTCGACTCGATCGCCGGCGTCCGACCGGCCGGAAGCGCACCCGACGCGCCCGAGACCACCCCCGAGACCACCCCCGCCACCGCCGCCTGACGCGGCCGCTCACCACCTCCCGAAGGGAACCACCATGCTCCGCTCCCTCTTCTCCGGCATCAGCGGCCTGCGCAGCCACCAGACGATGCTCGACGTCACCGGCAACAACATCGCCAACGTCAACACCACCGGCTTCAAGGCGTCCCAGATCCAGTTCCAGGACACCCTGAGCCAGATGCTCAACGCGGCCGCGGCGCCGCAGGGCGGCCAGGGCGGCCAGAACCCGGCGCAGGTCGGCCTCGGCGTGCAGGTCGCCGGCATCACGACCAGCTTCACGCAGGGCGCGGCCCAGCTGACCGGCCGCAGCACCGACATGATGATCTCGGGCGACGGCTTCTTCACCGTCCGCCAGGGCACGCAGCAGTACTACACGCGCGCCGGCTCGTTCGACTTCGACTCCAGCGGCCAGATGGTCCTGCCCGGTGACGGCGCGATCGTCCAGGGCTGGGCCGCCGTGAACGGTGTCGTGGACACCAGCGGCCCCGTCGGCGACATCCGCGTGGGCGTCGGCACCGTCATGCCGGCCAACGCGACCACGCGGGCGCCGTTCGCGGGCAACCTGCAGTCCGACGCCGCCACCGGCACGGTCAAGACGCTCAAGGTCGACGCGTTCGACGCGATCGGCACCAAGCGCGAGATCGAGCTGACCATGACCAAGACGGCGACCGGCTGGACGATGTCGGCCTCGGACGGCACCGCGAACTACGCCGCGACGCCGCTGACGTTCGACGGCTCGGGCAACCTGACCTGGACCGACGGGACCACCGGCAACTCCACGTTCGCGCTCGGCGGCGTCACGGTCGACCTGGCCGGCGTCACCAGCATGGCCGGCGTCGACACCATCAAGGCCGGCAAGCAGGACGGCTACGCCTCCGGCATCCTCGAGTCGTTCTCGCTGGGCTCCGACGGCACCATCACGGGCTCGTTCAGCAACGGCCTCAAGCAGTCGCTCGGCCGCATCGCGCTGGCGTCGTTCACCAACCCGGCCGGTCTGTCCAAGGCGGGCGGCTCGCTGTTCACGACCACGGTGAACTCCGGCGACCCGCAGATCGGCACCGCCGGCACCGGCGGCCGCGGCACGCTGTCCTCCGGCTCGCTCGAGATGAGCAACGTGGACCTGTCCACGGAGTTCACGCAGCTGATCATCGCCCAGCGCGGTTTCCAGGCGAACTCCCGCGTGATCACCACCTCGGACGAGGTCCTGCAGGAGCTCGTCAACCTCAAGCGCTGACGCGCACCGGGTGCCCCGCCGCGGTCCGGGCGGGGCACCCGACGCCGGGTCACGGCGTGCGGCGCACGACCGGTCACGTGGATCCGTACGAGGATGCGCGGGCCCGGTCGGAGCAGCGTGGTGCCCCGGCGCCGCAGCGCTCTGGCCTGCGGGGACTACACTCTGAGACCGATCCGGGCTACACATCGAGACCGATCCAGGCCACACATGGGGATCGATCCAGGGCCCCTGGCGCACACCCTCAGGACGCCGGTCCGCGACCCGCCGGAGCTCTCCTCGACAGCGACGCAGTCGCCCCGTGAAAGCCTCATCCGTCCCCGTCGCCAGCCGATGGGAGGGGGGAGCGGCCCACGGAAGGGCCGCCGCGGCGCACCGCGCCGCACACGCACCACCAGGGACGGGACACCGCTGTGATCATCGTGACGCGCCTGAACGGGGCCCAGTTCGGGGTCAACCCCGACCTGCTCCAGCGCGTCGACAGCGCGCCCGACACCATCCTGACCCTCATCGACGGGACGAAGTACATCGTCCGGGAGTCGATGGCCGAGGTCATCGCGCGGGTCAACGAGCACCGCGCCCACCTGCTGGCCCGGGCCCAGGAGATCCAGTCCTCCCCGAGCCCCGCCGTCGAGCTCGTCCGCGACGCCGACGACCAGGCCCCCCACGCCGGGGCGGCCGACGACGACGCGGACACCCCGCTCGCCGACCCCGTCCCCCTGCGACCGAGGAGCCGCTGAGATGGATCCCGCCGGTTTCATCGGCCTGGTCGTCGCCTTCGGCGCGATCTTCGGTGCTCTCCTCATGGAGGGCGCCGACCCGATGTCGATCTTCCTGCCCGCACCGCTGCTGCTGGTGTGGGTCGGCACGATCGGCGTGGGCATCGCCGGGCACACCGTGAAGGACGTGATCGCGTCCTACAAGGCCGTGCCGCGTGCCTTCATGAACAAGGTCCCCGACCCGACGACGACCGTGGACACGCTGGTCGACCTGGCCGACCGGGCCCGCCGCGAGGGCCTGCTGGCCCTCGAGGACGCCGCGAAGGACATCGACGACCCGTTCCTGCGCGGTGGCCTCCAGGCCGCCATCGACGGCACGGACCCCGACGACCTGCGCCTGATCCTCGAGGACAAGATCGCGACCAAGCGGACCAAGGAGAAGGTCTGGTCGAAGTACTTCGCCGACATGGGCGGGTACGCGCCGACCATCGGCATCATCGGCACGGTCATCTCCCTGGTGCACGTGCTCGAGAACCTTTCCGACCCGGCCTCCCTCGGGCACTCGATCGCCGCGGCGTTCGTCGCGACCCTCTGGGGCATCCTGTCCGCCAACGTGGTCTGGCTGCCGATCGGCGCCCGGATCAAGCGGTTCTCCGACCTGGAGTGCGCGCAGATGGAGGTCACCCTCGAGGGCCTCCTCGCCGTCCAGGCCGGCGCGAACCCGCGCCTCGTCGGCGAGCGGCTGCGCAGCCTGCTGCCCGACGAGCCCGCCGAGAAGGAAGCGGCGTGAGCGCCGGCGGCCGCGGGCGGGGTCGCCGGGGCGGCGGGCACGAGGAGGAGCACGTCAACCACGAGCGGTGGCTGGTCTCCTACTCCGACATGATCACGGTGCTCATGGCGCTGTTCATCGTCCTGTTCGCGATCAGCCAGGTCGACCAGGAGAAGTACATCGCGCTGCGGTCCTCGCTGGCGGCGGGCTTCGGCGAGGGGTCGATCAGCAGCGCGGCCCTCGAGGGCAGCTCCGGCGTGATGGACGGCACCACCGGCGCGACCGACGGCCCCGAGCAGGGCACCGCCGGCATCGTGGACGTGGACACCGGCCTCGGCGAGCAGGCGGCGAACCCGTCGCCCGAGGTCGCGCCGGACCAGGCGGCCGTCGACGCGTCGGTGCTCGCGGCCGCGCAGGCCGAGGTCGCGCACCTCGAGCAGGTCAAGCAGCAGATCCTGTCCGCCCTCACCGCGCAGAACCTGCAGGACTCGGTGCGGTTCCGCGTCGACGAGCGGGGGCTCGTGCTGGGCCTCGTGGCGGACGACGTGTTCTTCGCCCAGGGCTCCGCGCAGCTGACGCCGACCGCGATGTCCGTCCTCGACGTGGCCTCGCCGACGATCGTCGCGCTGCAGGAGCCGGTGTCGGTGGAGGGCCACGCGAACACGGTCCCGATCTCCGGGCGGTACGCGACCAACTGGGAGCTGTCGTCCGACCGCGCCACCCAGGTGCTCCGGCACATGGTGGAGCGCGACGGCATGCCGGGCACCCGCATCCAGGCGGTGGGCTACGGCGACACCCGACCCCTCGTGAACGGGACGGGTGAGGACGCGATGACCGCCAACCGGCGGGTCGACATGGTGATTCTCAGCGCGGCACCGGAGGCGGTCCGCGCGCTGCTGCCCGCAGTGGCAGCCGGCAACGTGACGGGAGGGTAGGGGCTATGCCCATCGAGCAGCGTGTGATCGGCGGCGGCCAGAAGATCGGCGGCGCCAAGGGCGGGGCGATCGGCGCCAAGAAGGACGCCCCGGCGCCCGAGCCGGAACCGGTCAAGAAGAGCAAGAAGAAGCTGTTCATCGGCCTCATCGCCGGTGTGCTGGTCCTGGGCGGCGCGGCCGCGTACTACTTCCTGGGCATGGCGGGCGGCGGCGAGGCCGAGGCGGCCGAGCCGGAGCCCGAGCCCGGCGCCGTCGTGGCGGTCGAGCCCATCAGCCTGAACCTCGCGCAGGGGCACTACCTGCGCCTCGGGTTCTCGCTCCAGATGACCCTCGAGGCCGAGGGGCACGGCGACCCCGACCCGGGCAAGGCGGTGGACGCGGCGATCGCCCTGTTCTCCGGCCGGACCGTGGCGGAGGTCAGCGACCCCGCGACCCGCGAGACCCTCAAGCACGAGTTCCTCGTCGAGCTCGAGGAGCTCTACCACGGAGAGGTGATGGACGTCTACCTGACGAACTACGTCACCCAGTGACCCACCCGTGACGGCCCGCGCGGCGACGCGCGACCCGTCCGACCCGCCGCCGGCGGCCCTGTGACCAGGGCCGTCGGCCGCCGGTGAACCACGGCGCCACGGAGGGCGCCACATCGCTCCGCAGCACACGCGGCCCATGAGGGGCGGCGGGCGGAGAAGTTCGCGGGAAGACCCCTCACATCACCCGTTCGCGCGCCGATGAGGGAACTCGTGACGGTCCACACCACGGGTCAGGCCCCGGCGCGCTCGCGCCGACGCACCCACCTCCCCGAGCCCTACGACTTCCGTCGTCCCATGACGATGGCCCGCGAGCACGCCCGCGTGCTCGAGATGGCCTTCGAGACGTTCGCGCGGCAGTGGGGCAACCAGCTGACGGCCCGCCTGCGGGTGATGGCCCAGGTCAACCTGGACGGCCTCAGCCTCAGCACCTACGACGAGTACGTGCGCGGCCTGCCGGGCACCACCGCGATGATGCTGTGCACGATCGAGCAGAGCCGGCAGACCGCCGTCGTCCAGGTGCCGGTGAGCACCACGATGGTGTGGATCGACTACCTGCTCGGCGGCCCCGGCAGCGGCGACGCCCGCGAGGACCGTGAGCTCACCGAGATCGAGCTCACGCTGCTCCGCGGCGTCATGCAGGCCGCCCTCGGCGACCTCGGCTACGCGTTCTCCGCGCTGACCCCGCTCGACGTCACGCTGCGCACCGTGCAGTACAACCCGCAGTTCGTGCAGGCCGTCCCGGCCTCCGACGCGGTGCTCGTCGCCACGTTCCAGATGCGCGTGGGGGAGCGCGAGGACCTCGCGACCGTCATGTTCCCCGCCGAGCTCCTGCTCGCCGCCGTCCGGCAGACCGACGGCGCGAGCGGCCGGTCCGCCGAGGACCAGCGCGCCTACGAGCTCGCCGTCCTCGACCTGGAGGCCGCCGTCGAGGAGGTCCCCGTCGAGGTGGCCGTCCGGTTCGCGCCGGTCGTCGTCCGCCCCCGCGACGTCGTGCACCTCGCGGTCGGCGACGTCGTCCCCCTGTCCCACCCGTCGTCCCAGCCGCTCGACGTGGTGGTGGACGGTGTCGTGCTCGCACGCGCCGCCGCCGGGAACAACGGCTCCCGTCTCGCCTGCATGGTCGTCACCGTCGAGGAGAAGCACTGATGAACGCCGTCCCCACCGCCGAGTCCACCGACGCGGCCGTCGCGCTCGCCGCCGCTACCGCGGCCGCCCGCCTGCTGCCCGCCGTCGCTCCCCTGATGCCGGTCCCGACACCCGCCGGCCAGCGCCCCGACGCCGACGCCCTCGCGGTCGTCGCGTCGTTCGTCGGCCCGAACAGCGCCGACGTGGTGCTGGTCGCCGACGAGGCCGTCCGCGAGGCCCTGGCCGCCGGCGCCCCCGACGGCAGCCCGCTGGACCTCGCCGCCGCGCTGCGCCCCGCCCTGGAGGCCGCGGTCGCCGAGCTCGGCGCCGGCGTCCTCGAGGCCGCCCGCACGGAGACGGTCGCCGCCGCGCTGCCCGCCGACGCGCACCTGGTCGCGCTGGCCACCGACGACGGCATCCAGGCCTGGTTCGGCCTGCGCCTGCGCAGCGAGCCCGCCGCCGCGGTGCCCGGCGTCCCGACGCAGCGCGCCAGCCTGAACGTGCTCTACGACGTCGAGATGACGCTGACCGCCGAGCTCGGCCGCACCAAGCTGCCGGTCCGCCAGGTCCTCGAGCTGACCCCCGGCGCCGTGCTGGAGCTGGACCGCGCCGCGGGCAGCCCCGCCGACGTCATGGTCAACGGCCGCCTGATCGCCCGCGGCGAGGTCGTCGTGATCGACGAGGAGTTCGGCATCCGCATCACCGAGATCGCGCGCGGCGAGGACGGCGCCCTCTGATGGACACCGCCGTCCTGGGCCTGCGCGTCCTCCTGGCGCTGGCGTGCGTGGTCGGGCTCATCTGGGTCCTCGCGCGCCGCGCCGGGTGGGGCAAGGGGCGCCGTCGTCCCGCCGGCCCGGCCGTCGAGGTCGTCGGGCGCCAGGCGCTCGGCCGCCACGCCGGAGTCGCGGTGATCGCCGTCGGCAACCGCCGGCTGCTGCTCGGCTACGGCGAGCAGAACGTCACCATGCTGACCGAGCTGGCGCCCGCGCCGGCCGAGATGCCCGCGTCCCTCGCCGACGCGACCCCCGCGGGACCCCCGATGACGCTCGGCGCGCTGGCCGCGGCCGTGCTGCCGACCCCCCGCGGGCCGCGCACGCCCCGCACGCCCCGGGCGGCCCGCGCCACCCGCAGCGCGGTCCCGGCCGGCGACGCGTTCGCCGAGGTGCTGGCCGACGCCGAGCGCGCCGTCCCGGTCACGCCGGCGACGCCCGAGGCCGCCGCCGCGTCCGCCACCGCCGCCGCGTCCGCGTCGGCCGCCGCCGCGCTCGCCGCCGCGGCCGCCATCCCCGTCGACCCGGCCCGGCCGGACGCCGCGCGCGTCGAGCACGTCGCGGAGCCCGTCGGCGCCGGTGCGCTGCACGGCTCCGTGCTGGCGCCCTCCACCTGGAAGCAGGCCGTCGCGGTGCTGCGCGAGCGGACGGTGCGCCGGTGACCGCCGACCTGGGCCGCCCCACCCGCGCCCGCACCGCCCGCGCCCGCACCTGGCCGCTCGTGCTGCTCGCCGTCCTCGCGCTGGCCGTCGTCATGGTCGCGCTGGGCTCGGGCGTCGCGCACGCCGCGCCCACGCCCCCGACCGACCCCGCCGCGCCCACCGCCCCGGCGATGCCCGGCACCGGCGAGGTCTCCGTCGCCATCAACGGCGTCAACGGCACCCCCGGCAGCTCGCTCGTCGTGCTCATCGGCATCACGCTGCTGTCGGTCGCGCCGTCGCTGCTGCTGATGATGACCGGGTTCACCAAGATCTTCGTGGTGCTGTCCCTCACCCGGAACGCGCTCGGCCTCACGACCGTGCCGCCCAACCAGGTGATCGCCGGCCTCGCGCTGTTCCTCAGCCTGTTCGTGATGGCCCCGGTGCTGTCCGACGTGAACACCGAGGCCGTGCAGCCCTACCTCGACGGCAGCATGGACTTCCAGACCGCCCTCGACGCCGGCTCGGGCCCGCTGCGCGAGTACATGCTCGGCCACACCCGCGAGCAGGACCTGGCGCTCATCACCCGCGCCGCCGACCAGCCGAACCCCGAGGACGCCGCGTCCGTCCCGATGCTCACGCTGATCCCCGCGTTCATGCTCTCCGAGCTGCGGTCCGCGTTCATCATCGGGTTCGTCATCTTCATCCCGTTCCTCGTCATCGACCTGGTCGTGTCCTCGGTGCTGATGTCGATGGGCATGATGATGCTCCCGCCCGTGATGGTCTCGCTGCCGTTCAAGCTGCTGCTGTTCGTGCTGGTCGACGGGTGGGGCCTGATCGTCACCGCCCTCATCGGTGCCGCGTCCGGCGGGGGTGGCTGATGGACACCGCAGCCGTCCTCGACATCGGTCTCGACGCCCTGATCGTCGCCGCCAAGCTCTGCGCGCCCGTCCTCATCACGGCGCTGGTCGTCGGCTTCTCGGTCTCGCTGGTGCAGTCGGTCACCCAGATCCAGGAGGTGACGCTGTCCTTCGTCCCGAAGGCCATCGCCGCCGCCCTCGCCCTGCTGGTCTGCGGGCACTGGATGATCGCCGAGCTGGTGTCGTTCACCGAGCAGCTGTTCGCCCGCATCCCCAGCCTGCTGGGCGGCTGACGCGCGATGGACCTGACCCTGTCCCTGGCCGCGGTGCAGACCGCGATGCTCGCGGGAGTGCGGTTCGCCGCGTTCTTCGCCGTGGCACCGCCGTTCGCGCACCGCGGCATCCCGGGCGCCGTGAAGGCCATGCTGTCGGTGGGGCTGGCCCTGGCCGTCCTGCCGCGGCTGGACCTCGCGGCGACCGCGAGCACGGGGCAGTTCGTCGGGGCGCTCGTCCTGGAGGCCACGGTCGGCGCCGCGCTCGGGTTCCTGGTGTCGCTGCTGTTCGCCGCCGTGCAGGCCGCGGGCAACCTCATCGACCTGTTCGGCGGGTTCCAGCTCGCCCAGGCGTTCGACCCGCAGAACATGACCTCCGGCGCGCAGTTCGCCCGGCTCTACAACATGACCTGCCTGGTGCTGCTGTTCGTGTCCGGCGCCTACCAGGTGCTCGTCGCGGGCCTCGCCCGGTCGTTCGACGCGGTGCCCGTCGGCGCCGGACTCGACCTGACCAAGATGGCCTCGGCGGTCACCACGGGGCTGACCGACATGTTCCTCGCGGCCCTGCAGATCGGCGGCCCGCTGCTGGTCGTGCTGTTCCTCACCGACGCGGGCCTCGGCCTGCTGACCCGGGTGTCGCCCGCGCTGAACGCGTTCGCGATGGGCTTCCCGCTGAAGATCTTGATGACCGTCACGTTCGCCGGGTTCGCGTACCTGGCGCTGCCGGGTGTCGTGAACAACCTGGCGCAGCACGCCGTCGAGGCCATGATGAAGGTGGCCTCGTGAGCGGCGGCGGGGACGCGGGGGAGAAGTCCGAGAAGGCCACAGCCCAGCGGATGAAGAAGGTCCACGAGGACGGGAAGCTCTCCCGGTCCCAGGACCTGTCCGCGTGGCTCGGCCTCACCGCCGCGGCGGTCATGCTGCCCGGCACCGTGAGCCGCGGCTCCGAGGCCGCCCAGCAGCAGCTGCACGCCGTGACCCAGGCCATCGCGTCCCCGGACGCCGGCACGGTCACCGAGCTGCTCGGCGACGGCCTGTGGTCCGTGGTCGGCACCATCGCCCCGATGCTCGCGGTCGTCGCGCTCACGGTCATCGTCGTGGCCGTCGCCCAGGGCGGCGTGCACGTGAAGAAGATGAAGCCCCACGTCCAGCAGTTCAACCCGGTCTCCGGCGTGAAGCGGCTGTTCGGCGGGCAGGCCTGGTGGGAGGGCGCCAAGACGCTGCTGAAGACCGCGGTCGTCGGGATGGTGCTCTACCTGGCCGTGCAGGCGCTCGTCCCGCAGCTGATGGGCACCGGCCGGATCCCCCTCGAGCACATGCTCGCGGTGGCCGGGTCGGGCATCAAGCAGCTCCTGGTCTGGGGCATCGCGGCGGGCGTGCTGCTCGCGGCGATCGACGTGCTCGTCGTCATGAAGCGCAACCGCAAGCAGACGCGCATGTCCCGCCAGGAGATCAAGGAGGAGAACAAGCGCACCGAGGGCGACCCGCTGGTCAAGGGCCACATCCGGTCCAAGCAGATGGCGATGAGCCGCAACCGCATGATGGCGGCGGTCGCCGACGCGGACGTGGTGATCGTCAACCCGACCCACGTCGCCGTCGCCCTGAAGTACGTCCCCGGCGGCGGCGCCCCGCGCCTGGTCGCCAAGGGCGCCGGTGCCGTCGCGGGCAAGATCCGCGAGCAGGCCACCGAGCACCGCGTCCCGATGGTCGAGGACATCCCCCTGGCCCGCGCGCTGCACGCCGCGTGCGCCGTGGACCAGGAGATCCCCGCGTACCTGTTCTCCGCCGTCGCCCGCGTGCTGGCGTTCGTCATGCAGCTGAAGCGGCGCGGCGCGGCGCTCGGCAAGCACACCATCCCGGGCGGCTCGGTCGCTCCCGAGGACGTCCCGACCACCGTCGCCGCCGCACGGCGCCGGGCCCGCACCGACAAGGCCGAGGCCCGCGACGCGGCGCAGGCGAGCGCATGAGCGCCGCCGCCCGCACCCCGCACCCGCTCCCGCTCCACCCCGTGAATGAGGTCCAGCGATGAAGAACCGGCAGATCGCCCAGCTCGCCGTCCCGGTGGGCGTGGTCGGCATCGTGCTGCTGCTCGTGGTGCCGCTGCCCGCGGCGCTGCTCGACGTCCTGATCGCCGTGAACATCACGGCGTCCCTGGTCATCCTGCTCACCAGCATGTACGTGCAGCGGCCGCTGGACTTCAGCGTGTTCCCGTCGCTGATCCTCGTGTTCACGCTGTTCCGGCTGGGGCTGAACGTCGCGTCCACCCGGTTGGTGCTGCGCGACGGCTACGCGGGCGCGGTCATCGACGCGTTCGGCCACTTCGTCGTCGGCGGCTCGCTCGTCATCGGCCTGGTGATCTTCCTGATCCTGGTGGTCATCCAGTTCGTCGTCATCACCAACGGCGCCGGTCGCGTCGCCGAGGTCGGCGCGCGGTTCACCCTCGACGCGATGCCCGGCAAGCAGATGGCCATCGACGCCGACCTGAACTCCGGCCTGATCGACGAGGACACCGCCCGCAAGCGCCGCGCGGACGTCACCGCCGAGGCCGACTTCTACGGTGCGATGGACGGTGGGTCCAAGTTCGTCAAGGGCGACGCGATCGCCGGCATCATCATCACGGTCATCAACCTCGTCGGCGGGTTCGTGATCGGCATCATGCAGATGGGCCTCACGTTCGCCGAGGCGCTGGAGAAGTTCAGCCTGCTCACCATCGGCGACGGCCTGGTCACCCAGATCCCCGCCCTGCTGCTGTCCGTCTCCACCGGCATCGTCGTCACCCGCGCCACCGCCGAGGGCGACATGGGCACCGCGGCGTCCAAGCAGCTCGGCCAGTCCCGCACCGCCCTGCTGATCGCCGGGTGCGGCGCGATCGCCCTGGCGCTGCTGCCCGGGATGCCGAAGCTGCCGTTCGTGCTCGTCGGCGGCACGCTGCTCGTCGTCGCGCAGCGGATCAAGGCCACCGCGGCCAAGGAGGCCAAGGACGCCGAGTCCGCCGCCGCGTCCACCGCGACCGTCGCGCCCACGTCGAACGACACCCCCGAGGCGCTCATCGAGCAGATGCGCGTGCACACCCTCGAGATCCTGCTCGCGCCCGACCTGGTCGACATGGTCGGCAACGGCCCCGACCAGGACCTGCTGCACCGCGTCCGCGGCCTGCGCCGCAAGATCGCGATGGAGCTCGGCATCGTCGTCCCGCCGGTCCGCACCCGCGACTCCGTCGACCTGCCCCGCTCGACCTACGTCGTGCGGATCGCCGGCGTCGAGGTCGGCCGCGGCGAGGTGCCCCCGGGCCGGATCCTCGCGCTCGGCGACGACCTCGCCGCGCTGCCCGGCCAGTCCGTGGTCGAGCCGGTGTTCGGGCTGCCCGGCAAGTGGGTGGCCGCCGAGCTGCGGCACGCCGCCGAGATGGCCGGCGCCACCGTCGTCGACCGGGTGTCCGTGCTCATCACGCACCTCGGCTCGATCATCACCAAGAACGCCCCGCGCCTCCTGGGCCGCGAGGACGTCCGGGTGCTCACCGAGGGCGTCAAGCAGGTCAACCCGTCGGTCGTCGAGGAGCTCGTGCCCGGCCTGATGTCGCTCGGCGAGGTGCAGCGCGTGCTCCAGGGGCTGCTCGCCGAGGAGGTCCCGATCCGCGACCTCGGCCGGATCTACGAGGCCCTGACGCTGCGCGCCAAGGTCGGCACCGACCCCGAGGGTCTGATCGAGGCCGCCCGCGGCGCGCTCGGCCCGGCTCTGTCCACCCAGTACGTGCAGGACGGCGTGCTCCGGGTGCTCACGCTCGACCCGGTGTTCGAGCAGCAGCTCGTCGAGGCCCTGCGCCCGTCGGACTCCGGCACCCAGATCGTCACCGACCCCACCCGCCTCGAGGCCATGCTGGAGCGGCTGCGCGTCGCCGTCACGGACGCCGAGGCGACCGGCCGGTCGGTCGTGCTGGTGTGCGCGCCCGCCCTGCGGCCGGCGCTGCGCAAGGTCGTCATCCTGGCGCTCGACCGCCTCGCCGTGCTCTCCTACGCCGAGGTGACCGGTGGCGGCACCCGGATCGAGACGGTGGGGGTGATCAGCGGTGCCCACGCGATTGCTGCTTGAGGGGGCCGACCTGGCCGAGCTCATGGTGCACGTGCGCGAGGAGTTCGGGCCCACCGCCCGGATCGTCCGCGCCGAGCGGGTGCGCACCGGCGGGATCGCCGGGTTCTTCGCCCGCGAGCGCTACGAGCTCACCATCGACGTGCCCGACGCCGCACCGGCCGGCACACCCAGCCTGCTGCGCCGCCGCGGGATCGTGCCCGCGGGCGTCGGCGGGATCGACGCCCTGCTCGCCGCGGCCGACGCGGCCGACGACGGGTTCGACGGCCCCGCGGGATCCGACGTCCTCGCGCCCGCGACGCCCGGCGGGGTCCCCGAGGCCCGCGGGCCGCGCGTGTCCACCGGCGAGGAGTCCTTCGCGTCCGTCCTGGAGCAGGTGCGCGCGATGACCGGCGCCGTCGCCCCGGACCACCAGATCGAGGTGCCGCCGCCGGCCGTGGCACCGGGTGCGGCGGGTGCGGTGGCGGGTGCGGTGGCGGGTGGCGGGTACGCGCCGGACGCCGGGACCCGCACCTTCGAGCCGTTCACCGCACCCGTCGTCGGCAGCCCGGGGCTGTCGGTGCTGCCCGCCCAGGCGGCTGCGCCCGCCGTCGAGCAGACCCCCGCGGCGCCGGGTGCCGTCACCCGCGCGGCGCTCGCGGACCTCGGCGTGCCGACCGCGCTGCTCGCCGCCGTCGGCGACGGCCCCGTCGAGCTGTCCCGCCTGCTCGCCGCCGTGCCCCCCGCGCCGCCGCAGCCCCGCGACCCCGGCAGCGTGCTCGTCGTCGCCGGCCCGCCGGAGGACGCGGTCCGCGTCGCCGAGCTGCTGGCCCTGCGCACCGGGTCGGGGGAGGTCGTGGTCGCCGGCGACGGGGACGCCGCCGGGACCGCACGGCGCCTCGGGTCCGCCGCCGCCGCCCAGCGGTGGCGCACCGACCGGCCCGAGTCCGACGGGGTGATGGTGGTCGCGCTCGGCGTCCGCCCGGGCCGTGCCCGCGAGGAGGCCGCCGCCGAGCTGCTGGCCGCCCTCGCGCCGGACCAGGTGTGGGGGGTCATCGACGCCCGCAGCAAGGCGCGTGACTGCGTCCGCTGGATCGCCGCCGTCGGCGCCCGGCGCCGGGTCGACGCCCTCGCGGTCGGCGGCCTGTTCGAGACCAGCGAGCCCGGCACCGTCCTGGGCCTCGGCGTGCCGGTCGCGTGGATCGACGGGGTCCCCGCGTCCCGCGTCGCCTGGGCCGCGGCCCTCGGCGAGCACCTCCCCGCCGGCACCGTCTGGGGCTGACGCCCGCGGCGCGCCCCCGCCCCCCGCCCCCGTCCCCCCGCCCGCCCGTTGCGCCGAGACAGGACCTCCGCGTCGAGATGGGGCGTCCGGAGGCCCCCTCTCGGGCGGGAGGTCCTGTCTCGGCGTCCCAGGGGGCGGGGGCGGGTCCGTGTCCGGGGTGGGCGCGGCGGTGGGGGTGTCGGGGCGGTGGCAGGTAGGGTCGGCGCCATGCTGGTGCTGAGCAGGCGGGTCGGAGAGCGGCTCGTGATCGGGGACGACATCGTCGTGACCGTGATCGAGGTCCGCAGCGACGGCGTCCGCCTGGGCATCGACGCCCCGCGGTCCGTGTCCGTGCACCGCGCCGAGGTGCTCGAGGCCGTCACCGCCGCGAACGTGGCCGCCACCGACGCGGCGACCGACGCCGGCGACGAGGCGGTCGAGTCCCTGCGCGGGCTGCTGAACCCGACGGCCCCGGCCGCGCCCGCCGCCGACCCCGCGCCGACCGACCCCGCGCCGACCGACCCCGCGCCGACCGACCCCGCGCCGACCGGCGACACGGCCGCAGCGCCGACCGACGCCGCCGCACCCGCCGCACCCGCGACCCCGGCCCCCCGCGCGACCCCCGTGCCGCGCGCACCCGGCCGCCCCGGCGAGCACCGACCCCGCCGCTGACGGCAGCGCGGGCCCGCGCTGCCCGCCGGCCCGGGCGTTCACCCGCCCGGGTGACCGAGCGGTTCTCACCCGTCCCGCGGACCGGTGCCCCGCCCAAAAGCCTCACGCAACCTCCCGGCCCGCCGATCCTCACCTCAGACGGGGCCAGCCCGCGAGGAGGCAGCAGTGGAGGACATGGACGAGATCGTCCGCGAGTTCCTGGTCGAGAGCCATGAGAACCTCGACCAGCTCGACCAGGACCTGGTGGCCCTGGAGAGCGAACCAGGATCGCGCTCGCTGATCGCGAGCGTGTTCCGGACGATCCACACGATCAAGGGAACCAGCGGTTTCCTCGCGTTCTCGCGCCTGGAGCGGGTCGCCCACGCGGGCGAGAACCTCCTGGTCGAGCTGCGCGACGGGCGCCGGTCGATGGACCAGCCGACGACGGACGTGCTGCTGCGTCTCGTGGACAACATCCGCGAGATCCTGCGCGTCATCGAGCTGCAGGGCGGCGAGGGCGAGGTGGAGATCGACGCGGTGATCGCGGCGATCGAGGCCATCCAGGCCGTCGACCCGTCCGCGGCCGCCGCCGAGGCCCCCGCCCCCGCGGCCGCCGAGCCGGTGGCGGAGCCCGTCGCGGCCCCGGCCGCCGCCGACGTCCCGACGCCGCGCGTCCCGGAGCCGGCCCCCGCGCCGGTCGCCGAGGCGCCCGTCGTCGAGGCACCGGTGGTCGAGACCCCGCCGGCCCCGGCGCCCGCGCCGGTCGCCGCCACTCCCGCACCGGCACCGGCCCCCGCGCCGGCCGCCGCGCCCGAGGAGCTCGGCACCCTGCGCGGCGGCGCCGCGGACGCGTCGATCCGGGTGGACGTCGAGCTGCTCGACGCCCTCATGCGCCAGGTCGGCGAGCTCGTGCTGGCCCGCAACCAGATCAGCCGCCTGGCGGGTGGGACCGAGGACGTCGACCTCGCCCGCTCCGCGCAGCGCCTGAACCTCATCGCCGGTGAGCTGCAGGAGGGGGTCATGAAGACCCGCATGCAGCCCATCGAGCACCTGTGGTCGAAGATGCCGCGCATGGTGCGCGACATCGCGGCCGCCTGCCACCGCGAGGTGCAGCTCGAGCTCTCCGGTGGTGACACCGAGCTCGACCGCAGCCTGCTCGAGGCGGTGAAGGACCCGCTGACGCACCTGGTGCGCAACGCGGTCGACCACGGCATCGAGTCGGTCGAGGACCGCGTCGCCGCGGGCAAGGCCCCGAAGGGCGTCCTCGCCCTGCGGGCCTACCACGCGAGCGGCCAGGTCGTCGTCGAGGTCGCGGACGACGGTCGGGGCATCGACCCCGAGAAGATCGGCGCGAAGGCGGTCCAGAAGGGCCTGCGCACCGCCGACCAGGTCACCGCGATGGGTCAGGCCGACCTGCTGCAGCTGCTGTTCCTGCCGGGGTTCTCGACCGCGGAGGCCGTGACGAACGTGTCCGGCCGCGGCGTCGGCATGGACGTGGTCCGCACCAAGATCGAGGCCATCGGCGGCGCCGTCGAGGTCGAGTCGGTCGTCGGGCGGGGCACGGCCTGGCGGCTGCGCATCCCGCTGACGCTGGCGATCATGCCGGCGCTGACCGTGGAGGCGGCGGGCGACCTGTACGCCATCCCGCAGGTCAACCTGCTGGAGCTCGTGGCCCTGGACTCGCAGCGCTCGGAGTCCGGCATCGAGCACATCCACGAGGCCCCGGTGTACCGCCTGCGTGGCGAGCTGCTGCCGCTGGTGTCGCTGTCCTCGGTGCTCGAGGTCGACGGCTCGCGGTCGGAGAACGCGGTCATCGCGGTCGTGCAGTCCGACCAGCAGCGCTTCGGCATGCTGGTGGACCGGGTGCTGAACACCGAGGAGATCGTGGTGAAGCCGCTGTCGGCCCGCCTCAAGGCGGTCGGCGCGTACGCGGGCGCCACGGTGCTGGGCGACGGCCACGTCGCGCTGATCCTCGACGTGCAGGCGATCGCGCGCCGCGCCCTGGCCGGGGACCTCGACGTCGCCGCCCGGAACGCCCACGCCAACGCCGGGCACGCGGAGAACCACGAGGTGCAGCAGGTGCTGGTCGTCGGGATCGGTGGCGGCCGTCAGGTCGCGATGCCGCTCGCGTCGGTCGCCCGCCTGGAGCACGTGCAGGCCGAGCAGGTCGAGTACGTGGGTGGCCGCGAGGTCGTGCAGTACCGCGGGACGATCCTGCCGCTCGCGCGGCTCGACCGGATCCTCGGGGCGTACGGCCAGGAGGACACCTCCGAGCTGCTGCTGGTGGTCTACAGCCGTGCGGGCCGCAGCGTCGGCCTCGTGGTCCGGGAGATCGTCGACATCGTCGACGACGACTCGGCCCGGCACTCCGACATCGAGGACGCCGGCCTGGTCGGCTCCACGGTGCTCGGGGAGAAGGTCACCGAGCTGCTGGACGTGCGCCGCGCGATCCTCGCCGCCGACGCGGCGTTCTACGACGAGCGGCCCGAGCACCGCTCCACGTACGACGACCTCCCGACGCAGGTCGGCGGGTCCGAGCTGGTGGGAGCCACCCGATGAGCCAGTACGTCACGTTCACCCTCGGCGGGAGCCTGTACGGGGTCGACGTCACCCGGGTGCAGGAGGCGCTGCGCTCGCACGTCCGCACCCGCGTGCCGCTGGCCCCGCCCGGGGTCGCCGGTCTCGTGAACCTGCGTGGTCAGGTCGTCCTCACGGTCGACCTGCGTCCCCGCCTCGGCCTGGAGCCGCTGGGCGAGGACGCGGAGCCGATGATGGTCGTCGTGCAGGTCGCGGGGGAGCCCGTGAGCCTGCTGGTCGACGAGATCGGTGACGTCATGGAGGTCGGCCCCGAGACGTTCGAGGCCCCGCCGGAGACGCTGGACGCCGCGCTGCGCCCGCTGATCCTCGGCGCGCACAAGCTCGACGGCCGGCTGCTGCTGGTCCTGGACGTGGACCAGGCCACGGCTGCCTGACCTCCGCGCCGCACGGCGGAGCGCCCTGCCCGACACGCCCTCGGTGTGCCGGGCGGGGCGCTCTGCTGCGTGCCCCGGGAACGGCCCGGCACGGACGTGACCCAGATCACCCGGGACCTGGGTCATGGGTGAAAGCACCTGGCCGATCGGGTGGGGCGAACAGCGCCGGTGGGGCCCTTGCACGGATGCGGGGGCGCCGGCCTACGCACAGGAGCGTCCATGTCCCACCCCTCCGACCGCCCCCGCGGTCTGCGGCTGTCCATCGCCGCCAAGGTCCTCGGCCTCGTGGCCGCCTCCGGGCTCGTCGGCGTGGCCGTGGTCGTGGCCGCCGGCACGAGCCTCACCCAGCTGCGCGGTGACGTCGGCGAGACCAGCGGCTACGTCGCCCAGCTCGGGCAGATCAGCGACCTCCAGCGGGCCCTGCAGGCCGGCCGTGCGCGGATGGTCGAGTACCCGGCGGCGTCCGAGGAGGTCCGCGGGGACCTGCGCGACCAGCTCGACGAGTACGTCGCGAAGATCACCGAGCAGCGTGCCGCGTACGACGACCTGGTGGTGAACGACCAGGCGTGGGCCGACTTCGACTCCGGCTGGACCGAGATGGTCCGGATCGCGCAGGACGAGCTGTTCCCGCTGGCGGACTCCGGCGACGTGGCGGGTGCCGCGGCGCTGTACCGCGCGGAGATCCTGCCGCAGACGACGGTGGCGGCGGACGCGATCGCGCTGGAGAACGCCTCGGTGGCCGAGGTCGCCGACGCGAGCGCGGCGGAGGCTGGCTCGACGGTGTCGCGGACGCTGGTCACGACGGCCGCGATCCTGGTGGTCGGCATGGTCGTGGTGCTGGTGCTCGGGTTCTCCGTGGCCCGGCGCCTGACGCGGGACGCCGGCCAGGTCCGGGGTGCGCTCGAGGCGATGGCGCGCGGCGACCTGACGGTGCGGGCCCAGGTGTCCAGCGTCGACGAGCTCGGCGACATGGCGCGTTCCCTGGACACCGCCCAGACCAGCCTGCGCGAGGTCGTCTCGGGCGTCGCGCAGACGGCGCAGACCGTGGCGGCGGCGGCCGAGGAGCTGTCGGCGGCGTCGCACCAGGTCGTCGCGGGTTCGGACGAGACGTCCGCGCAGGCCGGTGTCGTGGCGGCGGCCGCGGAGCAGGTGTCCCGCAACGTGCAGACGGTGGCCGCGGGTGCCGAGCAGATGGGTGCGTCGATCCGCGAGATCGCGCAGAACGCCTCCCAGGCGGCGAAGGTCGCCGGGCAGGCCACCGACGTCGCCGCCGCGACCAACGACCAGGTCACCCGCCTGGGCGAGTCGTCGCAGGAGATCGGCAACGTGGTCAAGGCGATCACGAGCATCGCCGAGCAGACGAACCTGCTGGCGCTGAACGCGACGATCGAGGCCGCGCGCGCCGGTGAGGCGGGCAAGGGCTTCGCGGTCGTGGCTGGTGAGGTCAAGGAGCTGGCGCAGGAGACCGCCAAGGCGACGGAGGACATCGTCCGCCGGGTCGAGGCGATCCAGGCCGACACGGGTGCGGCGGTGACGGCGATCGGCGAGATCAGCCACATCATCGCGTCGATCAACGACTACCAGCTCACCATCGCCTCGGCGGTCGAGGAGCAGACCGCGACCACCACGGAGATGTCCCGCTCGGTGGCCGAGGCCGCCACGGGCTCCGGCGAGATCGCCACCAACATCACCGGCGTCGCCACCTCGGCGGCGGGCAGCTCCAGCACGCTCGGGCAGATGGGCGACTCCATCGGCGAGCTCGCGCGGCTGTCGGAGGACCTGCGCACGCGGGTCTCCCGGTTCGCCTACTGACCGGGCGCCCGACCCCGGACGAGCCCCGTCCGGCGCACCCCTCGCGGGAGCGCCGGGCGGGGCTCACCTGCGTCGTCACCCGGGTCTTCACCCCGGCCGCCGCTCACAGCGGGTGCGCAGCGGCCGATCAGACGCGCAGCAGGGGACCACACCCACCGACCAGAAGGACCCGACCATGAGCGTCTCCACGACGACGAGGACGGCGCCGATCCGTGCGACGGCGCTCGGCCACGTCCCGACCCCCCGCGGCGCGGGCGGTCCCGCACGACCCGCGGCGCCCGCGCCCCGCACCACCCGCCGCGGCACCGCCTGGTTCGCCAACCGCGGCGTCCGCACCAAGATCCTCCAGCTGATCGCGCTGGTCGTCGTGGTCGTCGCCGCGACCGGGACGTTCGCCGCGCTGCGGATGAACGACCTGGCCGCGAGCACCGCGTCCGTGCAGTCGGTGAGCAAGAACGTGATCGGCCCGATCTCCGTGGTGCACCAGGAGGAGATCAAGGCGCGGATGCTCATCGCCCAGGCCGCGGCGGGGGTGACCGAGACCGACGCGCAGCAGCAGGAGCAGCTGGACAAGATCGCCGGGACCGACGCCGACCTGCAGGCCGCGGCGGACGCGTTCGAGGTCGGCATCGGCGAGGTCGTCGTGCCCGGCTGGGAGGACTTCAAGGCGGCCTGGGCCCAGTGGCAGCAGATCCGGGACGAGCAGCTGGTCCCGGCTGCGTTCTCCGGCGACGACGTCGAGTTCGACCGCATCACGAACGGCGACGCGCAGGTCGCGATCGACGCGATGATCACCGGCCTGGAGACCGCCGAGGTCTCGGCCGCGGACTACCTCGAGACCGTGGCGGACTCCGCCGCGGCCGAGGCCCGCTCGGGCTCGACGATCCTGGTCGTGGTGCTGGTCGCGGGCGTGCTGCTCGTGACAGCCGTCGGCATGGTGATCGCGGGCATGATCCGCCGTCAGGTCACCGAGGTGCAGCGCGCGGTCGAGGCGATGGCCGAGGGCGACCTGACGGTCACCCCGCAGGTGGACTCGACCGACGAGCTCGGCCAGATGTCCCGGTCGCTGACCCGCGCGCAGGAGAACCTCCGCGCGACGATCGCCGGCGTGGTCGAGACCGCGCAGACGGTGGCGGCGGCGGCCGAGGAGCTGTCGGCGGCGTCGCACCAGGTGGTCGCGGGCTCGGACGAGACGTCGGCGCAGGCCGGGGTCGTGGCCGCGGCCGCCGAGCAGGTGTCCCGCAACGTGCAGACCGTCGCGGCGGGCGCCGAGCAGATGGGCGCCAGCATCCGGGAGATCGCGCAGAACTCGTCGCAGGCCGCGAAGGTCGCCGGTCAGGCCACCGACGTCGCCGCGGCGACCAACGACCAGGTCACCCGGCTCGGCGTCTCGAGCCAGGAGATCGGCAACGTCGTGAAGGCGATCACGTCGATCGCGGAGCAGACGAACCTGCTGGCCCTGAACGCGACGATCGAGGCCGCGCGCGCCGGGGAGGCCGGCAAGGGCTTCGCGGTCGTGGCCGGTGAGGTCAAGGAGCTCGCGCAGGAGACCGCCAAGGCGACGGAGGACATCGTGCGCCGGGTCGAGGCCATCCAGGCCGACACGGGTGCGGCGGTGACGGCGATCGGCGAGATCAGCCACATCATCGCGAGCATCAACGACTACCAGCTCACCATCGCCTCGGCCGTGGAGGAGCAGACCGCCACGACCAACGAGATGTCCCGCTCCGTCGCGGAGGCCGCGACCGGGTCGGGCGAGATCGCCACCAACATCACCGGCGTGGCCTCGGCCGCGGCGGAGTCCTCGCAGACCCTCAACCAGATGGGTGGCGCCATCGCCGAGATGGCCCGCATGTCCGAGGACCTGCGCACCCGCGTGGCGAACTTCCGCTACTGAGCGCCCGACGACGGCCCCGGACCCGCGCACCGCGCACGGGCCCGGGGCCGTCGCAGCACCACCCGCCCGAACCGCTCCGACGCGGACCCGGCTGGTCGATAGAGGGGACGAAGGTCCCGCAGGTACAGACACGAGAGGCGAGCCCATGAGCGCGCAGCACGACGGCACCCCGCGACGGCTCTGGGCCGACCGGCCGGTGCTGGTGAAGATCCTCGCCGCCGTCCTGGTGATGGTGGCGATGACCGCCGTCGTCACGGCGGTGGCCCTCAGCTCGATGCGCACGCTGCGCGCGGACGCGGCCGAGATGTACAGCGGCAACGTGACACCGCTGCAGCAGCTCACCGAGATCCAGCGCTCGTACCAGGGCGACCGCGCCCGGGTCATCCAGTACGGCATCGCCGACACGGAGACCCGCGCGACCCTGGTCCAGGAGCTCGCCGAGCGCCAGGTCGACCTGACCGCGCTGATCGAGGAGTACCGCGCGAACGCCGTCGACCCGGCCGCGGTCGACGCGCTGAACACCGCCCTGGACGCGTACTACGCCGCCGCCGAGGACGAGCTGTTCCCGATGGCCGACGCGGGCGACACCGAGGGCTTCGGCACCTACTTCAACGAGACGATCCGTCCGCTGACCACCGGCGTGATGGACGCGATGCAGGTCGAGACCGTGTCGCAGGGCGAGCAGGCCGCGGCGCTGGCCGCGGAGACCGATGCGCTCGCCGCCCGGTCGCTGCTCATCACCGTCCTGGTCGCGGTCATCGGCGCCGTCGCCGCGACGGCGCTGTCCTACGTCGTGGCGCGCGGCATCGTCCGCCGGATCGGCGCGGTGTCCCGCAGCCTCGCGGCGGCGGGCGACGGCGACCTGACCGTGCCGTCCGGGGTCACCGGCCGGGACGAGATCGGCACGCTGGCCGTGGACCTCGAGCGCACGCAGGACAGCCTGCGCGGGCTGATCTCCGGTGTCGTCGAGACCGCCCAGACCGTGGCGGCGGCGGCGGAGGAGCTGTCGGTCGCGTCGCACCAGGTCGTCGCGGGCTCGGACGAGACGTCCGCCCAGGCCGGCGTGGTCGCGGCGGCCGCCGAGCAGGTGTCGCGCAACGTGCAGACCGTCGCGGCCGGCGCGGAGGAGATGGGCGCCAGCATCCGCGAGATCGCGCAGAACGCCTCCCAGGCGGCGAAGGTCGCGGGTCAGGCCACGGACGTGGCGGCGGCGACGAACGAGCAGGTCACCCGCCTGGGCGAGTCCAGCCAGGAGATCGGCAACGTCGTCAAGGCGATCACGAGCATCGCCGAGCAGACCAACCTGCTGGCCCTGAACGCGACCATCGAGGCCGCCCGTGCCGGTGAGGCCGGCAAGGGCTTCGCGGTCGTGGCCGGTGAGGTCAAGGAGCTCGCGCAGGAGACCGCGAAGGCCACGGAGGACATCGTCCGCCGGGTCGAGGCGATCCAGGCCGACACGGGTGCGGCGGTGACGGCGATCGGCGAGATCAGCCACATCATCGCGTCGATCAACGACTACCAGCTCACCATCGCCTCGGCGGTCGAGGAGCAGACCGCGACCACCACGGAGATGTCCCGCTCGGTGGCCGAGGCCGCCACGGGCTCCGGCGAGATCGCCACCAACATCACCGGCGTCGCGTCCGCCACCGCCACCTCCTCGCAGACCCTCGGGCAGATGGGCGACTCCATCGGCGAGCTCGCGCGGATGTCGGAGGAGCTGCGCGGCCGGGTGTCGCGCTTCAGCTACTGACGGGCCGGCGCGGCCCCCGGGTCGCGCCGCCTCACCCGTTCGGGCCGCCCGGGTGCTCCACCCGGGCGGCCCGCCGCGTCCCCGGGCCGTTTCGCCCACCGATGCGCTCACAACACCCCCGCGGCGACCGATCGAGGGGGCACGGTCGCGGCAGGGAGCGCTGCGCCGCAGGGACGAAGGAGTCGACATGAGGCACGGGAAGCGCCACCGCACAGGGAATGCGCTCGCCGCGTCCCTGGCCGCGCTGGCGGTCGGAGCGGTCGCGGGCTGCGGCACCGCGGCGGCGGGAGCGGGCGACGAGGCACCGGACGGGGACCGTCCGCTCGTCGGCGTCGCCATGCCGACGACCACGTCGGAGCGGTGGATCGCCGACGGCGAGAACGTGCAGGACCAGCTGCAGGCGCTCGGCTACGACGTCGCGCTGGAGTACGCCGAGAACGACGTGCCCACCCAGATCGCCCAGCTCGAGCAGATGATCACCGACGGCGCCGACGCCCTCGTGATCGGGTCCATCGACGGCGTCGCCCTCAAGGGCGTGCTCGCCGAGGCGGCCGCCGCGGAGATCCCGGTGATCGCCTACGACCGCCTGATCCGCGAGTCGCCGGACGTGGACTACTACGCCACGTTCGACAACGCCCGCGTCGGCCTCCAGCAGGCCACCCAGCTGCTCCAGGGCCTCGGCGTCCTGGACGCCTCCGGCGAGCCCACCGGGGCGACGGGGCCGTACAACGTCGAGCTGTTCGCCGGCTCGTCCGACGACAACAACGCCACCGTGTTCTACGACGGCGCGATGGCCGTCCTGCAGCCGTACCTCGACTCCGGGGTGCTGGTCGTGCCGTCCGGCGAGACCGGCTTCGACACGATCTCCACCGACGCGTGGGACCCGAAGAACGCCGCCGCCCGGATGGACACCCTGCTGCCCCGCTACGCGGACCGCCGCCTCGACGGCGTGCTGTCCCCGTACGACGGCATCTCGATCGCGATCATCGACAGCGTCAAGACCATCGGCTACGGCACCGACGCGCAGCCGCTGCCCGTCGTCACCGGCCAGGACGCCGAGCTCGCGTCCGCCAAGTCCATCGCCGCCGGCGAGCAGTACGGGACCGTCTACAAGGACACCCGCCAGCTCGCCGAGGTCACCGTCTCGATGGTGCGTGCGCTGCTCGACGGCGCCGAGCCCGAGACCAACGACCTCACCTCGTACGACAACGGCGTCAAGGTCGTCCCGTCGTACCTGCTGACCCCGATGGTCGTGGACGCCGACAACTACCAGCAGGCCCTCGTCGGGACCGGCTACTACACCGCGGAGGAGCTGGGCTGATGACCACCACCGACCACGTCACCCCGGCTCGCCGGACCCGGGCCTCCTGGTTCTGGGACCGGCCCGTCGCGCTGAAGATCGCCGTCTCGCTGCTGGTGATGGGCGGCACGTTCGCCCTCGTCGGCGGCGTCGGGGCCGTCGCGCTCTACCGCGCCGGCCAGAACCTCGAGGAGATGTCCGGCCTCACCGGCGACCTGCAGTCGGCGATGTCGGAGCTGCGCACCGCGCAGACCCGCAGCCACCTGCTCGTGCAGCGGGCCGTCGGCGCGTCCGACGACACCGTGCGGACCCAGCTCATGGAGTCCTCCGCCTGGAACGACCGGGACGTCGCCGCGCAGATCGACCGCATCGCCGCGTACCCGCAGTCCGACACCCGGCAGTGGGCCGACTTCGTCGACCGCTGGGACGCCTGGACCGCCTACCGCGACGGCACCCTGCAGCCGCTGATCGACGCGGGCGACACCGCCGGCCTGCGCACCGCGCTCGCCGCCGACGCCTCCGCCGACCCCGACTGGGCCGGCCGGGCGCTCGCGCTCGCGCAGGGCCAGGTCGACGCCCAGGTGGACCAGATCCTCGCCGACAGCCGCGCCGAGGTGGACCGCACCATCGTCGCCCTCGTGATCGCGTTCGTGATCGGCGCCGGCCTGTCCGGGCTGCTCGCCGTGCTCGTGATCCGCCGGATCACCCGGGCGGTCCGCAGCGTGCAGGCCTCCCTCGAGGCGATGGCCGAGGGCGACCTCACCGTCACCGCCGAGGTGTCCTGGCAGGACGAGACCGGCCGGATGGCCGCGGCCCTCGGCCAGGCCCAGGAGTCGCTGCGGCACACCCTCGCGGGCGTCGTCTCGGCGGCCGGCTCCGTGGAGACCACGGCCGCCTCGCTGCGTGCGTCCAACGGCGACGTGGTCGCCGGCTCGCAGGAGACCTCCGCGCAGGCGGGCGTCGTCGCGGCGGCCGCCGAGCAGGTGTCCCGCAACGTGCAGGCCGTCGCGGCCGGCGCCGAGCAGATGGGCGCCAGCATCCGGGAGATCGCGCAGAACGCCTCCGAGGCGGCCAAGGTCGCCGGCCAGGCCACCGACGTCGCCGCGAGCACCAACGAGCAGGTCGAGCGGCTGGGCGTCTCCAGCCAGGAGATCGGCAACGTCGTGAAGGTCATCACCAGCATCGCCGAGCAGACCAACCTGCTCGCGCTGAACGCGACCATCGAGGCCGCGCGCGCCGGGGAGGCCGGCAAGGGCTTCGCCGTCGTCGCGGGCGAGGTCAAGGAGCTCGCCCAGGAGACCGCCAAGGCCACGGAGGACATCGCCCGCCGGGTCGAGGCCATCCAGACCGACACGGGCGCCGCCGTGGTCGCGATCGGCGAGATCGCGCACATCATCGCGCGGATCAACGACTACCAGCTGACCATCGCGTCGGCCGTGGAGGAGCAGACCGCCACGACCAACGAGATGTCCCGCTCGGTCGCCGAGGCCGCCACGGGATCGGGTGAGATCGCGAACAACATCACCGGCGTCGCCGGTGCCGCGGCCCGTTCCGTGAGCGTCCTGGACGAGGTCTCGCACCAGGTGAAGGACCTCGCGAGCCTGTCCGCGGACCTGCACGACCGCGTCGCGCGTTTCACCTACTGACCGGAGCCGCCCGGACCCCCGGGCGGCTCAGAACCCGGCCGCACCGACCGATCAGAACCACGAACCCGGCCGGTGCGGCCGGTCCGTATCGACAGGGGAGTGACGTGACCAGGATCCGTGTGCTGGTGGTCGACGACTCGGTCGTCGTCCGCCGGCTGGTGACGGACTCGCTCTCGCGGGACCCCGAGATCGAGGTCGTCGGCTTCGCGTCGAACGGCCGGATCGCCCAGGCCAAGGTGGAGCAGCTCGCCCCGGACCTCGTGACGATGGACATCGAGATGCCGGAGATGAACGGCATCGAGGCCGTGCGCGCGCTGCGGCGCTCGCGGCACACCATGCCGATCATCATGTTCTCCACGCTCACCGAGCGCGGGGCGTCGGCCACGCTGGACGCGCTGGTCGCGGGCGCCACCGACTACGTGACGAAGCCGGCGAACGTCGGCAGCGTCCAGGAGTCGCTGGACCGGGTCGCGAGCGAGCTCATCCCCAAGATCAAGGCGTTCGTCCCGCGTCGCGGCGGTGCCACCGCCCCGGCCGCGGCCGGACCCGTCGCGGGGCACGCCCCCGCCGCCGCGCTGCCGTCGGCGCGCGTCCCGGCCTCGGCCCGCCGCGCTGTCGTCACCCGGCAGGCGCCCGCGCCGCACCCGGTCAGCGCCATCATCATCGGGTCGTCGACCGGCGGCCCCGAGGCGCTGTCCAAGGTGCTCGGCAGCCTGTCCGCCGCGCCCCAGGTGCCGGTCCTGATCGTGCAGCACATGCCGCCGGTGTTCACCCGGCAGCTGGCCGCGCGCCTCGACCGGCTCGGCCCCGCCACCGTCGTGGAGGCCGCCGACGGCGACCTGCTGCGGCCCGGGCACGTCTACATCGCGCCCGGCGACCACCACCTCGAGCTCAGCCGGTCCGCGGGCATGCTCCGCGTCAAGCTGACCGACGGGCCGCCGGTGAACTTCTGCCGCCCCGCGGTGGACGTGCTGTTCCGCTCCGCGGTCCGCGAGCTCGGCGGGCAGCTGCTCGCCGTCGTGCTGACGGGCATGGGCGCGGACGGCCGCACCGGGTGCGAGGACGTCGTCGGTGCCGGCGGCACCGTGCTGGTGCAGGACGAGCCCACCTCCGTCGTGTGGGGCATGCCCGGGGCGGTCGCCACCGCCGGGTTCGCCCACCGCGTGCTCCCCCTGGGCGAGGTCGCCCCCACCCTCGAGTCCGTCATGGCCCGTGCCGGCGGACGTCCCGCAGCCCCGATCGGAGGTCGGCCGTGAGCCTGACCCAGGACACCTTCGCGTTCGTCGCCGACGTCGTGCGACGGCGCAGCGCCATCCAGCTGGAGGCCGGCAAGGAGTACCTCGTGGAGAGCCGGCTGCTGCCGCTCGCCCGGGACTCGGGCCACCCCGGTGTGGACGCCTACATCCGGGAGGTCCGCGCCGCGCACCGCGACAGCGACCTCGTGCGGATCGTCGACGCGCTCACCACCAACGAGACGTCGTGGTTCCGCGACAACACCCCGTTCAGCGCGGTGCGGACGCACATCCTGCCGACGCTGCGCGCCGAGCGACCGGTCCTCGACACCCTCAAGGTCTGGTCCGCGGCCTGCTCCACCGGGCAGGAGCCGTACTCGCTGGCGATGACGTTCACCGACGCGCTCGGCCCGGGTGCCCGGTTCGACATCACCGCCACCGACCTGTCCGAGCGGGTGCTCGCGCAGGCCCGGTCCGGCCGGTACTCGCAGCTCGAGGTCAACCGCGGGCTGCCCGCGCCCATGATGGTGCGGTTCTTCCAGCGCAACGGCCACGACTGGCAGATCGCCGACGAGCTGCGCCGCACGATCACGTTCCAGCAGCACAACCTGCTGGACATGCCGCCCGCCGGCCCGTTCGACATCGTGTTCCTGCGCAACGTGCTCATCTACTTCGACCTCGAGACCAAGCGCGGGATCCTGTCGCGGGTGCACCGCGTGCTGCGACCCGGCGGGTTCCTGGTGCTCGGCGCGGCCGAGACCACCATCGGCGTCGACGGCGACTGGGAGCGGGTGCCCGTCGAGCGCGGGTCCGTCTACCGGCCGATCAAGGCCGGTGCGGTGCCCACCCCCCGGGCGGCGCCCGGCTCGCTCGCCGGCACACCGGCGCCCGCCACCACCTCGCCGTTCGGCACCGGCGCGTTCACCGCCGCCGGCGCCACCCCGACCACGACCACCCGGCCGGCGACCGCCCGGCCGACGACCACCTTCCCCCCGACGCGCACGCGCCCGACCGGCTCGGCGTTCGAACAAGGAGTGACGCGATGAGAGCCCTGGTCATCGACGACTCGCGGACGATGCGACGCATCGTGGCGGGCGCGCTGGAGGAGCTGGGGTTCACCACGCTCCAGGCCGGCGACGGACAGCAGGCGCTCGACCTGCTCGAGGCGGGGGAGGAGGTCGACCTCGCCTGCATCGACTGGAACATGCCCGTGATGGACGGCCTGACCTTCGTCACGAAGGTCCGGGCGAACACCGCGTGGCGGGGCATCACGCTGATGATGGTCACCACGGAGAGCGAGCACGGTCAGATCGTGCGCGCTCTGGCTGCCGGCGCCCACGAGTACCTGATCAAGCCCTTCACCCCCGATGCCATCCGCGACAAGCTCGACCTGCTCGGGCTCGTCCCTGCCGAGGAGACCGTATGACCGCCGCCGTGGAGCACGACCAGGTGTACGCGATCGCCGAGGAGGTCTTCGCCGCGATGATCGACGGCGAGCCCGGCTACCTGCGTCCCTGGGAGGGCGACCTGCCCGTCACGCTCGAGCCCCTGGTCGCCTGGGTGGACGTGCACGGCGAGCTCGCCGGCCGCGCCGCCGTGACCACCGACCTCGAGACCGCGCACGAGCTGACCCGCGCGCTGCTCGGCATGACCCCCGACGAGCCGGTGGGCCCCGAGGACCTGACCGACGCGTTCGGCGAGGTCGCGAACGTCGTCGGCGGTAATGTCAAGGCGTTGCTCCCGACCCAGGGCACCCTCAGCCTCCCGGTCGTCGCCACCGAGCTGCCGGTCGTCCCCGGCACCTCGCTCACGCACGAGCTGCGCCTCGACTGGCGCGGCCGATCCATCGTCGTCGTGGTCTGGCTGTTCCAGTGAGCCACGACGTGACCGAGTACGCCGCGGCCACCGCCGCGGTCCTTGCCACCGAAGGGAAGTGACGAGCATGATCCGCGTGCTCATCGCCGACGACAGCCGGGTGATGCGGCAGATCGTGATCCGCACGCTGCGCCAGGCCGGCTACGACTGGGAGATCACCGAGGCCGCCGACGGGGCGGAGGCGCTGGACGCCGTCCGCGCCGACGAGCCCGACGTGGTCCTGTCCGACTGGAACATGCCGAACATGACCGGTATCGACCTGCTCCGCGCGCTGCGGGCCGAGGGCTTCTCGACGCCGTTCGGCTTCGTGACGTCGGAGGGCTCCGAGGAGATGCGCACGACGGCCGACGAGGCCGGGGCGCTGTTCCTCATCGCGAAGCCGTTCACCGCGGACACGTTCCGCGAGGCCATCGAGCCGGTGCTCGCATGAGCGACCAGACCCCGCTGCCCTCCGCGCTGGAGGCCCGCGAGCTCTGGGAGGGGCTGATCGGGCGCGACCTGCAGGTCGCCACCGGCGGCCCGATGGTCGACCCGGTGCTGAACGGCGGCGCGCTCGTGGGCGTCTACGTCGACCGGCTGCTCAAGCTGTCGGCCATCGTGTCGTTCGACCTGCCGCTGGCCGCCCACCTGGGTGCCGCCATCGCGCTGGTCCCGGCCCGCACCGCGCAGACCGCCGCCGAGGAGGAGCAGCTGCCGTCCGCGCTCGCGGAGAACGCGGCGGAGATCCTCAACGTCACCGCCGCGCTGTTCAACGTCGGCGACGCCCCGCACCTCAAGCTCGACAAGTGGTACGCCCCGCGCGAGCCGCTGCCGGCGGACGTCGCGCAGTGGGTCATGGCGTACGTCCGGCGGCTCGACCTCGAGGTCGAGGTGTCCGGCTACGGCAAGGGCACCGCGTCGGTGCTGGTCATCTGACCCGACGCCCCCCGCGACGACCCGGTCCCGCCCCCGCGGTGCCGGGTCGTCGCGTTTCCGGGCGGTAAAAGCTCGGTGGACACCGGCGACCGCGGGCACACGGGTCCGCCATACTTCCCCCCATGTCCACCACCTCCACGGGGGCGTCCACGCAGGCGCCCGCCGCACCGAAGAACGCGCTCGACCGCTTCTTCAAGATCTCCGAGCGCGGGTCGACCGTCGGCACCGAGATCCGGGGCGGCCTCGTCACCTTCTTCACGATGAGCTACATCATCGTGCTGAACCCGCTGATCATCGGCACCGTCCAGGACGGCACCGGCAGCTTCCTCGGGGGCGGCAGCGAGCCGAACATCCCGATGATCGCGGCCACCACCGCGCTGGTGGCGGGCGTCATGTCCATCCTCATGGGCGTCGTCGCGAACTTCCCGCTCGCGCTCGCCGCGGGCCTCGGGCTGAACGCCGTCGTCACCTACTCCATCGCCAGCCTGCCCGACATGACCTGGGCCGACGCGATGGGCCTCGTCGTGCTCGAGGGCCTCATCATCCTGGTCCTCGTGCTCACCGGGTTCCGGGAGGCCGTGTTCAAGGCCGTCCCGATGGAGCTGAAGACCGCGATCAGCGTCGGCATCGGCCTGTTCATCGCGTTCATCGGCCTCGTCGACTCCGGGTTCGTGCGCATCCCGTTCAGCCAGGCCACCCCGGTCGAGCTCGGCATCGGCGGGTCGCTCGGCTCGTGGCCGCTGCTCGTGTTCGTCGTCGGCCTGTTCCTCGCGATCATCCTCATGGCCCGCAAGGTCAAGGGCGCCATCCTCATCGCGATCGTCACGTCGACCGTGCTCGCCGTCGTCGTGGAGGCCGTCGGCAAGATCGGCGGCGCCACCGCGGAGAACGCCGGCGGCTGGCAGCTGAACATCCCGGCCCTGCCGGACGCCGTCGTCGCGACGCCCGACTTCTCGCTGCTCGGCCAGTTCTCGCTGTTCGGGTCGATCGACAAGATCGGCGTCGTCGCGGTCGTGCTGCTCGTGTTCTCCATCCTCATCGCCGACTTCTTCGACACGATGGGCACGATGGTCGCCGTCGGCGGCGAGGCCGGCCTGCTCGACGAGGACGGCAACCCGCCGCGCACCAAGCAGATCCTCATCGTCGACTCCCTCGCCGCCGCGGCCGGCGGCGCCGGCTCGGTGTCGTCGAACACCTCCTACGTCGAGTCCGCCGCGGGCGTCGGCGACGGCGCGCGCACCGGCCTGGCCTCCGTGGTCACCGGCATCGCGTTCCTGCTCGCCACGTTCCTGGCGCCGATCGTGGAGATGGTGCCCTCCGAGGCGGCCACCCCCGCGCTCGTCGTCGTCGGGTTCCTCATGGTGATGCAGGTGTCCGGCATCGACTGGAAGAACCTCGAGGTCGCGGTCCCCGCGTTCCTCACGATCATCCTCATGCCGTTCGCCTACTCGATCACCGTCGGCATCGGCGCGGGCGTCATCGCGTTCATCGTCATCAAGCTCGCCCTCGGCAAGGTCCGCGGCGTGCACCCGCTCATGTGGGTCGCCGGCGTGCTGTTCGCCCTGTACTTCCTGCTCGAGCCCCTGAAGGACCTGCTGGGCGTCTGACCCGCCCGGCCCCTGCGCCCACCCGCCCTCGCCGCTGCGGCGCGGGCGGGTGGGCGCCGGTGCGTCCGGGTACGGTGGCGCGGTCGGCGCGGCCAGCGCGCTCGGTCGGAGGAGCGCCATGCGGGTCTCGGTCATCGGGTGCGGCTACCTCGGGGCCGTGCACGCGGCCAGCATGGCCCAGCTCGGGCACGAGGTCGTCGGGATCGACGTCGACGCCGCGAAGACCGACCTGCTCGCGTCCGGCACCGCCCCGTTCTACGAGCCCGGGCTGCCGGAGGCGCTGGCCGCCGCCCGCGCCACGGGCCGGCTCGCGTTCACCACCGACCCGGCGGCCGCCGCCGGGTCGCGCGTCCACTTCCTGTGCGTCGGCACCCCGCAGCAGCACGGCGAGTTCCGGGCCGACCTCACCTACGTCGAGGACGCGTTCGCCGCGCTGCTCCCGCACCTCGCCCCCGGGGACCTCGTCGTCGGCAAGTCCACGGTCCCCGTCGGCACCGCCGAGGCCCTCGCCCAGCGGCTCACGACGACCGGCGCGACGCTCGTGTGGAACCCCGAGTTCCTGCGCGAGGGGTTCGCCGTCCAGGACACGCTGCACCCCGACCGCCTCGTCTACGGACTGCCGACCGACGCCGAGGGCGAGCCCACCGCGGACGGCGCCCGGGCGGCGGCGGTCCTCGACGAGGTCTACGCCCAGCCGCTCGCGGACGGCACCCCGCTGGTGGTCTGCGACTACGCCACGGCACAGCTCGTCAAGGTCGCGGCCAACTCCTTCCTCGCCACCAAGATCTCGTTCATCAACGCGATGGCCGAGCTCTGCGAGTCCACCGGCGCCGACGTCACCCGCCTCGCCGACGCCATCGGCTACGACGACCGGATCGGCCGCCGGTTCCTCAACGCCGGCCTCGGGTTCGGCGGCGGCTGCCTGCCCAAGGACATCCGCGCGTTCATGGCCCGCGCCGGCGAGCTCGGCGTCGACCAGGCACTGTCGTTCCTGCGCGAGGTCGACGCGATCAACATGCGCCGCCGCGTCCGGATGGTCGACCTCGCCCGCGAGGTCTGCGGCGGGTCCATCGTGGGTCTGCGGATCGCGGTCCTCGGTGCGGCGTTCAAGCCCGACTCCGACGACATCCGCGACTCCCCGGCGCTGTCCGTCGCCGCGCAGATGCAGCTCCAGGGCGCGCACGTCACCGTCACCGACCCGCAGGCCCTGCCGAACGCGCGCGCCGCGTGGCCCGGCCTCGCCTACGCCGACACCGCCGAGGAGGCCGCCGCCGACGCCGACGTGGTGCTGCTCGCCACCGAGTGGCCCGAGTACCGCCGCCTCGACCCGGCGGCCCTCGGCACGGTGGTCGCCCACCGCCGCGTCCTCGACGGCCGCAACGTCCTCGACCCCCGCGCCTGGCGCGCGGCCGGCTGGACGTACCGCGCCCTGGGCCGCCCCTGACCCCCGCGCGCGCCCGCGCCCCCCGCCCCGCGCCGCCTCCACGCGCCGGTGCTTCGCCGAGATCGCAGTCCGCGCCTCTGCGAGGGGTCTCGTCGACACGCGAGGTCTGCCATCTCGGCGGGGCTCAGGTCCGCCGGGCGAGTGCGCGGCGGACCCAGGTGACCGGGCGGTCGGGGTCGCGCAGCACGTCGTCGGCCGTGCAGGTGACGACGCGCCACCCGAGCGACTCCAGGTGCTGGCGTCGCGCGATGTCGCGGCGCCACACCGACCGGTCGGTCCGGTGCACGTCGCCGTCGTACTCGATCGCGACCCGTTCACGGGGGTACGACAGGTCGGGCATGGCGACGACCAGGCCGTCGGGCCCGCGGACGAGCTGGTTGACCACCGGGCAGGGCAGACCGGCGTCCACGAGGACCAGCCGCAGCCGCGTCTCCATGCAGGAGTCCGTGTCCGCGCGTGCCAGCTCGAGCGCCGACCGCAGCACTCGGACCCCTCGCGCGCCGCGCGGCAACCCGGCGACCGCCCCCGCGAGCTGGTCCAGGGTGCACAGCCCCGTCCGGCGCCGCATCAGCGCATCGGCGGCGACGACGAGCTCGTGCGGGGTGAGCGATGTCGCGAGCTGGAGCCACGCGAGCTCGGGGGTCAGCACCCGGATGTCGTGGGGCAGCGTGAACGAGGCCGTCTCCCGCACGGGTCGGCGGTGGCCGATCAGCCCGGCACGGCGTGGCCACGACGTGCCCGGGCCCACCTGGACGTGCAGCCCTCCAGCCGCGTCCGCGCCGAACGGAAGGTCCGAGCCGAGCAGGGCCAGGGCAGTGACGTGGCAGAAGATCGCGTCGGCCGGCAGGGCCGGAACGAGCTCTGCGCACCGCGCGCGCAGGTCCGACGGGGCTGGGTGAGGGCTCGGGCTCCGCACCCCGGGCGTGGGGATCCGCAGCCGACTGCGCCGCAGCCAGTGGTCGTCGACGCCGAGGGCGAGCGCGGTCGCGACGGAGAACGGTCCACGTCGCAGGGCGGGGGGCAGGGGACGGTCGGTTCGTGGCATCGACCCAGCGTGCCGAGCACGTCGTGCCCCCGCCGGCACGGTGCCGCGCACCTGTGGACGACGCGCGCCCCGTCACCCTGTGCAGGGCTCGCGCCCCCCTCACCGCCCCGCCCCCCGCCCGCCGCCGCCCGCACCGCGTCCCCTCTGCGCCGAGATGGCAGTGCTCGCCTGGGCCGGCGTCGCTCGCGCAAGGCGAGCAGTGTCATCTCGGCAGCGCGGGTGCGCGGGTGCGCGGGCGCGCGGGCGCGCGGGGCGAGGGCGCTGGCGCGCGGGGTGGTTAGCGGGGGTAATGAGTTAAGGTAAGGAACGTGACTCATGATCCTGCGCGCGACTCCGAGCTGGCGGCGGACCTGCGGCGGGCGCTCGGGTCCTCGACGCGGCGCATCCGGTCCCGCCGCGGCGCCGCGGACCTGCCCGACCCGCAGTTCAACGTCCTGGCGATCCTGCTGCGCGAGGGGCCGCTCACCCCGGGGGCGCTCGCGGACGCCGAGCACGTCCAGCCGCCGTCGATGACCCGGACCGTGAACGCGCTGGTCGCGCTCGGGTTCGTGGCGAAGTCCGAGCACCCGAGCGACGGCCGGCTGGTCGTCGTCAGCCTGACGCCGGAGGGGGAGGCCGAGGTCCGCGAGACCCGCCGCCGCCGGGACGCCTGGCTCGCCGAGCAGCTCGGCACGATGACCGCCGACGAGCGCCGCACCCTCGCGGAGGCCGCCGTGCTGCTGCGCCGGATCGCGGCGGGTCAGCGGGGGCCGGCATGAGCTCGACGTTCGCCTCGCTGAAGATCCCGAACTACCGCCTGTGGTTCGCAGGGGCGCTCGTCGCCAACATCGGGACCTGGATGCAGCGCGTCGCCCAGGACTGGCTGGTGCTCACCGACCTGTCCGACGACTCCGGCCTCGCGGTGGGCATCACGACCGCCCTGCAGTTCGCGCCGACGCTGCTGCTGTCCGCGTGGGCGGGTGTGCTCGCCGACCGCGTGAACCGGCGCAGGCTGCTGATGATCACGCAGGGCGCGCAGGGGGTGCTCGCGTTCGGGTTGGGAGCCCTGGTGCTGTCCGGGCACGCGCAGCTGTGGCACGTCTACGTGTTCGCGGCGGCCCTCGGCGCGGTGGCGGCGGTCGACCAGCCGGTGCGGCAGACGTTCGTCGCGGAGCTGGTGCCGGTGCACCGGATGTCGAACGCGGTCGGCCTGAACAGCACCTCGTTCAACGCGGCGCGCCTGATCGGCCCGGGGCTGGCGGGGTTGCTGATCGCGGCGGTGGGCACGGGCTGGGTGTTCGTGATCAACGGGGTCTCGTTCGCGGCGACGATCCTGGCGCTCGTGGCGATGCGCACCTCCGAGCTGCACCCGATGCCGGTGGCGCCGCGCGCGAAGGGGCAGATCCGCGAGGGCGTCCGGTACGTGCGGGGGCGCAGCGACATCCTCGTCATCATGGTCGTCATCTGCGTGGTGTCGACGTTCGGCCTGAACTTCCAGATGACCAGCGCCCTGATGGCGCGCGCGGAGTTCGGCAAGGGCGCGGGGGAGTACGGGATCCTCGGGTCGGTGCTCGCGATCGGGTCGCTGGCGGGGGCGCTGCTCGCGGCCCGGCGGGAGCGGCCGCGGGTGCGGCTGGTGATCGGGTCGGCGTTCGCCTTCGGGGTGGCGACCGGTGTGCAGGCGCTGATGCCGACGTACCTGTCGTACGCGGTCGCGTGCGTCCCGGTGGGGCTCGCGTCGCTGACGATGCTCACGGCGGCGAACACGACGATCCAGATGTCGACCGACCCGGTGGTGCGTGGCCGCGTGATGTCGCTCTACATGATCGTGATGCTCGGGGCGACGCCGGTGGGCTCGCCGGTCGTCGGCTGGATCGGGGAGACGTTCGGCCCACGGTGGGCGATCGGCATCGGGTCGATCACGGCGCTGCTGGTGTCGGCGGCCGCGGCGCTGTGGGCGAAGCGGCGCTGGGACGTCGAGCTGCGGTACCGGCTGCTGTCCCGGCCGCACCTGGAGGTCGTCCACCCCACGGTCGCACCACCGGCGCGGGCGGCCGCCGACGAGCTCGCCGCGCGCGAGGCGGCCGACCGGGCGGTGTGAGGCCGCGCCCACCCCGGGTCCCGCGACGGCGGGCCCGGAGCCGGGTGAACTTCCCCGCCCGACAGGTGTCCGAATTGTCCGGTATGTGACGATCGGCGGATGGCAGTCCGACGGCGGGTGCTGATCGTCCTCGCGGTGCTGACCACCGGTGCCCTCCTGGCCGGCGGCTGGCTCGCGTGGCGGGTGAGCCTGGCCGCGGACGCCCTGCGCGACCTCCGGACCGCCACCGACGGCGCCCGGCCCGAGGTCGACGCCCTCGACGTCGGGGCGCTGAGGGCCCGGCTGCCCGCGGTGCAGGACGCTGCCGACCGTGCGGCCGAGGCCGCCGACGACCCCGTGTGGCGCCTGGCCGAGCACCTGCCGATCGTCGGCGACGACCTCACCGCGGTGCGCCTCGTGTCGAGGGCGGCCGACGACCTCGCGCGCGAGTCCGCCCCGGACCTGCTCGCGGCGCTCGCGGCGCTCACCGGCGACCGGGCGCACACGGGCGACCCGGCGCACTCGGGCGACCCGGCGCACACCGCCGCCCCGGGGCCCGCGGGTGATCCGGCGCGTGCGGCCGACCCGTCCGCCGCGGCCGACCGTGCCGCCGCACGCGCCGCGGCGCTGCCGAGCGGCTGGGTCGACCTCGCCGCGGGGGTGGCCGCCGCGCCGGCGGCGGGACGTGCGGCGGCGACCGTCGACCGGCTCCGGTCCGAGCTCGCGCCGATCGACCCCGGCGGCCTGGTGGGCCCGGTGGCCGGGCCGGTCGCCGCGCTGCAGGACGTGCTCGCGGGTGCGTCCGGGCCGCTCGCCGCCGCTCAGGAGGTCGCCGCGGTGCTGCCGACGATGCTCGGTGCGGACGGCCCGCGGACGTACCTCCTGCTGTCGCTGAACCCGGCGGAGCTGCGCGCGCAGGGCGGCATCGTGGGTGCGGTCGCCGTGCTCCGGGCGGACGACGGTGCGGTGGGACTGGTCGGTCAGCGCAGCACCGCGGACCTCCCGGAGCTGTCCGCGCCCGTGATCCCGCTGACCGGCACGGAGCTCGCGCTGCACGGCGACCGGCTCGGGCGGTGGGTGCAGGACACGGTGCTCACCCCGGACTTCCCGCGCGCGGCCGAGCTGGCCGCGGCGTTCTGGGCGGCGCAGACCGGCCAGGTCGTGGACGGGGTGGTCGCGACGGACCCCGTGGTGGTCGCCGACGTCCTCGCCGCCACGGGTCGGACCGTGCAGGCCGACGGTGCCGAGATCGGCGCCCCGGACCTGCTGCGGGTGCTCCTGCGTGACGCCTACCTCGACTACGGGGACCCACGGGCCGGCGACGCGTTCTACGCCCAGGTCGCCGCGGCGGTGTTCGGGGTGCTGCGCGACGCGGTGGCCGAGCCGGCGACGGCCCGGGCGGTGGCGCTCGCGGGCGGGGCGGCCGTCGACCAGCGACGCGTCGCCGTCTGGTCCGCCCGCCCGGCCGAGCAGGTGGTGCTCGCGGGGTCGGGCGTGGGGGGCGCGTTCCTGACCGGTGACGCGGTGACGCCGACCGGTGCAGGGGTGGGCGACGCGGTCGGGGTGTTCCTCGACGACGCGACCGCGGGCAAGCTCGGCTACGACCTCGACGTGGGGGTCGACGTCCGGTTGTCGGGCTGCGGGACACGCGAGCCGCGGGCGCGCGTCACCCTGCGGCTCGGCTACGCGCCGCCCGCGGACGTGGCGGGGTTCCCGGCGCAGGTGCTCGGCGACGGCCGCTCCGGGGTGCCCGCGGGCTGGCTCGCCACGAACGTCGCGTTCTACGGCGCGCGCGACGGCGCCCTCGGCGAGGTGCGCCGCGACGGCGCGGTGGTCGGCGGGCAGGTGGCCCGCGAGGGGCGTCGGGAGGTCGCGGTGCTGACCTCGCGGCTGGCGCCGGGCACGGGGGAGGAGTACGTCGTGGACGTCACCGCCCGTGGCGGGTCGCTGACCGTCTGGACCACACCGACCCTCTCGGGCCCCGGCGTGGTCACGACCACCTGCCCCTGACCGGGCCCGCCCGCCCCACCCTCACCCGCCCGCACCCGTCCCACCCGCTCCCACCCGCCCCGCCTCGACGAGAGGTCACGACACGCTGGCGGCCCCGGCCGTGGCCAGCGTGTCGTGACCGCTCGTGGGCGGCGCGCGCGTCAGGGCGCGGCGCGGGGGTGCGGCGCGGGCCGCGGTCCGCGGGAGTGCCGGCGGCGGGGGTGCCGGGCGTCGAGTTCACCCGGTCCCCGTCCGGCGCGTCCGCCCGACGCGTGCCTACCCTGGGCGACATGTCCGATTTGTCTGAATCGGGCGAGCAGGGACAGCGCGGCAACGGCGCCGTGCGGACGGAGGTGCGACATGGAGGTCCTGGGACGCGTGCTCGGCGGGCTCGTCGGGGTGCTCGTGATGATCGGTGGCCTGGCAGGACCGGCGCTCGCCGCGCCGGACACCCCCGGCGGCCTCGACTGCGCGGAGCTCGCCGCCGCGACCGACCCCGACGGGTACGCTCCGCCGCCGCGCTGCGAGCTGACGATCGTCCGGGCGGCGGCCATCTGCCTCGCGGACGCCCCGGTGCTCGAGTACGCCGTCGAGGCGGTCGGCACGACGCTCGACACGGTGACGATCACCTGGGTCGACCCGGTCGGGCCGGACGTGGTCCAGTCCGGGCTGCCGCTGTCGGGGCAGACGTACTGGCCCGGCACCGTGCTGGAGGGCGGCGCGGTGGTCGACTGGCCGGGCTGGACGCGCAACCCGGACGGCAGCTGGACCGAGGAGGACGCGTACAGCTTCGCGCGGCCGTCCGTGCAGATCGAGTTCCAGGTGAACCCGACGGCGACCACGGTGGTGGCGTACCCGCCGGCCACCGCCGTGTGCGCCGGCCCCGCGACCGACGCGACGCCGGTGTCCACGGGTCGGCTCCCCGTCGCGGGCGCGCCGGTCGAGCAGGCGGCGGCACCGCTGCCCGCGACGGGTGTCGTGGCCGCCCCCGAGGTCGCCCGCGCGCCCGAGGTGGCGACTCCCGCCGGCCCGACGTCCGTCGCCCTGGCCGCGACCGGGGCGAGCACCCGACCCCTGCTGGTCGGGGCGGGCCTGCTGGTGCTGCTCGGGGCCGGGCTGGTGGCGGCGTCCGCGCACCGGCACGGGCCGCTCGGCTGACGCCGGGGCAGCGCCCCGCCGCCCGCGGTGGTCGATGCAGGCGGTGAGCGCCAGGACGTCGTCGGGCTCCACGGACGGGAACATCGCGACCCGGAGCTGGTTGCGGCCCAGCTTGCGGTAGGGGTCGACGTCGACCACGCCGTGCTCGCGCAGGATGCGCGCGACCGTCGGAGCCTCGATCTCGGGGGCCAGGTCGATGGTGCCGACGACCGCGGACCGCTGGTCGGGGTCGGCGACGAACGGGGTGGCCCAGTCGCGGGCGTCCGCCCAGCCGTACAGGTGGCCGGCGGACGTCGCGGTCCGATCGGCGCACCACGCGAGGCCGCCGTTCGCGAGCATCCAGTCGACCTGCTCGGCGAGCAGCACGAGCGTGGCGATCGCCGGGGTGTTGAGGGTCTGGTCCGCGCGCGAGCTCTGCACCGCGGTGGTCAGCGAGAGGAACTCCGGCACCCAGCGGCTCGCCTCGACGCGGGCCGCGCGCTCCACGGCGGCGGGGGACAGCACTGCCAGCCACAGGCCGCCGTCGGAGGCGAACGACTTCTGCGGCGCGAAGTAGTAGGCGTCGGTCTGCGCGACGTCCACGGCGAGGCCGCCCGCCGCGGACGTGGCGTCGACGACGACGAGCGCGCCCTGGTCGGCCGAGCCGGGCACGCGGCGCACCGGGGCGACCGCGCCGGTCGAGGTCTCGTTCTGCGGCCAGGCGTAGACGTCCACGCCGTCCACCGCCACCGGCACGGTCGACGTCCCGGCGGGCGACTCGCTCACCACGGGCTCGCCGAGGAACGGCGCGCGAGCGGCGGCCGCCGCGAACTTGGCCCCGAACTCGCCGAACACGGCGTGCGCGGACCGCTGCTCCACGAGGCTGAGCGTCGCGAGGTCCCAGAAGGCCGTCGACCCGCCGTTGCCGAGGGCGACCTCGTACCCGTCGGGCAGGTCGAACAGCTCGGCGAGCCCGGCGCGCACCCGGCCCACCAGGCCCCGCACCGGTGCCTGCCGGTGCGAGGTGCCCAGCAGCGTGCGCCCCGCGGCGGTCAGCGCGCGCACCTGGGCGTCGCGGACCTTCGCGGGACCGGAGCCGAACCGGCCGTCCGACGGCAGCAGGTGGTCCGGGATGGTCACGGGGGCGCCAGGCGTCGTGGTCACGCGCCGCACGATACGCGCACGCCGCTGCCGGGGCGCTGGTCCGGCTAGCCTGTGGACGGACGTCCGCGCGCGACATGGAGGGCACCGGCGTGAGTGACCTGATCGACACGACCGAGATGTATCTGAAGACGATCTACGAGCTCACCGAGGAGGGGATCACCCCGCTGCGCGCCCGCATCGCCGAGCGCCTCGGGCACAGCGGCCCCACGGTGTCGCAGACCGTCGCCCGGATGGAGCGGGACGGGCTGCTGGTCGTGTCCGGCGACCGCCACCTCGAGCTGACCGAGGTCGGCGCCACGAAGGCGATGCGCGTGATGCGCAAGCACCGGCTGGCCGAGCGGCTGCTGGTCGACGTCGTCGGCCTCGACTGGGAGTACGTGCACGAGGAGGCGTGCCGCTGGGAGCACGTCATGAGCGAGCGCGTCGAGCGCCGGCTCGCGGGGCTGCTGGACCACCCGCACTTCGACCCGTACGGCAACCCCATCCCCGGGCTCGAGGAGATCGGGGAGGTCCGCACGGCCGTCGGGTTCCTCGACGGCGTCGAGTCGCTGGTCGCCCGCGCGGTGGCCGAGGACGGCTCGACCACCGGCGTCGTCGCCCGCCTGGGCGAGCCGCTGCAGACCGACGTGGAGCTGCTGGCCCGGTTCGCCGGCGCGGGGGTGCTCCCGGGCGTCGAGGTCGCGATCCGCAAGGACGGCGGCACGCTCACCGTCGGCGTCCCGGGCGCGGAGACGGTCCTGGACCTGCCGCAGGAGATCGCCCGGCACGTCTTCCTCCGGGCGGTCTGAGCCCGCCGGGGCCGCGGCCCCGTCCGGTACCGGGATGCGGAGCCCCGCGGTGTGGCGTAGGTCACTCGCGGGGCTCCGTCGCGTCGGTGACCTGCGGGCTCCCTGTCGTGGCATGTGAGCGTTCTCCCGGGCGGCGAACGGACCGTGACCGGAGCGTGACAATCGGCTCCGCGGTCGGGTACGTTCAGTCCTGCTCCGGCGGAACCCTCCTCCTCCAGAGCCCTAGGACGGTACGCCGAGCCCTGCCGCCGCCCTGGGTCCGTACGACTTCGCCGGCAGGGGCGGGGGAACCACATGTGGTCGAGGTCCGACAGGACCACGACCTTGGGGTGAAGCCGCGTGGCGCGACCGGAGAACGCTTCCGGACACGTCCCGCGGCCGGGTAACTCCACCCGAACCCGACAGCTCACCTCGTAGGCGCCAGGAGAGGCTGTACGTGACCGCTAGTGCTGTGCGCGCTCGACACCGTTCCGCGCGTCGCCCCGTCACCCCCTTGACCGACTTCGCCACCGCCGCCACGGGCTCCCTCGCCCAGGTCGGCCGTCGCACCGCCGTCGTCGCGGCCTCCACGGGCCTCATGGTCTCCGTGGTCGCCGTCCCGGCCGGCGCCGCGACCACGTCCGGCGACCAGGCCGCGCTGCCGTCGGTGGACACCGCCGCGCTGACCGCGTCCGCGAAGACCGCGCTCGAGACCGCCCCGGTGGTCACCGCGCCCGCCGACGCCGCGTGGACCTTCGAGGCCCCGGCCGCGACCGCGGTCGTCCCCGAGCCCGAGCCGGTCCGCGTCGTCGAGCGCACCGTCTCCCGCAGTGCCGCGCGCGCCACCGTCGAGACCGCCGCCGTCGAGACCGCGGCCGCGGTCCCGCAGTCGGTCGCCGGCAACGCGGTCCTCGAGATCGCCGCGCGCTACGTGGGCACCCCGTACGTCTCCGGCGGCACCACGCCCGACGGCTTCGACTGCTCGGGCTTCGTGTCCTACGTCTACGCGCAGCTCGGCATCTCCCTGCCGCGCACGTCGTCCGCGATCAAGGCGGCCGGCACCGTGATCTCCGCCGCCGACGCGCAGCCCGGCGACCTGATCTGGAGCCCGGGGCACATCTCGATCTACGCGGGCGGCGACCAGCAGATCGACTCGCCGCGTCCCGGCAAGACGATCCAGTTCCGCAGCATCTGGCAGAGCTCGCCGACGTACATCCGCATCGGCTGACACCGCCGCAGCACCTCCTCGACGCAGCCCCCTCGGCCCACCGGCCGCGGGGGCTTCGTCGTCCCCGTCCGCTCGCCGAGATGGCACTCGGCGCCTGTGACCGCCGCGGTCCTCCCAGGCGCGGACTGCCATCTCGGCGGGCGTGCGTGCGGCGCGTGCGCAATTGACCGAGGACGATCCGCGCCGGGGCGCGTAGCCTGCTCTTGCTTGCCTCCGCCAGCGGGCCCGGTCAGCCAGACGGGTCCTCCACCTGGATCCAGGAGTACGCCGTGCTGCTGCCGCCCGCCCCACCCAGGACCCTGCTCCTGAACGCCAGCCTCGAGCCGCTGTGCGTGGTCGCGCTGCCCCGCGCGGTCACCCTCGTGATGTCCGGCAAGGCCACCGTGCTCGAGTCCGACGGCCGGCTGCTGCACTCCGAGCACGCCGTGGTGCCGATGCCGGTGGTCCTGTCGCTCACGCGCTACGTGCACGTGCCGGTCCGGCGGCCGCTGCCCCCGACCCGGCGGACCGTGCTGCAGCGGGACGACCACCGGTGCGCGTACTGCGGGTCGCACGCCGACACGGTCGACCACGTGCACCCGCGGTCGCGCGGCGGCCGGCACGAGTGGGGCAACGTCGTCGCCGCGTGCCGCCGGTGCAACCACCGCAAGGCCGACCACCTGCTGCACGAGATCGGCTGGGAGCTGGCCTGGACGCCGGTGCCGCCGCGCGGCCTGTCGGCGTTCCTGCGGGGCGCCGCCACGGACGAGCCGGCCTGGTCGCCGTACCTCGCCGCCTGACGACCCGCGCGGCCCAAGTCTCCGCAAAGACTCCGCCACGTCCGGGCCCGCAACGGGGTGCGGAGGGGGCATGATCGGGGGCACACTGGGGTGTGCGCCGAAGGAGGTCCCAGCCATGAAGCGAGACGCGGAGATCCTGGTCGGAGTCGACGGGTCGGCGGCGAGCATGCACGCGCTCGACTGGGCCGCGGCGGAGGCCCGCACCCGCCGGCGCCCGCTGCACGTCGTCTGCTCGTACACGCTGCCGTCGTTCACGGCGGCCTCGCTCGACGGTGGGTACGCGGCGCTCGACGACACCGCCATCCAGCAGGGCGCCCGCGCGGTGCTCGCGGAGGCGCGGCAGCGGGTGGAGGGCGGCGGCCTCGAGGTCGTGACGACCGTGGCGACGGGGGACGCCGCCGCCGTGCTCGTCGAGATGTCCCGGGACGCGTCGCTCGCGGTCGTGGGCACCCGCGGCAAGGGCGGGTTCGCGGACCGGCTGCTGGGCACGGTGTCCTCGACCCTCCCGGCGCACGCGTACTGCCCGACCGTGGTGGTCCCGCTGCGCGACCAGCGCCGCGGTGGCGTCGTGCCGACCGACGAGTCCTCGCCCGTCGTGCGCCCGGTCCGCCGGATGATCGTGGGCGTCGACGGCTCGCCGCAGGCCGACCTGGCGCTGCGGCACGCGATCGCCGAGGCGACGGCCTGGGGCGCGGAGCTCACCGCGGTCGCGGGCGTCCCGGTCGGGACCGGCTCGGGCGTGATGGCGTGGCTGCCCGCGACGATCGACCAGGCGCAGATCCTCGCGGACGTCACCGAGGGCCTGAACGTGGTCGTGGACCGCGCGCTCGCCGACCACCCGGGCGTCACCGTGCGGCGGGTCGTCCTGGACGGCACCGGCGCGGAGCTGCTGACCGAGTTCTCGACGGCGACCGACCTGATCGTCGTCGGCTCCCGGGGGCGCGGCGGGTTCACCGGGCTGCTGCTCGGGTCCACCAGCCAGGCGGTGCTGCACCACGCGGCCTGCCCGGTGATGGTCGTGACCAACCGGTGCGCGGAGAAGGTCCCGGCGGGCGGCGGTGCCGCGTCCGGCGAGGCCACCGGGGACGCGACCGCGGGCTGACGGCCCGGCGGGCGGTCAGGCGGGCGGGGGCGGTACGTCCGGGCGCCGCACGAGCGCCGACAGCACGATGGTCGACCGGGTGCGGGTCACGAACGGCTCGGCGGCCAGCCGCTCCACGACCTGCTCGAGGTGCCGCATGTCCCGGGCGCGCACCTGCACCACCACGTCGACGTCGCCCGTGACGGTGCTCGCGGCGACGACCTCCGGGTACCGCTCGACGGCCGCGCGCATCGTCGCCGGGCTGGTGGAGCCCTGGCAGAACAGCTCGATGAACGCCTCCGTCGCCCAGCCCAGCGACGCGGGGTCGAGCAGGACCGTGTACCCGCGCACCACACCGCGCTCGCGCAGCCGGTCGACGCGGCGCTTCACCGCCGGCGCGGACAGCGCGACCACGGCGCCGATGTCCGCGTAGGACGCGCGCGCGTCGACGGACAGCTCGCGCAGGATCGCCTCGTCGATGGGGTCGAGGTCGCCGGAGAACGTCGGGGGCACGGGCTCATCCTCCCGCACGCGCCCGGGCGCGGAGGTCGTGCCGGAGGTCAGCGCATCGCCTGGGTCAGCGCAGCGCCTGGGTCAGCCGGTCGACGGCGAGGTCCAGGTCGTCCGCGTCGATCACCAGCGGCGGCGCGAGCCGGATCGTGGAGCCGTGCGTGTCCTTGGCGAGCACGCCGAGTCGCAGCAGCCGCTCGCACAGCTCGCGTCCCGTCATCCGCGCGGGGTCGACGTCGAGGCCCGCCCACAGCCCGACGCCGCGGGTGCGCTCCAGCAGACCGGTGTCGACGAGGGTGTCGAGCCGCTGGTGCAGGTGGGCGCCGAGGGTGCGGGCACGCTCCTGGTGGGTGCCGGGCCGGAGCTCGTCGACGACCGCGAGCCCGACCGCGCACGCCAGCGGGTTGCCGCCGAACGTCGACCCGTGGGTCCCGGGGGTCAGCACCTCGAGCACGTCGGGCCGGCCGACGACCGCGGACACGGGCAGCACCCCGCCGCCGAGGGCCTTGCCGAGCGTCACCAGGTCCGCGCGGACGCCCCACAGCTCGAGGGCGAACGTCGTGCCGGTGCGGCCGAGGCCGGACTGGATCTCGTCGGCGATCAGCAGCACGTCCGCGGCGGTGCAGATGTCCCGGACCGCCGGCCAGTAGGTCTCCGGCGGGACGACGACGCCCTGCTCGCCCTGGATCGGCTCCAGCAGCACGGCGACCGTGGTGTCGTCGATCGCGGCACGGAGGGCGTCAGCGTCCCCGAACGGCACGATCCGGAAGCCCGGGGTGTGCGGGGCGAACCCGTCGCGGGCGTCCGGGTCGGTCGAGAACGACACGATGGTCGTCGTCCGGCCGTGGAAGTTGTTCGCCGCGACGACGATCGTGGCGTGCTCGGGCGCGACCCCGCGGACGTCGTAGCCCCACTTGCGGGCCGTCTTGATCGCGGTCTCGACGGCCTCGGCGCCGGTGTTCATCGGCAGCACCATCGGCGCGGTGCCGGCCTCGGCGCCCGCGACGACCGGCCGGACCAGGTCGGACAGCGCGGTCGCGAACGGGTGCAGCAGGTCGTGGTCGAACGCCCGCGAGCTCAGCGTCAGCCGGTCGAGCTGCGCGTGGGCGGCCGCGGTGAGCGCGGGGTGCCGGTGCCCGAAGTTCAGCGCCGAGTACCCCGCGAGCAGGTCGAGGTAGGTGTTCCCGTCGACGTCGCGCACCCAGGCGCCCTCGCCGCTCGTGAGCGTCACGGGCAGCGGGTGGTAGTTGTGCGCGAGCGGGCTGCCGGCCTCGCTCCGGGCGGGGATCGTGCTGGTCATGGCGTCACCTCGGGGCGGGCGGGGCTCCGGCGGTGCGGGGCGGGCCCGGCCGCCGGAGCGGGGCGGTCAGCGGGCGGGGCGGATCTCCAGCGTGCAGCACTTCGCGCCGCCGCCGCCCTTGAGCAGCTCGCTCGTGTCGACGGGGTGCGGGCGGAAGCCGCGGTCGGTGAGCTGGGCGGCGAGGTCCACGGCCCCGGGCGCGACGACCACGTTGAGGCCGTCGCTGACCGCGTTCAGGCCGAGGCAGGCGGCGTCGCGCTCCGAGGCGATCACGGCGTCGGGGTAGCGGCGCTCGAGCTCGGCGCGGGACGCCTCGGAGAACGCCGGCGGGAAGTAGGCGACCTGCTCGCGGCCCGGGGTCGAGTCGAGGACGGCCAGCGCGGTGTCCAGGTGGTAGTAGTGCGCGTCGACCAGCTCGAGGCTGACGACCTCGCGGCCGGTGACGCGCGCGATCTCGGCGTGCGCGGCCCGGTCGGTGCGGAAGCCGGTGCCGGCCAGCAGCACGTCGCCGACGCCGAGGATGTCGCCCTCGCCCTCGTTGACGACCTCGGCGGTGTGCGTGACGTAGCCGTGGTCGGCGAACCACTTCTCGTACGCGGGGCCCTCGGGCTGGCGCTCCGGGTAGCGGAACTTCGCCGAGTAGACGAGGCCGTCGACGACCGTGGCGCCGTTGGCCGCGTAGACCATGTCCGGCAGGCCCGGGATCGGGTCGATGGTCTCGACCGTGTGGCCGAGCTGCTCGAAGGTGGCGCGCAGGGTCTGCCACTGCTGCACCGCGAGACCCGCGTCGGTGTACCGGGTCGAGTCCATCCACGGGTTGATCTCGTACGAGACCGTGTAGTGCGTGGGCTCGCACATCAGGTAGTGCCGGCGGGTGCTCTGCGGGGTCGCGGGCATGGGTCTCCTCGAGGAGGTCGGGCGGGTCGGGCTGACGGTGCCGGGCCACCTCGTCGGGGCGCGTCCTGCACAGCCTACGAGCCCGACCGCACCCGCATCATGGCGCGACGATGCACGCCCACCCGCGAATCGTTGCGCGAAACAGGGGTCAGGCGGCGGTTCGTTGCGTCGGTCGGGGCCGCGCCTCGCGGGCCGCGCGGGCCAGCACGAGCCGCAGCATCAGGTCGACGAGCAGCGCGCCGGCCCACACCGTCCACGCCCGCGGGAGACCGCGCAGGTAGATCGCCTCGGACCACGCGACCCGCGACGACGACGGGCCCGCGGCCTCCACCTCGATCCGGGCGGTGCCCAGCAGCACCGGGCCGAGCTTCACGAACACGGCGGCGCCCGGCACCGCGCCCAGCGGCGGCTCGAACCGCTCGACCCGCATCCGGTCCAGCAGCCCCGGCGCGCCCTGCCGGGCGAACGGGCCGCTGACCGCGGCGATCTCGTCGCCGGCCTCGGGGGCCTGGTCGTCGGGGCGGCGCACCCGGTCGCCGGCGCCGGGCGCGGTGAGCGTCACCCGGGTCAGCGGGACCCAGCGGGCGTGGTGGCGGGCGTCGGCGACCAACGCCCACGCGGCCGCCGCGTCCAGCGGCAGGACGCACGAGACCCGCGCCCACGGCGTCCCGTCCCGGTCCCGGATGATCACAGCACGCCCCCTCGACGGACGCCGGTCCCGGGTCGGGGCCACCTGCCCGCGTCGCCCCCCGGGTGCGTCGGGACCATCTTGCTCCCTGCCGGTCGCGTGCAGGCCCCCGAGCGGCCCCGGGCGCGTCCCGGGCGGGTGCAGGCACCCAGAGCAACAGGGTGATCCTCGCGCGGGTAGCCTCGCAGGATGCAGACGAGGACGCTGGGCAGGACCGGTCGGGACGTCGGGGTCGTGGGGCTGGGCTGCTGGCAGCTCGGTGCGGACTGGGGCGAGGTGGCCGAGGACGACGCCCTCGCGGTGCTCGCCGCCGCGGCGGACGCCGGGGTGACGTTCTTCGACACCGCGGACGTCTACGGCGACGGCCGCAGCGAGACCCTGATCGGCCGGTTCCTGCGCGAGCGGCCCGCCGACGCCGCGCGGATCACCGTCGCCACCAAGATGGGCCGCCGCGCCGACCCGCACGTCGCCGAGGCGTACACCGCGGACGCGTTCCGGGCGTGGACGGACCGGTCGCGCACGAACCTCGGCGTCGACACGCTCGACCTGGTGCAGCTGCACTGCCCGCCGAGCGCCGTCCTGGACCGGGACGCCACCTACGACGCCCTCGACGCGCTGGTCGCCGAGGGCCGGGTCGCCGCGTACGGGGTGTCGGTGGAGACGGTCGACGAGGCGCTCGCCGCGATCGCCTGCCCGCACGTCGCCACCGTGCAGATCATCCTCAACGCGTTCCGCCGCAAGCCGCTCGAGCGGGTGCTGCCCGCCGCCGCCGAGGCCGGGGTCGGCATCATCGCGCGGGTCCCGCTGGCCAGCGGCCTGCTGTCGGGGAGGTACGACGAGCACACCGCGTTCGCCGCCACCGACCACCGCGCCTACAACCGGAACGGCGAGGCGTTCGACGTCGGCGAGACGTTCTCCGGCGTGCCGTACGACGTCGGGGTCGCCGCGGCCCGCGAGGTCGCCGCGCTCACCCCCGCCGGCGCGACGACCGCCCAGCTCGCGCTGCGGTGGATCGTCGACCAGCCCGGCGTCTCGACCGTCATCCCCGGCGCCCGCAACGCCGACCAGGCCCGCGGCAACGCCGCCGCCGCCGACCTGCCGCCGGTGGACGCGACGACCGCGGAGGCCCTGCGCGCGATCTACGACGCCCGCATCCGCCCCCACGTCCACACCCGCTGGTAACCCGCGCCGAGCTGCGCCTCCCGCACCCCCAACCCCCGCCCGCCGGGGGGGCGAGAGGTGGCCGCACCCAGGGGGCGGGCCCGGGCGGCCCAACGGGAGAGAGCAGAAGGAGCGGGGGGGGGGGGTGCAGG
>NZ_JBHVZE010000004.1:0-6681 GCF_042880135.1 Cellulomonas sp. NPDC058312 | reverse complement strand
TTTAACCCGGCGCCGTGCTGCCCCCCCCCCACCCCCACCCCCCGCCGGGGGGGGGGGCGAGAGGTCACGACACGCTGGCGCACAGCGGTCCGGGCCAGCGTGTCGTGACCTCTCGTCGGGTGATGGAGGGGTGCAGGGGTGCAGGAGCGTCTGCGTCAGCGCGGACGGCGGCCCAGGAGGCGGCGGCGCGGGGGCGCGGCGGCCGGGTGGGTGCCGGTGCCCTCGGTGAGCAGGCGCGGCTCGGCGCCGGTCTCGACGACGAGCACCCGGTCCACGAACGCCGCGGGTGCCGGGCCGAACGCGACGTGCGCACCGTCGATCACGGTGCGGCCGAGCGCGCGGGCCCCGGTGACGCCGATGACCGCGCCGACGCCGAACGGCATCAGCCGCCCGAACGCCAGCCCGCTCTGCCGGGCGAGCTGCTTGCGGAACAGCTGCCGGGTCAGCCGGGCGTTCACGCGGCGGATCGTGCCGGTCGGCATCCGGGTCAGCAGCGCCCGGGCGACGTTGACGCTGCGCAGGCCGGTCAGCAGCCCGGCGTCGGAGATCGCCTTCGCGCCGCTCTCGCCGAGGATCGTGGCGAGCAGCAGCGCGCGGCGGCGCTCGGAGTCCTGGACGTCGATGCCGTGCACGCTCGCGACGGCCAGGGCGAAGGCCGCGGACGCCCCGAAGAACGTCGCGACGTCGCCGACGGTCAGCGCCATCGCGACGCCGGTGCCCACGGCCGGGGCCGCCGCCGCCGCGCCGACCGCGCCGCCGGTGCTCTGCACGACCAGCAGGAACTCGCGCTCCAGCAGCTCGACGACCTCCTGGGGGGTGGCCTCGGGGTTCTTGCGGCGGATCGCGTCGACGTGCGCGTGGATCGTCGCCGACGGGATCGTCACCGCGCGGTCGAGCGCCGCGTCGACGACGGGGGTCCGGCGCAGGGCCATCAGGAGGCGTCCACGACGTCGAGCTCGACGGTCGCGCCGGCCTTCAGGGTGTTGCCGACCGTGCAGTGCTCGTCGACGGCGCGGTGCACGACGCGCAGCAGCCGCTCCTTGGTGGCCTCGTCCAGGCCGGACAGGTCGACGACCATGCGCTCGTGCAGCTCGGGGTAGCGGTCCTCGGCGGTGAGGTTCGCGCCCTCGACCTCGACGGTCACCGCGACGTCGTCGCCGAGCCGGTGGGCCAGGGCGTGGTCGGCGCTCATCCCGGAGCAGCCGGCCAGCGCGATCTTCAGCAGCTCGCCGGGGGTGAACACGGCGCCCGCCTCCGTGGGGCCGATCGCGACCTCGGCGCCGCGGGTGTTGCGGCCGGTGTAGGTGCGGGTGCCGGTGCGCTCGACCCAGAGGCGGTCGGCGGCGGGGCGGGGCGCGGGGGTGCCGGGCTGCGTGGCCGCGGCGGTGGTCGGGCTCTCCATGCGCCGATCCTGTCACGCGGCGGGCGCCGCCACCCGTCGCGGGGACGCGTCACCCGCGTGCGGGCACCCCGCCGTGGGCCGGGCGGGGGAACGGCGGCGTCCAGCACTGGCCGCGCCGCGGGGCGTGGGGCACGCTGGGCCGGGTCGAGCTGACCTGAGGCCGGGGGGCCGGATGAGCGTGACCGAGGACCGTGGACCGCTCACCGTCGCGCGCGCCGCCGACGACCCGGGGGTGCAGCAGATCCTCGACCGCGTGCGGGAGCACCTGGCGATGGACATCGCGGTGCTGTCGGGGCTGACCCAGTCCGCGGAGGTCGTGCTCGCGACGAGCGCCGAGACGGGCCCGATGCAGATGGCCGTCGGCGACGAGCGCGACCTCGACGACACCTACTGCGTGCGGGTGCTCGACGGGCTGCTGCCCGGGGTGGTCCCGGACGCCCGCACGCACCCGGTGACGCGGGAGCTCTCCGCGACCGCCGAGATGGGGATCGGGTCGTACGTCGGTGCCCCGCTGCGGGGGGCCGACGGCGAGCCCGTCGGGATGCTGTGCTGCCTGGCCCGCGGCTCGGACCCGCTGCTCGACGAGGACGCCCTGCGGGTGATGGGCCTCGCGGCGGCGCTGGTCGAGGACCGGCTCGGGGTGCGGCACCTGCCGTACCGGCCGGCGGTGTCCGACCGGGTGCGCTGGGTCCGGTCGGTGCTCGCCGAGCGGGCCGTGCGCACCGTGTTCCAGCGGGTGGAGCACCTGGCGTCGGGCACGGTGGTGGCGGTCGAGGCGCTGTCCCGGTTCGACCCGGACCGGTTCCCGACGCCGGTGCACGCGTTCGCGGCGGCGTCGGCGGCGGGCTGCTCCGTCGAGCTCGAGCTGCTGGCCGCCGAGCGCGCGCTGACCCAGGTGCCGCGGCTGCCCGCCGACGTGCGGATGTCCGTGAACCTGTCGGCCGAGGCGGTGCTCGACCCGCGGGCGGCGGAGCTGCTGCTGCCGTGCGGCCGGTCCGTGGGCGTCGAGCTCACCGAGCACACGCCGGTGCCGGACTACGGGGCGCTGGTCGCGGTGACCGACCGGCTGCGGGACGCGGGGCTGCAGGTCGTGGTCGACGACGTCGGTGCCGGGTACGCGAGCCTGCGGCACGTGCTGCAGCTGCGGCCGACCGCCCTCAAGCTGGATCTGGACCTGGTGCGCGGGATCGACGCCGACCCGGTGCGGCAGGCGCTGGCGCACGCGGTCGTGGACTTCGCCGGGTCGATGGGCGCGTGGCTGGTCGCCGAGGGCATCGAGACCCCGCAGGAGCGCGACACCCTCCTGGGGCTGGGCGTCGAGTTCGGGCAGGGGTACCTGCTGGGGCGGCCCGGGCCGTGGGAGGCCGCGCTGGGCGCGGGCCCGTTCCACCGGACCTGAGCCGCCCCGGGCGCAGGCTCAGGACACCTCGCGCCGCGCCGTCCGCCACAGCCCGACCGCCAGCGGCACCCCGACCCACAGCGCCGTCGACGTCGCCAGGTGCGCCCAGCCGTCCCCGGTGAGCTGGCCGGACATCAGCCGGGCGAGGGGCCCGGACATGTCGAGCCAGCGCGCGGCGGTCTCCAGGGCGGGCACCAGCGACCCGACCAGCGTCCACACGGTCGGCAGCGCGAGGTAGGCGACGATCGCCGCGGGCGTGGACAGCAGCGCGAGGCCGAACCCGAGGCCCTGGAGCACCAGCAGCAGCAGCCCGAGGGCGTTGCCGCCGACCAGCGCGGCGTCCAGCGACCACGGCCCGGGGCCGTCCCGCAGCACCCCGCCGACGAGGTTCGCGAGCGCGGCCACGGCGACGGTCGCGACCATCACCGCGACGGCGAGCACGGCGCCGGCGGCGGCCTTCGCGCCGTGCACCCGGGTGCGCCGCGGCTCCAGGACGAACGTGGTGAGCGCGGTCCGCTGCGACCACTCGGACGTCGCGGCGAGCACGCCGATCAGCGGCAGCAGCATCAGCTGGCCGGCGCTCGCGGCCTCGGTCAGCCCGGACCAGCCGAGCGTCCCCGGCTCGGCGGCCCACAGCAGCAGGGACATCAGCGCGACGTCGACGACGACGATCAGCGCGAGCAGCCAGCGGCCGGCGCGGGTGTCGAGCTGCTTGCGGAGCTCGACGCGCACCAGGCGCAGCCACGGGATGCCGGCGCGGGCGGCGGGGGTGGTCGGGGCGGGAGCGGTCAGGGCGGTCATGCGGCGGTCTCCTCGCGGGCGGTCCCGGCGGTCAGGGTGAAGAACAGGTCCTCGATGCCCGCGGACCGGGTGGGCCGCAGGTCGAGCAGCACGACGCGAGCGTCCAGCGCGACGCGGCCCACGGACTCCGCGTCGGCGGGCGTGCCGAGGCCGCCGTCGTCGAGGGGGCGCACCTCGTGCCCGGCGGCGAGCAGCGCCCGCGTGAGGGCCGCGTCGTCGAGGCTGCGCACCTCGGTGCCGGGGGCGGCGAGCAGGTCGGTGGTCGCGCCGGCGGCGAGGATCCGGCCGCGGCCGATCAGCACCAGGTCGTCGGCCACCGCCTCGACCTCGCGCAGCAGGTGGGACGACAGCAGCACCGTGCCGCCGGCGTCCGCGAACGACCGCAGCAGGTCGCGCATCCACCGGATGCCGGCCGGGTCGAGGCCGTTGGCGGGCTCGTCGAGCACCAGCACCCGGGGCTCGCCTAGCAGCGCGTGCGCCAGGCCGAGCCGCTGCCGCATCCCCAGCGAGTAGGTGCGGGTGCGGGCGTCCGCCTCGGCGGCGGTCAGCCCGACCAGGTCCAGGCACGTCGCGACCCGCGCGTCGGGCAGGCCCATCAGGCGGGACGACAGCGTCAGCACCTCGCGGCCGGAGCGACCGGCGTGCTGCGCGGAGGCGTCGAGGAGCACGCCGACGGTGCGGCCGGGGTTCGGCAGGTCCCGGAGCCGGGAGCCGGCGACGGTGGCCGTCCCGGAGTCCGCGGCGCCGAGGCCGCACAGCACCCGCATGGTCGTGGACTTGCCGGCGCCGTTCGGTCCGAGGAACCCGGTGACGCGGCCGGCGTGGGCGGTGAACGACACGTCGTCGAGCACGGTCGTCGATCCGTAGCGCTTCGTCAGGTGGCTGATCTCGATCATGCGTCCAGCGTCGGCGCGTGGGCCCCGCCGTCGCGTCGGTCGACGGGCTCGGGGTGGTCGGCGCGGGTGGGTGCGGCCGTCCACCTTTGGGCGGAGCCGGTCCAGCCCGGCGGCCGATCCGGCGTCGACGGGCTCGCGCCTAGGCTCGAGCCGTGCCCCGTCCCGCCCCTCCTGTCGCCGCGCCGCCGCGCCTCGGCCCGTGGTCGCGCACCTGGCGCTACCTGCTCGCGGTCGGCATCGGCGTGGTGCTGTGGCTGTTCGTCACCGCGGACGTCGCCTCGAACTCCGATCCCGCCCACGCCGGCCGGGCGGGTGCGATGGTGCTGCTCGACCTGGTGCTCGGCGTCGTGGCGACGGCCCTGCTGCCGCTGCGGCGCCGGTACCCGGTGGTCGTCGCCGGGGTGACCGCGCTGCTCACGGCGGCGTCGGCGTTCGCGGCCGGACCGGCGATGCTCGCGATGGTGTCGCTCGCGACCCGGCGGCGCTGGCGCGAGACCCTGCCGGTCGCGGCGGTGTGGGTGCTGGCGTCGGTGGTCTACGAGCTCGGCTACCAGGGCACCTCGACGTGGGGCCAGGGCCCGTGGCTGCTGACGGTCGCGCTCGCGCTCAGCGCGCTGATGGTCGGCCTGCTGATCGCGACGGGCTCCTACGTCGGCGCGCGCCGGGAGCTGCTGGCGTCGCTGCGGCAGCGCGCCGAGGACGCCGAGCGCGCCCAGGAGTCGCGGGCCGACCAGGCCCGGCAGGCGGAGCGCACCCGGATCGCCCGCGAGATGCACGACGTCCTCGCGCACCGGATCTCCCTGGTGGCGATGCAGGCCGGCGGGCTCGCCTACCGCGAGGACCTCACCCGCGAGCAGATCACCGCGTCGGCCGAGACCATCCGCGACAGCGCGCACCGGGCCCTCGGCGAGCTGCGCGAGGTCCTCGGGGTGCTGCGCGCGGACACCGACGCGGTGCCCACCGAGCGGGAGGCCCCGCAGCCGACGCTCGCGGAGCTGCCCGCGCTGCTGGCCGACGCGGTCGAGGCCGGCGGCGCCGTGCACCTCGACGTGACCGGGCTGCCCGGCGGGGACCGTGCGGCGCTCGCGGCCGTGCCCGTCACCGCGTCGCGGACCGCGTTCCGGATCCTCCAGGAGGCGCTGACGAACGCCCGCAAGCACGCGCCGGGCCAGGACGTCCGGGTGCGCCTCGCCGGGGCGCCGGGGGAGCGGCTGGCGATCGAGGCCCGCAACCGCGTCGCGGGCGGCACGCCGGTCAGCGCGGTCCCGGGCGCCGGCCTGGGCCTGGTCGGTGCGACCGAGCGTGCCGAGCTGCTGGGCGGCGCGCTCGAGCACGGGCCCGAGACCGGCGGCTGGTTCGCCGTGAGAGTGTGGCTCCCGTGGCCGAGCTGACCCCGGACGGGGCCCCCGACGTGGTGCGTCTGGTGGTCGTCGACGACGACGCGCTGGTGCGCGCGAGCCTGCGGATGATCCTCGGGGGCGACCCCCGGATCGACGTGGTCGCCGAGTGCGCCGACGGCGCGGAGGCCGTCGACACCGTGACGCGGCTGCGGCCCGACGTCGTCCTGATGGACGTCCGGATGCCCCGGGTCGACGGCCTCACGGCGCTGCGCACGCTCGTCGCGGCGGGCTCGGCGGCGCGGGTGATCGTGCTGACGACGTTCGACGCCGACGAGCTGGTGCTGCGGGCCCTGCGCGAGGGCGCCGCGGGGTTCCTGCTGAAGGACACCCCACCGGCGCAGCTGGTCGACGGCATCTTCCGGGTGGCGGCGGGGGAGCCGATCCTGTCGCCGACGGTGACCGCCCAGCTGATCGCGTCGGTGACCAGGCCCGAGGACGAGGACCGCCGCGCGGACGCCCTGCGCGCGCTCGAGCCGCTGACCCCGCGTGAGCGGGACGTCGCGGTCGCCGTCGCCGAGGGGCTGTCGAACCAGGAGATCGCCGAGCGGCTGTACCTCGGGCTCGCGACGGTCAAGACGCACGTCGCGCACCTGTTCGCGAAGCTCGGGGTGACCAACCGGGTGCAGATCGCCCGGCTCGTGCACGACGCCGGGCTGGGCTGAGGGCCGCTCAGACCCCTCAGACCCCCAGACCGGCGCGCGCGGCGAGGGCGCGGTCGGTCGCGCGCTCGCGCCCGGCGAGCGCCGCCGCCAGCGCGCGGGCCGCGGCGGGGTCGCGCGGGCC